>JBAQTC010000013.1:0-183455 GCA_049296795.1 Burkholderiaceae bacterium
GCAGTTTTTTGATAATAAATTCGGTCATGTTTGGGCTCACCTTTAGGGTGAACGATACATGCGGACTAAGTCGTTGATTCCAATAGGGAAATCGACTTATTTTGACTATAAAGTCACGGAATCAGGATAGATTGTGAAATAAATGAAAATGGGGGGGGTGCAGTAGGATTATGTTTCAGTCTTGAGTGCGGTAGCTAAGAGGGCTTAAAAACCAGGGCGGTCAACCATTTAAAACAACAGCGCGTTATCGTCTCGTTATCGTCTCAATTGATCGTCCTTTAATCAAGGGATCACGGTACAAAGGTGTGGCATATGAAAAAAATGTTTGTTTTGACCCTGGGCCTGATGGCCGCTGGTCTGGGTTTGGCCCAGGAAACGGGGCGCGTGATTTCTTCCAGCCCCATCATTCAACAAGTGGCTGTGCCGCGCCAAGTCTGCTCTAACGAGCAAGTTCTGGTGCAGCCACCCAAGTCGGGTGCTGGCGCGGCGCTGGGCACTATCGCTGGCGGCGTACTGGGCAATGCAGTAGGGGCGGGTTCAGGCCAAGCCGCAGCCACGGTGATCGGTATCGTTGGCGGCGCCATCATTGGCGACCGGGTAGAGGGTGGGGCCGAGCCGCAGTCGCATAGCGTTCAGCGTTGTTTCAGCCAGAATTTTTACGAAAACAGAGCCGTCGCTTACAACGTGGTCTATGACTATGCGGGCAAGCAATACAACGTCCAACTGCCGAGTGATCCGGGTCCCACCATCGAACTCCAAGTCACGCCAGTCGGAGTCGTTCAACAGGCGCAGTCGGGTGTCGGCACGGTCATAGCACCCAAGTCGGTGATTGTGCAATCTCCCACCGTGCTCATTCCCGGCCGGGTCTTCCCCAGCTACCCGGTTTATTACCCTTATTACCCGTCGATAGGTGTTAATTTTGGCTTTGGTTATCGCAGTGGCCCCCAACACCACGGCCACCGCCACGGCTACCGCCATTAGCATTGAGTCTAGGGCCCATCAAGCCTAGCCAAGTTTGCCCGGGGTTGGGCTAGTCTTGGTGATCTCCAAAGCACGTATCATTGCCGCCTGAACTACTTTGGGGCAATGTTATGGATTTAGGAATTAGCGGTAAATGGGCTTTGGTGTGTGGCGCCAGCAAGGGCCTGGGCTTTGGTTGCGCGCAGGCGCTGGTGCGCGAAGGCGTCAATGTGCTTATCGTGGCGCGCACCGCTGAAGCGTTGGCGGCAGCGGCAGCTACGCTGAAAGCTGATCCCGTACGTCCAGCATCGGCAGAAGTGCTGTTTGTTGCAGCCGATATCACCAGCGTCGAAGGACGCGCGGCGGTGTTTTCCGTTAGAAAAGATTTCGACATCGTGGTTACCAATGCCGGCGGTCCACCGCCAGGCGATTTCCGTGACTGGGACCGTGACGCCTGGATCAAGGCGGTCGATGCCAATATGCTGACCCCGATCGAGCTGATCAAAGCCACGGTCGATGGGATGGCGGCCCGCGGTTTTGGCCGTATTGTCAACATCACGTCGAGCGCAGTGAAAGCGCCGATTGATATCTTGGGCCTGTCCAACGGCGCTCGCAGCGGGTTGACCGGTTTTGTTGCCGGCGTCTCCCGCAGCAAACTCGCGGGTCAGGGCGTGACCATCAACAACCTGCTGCCCGGTGCGTTTGACACCGACCGACTCAAGGGAACGATGGCTGGCGCAGCCAAGAAGACAGGTCAACCGATCGAGGCCATCATGGAAGCGCGCAAGAAAACCATACCGGCGCAACGCTTTGGCACCTCAGCCGAATTCGGCGCGGTCTGCGCTTTCTTGTGCAGTCAGCACGCCGGCTACGTCAATGGTCAGAACGTATTGACCGACGGCGGCGCCTACCCAGGCAGCTTCTAAGCACCAACAGGGGGCGCTGCCCCCCTGCCTCGCGTCACAGGATCGGCGGGCGGGTGGTTCACGCCGATGGTGATTTCAAAGGTTTTAAAATTCACTGATGACTGAAGCCGATGTCTCGGCCTCAGCCTATTATTTTTTCAATCACGACGTAGGGAATGTTTCATGATCAGTACCAGCCAGCGGGCAAAAAATTTGGGGACCGAAAACGCCTTTGTGGTGCTGGCTGAAGTTAATAAGCTGATTCGTGAAGGTCACGACATCATCTCTTTTTGCATAGGACAGCCCGATTTCCCGACGCCTTTGAACATCCAAGATGCCGGGGTAAACGCTATTCGCGAGGGCAAACACGGTTACACCCCTTCGGCCGGCATCCCTGAATTGCGCCAGGCGGTGGCTGACTTTTTCAGCCGCACCCGTGGCATCTCGGTCGATGCCGACGATGTGGTGGTCGGTGCTGGTGCCAAGCCTTTTATCGGCTATTCGATTTTGTCGGTGACCGATTACGGTGTGGGTGACGAAGTGATCTACCCGGTGCCGGGATTCCCGATCTATGAGTCCCAAATCAAGGCCAATGGCGCAGTCGGCGTACCGATCTTTTTGCGCGAAGACCGTAACTTCTGTTTTGACCCGCAAGAATTGGCTGACAAGATCACGCCGCGCACCAAGTTGCTGATTTTGAATTCGCCGCACAACCCGACAGGCGGCATCATTTCCCGCAAAGATTTGGAGGCGATTGCCGAGATCTTGCGGCAACATCCGCAAGTCTGGATCTTTGCCGACGAGATTTATGGTCAGTTGGTGTATGACGGTGAATTTGCTTCCATTGCTTCCTTGCCGGGCATGCAGGAACGCACCATCCTGTCCGATGGCTGCTCCAAAACATGGGCCATGACGGGCTGGCGCCTGGGCTTTACCGCCAATAAAAAATTGGCCCCTCTGTTCACCAACTGGATCACCAACACCGAGTCGTGTGCGTCGCAGATCACCCAATGGGCCGGGGTTGAGGCTTTGAATGGCCCGACCGATCAAGCCCAAACCATGCATGGTATTTTTCACAAACGACGCGATCTCATCGTCGGTTTGCTCAACCAAGTCCCAGGCATCAGCTGTCAGAGTCCGGGCGGTGCTTTTTACGCTTGGCCCAATGTCACCGAGGTCTGTCGTTTGACCGGTTGTGCTGATTCCGAAGAGTTGCGTAAGCGCCTGCTACTTGAAGCCGGCGTGGCGGTGTTGGCCGATATCCATTTCGGACCCCGGGTACCGAATGAAGGTCAGCATATTCGTTTCAGTTATGCCGCTTCCGACGACGCCATCAAGGCCGGGATTGCCCGCATCAAAGACTTCGTCGTAAAGAACACGCTGCGCTAGGATCTTTGTGTTATTCACAAGTCCAGTTCTAAGAAGGACCGGGCCTAGACGGGGTGAGTCAGGCTGGCGCGGCACTCAGCTCCGCGGCTGTCCCCCGCCTTCGGCTCCTCCTTTACAGGGACTTCCCACATAGTCAAACAATATTTCAATGGTTTTGGGTTTTTCTGATTTTGGTTATTTTCCTTGATCAACGGTATTCTGCCTTCGCGTGATTTGAAGCGGCGATAAAACTCGGAACAGACTGCACATCTACAGACGGCCTTGTTGCACTGGCACATGGCCGTGCGGACCCAGATACGAACCGCTCAGCGGGGCTCCATTCAATGCTCGTGGTATTCACCGCAATCGGTGCCACAAAGGAGGAGTCGAGCTTGCCCGCTGCCGGTCTGACCTGTTTACTGCATCTTCGAACTCACGTCTGGCAGGACATCTTCAACATCAATTCAATTCTCTTACTGGCTCACTTGTCGCACGATGGCGCTGTCATGGCGCCACAGCACTGATCGGCGACATTACCCCCGTGGGTTTGACGCTCACATGGTGCGCATCAAACGCCTTGCCGCGCACGAACACCGCCCACAGGATGCGCGCGTTCTTGTTGGCCAAAGCCACCACAGCCTTTTGCCAACCCGACTTCTCCTTGAGCTGCCTTGCCCACCTGGAGATCGGGTCGTCTCGTTTGTACGCCGAGTTCACTACCGCCTTGGCCCCCTGGATCAACAGCGTTCGCAGGTACGTGTCCCCGCGCTTGGTGATGCGCCCCAGATTGTTCTTTCCCCCGCTGGAGTTTTGTCGCGGCGTCAAGCCTAGCCAGGCACCAAACTGCGCTCCATTCTTAAACTGCTGAAAGTCACCCACCGTGGCAACCACGGCACTGGCCGTGATGGGTCCCACACCGATGAGCTGCTGGGCCTGGCTTACCTGTTCATTAGCTTTGAGGTGCTCGGCAATACGCTCATCGCACCACATCAAGTGCTTATCGCGCTCTTGCCACTGTTCCAAGGCGCGTTGCAGGGCCATGCGTGCCAAGCCCCCTAATTCATTGCTGGCGTCCTCAATAGCATCGGGCAGGGCTTGGCGCAGCACGCCAGGCTTTTGGGGGAACACCAGCCCGAACTCGGCCAGCAGGCCACGAATACGGTTGATACAGGCTACCCGTTCGACCTTGAAGCCTTCGCGCAGGCGGTGAATGCACAGCATGCTTTGCTGCTCCACGCTCTTGACGGACACGAAGTGCATCTGGGGTCGGCTGGCCGCCTCGCAGATGGCTGCAGCATCGTTGGCGTCGTTCTTGCCGCTCTTGCCTTGGATGCGGTAGGGGGCAACCAGATGGGCGGCAATGATGCGCGCATCCAGACCCATGGCGATGAGCTTGCGTGCCCAGTGGTGGGCGCTGGAGCTGGCCTCCATGGCGACCAGGCAACCTGCGGGCAATTGCGCACACCAGGGCAGAAACTTCTCGCGGGGCAGTGCACGTCCAGTGACCCGCAGCCCTGCGGCATTGACTGCCAGCACTTGAATGACGCGTTTTGCCAGATCAACTCCGACTCGTGTAATCTCTTGCATGGGACTTCCCCTTCTAAAGGTTGTAGATTGACTTCCAAAAAACCAATCTTGGCACTTGATGCCGTTGCCGGGAAGTGGGAAGTCCCTTCGTATTCAATGCCGCTGCACTGAATGCCACACCAACCTGATCCTGTCAGTCGCTGTTGTACTCAAACCGCCAAGTTAGAGATGTTGTCTGCTGATGAAATAGGGGTGAATGGCGCAGTGAAATCAAGGGGGAACCCGAAGGGCGGAGGCGTCACGGAGCTATTTACCCTGATCTCATCAGCCAGCAAAAACAGTTGCCAATCAAGACGAGCGAGTGCAGTGGCATGTGTCAAGCGAAGCCAGATGTATCACGAATGACCAACTTCAACTTCACTCAATAGAGCCATGTGTGGTTCAAGCCCGCCGGGCTGACACCACGATGCCACTGACGATCAGCACAAAAGCCAGTGCGTGGTAGAGCTGGGGCGGCTCACCCAAAAAGACCGAAGACAAGAGCGCAGCAAACAAAGGGGTCAGGTTGGAGAAAAAGCCCGCCATCGTCGGGCTGGAGCGGGCAATGCCGGCGCCCCAGGCGCGGTAGGCCAAGATGGCCGGCCCCAGGGCGATAAAGACCAGGGCAGCAGCCACCGGCCAGCTCCAAATGATATGGGCATCGGTCAGCGTCCATTCGCCAGCACAAAACAGTGCTGACCAGACCAGACCGAAAACGATTTGACCCAATAGAAATGCCGACCAGTTGCTGCGAATGTGTGGCGGCTCTTTCGGTTTGGCCAACATCCAGCTGTAGTAGGCCCAGGCCAGTGTTGCCAGCAGAATGTAAATATCACCGCTGACCAATTGGACTTGCTGCAACACCTCCCACTGGCCGCGGCTCAGTACCAGGAGTACGCCGGCGATGGAGAACGCGGCACCGAGCAGTTGGGTACGTGTCACTTTCACGCCATGGTGAAACCAGCCTATGCCCATCATCCACACCGGCAGGCTCGACGCTACCAGCGTGACGTTGATCGGGCTGGTAGTTTGCAGGGCCAGGTATTGCAACGAGTTGTAGGCCCCGACGCTGAACAGACTTAGGAGAGTAAAGCGGCGCCAGTGCTGCCATAGGCCGCTACTGGGGCGCAACACCGTCCAGGCCAGGGGCAAGAGGAAAATAAAAGCCAGCACCCAGCGCAAGAGATTGAGCGTCATGGGTGGCACCAGGGGGTTGATCAAGCGACCCACCAGGGCATTGCCAGCCCACATCAAGGGCGCCACCGTCAACAGCAGGGCGGTGGAAAAAGTCAGTGGGTTCATCATGGCTTGACTGTAACAAGTCACAATGTCGAGTTGGCAGCGTGGGAGCATTAAATTCGTGGCAGGATGCCGCCTGTGCCAAATTGAAACAAAACTTAAGGAAACAAGAAATGAACCAAAACACTTCCAGAGCCATCCGCATTGACCAGCACGGCGGCCCCGAGCAACTCAAGTTGGTCGAGGTGAGCGTGGGTGAACCCGCAGCCGGACAAATCCGCATTCGTCACAAGGCCGTGGGCCTGAACTTTATCGATGTTTATCAGCGTAGCGGCCTGTACCAGTTGCCGATGCCGATGCAGCTCGGTATGGAGGCTTCGGGTGTGGTTGAAGCGGTGGGCGAGGGCGTGACCCACCTGAAAGTCGGAGACCGCGCGGCTTACGCCAGCCAGCCTCCGGGCAGCTATTGCGATTTGCGGGTGATGCCGGCCAAAACCGTGTGCAAATTGCCAGACGCGATTTCGTTCGAGACGGGTGCGGCCATGATGCTCAAGGGCCTGACCGCCCAGTACCTGCTGAAGAAAACCTTGCCGGTCGAGGGCCTCCAGGCCGGCGACTTCGTGCTGTTCCATGCCGCTGCCGGTGGTGTTGGTCTGATTGCCAGCCAGTGGGCCAAGGCTATGGGATTGCGTTTGATTGGCACCGCCGGGTCGGATGCCAAATGCGCACTCGCTAAGGAGCATGGCGCCGAACACGTCATCAATTATTCGACCGAAGATTTCTTGCCCCGGGTTAAAGAAATCACCGGCGGCAAAGGGGTCAAGGTGGTGTATGACTCGGTGGGCAAGGACACTTGGGATAAATCGCTGGAATGCTTGTCCCCATTCGGCTTGATGGCCAGTTTTGGTAACGCCTCGGGACCGGTCTCGCCGTTTTCTCCTGGCATTCTGGGCCCCAAGGGGTCGCTCTATGTGACGCGCCAAACCCTGTTCACGCACATTGCAACGCGTGAGAGTACGCAAGCCATGGCCGACGATCTGTTTGATGCGGTGGTCAGCGGCAAGGTCAATATCCGGATTGACCAACGCTTCCCGCTGGAGCAAGTGCAGCAGGCCCATATCGCGCTGGAAGCACGTCAGACCACGGGTTGCACCATTCTGACTTTGTAATGGCCTGAGTCCACCAGCGTTCCCGCACCGGGAGCGCTGGGTCAGGTCGGTCCAGCGCCAACGACTTAGCGGCCTTTTCTGACCCTGAGCACTTCGTCCAAGATCAAACAGGCGGCGCCAATGGTGATGGCACTGTCAGCGACATTGAAGGCCGGGAAGTGCCAGTTACCGAGGTGAAAATCGAGAAAATCGATCACATGGCCGTGCAGCAGGCGGTCGATTACGTTGCCACTGGCGCCACCAAGCAAGCAGGCCACGGCAAAGGAAAACAGGCGCTGGCCCGGGTGAGATTTCAAGAGCCAGAGCATAAAGCCCATGGCCAGCAGACCGACAACCGTAAAAAACCAGCGCTGCCAACCCGAAGCATCTGCCAGAAATGAAAAGGCCGCACCGCTGTTGTGAACCCGAACCAAGTTAAAGAAGCTGGTCAGGACGGTTCCTTCACCCAGTTGGTAGCTGCCCAAGATCAGGACCTTGCTGAACTGGTCGGCCAGTAACAGACCCAAGGCCAGCGCCAGCCAGCGCAACAGGCCAGAGGCAGACTTTTTCACCATCAAGCGAACTCCCTGACTTCACCTGGGCCGAACAGATTGCTGGTGCAGCGGCCACAAATCGTGGGATGGTCGCTGTCGTGGCCGACGTCGGTGCAGTAATGCCAGCAGCGATCGCATTTGGTGGCGTCTGAGCTGCGGCTGCTGATGGCCAACTCGGGCCCCTCAGTCAGATCGACCTTTGATGTGATGAAAGCGAATTTCAAATCCTGGCCCAAGCTGGACAGCAAGTGGTAGTCGGCTGCATTCAGGCTGAGACTGACATGGGCTTGCAATGAAGAACCCACCTTGCCGTCAGAGCGCAGGGTTTCGATGTCTTTGTTCACCGCTTCGCGGATTTCTCGAATGCGCGCCCACTTGCTCATCAACGCCGCATCGGCGCCGGCTGGCCAGGTGGAGTAGGTCGCCAGAAAAATCGAATCTGCGCAGTTCGCCGGGGTCTTGCCGGCCGCACTCAGCACGGCCCAGGCTTCCTCTGCCGTGAACGAGAGGAACGGTGCCATCCAACGCAGCATGGCTTGGGTAATTTGCCAGAGCGCAGTTTGTGCCGAACGCCGCGCTAAAGAATTGGCGGCGGTGGTGTAGAGCCGATCTTTGAGAATGTCGAGGTAAAAAGCGCCCAAGTCTTCGGAACAATAGACCTGCAGCTTGGCCACTACCGGGTGGAATTCATAAACTTCGTAGTGCGCCAGAATGTCGGCCTGAAGTTCGCAGGCCCGGCCTAGCGCGTAGCGGTCGATCTCCAGCATGTCCTTGAAGTCAACGCTGTTTTGGGCCGGATCAAAGTCACTGACATTGGCCAACAGGAATTTCAGGGTGTTGCGGATGCGACGGTAAGTGTCGACCACGCGGGCCAGAATCTTGTCGTCGATACCCAGGTCACCCGAGTAGTCGGTGGCGGCGCACCACAGGCGAATGATCTCCGCACCCATCTTGTCGCTGACCTCTTGCGGCGCCACCACATTGCCCTCGCTCTTGCTCATCTTGCGGCCCTTGCCATCCACGGTGAAGCCGTGGGTCAACAGGCCTTTGTAAGGCGCATGGTCGTACATGGCGCAAGCGGTCAACAGCGAGCTGTGAAACCAGCCGCGGTGCTGGTCATGGCCTTCCAGATAGAGATCGGCTGGCCAGGCCGATTGCTCGGCGTGGCTGTGGCGCAGCACATGGTCGTGGGTGGTTCCCGAATCGAACCAGACATCCAGGATGTCGCTGCTCTTGCTGTAATACGCGGCATCGTCACCGATCAGGCTCTCAGGAGTGGCCTTGCTCCAGGCCTCGACCCCACCTTGTTCGACCAACTCGGCTGCCCGGTCCATCAGTTCCATGGTGCGTGGGTGCAAATCGCCGGTAGCGATATGGATGAAGAAGGGCAGGGGAACGCCCCAGTTGCGCTGGCGCGAGATGCACCAATCGGGCCGGCCCGCGATCATGTCGCGCAATCGGGTCTTGCCATTTTCGGGGTAGAAGCGCGTTTCTTCGATGGCCGAGAGTGCCAATTGGCGCAGGGTTTGCGAGGCTTTGTCCTTGGTGAAAACACCCTCACCTTGGTCCATCCGAACAAACCATTGGGCGGCGGCACGGTAAATCACAGGCGTTTTATGACGCCAGCAATGGGGGTAGCTGTGAACGATGTCTTGGGTGGCGAACAGACGGCCAGCGTCGCGCAAGCTGTTGATGATTTCGGGACAAGCTTTCCAGATATTGAGGCCACCGAACAGCGCCAACTCGTCTGCATAGCGGCCATTGCCTTGCACTGGGTTGAGGATGTCCTCATAGGCCAAGCCATGAGCGACGCAACTGTTGAAGTCCTCCACGCCATAAGCTGGCGCCGAGTGAACAATGCCCGTGCCATCATCGGCGGTGGCGTAATCGGCCAAATAAATCGGGCTGAAGCGGTCGTAGCCGGTGTGCACATGGGCAAAGGGGTGCTTGAACTGGATGCCGCCGAGTTGCGCGCCAAGCGCGGTGGCGACGACGTTGCCGCTGAGCTGGAAGCGCTCCAAGCAGGCCTCAACCAGTGAGGCCGCCAGCAGCAACAGACCGCGCTCGGTACTCACCAGCGCATATTCGAGCGCCGGGTTCAAGTTGAGTGCTTGATTGGCGGGAATAGTCCAGGCCGTGGTGGTCCAGATCACCGCAAAAGCAGGCTGGGCTAAGCTGCTCAAGCCAAAAGCAGCGGCCAGCTTCTCGGGTTCGGCGCATAGGAAGCCGACGTCCAGTGTTTGCGATTTCTTGTCGGCGTATTCGATTTCAAACTCAGCCAGCGAACTGCCGCAGTCAAAACACCAGTACACGGGTTTGAGTCCGCGGTAAACAAAGCCGCGTTCCATGATGCGTTTGAGTGCGCGAATTTCGTTGGCTTCGTTGCCGAAATCCATGGTGCGGTAGGGCTGATCCCACTGACCCAGCACGCCTAGCCGCTTGAAGTCTGCCATCTGGCCAGCGATTTGTTCGGTGGCGAAGGCTCGGCTCTTGGCCTGGACTTCATCGCGCGAAAGATTTCTGCCGTGCAGTTTTTCAATCGCATTTTCAATTGGCAGGCCGTGGCAATCCCAGCCAGGCACATAGATGGCGTCCAGTCCCTTGAGTTGGCGCGCTTTCACAATCATGTCTTTGAGGACTTTGTTGACCGCGTGCCCAATATGAATTTTGCCGTTGGCATAAGGCGGTCCATCGTGCAGCACAAATTTCTCACAACCGCAGCGTGCAGCGCGCAGCTTTTGGTAAATGCCGCGGTCTTCCCAGTCCTTGACCCAAGCCGGCTCTCGCTTGGGCAGGTCGCCGCGCATCGGGAACGGCGTGTCGGGCAGATTCAGGGTGGCGCGGTAATCGGGCTTGCTGTGGCTTGAGGTGTCAGTGGTCATGGTGGCTTGTGGATGCAAAGTACGCACGCGCATCATCACAATCTTTGGCGATTCCCGTTGTGAGGGAATCCAGACCGTCGTACTTGAACTCGTCGTGCAATTTATGGAGTAGCTCTACCCGGATGATTTTACCGTAGGCCCCCTCAGCGCCCAGCGCCTTGGGCCAGTCCAGGCAATGCGTCTCCAGCAGGACGCGCCCGCCATTGACATCGCCGGGGTCGAGCGAGGGCCGAATGCCCAGATTGGCCACGCCATTGAGGGGGCTGGCAGACAGGCCGTGGACGTGCACCGCGAAAATGCCGCTGGCGGCCGGTTTCCAGTGGGTAAAGCGCAGGTTAAGGGTGCGAAATCCAAGCTCCCGTCCGAGCTTGCGCCCGTGCAACACATGACCGGAAATATGGAAAGGATGACCGAGTAAACGGCTGGCGTCGCGCATGCGACCTTCGAGCAGGGCAGTGCGAACCACCGAGCTCGACACCCGAAGACCATGGACTTCGTAGCTGTTCATGCGGGCCACATCAAAGCCCTGTCGTTGACCTGCAAGATCAAGCGTGTTGTAGTCACCGGCACGTTTGGCGCCAAAACGGAAATCATCTCCGACCAGCACGTATTTGACACCGAGTCCTTGCAACAGCACCTGGTCAATGAAGGTTTGAGGCGATTGTGCAGCCAAGCTGGCATCAAACGGCAGGATCACGACTTGATCCATGCCACAACGCGCCAGGTCGCTGAGTTTGTCGCGCAGTGTCCCAACCCGTGCCGGCGCTAACTCGGGCTGGTGCAAAAGGGTGGCAAAGTAATCGCGCGGATGGGGCTCGAAACTTAAAGCGCAGCTCGGTACCCCGCGTTGCTCGGCCTCGCTCTTGAGCAGCGCCAGCATGGCCTGATGGCCACGATGAACGCCGTCGAAATTGCCGATGGTCAGGGCGCAGGCTGGCGCAATGCCTCGGTGCTGAAAGCCACGGAAAATCTTCATTGAATTGATATGGTTTTGATAGCAACTCGCAGTGCAAGCGCAAGCCATTGACGCCAAAATATCATAAAAACAGGGTATATTGTGTCTCAGTGGCAAGGTGAGTGTCGCTCAGCCGGCCGCACGTGACGAAGACGTTTCAATTTGTTTGGTTTTTATACCTGCAGGAGGCGTGTTTTGAAGGTACTGAAATTGTCGGCACAGGGCTTGCCCCAGTCCTGGATTTCTTTGCAGCAAGCGGTGATTCATTACGCCGCTGATGAAGTGCGCTGGGAGTCTGGCGGCGAAATAGCGGTGTTCCACGGCGGGCACAACGCGCTCACCGGACAGCAGTCAATCATCACCGTCAATAGCATCATTGGTACCCGCGGTCAGCCCTCGATCAATCCATTCCAGCTGCGCTCCAGCCTCACCAACAGCAAATTGTTTGTTCGCGACCGCAATATTTGCGCCTACTGCGGCCAACGCTTCCACGAAGAACACCTGACGCGCGAACACATCGTGCCATTTGCCCAAAAAGGCGCAGATCACTGGATGAATGTGGTGACGGCTTGCCGCGCCTGCAATCACCGAAAAAGTAGTCGCACCCCTGAGCAGGCCAATATGCCCTTGCTTTACACGCCCTATGTGCCGAACTTGTGGGAGGACTTTATTCTGCGCAATCGACGCATTCTGGCTGACCAGATGGAGTTCTTGATGACCCACTTGCCTCAGTCGTCTCGACTCATGAATTGAGGCAGGTCAGGCCACAAGCCTGGTTCAAAATCTGCTGGCTTGCATGGCTTGCATGGCTTAGAGGGGTGCTGTAGCCCGCAGTGGGTTGAAATCAGGCAAACACGCCAGCCGTAGCCTGCATCCTGCTAGAGACCTCAGCGAGTTGAAACAGGCTGTCGCCGTAGGTCAGCTCCATTTGTGTCAAACGCTTGAAATAGTGGCTCACGCTGTATTCGTCGGTGACCCCGATGCCGCCGTGGAGTTGAATCGCTTGTTGCCCCACAAATCGCATGGACTGACCCAATTGGTATTTGGCGCGGGCCAAGGCCAGCCGTCGTTCGGGGGCCGTGGTGTGGAGTTTGAGTGAGGCGTAATAGCTCATCGAACGAGCCAACTCGAGCTGCATTTTCATGTCGGCCACCCGGTGCCGAAGGGCCTGAAAACTTGCGATAGCAACGCCAAACTGTTGCCGGGTGTTCATGTAACTGGTGGTCAGGGTCATGATCTGGTCCATCGCACCGACGGCCTCGGCACAAAGTGCGGCAATGCCGATATCGACGCTTAACTCAAGTGCCGACAAACCGTCTAAGGTGATCAAGGTCGATTCGGCATTCAGGCAGGTCAGCTCGGCGGCGCGGCCACCGTCTTGTGTGCCGTAGCCTCGGGTGCTGACACCATCGGCGCTTCTCTGCACCAAGAACAAGGCAATTTGGTCGCCTATTTTGGCGGGAACCAAGAAAGCATCGGCCTGGTCGCCCGCGGGCACCAGACTTTTGCTGGCATTGAGGCTCCAGCTTCCGTTTTCTTGGCTGGCTGTTGCGCTACAGACGTCAAGCCGGTAACGCGCTGCGCGCTCTTGATGGGCCAGAACCACCAGAGCTTCACCGCTGGCGATCAGTCCCAGCCATGGTGTTTTGACCGGTTCGCTCGCATGACTTGATAACACGCTACTGGCGATCAGGGTTTGGGCCAGGGGCTCGAGCACCAGTCCGCGCCCAAGTTCTTCCATGACCACCATGGCCTCGATCGATCCCAGCCCCATGCCGCCATCGGTCTCGGCAATGGTCAGGCCGCACAGGCCTAAGTCGGCGAGCTCGGCGTAGGCTGATCGGGAGAAACCGCCAGCTTGCACGATGGAGCGACGGCGCTCAAAACGGTAGCCCTTGGCCACCCATTTGCGCACCGCTTCACGCAGCTGTTCTTGCTCGTCAGTGAAATTGAAATCCATTTTCTCTCCTGCTTTCAGCCCAAAACGAACTGCGCGACGATATTGCGTTGAACTTCGTTGGAGCCACCATAAATCGTGGTCTTGCGCATATTGAAGTAGCTCGAAGCCAGCGGCGCGCAATGGGCCGCACCCACGTGGTCGCCTTGCCAACCCGCTTCCATGGCTTCTCGGATCAGGGGCAGGGCGTAGGGGCCGGCCGCCAGCATCATGAGTTCGCTGTAACGCTGCTGGATTTCGCTGCCCCGGATCTTGAGCAGGCCTGCAATGTCGAGGGAATTTTTGCCTGATTTCTCGGCCGCCAGCACCCGCAGCACCATCATTTCTAGAGCCACTACGTCAACCTCGAGTTTGGCAATTTCATCGCAAAAGCGCGTGTCGCTCGCAAGCCCTTCGGCTTTGGCGATGCGCTTGAGACGTTCCAACTCGCGTTTGGCGCGGTTGACATCGGCGATATTGGTGCGCTCATGGCTCAGCAGGTGTTTGGCATAAGTCCAGCCTTTGTTTTCCTCTCCCACCAGGTTGTTGACAGGAACGGCGACATTGTCAAAAAATACTTCGTTGACTTCCGCTTCGCCGTCGAGCAATACGATCGGTCGCACAGTGACGCCGGGCGATTTCATGTCGATCAAGAGGAAACTGATGCCAGTTTGCGGTTTGCCTTCGTTGCTGGTGCGCACCAGGCAAAAAATCCAGTCCCCATGCTGACCCAGGGTGGTCCAGGTTTTTTGGCCGTTGACCAAGTACAGATCACCTTGGCGTTCGGCCCGGGTTTTGACCGAAGCCAAGTCGGAACCCGAGCCGGGTTCGCTGTAACCCTGGCTCCACCAGACCTCACCGCTGGCAATACCGGGTAGGAAGCGCTGTTGTTGTTCGGGTGTACCAAAAGCCATGATCACAGGCGCCACCATCACCGGGCCGAACGGCACAACTCGAGGGGCGCCTGCCAGCGCACACTCTTCTTCGAACAAATGCTTTTGAATGGAGTTCCAGCCCGGCCCCCCGAATTGCTGGGGCCAGCCATGGCCGAGCCAGCCTTTGCTTCCCAAAATTTTGGCCCAGCGCTGAAAATCGTCCCGCCCCAGATGCAGCGCATGGTGGACATTATGGGAGATGTCGGGCGGTAAATTGGCGCGAACCCAGGTGCGAACGTCGGCGCGAAACGCTTGCTCTTGCGGGGTAAATGTCAGGTCCATAAGATTTTTCTCGCGTGGCTATCTTGGGTGTTTTAGCATGATCGCGCAGAAGTTCCTGTCGGGCATGCGACAAGGCCGATAATTCTCACATCCCATGAAAAACATTGTAATTTTGATTTCAGGTGGTGGCTCCAATATGGCGGCCATCATCCAAGCCGCCCAAAGCCAGGGCTGGCGCGAACAACACGGCATCGAGGTGGCTGCCGTCATTAGCAACAAAAGTCAGGCCGCAGGGTTGATCTTGGCGCGTGAGCGGGGGATCAAGACAGAAGTGTTGGCGCACCAAGGGTTTGCGACGCGGGAAGCTTTTGACGCTGAATTGATGGCCTTGATTGACCGACAGGATGGCCAGGGTCGGCCGGCCTTGGTGGTGTTGGCGGGATTTATGCGTATTCTCACGCCCGAATTTGTTCATCACTACGCTGGACGGCTGATCAACATACACCCTTCTTTGTTGCCGGCCTTTGCCGGATTGAACACCCACCAGCGGGCCATTGACGAAGGTTGCAAGTTTGCTGGGGCTACCGTGCATCAGGTCACAGCTGATCTTGACCGTGGTCCGATCTTGGCCCAGGCAGTGGTGCCGGTGCTCAGCGCAGACACGGCACAAACCCTGGCCAGCCGCGTGCTAACGCAAGAGCACGTGATTTACCCGCGTGCCATCCTGGAGTTGCTGCAGCAACAGCCCGCGCTATAGCAAGGGGTCGGTTTGTTCTGCAACCCAGGCAAAACGCGGTTGCAGCATGCCTTCGAACACAATCTCCTGTGCGAACATGGCAGCCGGGCGAACCCAAAGGCCGTGTTCACCATACAGGGCGCGGTAGAGCGTCATGGCCTCCAGCGTTTCGCTGTGGCGCACCATTCCCACTACCTGGTACAGATTGCCCTTGTAATGCCGGTAGAGACCCGGGCGAGTTGGGGTCATGATGGGGGGTTCTGGCTCACTCATGGGACAATCCTTTGCTATGCATCCTAAAGCTTTGCTCGACGCCTGTTCCGAACTGGTACGGTTGACCCTGAAATTTGATCACCCGGCCGACGCCATTGTGTCTCGGTTCTTTCGTGAGAACCGGGGCCTTGGGCCGCGTGAAAGATCCACGCTGGCTGAGACCGTTTACACCGTGCTGCGCAACAAGTTGTTGTTCGACCATTTCGCTCCCTCAGGCAGCGGTTCCAAGGAGCGCCGTTTGGCCATTCTTGGGTTCCACGGGCCGCGCGACTTTCTTAAAAGTGCTTTGAGCGATCAGGAAAAAAAATGGCTGGATCAATGTGACCAGGTCAAGCCCACGGATTTGATGGAGCGCCATCGCCACAACCTGCCAGAGTGGTTGGTGCAGCCCTTGAAAGAACAACTGAAGGATGATTTTTGGTTGCTGGCGCAAAGCTTGAATCGGGGCGCTGGACTTGACTTGAGGGTCAATGTCTTGAATTCAAAGCGCGAGGAGGTGCAAAAGGAGCTGACCCGAGCCGGTATTAAATCGGTCGTCACACCCTATTCGCCCTGGGGCTTGCGGCTTGAGGATAAGCCTGCATTGAACAAGCTCGAAGCGTTTACCCGTGGTGCTTTTGAAGTGCAGGACGAAGGCTCGCAATTGCTTTCGCTCTTGGTCGATGCCAAGCGTGGTGAGATGGTGGTGGATTTCTGCGCGGGAGCTGGCGGTAAGACACTGGCTCTGGGCGCGTCCATGCGCAGCACCGGGCGTTTGTACGCATTCGACACTTCAGCCCATCGGTTAGATGCGCTCAAGCCTCGGCTGGCGCGCAGTGGACTGTCCAATGTGCATCCGGCAGCGATTGCCCATGAGCGGGATGACCGGGTTAAGCGTTTGGCAGGGAAAATTGACCGGGTGCTGGTTGATGCGCCGTGTTCAGGGTTGGGCACGCTGAGGCGCAATCCCGACTTGAAATGGCGCCAAAGTCCGCAGGCCGTTGAGGAAATGACCCACAAACAGTCGGGTATTCTGCGCAGTGCCGCCCGCATGTTAAAATCCGGCGGTCGGTTAGTCTACGCCACCTGTAGTCTGCTGACGCAGGAAAACGAGGCCATCGCCGAATCGTTTGCTGCGGAACATGGCGAATTTACTTTGCTTGATGCAGGTGAAATCTTGTCAGGTCTGAAAGTACAGGGAGCCGCAACCCTGTGCACGGGTGGTGAAAGTGGTCAGCGCTATTTGCGCCTTTGGCCACATCGCCACCACACTGACGGGTTCTTTGCGGCAGTTTTTGAGAAAAAATAGGCCCTTTCCCGTTTTGGCTACATTCCTCAGGTAACCGAGGATAAATTTTGTTAGCCAGAGATTGAGCTAGGCCTTAAAATCCGGACATTGCAGCAGGTGGCTGCCGTGCACTTAAACCTCACTGAGAGAAACTTTAGTTATGTTGTTGCCCGACTGGACGATGCTGAATGCTGTAATTGAGTGGTTAAGCCACGGCCTGCTGAACTTTGCCTGGTGGCAAATTGTTCTGTTTACCTTGGCAGTGACGCATGTCACCATGATTAGCGTGACGATTTATTTGCATCGGCATCAGGCGCACCGCGCCCTGGATCTGCACCCGATTGCCTCCCATTTCTTCCGCCTCTGGCTGTGGTTGACCACAGGCCAAGTCACCAAAGAGTGGGCTGCGATTCACCGCAAACACCACGCCAAATGCGAACAGGCCGATGATCCGCACAGCCCCCATATCTACGGCATCAAGACCGTATTGTTCAAGGGTGCCGAGTTGTACCGGGCTGAGTCCAAGAACAAGGAAACGATGGCGCGTTTTGGCCACGGTACACCCGATGATTGGATTGAGCGCAACCTCTACACCCGGTTTTCATGGCAAGGTGTTGGACTGATGATGATTCTGGATCTGGCATTTTTCGGTATTGCCGGGTTGACGGTCTGGGCCGTTCAAATGGCGTGGACCCCCATCATGGCGGCAGGCATCATCAATGGTGCTGCTCATTTTTGGGGCTACCGTAATTTTGAGTCGCCTGAGGCCAGTACCAACATCTCGCCTTGGGGCATCATCATTGCGGGCGAAGAGCTGCACAACAACCACCACACCTACCCGACTTCGGCCAAACTGTCGGTCAAGCCCTACGAGTTTGATATCGGTTGGATGTATATCTCGATGTTGAGCATGGCTGGTTTGGCTAAAGTCAAAAAGACACCGCCTAAGCTGGCTTACGGCAACATCAAGCCAGTCGCTGATGAAAAAACATTGGAAGCACTGATCGCCAACCGCTATGAAATCATGGCTGGCTATGCCAAAGGCGTGCAACTGGCGTTCAAACACGAAGTTGACGTGCTCAAGGCGCGCAGTGCCGATGCTGTGGTCATCAAGACGGCCAGCCGTTGGTTGCACCGCGACACCGACCGCATCCCCGCATCCGCTTTGCCAGTTTTGGTTAAAGCGCGCGAAGCCTCGCCTGTACTGGACAAGCTGGTGACCATGCGCGAAGAGTTGCGCCAACTCTGGCTCAACACCAGCCTGTCACGTGAACAGTTGCTCGCTGATTTGCAAGCTTGGTGTCATCGTGCTGAAGAGAGTGGTATTGCCGTATTGCGCGATTTCTCTTTGAAGCTGCGCACCGTTCGGGTCTGAACAGCGCATAAAAGACTGGGCCCATGGCCTAAAGAAAAAGCCCGCTGATAGCGGGCTTTTTTGTTGAATAAATTGAATTACTTCAACTTGATTTCTTTGTATTCCACATGCTTGCGAGCTTTGGGATCAAATTTCATGATCGCCATTTTCTCTGGCATGGTTTTCTTGTTCTTGCTGGTGGTGTAAAAGTGACCGGTACCGGCCGTAGATTCCAGCTTGATTTTTTCGCGTCCGCCTTTGGTTGCCATATAAATGCCCCTTAATGAGTTGAGGACAGCGCCAAAGGGCTGTCCCGTAAAGTTTTAGGCCTGACCGCGTGAGCGCAGATCTGCGAGCACGGAGTCGATGCCATTCTTGTCAATCAAACGCAGACCTGCATTGGAAATTCGCAAACGAATCCAGCGGTTTTCTGACTCGACCCAAAAACGGCGATATTGCAAGTTCGGCAGGAACCGACGCTTGGTTTTGTTGTTGGCGTGGGAGACGTTGTTCCCAACCATTGGGCCTTTGCCCGTTACTTCACATACGCGTGCCATCAGGACACTCCGATACTTAAAACAGCTGACACTGTCACGGCCGGGCGTGGAGCCTGTCCGCTGGTGATTCAGCCAAACCTCGCCAAGTCAAGGGTGGCGGTAACCCTGAAACTCAATCCCTTCCCTGGACAGGGGGATCAAGCAGAACCCAAGATTATAGGCGAATTCGGTGGGCTGACTAAACAGGGTGTCCGCCCGGACGCCTTGCCGATCAATCCTGTTCCAAGAAACGTTGGGCATCCAGCGCGGCCATGCAACCGGTGCCGGCACTGGTAATGGCTTGACGGTAGACATGGTCTTGCACGTCACCGGCAGCAAAAACGCCTGGGATACTGGTCATGGTGGCAAACCCTTTGAGACCTGATTGGGTGACGATGTAGCCGTTGTTCATTTCCAGTTGACCCTGGAAAATGTCGGTGTTGGGTGCATGACCAATGGCGATAAAACAGCCTTGCAATAGGATGTCTTCGGTGCTGTTGTCGGAAATTTTCTTCAGGCGTACCCCGGTCACTCCGCTGGCATCGCCGAGCACTTCGTCCAAGGTGCAAAAGGTTTTAAGCTCGATTTTTCCGGCAGCGACTTTGTCCATCAACTTGTCAACCAGAATCGGCTCGGCTTTGAACTTGTCGCGCCGGTGGATCAAATACACCTTGGACGCGATATTGGACAGGTACAGCGCCTCTTCCACAGCGGTATTGCCGCCGCCCACCACGCAGCAGACTTGATTGCGGTAGAAAAAACCGTCACAGGTGGCGCAGCCCGATACGCCGCGACCCATAAAGCTCGCCTCCGAAGGCAAGCCCAGGTATTTGGCTGAGGCTCCGGTCGCCAGAATCAAGGCGTCGCAAGTGTATTGACCACTGTCGCCCTGGAGTGTGAAAGGTCGCTGGCTGAGGTCGACCGAATTAATATGGTCAAACACGATTTCAGTGTTAAAGCGCTCAGCATGGGCTTGGAAACGTTGCATCAACTCGGGCCCCTGAACGCCGTCCACATCGGCGGGCCAATTGTCCACATCGGTGGTGGTCATCAATTGGCCGCCCTGGGCAATGCCGGTCACTAAAACTGGACTGAGGTTGGCGCGTGCGGCATAAATGGCGGCGGTATAGCCAGCTGGGCCCGAGCCCAGAATCAGGACTTTGGCATGCTTGGAAACTGACATCGTAGAAACCTTTGTAGAACTGAAGAGCCAAGGCGTTGGGCCTGGAATGGTGTTGATTGTAAGAAATCACTGGCCGGGGCGAACCGATCGGCTCATTTTCGGTGGGATTCTGGTGGCTTGGGTTAAGCTTGCGCCTGCATTGTTAAAGACATGACCTACTCGCTGAACACATTGAATTCATCCCGCACCAGTGGCGACGCTTCGGAGCGTTCGGGTTGGTGGCGTTTTGCCACGGAACTGGGCTTGGTGGCCGGATTGGTGTTGTTGGTTCTGTGGCTATTGGCCTTGCTGAGCTACTCAACACAGGATGCGGCCTGGTCGACTTCGGGTTCGGGCTTGGCCATGAAAAATCTGGTGGGTCGGCTGGGTGCTTGGCTGGCTGATTTCAGCTATTTTCTCCTTGGGTTTTCAGTCTGGTGGTGTTGGATTGCGGGTGTTCGGACCTGGTTGACGGCGCTGGCCCGTTGGTTGCGCGGCAGCAAGCTGGTTGAGCCCGAGTCGCAATCAGTTGCTGGTCTGGGGCATCGATTGGCGTCGGGTCGCTTGGCTTTTTGGTCGGGCTTACTGCTTCTGTTGTCGGCCAGCAGCGCCATGGAATGGTCACGCTTGTACAGCTTGGAGGCTCGTTTGCCGGGTTGGGCCGGTGGCGTTTTGGGCTATTTTTTCGGTCCTTTATCCGTCCAATGGCTGGGTTTCCTGGGGTCGGCTCTGGTCTGTGTCGCACTGGCCGTGCTGGGGGCGGCCCTGGTGTTTCGCTTCTCCTGGGGCCAGGTGGCTGAGGCCATCGGCGCCAAGCTCTATGGCTTGGTGCAATCCCGACGCGAGAAACGCGAACGCGAACAAGATCAGGTGTTGGGTCAGCAAGCTGCGCTGGAGCGTGAAGAAATCGTTGAGATTGAAGAGCATCATCCGCATTCCCCAGTACGGGTCGTGATTGAGCCTGTGTTGGTTGAGTCCCTGCCGCCGAGTGAACGCGTGACCAAGGAGCGACAAAAACCCTTATTCAGTGAGTTGCCAGATTCCAGGCTGCCCCTGGTCGATTTGCTCGATGGTGCACCGAACCACCAGGAGACCGTAGCCAACGAAACGCTGGAGATGACCAGTCGCATGATTGAGAAAAAACTGCGCGACTTTGGGGTCGAGGTTCGGGTGATTTTGGCCTCGCCCGGCCCGGTGATTACCCGTTATGAAATCGAGCCGGCCACCGGTGTCAAGGGTTCGCAAATCGTGGGTTTGGCCAAGGATTTGGCGCGCTCCCTCAGCTTGGTCTCGATCCGAGTGGTTGAGACCATCCCTGGCAAAAACTATATGGCGCTGGAGTTGCCCAATGCCAAGCGGCAGTCCATCAAACTGTCAGAAATTTTAGGCTCGCACGCCTACAACGAAGCCAAGTCGATGCTGACCATGGGCTTGGGCAAAGACATTGTGGGCAATGCCGTGGTGGTCGATCTGGCCAAAATGCCCCATGTGCTGGTGGCCGGTACCACCGGATCGGGCAAATCGGTGGGGATCAATGCCATGATTCTTTCCTTGCTTTACAAATCTGAGGCGCGAGATGTTCGTCTGCTGATGATCGACCCCAAGATGCTGGAGATGTCGGTCTATGAAGGTATTCCGCATTTGTTGGCGCCGGTCGTGACCGACATGCGCCAAGCCGCCCACGGACTGAACTGGTGTGTGATGGAGATGGAGCGGCGCTACAAGCTTCTGAGTAAATTGGGCGTGCGCAACTTGGCGGGGTACAACCACAAGATTGACGAGGCCAAAGCGCAAGGCGAGTTTATTTATAACCCCTTCAGCTTGACGCCAGAGTCGCCTGAACCGCTCGATCGATTGCCGCACATCGTGGTGGTGATCGACGAGCTGGCCGATCTGATGATGGTGGTGGGCAAGAAGATCGAAGAGCTGATTGCACGCTTGGCACAAAAAGCCCGTGCCGCGGGTATCCATCTGATTTTGGCAACTCAACGTCCCAGCGTGGACGTGATCACCGGCTTGATCAAGGCCAATATTCCGACCCGGATCGCCTTCCAAGTGTCGAGCAAGATCGACAGTCGGACCATTCTGGATCAAATGGGGGCCGAAGCCCTGTTGGGCATGGGCGATATGCTGTACATGGCCAGCGGTACCGGTTTGCCGGTACGCGTGCACGGCGCTTTTGTTAGCGATGAAGAAGTGCACCGGGTGGTCAATTACCTCAAAAGTCAGGGTGAACCCAATTACATCGAGGGTGTGCTCGAGGGGGGAACAGTGGATGGCGAGAGTGAGCTCAGTGATGGCGGTTCCGGCGAAAAAGATCCTATGTATGACCAGGCCGTTGAGGTGGTTTTGAAGAACCGAAAACCCAGTATCTCCTTGGTGCAGCGCCATTTGAAAATTGGCTACAACCGCGCAGCCCGCCTGGTTGAGGAAATGGAAAAAGCCGGCTTGGTCAGCGCCATGAGTGGCAGTGGCCAGCGCGAGATTTTGGTGCCGGCACGGGCGGAGTAAGAATTGAAACAGCGTTTTCTTTGGTATGGGCTGACTTGCTGGGCCGTCTCGGCATCAGCCGGGGGGCTGGAAAGTCTGGATGCCTTTGTCAAAACCGTCAACAGCGGTCGCGCCGAGTTCGTCCAGGTTGTCAGCGCACACTCGCGTGATGGCCAAGGCGTTCGCAGCAAGACCTCCAGCGGCAGCTTCGAATTTTCCCGCCCCAACCGCTTCAAATTTATTTATCGCAAGCCGTTCGAGCAAAGCATCGTGGCCGACGGCCAAACATTGTGGCTGTATGACGTTGATCTGAAACAGGCGACCGCCCGGCACCAGTCGCATTTGCTGGGCGCCACCCCGGCAGCGTTGCTGGCCACTGCGCCCGATTTGCGCGCATTGCAAAATGATTTCCAACTGAGTGAAGCACCTGATAAGGATGGGCTGCAATGGGTGGCTGCCCTACCCAGGAACAAAGACTCGCAGCTGCAGCTGGTGCGCGTAGGCTTCACGGCTGGGCAAGCTGTGGGTGCGCTGGCTGCACTTGAAATTATGGACAGCTTTGGTCAGCGTTCACTGCTGAGCTTTAGCAAGCTCGAGATCAACCCAGTCTTGCCCAAAGACACTTTCCAGTTCAAGCCACCGGCCGGGGTGGATGTGATTCGGCAATAGATCGGTCAGTCAAAGCGGGCAGATTTCGAAAATACTTGGCGTCAACTGGATGGCCAAAGTCCCTGCGCGCCATCAAGCCGCAAGGATGAAAAGCCAAATCACACAGCCATAGCCAAGAACCCAAAACAGGGAGCGTGCCGTGGCCTTGTCCGACAGGTAACAAGCAATGTAGGCGATTCGAAACAAGACGAAAAAGCCGGCCAACGCATCTATTTTCTCAGGGTCGGCCTCGGCCAAGATGGCCAGAATCACACTGGCAGCAAAAAATGGAAACGCTTCAAAGCTATTGGATTGCGCTGCATTAGCGCGCGATCTGAAACCGGTTTGTTTGGCCAACCAACTCCGCGGGTCATGGTTGTCATAGGCTTTCATTCCGGCTTTTGAAATGCCGGCACAAATCACAGGCAAAACACCTGCGAGAAAAACAGCTGAAACGACGAAATTCATAGAAGTCCCTTATGCGGTTGGATCACCCATAAAACTATGGCAAGACCTGAAATTACCTTGAGTTTTGCTACTTTTCGTTCGACACAAGGTGAGTAAGCGCAAGTGTAGACCCAAGCGATCCATCGGTCCTGAACCCTAGCCTTGCAGTTCGCGTAGCCGCGTGGCGGAGGTACGTCACGCTTGCCAGACTCATTGGCGCGAAATGGTGGGGTGGGGGTGGGGTGGGGAAATACGGACCGTTTGTGATGCGCCACAATAGCGCCCAATGAGTGCTGCACCGCCCAAACACCAACCCTTGGCCGAACGCTTACGCCCCAAGACACTGGCGCAGGTCATTGGCCAGCAGCATTTGCTGGGCGAAGGCATGGCGTTACGTCTGGCATTTGAGTCAGGTCGGCCGCACAGTTGTATTTTTTGGGGTCCACCCGGAACCGGCAAGACGACGATAGCGCGGTTAATGGCCCATGCCTTTGACGCGCAATTTGTTTCCATCAGCGCCGTGCTTGGAGGCGTCAAAGAAATTCGCGAAGCGGTGCAGTTGGCTGAGCTGGCGCTGCTGCCCGAAGCGGAGCACGCGCCACGGCGCACCTTGGTGTTTGTTGACGAGGTCCATCGTTTCAACAAAAGTCAGCAAGACGCTTTTCTGCCTCATGTGGAAAGCGGTTTGTTCACTTTTGTCGGCGCTACTACCGAGAACCCCTCGTTTGAGGTCAACTCGGCCTTGTTGTCACGTGCCACAGTCTACGTGCTGGAGCCACTCTCAAACGAAGACTTGAGCAAAATTGTGGACTCGGCGCTGGCGCTCGACGCGCTTGTTCCGCTGGAAGGCAAGGCCAGAGACCGTTTGGTGGCTTATGCCGATGGCGATGCCCGGCGTTTGCTCAACACCTTGGAAACGCTGGCAGTGTCGGCCGCCCAGGAGAGCCGATCCGAGATCAGTGATGACTGGATGCTCAAAGTGCTGGGCCAACAACTGCGACGTTACGACAAGGGCGGCGAGCAGTTCTACGACACCATCAGCGCGCTGCACAAATCGGTGCGCGGCAGCGATCCCGATGCAGCCCTGTATTGGCTGGTTCGCATGCTCGATGGCGGGGTTGAACCGCGTTATCTAGCGCGGCGCATGATTCGCATGGCGAGCGAAGATATTGGCTTGGCCGACCCCCGCGCATTGCGTTTGGCGCTCGATGCCGCCGAGGTCTATGAGCGATTGGGAACACCCGAGGGCGAGCTGGCATTGGCCCAATGTGTGGTCTATCTGGCAGTGGCACCGAAGTCCAACGCGGTGTACAGGGCCTTCAATGAAGCCAAGGCCTTGGTTAAGAAAGAGGGAACTCGCCCTGTACCGATGCACTTGCGCAATGCGCCGACTCAGTTGCTGAAAGATCTCGATTACGGCAAGGGCTATCGCTATGCCCACGACGAAGAAGGCGGCTTCGCAGCAGGTGAGCGTTATTTGCCAGAAGGCATGGCGGCTCCGGGTTTTTACCGACCCGTGGAGCGCGGTTTGGAGATCAAAATAGCGGAGAAGCTGCGCCAGTTAAAGGCGCGCAATGAAGTCAAATAAAACACCATGACCCGTCTTAAATTTTTGCTTGTGCTGCCGCTCTTGGTGCTGACTTCGGTCGTGATTGCGCAGACGAGCTTCCCCTCCAAGCCTGTGAAAATTGTGCTGGGCTTTCCCGCTGGCGGGCCGCTGGACCAGCATGTGCGGCTGCTGACCGACAAGCTGCAAACCGTATTGGGGCAGCCGGTGCTGGTGGATTACAAGGCCGGTGCGGGCGGCATCGTGGGGGCGCAAGAGGTGATGAAGTCCCCTGCCGACGGCCACACCCTGATGCTGCCCAACACCGGTGTGATGGTGATCACCCCCGCGCTGTACAGCAAGCTGCCCTACAGCACGCTCAAAGATTTTGTGCCAATTGCCCGCACTGCCATGCAGCCACTGGCGCTCTTGGTTAACCCTGGCGTGCCGGTGCAAACGCTGCCTGAGTTCGTTCGCTATGCCAAGGCCCATCCGGGGAAAATCAACTTTGGTTCGGCGGGCAGCGGTGGCATCAGCCATCTGGTGCCTGAAATGTTCAAGAGCGCCACTGGCCTCTACATGGTGCACATTCCCTACCGGGGCAGTGCACCTGCTTTTACCGACTTGATGGCGGGCCAGGTGCAATTCATGGCCGAGAGCATTCCCCAAGCCGCGCAGTATCACAAACAAAGCAAAGTGCGGGCCTTGGCTGTCACCAGTCGTGAGAGAAACCCTGTCTTGCCCGACGTTCCCACTGTGATGGAAACCGGTGTGGCAAAAAACTTTGAAGTGGTTGGGTTTTATGGATTCTTGGCCCCCGCAGGCACTCCCAAAGCCGTGGTGGACAAACTCAGCGATGCGTTTAAACAAGTGCTGGTCTTGCCCGAGGTGCGCAACCGCATGGTGAGCCAAGGGGCTGATCCGGCATTCTTGGGGGCGGAAGATTTTGCGAAATTTCTGAGCGATGAAATGCCCAAATGGGCAGCCACCGTGAATGCATCAGGAGCCCGAGTTGACTGACACCAGAACTTGGCCCGCCGAGGGCTTCACCCGCGCCCCCTACTGGGCCTACAGCGACCCCGGCATCTACGCCCAAGAGCAGGTAAAAATCTTTCGTGGCAAGACCTGGAACTACCTCGGTCTGGAGGTCGAAGTGCCCGAGCCCGGCGCCTTCAAAACCACCTACATCGGCGAGCAATCGGTCGTGCTCACGCGGGCAGAAGACGGCAGCCTGCACGCGGTGGTGAATCGCTGCGCACACCGTGGCAGTCTGGTCTGCCGCGAGGCCTTTGGCAATGCCAAAAAACTCTCTTGCGTCTATCACGCCTGGAACTACAGCCTCAAAGGCGACCTGACGCATGCGGCTTTTAGCAAGGGCTTGCGCGGCGAGGGAGGCTTGCCCAAAGACTTCAACATGGCCGAGCACGGTTTGCAAAAGTTGCGCGTCGATACGATCTGCGGCCTGGTTTTTGCTAGCTTCTCGCCCGAGGTGGAGCCGCTGGAAGATTGGCTAGGCGACGTGGCCGCCGGCATTCGCCGCGTGCTGCACAAACCGCTCAAGCTGCTGGGCTACGACACGCAGCGCATCCACGCTAACTGGAAGGCTTATCACGAAAACCCGCGCGACTCCTACCACGCCAATATCCTGCACACCTTCTACGCCACCTTCGGCCTGTCGCGCCAGTCGCAGGAGTCGGGCATGGTGCTGGACAAATCGGGGCGCCATGTTTACTTCTGGACCAAGGCGGGCACCGAGAAAAACGACGCGGCTTACAACGCCACGGCGGCTGATTTGCGCGCCAGCAATGACGCGCTGCGCCTGGAAGACCCCAGCATTCTGAAATGGCGCGACGAGTTTGGCGACGGTGTCAGCATCCAGATTTTGACGACCTACCCGTCCTTTGTGCTGCACCAGATTGCCAACAGCCTGGCGACCCGCCAGCTACTGCCCAAAGGGCCGGGCCAGGCCGACCTGGTGTGGACGTATTTCGGCTTCGCCGATGACGACCAAGCCACCACCCGCGCGCGTCTGCTGCAAGGCAACTTGGCGGGCTCGGCCGGGCTGGTGTCAGTGGAAGACGCAGCGGTGTGCGAGATGATGCAGCGCGCCATGGGCGATGGGCAAAGCGGGGAATCCTTCATCGAGATGGGCGGGCGTGAACTGGACAGCGGCGGGGCCAGCAAACTGTCTGAGCGGGCGATCCGCAACTTCTGGCACAACTACCGGCAGGATATGGACTTGTAAGGGAGCTGTGATGAACTTGAATCCATCCCGCGAGCAACACTTCCGCACCGTCGAAAACCTGGTTTACGAGTGGGCCCGCGCCATTGACGAGAACCGGGTCGAAGCGATTGCCGACTTGATGACGGCAGACGCGCGCTACACCGTCACCTCGCGCTTTAACCACGACCGCAACCTGCCCATGGCGGTGATTGACTGCCACAGCGCGGCCCAGTTGCGCGACCGTATCAAGTCCATGCGCATCGCCAACATCTACGAGCCGCACCACTACCGGCACATGATCTCGGGCGTGCAGATCACGGGTGAGGCCGCTGGCGAATTGCAAGTGCGCTCCAATTTCCTGATCGTGCGCACCATGGAGTTGGACGGCAACATGATGGTTTACTGTGCCGGACAGTGCCAGGACGGGGTAACGATCACCACCGATGGCCCGCGCTTCACGCAGCGCAAATTCATCTACGACTCGCGCGTGATTGAGACCTTGATGGTCATTCCGCTATAAATGCAACCCACACCGAAAGACACAAGCGTGACAGAAAAAATAATCCGATGTTCCGCCCTCATGTTGGCCGCCCTGTGCACTGCCAGCGGCGCGTTCGCTCAAGCGGCAGGAGCATGGCCGCAAAAACCGATCCGCATCATCGTGCCCAACCCGGCGGGTGGCACGGCCGATTTGCTGCCACGGCTGATCGCTGAGCCGCTCAGCCAGCGCCTGGGCCAGCCCATCGTGATTGAGAATCGTGCCGGTGCGGCGGGTAATATCGCAGCCGAATACGTGACCAACGCCGAGCCTGATGGCTACACGCTCATGGCCGCGCCGCCGCCGCCCTTGTCCATCAACGTCAGCCTCTACCCCAAGCTCAACTACGATCCAGCCAAATTCACGCCCATCACCGTGCTGGCCGCCGTACCTAACGCGCTGATGGTGCATCCCAGCGTGCTGGCGAACACGTTGGAAGAGTTCATCGCTTACGCCAAGGCCAATCCCAACAAGCTCAGTTACGCCTCGCAAGGCAATGGCTCGACCGCCCACCTCACCGCCGAGCTGTTCAAGCTCAAGACTGGCACGCAACTCGTGCACGTGCCCTACAAGGGCGACGCGCCCGCCATTGCGGACCTGCTGGGCGGTCATGTTCAGCTGATGTTTGGCAATGTGGCGGCGGCCTCCGCGCATCTGAAAAGTGGCAAGCTGCGCATCCTGGCCGTGACCAGTGCCAAACGCATTGCGTCCATGCCCAACATTCCGGCACTCAATGAGCTGGTGCCGGGCGTGATCGGCGTGGCCTGGTTCGCCATGGTGGCGCCGCCTAAAACGCCAGCTGCGATTGCGGCGCGCCTGTCCAACACCGTGGCCGAGATTCTGCGCACTCCTGAGATGAGCAAGCGCTATGCCGAGGTCGGGGCCGATCCGGTGGGCAATACGCCGGAGGAGATGGCGGCTTGGCAACGGGAAGACACCGAGCGCTGGCGCGCTGTGATTCGGGCCGGCAAGATCACGGTTGATTAGGCCGTGGCCATTTAAGTCGTGGACATTTTTCTCCAACAAATCATCAATGGCCTGGTGCTGGGAAGCATGTACGCGCTGGTGGCGTTGGGCTACACCATGGTGTACGGCATTATCAACTTGATCAATTTCGCGCACGGTGAAGTGCTGATGGTGGCAGCATTGACCAGTTGGAGCGTGATCGGTTTGATGCAGGAAGCAATGCCCGCAACTGCTGGCTATGTAATTTTGTTGGTGGCGCTTCTGATTTCCTGTGTGGTGGCCGGCGCACTTAATTTCGGAATTGAAAAACTGGCTTATCGACCGCTGCGTAATGCGCCCAAACTCGCTCCGCTAATCACTGCGATTGGTTTGTCAATTTTGTTGCAGACCTTGGCCATGATCATCTGGAAGCCCAATTACAAACCCTACCCCAGCCTGTTGCCAAGTACGCCGATTGATATCGCTGGGGCGGTGATTTCACCGACTCAGCTGCTGATTCTAGGGATGACCGCGGTGGCGCTGGCACTGTTGATGTGGCTTGTCAACGCCACCCGGCTGGGACGGGCCATGCGTGCCACTGCCGAGAACCCGCGGGTGGCCGCGCTGATGGGCGTTAAACCTGATCTGGTGATATCGGCCACGTTCATCATCGGGGCGGTGCTGGCGGCTATTGCAGGTGTGATGTGGGCGGCCAACTATGGCACAGTGCAACACTCCATGGGCTTCCTGCCGGGCCTGAAAGCTTTTACGGCGGCCGTGTTTGGCGGTATTGGTAATTTGGGCGGGGCGGTGCTGGGCGGCATCTTGTTGGGGTTGATTGAGTCCATCGGAGCCGGTTACATCGGCGTGCTGACAGGCGGCGTATTGGGTAGCCATTACTCGGATATTTTTGCTTTTATTGTGCTGATCGTGATTCTTACGTTGCGGCCTTCAGGTTTGTTGGGTGAGCGGGTAGCAGACCGGGCATGAAAAATCGCCACATCCTCTGGTCGATCATAGCTCTGCTGCTCCTGCCTTTGCTGCTGCAGAATTTTGGCAACGCCTGGGTCCGAATTGCGGACATGGCGCTGCTCTATGTGCTGTTGGCCTTGGGGCTCAATATCGTCGTGGGTTATGCGGGACTGCTTGACTTGGGTTATGTGGCTTTTTTCGCCATCGGGGCCTATATGTATGGCCTCTTGTCCTCGCCCCAGCTGACGGAAAACTTTGCCCTGATCGCCGCTCTTTTCCCGACGGGACTGCATGCCCCGTTGTGGCTGGTGATTCCTATGGCGGCCGGAATCGCCGGGGTGTTCGGCATTTTGCTGGGCTTGCCCACACTGAAGCTGCGCGGCGATTATCTGGCCATCGTGACCCTGGGTTTTGGTGAAATCATCCGTGTTTTTCTGACCAATCTGGATCACCCGGTCAATTTGACCAATGGACCCAGGGGCATTGACAGGATCGATGCCATCCATTTCTTTGGACTGAATCTGGGTAAAAAAATCAGTATCAACGACTTCGAGCTGGCCTCGGTGTCTTTGTACTACTACCTGTTTTTGGCGTTGGTGCTGCTCAGCGTTGTGATCTGCCATCGACTAGAGCAGTCCAGGGTGGGGCGAGCCTGGATGGCCATTCGGGAAGACGAAATTGCGGCTAAGGCCATGGGCATCAATACCCGCAACCTTAAGCTGCTGGCTTTTGGTATGGGGGCAACTTTTGGGGGTGTCTCGGGCGCCATGTTCGCTGCATTTCAGGGATTTATTTCGCCCGAATCCTTTAGCCTCATGGAGTCGGTCATGATTGTGGCCATGGTCGTTCTAGGTGGAATTGGCCATTTGCCCGGTGTCATTTTGGGCGCGGTGCTATTGGCCTCATTGCCCGAAGTGTTGCGCTATGTGGCAGGCCCCTTGCAGGCCATGACGGGTGGCCGGCTCGATGCGTCCATCTTGCGCCAGCTGCTGATTGCCGTGGCCATGATCAGCATCATGTTGTTACGACCGCGGGGGCTGTGGCCAGCGCCCGAACACGGCAAGTCATTGCGCAACAAGAAATGACAGGAGCGGTACTCAAGGTCAGCGGCGTTTCCAAGCGTTTTGGCGGTTTGCAAGCGCTGATGGATGTCGGCATCGAAATCAACCAGGGCCAGGTCTATGGATTAATTGGCCCCAATGGCGCTGGAAAGACTACTTTTTTCAATGTCATCACGGGCTTGTACACGCCTGACAGTGGTTATTTTGAACTAGCAGGCCAGCCCTATAGTCCGCATGCGGTGCATGAAGTAGCGCGGGCCGGTATCGCCCGCACATTTCAAAATATTCGTTTGTTCCCTGACATGACGGCGCTGGAGAACGTGATGGTCGGGCGCCATGTTCGAACCCATTCAGGCTTGCTCGGTGCGATATTTCGCACCTCGGGCTTCAAACGGGAAGAGGCGGCGATAGCCCAGCGGGCTCACGAGTTGCTGGACTATGTGGGTATCGGTTCGCTAGCCGATTACAAAGCCAGAACCCTGAGCTATGGCGATCAGCGCCGGCTTGAAATTGCCCGAGCGTTGGCGACCGATCCGAAACTGATCGCGCTGGATGAACCTGCCGCTGGCATGAACGCAACAGAAAAACTCATGCTCAGCGCCTTGATCGATAAAATCCGCCAAGAGCATCGCACTATTTTGCTGATTGAACATGACGTGAAGCTGGTGATGGGCCTGTGTGACCAAGTGACCGTACTGGACTATGGCAAGGTGATTGCACAGGGTACACCGGCAGAGGTGCAGAAGAACGAGTTGGTGATCACGGCTTACTTAGGCCATGGTGCGGGCAACACCGCAACCCCAATCGCCCCGGGCGTTCATTGAGCTCAAGCGCTATGTCGCCACAAATTCTTTTGAGCTGCAGCGGGGTGAAACTGTCTTATGGCGGAATTGAGGCCGTCAAAGGGATTGACCTCCAGGTCTTTGAGGGTGAATTGGTTTGCTTGATCGGCTCTAACGGGGCCGGTAAAACCACCACCATGAAAGCCATTACCGGCACCCTGGCGGTTCAAGATGGCGAGATAGCGTACTTGGGACAAAGTACCCTAAGTCAAGGGCCGTGGGATTTGGTCAAAAATGGCTTGGCCATGGTGCCTGAAGGTCGCGGTGTTTTCACCCGCATGTCGATTACCGAAAACCTGCAAATGGGCGCTTATATTCGGCACGACAAGCGGGGTGTAGCTGATGACATGGAGAAGGTCTTTGGTATTTTCCCGCGCCTCAAGGAGCGTGCCGGGCAGCTCGCTGGCACCCTCAGCGGCGGCGAGCAGCAAATGTTGGCGATGGGACGTGCCTTGATGAGTCGACCTAAGTTGCTATTGCTCGATGAGCCTTCGATGGGTTTATCCCCGCTGATGGTCGACAAAGTGTTCGAGGTGATCCAGAGTGTGGCTGCCCAAGGCGTCACCATTTTGTTGGTTGAACAAAATGCCAGTCGGGCACTGACCATTGCCGACCGAGGCTATGTGATGGAATCGGGCTTGATCACACTGAGCGGCAATGCCAAAGAATTGCTCAATAACCCGGCTGTGCGGTCGGCTTACCTGGGGCAATAGTGAGGGAGATAAGGAGAGATTTCATGCTGCCCGACATTCTTAATGCAATTTCTCATAGTCAAACCAAGGGTAAACACGAGGGTCTGAAGTGGAGTAGATGAGGCAGACTTTGGCTATCGCCGTTACCGGTTTTTTGCGAATTAGAACCATGAAATTAGTCCGCCTGACTTTGTGCGCTGCCTTGGCGCTTGGTTCAACGGGTCTGCTGGCCAAGTCCTTCAAATGGACCAGTGCCAGCGACATTGCCAGCTGGGACATCCATTCCCAAAACAATGCCTTGCAAAACGGCATTCACGCGGCGGTTTATGAATCACTGGTTTATTACGACAGCAAGACATTTACTATTGAACCAGTGTTGGCCACGGCCTGGAAATTGTTGTCGCCTACGCAGTTGCGGATCACGCTGCGCAGCGGAGTGAAATTCCACGATGGATCGGACTTCACTGCAGACGATGCCGTATTTTCTCTGCAGCGTGCGATGAGCAAGAGCTCCAATTTCACTCCCTATATCCAGGGCATCAGCAAGGTGGAGAAGGTCGATGGTAAGACCATTGACATCATCACCAGCACGCCCAATCCGGTGCTGCTCAACCAGCTGACAGAACTGCGCATGCTCAGCAAGGCTTGGTCCGAGAAGAACAAGTCGGTCGAACCCAAGGACATCAAGACCAAAGACGAAAATTTTGCTCACCGCAATGCCAACGGTACCGGCCCTTATTCGCTCAAGGAATGGCAACCCGATCAGAAGCTGGTGCTGGTGAAGAACTCCGGTTGGTGGGGCAAAGCACCGACTAACGTGACTGAAATTGTCTATACCCCGATCAAAGCAGTGGCCACCCGCATGGCAGCGCTGCTCTCGGGTGAGGTTGATTTTGTGCTGGACCCCAGCCCCCAGGACTTGCCGCGCGTGCGCAGCAACGGCGAGCTCAAGGTGATGGATGGCATAGAGAACCGCACCATCTTCTTCGGCATGGATCAGCACCGCGACGAGTTACCTGGCAGCAACATCAAAGGCAAGAATCCGCTCAAGGATCTACGCGTGCGCAAGGCGCTGTACCAGGCGATTGATATCGACAGCATCACCCGCGTGACGCTGCGTGGACAGGGTCAGGCCACCGGTGCCCTGGTGGCTCCGCAGGTCAACGGATGGACTAAGGAAGTGCACAAGCGTCATCCATTTGACGCGACCGCTGCTCAGAAACTGCTGGCTGATGCAGGCTACAAAGACGGATTTGAAGTGGATTTCGCTTGCCCGAACAACCGCTATATCAACGACGAACAGATCTGCCAGGCTGTGACCGCCATGTGGGCCAGGATCGGCGTCAAGGCTAAGTTGAGGACTCAGCCATTGACCACTTATTTCCCCATGATCCAGCGCTATGAAGCCAGCATCTATATGCTGGGCTGGGGTGTACCGACCTTTGACGCGCTGTACTCGCTGCAATCGCTGACCCGCTCGGTCGGTGCCGGTGGCGACGGCAACTACAACGTGGGACGCTACAGCAATCCTCAGATGGATGCCCTGGTCGAACGTACCAAGAAGGAAACCGATTTGAAACTGCGCACCGAGCTGTTGACCAAGGCGCTGCTACTTCAGAATGAGGACGTGGCCCACATCCCTTTGCACAACCAAGTCATTCCCTGGGCTATGAAAAAGAACATCGAGGTGACGCACCGGGCCGACAACCGCCTGGACTGGCGTCTGATCAAGGTCAATTGAGCCGAGTTTAGGTCGTGTCGAGGGGTCGACTTGGCGGTCGGACCCATTGCACTTTTCGAGAATACTCTTGTTCCCATTCATCATTCGCCGATTGGCCCAGGCCGTTCTTGTCATGGTCTGCGTGTCACTGGTTGCCTTCATACTGTTCCAGTATGTGGGCGACCCGGTGACCTTCATTCTGGGCCAGGACGCTACGGCCGAACAGGTTGCAGCGGTGCGTGCCGAACTCGGTCTGAACCAGCCCGCCTACGTCCAGTTCTGGCATTTCCTTGCCAATGCCGCGCAGGGCGAGTTTGGCATGAGCTTGCGTCAGGGCACCAAGGTCTCGAGCCTGATAGCGGAACGCTTTCCCGCCACGCTGGAGCTGGCCCTGATGGCCGCGCTGCTGGCTACGTTGGTGGGCATTCCGATGGGTGTTTACGCCGCACTGCGCCAGGGCAGCTGGCTGAGCCAGGTTTTCATGACCGTTTCGCTGCTGGGCGTCTCGCTGCCGACCTTTCTGATAGGCATACTGCTGATTCTGGTGTTTGCAGTCACTCTGGGCTGGTTTCCGAGCTTCGGTCGGGGTGAAGTTGTGCGCCTAGGTGACTGGACCACCGGATTGCTCACGCTCAAGGGCTGGCACCACATCGTGCTGCCGGCGCTCACCCTGGCCATTTTTCAACTGACCCTGATCATGCGCCTGGTACGGGCCGAGATGTTGGAGGTGTTGCGAACCGATTACATCAAGTTCGCACGCGCACGCGGCCTGAGCGACCGATCGATCCACTTCGGTCATGCACTGAAAAACACGCTGGTGCCGGTGCTCACCATTACTGGTCTGCAGTTGGGCGGTTTGATCGCCTTTGCCATCATCACCGAGACGGTGTTCCAGTGGCCTGGCATGGGTTTGTTGTTCATCCAGGCCGTGTCGTTCGCCGACATCCCGGTGATGGCCGCTTATCTGTGTTTGATCGCGTTGATTTTCGTCGTCATCAACCTGGTGGTGGACCTGCTTTATTACACAGTCGATCCGCGACTGCGCGTTCAAAAGGCCGGAGCGCACTGATGTCCACCAACCCCACTCCTCCGACCCGCCCAACCATCCCGGGCTGGCTGACCCGTTGGGCTGACAGCGATGTGGGCTACAGCCTGCTGCACTCGCCCACGGCCATTGTGTCCGCATTGATCGCTCTGGCCTGCCTGATCGGCGCACTGTTCGCACCCTGGATCGCGCCGCACACTCCCTTCGACTTGACGACCCTGGAGCTGAGTAACGCACGACTACCCCCGTTCTGGAGCGAGGGCGGTCGGATGACCTTCCTGTTCGGCACCGATGACCAGGGCCGCGACATCCTCTCTGCGCTGATGTATGGCGCGCGTATCTCGCTGGTCGTTGGTCTGGCCTCAGTGCTCCTGTCAGTCCTGGTCGGTGTTGCTACAGGCCTGTTGGCGGGATTTCTGGGCGGCTGGATCGACGCGCTGTTAATGCGTTTGTGCGACATCATGCTGTCATTTCCTGCCATCCTGGTGGCGTTGCTGATCGCTGGGGTGGGGCGGGCGTTGTTCCCGAGCGCGCATGAGACGCTGGCCTTTGGGGTGTTGATTTTCTCGATCGCGCTGACCGGCTGGGTGCAGTACGCACGTACCGTGCGCGGCTCAACGCTGGTGGAGCGCAACAAGGAGTATGTGCAGGCCGCGCGCGTGACCGGCGTATCTTCCTTGCGCATCATGCGCCGCCATGTGCTGCCCAATGTGCTGGGACCCGTTTTGGTGCTGGCCACCATCCAGATCGCCACGGCCATCATCACCGAGGCCACGCTGAGTTTTCTAGGGGTGGGCGCCCCACCCACGTCTCCCTCGCTGGGCACACTGATTCGGGTTGGTAATGATTACCTTTTCTCCGGCGAATGGTGGATCACCGTCTTCCCCGGCCTGATGCTGGTTCTGATCGCGTTGAGCGTGAATTTGCTGGGAGACTGGCTGCGTGACGCCCTCAACCCTCGACTGCGTTGAAGCCATGAGCCTGCTTCAGATCAAGAATCTGGTGGTCGAATTCCCGACCCGTCACGGCACGCTGCGCGCGCTCGACAACGTCTCTTTCGATATCGCGCCGGGTGAAATCCTGGGCGTGGTGGGCGAGTCCGGCGCCGGAAAATCGCTGACGGGTGCAGCTATCATCGGCCTGCTCGAACCGCCTGGCCGCGTGGCTGGTGGACAGATTCTGCTCGAAGGTCAGCGTATCGACAACCTGCCCCATGAGCAGATGCGCCGCATACGTGGCCGGCGCATTGGTGCGATCTTCCAGGATCCGTTGACCTCCCTTAACCCACTGTACTCGGTAGGCCGCCAGTTGGTTGAAACCATCACGACCCACTTGCCGCTCAATGCTAGCCAAGCGCGAACACGCGCGATCGAATTGTTGCGTGATACCGGCATCCCGGCGCCCGAGCTGCGCATCGACCATTACCCGCACCAGTTTTCAGGCGGTATGCGCCAGCGCGTGGTGATCGCATTGGCGCTGGCCGCGCAACCCCGCTTGATCGTCGCTGATGAACCAACGACCGCGCTGGACGTATCAATCCAGGCTCAAATCATCGGCTTGCTAAAGCGCATTTGCAAAGAGCGCGGCGCGGCCGTCATGTTGATCACGCACGACATGGGGGTAATCGCCGAAACCTGCGACCGTGTGGCCGTGATGTATGCCGGGCGTGTGGTGGAGATCGGGCCGGTGCACGAGGTCATCAACCACCCGGCCCATCCCTACACGGCCGGCCTGATGGCCTGCATTCCCGACATGGAGAGCCAACCCGAACGCCTCAACCAAATCGATGGCGCCATGCCGCGTCTGAGTGCCATCCCCGCCGGCTGTGCCTACAATCCGCGCTGTGAGCGCCGGTTGGAGCGCTGCCTAGTCGAGCGCCCCGACCTGATGGCGGCAGGCGCCACCCAAGCCGCCTGCTGGTTGCATGCCGAATCTGGTGCCAACGCTGCTGCCTGGGCATGAGTTGTTTCGATATGAAACCCAGCCTCCAGCCCCTGGTTTGCGTGCATGATTTGGCGCGCAGTTTTGACGTCTCACCGCCCTGGCTCAACCGTGTACTGGAACGCAAGCCACGTCAGATCCTGCAAGCCGTAGATGGTGTGAGCTTTTCGATCGAGCGCGGTCAAACCCTGGCCCTGGTCGGTGAATCGGGTTGTGGCAAGAGTACCTTGGCCCGTTTAATGGTCGGCCTGTACCAGCCCAGCCGCGGCAGCTTTCATTTCGATGGGCAGGACACGCAGCAGGTCTATCGTGGGCCTGGAGCCCGGGCTTTGCGCCGGCGTATTCAGATGATATTTCAGGACCCGTACGCCAGTTTGAACCCCCGCTGGCGGGTGCAGGATATTGTTGCCGAACCGCTGCACGAGCACGGCATTCTGAGCGACCAGGCCGCGCTACGGGAACGGGTGGGCCAGCTGCTGCAATCGGTCGGCCTGTCACCTCTGGACGGGGTGAAGTACCCGCACCAGTTTTCAGGAGGTCAGCGCCAGCGCATCTCGATCGCTCGCGCTCTGGCCACGCAGCCTGAGTTCCTGGTCTGTGACGAACCTACCTCGGCGCTGGACGTTAGCGTGCAAGCTCAGGTGCTCAACCTCATGAAGGACTTGCAACGTCAGCAGGGGCTGACCTACCTGTTCATCAGTCACAACTTGGCCGTGGTGCGCCATGTCAGCGACCGCGTTGGCGTGATGTACTTGGGGCGTCTGGTCGAACTGGCCGACAAAACCGCGCTGTTCGCGCAGCCGCGACACCCTTACACGCGAATGCTGTTCGATGCCATTCCCAAGCTACACGCTACCGGTCACGCGCGAACGCCGGTGCAAGGCGAAGTGCCCAACCCGATGAACCCGCCCAGCGGCTGCGCTTTCCACCCGCGCTGTCCACACGCCAATGCGCGCTGCAATCAGGAACGTCCGCTGCTGCACGCGGTTGACGGCGCTCAAGTGGCTTGCCACGCGGTGCAAGAGGGTCGGATATAGGAGTCAGCGTGCTGCTGTTTTGCGCCATGACCCTGATGTGCGGTCGGCTTACCTGGGGCAATAGTTTAGTTTCTGGCGTGCTCAAGGTGATAAGTTACCACGCCTTCAAAAGCGCCCAGTCGTTGACCTAGTTCGGTCAGCGGGGCTGCGCTTTTACTGTCGAACGCGATGGCAATGCAGCGCCATTCGGGTTGACCTGCTTCAGAATGAATAGAGAATGAGCCGGAGGCGATTTCGAAACCACTCTCGTGGGTCAATTGCCTGAGTTGCAGCAGGTCGGGCTTGAAGTCGTGGGCAAACTTGAGGGCGATCGAAATGGCATGGCGCGAGGGCAATAGGCTTTCCAGACGCGACATCTAGATCATGCAGCTGACGGACAACACGGTTACGAGGACGGCAGCGAAATAAAAACCGAAGCCCATCAGAACACCAATGCCGGAGGTGGCCCAGATGGAGGCCGCCGTGGTCAACCCGCTGATATTGAGGCCAACCCGCATGATGATGCCAGCCCCTAGAAAACCAACGCCGGTCACGATGCCTTGAATCACCCGCGTTGGATCGACGCTGACGCCAAAGCTGGGATAAATCAATACCGCTATCAAGGCCGATGAGGTCATGCAAACCAGTCCGTAGGTTCGCATCCCGGCGGCACGTCCGTGGTAGCTTCGCTCGTAGCCTACCAGCAAGCCCAGCAAAAGAGCACCCACCACGTGCAGGAACACCAGCCAGTTGGCGTGCAGATCCGATACTGGCCAGAAATGAAGAAGGTCGCTGAGATGGATTGCATTCATCGGGCGGATCCGTTGTTCTTCAGTTTAGCGCTTCCCCAGTAGTTCCAACACCGCATTGGCAAAAATGTGCGGCACTTCTTGCGGCATGTTGTGGCCCACACCCGCTACCACCCGATGCGATCGTGATGCACTAAAGTGCCGCGCGTGCTGTGCCGCATCGGCGACCGGTCGAACCCCGTCGTCGGCGCCATCGAACGTGATGGTTGGCACCTGGATGCGCGGTTGCTCAGCCAGTCGTCGCTCGATGTCGGTCAGTGCTAAGTCGCCCTCGACCAGCCCGAAACGGTGACGGTAGGAGTGGATCACCACATCAACAAAATCCGGGTTATCGAATGCTGCTGCGCTGCGTTCGAACGTTGCGGTGTCGAAATCCCAGCTTGGAGACCACAATTGCCATAGCAAACGACACAGAGCCCGCCGGTCATGCTGCAAGCCGGCACGACCACGTTCGCTGTGAAAGTAATACTGGTACCACAGGCTATGCTCGTTGGCAGGGCTGTCTGGCTTCATCGCCTGCGCGATATTCTGAATGTTGTAACTGTTGAAAGAGACCAGACCCGTGCAGCGCTCAGGCCATAGCGCGGCCACCACGCAGGCGGCGCGGCCACCCCAGTCATAACCCGCCAGCAGGGCGCGTGGAATTTTCAAGGCATCCAACAACGCCAACAGGTCGGCGCCGAGTGCAGCTTGTTCGCCTGATCGCGGGGTGGTTGAGCTCAAGAAGCGGGTGGCACCGAAACCGCGGAGATAGGGGACATAAACCCGGCAACCCTGGTTGGTCAACAGGGGGATAACCTCGGCGTAGGCATGGATGTCGTAGGGAAAACCATGCATCAAAAACACCGCAGGACCTTCGACCGGCCCGGCTTCAAACAAGGCCACGTCGAGAACGCCAGCCTCAATCTGGCGTAATGGGAGTAGTGGGGTCAGCATCAATCAACGGTGGCGACCAAGGGGCTTGCAGTTATCAGTTGGGCTCATGTTTTGTCGGCCTCGGAGGTGAATGAATCGGCAAAGAATTCTTCTTCTGGCAGTTTCGCCAGTGCAGGATAGTCTCTGCGGGCTGAATCGACCACGATCGGTGCGCCGCAAGCATAGACCTGGTGACCGCTGAGATCGGGGAAATCTTGCAACACGGCTTGGTGGACAAAGCCGGTGCGGCCGGTCCATGCGTCTTGCACCAAGGCGTCAGAGATGACGGGGATGTAGCGCAAATTTGGCATGTCGTCGAGCTTGGTTTGAACCCAGTCATTGAGGTACAAATCCGCTGGGCGGCGCCCGCCCCAGTACAGGGTGGTGGGCCGGGTAATGCCTTTGTGTTGCATTTGCTCGATCACCGCTTTGATCGGTGCAAAACCGGTCCCCGAGGCCAGCAAAATGATGGGTTTATCGGAATGTTCACGCAGGAAAAAACTGCCGTAAGGCCCTTCGATTCGAAGAATATCTTTCTCTTTCATGGTCGAGAAGACCACATCGGTGAACTTGCCGCCTGGCATGTGCCGTAGGTGAAGTTCGATTCCGGGGCCGTTGCTCGGCGCATTGGCCATGGAATAGCTGCGTCGGACACCATCGCGAAGCAGGAATTCGACATATTGACCCGCATGGTAGGAGAAGTTGTCATTGGAAGGAAGTTGCAACTTGAGCAAGATCACGTCGTCTGATTTCTTTTCCAGCAGGCTGACCCGGGTCGGCATTTTTTTAATCGGGAAAGCCCCTTCTTCTGCCACTTGACGCGATTCAAGGACCAGGTCGCTTTGCGCCACACCGCAACAGGTCAAAATAAATCCATCGGCTTCTTCCAGATCACTTAAGGCCTTGCTCTGGTGCGGACCATGAACCACTTGGCCTGATATTTTTTTGCATTTACAGGAGCCACAGGCACCATCTTTACAGCCATAGGGCAAACCGATGCCAGCGTGAATTCCCGCGGCCAAGATGGCTTCTCCAGCCTGGCTGCTGAAACTGCGCCCACTGGGTTGCACTGTGATCTGAAAAACTCCGGCTTGGGACTGGGCGCTCGACATCTTTTGGTTATCCTTGGGGCTGATTAATTGACCAGCCCCGATTTTGCCTTCAAACCAATCTCCCCTGGGCGCACTGCCCGCTAGGTTCCGCCGTGAGCGATTGCTGGTGGTTGGCTGTGGTGATGTGGGCTTGCGTGTGGCACGCGTGCTCAAATCGAGGTTGAATTTGTTGGCATTGACGACTTCGCCCCAGCGTGTAACCGAGTTGCGAGCTCAGGGCGTCACGCCACTGATTGGCAATCTGGATGCGCCAAAAACCCTGCGTCGCTTGGCTGGATTGGCCACGCGTGTCCTGCATCTGGCACCACCACCGAGCGAAGGCTGGGGGGACCCGAGAACGCAAGCGCTGATTGAGGCCCTGCGTCGCAGGGGGCCTGCCAGCGCTTGGGTTTATGGCTCAACCAGTGGCGTCTATGGCGATTGCCAGGGCGATGTTGTTTCAGAAAATCGACTGGTCAATCCGCACACGCCCAGGGCGCAACGCCGAGTCGAAGCTGAAAATCGGGTGCGCTTCCTGTCACGTTCGAGTGGCGTGCGCGCCAGCATTTTGCGAATTCCAGGGATTTATGCCAGCGATCGCGAGGGTGGTACGCCCAGAGAGCGATTATTAAAGGGAACACCGGTGCTGGAGATGGCTGACGATGTCTATACCAATCACATTCAGGCTGACGATTTGGCGCGTGCCTGCATTGCTGCACTGTGGCGCGGCCGGCCGCAACGTGTCTACAACATCAGTGACGATACCGTGCTCAAAATGGGGGACTACTTTGATTTGGCAGCAGATCTATACGGTTTGCCACGCCCACCGAGGGTGGCGCGCAGTACGTCAAAAGATCGCTTGCCGCTCTTGCTGTTGAGCTTCATGGGCGAGTCGCGTCGACTCGATAACAGTCGGATGAAGCAGGAACTGCGGGTGATTTTAAAGCATGCCACCGTAGCTTCAGGCCTGGTCTAGGGCGAAGTTTTAAATTCCTTCGGCTTTGCGCAAAGTGCTCAGTCGATTCACAGCCTTGACCACCAGGGTCTTGATCTCAGAACCTTGCAGCACGGTGAGCTCAACCTCAACTTCGGGCGGAGAGCGTGACCACAGGCTTTTGTAAAAAGATTCTAGGGTGCTGACTTGATTGCCATCCACGGCAAGAACGACGTCGCCTGGGCGCAGACCCGCAGCGTGGGCGGGACTTTCTTTGCCTACCCGCTGCACCTGAATTTTCCCTTCATTGTCCTGGGTATTCATGCCAAGCCAGGGGCGTGTACTGGCGCTGCTGCTACCCGATACCCGAAGCTCGGCCAAGATGGGAACCAACAAGTCAACTGGAACAAACATATTGCCAGGATGGGGCTGGCTCGGGCCAATTGCATCAAGCACAAACAAACTGCCAATGCCAACCAGTTCCCCGAGCTGATTGAACAGAGGAGCGCCGGAATGTTTCTCAACCGGAGGACTGGTGAAAATGGCTGACTCAATGTGGTATTCCCAGGTTCCGGTGAATGCCCGTTTGTGCACCAAATGGGTCATATTCACATCGGCCTCGTCACCATCGATCTGGGTCCCGCTGGCGGCCATTAAGACTTCACCAATCTCGACATTTTTGAGCTCGCCAAATTTGACGGGGGTAATTCCTTTGAGGGGAACCAGGGATCTGATCAGGCCAAAGCCGGTGGATAAATCGTATGCCACGACCTGAGCCGGATAGACCTTGTCGTCCTGGGTCATGATCTGAATGTGTTGGGCCTCAAGGATCAGGTAGCCGATGGTCAGGATCAAGCCATCGGATCCAATCACCACGCCTGAACCGCTACGCACTTGACCGAGTCCATCGCTGGAACGTGCGCCACTGGTGGCACGCACATGAACACCCACAACGGCTTGATTGGACTTGGCCAAAGCAGCAATCACGGCTTGCGTATCGTCCGTCGGCGCAGCCTTGACCTGGGTCAGGACAGAGCCCATCAGCCAAAGGGAAAGAACCAAAAACCAGCGGAAGTGAAGAAATAAGGAGGTCATGTCGTTCTCCGGTTAACTCCAGACTAGGGATGGGATTGGGGTTTTCCTATTGGACTTAGGTACATATTTGAAGACGTTTGAAGCTAAACTGACCTGCGAATAAAACCGACGACAGGAGCAACGATCATGTTTCAACGTTTGATTTTGACCATCAACCTGGTTGTGGCGCTGTGGATACCGGCTTGGGTCCAAGCACAATCAGGCAGTTATCCGGCTCGCGCAGTCAAGTTCATTGTGCCCATCACCCCCGGTGGCAGCAACGATGTGCTGGCCCGAACCATCGCGCATAAATGGACTGAAACCTGGGGCCAACCGGTGGTGCTGGAGAATCGGCCCGGTGCAGGTTGAACCTTGTCGGTCTTGCGCCGTGACGATGAGGACGCGCTGTTTGACAGTTATAAGCAATCGGGCATGGGGCGGGAAGAAGGCTTCGACGAGTTGCTGACCTATACCCAGCACAAGAACGTGCACGTGGTTTTTTGAAATTTCCGATCAGGGTTCAAGTGCGGTGGCTAACTTGGTACTGCGTAACTCACGCCACAGCAGGTACAAGCCGCTGACTACAACGATCAGAGAACCGGCAACCACCGCTTGATCCGGCACCTGGCCAAACAACAGCCAGCCCCACAGCGTCATGTAAATAATTTGTTGGTAGAAGAAGGGTCCCAGCACCGCGGCGGAGGCGTAACGATGCGCCAATGCCAGGCAGAAATGCCCTAGTCCACCACACAAGCCGGTGATGGCAATCACGAGCCATTCGAACCAATGGCTGGGCGTTTGCCACTGCAACAGGGCGAACGGGGCCAGCACAATCGTGGCCACCAAGGCTGACATCCACTGCGTTGCGGCGGGGTGATCAGTCCGGGCCAGGGTGCGCGTCATCATGTTAAAAAGGGCGTACAACACGGCGTTGAACAGTGACAACAAAATAGCGGGATGAAAACTGTGGTCTCCGGGTCGGATGATGATCAAAACTCCAGCGAAGCCAGCCAGGATGGCCAACCAACGCCGAGCGTCCAGGTGTTCAGATAGCCACCAAGCACTCAACACCGCAATCAGGATCGGAACTGAGAATTGGATGGCACCGGTTTCGGCCAGTTGCAGGTATTGCAAGGCCCAGAAATTAAGGCCGGTCATGGTGGCCAGCATCAGGCCGCGCAGGCCCTGGAGCCGATAGTTTTTGACCCTAACCAGTCCCCAGCCCAGCTGGGGCGCTAGCAAGGCCGAGGTGATGAGGACGTGCGTGAAAAAGCGCAGCCACACCACCTGAATCACTGGCAAGGACTGAACCAGCCACTTGGCGCAGGCGTCTAGCGTGGCAAATAGCAGGGTGGTCAGGCAAACCAGGGCGATACCCAGCTGGCGCTGGTGGGGCTGGTCCAGCAGCATGGGTAGCCCTCTTTAGGGCGTCGGACCCCAAGGGGCTGACAGCATCAGCTTGTTTTCCTGGGATACCAGAAGGGGACGAATTTGTTTGGCGAAAGCCATGAACTCGGCATCACCAAAGACGCCGGCCCAGAATGCTCGGCGGTCGGCATCGTCGTCAAATTTCCAGATATGAATCAACTGGTGCATGGCACCAATGTCGCCCGTGAAATAACCCACCAATTTTTGGGGCTGCTTTTGCAGGGCGGGCCAGCCTTGGGTCTTGTACAGCTCGATGACGTCGTTCATTTTCCCGACGATGACGCTGTAGGTCCGCATTTCGTAGATAGCCATGGGGTGCTCCGTGAATGAAAAATTATTCAACTTCTCTGACGCATCGATTATGGGGACATATTTCGTTGCTCGTGGGTTGGACCTTGTCTCAGGAGAGACAGCTGCGCCTTGAATCTACTCGTCAAAAGCTCACCTGCAATGCCTTGATGTTGACGCCTGCAGAGAAGAACTGGCAATCCCCCGAATAACTTGGAATAACCATGAAGCAGTGCAACAACCCCGGGATCATGCTGGGGTAAGCACCTATTTGATTAAAGATTCTGAATAGTAGGATTAATTGAAATTTTCAGATAAAACATGATGCGTGATGCTGGCGGTAGCTCCCTTTCAGGCTACCGAGCTTGGGAAAGGCGGGTGGGCAGGTGGAGCTGGTCGACGCAGTGCTGAAAAGCTGTTCAGAGTCGACCGCCGCAACGCATCGGCCGGAATTTTTTTACACCACAGAATTGATTGAAGGAGGCACTATGCTAAAGCGTTTCTGGCCGCTGTTCGCGGCACTGCTATCGATCACCGGCTGTGCCAGCGCCCCTGACGCAAACACTGGCTCAGCTAAACCTATCGTGATGGAGGAATTTAGGGTCACCAGCGAGCCCGGCATTGAGGTCTATGTGCGCAACAAGCGCCCGGCCGGCTTGACCCAGTTTTCAGCTGCCAAGACCCTGATCTACGTTCATGGCGCCACCTATCCGGCAGAGACCGCTTTCGATTTGCAGCTCGATGGTCTGTCGTGGATGGACTACATCGCCAGCCATGGATATGACGTTTACCTGCTGGACGTGCGCGGCTACGGCGGCTCCACAAGGCCTGCTCAGATGGACAAGCCCGCCAGCGCGAATCCGCCTTTCGCCGGTACGCAGGAGGCGATGCGCGACGTGGACGCGGTGGTCGAGTTTGTGAAGAAGCGCCGAGGCATCGACAAGGTCAACCTGCTGGGCTGGTCCTGGGGTACGGCGATCATGCAGTGGTACACCAGTCTGAACAGCCACAAAGTCGAAAAATTGGTGCTGTACGCGCCAGTCTGGATTCGCCAGACGGCATCGCTGGTGCAGACCGGTCCGGGCCCAACCCCCGCCTACCGATCAGTCAGCATGGCGCAGGCCAAGGCGCGCTGGTTGACCGGCGTGGCAGAGCATAAAAAGGCCGAGCTGATTCCCGCGGGTTGGTTCGAGGCCTGGGCCAGTGCCACCGCTGCGACCGACCCGGTGGGCGCTAAACAAAACCCGCCGGTGCTGCGCGCGCCCAATGGAGTGGTGGCCGACGGCCAGCGCTACTGGGGCGGCGGCGTCATCCCCTGGAAAGCCGAGGACATCAAGGTTCCGGTGCTCTTGATCAAGGCCGAATGGGACGTCGACACCCCCGCCTACATGGCCCAGAACCTGTTGCCGAAGCTGACCGGCGCGCCCTACAAGCGCTACGTCGAACTGGGCGAGGGAACGCACACCATCCTCATGGAAAAGAACCGTATGAACCTGTTTCGCGAGGTACAGCTGTTCCTTGACGAGCGGCACGTGGCGGCGAAATAGGGTTCGGCTAGGCATGCTCCCCATAAACCGTAGCAGCCTGGGCATCGCCGGGGTTGGTATTTCTAACGCTGGTCGCCCATGCGTGGCATGAGCCGCGGCTCGGTGTACTACCCTGCCTCGCCCCGTCAGCCCAGCCGATTTGGCGCTCATGCGCCGCATTGATGAGCTGCATCTGGAACACACCTTCATAGGCGCCAGAATGCTGCGTCGCCATCTGCTGCACGAGGGCATCCAAGTCCGTCGGCGCTACATTGGCACCCCTCTCAGCACTGATACGTCCTGACAGCTTTGGAGGTGGGTGGAAATTCTGTGCGGCAGCCTGTAAACAGTCTGTAAATGCCGAAATCAAAAAAAAGCCACTCGGTTAGGAGTGGCCTAGATTCTCTTGAAACCCGCATGAATGCTAGGTTTCCTGTTGTGGTGCCCGGGGCCGGAATCGAACCGGCACGCCTTTCGGCGGGGGATTTTGAGTCCCCTGAATATGGTATTTTGGATCATTGATTTTTGTTGATAAAATCAATGAAAATCAACAACTTACCTTTGTTTATGCGGATTTTCGGAGGTTTTCTGTGTTGATCAATATTCCACATAATTCCGCAAATTTGGCTACACAGTGGCTACACGGCGGCTACACCGGGGGATTGTCACAATGGCCAGACCAACAAAGAACCAGCCAGTAGACCTCACAAAAAGGTTGTCGCTTACGGCTGGCTTGATTGAGCGGCTGACTTGTCGCACTGACATTAAGGCTCAGGTTTTCCTGCGTGACTCAGAGGCCCCAGGTCTTAGAGTGCGGGCAACAAACACCGGCGAGAAAGCATTTGTCTTTGAGAGCAAGCTGTACCGGTCAACCGTGCGCATGACGATTGGCGACGTCAGGGCTTGGACCATTGAGCAAGCCAGAGCAGAGGCGCGCCGTCTTGCTGTGATGCTCGATGCCGGTCAAGACCCAAGAGAGGTCAAAGCGGAACATCGAAAAGCAAACGAGCAAGCGAAGCTGGTCAAGCAACGGGCGGAGGAGTTCACCTTGCAAGCGCTGATGGCGGATTATTGCGACCAACTTGAACGGTTTGGCCGGACATCGCATGACAAGGTTCGCGGGATTATGCGGCTGCACCTGATTGATGGGGCGCCATCCATGGCCAGAAAGCCTGCAGCAGAGGTGACGGGCGAGGAAATCACCGACCTGATGCGTAACCTCATTGAAGTTGGCAAGAAACGAACGGCAGGTAAGTTGCGTGCGTATATGCGTGCCGCCTATGAAATGGCGCGTACCGCTGGCATGGATGCTGAACTTCCGGTTCGATTCAAGGCGTACGGGGTAAAGCACAACCCAGCGGCCGAGACAAAGGCGGTTCAGCGCCAGACAGATAAAAACCCATTGAGCGTGCCAGAGCTTCGCCAATACTGGAATGCCATTAAGGAGGTGCAGACTTTTGAGGCGGCTGTCCTGCGATTGCATCTGCTGACGGGCGGACAGCGTCTGGAGCAGTTTTGTCGATTGAAGACCGATGACGATTCCAACGGGATTCTGATGGTACGCGATCCAAAGGGTAGACCTGGAAGGCCGCCCAGATTGCACCCTTTGCCGCTGATTGCAGCAGCTAAGGCCGCGCTGGCTCAGTACAAGGCTTTGGCACCAACTGGTCGTAAGTCACGCAGCAAAAAAAAGAAAACCGAAAACTCGCCGGGCACCTTCCTGATTTCAACCGATGGCGGGAAAACCAGTATCACGGCTGATGCCATGTCCAAGTGGGCAATGGCAGCAGGGGCGTGTATTGAGGGTTTCTCGCCCAAACGTGTTCGTTCTGGCGTGGAGACCACGCTCGCCAGTTTGAGGGTTTCCCAGGAGGTGAGGGGACGCTTACTCAGCCATGGTGTGTCGGGCGTCCAGGCGGCATCGTACGATGGGCATGACTACCTTGACGCGAAGCTTGAGACTTTGGAAATGCTTTTCAGGCACTTGGAGAACGCCAGCGCCAGTGTGACCCATATTGCATTTGAAAAGGCCGTAGCATGAAAAATCCAAAAGATAGCAAAAAAGCTATAATGGCGGAACAGTGGATAGTTACCCTGCACCCTTTGGCTGAGGGCGAGTTAAAGGCCATCCCTGCTGATATGCAAGCCCGGTTTTTGCATATTGGCGAGATGCTGGAAGAGTTGGGGCCGCAACGTGTGGGTTTGCCGCACATCCGGCCATTGGAGCGCAAATTGTGGGAGATGCGCTTGACGGGCCGTGATGGCATTGCCCGTGCCGTTTACGCCGCTGTGACGGGGCGCAGTTTGCTGGTGCTGCATGTGTTCGTGAAGAAAACACAAACTACGCCACGAAGCGCGATTGAAATTGCATTGAAACGTCTGGAGGCATCGACATGAAAAATCTGAAAACCCTCAAGAGTGAATTGCTGAAAAATCCTGGTGTGCGCCAAGCCTATGAAGCGCAAACACCTGAGTTTGAATTGGCACGAGAACTGATAGCAGCACGTGCACATGCAGGCATGTCTCAAGGCGATGTGGCCGCACTGATGGGCACCACTCAAAGCGTGATTGCACGACTGGAAAGTGGTCGTACCCACCCATCCATGCGAACGGTCCAGCGGTACGCCGATGCAGTCGGGGCGCGTGCCGTGGTACGCATGGAGCCGTTGGCTACTGTGTAATTCAGGAGTCCGTCGCAGTGCTTGAGCGTGATGACATGCAAATTACCACCAGGCGTGCGCGCCAAGAGGTCATGCTGCCTCAGCCGCCGACGTCTTTTTGGGGCCGCATCATGTGGTACCTGATGCCATGGACACGCCCGCCGCTGACGCCTGAGCAGCGCCGGGCTTTGAAGCTACTCGACTGAACCAGATTCTCCCCAGCCAGGCCAGTGAACCGAAAAGCGGGGTCCCTTCCCCTGCCTGCTGGGGCCCCAATGAAGAAAGCGGTGCGTATGACAGACGACGAACAAAGCGGATTTATTGAAGCCCAGCCAGCATCGAGCAAACAGGTTTTGCGCCCAAGTGATGCAGGGCTCATGAGTGTGGACAGAATGGCCGAAGGAATAGCCCGCGAAATTGGCTACTCGGGGGCAGCCTATGGGATGGAAGTAGTGCACATTCAGCAGGGCGTCAGATTGTCGGATAAAACTCGGCGGGCTGTACTGGCTACGGGGTTTCCTGCTTGGGGGTGAATCGTTGGGGCTGTTGATATTGCCGATACCCGTCCGAACCAACTGCGACTGAATTGAAACCCCGTACCAGTGGCTACACAGTGGCTACACGGGCAAGAAGAAAGAAAAAAAGCCACCCGGTGAGGAGTGGCCTTGATTCTCTTGAAACCCGCATGGATGCTGGATTTCAATGGTTGGTGCCCGGGGCCGGAATCGAACCGGCACGGATTTCTCCGGGGGATTTTGAGTCCCCTGCGTCTACCAATTTCACCACCCGGGCAGGATTAAGCGAAGACCGAAATTATGGCACAGTGCGGACTATGAAATATTTAACTATTGAAGACGCTATCGGAAAAACCCCTTTGGTAGCGTTGCAGCGTATTGGAGCGGCCGCCAATGCGGCCAAACACAATGTGATTTTGGGCAAGCTCGAGGGCAACAATCCGGCGGGTTCGGTCAAGGACCGGCCGGCGCTGTCGATGATTGCACGGGCCCAGGAGCGTGGCGACATCAAACCAGGGGACACCTTGATTGAGGCCACTTCGGGAAATACCGGCATTGCCCTGGCGATGGCGGCGGCCATCAAGGGTTACCGCATGGTGCTCATCATGCCGGAAGACCTGTCGATTGAGCGGGCCCAAACCATGAAGGCGTTTGGCGCTGAATTGATCCTGACGCCTAAATCGGGCGGCATGGAATACGCCCGGGACTTGGCTGAACAAATGCAGCGCGATGGCAAGGGTCTGGTGCTGGACCAATTCGCTAACCAAGATAACCCGCGGATTCATTACGAGACTACGGGGCCTGAAATCTGGGCTGATACCAAGGGGAAAGTGACCCACTTCGTCAGCGCCATGGGCACCACCGGGACCATTACCGGAGTGTCGCGGTTTTTGAAAGAAAAGAATCCCAAAATCAAGATCATCGGAGCGCAGCCCAGCGAGGGTTCGCGTATTCCAGGCATCCGCAAATGGCCGCAGGAATACCTGCCGAAAATTTACGATGCCAGCACGGTCGATGAACTGATGTATGTCAGCCAAGAAGATGCTGAGGAGATGTGTAGGCGGCTGGCGCGGGAAGAAGGTATTTTTGCCGGAGTTTCTGCGGCAGGTGCTTGCTGGGTCGCCCAGGAGATTGCCAAGCGCGAGAAAAACGCGACCATTGTGTTTGTAGTGTGTGACCGCGGGGATCGCTACCTCTCGACCGGCGTGTTTCCGGCTTAGAGCAGGGGTGACGGCGGGTCAACGGCCTTAAAATTCGGTTTAACGCTTAAGGAAATCGGATGAACATCGACAAAGAAATTGATACCCGGGGGCTGAACTGCCCGTTGCCCATCCTCAAAGCCAAGAAGGCCTTGGCTGACATGGTGAGTGGCCAAACTCTGAAAGTCGTTTCAACCGACTCCGGTTCGTTACGGGATTTTCAGGCGTTTGCCAAGCAAACTGGTAACGAACTGCTGGAGCAGCAGACCGTTGGCAAGGACTTCGTTCACGTCCTGCGCCGCCGCTAACGGGCTCTGGTGATCAGAGCCCGAGCGATCAGGCTAAACGGCTGAGCTGGTCTTTTAATTTGATCAGCGTGGCGACAAAATCGGCCATGCGTTTCTTTTCTTGCTCGATCACGGCCGCCGGCGCTTTGGCAACAAAAGCCTCGTTGCCCAGCTTGTTCTGGGTTTTCACCAGTTCACCTTCGAGTCGCGTTATTTCTTTGCTTAAGCGGATTTTTTCAGCCGCAATGTCAACTTCCATGTGCAGACAAATCCTTGCCTCGCCCACCACGGCCACCGGTGCAGTTTGAGCTGCTGCGGCCCATGAGACATCGTCCTCAAACACCCGAACCTCTTTGAGTTTGGCCAGGGCTTGTAGCACGGGAGCGACTTGCTTGAGAAACATGGCTTCGTCCGGCTGGTTGGCCACCACATACAGAGGCAAGCGGGTTGAGGACGGGACGTTCATCTCTGCGCGCAAAATTCGGCAAGCATCAACCAACTGTTTGAGCTTGGCCATATAGGCCATCGCGTGCGGATCAATTCGCTCGGGCTGCGAAATGGGGTAGCTCGCGATGCTGACCGATGGGCCGCTGCGACCGGCCACCAACGCCACTTTTTGCCACAGTTCCTCGGTGATGAAGGGAATCACGGGATGGGCCAAACGCAAAATAGTTTCCAGGGTTCGAATCAAAGTGCGTCGGGTCGCCCGTTGCTGGGCTGGGTCGGCGCTGTTGAGTTGGACCTTGGCAATCTCCAGGTACCAGTCGCAAAACTCATCCCAGACGAACTGGTAAATTGAGTTGGCCACGTTGTCGAGCCGGTAGTCGTCAAAACCTTTGGCCACATCGGCTTCGACTTTTTGCTGCAAGGAGACAATCCATCGGTCAGCCTGACTGAAGTTCAAGTAACCATGAGCCGGACCGCCGACTTCGCATTCTTGTTTGCTGTGTTCTTGCAGGCCGCAATTCTGACCCTCGCAGTTCATCAGCACAAAGCGACTGGCATTCCACAGTTTGTTGCAGAAATTGCGGTAGCCTTCGCAGCGCTTGCTGTCGAAGTTGATGCTGCGGCCCAGGGTGGCGAGCGAGGCAAAAGTAAAGCGCAGGGCGTCGGCCCCAAAAGCGGGGATCCCTTGCGGAAACTCTTTCTCCGTGTTTTTGCGCACTTGCGGTGCAGTTTCTGGTCTGCGCAGTCCGGTGGCGCGCTTCTCGAGCAGGGGAGCCAATTCAATGCCGTCGATCAGGTCCACCGGGTCGAGCACATTGCCCTCGCTCTTGCTCATTTTCTGGCCCTGAGCGTCGCGTACCAGGCCGTGGATGTAGACGTGCTTGAACGGCACCTTGCCGGTGAAGTGCTTCGTCATCATGATCATGCGGGCGACCCAGAAGAAGATGATGTCGTAGCCGGTGACCAGGACTGAGCTTGGGAGGTAGAGGTCGAAGTCCGAGTTTCTGCTGCCGCAGGGGCTCGCCACAGCTTCAGGCCAGCCCATGGTGCTGAACGGCACGAGTGCTGAGGAATACCAGGTGTCGAGCACGTCCTCGTCGCGTTTGAGCGTCTTGCCGGGGGCCTGGGCTTGGGCCTCGGTTTCGCTGCGGGCCACATAAACCTGGCCGCTTTCGTCGTACCAAGCGGGGATTTGATGACCCCACCAAAGCTGGCGGCTGATGCACCAGTCCTGGATGTTGTTCATCCATTGGTTGTAGGTGTTGACCCAGTTCTCGGGCACAAACTTGACTTCGCCATTTGCTACAGAATCAATAGCTCCTTGCGCAATACTTATGCCTCCTGCTGGCTGTTTTGTCATTGAAACAAACCACTGATCCGTAAGCATCGGCTCAATGATTTGGCCGGTGCGGGTGCAGCGTGGCACCATGAGCTTGTGCTTCTTGATCTCAATCATCAGGCCTAGCGCTTCGAGGTCTTTGACGACTTGTTTGCGAGCTGCAAAGCGGTCTAGGCCGCGATAGGCCAGTGGTGCTTCGTCGTTGATCTTGGCGTCCAGTGACAGCACGCAGATCATCGGCAGCTTGTGGCGCTGGCCGACGGCGTAATCGTTGGCATCATGCGCGGGCGTGACCTTCACCACACCGGTGCCGAAAGCCTTGTCCACGTAGTCGTCTGCAATCACGGGGATGGTGCGGCTACACAAAGGCAGTGTCACCTGCTGGCCAATCAGATGGGCGTAGCGCTCGTCCTCGGGGTGGACCATCACGGCCACGTCGCCCAGCATGGTTTCAGGGCGGGTGGTGGCCACGGTGAGCGAACCCGTGCCATCGGCCAGCGGGTAGCGGATGTGCCACATGAAGCCGTCTTCTTCGGCGCTTTCCACCTCCAGGTCCGACACTGCGCTTTGCAGCACCGGGTCCCAGTTCACCAGACGCTTGCCCCGGTAAATCAGACCCTTCTCGTAGAGCTGGACAAAGGTCTCGGTCACCGTTTTGGACAACTTGGGGTCCATGGTGAAGTACTCGCGACTCCAGTCCACGCTGTCGCCCATGCGGCGCATTTGGGTGGTGATGGTGTTGCCGCTTTGCTCCTTCCACTCCCACACCTTGGACACGAAGTTTTTGCGCGCTTCAGCGGGGGTTGGCCCCATGTCATGGCGACTTAGCCCCAAGTCTTTCAGCTGGCGCTCCACCACAATCTGCGTGGCAATGCCGGCGTGGTCGGTGCCCGGCACCCAGACTGTGTTGTCACCCTTCATGCGGTGGTAGCGGGTCAGCGCGTCCATGATGGTCTGGTTGAACGCATGGCCCATGTGCAGCGTGCCAGTCACATTGGGCGGCGGCAACTGGATGGCAAACGCGGGGGCGTCGGCTTGGGCCGCACCGGTTCCACGGTAGCCCGCAGCGGCATAGCCGCGCTTTTCCCACTCGGGTCCCCACTGCGCTTCAATGGCGGCAGGTTCGAAAGATTTGGACAGGCTGTTGAGGCCGGGTTGAGCAGGTGCGTTTGGCTGGGTGTCGTTCATGGCAAGCGGCATCCATTCGAATGCCGTGGGTCGGGTTCAGAGTTGACCCGGATTTTATCCGCCAGCCACATCAGCGGCTGCACTGACGCACTCCTTGAGGGTTCGGGCGTCTCCGATTTGGTTGGCCAACAGCAAGATCAGACGAAAATTCAGCAACTCGGACTGCTCGCGCTCAAGCCCTTGATGGGCGTTTTGCAACTGCTCATAAAAGCTGTCGGCATCGCTCAGGTGCAGGATTGTTTTCATGGCTTTCCTAGTGTGAAATGCTCAACGAGAGTTCAATGGCATCCAGCAAGTCGGCATTAACGGCCTCGCCAGTGGCCGCCAGATAACTGTCTGGGCGTAGCAAGGCCCAGGCATGGCCAAACACATGGCAAGCGCCTTGCAAATGACCCAGGGGGTCACGCACATGCTCTAACGCCTGCGGGCTGCTGTGGGCGCCTACAACCTGAACGCAGCGAGCGGGTGTGTGGCTGGCGATTTGGATCAAACGCTGGCAGGCCGCTGCAGAGAGATCACCAAACACCAGTACCAGCAAGTTGCCGTCGGCCCACTGCAGCAGATCATTGAGTACGCCTGTGCTGTTGTCGGCCCAGAGGAACTTGACGTTGGGTGCGGACGGCCCGCCGCTGGCAGAACACAAAGGGGAATGACGGTAGTTGCTGGCCTGCGCCATCCGGCCGGTGTTCATGAATTGACGCGCGAAGCTGTAGGGTTTGGCCAGGCTGATGGCGGCTTGGCGCAACAGGTTTTCCGAGCGGTTGGCAGGGCTTAGAAAACGAGCCGTCCTCTGGCTGATTCGAATGTTTTGCAGCGCCGCTTCGTGTCGCTCATCATGGTAGCTGTCGAGCAGACTATTGGGGGCGCGTTGACGCAGCACGGCGGCCAGTTTCCAGGCCAGGTTGAAAGCATCGGCCACCCCCGTGTTGGCGCTTCGCGAGCCATGCGGCGCAATGATTTTGGCCGCATCACCAATGAAAAAAACTCGCCCCACGCGAAGTTGTTCAAGGCATTGGCTGCGGTAGCAGTAAGCCCCTGACCAGAGGATGTCGTACGCGAGTTTGTTGCCAAACTGCTGTTCCAAGCGGGTCCGCGCGTATTCGCTGGTTGGGGTTAATGGGACTTGTTCGCCGTCTTTGAGCTGCCAGTCAAAGCGCCACACCCCGTCGGGCAAGGGGCTTTGCCAAGCCGCTCGGTGTTCGTTGAACGGTGCGTCGATCCAGCTGCGGCGCTCGGGTGGCTGGGCTATCTTGAAGCGCACATCCGCCATGGCCCAGCCATGCTGCGCCCCGATCACGACTTGCTGGGTCTGGCACCAAGCGTGAAAAGGGCTGTTCTGCCCGGTCGCATCGATCACATGATCAGTTTGCACCAAGATGGTTCCGTCAGGGGTCTGTACCGTCAACTCCGCAAATTCTTCACCTTCTTGGTAAGACAGCACCCTGGATTGCCAGCGGACTTGACCGTGCTTGAGGCGCGCCAGTTGGCCGACTAAATAACGCTCCACGTCGAACTGTTGAAGATTGACATAGGCGGGCTGACTTGAGAAGTTTCCGCTATGTTGATGGCGCTGGTCGACGTTGTAGATTTCTTCGGAGCCGGAAAAAGTTCTTCCTACGTGCCACTGCACGCCGTTTTTCATGACCTGATCGATCAGGCCCAGTTGCTGGAATATCTCCAGGGTTTTCTGGGTGTAGCTGATGGCGCGTGAGGCACTATCAGGTCCGGCCAAGCCAGGGGCCGCTTCCAACAAAATAGACTGCACGCCCCATCGGGCTAGGCTGCAAACCAGGGTCAGGCCAGCGAGTCCAGCGCCGACCACCACAATCGGATGGTATTGGACATCAGCGGAGAGGGTCGGGGGGGCGGTGTTGAGCATGTTGCAAGCTACTTTCACTTGATTCGGATCGCGAAAAGATGTTTACCGGATCGATATTGCGCCAAGCTTCCCAAAAACGCCAGGGCTAATTGGCGTCTTCAGTGAAGATGAATAGAAGTAATCGATTGAGATGGTCGATCGATAGTAAATTTAAATTTAGATGATTGATGAAGTCAATTAGACGCACCCGATAGGAGCGGATAACCTTTGGGGGTCTTTGATCAAGCTCGTTCAAGGCAATTCGTTTGAATTTTTAACCCAAAGGAGATTTCCATGGCTGCTCTAAAAGGCTCCAAGACGGAAGACAACCTGAAAGCCGCCTTCGCTGGCGAATCGCAGGCCAACCGGCGCTATCTGTATTTCGCAAACAAGGCCGACATTGAAGGTCAGAACGATGTGGCGGCCCTGTTCCGCTCCACCGCTGAAGGTGAAACCGGCCACGCCCACGGTCACCTCGAGTGGCTTGAGCAGTGCGGCGACCCTGCTACCGGCATGCCTATTGGCGCTACCCGTGACAACCTCAAATCCGCAGTAGCGGGCGAGACCCATGAGTACACCGATATGTACCCCGGCATGGCCAAAACCGCTCGTGCCGAAGGTCATGACGAAATCGCTGACTGGTTTGAGACTTTGGCCAAGGCTGAGCGTTCACACGCCAACCGCTACGTCAAGGCCCTGACAGAACTCGTGGATTAATCCAAGATTTTGCGTATTGGGCAGGGCAAACGTCTTGTCCAATGCAGAAAACCTGGCAACTTGAAGCTGTGAACAAGGACTGAATATGGCACGCGAAGGCAACTTGGATGCCCCGACCCGGCACCCTATCGACTGGAAAAATCCCAGTTATTACGACGAGAAAGCCACATTCAATGAGCTGGAACGGATTTTCGATATCTGCCACGGTTGCCGGCGCTGTGTCAGCTTGTGTGGGGCTTTCCCCACCTTGTTTGACCTGATCGATGAAAGCAAGACCATGGAGGTCGATGGCGTTGATAAAAAAGATTACTGGAAAGTGGTCGATCAGTGTTATTTATGTGACCTGTGTTACCTGACCAAGTGCCCTTATGTGCCACCACACCAGTGGAATGTTGACTTTCCGCACACTATGTTGCAGGCCAAGGCCATCAAATTCAAGAAGGGTGAGGTAGGGCTGGGCGAGAAGTTGCTGGCTTCGACTGACGTTCATGGCCAGTTCGCAGGCATCCCGATCGTGGTGCAAGCGGTTAACGCCATTAACCAGACCAAGGTCGGACGCAGTGTGATGGAGAGTACGCTGGGCGTAGACAAGAATGCCTGGCTGCCAGCGCTGGCCAAGAAAAAATTTCGCTCCAGTGCGCCACAGTCCAAAGCCCATCCGGTTCGCAACGGCATCAAAACACCGGGCATGGTGGCGATTTATGCGACCTGTTTTGTGAATTACAACGAACCCGGAATCGGTCATGACCTGCTCAAAGTACTTGACCACAATGAAGTGCCGTATGTGATTGTGGAGAAGGAAAAATGCTGTGGCATGCCCCAGCTGGAGTTGGGCGATTTGGAATCAGTCAATGCCAGCAAAGAGGCCAATATCCCGGTGCTGGCTCAGTACGCCAAGGACGGGTTTGCGATTCTGAGTGCTGTGCCCAGTTGCACCTTGATGTTCAAGCAGGAATTGCCGTTGATGTACCCGCAGGACGACGATGTACAGTTGGTCAAAGAGGCCATGTGGGATCCGTTCGAGTACCTCATGGCGCGCAAGCGCGATGGCTTGCTGAAAACCGAGTTTGTGCAGTCCTTGGGTAATGTCAGTTACCACATCCCCTGTCACGGTAGGGTCCAGAACATCGGCAAAAAGACAGAAGAAATGTTGAAGATGATTCCGCAGACCACGATCAACACGGTGGAGCGTTGTTCGGGCCATGCGGGAACATTTGGTGTGAAGAAAACCAGTCATCAACAGGCCATGAAAATTGGCAAACCCGTATTCAAAGCGATGGCCACGATGAAAGATGGCGCCAAGCCTGACTTCATCAGCTCGGATTGCCCCTTGGGCGGCCACCACATCGCTCAGGGTTTTGAAGTCAATCAGTTGGGCGAACCCCAGCTGAAACACCCGTTGACCCTGGTGCGACTGGCTTATGGAATAACTTGAAACCTTGCGGGACAGGCTGAAGCGCGGCGTTGTCACGAATTATTGGATCAGCATGAAAATCACTGGAAAAATTACCCGCGAAAGCCTCATGACTTTGGAGGCTTACAGCCAATGGCGTAAAGCGCACAAGCCCGACATCATTGCGCACAGAAAATTGCGCAGCGTGCCACTGGGCGAGCACATCAACCTGCAGTTTGAGAGCGAGACCACCATTCGCTACCAGATACAGGAGATGCTGCGGATAGAGAAAATTTTTGAAGAAGATGGCATCCATCAGGAAATCGAGGCCTACGCACCGCTGGTTCCCGATGGCAGCAACTGGAAAGCCACGATGATGATCGAATACCCGGACGTCAACGAGCGTAGGCGCGAATTGGCGCGACTGATCGGTGTTGAAGACCGCTTGTTTGTTGAGGTCGAGGGCCAGGCGCGGGTTTATGCGATTGCTGACGAAGATATGGAGCGGGAAAATGAGGAAAAAACCTCGGCCGTTCATTTTGTACGTTTTGAATTCACGCCAGCCATGTGTGCTGCGCTCAAGGCCGGCGCCAGCGCTAAACTCGGCTGTGATCACACTCACTACCCGGCCCATGTGATGATAGACACGGATTCACTGGTGTCCCTGGCGGGTGATTTGCATTAACCCATTTTCCAAAGCGAATGAGCAAAAAATTAACGGGTCGGGTTCCGGCCGAGGCCGTACGCTGCATGACTTGGCCACGCCTGTCGGCCGACGTGTTGCTGCAAGTCGAACGCATCGACGATCTGACCGGCTCCTTCTCGGATGCGATGGATAAGCTGGGGTTGTCGGGTGCCATACCGGCTTCGGTGCTGACGCCTAATTTACCGCGCAAGCGTTTGGTGGGCCAGGCGGTCACGGTGCGCAATGTTGAGCGCAGCGAGAGCATCACTCGAAGTGCAGTCAGTGGCAAAGGCAAGATGGGTGAGCACGAAGCCTACAACCTGGCCGAGCCGGGTGATGTGGTGGTTATTGAGGGGCTCACGGGCATCTCCAACATGGGCGGACAGTCGGCCACCGTTGCCCATCGGGCTGGGTGCGCCGGTGCCGTGATTGATGGCTCGTATCGCGATCCCGACGCTTCACGTGGCTTGGATTTTCCGATCTGGGCGCGAGGGGTCACGCCTATCACGGGTAAGTGGCGGCTGGAGACGGTTGAAATCAATGGCCGAGTTCGGGTTGCCGGAGTTTCGGTCCATGCCGGCGACCTGGTTGTGGCGGATGAAGCCGGCATCGTTTTCGTCCCCTTCGCTCAAGTCGCCGAGGTTCTGGCTGAGGCGCAGAAAATTGACCAGGGCGACCGACGCCAAAAAACGGATATTGCCAGCGGGGTAGACCTGGTGACGCTGGCCGCAACCAAATACAAATGACAGCATGAAACGCGAGACCGAGCTCGTCATCGAATGCGTCGTTCAGTGCGCCGACATCCTGGGTGAAGTGCCGCGCTGGTGTGAGCGCAGCCAACGCCTGTGGTGGGTTGACGTTAGGCGTCCTGCTTTACAGTCGTGGCAGCCCGCCAACGCTCGCTATAGCGCGCAACGCCTGCATCCCGATTTAGTGACCGGCTCCATGGCTTTGCGTGAAGCGGGTGGCTTCTTGCTCGCCACGGGCACCGGCGTTTACCTGTACGATCCAGAAAACGGATTACCAGCGCAGCGCATCGCCCATCCTGAAGCTGGCAAGGAAGGCATGCGACTGAACGATGGCCGGTGTGACCGGCGCGGTCGATTCTGGGTTGGCAGCATGCACGATAGCCGGCGTGAATCCCTGGGAACCCTGTACCGAATCGATCCAGATTACCGCTGCAGCGTGATGCTCGATGACTTCGTTTTGCCCAATGCCCTATGCTGGAGTCCCGACGATAAAACCCTGTATTTCGCTGACACCCACAAGCAACTCATCTGGGCTTTTGACTACGACCTCGATGACGGTGCCATCTCGAACCGGCGCGTCTTCAAGGATTGGACCCATCAGCTCGGGCGACCTGATGGCGCCACGGTGGATGCCGAAGGCTACATCTGGAATTGCATGGTGGCCAGTGGCCAGCTGGTTCGACTGTCACCCGACGGACGGGTTGACCGGACGATACAGTTGCCCGTGACCAACCCGACGTGTCCCGCTTTTGGCGGGGAACGGCTCGATCGGCTCTATATCACCAGCCACTCGCAACGCTTTACACCTGAGCAACAAACGCGCGAACCGCTGGCCGGCGCCTTGCTGGCGCTCGATGTCGGTGTGTGCGGGCTGCCAGAGCCGCGCTTTGCCGGTTAAACCCCCTGATCAACCTATCGGAGAGTCGCCATGTTTCGTATTTACGCTACTTTAATCGCCTGTGTTTTTGCCAGCAGTGTGCATGCGCAGAACGCGCCCGACACGGTCAAAATCATTGTTCCTTTCGCTGCCGGTGGACCGGCCGACCAAATCGCCCGCATCATTTCAACCCCGTTGGCTGCGCTGCTGGGGAAAACCGTGGTGGTGGATAACCGCGGTGGTGCAGGCGGCGTGATCGGTGTCGCCGTTGCGGCCAAAGCACCGGCGGATGGCCAGACCCTGCTGTTAACGACCTCCAGTTTGGTCATCACAGCCGGTACCACGCCCAATTTGCCGTACAACCCGCGCAAGGATTTGGAGCCGATTTACTTGCTCGGTGAAGTGCAAACGATGCTGGTGGTGCGCCCGACCTTGGGCGTCAATACCTTGGCCGAGTTGGTGGCAAAAGCCAAGGGACCAGCGCAGTTGAACTATGGCTCAACCGGAGTGGGGGGTACCATGCACATTGGTGCTGAGTTGTTCAGCAAAGCGGCCAATGTCTCTATGGTCCACATCCCCTACCGGGGGGCTGCGCCGGCGCTGGTCGATTTGATGGCGGGAACGGTGGACCTGGTCAACGCCGACGTACCGGTCTTGCGGCCTTACGTCAAGGACGGTCGGATCAAGGGCTTGGTGATTTATGACACCAAACGCTCACCGCAGTTGCCCGATGTGCCGACTGCGGCCGAAGCGGGCTTGCCTTCTTTGCAAATGACCAACTGGTACGGCGTGTTGGTGCCTGCGGCAACGCCGCCTGAAGTACGCGCCAGACTGGGCGCGGCGCTGGCAACCCTGGTGCGTCAACCCGAAATCGCGGCCAAGCTGGCTGAGGCCGGTTTTAGCAACCCACGCGACCACATCGGTTTCAAGGCCCGTCTTGATGCCGATTTTGAGCGTTGGCTACCCTGGCTTAAACAAGCCAATATCAAAACAGAGTGACACCATGATTTACGAACATCGAACCTACACCGTGGCCCATGGGAAAATGCAGGAGTACCTGGAGCGTTACGAGGAGCTTGGGTTACAGGTTCAACTCAAACACTTGGGCCGTTTGCTGGGCTTCTTCGTCAGCGAAATTGGCCCACTCAATCAAGTCGTTCATATCTGGGTTTATGACAGCCTGGCCGACCGTGAGCAACGCCGCGCGGCGCTGGACGCCGACCCAGCCTGGCATGTGTTCACCAAAGCCAACCGAGGGTCTTTTGTTGCACAGGACGTGAAAATACTGCGCCCTACTAAATTCAACCCGACTTGGCTGTGACCCTGGAGCGATTTTCAGAATATGTTGTTTTTGCTCTCGCCGGCCAAGTCGCTGGACTACGAAACGCCCAGCGTTGAAGTGGGTCACAGCCAGCCGCTGTTTATCAAGCAGGCGGCCGAACTGATCGACATCTTGCGCGAGAAATCGCCGCAAGACATTGCCGAGTTGATGTCTTTGAGTGATGCGCTCTCGGGCCTGAACGTTGCGCGTTACCAGGCCTGGTCGTCCAAATTCACGGCCAAAAACTCTAAACAAGCGGTGCTGGCCTTCAATGGCGATGTGTACGGTGGGCTGGACGCCAAGACCCTAAAACCCGAAGAGCTGGACTGGGCGCAGAAACATGTGTGCATTTTGAGTGGACTGTATGGCGTATTGCGGCCGCTGGACCGCATGCAGCCCTACCGCTTGGAGATGGGAACACGGCTGGGCAATGCGCAGGGCAAAGATCTTTATGCGTTCTGGGCTAGGCAGATAGCGGCCTACCTTAACCAGCGCTTGCAGGCCGACCTCTCGCCGGTCATCATCAACCTGGCCTCACAGGAGTACTTCAAGGCAGTCAATCGCAAGGCGCTCAAGGGCCGGATGATTGACTGCGTGTTTGAGGAATTCAAAAATGGGCAGTACAAAATCATCAGCTTCATGGCCAAACGCGCGCGTGGCTTGATGGCGCGGTTTGCGACTCAGCACCAAATCACCACGCCCAAACAATTGGAAAAGTTCAACTTGGAGGGTTATGCGTTTGACGCTGCAGCCTCAGTGTCTGACCGGCTGGTATTTCGACGGGCCGCTCCATGAGCACACCAGAACAGTCCCAACTCGGAAAGCCCACACCCTATGTGGATCAGTACGACGCATCGCTGCTGTACCCGATTGCGCGATCGATCAAGCGTGATGAAATCGGTGTGCCCGCCAAGCTGCCATTTTTTGGGGCAGATTTATGGACGGCGTTTGAGCTGAGCTGGCTCAATCTGCGCGGAAAACCGCAAGTCGCGATCGCGCACATCACGGTGCCTTGTGAGACGCGCAACATCGTGGAGAGCAAGTCCGTCAAGCTCTACCTGAACAGCTTTAACAACACCAGGTTTTCCGATGCAGCCCAGGTGCAGGACCGCATTCGAAGCGACGTCAGTGAAGCCGTTTGGCGCGGCTCGGATAGCTTGGGCACGGTGGGCGTGAAGATGGTGTTACCCGAGCTGTTTGACCGCGAGCCGGTGCAAGAAATGGATGGCTTGAGTCTGGATCGGCTGGATGTGGAGTGCACGCATGTCACGCCAGCACCTGAGCTACTGATCTGCACGCAGGGCGCGACCCCTGTGACCGAAACCCTCACCAGTAACCTGCTCAAAAGCAACTGTCTGGTGACCGGCCAACCCGACTGGGCCAGCGTTCAAATCAGCTATACCGGAGCGCAAATCGAGCAGGAGGGTTTGTTGCGTTATCTGGTGAGTTTTCGCAACCACAATGAGTTTCATGAGCAGTGCGTGGAGCGCATCTTCATGGACCTCTGGACGTTGTGCAAACCCCTGAAGCTGGCGGTCTATGCCCGCTATACCCGGCGCGGCGGGATTGACATCAACCCCTTTCGCACCAGTCACCCGCAAGCCATGCCCCGGCAGGTTCGGCATGCGCGACAGTAAACACGGTCAAAAGAGCTGATCGCTGATGTTCGCGGCTGACTCAGCCTGGGCTGCTTGCCCATTTTCAACCTCAGTTGCCGGCAGCAAGGCGCCGACCCGAACACCTAACAAGCGTAAGCGCTGCTGCAACGAGACCCGTTTCAGGCAAAGGCCCGCCGCTTTGCGAATGGAGGCGGCGTCATCGATGTAAGCATCGAGTGTTTGATCGCGCGTCACACTTTTGAAGTCCGCATAGCGCAGCTTGATGCCAATGGCTCGACCGCGATAGCCTTTGCGCCGCAAATCCTGGGCCAATTTTTCGCATAAGGCATCGAGAATGGCGCCGAGTTGGGCTTTGTCACGCACCGCATGCAAGTCGCGCTCAAACGTGGTTTCGCGACTCATGGAGACCGGTTCGCTATGCAGCACCAGTGGGCTATCGTCCTGGCCCCGGGCGGCGTTAAGCATCCAGGCGCCGGTCTTTCTGCCGAAATGTTCAATCAGCCAGGGCAGATTCTGGCTAGCCAACTGGCCTATGGTTTCTATTCCCAGGCTATGGAGTTTGGCATCGGCTTTCGGACCAATACCGTTGATTCTTCGACAAACCAGCGGCCAGATTTTGGATTCCAGATCTTCTTCAAAAACCACGGAAATGCCTTGGGGTTTGTTGAATTCGCTGGCCATTTTGGCCAACAGTTTGTTGGGCGCAACGCCAATCGAGCAGCTCAGGCCGGTGGCATCGAGAATTGTTTTCTGGATCAAGCGCGCCAGGCTGCGTCCGCCCGCACGCTGGCCGCCAGGCACAGCGGTGAAGTCGATGTAGACCTCGTCGACGCCTCGGTCTTCCATCAGCGGCGCAATTTCGGTGATGATGGCTTTGAACTGCTGCGAGTATTTGCGAATCTCGGGAAAATCCACTGGCAGCAAAATCGCCTGTGGACACAGCTTGGCGGCTTTCATCAAGCCCATGGCCGATCCGATACCAAATTGTCGTGCGGCATAAGTGGCGGTGGTGATGACCCCGCGCCCGCTGTAATCCTTGAGCCGTGGAAATGCAGATACAGGAATCTCGTGCAAATGCGCTGGTGTCCACTCCCGTTCGGGTTGAGTCTGTCGCAGTTGCGCCAGTAAATCATCTTCCCGCCGCCGCCCGCCACCGATGACCACCGGCAAGCCCTTGAGCTGCGGATAGCGTAGCAGCTCGACGCTGGCATAAAACGCGTCCATATCAAGGTGGGCGATCCGACGCAGGGCAGGGGTATCAGGACTGGGTATCACCCCACGAGAATAGCGCGTGGGACAATGCGCGCTGGCACATCCCCGAACGGCTAACCCACCTATTAAGAGTTTCTACTTTGAGTCAATTCACGATTGCAACCCGAGAGAGTCGCCTGGCCTTGTGGCAGGCCGAGCATGTCAAGGCGCTGCTTGAGCAGCAAGGCCACCACGTTAGCTTGCTGGGGATGACGACCCAGGGCGACCAAATCCTGGATCGCTCCTTGAGTAAGGTCGGCGGCAAGGGTTTGTTTGTCAAAGAACTTGAAACTGCTCTGGTAGAAGGTCGGGCCGATCTGGCCGTGCATTCGCTCAAGGACGTTCCGATGGAGCTACCCGAGGGCTTTGTCTTGGCTTGCGTGATGCAACGCGAAGATCCACGCGATGCATTTGTTTCCAACCGTTTCGCCGCACTGGCTGATTTGCCACCCGGCGCGGTGGTCGGGACATCGAGCTTGCGCCGAATGGTGTTACTGCGTTCGCTGCGCCCCGATCTAGTGATCGAACCCTTGCGTGGCAACCTGGACACCCGTTTGCGCAAACTCGACGAACAACAGTTTGATGCGATTGTGCTGGCTGCTGCCGGGCTCAAGCGACTTGGGTTGGCGCAGCGCATACGCAGCATTTTCGAGCCAGAGCACATGCTGCCTGCCGCCGGTCAGGGCGCTTTGGGCATTGAAATTCGCTCGGGTCGCCCCGATTTGTTGCAAGCGTTGGCGCCGCTGGCACATCAAACCAGCTGGCTTTGCGTGGCCGCCGAGCGGGCGGTGAGTCGGGCTCTGGGTGGCAGTTGCTCCATGCCCTTGGCTGCTTTTGCGACCTTGGGCCAGCAGTCACCACCGACCTTGAAAATTGATGCTGTCTGGGGTGATCCGGGGGGGCAATTTGATTTGGTTGGGGCGCAAGCCCAGGCCCCAGTGGGCGAGCTGGCGCAGGCGGTCGCGCTAGGTGAACGGGTAGCGGCCAATTTGCGACAACGGGTGCGTGAATTGACCGGAATTGATCCCGCAGCGGCTGTCCCAAGCAACCCAGTCTGAACATGCGCTTGATCGTGACCCGACCCCAACCCGATGCCCAGCGCTGGGTTCGGAGCTTGTCCGACGCCGGGTTTGACGCGATCGCATTGCCTTTGATCGAGCTTTCAGCGCTGGCCGACCCCACAGCGCTGCAATCATGTTGGAACAGGTTGGATCAGTACCAGGCCGTGATGTTTGTCAGTGCGACAGCCGTCGAGCACTTTTTTGACGCCCAAGCCAAGGATGCAAGCCCATCGGTTGCGCTGAGCTATCGAATGCAACCCCGCGCTTGGGCGACTGGACCGGGTACCAAGGCGGCTTTGTTGCGTTGCGGGGTGGCGGCGAGTCAGATTGATGCGCCGGCCGACGATGCCCGGCAGTTTGACTCAGAAGCCCTGTGGCAGGTGCTTGAGCCGAGTTTGCGCTCGGGTGAGCGCATCCTGCTGGTGCGTGGCACCGACGGTACACCGAACAGTGCGATTCGGGGCGTTGGACGCGACTGGCTGGCACAACGCCTCAGTCACGCGGGGATCCAGGTCGACTTTGTGGTGGCATACCAGCGCGGCCTGCCCCGCTGGACGCCAGACCAGTCGCAGATCGCAAGCCAAGCAGCAGTGGACGGTTCGCTCTGGATTTTCAGCAGCAGCCAGGCCATTACCCATTTGCAGGCTTTGCTGCCGCAGCAAAGCTGGGCCAAGGCCAAGGCGCTGGCAAGCCATAGGCGAATTGCAGCCGCCGCCCGCGCTGCCGGTTTTTCTGTGGTGCTGGAGTCACGGCCCACTTTGACCGACATGGTGGCGTCGATAGAATCCATCCGATGAGCTCTGCCTCCTACCCAGAAAATCCAGTTCAGCCTGCCCCAGCCGCACTGCCAGTGGACGCGGTGCACAGCGAGGGTGCTCCACCCATTGCCGTTGCCCCTCTGGGGACGGGGACGCGGCGCTGGCTCTGGCTGTTGGCAGCGGTTGCACTGTTGGCCTTGCTATTGAGTGGCATGCTTTGGCAAAAGCTGTTGAACATTCAAGAACAGTTAGCCCGTCAAAGTTCGGACAGCGGAAGCTTGGCCATTGAAGCGCGCACCATGGCGCGCCAAGCACACGAAATGAGTCGTGATATCGCGGCGCGACAAGCGCTGCAGGAGGCTCGTATCAGCGAAGTGGCTTTGCACCGCAATCAACTGGAAGAATTGATCCAGAGCCTGTCGCGTTCTCGTGACGAAAATTTGGTGGTTGACATTGATTCAGCCATTCGACTGGCGCAGCAACAAGCGCAACTCACCGGATCGGTTGAACCCTTGTTGGCAGCCCTGAAAACATCGGAACAAAGAGTGACTCGTGCGGCCCAGCCGCGACTGATGTCAGTTCAACGCGCGCTCGCCAGAGACATGGCACGGATCAAGGCCACCGCTCTCTCAGACACACCGACTTTGTTGGTGAAACTCGATGAATTGACGCGCATGGCCGACGAGCTCCCGCTGGTCAATGCCGTCGCACCTTATGTGGCCATGGGGTCGCTGCGTCCGCAAAGTGATGACAGCCTGACGTCGTGGTGGCAGCGCAGTTGGCTGCTGGTGCGTGATGAGTTGCGTGGACTGTTGCGGGTCAGCCGGATCGAGCATCCCGAGGCTGCGCTCTTGTCGCCCGAACAGTCTTTTTTCTTGCGTGAAAATTTAAAACTTAAATTGCTCAACGCCCGTCTGGGCTTGTTGGCGCGCCAGCTCGATTCGTCTCGGGCCGACTTGGCATCGGCAGCCGTGGCATTGAATAAATATTTCGATCCCTCCTCGCGAAAAACACAGGTTGCAGCGAGCTTGTTGCAGCAGGTTCAAGGTCACATGAAGACGCTGGATCTGCCCCGGGTCGATGAGACTTTGAGTGCCCTGGCAACAGCGGCAGCCGGACGCTGAGCATGCGGGCCACGCTTTGGTTCCTAGCCCTGTTTGGCATTGCGGTGGCCAGCGCCTTGTTGCTAGGTGACAACCAAGGGACGGTATCCATTTTTTCATCACCGCACCGGATTGATTTGTCGATCAATCTGACGCTGCTGCTGCTGCTGATGTTATTCCTTGTCATGCATTTGGCTCTGCGTGCTTTGGCCGCGCTGTTCTCTATGCCAGATCAGGCCAGACGCTGGCGCAGCCAGCGCCGTGAACGAGCGCTTCACTTGTCCCTGCTTGACGCCCTCTCGCACCTCGCGGCCGGTCGTTTCATTCGATCCCGTAAGTCGGCAGAACAGGTTTTGCTGCAGGAGCAAGCGCTGGCCTTGGGAGGCGAGGCCCTGACCTATTCGGGCCGGTTGCGTACCGTGGCCCACTTGTTGTTGGCTGAGAGTGCGCATGCCTTGCAGGACAAGACTGCGCGGCAATCACATTTGAAGCTGGCCTTGGACCAGTCCACTCTGCACGAAACCCAGGAGGAAAGAGAGGGGGTTCAGCTGTTTGCCGCGCGCTGGGCCCTGGATGATCGTGATGCGCTGGATGCATTGCAGTGGTTAGACCAGTTGCCCCATGCCGCTGGCCGGCGCACTGTGGCGTTGCGGTTGCGGCTCAAGGTCACACGACTGGCAGGCCAGCACTTGGCTGCGCTAGAGACGGCGCGCTTATTGTCAAAACACCGGGCGTTCTCTTCAGCCGAGGCTGTCAGTCTGGTGCAGAGTCTGGTGCTGGAGTTGCTAGGCAGCGCTCACGATGCTGAACAACTGTTGAAAATTTGGCAAGGACTCGAAGTCACGGAGCGGGAAATGGCCGAAGTGGCTATGGACGCGGCAACACGCATGCTGCGACTCGGGGGGGAAATTGCTTGGTCACGCCAGTGTTTGTTGCCGGTCTGGGACCAGCTGATGAGTCAGCCTGTTCATGCCAATTCTGAATCCCGCAACCAACTGATTCGGTTGTTGGCAGGTGAGTTTGTCTTGGCCACGGGTGCGCCAGACGCCGCTTGGCTGAACCGGATTGAGGCTGCTCAAATGCGTCAGCCCGGCGATGCCCCCTTGCTCTATCTGGCCGGCATTACCTGCATGCGGTTGGAGCTCTGGGGTAAGGCGCAGCTGTTGCTCAAGCAATGCCTGCCCTTATTGAAAGACTTGAAAATGAGGCGTCATGCTTGGCTGGCTGTGGCTGAATTGGCCGAGCAACGACAAGACGATAAAGCTGCTCTGGAGGCCTACCGGCGGGCTGTCAATTAAGGCAGCCAATTGGTCGTAGAATAATTTTCACTGCGGGGTAGACCACTTTCGTTTTGCCCGTTGCTTTAAATCATGTTCAACTGGAGACAATTCAATGATCAAGAAACTAGCCTATTTGACAGCACTGGGGCTGAGCTGTTGGGTCGCCACAACGGCGCAAGCGCAAACCCCATTTCCGACCAAAGCGATTCGAATCATTGTCCCTTTTGCTGCCGGTGGAACTTCTGATATTTTGGCTCGCAGCCTGGGCCTAAAATTGACTGAATCTTGGGGCCAACCGGTGGTGGTGGAAAACCGTGCGGGAGCCAACGGCAATGTCGGCGCAGACCATGTGGCCAAATCGGCACCCGATGGCTACACCTTGTTGTTGTCCGACGTGGGCGCTTTGGCCATCAACCCCAGCGTTTATCCGAACATGCCTTATGACCCGGTGCGCGATTTCGCTCCAGTCAATATGGTGTCTTACTCGCCGCATGTCTTGGGCGTCCATCCTTCCGTTCCGGCGAACAACGTCAAGGAATTGATTGATTACGCCAAAGCCAATCCGGGAAAATTGAATTTTGCGATTTCTGGAACAGGCGGCGCGCCCCATTTGGCGGGTATTGCTTTTGCCCAGCGCACTGGCATCAGTTGGACATATATCCCTTACAAGGGGGGTTCACAGGCGGTGGCAGACGTGGCAGGCGGACAGGCCAATGTGATCATGAACGGCATGCTGGCCACTTATCCGACCGTGAAGTCGGGTCGGATCCGGGCCCTGGCGCTCTCAGGGGCGCAACGGGTAGCCTCAGCTTCCGACGTGCCAACGATCGCAGAAACCCTGCCTGGTTTTGAGACCGGGTCTTACCAAGGCGTGTTGGCCCCTGCTGGAACACCGCGTGATGTGATTGCCAAACTGAACGCGGAAATCAGCAAGATTCTGGCAAGCTCGGAAATGCGGGAAAAACTCGCAGTGCTCGGTACCGAAGTTCGTACCGGACAGCCCGAGGCACTCGGCAGTTTTATTGCGGGTGAGAAATCCCGCTGGGCTCAGGTGATTCGGGAAGCTGGCGTTAAATTTGACTAAAACTGGCCACGCTGGACATCACCAAAAAAAGGGGCGCATGAAGCGCCCCTTTTCTTTGCCACAGCCTGGACTGTGATCAGTTCGATGCCGAGTCAAATGGCAGGTTCATGCTCCGCAGGTCGCGCTTGGTTTCCACCAAAACCAACGGCCCAATGTCGAGTTGCACTGTGGCTGGACGCTGGCGTGGCTGGTGAATGGGCTTGGGCTCGGCGGCAATGGCCGCTTGAACCAAGGCAATTTTTTGCGCATCTGAATTCACCCAGACCAAACCCGAACTCTCGGCCACTTGGGCCAGTTCACCCAAGGGCAAGGTGAAGCCTTGCACTTTAGGCAAGCTGCGCGTTGCGCTGACAACTTCAGGCTGGACTGACGCTGGGGGAGCTTTCAACGCACTGACAGGCTGAACCAAGGCGCTCGGCACAGCGACAACTTGCACAGCTGCCAGTTGTTCAGGTGCCGCTAGTTCAGTTGCCGTCGTTTCGCGTGCCGGCGCTGTTGCCAGCATGGCTTGGGGCGTTGTCTCAGCTGTCGGTGCAGAGAAGTACGAAGGTGTCGGGACAAACTGCTCTGTGGTCGAGTCGTCTCGCTCTGCAGTTTCCGGACGCGGGGCACGATCTCGGCCATAGCGGTCACGCGAACGTTGTTTTCCACGTCCTTCCCGATTTTGGGAGGGTTCCTGTTCGCTTGGAGCATCCCCACCAGTTTGGCGATCAGCATCGGTGCGATCTGCAGCCGGCAGGCTATCCTGAGCAGCATTGCGTTCAGGACGTTGAGGCCGCTCGCCACCGCGGTTGCGCTCAGCACGTTCATTGTTGCGTGCGGGTCGTTCCGTTCGCTGTTCTGGATTGGTGCCATTCAGGCCCGGATCTTGAGCTTGAACTGATACGTCAGCTTCGATCGGTGCTGTGGCCCGAGGCTCAAAGCGTTCACGCTGGGCTGGGCGCTCGGTGCGTTCGCCACGCTCACCCCGGCCGCCACCGCCGCGACCTGTGCGGCCATGGCCTTCGGTACGCTGTTCATTGCGGCCTTCGTTGCGGCCCTCGCCTCGGTCACTGCGGCTACCGCGGCCACGGCCATCACCTCGTCCGCGACCACCTCGGCCATCGCTGCGAGTTTCTTGCTCATCGCGGGATGGCTTGGCAGGCGCCACTGGCGCAGCATGGGGTGCTGCAGCCGGGCTGGAGCTAAACAGGTTTTTGAGCCAGCCCATGAAACCTTGCTTCTGGGTCTCGGCTTTAGGACTTGAGGTTGGCGTGCTCGGTCCCGTTTTAGCTTGCGGTTTGACCGGTTCTGTTTTGGGCGCAGCAACCGGTGCCGGTGCATCGGGCAACACACCCTTGATAATGGGGCTCTGTTTGTTGGTGGGCTCTTGTGAGCGACGCGTGACCGATGTCGGGTCTTCGTTCACTTCAGCCATTTTGTAGCTGACTTCCATGCCGTCGAGCCGAGGGTCATCGTGTTTGAGACGCTCGAGCTTGTAGTTCGGTGTTTCCAGCGTCTTGTTGGGAACCATCAACACATTGATGCGTTGTTTGAGTTCGATTTTGGCGATTTCTGTTCGCTTTTCGTTGAGCAGGAAAGAGGCCACGTCAACCGGAACCTGGCACAGCACCGATGCGGTGTTGTCTTTTTGGGACTCTTCCTGAATGATGCGAAGAATCTGCAAGGCCGAGCTTTCGGTATCCCGAATATGGCCCGATCCACCGCAACGCGGGCAGGGAATGGAAGCACCTTCAGAGAGTGCCGGGCGTAAACGCTGGCGACTCATCTCCATCAGGCCGAACTTGCTGATCGAACCGAATTGAACACGAGCGCGATCCTGGCGTAACGCATCGCGCAAACGGGTTTCAACATCGCGCCGATTGCGACTCTCTTCCATGTCGATAAAGTCGATCACGATCAAGCCGCCCAGATCGCGCAAACGCATCTGACGCGCCACTTCGTCAGCAGCTTCCAAATTGGTACGGGTCGCTGTTTCTTCGATGTCGCCACCCTTGATGGCGCGGGCCGAGTTCACGTCCACTGAAACCAGCGCTTCCGTGTGGTCGATCACGATGGCCCCGCCGCTTGGCAGTTGCACGGTGCGGGCATAAGCCGATTCAATCTGGTGTTCGATTTGGAAACGAGAGAACAGCGGCGCATCGTCGCGATAACGTTTGACCCGGACTGCGTGTTCAGGCATCACATGGGCCATGAACTGTTGAGCCTGCTCATACACGTCGTCAGTGTCAATCAGAATGTCGCCAATGTCGTTGTTGAAATAGTCGCGAATGGCACGGATCACCAAGCTTGATTCCTGGTAAATCAGGTAAGCGCCTTTGCCACCTTTGGCCGCGCCGTCAATCGCGTTCCACAGTTTGAGCAGGTAATTCAGGTCCCACTGCAGTTCAGGTGCGCTGCGACCAATGCCGGCAGTGCGGGCAATGATGCTCATGCCGTTGGGGTATTCCAACTGGTCCAACGCTTCTTTGAGCTCAGCCCGGTCATCGCCTTCGATCCGGCGTGACACGCCACCACCACGGGGGTTGTTGGGCATCAGAACCACATAGCGACCGGCCAGTGACACAAAGGTGGTGAGGGCCGCGCCTTTGTTGCCACGTTCTTCTTTTTCGACTTGGATCAGCAGTTCCTGGCCTTCACGAATTGCATCCTGAATCCGGGCTTGGCTGACCGAAACACCGGCCTGGAAATATTGGCGTGAAATTTCCTTGAACGGCAAAAAGCCGTGACGGTCTTCGCCGTAATCGACAAAACACGCTTCCAGCGAAGGCTCAACTCGCGTCACGATGGCCTTGTAAATATTGCCTTTGCGTTGTTCGCGTCCTTCAATTTCGATTTCGTAATCGAGCAGTTTTTGCCCGTCCACAATCGCCAGGCGGCGTTCTTCTGCCTGCGTTGCGTTAATTAGCATCCGTTTCATGGCTTGCACTTTCTCTATCTTGGGGTAGAACCGGCGGCTACAAAGGCTGCAACAGTTCGTCCCGAAAAATCTTGCGATTTTTCACATGCTCTGATGAGCTAACGAAGCCGGAACTGACGCTTTGAAACGAAGGGAATTGCCGGAGAACCAGGACTCAAATAATGAGTCGTGGCGTAGGCGCGTGGAAGGGGGCGAGGGGATGAAGTTGTGTCGAGGCCATCATGAGGGCAGTGGCCCGGGGTTCAGGCATGAAGAGCCCATTGCTTGCCGAGCACGCAGCGAAAACGCAGCGCAGGCAACAATCAAGCAGGCTCAACAGTACAAACATCTCGCTTTATTCCGTTGGCAGACTGTGGGTCTGCCAACTTGGGGTATTCCGTATCAGTGTTTCAAAGTGTCGGCTCAACCGATCCTGGTGTCCGCCACAGCAAGCATTTGGCTTGGTGTTTGCGGGCAGAACGAGCGGTGGCATCGACCTGCTAGCGGGGCTGGCATTGATTGGTGGACTAAACTCCAGACAAATCAACCAGTTACAGCACATCGCTAGTGAAACACATTATAGAGGTCATTCAGTCAGACCATGAGCCACAGGTGAAATTGATCGCCGTGGATGAGGATTCTGCGGGTCAGCGCTTGGACAACTTCCTGTTTCGCCAGTTCAAGGGCGTTCCCAAAACCCATGTTTACCGCATTATCCGAAGTGGTGAAGTGAGGGTTAACAAAGCTCGAGCAGCGGCAGACACGCGGGTAGCCATGGGTGATATGGTGAGGTTGCCGCCCGTACGGGTGTCGCAGCGGGCTACTGAAAAAGCCCAAGCCATGGTTGTTGGCGCCCAACCGGGCACGCCAGCGCGGGAGTTCAGCGTGTTGTTCGAGGACGATGCCCTGTTGGCCATCGACAAGCCGGCCGGGGTGGCTGTGCATGGGGGCTCGGGCGTGAGCTTTGGCGTGATCGAACAGCTGCGCATGGCCCGACCACAAGCCAAATACCTTGAATTGGTGCACCGACTGGACCGGGAAACCAGCGGAATTTTGTTGCTTGCCAAAAAACGCAGCGCCCTGAAAAATCTGCAAGACCAGTTCCGGGAGCGCGAAACCGGTAAAACCTACCTAGCCTTGGTTCAAGGTGCTTGGCCGGCCAACAAGAAGGTGCTTGATCAGCCCTTGCACAAATACCTGTTGCCCGACGGTGAGCGTCGGGTTAAGGTGGTTGCCAAGGACGATCCAGACGGAATGAAATCGCTGACGCTGGTCAAGCTTGATCAGCTGCTGAGCTTTCGCCCTGAGTTGGTCAAGAGACTGGCTGAGTTGGCTGGCACAGCGGCGCAATCCGGAGTCGGTGGATCGGTAGCAGACAAATTCTCCTTGCTGGAGGTCACAATCAAGACCGGACGCACGCATCAGATACGCGTTCACTTGGCGTTCCAGGGGCATCCGATCGTGGGGGACGACAAATACGGCGATTTCGGTTTGAACAAAGTCCTGCAACGCGGCGCGTCAGGGGTAGCGCTCAAGCGTATGTTCTTACACGCTTGGCGGTTACAGTTCAATCATCCGGTCGATGGCCGCCGGGTGGAGCTGAACTCCCCTCTGCCAAGTGAACTTCAAGAATTTCTTCATTATGTCCCTGCACCCCAGTCCTGAGTCCATGCCAAGTGAGGAGCACAAAAGAAGTCGAAAATTCGACCTGATCGCTTTTGATTGGGATGGCACCTTGTTCGACTCGACGGCCCTCATTGCCCACTGTATTCAGGGGGCTGTGCGCGATGTCGGTGGTACCGTGCCTAGCGACAAGGATGCAGCCTATGTGATTGGCATGGGTTTGATGCAGGCGCTGGCTCACGCGGCGCCCGATGTGCCAATCCAGCGTCACCCCGACTTGTTAGAGCGATATCGCCATCACTATATGGGGCGACAAAACGAACTCAACCTGTTCGACGGTACGCTGGACATGTTGGCCGAAATGAAAACGCGGCAGTATCGGCTGGCCGTGGCCACCGGGAAAAGTCGTCGCGGTTTGGATCAAGTATTGTCCATGGTCGAGCTCCAGCAGGTATTTGACAGTTCCCGTACTGCGGATGAAACAGCTGGCAAACCCGATCCTTGCATGCTGTTGGAGCTGATGGCTGAGTTGGACGTGACGCCTGAGCGCACCTTGATGGTGGGCGACACCACGCACGACTTGCAAATGGCGCTCAATGCCGGTTGTTCCAGTGTAGGTGTGAGTTATGGGGCGCATGAGCCGACTGATTTCGATGCTTTACAACCGCTCTACGTGGCGCATTCGATGCGCGAATTGCATGCTTGGTTGAGTGCGCATGGCTGATCCTGAAATTTTGCCCTTGTGCCAGGCTTCCGATCTGAGTGAGGGCGGGCTGGCTGTTCCTTTTGACGTTCGTTATCAAGGGCAAAGTTGCCGCGCATTTGCAATCCGATTCGCAGGACAAGTCCACGCTTATTTGAATCGTTGCGCTCATTTGCCGATGGAAATGGATTACCAGCCGGATCAGTTCTTTGACAGTACCGGTCGCTGGCTGATGTGTGCGACCCATGGCGCTATTTACGAGCCCGCCACGGGGAAGTGTCGGGGCGGCCCATGCCGTGGCGCATTGGTAAAAATAGCCGTGCTTGAGCATGACGGCGTCGTGCACTGGCATACTTCCCATAATTTGAAAGCCTTCGAGTTTTGATATGAATGAACCCCATCCCAACGCACCAGCTGATGAAGCTGCCGGTGCAGCTGAACCTCTTGTGACTGTCGTGCCCCCGGCGGCTTCCAAGGTGAAAGACAGTCCGACGGAAAACACGGGCTGGGAGCGGGCTGTGCTTGAAAAATTGGCCTTTGCTGTCTTGCTGGAACAAAAGCAAGCAAGGCGTTGGAAAATTTTTTTCCGCTTGTCTTGGCTGGTCTTCTTCATCTATTTGCTGTGGTCATTTCTCGGCCATGGTGCTGTCGGCACCGACATCGCTGCGCCCCACACTGCCGTGGTCTCAATCCGGGGCGAAATTGCTTCGGATGTCGAAGCCAGTGCCGATTCGGTGGTCTCGGCCATGCGCAGTGCGTTCGAAGACCAGGGTGCCAAGGCCGTGGTGTTGTTGATCAACTCGCCCGGCGGTAGTCCGGTACAGGCCGGCATCATTAACGATGAAATCAAGCGACTCAAGGACAAACACAAGAAACCCGTTTATGCCGTGGTGGAGGAAACTTGCGCCTCAGCGGCTTATTACATCGCTGCTGGAGCGGATCTTATTTTCGTTGACAAGGCCAGCATTGTGGGCAGCATCGGGGTCTTGATGGATGGCTTTGGTTTTACCGGTCTCATGAATAAATTGGGGGTTGAGCGTCGCTTGATGACGGCGGGGGAGAACAAGGGGTTTCTTGACCCATTCAGCCCTCAAACCGAAAAGCAAAGGGCATTTGCCCAGACCATGCTTGATGAAATCCATCAGCAGTTCATTGCGGTGGTCAAACAAGGGCGCGGCGACCGTCTCAAAGAAACCCCGGAAATGTTCAGCGGCTTGTTCTGGAGCGGCAAGCAAGCCATTGAGCTCGGACTGGCCGATCAGCTTGGTGATCTTGATTACGTCGCCCGTGAGGTGGTCAAGGCCGAAGATATTGTGGATTACACCAAGCGCGACAACGTGGCCGAACGTTTGGTCAAGCGTTTTGGCATGGCGCTGGGTGCAGGCGCTTTCAGGGCGTTCAAAGAAGCCCCTCTCATTCGTTGAAGCGCATCCATCGGTCCCTGTTTAGCGCCCGATGGAAAATACCGTGGGCTGCGAGTTGTCCATCGTCGAGGGTTGGAGTCGCCACTTTCGAACGCTGTCGCTTCGGTTAACCCCATGAACCAAGGTCAGGGCGCTCGAGGTGGCGAGCCGGGTGTTGGGATTCAAATTCTGGAGCAAAGCCTGCAGCAGCGCCTGGTTGCGGTACGGCGTTTCGATCAAGAGCTGGGTCTGGCCAGTTTTCAAAACCAAGGCCTCCAGCGCCCGAATGCGCGCCACGCGCTCGCCGGAGTCCAACGGCAAGTAGCCGACAAAAGCGAAATTTTGACCGTTCATGCCACTGGCGGCCAACGCCAGCAGCAAAGAGACCGGGCCGACCAAGGGCAGCACGGTGATGCCCAATTCATGCGCTGCACGAACCACAGATGAGCCTGGATCGGCCACGGCCGGCATCCCAGCCTCGCTCAGCAGGCCCATGTCGTGTCCCTGCAGGGCCGGGCTTAACAAGTACTTGGCATCAAAGTCGCCGGTGTGATCACCTTTTTTGTGCACTTGGTGGGGCAACTCCTGAATTTTCAGCGACTGCAGCGCCTGTGCCAAGGGGGTGACCAGATGGATTCGTTTAAGGTAAGCGCGGGCACTTTTGGCGTTCTCACAAACCCAGTGGCCCAATTGAGCTGCAGTTTGGAGCGTGCCCAAGGGCATGACATCTTGCAAAGGTGTTTCCAGCTCGCAGCCAAAGTCCAGCGGGGCTGGGACCAGGTAGAGCTTTCCCGGTGTGGGCTTGGCTTGGGCGGGTGGGTTCTGCATGGAGCTCATGACTTGGGCATCAAAAGCTCTAGGCCGGCGGCCCGAAGCAGGCGGCAGGTGCGGATCAAGGGCAGTCCAATCAGGGCGGTTGGATCGTCATTTTCGATGGATTCAAGCAAAGCGATGCCCAGCCCTTCACTTTTAGCGCTGCCGGCACAGTCATAGGGTTGCTCGGCACGTAGGTAAGCTTGGATTTGCGGGTCCGTGAGTGGTCGAAAAACCACTTTGACTTGGGCCAAGTCGGCCTGTTCGAACCCCGTCTCAAGACAGACCACAGCCACCGCGGTTTGAAAAACAACAGTTCTCCCGCGCATCCGTTGTAACTGAGTTACAGCGCGTTCGTGGTTGCCGGGTTTGCCCAGAGCTAGGCCATCGAGATCAGCAACCTGATCCGATCCGATGACAAGCGCTTGGGGAAAACGCTGGGCGACTGCCCGCGCTTTGTCCAGCGCCAGGCGGCAGGCCATTTGAACTGGGGGTTCATCGGGCAGCGCTGTTTCGTCAACTTCAGGCGAGCAGCATTCAAAGGGAATGGCTAGGCGGGCCAGCAAGTCGCGCCGATAACGCGAGGTGGAGCCCAAAATCAGTTTTCGGTTGACAGGTTCAAGCATGGGCTGATTCTCTTACACTGCAGGCATGAAACAGGAATTTGTAGCAGCACGTCTTGACCTCAAGGCTTTTGCCCAGGTCGGTGGCGAGTTATCAGGGCATGGAAAACTCGCCGACTTTGAGCGCTTGTTGACTGAAACAAGAGGTGAGGGTGCGACTTTGCCCTTGAATTGGTCGGCCAGGGGTGAGTTGAGGGAGCTGCTGGACGGGGCGTCCCAGATTTGGTTGTATGTCACGGCCGACACGTGCATCCCCTTGATTTGTCAGCGCTGTTTGGGCCCTGTGACTTTGGATCTGGCGTTTTCCCGTTCATTTCGTTTTGTGGCAGACGAGGCTACGGCTTTGGCGCAAGATGAACTGGCTGAGGAGGAAGTGCTGGTGTTGGAGCAAGACTTCAGTCTGCTGGACTTGATCGAAGATGAGTTTCTGATGGATCTGCCTGTCGTGCCTCGCCATGAAAGTTGTCCAGCCGAGGTGAAGCTGCAGGTAGCAGACCCCGAATTTGAGATTCAATTAGAGGGAAAAGTCAGCCCGTTTGCCGTTCTGGCGGGCTTGGGCGAGAAGAAAAAAGGCCTGTAATCCGACCTGGGCTATAATCCAAGGCTTCGTGCGTAAAGAATACGCACATCCTTATCACCCCAGAAGCTGCATCCTACGCAGCCTCCAAGCACAAGGAGCGGATTATGGCCGTCCAGCAAAATAAAAAATCACCGTCCAAGCGCGGTATGCACCGTTCGCACAATGCTTTGAATGTTCCAGGCATTGCTGTTGAATCCACTACGGGCGAAACGCACCTGCGTCACCACATCAGCCCGACCGGTTTCTACCGTGGTCGTAAAGTGGTGAAGACCAAGTCTGAAGCCTGATCAATTACATTATTTCAAGGCCCGAAGCTACGATTTCAGTAGCATCGGGCCTTTGTTTTATGTTGATTAATTCTGGTCGTCGCCCTTTAGCTTGCGCTGATTGCTCATGATCACGCTGGCCGTTGATTGCATGGGGGGCGACCATGGGCCGCGCATCACATTAGGGGCTTGCCGAGAGTTTTTGAATAAACATCCCGGCGCCGAATTGTTGTTGGTCGGTTTACCCGATCAGTTGGCTGGTTTTAAGCATGAACGCGCTACCCTGATCGCGGCCAGTGAAGTGGTGGGGATGGATGATCCCCTGGAAGTGGCATTGCGTCGAAAAAAAGACTCTTCGATGCGCGTGGCCATTGACCAGGTCAAACTAGGGCGGGCGCAAGCGATTGTTTCTGCGGGCAATACCGCCGCCTTGATGGCGATTTCACGGTATCTTCTCAAAACGATAGATGGCATTGACCGTCCCGCCATAGCAGGCCAGTTGCCCAACGCCAAAGGTGGCGCCACCACAGTTCTGGATTTGGGTGCCAATGTGGATTGCAGTGCCGAGCACTTGCTGCAGTTCGCCGTCATGGGTTCAGCCCTGGTCAGCGTGCTGCAAAACATTGCGCAACCCTCGGTCGGTTTGCTCAATATTGGGGAAGAAGACATCAAGGGCAATGATTTGATTAAAAAAGCCGGTGCCTTGTTGCGCTTTGCCGGTGCGGCAGGCGATTTGAATTTTTATGGCAATGTCGAAGGTAATGATATTTTTACGGGTGTGACCGACATTGTGGTGTGCGATGGCTTTGTTGGAAACGTGGCACTCAAGAGCAGTGAAGGGTTGGCCTCCATGATTAGTGCTTTCCTCAAAGCTGAATTTTCACGAAATATCTTCACCAAGCTGGCGGCCATGGTGGCTTATCCTGTTCTGGCGGCGCTGAAAAAACGCGTCGATCATCGCCAATACAACGGTGCGGCCTTGCTCGGTTTGCGTGGCTTGGTGTTTAAAAGCCACGGTTCGGCTGACGGATTCGCTTTTGAGTGCGCCTTGAGCCGGGCGTATGATGCGGCTAGCAACAACTTGCTCGATCGTGTTCAGTCGCGTATTGCCCATGCCGCCCCCTTACTGGCGAGCTCAGTCGCCAGCGCGTAACGGTTGCGGCAAACCCCTCCTTAATTTATGAAAACTTATTCCCGCATCACCGGTACAGGAAGTTATCTGCCGCCACGCCGTTTGACCAATCAAGACCTGGTTGCCGAACTGGCACTGACCGGCGTCGAGACTTCCGACGAATGGATTGTTGAGCGCACCGGGATTCGGGCTCGGCATTTCGCGGTCGCCGGGGTGTGCAGCAGTGATTTGGGAATGGCTGCAGCCCAAAATGCTTTGCAGGCCGCGGGAATTCAGGCCAGCGAGATCGACTTGATCATTGTCGCCACCTCCACCCCCGACATGGTGTTCCCCTCAACCGCGTGTATTTTGCAAAACAAGCTGGGTGCCAATGGCTGCGCCGCTTTTGACGTACAAGCGGTGTGCAGCGGTTTCGTTTATGCATTGAGCATTGCCGACGCCATGATTCAGACCGGCGCTGCTCGCAAGGCCTTGGTGGTGGGCGCTGAAGTGTTTTCGCGTATTTTGGATTTCAAGGACAGAACCACCTGTGTCTTGTTCGGTGATGGTGCGGGTGCGGTGGTGTTGGAGGCTTCGCAAGTTCCGGGCATCCTGGCCAGTGATTTGCATGCGGATGGCAAGCACGTTGACATTCTGTGTGTTCCCGGCCATGTCTCAGGGGGTGAGGTTCTGGGTGACCCCGTGCTGAAGATGGATGGCCAAGCTGTATTCAAGCTCGCAATCGGTGTTCTTGAGCAAGCGGCGCGAGCCACTTTGAGCAAGGCTGGCAAGACCGAGGCCGACATTGATTGGCTGATTCCCCATCAGGCCAATATCCGCATCATGCAAGGGACTGCCAAAAAGCTCAAACTGCCGATGGAAAAAGTGATCGTGACGGTGGATCAGCACGGCAACACCTCAGCGGCATCGATCCCGTTGGCGCTGGATCATGCCGTGCGCAGCGGCAAAGTTAAACCCGGTGAATTGCTGATGCTCGAAGGCGTGGGCGGGGGCTTCACTTGGGGCGCGGTGTTGTTGAACCTGTAACGCGATCCTGCGTATTTTAAAATTCATGGACATGAAACCCTTTGCTTTTGTATTCCCGGGACAGGGCTCTCAATCCGTCGGCATGCTTGACGCGTGGGCGGATGCACCGGTGGTGCGCGAGACTTTGCAGGAAGCCTCCGATGCTTTGGGCGAGAACCTGGCGACTTTGATTCAACAAGGCCCGAAGGAAGCACTCGCGCTCACCACCAATACCCAACCCGTGATGCTGGTCGCAGCGGTCGCGGCCTACCGGGTCTGGATGCAAGAGACCGGTATCGCCCCAGCACTGGTGGCGGGGCATTCCTTGGGCGAATATTCAGCTTTGGTGGCCGCCGGCGTATTGACGCTGACACAAGCCACACCGCTGGTGCGGTTACGGGCTCAGGCCATGCAGGACGCCACCCCGGTCGGGGTTGGTGCCATGGCCGCCGTGCTGGGCATGGAGGCTGCCAAAGTCATTGCGATCTGCGCCGACGTCACGCGCGCTTGGGGTGCCGGCAGTGCGGAAGTCGTTGAAGCTGTCAATTTCAATGACCCGGGTCAAACCGTGATTGCTGGCAGCAAAGCGGCCGTGGACAAGGCGTGTGAACAACTGAAAGCCCAGGGTGCCAAGCGTGCCCTGCTGTTGCCCGTGTCTGCACCTTTTCATTCCAGTTTGATGCGTCCGGCAGCACAGAAGCTCAAGGAGAAGTTGGCCACAGTGAGATTGGCAATGCCGACCATCCCCGTTTTGAATAATATCGATGTGGCCGTTCAAAACGATGAGGCGGCGATTAAGGATGCCTTGTACCGTCAGGCTTTCGGTCCGGTGCGCTGGGTTGAGTGTGTTCAGGCGATCAAGGCCCGTGGCGTGAGCAACGTAGTTGAATGTGGTCCGGGCAAGGTATTGGCTGGCTTGGTCAAACGCATTGATGCTGAAATGACCGGGTTGCCACTGTACGATCCAGCCAGCTTGGCTGAAGTCAAGGGATATTTGTCATGAGTGACATCACATTTGAAGGCCAGGTCGCCCTGGTGACCGGTGCCTCGCGTGGCATTGGGGCTGCCATTGCCCTGGCGCTGGCCGAAAAAGGGCTCAAAGTCATTGGAACCGCGACGACCGATGCGGGGGCTGCCCATATCACCGCAACCCTTTCGGCTTATCCGGGTTGCAGCGGCAAGAATTTAAATGTGAATGATGCGGCTGCAGTTGAGGCTCTGATCGATGCCATTGGCAAAGAGCATGGCGGTTTGCAGGTGTTGGTCAACAATGCTGGAATCACCCGGGACAATCTGACCATGCGCATGAAAGACGATGAATGGGATGCGGTGCTCGACACCAATCTCAAGGCGGTCTTTCGCATGAGCCGGGCAGTGATGCGCACGATGATGAAGCAGCGTTATGGCCGAATCATCAGCATCACTTCCGTGGTCGGTGCTTCGGGTAATCCAGGTCAAGCCAATTACGCCGCTGCTAAAGCTGGCGTAGCGGGCATGACGCGTGCGCTGGCCCGTGAATTGGGTTCGCGTCATATCACCGTCAACTGCGTGGCACCCGGCTTCATTGAAACCGACATGACGGCCGGTTTGCCGCCTGAGCAGCACAAGGCTTTGCTGAACCAGATCCCCCTGGGGCAACTGGGTCGGCCGGCGGATATCGCCCACGCCGTGGTCTATTTGGCGTCGCCACAAGCCAGTTATGTGACTGGCCAAGAGCTCCACGTTAACGGCGGAATGTACATGTAAGTTCAAACCGATTGATCCGTTCGGCTGCCGTGTTGAGTAATCATTCAAGACACGGCTAAAATCACGGATTCATTTACAACCCTCTGAGGGCTCCATGAGCGATATCGAAGCACGCGTTAAAAAAATTATTGCCGAACAACTCGGCGTTGAAGAGTCACAAGTCACCAGCGCAAAATCCTTTGTTGCTGATCTCGGCGCAGACTCACTCGACACAGTCGAGTTGGTGATGGCACTGGAAGACGAATTTGGGATTGAGATCCCAGATGAGGACGCAGAAAAAATCACCACGGTTCAAAACGCGGTCGATTACGCCACCAGCCACCACAAAGCTTAAGCAGTCAGACGCGCAAGCGTCCCTGCTAGAGTTTGGGGTGCAGGCCACTGTTCGTCAGTCGCTGGCGAGGAACTTGGGAGCCCCGGTGTTTTATTGGTCAAACGATTGAATACAAAGCATATGTCACGTCGTCGCGTTGTCGTCACTGGTTTGGGTTGCATCAGTCCCGTGGGTAACACGGTGGCTGAGGCTTGGGAAAATATCTTGGCGGGTCAATCGGGCATCGATCTGATTACTCGATTCGATGCGACCAATTTCGCTTGCAAGATCGCAGGCGAGGTCAAGGACTTTGACTTAGAGTCCTATATTGGTGCCAAAGAAGCGCGCACCATGGACACTTTTATTCACTACGGAATTGCTGCAGCCGTGCAAGCCGTGACCGATGCGAATCTGCCCTTGGGCGAGGCGCTTGATGAAGATATGGCGGTTCGGATTGGCTGTGCGATTGGTTCGGGCATTGGTGGATTGCCAATGATCGAAGCCACCCATACCGAATTAACGAACCGGGGTCCGCGCCGGATCTCTCCATTTTTTGTTCCTTCGACGATCATCAACATGATTTCCGGTCATGTCTCGATGCGCTTTGGATTCAAAGGCCCCAATATCGCCATCGTTACCGCTTGCACCACGGGCTTGCACTGTATTGGTCAAGCAGCTCGCATGATTGAATATGGCGATGCCGACATCATGATCGCTGGTGGTTCGGAAGCCACGGTATCGCCCTTGGGTGTCGGTGGTTTTGCCGCCATGCGTGCCCTGAGTACCCGTAACGACGATCCGAAAACAGCTTCACGCCCCTGGGACAAAGACCGCGATGGATTTGTGCTGGGCGAAGGCGCTGGCGTGCTGGTGCTTGAAGAGTACGAGCAGGCCAAAGCGCGCGGTGCAAAAATCTACGCCGAGTTGGCTGGTTTTGGTATGAGTGCCGATGCAGGTCATATGACGGCACCCAATATGGACGGCCCGCGCCGAGCCATGGTGAGCGCATTGCGTAATGCTGCGGTGAATACCGATCAGGTTGATTACCTCAACGCCCACGGCACCTCAACGCCCTTGGGTGACCTCAATGAGACCCAAGCCATCAAGGCCGCTTTGGGTGATCACGCGCACAAGACCGTGGTCAATTCCACCAAATCCATGACCGGTCATTTATTGGGTGGCGCTGGCGGGATCGAGTCGGTGTTTACGGTCTTGGCCGTGCACCACCAGAAGAGCCCGCCCACCATCAATATTTTCAACCAGGATCCTGAATGTGACCTGGACTACTGCGCCAACACGGCGCGTGACATGAAGATCGACGTGGCGGTGAAGAATAATTTTGGCTTTGGCGGCACCAATGGTTCGCTGGTGTTCAAGCGCATTTAAGCCCTATCCTTCCCCCCTCCCATGCACAGCGCCCCAACGGTGAATTATCCGGCGGGGCGTTCGCGTTTTCAGATTGTGTTCCTGGGCTTGATCTGGCTGACCTCGGTCCTGTTTGTTGGCTTTTGGCTCATGCAGCTGGCAGTCTGGGGTTGGCGCCAAAGTCTAGTCGTTCTGGTAGTCCTGCTCTGTGGCATTGGCGCCGTCAGCGCTTGCTACGCCAATAAGCCCGCAACCCTACGATGGGATGGTCAGGCTTGGTGGAGCGAGGCGGCGAATTCTTCACACAGGGGAAGCTTGAGCCAGCATCTTGACTTTCAGGCTTGCATCCTCATTTGCTTTCATAGCTCGACGGGTGCTAGGCAATGGCATTGGATTGAGCGCCGTTCTGCGCCGCAGCGCTGGGCAGACTTCAGGCGTGCGGTGGTGGCCACAGCAGGCAAGCCAGAGTCACAGGATAATGATGATAGTTTCTGAGAGGATTAACATGATGGGTCATGCTTCAAGGGTGCTCGCTAGCCTTGTTTTCGCGAGTGTGTTGGGAATGGTTAGCGCATTGACCGTTCCGCCGGCCGAGGCTCAAGTTCTGTCACGGCCGGATTTCACCGAGCTGGTTGAACAAGTTGGTCCTTCGGTGGTGAACATACGAACGACAGAAAAAGTGGCGCCTCGCTCCGCCGCTGAAAATGGCGTTGACGAAGAAATGCTTGAATTCTTCCGGCGTTTCGGCATGCCCCCACCTAACATCCCGAGACAAAATCCACGCCCAAATCGCTCGCAGCCGCAAGAAGAAGAGCGAGTTAAAGGTGCGGGATCTGGCTTTATTTTGACAGCCAATGGTTTCATCATGACCAATGCGCACGTGGTTGATGGTGCCGATGAAGTCATCGTCAGGCTCACGGACAAGCGCGAATTCAAAGCCAAGGTCATTGGTTCCGATAAGCGCACCGACGTTGCCGTGGTGAAAATTGAAGCCCAGGGTCTGCCGGTGGTGAAGGTCGGTGATGTGGGTCGGTTAAAAGTTGGCGAATGGGTGCTGGCAATTGGTTCGCCATTCGGACTGGACAATTCTGTGACCGCTGGCATTGTCAGTGCCAAGCAGCGCGACACCGGGGAATACCTGAACTTCATTCAAACCGATGTGGCGATCAATCCGGGCAACTCGGGTGGTCCGCTGATCAATATGCGCGGTGAGGTGGTAGGCATCAACAGCCAGATCTACTCACGTTCGGGCGGTTATATGGGGATCTCATTTGCTATTCCGGTGGATGAGGCGGTACGCGTTAGCGATCAATTGCGTACAACGGGACGGGTCTCAAGGGGGCGGATCGGGGTTCAGATTGCCGAAGTGACCAAGGATGTGGCTGAAGCCATTGGTCTGGCTAAGACCCAAGGGGCGCTGGTGCGTGCGGTAGAAGCAGGTTCTCCTGCTGAAAAAGCCGGGGTAGAGGCGGGCGACATCATCACCAAATTTGAGGGGAAAACGATTGAAAAATCATCTGATCTTCCGCGTGTGGTCGGTGCCATCAAGCCAGGCCAAAAAAGCAGCCTCACCGTATTTCGTCGGGGCAGTTACAAGGAATTGAGCGTTGTCATTGGGGAAGTTGAACCAGAACAGCTTCAGAAACGAGCAGAGAGTCCGTCCGAGAAACCCAAGCTCAATACAGCGGCGCAGTCTCTGGGCTTGACCCTCAGTGATCTGACGGAGGCGCAAAAGAAAGAACTCAAAATCAAAGGCGGGGTGCGCGTTGACGCCGCAGTGGAGAGTGCGGCTAAAGCAGGTTTACGCGAGGGTGATGTCATCTTGAGTGTGGCGAATATCGAGGTCAACAACATCAAAGAATTTGAAGTGAGCTTGAGCAAAATTGACAAAACCAAGGTCATCAATGTGCTGTTCCGGCGTGGACAGTGGACCCAGTACGCCGTGATCCAGCCGATACGCTAGAAGCGTCAAGAGGCCATGAATTAACCCCCTATGACTCAAAGGTTAATGGGCTGACAGGGCATGGCATGGATATTTTTTATAAAATTTTTAAACTGCAAGTTAGTGTGTGAATGCTAACTTTTTGGTTTGATTTATCTGAGATTTTGTTACAATCCTCCCCAAAATGGGGAGTTCCCCATTGTTTTTGGATAGAGAAATTCGCGATGTGGGATGCTCCATCGTGCCCCACAGGCGATCCACAGCTCACACACAAGTTGTCCCAAGGAAGTTAATGCTATCTGTTGATAAGTTGTGAATAATAATTTCGTTGTGGCACCGCAACGCGCTCAAAATCAGGTTTCTGGGGCTGGACGACCAAGGCTTTTTGCCTACAATGAAGCTTCCAGCTATCGCAGTTGCCAAAGATTGTTGGTTCAGGGCGCGTCATCCAGTGACGCGCCCTTTTTTCTTCCTGCTTCTTTTTAATTCAACCACTTAAGTCTCTCCCTTGATGAATCACATCAGAAATTTCTCCATCATCGCGCACATCGATCATGGCAAATCGACACTCGCAGATCGTTTGATTCAGCGCTGCGGTGGACTGGAGGAGCGTGAAATGCAAGCGCAGGTTCTTGATTCGATGGATATCGAAAAAGAACGTGGGATAACCATTAAAGCGCAGACTGCTGCACTGCACTATCGGGCACTCGATGGTCAGCTCTACAACCTCAATTTAATTGATACACCGGGTCATGTGGACTTCTCTTATGAAGTGAGCCGATCGCTCTCCGCGTGTGAAGGTGCACTGTTGGTGGTTGATGCCAGTCAGGGCGTCGAGGCGCAAACTGTGGCGAATTGTTACACCGCGCTTGAACTCGGTGTCGAAGTGATTCCGGTTCTGAACAAAATGGATTTGCCCAATGCGGATCCTGAAAATGCACGAGCCGAAATTGAGGATGTGATTGGTCTCGATGCGACCCATGCCATCGCTTGTTCTGCCAAGACCGGGTTGGGGATTGACGAGATCTTGGAGGCGATCGTGGCGCAGGTGCCCTGCCCCAAAGGTAATGTGGACGGCCCGCTGCGGGCCATGATCATCGACAGCTGGTTTGACAACTATGTTGGCGTTGTGATGTTGGTTCGCGTGGTCGATGGTCGCTTGCTCAAAGGCGAGCGAATCAAAATGATGGCCACCGGTGCGAGTTACAACGCCGACAATTTGGGGGTATTCACGCCAGCCACCGAAGTGAGGCAGTCGCTCGAGGCCGGTGAGGTGGGGTTCATCATTGCGGGCATTCGTGAATTGCAGGCCGCCAAAGTGGGCGACACCATCACCTTGATCAAACCCGGCACCGGTGGCGCCGCTTTCACGGCTACCCAAGCGCTGCCTGGCTTCAAGGTAATCCAGCCGCAAGTTTTTGCCGGTCTGTATCCGACCGAAGCCAATCAGTACGAAGGACTGCGCGACAGCTTGGAGAAGCTCAAGCTCAACGATGCATCCCTGCATTACGAGCCCGAAGTGTCGCAAGCGCTTGGTTTTGGTTTCCGCTGTGGTTTCCTGGGTTTGCTGCACATGGAAATCGTGCAGGAACGGCTGGAGCGAGAGTTTGATCAAGACTTGATCACCACGGCGCCGAGTGTGGTGTACCAAGTGGTACGCGCCGATGGCGAGGTGGTGATGGTGGAGAACCCATCCAAGATGCCTGACCAGGGGCGAATGGAGGAAGTGCGCGAGCCGATCGTGACGGTTCACCTCTACATGCCACAGGACTATGTGGGCGCAGTGATGACGCTGGCCAATCAAAAACGTGGCGTGCAAATGAACATGAGTTATCACGGTCGCCAGGTGATGCTGACTTATGAAATGCCACTGGGCGAAATTGTTCTGGACTTCTTCGACAAACTCAAGTCGGTGAGCCGGGGCTACGCCTCAATGGACTATGAGTTCAAAGAATACCGGGCTGCAGATGTGGTCAAAGTCGATATTTTGCTCAACGGCGAGAAGGTCGATGCGCTGTCTATCATCGTGCACCGAAGCCAGTCGGCCTACCGAGGCCGGGCGGTGGTGGCCAAGATGCGTGAGATCATTTCGCGGCAGATGTATGACGTGGCGATTCAAGCTGCGATCGGGGCCAACATTATTGCGCGTGAGACAATCAAGGCCTTGCGTAAGAACGTTTTGGCCAAGTGCTATGGCGGAGATATTTCACGCAAACGCAAACTTCTTGAAAAACAAAAAGCAGGCAAAAAACGCATGAAACAAATTGGTTCAGTCGAAGTTCCCCAAGAAGCGTTCTTGGCTATTTTGCAGGTCGAAGACTGATGCAAACCTTGACTTCTCTCGTGCTGGCAGCTTTTGCTGGCTACATTGGCGTTTGGTATTTCGGGGCGCTTGAAGGCAACTTCGCGCTGCTGCTGTTTCTGGCCACCAGTGTGACCGGAATTTATTGGCTGGCCGAACGTTTTTATTTTCTGCCACAGCGTCGACTTGCTGCGGCGAACCTGGATGCGCAGGCTTTGCAACGCCGCAACGAACTGGTCAAGCTCGGGATCAACCAGGTTGACAGCGATGTTGAGCCGGCCAAGGCCCGTTTGCTGATGCAACCCTGGTGGCTGGATTGGACCGCCGGCTTGTTCCCCGTCATCATCACGGTATTCCTGTTGCGCTCTTTCTTGTTTGAGCCCTTCAAAATTCCTTCGGGATCCATGATTCCTACCTTGTTGGTGGGTGACCTGATTCTGGTGAATAAGTTCCACTACGGGGTCCGCCTGCCGGTGCTCAACCTCAAAGTGATCGAAGGCAACACGCCACAACGTGGTGATGTGATGGTGTTTCGCTACCCGCCCAAACCCAGCCTTGACTACATCAAGCGGGTGGTCGGCGTACCGGGCGACGAAGTGGCTTACAGCAACAAACGGCTGACCCTTAATGGCAAGCCGGTACCGACCACGGCCGTGGCGGATTTTTTTGATGAAGACGCCTTGCGCTATGCCAAACAAATGGAGGAGGTGCTGGGTCAAAAACCGCATCGACTGCTCAATGACGACGATAGGCGCGCTGGTTTTTCTGAATCCGAGATCATGGACTTCCCAGGAAGAGAGAATTGCCGCTACAGTGTGGAAGGATTTGTTTGCAAAGTGCCCGAGGGCCACTATTTCATGATGGGCGACAACCGCGACAATTCCCTGGACTCGCGCTATTGGGGTTTTGTTCCAGACAAGAATATTGTTGGCAAGGCCTTTTTTGTATGGATGAATTTCAGCAACCTGAAACGGATTGGCTCTTTTAATTGAGTCTGTCTGAGCAACAAGGGAGAACTTCGATGAAGACCAAATTCAAGCAACGTGGCATCTCGTTTGTCGGCTTGGTGTTTGTGGGGGGAATTGTTGCCGTACTGGGAGTGGTGATGGCGGAAGTTTTCCCGACCCTGACGGAATTAAACGCCATCGACAAGGCGGTGAACCGGGCCAGTGCGGGAACTACCGTGCTGGAGGTTAGAAGCATTTTTGACAAAGCTTCGGCTATCGATGATTTCAAGTCCATCACCAGCAAAGACCTAGAAATCACCAAGCAAGGCGACAAGGTCGTCGTCAAGTACGCCTACACGCGCGAGATCCATCTGGCAGGGCCGGCCTATTTGACATTGAAATACTCCGGGCAGTCCAAATAAAGTGAACCCTGGTTTGATTGCATTGCAAACGCGTTTGCAACATATTTTTTCTGAGCCAGACCTGTTGAGTCGGGCGGTTACGCACCGAAGTTTTTCTTCCGACCACAATGAGCGCCTGGAATTTTTGGGCGACTCGGTGCTCAACTTGGTGGTGGCTGATTTACTGTATTTGCGTTTGAGTGATTTGCCCGAAGGGGACTTGTCGCGGGTACGCGCCAATTTGGTCAAACAAGACACATTGCATCAGCTCGCCGTGGGGTTGGGTTTGCCCAACGTGATTCGACTGGGTGAGGGTGAGATGCGTTCGGGCGGTCAGAAGCGGCCGTCAATCCTGGCGGATGCCTTGGAGGCCCTGATTGGCGCTGTTTATCTGGACGCCGGATTTGGTGCGGCCCAAGCCTTGGTCCAACGTTTGTTTCATGCCGTTGAGATCACGCCGCAGATGGAGGCCATTGGCAAAGATTCGAAAACCCAATTGCAGGAATGGCTGCAGGGGCGAAAAATGAAATTGCCCTTGTACCGAGTGGTTGGAACCTTGGGTGTGGCACACCAACAAACTTTTGATGTTGAGTGTGAAATTCAGGAATTTAATTTGGCTGAGCGTGGGATAGGCACATCGCGCCGGGCCGGTGAGCAGGCCGCCGCCAGTGCCATGCTGCAATCACTGAAAACGAGGAGCCAGCATGGCTGAGATACAAACGCCCCAGCGTTGCGGCCTGGTCGCCATTGTGGGCAAACCCAATGTGGGAAAGTCAACTTTGCTCAATGCCCTGGTCGGGCAAAAAATTAGCATCACATCGAGCAAAGCCCAAACGACGCGACATCGGATTACCGGTATGCGAACCCAGGGCGTGACGCAATTTGTATTTGTTGACACGCCTGGGTTTCAAACCCGGCACAACAATGCCCTCAATCGAGCCTTGAATAAAACCGTGAAAGGCGCCATCGGTGATGTCGATCTGGTGTTGTTTGTGGTGGAGGCGGGCCAGTTCAATCAGGCGGATGCCAAAGTTTTAGCTTTGCTGGCCAAAGATGCACCCACTTTGCTGGTGGCCAACAAGCTCGATCAGATTCACCGGCGGGCCGAAATCGCACCCTGGTTGCAGGAAATGCAGCAGCGCCATTCATTCACTGAGTTTTTTCCCATGTCGGCCAAGAGTGCTAAGGATATTGAGAGACTGCTTGGCGTGTGTGAAAAATACCTGCCGGAACAGGCGTGGTGGTATGACGCAGACGAATTGACTGACCGCAGCGAAAAATTTCTGGCCAGCGAGACAGTTCGGGAAAAATTGTTTCGACTCACTGGCGATGAGTTGCCCTACACCTCGACCGTGGTGATTGATAAGTTCGAAGAAGAACCGGGCCGAAAAGGGCAAAAGCGCTTACTCAAAATTGCCGCGACCATCGTGGTCGAGCGCGATGGTCATAAGGCCATGGTGATTGGCGACAAAGGCGAACGTATCAAGCGCATTGGTACCGAGACCCGAGTTGAGTTGGAAAAATTGATGGACGCCAAGGTCTTTATCGAGCTTTGGGTCAAGGTGCGCTCTGGCTGGGCTGATGATGAGGCTAGGGTGCGCAGTTTCGGTTACGAATGACGTGAGCTCCAAGCGAATTTCAGATGAGCCGGCTTTTGTGCTGCACCGTTACGACTGGAGCGAGTCGAGCCTGATTCTGGAAGTCTTTACCCGCAACCAGGGCCGCATTGCCTTGGTTGCCAAAGGGGCCAAGCGTCCGAGTTCCAGCTTCCGACCCATTCTCCTGCCCTTGCAACCGCTGCAGCTGGCTTTTGGTGGCGATAACGAAATTCGTACGCTGCGCAGTGCAGAGTGGATGGGCGGCCACGTCATGCCCACCGGAGCGGCCCTGCTTTCGGGCTATCACCTCAACGAATTGCTGCTGACCTTGCTGGCACGCGATGACCCGCACCCCGCTTTGTTCGATATCTATGCCAATGTGGTTCGGCTACTGGCTTCAGAGCACGGTGAAGTACTGGAATCAGCGTTGCGCGCGTTTGAGTTGCTGTTACTGCGCGAAGTCGGGTTGCTGCCTCTGCTCGATTCCCAGACCATGACTCTGAATGCGCTGGAGCAGCATGCGCATTACAGTCTGGTGCCTGAAGGGGGCTTGCGTCAAAGTAACGATACCGACCGCGCCAGCTTGAATGGTGCCCAATGGGTGAACCTGCAGCAAGCACTGGGGAACAAGGTGCCACTGATCGACACACTGCGGGCTTGCTCGGCGGTCGCATCTGAGCTCAAACCTCAATTGCGCAGCTTGCTTAATTACCATTGCGGAGTGGGCAACCTTCGAACCCGGCAAATGATGATCGACTTGCAGTCCCTATGAACACAACAGCGCTCTCCGTTAACCTGAACAAAGTCGCTTTGGTGCGTAATACCCGACAGCTCGGCCTGCCCAGCGTCACGCGCGCGGCACAGCTGTGTTTGGCTGCCGGGGCCCATGGCATCACAGTTCATCCCCGACCCGACCAGCGCCACATCAGGGGCGGCGATGTGGCTGAGCTGGCCCAACTGCTCAAGGCTTGGCCCGGGCGTGAGTTCAACATCGAGGGCAACCCTTTTCACAACCTGATGGATTTTGTTCGGGCGCACCGGCCCGAACAATGTACTTTCGTTCCCGACGCTGAGGGTCAATTCACCAGCGATCATGGTTGGAGTTTCCCGCAAGACAGTGCGCGTCTGCGCCCACTGGTGGCACAAGCCAAGGCGTTGGGGGTGCGGGTCAGCCTGTTCATGGACGCTAACCCGCAGGCCATGGCGGCGGTGAAAGAACTGGGGGCAGACCGGGTCGAGCTCTATACCGAACCCTATGCGCAAGCCTGGGCTGGTGCGCAACAAGAAGCCGTGTTGTCCCGGTTTGCCGCGACAGCGCAGGCGGCACTGGATCTGGGTTTGGGAGTGAATGCCGGACACGATTTGAACCGCGATAACTTGACTACTTTTTTGCTGCGCGTGCCGGGTGTGCAAGAAGTCTCGATTGGTCATGCGCTGATTGGCGATGCACTGGAGTTGGGCTACAGCGCCACGGTGCAAGCCTATTTGCGTTGTATTGACGCAGCCCAACCGTGAGCGCGCTTTGATTTACGGCATTGGCACGGATATTTGCGATATCAGTCGCGTGCGGCGCAGTCTTGAGCGCCATGGCGAGCGCTTTGCGCAAAAAATTCTGAGCCCGGCCGAGCTCGTGACCTGGCGCGAGCGCAGTGCGCGTTGGCCCGAGCGTGGCGTGCGTTATCTGGCCACCCGGTTCTCGGCCAAAGAAGCATTCAGCAAAGCCATTGGTCTGGGCATGCGAATGCCCATGAGTTGGCGACTCTGTGAAATTGGCAAACTCGACAGCGGCAAGCCCTGTGTGGTGTTACACGCCGAGCTTAAAACATGGTTTGAAGCGCGCGGTTTGAGCGCCCATGTCAGCGTCAGTGATGAGAGTGACTATGCAACGAGTTTTTGTATTGTGGAGAAATCAAAATGACCCAGCACGCGCCCCTGATCATTGATGTGGCCGGATTGAGCCTGACCCGGGATGACAAGCGCCGGTTACGCCATCCCTTGGTCGGAGGCCTGATTTTGTTTGCCCGCAATTGGCAGGACCGCGCGCAACTGAGCAGCCTGTGCCGTGAAATCAAGGACTTGAGGCCCGACTTGTTGATTAGCGTTGACCACGAGGGCGGCCGGGTCCAGCGCTTTAAGACCGACGGGTTCACCCATTTGCCGGCCATGCGGGTTTTGGGCCAAGCCTGGATGAAGGATGAGGGACGAGATGGCGAGGGTGCTTTGCAGGCGTGCAACGCAGCCACCGCTTGCGGCTATGTGCTGGGAGCTGAATTGAGGGCTTGTGGTGTTGACTTGAGCTTCACGCCGGTACTGGATTTGGACTGGTCAACCAGTGGCGTGATTGGTGACCGAGCTTTCTCGCCGGACCCCCGGGTGGTGAGTTTGTTGGCCAAAAGCCTGATGCACGGCTTGCTGCAAAGCGGGATGGCCAATTGCGGCAAGCATTTCCCAGGTCATGGCTTCGTCAAGGCCGATTCACATACCGATATTCCGGTAGATCGTCGCAGCCTGAAAGCCATTTTGTCCGATGACGCTGCACCTTACGGTTGGCTCAGTACGGCACTGGCCAGTGTGATGCCAGCCCACGTGATTTACCCTCGGGTGGATGACCGGCCTGCGGGTTTTTCGAGCCAATGGTTGGGTACTATTTTGCGTGGCAAGTTGGGTTTTTCTGGCGCCATTTTCAGTGACGATTTGTCAATGGCAGGCGCCCGTTTACTCGACGGCAAAGAAGTCAGCTACGCACAGGCCGCTGTCGCAGCACTGAATGCGGGTTGTGACATGGTGCTGTTGTGCAACCAAAGCTTGGACCGAGGGCTGGCGGTCGATGAATTGATAGCTGGCTTGACTGAGGCACAGATCAAGGGCCAATGGCTCAGTCAGGAAAGCAGCGAGTTGCGCCGACGGGCTTTGTTGCCAACGAGTCCAGCGCTGGCCTGGGATGACTTGATGCTGCAGCCGGCCTATATGCAGGCATTGGACTTGATCGTTTGAGCCTGCGTTGCTGGCGTACCGATGCGCTTGTGTCATGCGGCACAATTGACACCTCGCTTACTCACCCAAGAACTGAGCCATGACAGCACTCACCCATATCACTCCACGCGACAAAGCAGAAATCTTGGCGCAGGCGTTGCCTTACATCCGCAAGTTTCATGGCAAAACCCTGGTCATCAAGTATGGCGGTAACGCCATGACGGACCCGGCCCTTCAAGCAGACTTTGCCGAAGATGTGGTGTTGCTCAAGCTGGTCGGAATGAACCCGGTGGTGGTTCATGGCGGTGGCCCCCAAATCGAAGCGGCGCTCCATCGCCTGGGTAAAAAAGGTGAATTTGTGCAGGGCATGCGGGTCACCGATGCTGAAACCATGGAAGTGGTGGAGTGGGTGTTGGCCGGTGAAGTGCAGCAGGACATTGTGGGCTTGATCAACCAGGCCGGCGGCAAGGCGGTGGGACTGACCGGCCGCGATGGGGGGTTGATTCGGGCCAAAAAACTGAAACTGGCCGACAGCAGCGACCCCAACAAGTTTCACGATGTAGGCCAGGTTGGCGATATTGTTCAAATTGACCCCAGCGTGGTCAAAGCGTTGCAGGACGACGCTTTCATTCCTGTGATCAGCCCGATCGGCTATGGTGAAAATAACGAGAGCTACAACATCAATGCCGATGTGGTGGCGGGCAAGCTGGCCATGGTACTCAAAGCTGAAAAACTGCTGCTTTTGACCAACACCCCGGGCGTGCTGGACAAGGCCGGGCAGCTCCTGACGGATCTGAGTGCGCGTGAAATAGATGCCTTGTTTGCCGATGGAACTCTCTCCGGCGGCATGTTGCCCAAGATCGCAGGAGCGCTCGAAGCGGCCAAGGGAGGCGTCAATTCAGTTCATATCATTGATGGACGGGTGCCCCACGCCATGTTGCTCGAGATCTTGAGCGAGCAGGCTTATGGGACCATGATTCGATCACATTGATGCAAAAAATAGTTCCAAATTGGGGAAAACCCCTTGCCCCGAGCCGGCCAGAATCATTCAAGATAGCGCCTTGACCATGTCAGATTCAGAATCAAACCCCATCAGCTTGCCAGCGGGCAGTGTTTCAGCCGCTCCGATTCGCAAGCGACCCAAACCGGGCGAGCGCAGAATTCAAATACTGCAGACCTTGGCGTCCATGCTGGAGCAGCCTGGCGCCGAGCGCATCACCACGGCTGCGCTGGCCGCCCGACTAGGTGTGAGCGAGGCTGCGCTGTACCGACATTTCGCCAGCAAAGCCCAGATGTTTGAAGGGCTGATCGATTTCATTGAGCAGACTGTTTTTTCACTGATCAATCAGATTGTCGAGCGTCAAAAAGCGTCGCTCGACAGCGAAGGTCGGCAACCCCAACTGATTGTCACGATGCTGATGCAGTTTGCCGAGAAGAATCCCGGCATGACTCGGGTCATGGTGGGCGATGCGCTGGTGTTCGAGAATGAGCGCCTGCAGCAACGCATGAACCAGTTCTTTGACAAGATTGAAGCCACACTCAAACAGTGCTTGCGCGATGCGGCACAGAACAGTGGCTCGAACACACCCACGGTGGATTCACAAGTCGGAGCCTCCGTGCTGACGGCCTTTGTCGCTGGCCGTTTGCAACGATTTGCCCGTTCTGGCTTCAAGCGCCTGCCCTCCGAGCACCTCGAGCAGAGCTTGCTTCTCCTATGTTGAGAACGGGACAGCGCTAAAGGGCTGTCCCGCAAGGGAACATCCACAAAGTGTTGGGGGCAGAGCTAAAGGTCTGTCCCGCAAGGGAACATCCACAAAATGTTGGGGACAGAGCTAAAGGTCTGTCCCGCAAGGTTTCAAGAAAGAGTCAACCCCACTTTTTGCCCGGCCGCGATGATTTCTGACCAGGTGGTGTCGTCCAGCACAATCCCATCGCGTTGGCGCAGTAGCCGGGCCGCTCGCTCCGGGTCGCCAGCAAGTTGGAGCCCGTCACTATCGACTGCATCCGGGCTTTGCCTGACCCATTCAACGAAGGCCAAGGCCTCTTGCTCGAAGCTGTTTTGGGTTCCAAGCCGGGCTGGATCGATCAGAATCGACAACATCCCATTGAGTACGGTACGGGCACTGGAGGCGGGCCGATGCCAGGTTCCACCCCCAGTTAAAGCACCTCCGAGTAACTCGCAAGCTACAGCCAGACCCGAACCCTTGTGTTCACCAAAAGGCATCAGCGCACCAAACAATCCTGGGCCTTGGCCTTGAGATTGGGGCACCACCACCACGCCTGGATCGGTGGTGGGCTGACCCTGGGCATCCATCAAATAACCCGGTGCGACTTGGCGTCCTTCGTTGTGAGCCACGCGCATCTTGCCCTGAGCCACCCGGCTGGTTGCGAAATCCAGCACGAAAGGGGGCTGGTCTTTGATCGGTACGCCGATGCAGACCGGATTGGTGCCAAGCCGACCGTCAGCGCCGCCCCAGGGCGCAACTACCGGGCGCGACAGCACGTTGACGAAATGCAGTGACACCAGACCCTGGGCCACGGCCATTTCGGCGTAGTGACCGATGCGCCCGAGATGATGCGCATTACCCAACGCCATGATGCAACTGCCCAGTTCCTGGGCCCGTTCGATCGCCAGCGTCATGGCCTGTTCCCCCACCACCTGACCATAACCGCGTTGACCATCAAGCGCCAGTAAGGCCCCGGCATCGAGGTTGAGTTTCACGTTGGTGTTGGGCTGCAGGCCGCCTTCGAGCAAGGCATCGATATAGCGTGGCAGCATGCCCACGCCATGCGAGTCGTGCCCGCTTAAATTGGCCATCACCAGGTTGCTGGCCACGGTGCTTGCCTCTTGCTGCGAGCTACCTGCGGCGAGCAAAATGGAGCTGATTTTTTGGGTCAGATCCTGGCTGTGAAGTGTGATTGGCATGGTTGAAAAATTCAGAGAGAGGAGCCGGTGGGTGTCAGGGCTAAAGAACTGCGCCGCAAACTTGTTACATGACGGCGCCAACTTGCCAGGGAACAAATTCGTTCTGCCCGTAGCCATGAAGTTCGCTTTTGCTGGGTTGGCCCGAAGCAGTGGCCAGCATCATTTCGAAAATCCTTTGCCCCATTTCGGCCACGCTGGCCTTGCCGTCAATGATGTCGCCGCAATTGATGTCCATGTCGTCCTCCTGCTTTTGCCACAGGGCTGTGTTGGTCGACAGTTTGAGCGAGGGGGAGGGTGAGCAGCCGTAGGCCGAGCCACGACCGGTGGTGAAACAAATCAGGTTGGCGCCGCCAGCCACTTGGCCTGTCGAGCTGACCGGGTCGTAGCCCGGCGTGTCCATGTAGACAAAACCATGGGCAGTTACTGCTTCGGCATATTCATAAACCGCTTGCAAATTGCTGGTACCGCCCTTGGCCACTGCACCCAGGGATTTCTCAAGGATGGTGGTCAAGCCACCGGCCTTGTTGCCGGGCGAAGGGTTGTTGTTCATTTCGCCCTGGTTGATTTGGGTGTAGTGCTCCCACCATTTGATGCGTGCGATGAGTTTTTCACCGACTTCGCGCTTCACGGCACGTCGCGTCAGCAGATGCTCGGCACCATAAATTTCTGGGGTCTCACTCAGGATGGCGGTACCGCCATGCGCCACCAACAAATCGACTGCAGCGCCCAGGGCTGGGTTGGCGCTGATGCCGGAATAACCGTCCGAGCCACCGCATTGCAGGCCCACCGTGATGTGGCTGGCAGGGCAAGGTTCGCGCTTGACTGCATTGGCGCGTGGCAGCATCTCATTGATCAAGGCGATGCCCTTGGCAACGGTTTTGGCTGTTCCGCCGCTGTCCTGAATACTGAACACCCGAAAATTCTCACCTTCGTTCAGGCTGCTATGGGCCAACCAGGCATTGATTTGATTGGCTTCGCAGCCCAGCCCCACCACCAGTACCGCAGCGAAATTCGGGTGAGTGGCATAACCGGCCAAGGTTCGTTCCAAAATTTGCATACCCATGCCCTCGGTGTCCATGCCGCAGCCGGTGCCGTGCGTCAGGGCGACAACGCCGTCAACCTGGGGGAAATTGACCAAGGCCTGGGGATGATTTTGGCGGGAGAAATGGTCAGCGATGGCGCGCGCTGCGGTCGCAGAACAATTGACGCTTGACAAAATACCGATGTAATTTCGTGTCGCGACCCGACCATCGGCGCGTTTGATGCCCATGAAATTGGCAATCAAAGCTGCCGGTTCGGGTTTGACGTCGGCACCAAAAGCGTAATCGCGCGCGAAATCGCCTTTGTTCTCACCCATATCGAGGTTTTGGGTATGAACATGTTCGCCAGCAGCGATCGCTTTGGAAGCAAAGCCGATGATCTGGTTGTAGCGCCGCACGGGTTCACCTTTGGCAATCGCGCGCGTGGCAATTTTGTGTCCGGGTGGAATCAATCCTTTGACCGCTATGTTTTCGACTGTGCTGCCACCGAGCAGTTGGGAGCGGGCGATCAGAACATCGTCATTGGGATGGAGTCGGATAAAGGGTGTCATAGTTTTAGAGGGTTGGGGTCAGAGCACATCACTAAAGCGAGTGGTATGACCCCAAGGTTTTAGTAGAACATTTTAGGCAGCCACAATACAAGATTGGGGCAGTAGGTGATGATGAGCAGGCTTCCGAGCAAGGGGAACAGCCAGGGCAGGATGGCCATGGTGGTTCTCTCGACCGAGAGTTTGGCAACGCGCGCCAGTACAAACAGCACCATGCCCATGGGCGGATGAAGCAGGCCAATCATCAGGTTGAGCACCATCACCAAGCCAAAGTGAACCAGATCAATACCTAGCTTTTGACAGATCGGAACCAGGATCGGAACCAGAATCGTGATGGCAGCCGTAGGTTCCAAAAAACAGCCGACGAACAGCATTAACAGGTTGGCTAACAGCAAAAATACCCAGGGGTTTTGGGTGTAACCCAAGACCCAGTTGCCAATGGCTGCGGTCACCCCCGTGGCTGTGAGCATCCAGCCAAAAATGCTGGCCGCCGCAACGATGAACAGCACGGTGCTGGTGGTCTCCACCGTGTCCAGGCAGACCTTGACGAACATCTTGAAATTCAGCGTGTGGTACCAGGCAAAACCCAGCGCCATGGCCCAAATGCAGGCCGCGATCGCACCCTCGGTCGGCGTGAACAGGCCGCTGACCATGCCGCCTATCAAGAGCACCGGCGTCATGACCGGCAGCACCGCTTGGAATTGGAAAATCTTGTCGGCAACAAAGAGCGCGACCAGACCGGCAAATACCACGGGTTGAGCTGGTAAACCAGCTTTCTCAATCAGCAGCCAGAGCAGTAGCGGCCAAGCGATAACCACGGCGGTTTCCAACAGGGCTTTGCCAACCCTGGGCCACTCAAATTTAATATCGGCGCCCCAGCCATTTTTGTGGGCGAAATAGGCCACGGTCAGCATCATCAACAACGCCATCATGACGCCGGGCAATATCCCGGCCAAGAATAGCGAGCCGATGCTCACATTGGCCATCATGCCGTAAATCACGAACGGCAGGCTGGGGGGAATGATAGGACCCAAAGTGGCCGATGCGGCGGTCACCCCGACCGCAAATTCGGTGCTGTAGCCATGGTCTTTCATGGCCTTGATTTCAATCGTTCCGAGTCCGGCGGCATCGGCAATTGCTGTCCCACTCATACCGGCAAAAATCACCGAGCCCAGCACATTGACGTGGCCCAGTCCCCCTCTCATCCAGCCCACCAGTGCCAAAGCGTAGTTGTAAATGCGGTTGGTGATTCCCGCGTTGTTCATCAGGTTGCCGGCCAGGATGAAAAAAGGCACGGCCAGCAGAGGAAAGCTGTCGATGCCGCTGATCATGCGGTGCATCACGACAAAAGGCGGCAGCTCGCCGGTCCAGAAAATATAGAGCAGGGCCGAGCCGGCCATGGCGATGGCCACCGGAATGCCGCCGCTCATCAGAAACAGGAAAATAATTTTAAGCATGGTCGGGGTCGTGTTCAGCGGTCTTCGATTGAGGATTCGGGACGCTCCAACACGCTGTAGCCGCGCTGATAGTGAATCAATGCAACCTGGATGGAACGCCAAGTCATGGCAGCAAAGCCCAAGGCACACACGCCATAGACCACATTCATCGGTAAATCGACCATGGTCATGCGCGAGTTGCTACCCAACCTGGCCATCATCATCAGCGTCAGCACCACCGAAGCAGCAAAAAACAAGACGCGAATCAGATCGACCAGGGTGGCCAGCAGCCGCGCCAGTTGCGAGGGCATAAAGCGATAGAAAAAATCGACCTGAATGTGGTTGTTCTTGACGACGCCAATGGTGGCGCCGATAAAGACCAGGCCAATCAAGAGGTAGCGGGCGATTTCCTCGGTCCAGGCGGCCGAATCATTGAGTACGTAACGGGTGAAAAACTGGTAGAACACGGTGAGACCGAGTAACCAAAAAATGCCCAGCGCCAACCAGGCTTCCAAGATCGTTGGACTGAGGTCGACGGCTTCATCCTGGGCATGGAATTGGCCGTCGTCCCCCATCACGTGGGGGAGCGAGTCAATGTCTTGCATGGAAGAAGATTTACTTGATCGCGATCACGCGATCCCAGTCTTTCTTGTCCAGGCCCATGGAAGGGAAATCGATGGCTTTGAGAACGCGCTGCTGGAATGCATTGCGATCGACGCTGATGACATTGATTCCCTTTTTCTTGAATTCGTCAACCAGTTCGATTTCGCGCTTGCGAATGTCGTTGGTAGCGTTGAGCGCAGCTTCTTGGGTCACTTCGTTCAAGATTTTTTGCTCAGCCGGCGTCATCTTGGACAAGACAGAAGGTGACACCACGGTAAGCAGTCCATCGGCAATGTGACCGGTCAGGATGATGTTTTTCTGGACTTCGTAAAACTTCTTGGCCTCAATGGTTGGCAATGGATTTTCCTGGGCATCGACCGTGCCATTTTGCAAAGCCAGATAGACCTCGGCAAATGCAATCGGTGTCGGGTTGGCGCCGCATGCGCGCGGCAAAGCGGTGTAGGCCGGCGCATCAGGCACCCGCATTTTCAAGCCCTTCATTTCGTCGCAGTTATTAAAGGCTTTATTCGAGGTCGAGTGGCGCACACCGTAGTAAGTGAAAGCGGTGACCGTGTTGCCAGTCTTTTGCTTGTAGCCATCGGCCAGCTCCTTGAACACATCGCTCTTGGAGTACTTGATCACATGATCGGCATCACGAAAAGTGAAGGGGTAGTAGCTCACCGCCATGCGTGGAAAAGAGCGGGCGGCGAAAGAGGCGCCAGTCAAGATGATGTCGACCGTGCCGAGTTGCAGACCTTGGTTGATGTCGCTTTCTTTACCCAAGCTGGAAGCAGGGAACACCTGAACTTCGAATTTGCCATTGGTGCGCTTTTTCAATTCGTCACCGGCCCAGACCGACCATTTGTGGTAAGGCTCAGAGGTCTCGTAAACATGGGCCCATTTCAATTTGGTTTGCGCTTGGGCCAGACCCAGGCTGCCCGCTGCACTGGTCAGTAACACGCAGGCAGCGATCGATTGAAGAGCTAATTTGCTAGCTGTTAATTTATTCACGGTTATTCCTAAATTGGAGGTTGTAGTGCGGGACGACCCAAACCTGAGGTGCAGCCGCACCAAGCGCCGGCCTCATGCTTTATTATTCAACGCGAATACTGACTTGCCCTATCCGGCAAAACCCTTGGGGGCTGTCTTGCAGGTGACAAGAAAATCCTTGCAGGCGCTGCTTGCCACCGAGCAAACTGGTAACTTGCGGGGGTGGCTGATGGCTGCGCAAAATTTGTTTTTTCCAATTCAACCAAGGAAATGCGATGCGATTAAAGGGTAAAACCGCGCTGGTGACAGCGGCTGGACAAGGAATCGGTCGGGCCAGCGCGCTGGCCATGGCGGCCGAGGGCGCGCAGGTTTGGGCCACCGACATCAATGCTTCATTGCTGGAAAGCTACCAAGGCGTGGCCAATATCACAGCAGTGAGGCTGGACGTATTGAGCAAGGCAGCCATTAACCAAGTGGTAGCCCAGATTCCAGGAATCAACGTGCTGTTCAATTGCGCAGGTTTTGTCCACCATGGAACGGTTTTGCAAGCCACCGATGAAGAGTGGGATTTCGCTTTCAACCTCAACGTGCGGGCCCAGTTTTGGGCCATCCAGGCAGTTTTGCCGACCATGTTGGCCAATGGTGGTGGCAGCATCATCAACATGTCGAGTGTCTGCAGCAGCGTCAAGGGTTTGCCCAATCGGTTTGTTTATGGCGCATCCAAAGCCGCGGTGCTCGGCTTGACCAAAAGTGTGGCCGCAGATTATGTGGCCCAGGGCATACGCTGCAATGCGCTCATGCCTGGAACAGTGGACACGCCTTCGCTGCAGGACCGTATCAATGCTTTTGCCGATCCGGTTCAGGCGCGCCAGAACTTTATCGATCGCCAGCCCATGGGACGGCTGGCGCAAGCGCACGAAATGGCGCCGCTGGTGGTATTTTTGGCCAGCGATGAATCGACTTTTGTAACCGGCCAGGCGTATGCCAATGATGGAGGAATGACGATATGAATCAACTCGATTTCAATGACCGGCACGCGGTCATCACGGGTGGCGCAACCGGCATTGGTTACGCCGTTGCCCAGCGCTTGCTGGCCTCGGGCGGCAGCGTCAGCCTATGGGACCGCGATTTTGCCGCGGCCCAGCGCGCCGCCATTGCTTTGGGTTCGCAAGCCCAGGCGGTGGAAGTCGATGTGGCGCAGCACGCTTCGGTCCAGCAGGCCGTGCAAAAAACCCTGGCCCATACCTCACAAATCCATGCCCTGGTTAACTGCGCTGGCATCACCGGGCCCAACACCAAGGTCTGGGACTATCCGGTTGAAGCCTGGCGCCAGGTGATGGACATCAATCTCACCGGGCTGTTCCTGTGCTGCCGCGAAGTGGTGCCGCACATGCAAAGCCATAACACTGGACGGATTGTCAACATCGCTTCGGTCGCCGGTAAAGACGGCAACCCCAACGCCAGTGCTTACAGTGCCAGCAAAGCGGCTGTGATGGCGCTGACCAAATCTTTGGGTAAGGAACTCGCTGAGACCGGTATTCGAGTCAATTGCGTGACGCCGGCGGCGGTCAAAACCACCATGTTTGATCAGATGACGCCAGAACATATTGCTTTCATGTTGTCCAAAATCCCGATGGGTCGCTTCGGCCAAGTCGAGGAAATCGCTGCCATGGTGGCTTGGCTTTGCACCGATGATTGCTCGTTCTCCACCGGTGCAGTTTTTGATTTGTCGGGCGGCCGGGCGACCTACTGAAATTCGTTTGATGTCGTTTTAAATTTTAATTTTTTGAAAGGTTCCTCATGAAACTCGTTCGTTATGGCAAGCCCGGCAAAGAAAAGCCCGGACTGATTGATGGCCAAGGCCAATTGCGCGATCTCAGTAAGGTGGTCAAGGACATAGGCCCAGATCAACTCAGCGATGCGGGCTTGGCGAAGTTGCTCAAGCTCAAGACCGACAACTTGCCTTTGGTGCGAGGCAAGCCGCGCATGGGTTGCCCGGTCAACGGCATTGGCAAGTTCATTGCCATTGGCTTGAATTACTCGGATCATGCGGCCGAATCGGGAATGCCGATTCCCAAAGAGCCGGTGGTTTTCACCAAGGCCATCAGCTGCATTCAGGGCCCAGATGATGATGTCATGTTACCCAAGGGATCGGTCAAGGGCGACTGGGAGGTTGAATTGGGCGTGGTGATTGGAAAAAAAGCCCGTTATGTATCGCAAAAACAGGCGCTGGATTTTGTGGCCGGTTACTGCACCATCAACGATGTGAGCGAACGTGAATTCCAGCTCGAGCGTGGCTCGCAGTGGGATAAGGGCAAGGGCTGTGATACGTTTGGGCCGATCGGTCCTTGGCTGGTGACGCGCGATGAAATCACCAATCCGCAAAAGCTCTCCATGTGGCTGGATTTGAACGGCCAGCGTCAGCAAACTGGCAACACCAAAACCATGATTTTCAGCGTGGCCAAGATTGTCAGTCACTTAAGCCAGTTCATGACCTTGATGCCGGGTGACGTGATCACCACCGGTACCCCGCCCGGTGTCGGTCTGGGGCACAAACCACCGCTGTATCTGAAAAAAGGCGATGTGATGACGCTGGGCATCGAAGGGCTGGGCGAGCAACGCCAGTTGGTCGTGCCGTTCAAGTTGTAAAGTCTTGCCGGGCAGGTCGGGCGCAAAAATGCCGTTTCGTCCTGCCCCTGATTAATGAGGTCATTCATGCCAGAAATTCTCAGCGACGTATCAGCCGGCGTCATGACCATCACCTTGAACCGGGTCGAGAAGAAAAACTCGCTCACCGCAGCCATGTACAGCGAGCTGGCCAGGGTCTTGCAACAGGCACAGAGCGACGCGGCAGTGCGCTGCGTGGTGATTCAAGGGCACGAGACTATTTTTTCGGCCGGCAATGACATAAGCGATTTCCTGAACCAACCACCGACCAGCGCCGACGCGCCAGTGTTCGATTTCATGCGCACCCTGATCGCTTTCCCCAAGCCCCTGGTGGCTGCGGTTTGTGGCCCGGCCGTGGGCATTGGAACGACAATGCTGTTTCACTGCGATCTGGTCTATGCCGGCGACAACGCAGCCTTCTCCATGCCGTTTGTCAATCTCGGCCTGTGCCCTGAGTTGGCATCGAGCTTGTTGGCACCGCAACGCATGGGTTATCAACGGGCGGCTGAAGCCTTGCTGTTGGGTGAGCCCTTCATGGCGGAAACAGCATTGGAGTTGGGTTTGATCAACCGCATCGTTCCACCCTCGGAGGCCAACGCCTTGGCCCAACAGCAGGCCCGCAAGTTGGCATTGAAACCCGTCACTGCCTTGCTGGAGACCAAGCGTTTGTTGAAGGAAGCCCAAGCTGCCTTGGTGGCCGAGCGGGTGGCGCAAGAGGGCCGCAGTTTTGGCCGCATGCTGCAGGAACCTGCAGCCAAGGAAGCGTTTGCTGCCTTTCTGGAAAAGCGAAGCCCTGATTTTTCCAAGCTGTGATGGGGCCTCATGCGCCGACACGGTGAAACCAGCACGCAGCCAGCGACGCCCACCACGCCCCAGCCTGGCCACAGCGACTGGGCCACGCTGAGCCGGCTCATGCCGTATTTGTGGCAATACAAATACCGGGTAATCGCAGCACTGTTGTTCATGGTCGGGGCCAAGCTGGCCAATGTTAGCGTTCCCTTGCTGCTCAAAACCCTGGTCGACGACATGAACATCCAGGCTGGCGAGATCAGGGCTTTGCTGGTGGTGCCAGCCGCTTTGCTGCTGGGCTATGGCGCGTTGCGCTTGTCCACCTCGCTGTTCACCGAATTGCGCGAACTGGTGTTTGCCAAAGCCACTGAGGGAGCTTCGCGCAGCATTTCACTCCAGGTATTTCGCCACTTGCACGCCCTGAGCCTGCGCTTTCACCTGGAGCGCCAGACTGGCGGCATGACACGCGACATTGAGCGCGGTACCCGGGGCGTGCACTCGCTGATTTCTTATTCGCTCTACAGCATCATCCCCACCTTGATCGAGGTGGCGCTGGTGCTGACCCTGCTGGCGGTCAAGTTCGATGTTTGGTTTGCCTGGATCACGATTGCAGCGTTGGCGGCCTACATCGTGTTCACCATCACGGTGACCGAGTGGCGAACCCAGTACCGGCGCAAAATGAACGAGCTCGATTCATCGGCTCACAGCCGGGCCATCGATTCGTTGCTGAACTACGAAACGGTCAAGTACTTCAACAACGAAGAGTTCGAAGCCCATCGCTACGATGAAAACCTCGAACGCTACCGCCGTGCCGCGGTGAAAAGCCAGAGTACGCTGAGCTTGCTCAATACCGGCCAGCAACTGATCATCTCGGCTGGCTTGGTGGCTTTGCTGTGGCGCGCCACCCAGGGTGTGGTCGATGGCCGGATGACCCTGGGCGACCTGGTGATGGTCAACGCATTCATGATTCAGCTCTACATCCCCTTGAATTTTCTGGGCGTGCTGTACCGTGAAATCAAACAAAGCCTGACCGATCTGGACAAGATGTTCACGCTGATGGAGCGCGAGCGCGAAGTGGCCGATGACCCCGGAGCCCAGGCATTGGTGCTGCAGGGGCCGCCCGAGCTGATTTTTAGCAATGTCAGCTTTGCTTACGATGCAGCGCGACCGATTTTGAAGAACCTCAGCTTCCATATTCCGGCCGGAAAAAAAGTTGCCGTGGTCGGTCCTTCGGGGGCCGGTAAATCGACTCTGGCGCGTTTGTTGTTTCGCTTTTACGACGTGCAGGGCGGCGAGATTCGAATCGCTGGGCAAAATATCCGTGCCGTGACACAGGCCAGTGTGCGCCAGGCTATCGGCATCGTTCCGCAAGACACGGTGCTGTTCAACGACACGGTGCACTACAACATTGCGTACGGCCGACCTGGCAGCACTCGCGTCGAAGTAGAAGACGCAGCCCGTTCGGCACACATTCATAACTTCATCGTTGCCACGCCCGCGGGCTACGAGACCCAGGTCGGCGAGCGTGGCCTCAAGCTCTCCGGAGGCGAAAAACAAAGGGTGGCGATAGCCCGCACGGTGCTGAAAAATCCGCCGATTTTGGTGCTTGACGAAGCGACTTCGGCGCTCGATTCGGCCAACGAACGCGCCATTCAGTCCGAGTTGCAAAACGTCGCGCACAACCGCACTACCTTGGTCATTGCGCATCGCTTGTCTACCGTAGTCGATGCCCACGAAATTCTGGTGCTCGATGCCGGTCAGATTGTTGAGCGCGGAACCCATGGCGAGTTATTGGCTAAGGCTGGGCGCTACGCTGACATGTGGGCGCTGCAGCAAAACAGTGAAACGCTGGAGCCGGTCGCTTCTGTTTTGGGACAATAGCGCCATGACTCAAGAAATAAGCCTGACCCGACCCGACGATTGGCATCTCCACGTGCGCGACGGCGACGCCTTGCGTACCGTGGTGCCGCACACCGCAGCCCAGTTTGGCCGCGCCATCATCATGCCCAACCTGAGGCCACCAGTGACCAGCGCCGCCCAGGCCCTGGCGTACCGTGACCGGATTCTGGCCGCGGTGCCAGAAGGCGTTCAGTTCGAGCCGCTGATGACGCTGTATCTCACTGACAACTTGCCGCCCGATGAAATCAAGCGCGCCAAGGACGCCGGTGTGGTGGCGCTCAAACTCTACCCGGCTGGCGCCACCACCAACAGCGACGCGGGTGTGACCGATGTGCGCAAGACTTACAAAACATTGGAAGCGATGCAGCGCGAGGGCCTGTTGCTGCTGGTTCACGGCGAAGTGACAGCCCCGGAGATTGACTTGTTTGACCGCGAAGCGGTGTTCATTGACCAGCAGCTGATTCCACTGCGGCGCGACTTCCCCGAACTCAAAATCGTGTTCGAGCACATCACAACCCTCGAGGCAGCGCACTATGTGCGCGACAGCGACCGTTTCACCGGCGCGACCGTCACAGCGCATCACCTGCTGTACAACCGCAACGCCATTTTTACCGGCGGGATTCGCCCGCACTACTACTGCCTGCCGGTGCTCAAGCGCGAAATGCATAGGCTGGCGCTGGTCGAAGCGGCCACCAGTGGCAACCCTAAATTCTTTCTGGGTACCGACAGCGCACCGCACCCGGCGCAGCTGAAAGAACACGCGACCGGTTGCGCCGGTTGCTACACCGCGCACGCGGCGATCGAGATGTATGCCGAGGCTTTCGATTCGGCCGGTGCCTTGGATCGTTTGGAAGCTTTTGCCAGTTTCAATGGCGCTGATTTTTACGGACTGCCGCGAAACACGACCCGCATCACGCTGCGCCGTGAGCGCTGGACCCCGGCTGAGAGTTTTGCTTTTGGTGCGGCTGAACTCAAACCCCTGCGTTCGGGCGAAACGCTACCGTGGCGCATGGTTTAGAGCAGATCGACTGGCAAGCGCCCTGGTTGGGGCCTTATCGTGCGCTCGGACAAACGGTGGCCCAAGACATTGACGCCGGTTTGTCCTGCCATGAGGCGCTTAACCGCTGCGACTCTGCTCTCCTGCGCTTTTGTGCGCAGCAGGAATTGCCCCCCGGTCAAGCTTACGAGGACTTTATTTTCCAAACCCGGTGCTGCCCGACCCGCGATGGCGTGCATGATTTTTTCAATGGTCTGTGCTGGCTGCATTACCCCCAGACCAAGAAAAAACTCAATGCACTGCAAGCGCATGAAATTGCCAGTGCCGGCATTGGCCCCTTGCGCGGAGCGCTGCGCGATGGACTGACGCTGTTTGACGAGAACGCAGCGCTGCTGCAAGCGCCTGATGCTTTGTGGGACGCTTTGCTGATCAAGGACTGGGCCAGTCTGTTTGGTACATTGCGTCCCCTGTGGCAACAAGCGAATTTGCGTTTGTTTGGTCACGCGCTGCTGGAGAAACTGGTGCGCCCCAGAAAAGCCATCACGGCCCATGTGATTCGGGTTCCGCTGGGCTTGACCGGCCTACCGGAAGTCGATCAGTGGGTTGCGCACACGCTGAGTGCTGAACTGCTGGCGAGCAAACCTTTTGTTCCACTGCCGGTGTTGGGCGTGCCGCTCTGGTGGGCGGCTAATCAAGAGCCGGCGTTTTATGCCGATCCTCGGGTATTTCGAGTCCCGCGCGTGGCTTCTTGAGTGGTCTGATTAAGAATATTTGCAGGCTTACCCTTGTTTCTGGGCTGGTTAGCCCTAATATCTGCGCCATCGGGCAACGATCAAGTTGCGGGCAGGGCTGGGGCACTTCCCACTACCGATAAGGAGAATGTAATGAAACGAATTTTTCTGTTTATCGCGACCAACCTGGCGGTGGTGCTGGTGCTGGGCCTGGTGGCCAATTTGCTGGGTGTCAACCGCTTCCTCACGGCCAACGGGCTGAATCTGGGGGCGTTGCTGGGTTTTGCCTTGATCATGGGATTTGGTGGGGCTTTCCTTTCGCTCTTGATCAGCAAACCGCTGGCTAAATGGAGCTCGGGCGTGCGGGTGATCGCGCAGCCGCAATCGGCCGACGAAGCCTGGATTGTTCAGACCGTGCAGCGACTGGCTGACAAGGCAGGCATTGCGATGCCCGAAGTCGGCATCTTTGAGGGCGACCCGAATGCCTTTGCTACTGGCGCTTTCAAAAATTCGGCCCTGGTGGCGGTTTCCACCGGTTTGCTGACCGGTATGACGCGCGACGAGGTCGAGGCCGTGTTGGGTCATGAAATCGCCCATATCGCCAATGGCGACATGGTCACCATGACTTTGATTCAAGGCGTAATGAACACCTTTGTGGTGTTCCTCAGCCGCGTGATCGGTTATGCAGTGGACAGCTTTTTGCGACGCGGTGACGACCGTGAAAGTGGCCCGGGCATGGGCTACTACATCACCACCATCGTGCTGGACATCCTGCTGGGTTTTGTCGCTGCCATGATCGTGGCTTGGTTCTCGCGTCAGCGCGAGTTCCGCGCCGATGCCGGATCGGCCCAGTTGCTGGGACGGCGGCAACCGATGATCAATGCCCTGGCCCGACTCGGTGCCATGCACCCGGCTGAGTTGCCCAAGAGTGTGGCAGCGATGGGTATTGCCGGCGGCATCGGCCAGTGGTTCTCGACCCACCCACCGATAGAAGAGCGCATCGCCGCACTGGAAAGTCAATAAAAGGGCGGAGCTGTCAAAGGCGGGGCCGTTGGTCAGGCATCCTTTGCGCTCGCAAGCGTTGGCATGGCCGGTGGATTGGGTGCCCGTTCTCCAGCCCAGGCTCGCGGGCGGCTGCATGTGAGAACCTACGTTGCTGCGTTAATGCCGCCACAGGTCCACGAGATCTGTAACAACCGCGAATCGGGCCTGCGCCCGGACACCCGCACCGCCGGCCTGATCAGTATCTGGTTTTTCAAAATGCAGTCCGAAACCTCGTGCGCTGCGTTGTTTCGAGGTGGGTGGTGGGGCTGGCAGGCGCAGGCTCGATTTGCGGTTGCCACAGAATTTGTCTGCCGGCCACGGCGTTAACGAAAATTTTCTTGAATTTCAGAAGCACTTAACCGCGAGCTGAGCCGAAGAAGGACAGCCACGCTGCCCGCCTGGCGCAGATGTGCTGGCGAGAGGCTGTACAAATCCGCTAGCGCGCGTAGCTGTTGGCGAGGCCGGTGGTCTGGTATTGCTGTCCTCAGCTATTCAAAATGGCGCGGGCCACAGCTTCGGCCACTTTGATTCCGTCCACCCCGGCTGACAGGATTCCGCCGGCGTAACCGGCGCCTTCGCCGGCGGGGTAGAGACCGCGCACATTGCTGCTTTGAAAATTTTCGCCGCGTGGCATGCGCAGTGGCGACGAGGTGCGGGTTTCGACCCCGGTCAACACGGCATCGGGCATGTCAAAACCCTTCAGTTTTTTCCCAAACGCGGGTAGCGCTTCGCGAATGGCTTCAATGGCATAGGCGGGCAGGGCCTGCGCGAGGCTGCCGAGCTTGACACCTGGACGGTAAGAGGGAGTCACGCTGCCGAGTTGAGTCGAGGGTCGGTCGGCCATGAAATCGCCCACCAACTGAGCCGGTGCTTCGTAATTGCTCCCGCCCAACACATAGGCCTGCGACTCCAGCTCGCGCTGCAATGCGATGCCCGCCAGCGGGCTGACGGCGCCGCTGCTCAGACGCTCGCCGCCGAAGTCGGCTGGCTCAATTCCCACCACAATCCCGGCATTGGCGTTGCGTTCGTTGCGCGAATACTGGCTCATGCCATTGGTCACCACCCGACCGAGCTCGGAGGTGGCTGCCACCACCGTGCCGCCCGGGCACATGCAAAAGCTGTACACCGTTCGACCATTTTGGGCGTGGTGTGCCAACTTGTAATCGGCAGCACCGAGCAAAGCGTTGCCGGCGTGGCGACCCCAGCGGGCGCGGTCTATCAGGCCTTGGGGATGTTCAATCCGAAAGCCGATCGAAAATGGCTTGGCTTGAAGTTCGACCCCGCGCTCAAACAGCATGGAAAAAGTGTCGCGTGCGCTGTGGCCCAAAGCCAGCACCACCTGCTCGGCTGGCAACTCGTAGTGGCTATCTGTCTGGCCATCGTGCACCGTCAGGCCGCGCAGTTGCAGCCCTTGGGGATCTGCTTGCAGCTTTACATCTGTGACCCGGTGCTGAAAGCGAATTTCGCCGCCCAAGGCGATGATCTGGGCCCGCAGGTTTTCCACCACCTTGACCAGTTTGAATGTGCCAATGTGGGGATGGGCTTCGAACAGGATGTCCGCCGGTGCGCCAGCGCGAACGAACTCGTCGATCACTTTGCGTCCCAAATGGCGCGGGTCCTTGATCTGGCTATAGAGTTTGCCGTCAGAAAAAGTACCGGCACCGCCTTCGCCAAATTGAACATTGGACTCCGGGTTGAGCTGGTTTTTGCGCCACAAAGCCCAGGTGTCTTGGGTCCGTTCGCGCACCGCTTTGCCGCGCTCCAAAACGATGGGTTTGAAGCCCATTTGAGCCAACAGCAGGGCGCTGAAAATGCCACATGGGCCAAAGCCAACCACCACTGGGCGCTGCTTCAGTACAGCCGGGGCCTGCGCCACCGGGTGATAAAACAAATCGGGTGCGGCGGCGATGTGGGGATGAGCTGCGAAACGGGCTAATAGCGCAGCTTCCAGAGCGGGAGTCAGCGTCAAATCGACGATATAGACTTGGAGCAGCTGGGCCTTGCGGGCATCAAAACTGCGTTTAAAAATGCTGAAGTGCTTGATGTCCTGGGCTTGCAGCCCCAGGGTCTGGGCCATCAAAGTCGGCAGTGCATCGCTGGCGTGATCCAGCGGGAGTTTGAGTTCAGTGAGTCGAATCATGGCTTGTGTTGATCAAGCAGAAGAAGCTGCCAATGATACGCTCAGCAAAGCTCAGCCATGACGTGGATAATCCCGTGGCGCGTACAGTCAAAATCGCCAGTGCGTGCCAAACACCGTATTTACTTGTAACCCAGCGACGTCCTATGAAATACCGAAATCTTGGCAATTCCAATCTCAAAGTGTCTGCCCTGTGCTTGGGAACCATGATGTTTGGCGACCAGACCGACAAGACAGAGGCGGCAGCCATCGTGGCCGATGCCCACGCCAGCGGGGTGAACTACATCGACACGGCAGACGTTTACAGCTTGGGCGCAGCCGAGACCATGGTGGGCGAGTTGCTTAAATCCAATCGAAGTGACTGGGTGCTGGCCAGCAAGTTGGGTAACAAAATGTCGGATCGGGTGAACCAGGGTCGTTATTCACGCAGCTGGATGTTGGCTGAAGTTGAGGCCAGTTTGCGCCGTTTGCAAACCGACTGGATCGACATTTACTACCTGCACCGCGACTTCAATGACATGAATCTGGAAGAGCCGCTGCGCGCGCTGCAAGCCATGTTGCGCGACGGCAAAATTCGCTACTGGGGAGTTTCCAATTTCCGCGGCTGGCGCATTGCCGAGATGGTGCGTATCGCCGCTGAGCTGGGAATGCCAGGGCCGGTGGTTTGTCAGCCCTATTACAACTTGCTCAACCGCATGCCCGAGGTTGAGGTGTTGCCGGCCTGCCAGCACTACGGCATTGGCGTCACCTCGTACAGCCCGATTGCGCGTGGCGTACTCACGGGCAAGTACCAGCCCGGTGTTGCACCGGCACAGGAGTCACGGGCCGGTCGCGCCGACAAGCGCATGCTGGAGACCGAATTCCGCGATGAGTCGCTGCACATTGCCCAGCAGCTCAAGCTTCATGCCCAGCAACGGGGCATATCGCTGGCCCAGTTTGCCACCGCTTGGGTACTGGCCGACCGCAGAGTGAACTCGGTGATTGCTGGCCCGCGTACTTTGCAGCAATGGCAAGACTACGGCCCTGCGCTGAATTACGCGCTCAGTGCCGAAGACGAGGCCCTGGTGGACTCCCTGGTTCGTCCGGGCCATCCTTCAACCCCGGGCTTTACCGATCCATCGTACCCGCTGCATGGCCGCAACACAGGACTAGGAGACTGATGCAGTCCGCTTTCCAGACCTTTCTCAACCCCGTCCTGCCGGTATTTGCGATACTGGGCTTTGGCCTGCTGTTCGCACGCCGTGGTGTTTTCAGCGTCGCCGATGCGAGCGTTTTAAATCGGTTTGTGTTTTACATCGCGGTGCCGGCGTTGCTGTTCTCGCTCTTGATCAAAGCACCGATTGCCGAGTTTGAGTGGCGGGTGTTGGCCCTGTACTTCGCATCCGAAATCGGCATTTATGCCATTGGCGCGGCACTTGCGCGGTTTGTGCTGCACCGCGGCTGGCGTGAATCGCTGTTGCTCGGCATGTGCGCCAGCTTTGTCAATCATGTGTTCTTCGTGTTGCCGATGGCCCGAGTTTTGTATGGTGATGCCGCCAGTGCGCCGATTGCCGCCATCATCACCATGGATTCGGTGCTGATTTTTTCCGTCACCATCGTCGGCTTGGAACTCAGCGAACACGGCATGCACTCCACCCGAAAAGTGGCTGGCTTATTGCTCAAACATCCGCTGTTGCAAGCCATTAGCGCCGGTATGGCTGTCAATTTGTTGGGCATTCCCTTGCATGATGGGATCCACACCTTCCTCAGTTTTGTCGGCGCTGCGGCCTCGCCAGTAGCCTTGTTCGCGCTGGGCATCATTCTCTGGGCCAGCGGGATTGGCGCGCTGGACCGGGTAGCACTCGCCATCACCGGTTTAAAAGTGCTGGCACACCCGGCGCTGGCCTGGTTGCTGCTGGGCAGCGCTGCGCTGGCCACCCCGAGCTGGACCAGCCCGGCCCTGCTGGTCGCCGCCGGCCCCTGTGGTGCCATGCCTTTTGTGCTGGCGCTGCAATACAAAGTCCCGGCCGCCACCATTGCCAGAGCAATTATCTATTCGACTGTGATCTCGCTGGTCACCCTGGCGTTGATGGCTTAACAGCCTGCTATCGATCTTTTCTTAATTAAGGACACTCGACCTTTCATCTTGACTCCGACATGGTTGGCGCGGGAGCAAGGCAGCGGTGCACTCAACTCCGCGGCTGTCCCCCTTATCGGCCTGGGGCCGACAATTCCTCCTTGATGCCGCTGCGCCGAGCGCACCACCGCCCTGCTCCTGCCAAGGTATCGGGTATTCCAACACCCAGAACGCCCAGTAGCAACTCTGTTGGATGCCCGGGTGTTTGGGGTGGGCGGCGCAGCGGCATCAAGGCGGAGCCCAAAGGGCGGGGGACAGCCGCGGAGCTGTCCACCCCAAGCGCCAGGGCGTACTCCAGTACGCAACCCGCATCCTTGCATCGGTACCCAGGCTGACCTGGAGACCTTAACCGTCATGAATTTTGAAACTCTCTGTAAGGGATAATGCAGTTGTGAAGCTCGCCAGACCACCGCTGGTGCAAGCTGGGAAACCAGGCACTGGAGGAACGTCCGGACTGCGTAGGGCAGCGTAGCAGCTAACGGCTGTCCACCGTGAGGTGAGGATTAGAGCAACAGAGACGAGTCTGTGTGGGTACCCCGAGAGGGCTCTGCCTACATGGGGTGAAACGGGCAATCTCTACGCGCAGCAATACCAAGTAGGCACACGCAAAACGAGGCGGTTCGCCGCAGCGTCATGACCGGGGCCCCCGGAGTGTGCGGGTAGGTAGCATCGAGCTGTTGGGGCGACCCACAGCCCAGAGTAATGGTGGTCACATGGGGGGCAACTCCCATGCACAGAATCCGGCTTATCGGCGAGCTTCACACTTTTACCGGCCCAAGCAGCGCAGTTAAACGCGTTCGTGCAAGCTCATAAAGCGCCATTGACCACTGGGCAAGCCACCCAGAGCAATGCGGCCGATGCGGCTGCGTTTGATGGCCACGATGGGCAAGCCGGCCTGCTCGCACAAACCAGCAATCAGACCCGGGCGGTTACCCTTGATGGCGAAGCGCAAGGTTGTGATGCCGGGTTTGTCACTGCTCAAGCTGACTTTGACGCTAGTACCTTGGCCGAGGCTGGCGCTTCGGTTCAATCGTTGCAGCGCCTCGGGCGAGACCGCACCGTTTATCTCAACCATCAACTCCTGCTCGATCAAAGCCACATCCTCCGTCAGCTTACGCTGCACGCGCCACTCCTGGGTGAAGATCAGCAAACCGCTGGCCGCGTTCTCCAGCGGTGTGTGACACACCTGCGCCAGAAAATGGCGGCGTAACGGACGCAGGTCGGCACTGTCACCGGCCCAGTGGTTGTGAGTTGTGAGCAGTTGGGCCGCGACGTTTGACCCTTGCTGGGCGTCAAAGCCCGGCGGTTTGTGCAACAGCAAGCTAACCGGGGTGCTGGCCAGCAAGTTCGCCTCGGGGTCGAGCTCTATTGTTTGATTAAGCACCCGGTACTGCGGTTCTTCAATCACCACGCCATCGACCCGGACCCAGCCGCCTTCAATGTACTGCTCAGCTTCGCGTCTGGAGCAGTTCAGGATTTCGGCCAATCGCTTGGCCAGGCGCACAGCTTCGGTCACGGCGTTGCCATGCTTTGGAGTCGTTGCACGTGGGCCAGCAAAGAGCGGGTGGCTACCGGCCAGAGACGTTGCGGCACATCGTCGTAAGCGGCTTGCACCCAGTCGTCCAAACTGCCTTCGGGCTGAGCTTGCATGACGCGTGCAATTTTGGCCTCGCGCTTGAGCCGATGGGTCTTGAGCGCAGCAATGGCAGTGCCGGCTTGACCGATGACGTAGCCGTGGGCTGGCAGGATGAATTCAATCTGGTGCGCAACACAGGCCTGGCTCAAACGGTCCAGTGAGTTGAGGTAATCGCTCATATTGCCGTCGGGTGGATCGACCAGGGTGGTGCTGCCGTTGAGAATATGGTCGCCCGAAAACAGCAGGCCGTCTTCGAGCAACACCAGGCACAGGTGGTTGGCGGCGTGGCCTGGGGTGTAGATGACTTGCAGCGAGTGCGACAAATCGCCTTCGTCGTTGTGGCCCTTGAGACTGAGAATTTGCTGTTCGAGCAACTCATGGTCGGGTTTGAATTCGCTGGCTGGGCGCGCAGTGGCAGCCGAGGTCAGGCCCCAAATCGGCGGTGCGGCGCGACCCGCCTGGACGCAGCGCGCTTGCAGCGGGCGGGCTCCGGGCGCGTGGTCGGGGTGGGAGTGGGTGCAGACAATCATGCGGATATCGCCAGCCGCTGCCTGCCACAGTCGCTCTAAATGCGCTTCATCGGCCGGCCCTGGGTCGATGGCGATATAGCCGCAGTCGCGGTCGCCCACCAAATAGCTGTTGGTGCCGGGGCCGGTCATCAAACTCGGGTTTGGCGCAGTCAGACGCAACAGGTTTTTCAGCAGCGGAACCGGTTTTTCGCTTTGCCAGTCCAGGGTGTGGCGTATTTGGCCATCGGGGCAGACCAGCGCCAGTTCGCCGTAAGGTGACTCCTCTTCGGTATAGCGCGCTTCCTCGCCAGCCAGCCAACCAGCGCGCGAACTGCTGGTCCACAGCGGGTCTTCGCTGGCGGCGCAAGCCTGCAAAACGGCTTGCACATTGGCATAGTTTTTCAAATGGGCCAGCGTTCGGATGGTGGGAAACATCATGGAAAACTCGCCACTCTCAAGCCGATCCAGCGCGGCGGCAGGACGCACCCAAACTGGCTCGAACTGTTCGGATTCATCGGCCACGGGCGTCTGGCCTGACGGCATGCGGGCCACCAAAAAAGGCACATCAAAGCGTTGTGGGCGATTGCGGTCGGTGATCCAGCGCGCCAGTAAAAAAGTCTCATCAGTCGCCAGCGTTAGGCCTAAGTCGCGGCACTGCTCGACAAAAGGCAAGTTGCGGTCCAGCGCGGCTACGTCACGCTGGGTGGCCAGCGTGCCATCGGGGCGGCGTGCCAGCAAGACGCCAAGCTCTTCAAAACTCTCGCGGATGGCAGCGATGGCATGGGTCAAGTCGGAGTCGCTGTGGCCGGGGCGACGCAGGGCCTGGGGATGGGCTGCGGCATCGGCTGCGTCGACCCCGCCACCGGGAAACACTTGGGCGCCAGGGGCAAAACTGGCGCTGCTGGAGCGCCGGGTCATCAACACTTCTAAACCCTGGGGGCTGTCGCGCAGCAACAGCAAAGTGGCGGCGGCGCGCGTGGCCACCGGGACGCGTTGGGGGTGTAGGAGTTGTGAAATTCGAGTCATGCCGCAAGCTCAATTGTTATTCCGGGGAGACGCCCAGCGCCACTAAAAATCGTGCCACCATGTTGTAGCTGGCAATCGCACTGGTGAGTTCGACCACACCGGTCTCATCAAAATGGCTGCGAATGGCGGCGAACACGTCATCGCTGACTTTGACGTCCAGCGTCATTTGTGCGGCGTACTGAATCACGGCTTTCTCAACCGGGCCGAACACGGCATCGGTTGGGGTGCTGCGCGGATGCATTTTGAGGTGCGAATTCAGGGCATCGAGCTCCAGCTGATTGCCGCCAGCGGCCAAAAAGTCGGGCGCATGGTGGTGGTACTCATAATGCGCCCCGGTCAGCAGTGCGACGGTACAGATACCGAGTTCGCGTTGTTTGCGGCTGGTTGCCAGGCCGGTGCGAACGGCTTTGAGATAAACATTCCAGCCACGGGCCAGGGGCTCGCTCCACAACAGGGCTTTGTCCAAATTGAGCAGGGCACCGCCACGGCGCGCCACGATGGCATCGACCAGATCTTGTGGTTGGGGCTTGAGTTCGGGTGTCCAGTGGGGTAGTCGCATGGCGGTCTTTCATGAATGATTGTTTCGCAGGATTCTATTGAGAATTTCAAGATCAATGACAGCCCGGGTCTCTAGGTCAGTCTTGGTGCCGATGCAAGGATGCGGGTTGCGTACTGGAGTACGCCCTGGCGCTTGGGGTGGGCAGCTCCGCGGCTGTCCCCCGGCCTTTGGCCTCGATGCCGCTGCGCCGTCCACCCCAAACACCCGGGCATCTAACAGAGGTGCTACTGGGCGTTGGAAAAGCCGGTACCTTGGCAGGAGCAGGGCAGTGGTGCGCTCAGCGCAGCGGCATCAAGGAGGAATTGTCGGCCCCAGGCCGACAAGGGGGACAGCCGCGGAGCTGAGTGCGCCGCTGACCGGCTCCGTTCCAGCCAAGTCGGAGATATGAAAGGAGTGTCGAGTTTCAATGTTTAAGAAAAGATCAATAGTGATGTTTTCATCGCTCCATGCGGGCTTGCGTTGCAGGATCCCAATCGGAATGGATGGATAATTTGCCACCATGCTGATTCGATTCACCAAAATGCAGGGCGCTGGCAATGATTTCCTTGTGCTCGACGAGACCCACACGCCTTATCGGCTGACTGCAGCACAGTACCGGGCGCTGGCCGACCGTCATTTTGGCGTGGGGGCTGATCAAATTCTTTCGGTCCGCCCTTCGCCTGGACCGGACATCGATTTTGAATATGTGATTCACAACGCCGACGGCTCCGAAGTCCAGCAATGCGGCAATGGCGCGCGTTGTTTTGTTCGTTTTGTCCGTGATCAGGGATTGACCAGCAAGGACTTGATTCGGGTCAAGACCCAAAGCGGTGTGATCGAATTGCGGCTCAACCCGGATGGCGAAGTGAGTGTGAACATGGGGGAGCCGGTTTTTGAACTCCAGGCTTTGCCGTTCGACCCGTTGGGCTTGAGCCCCCAGCCCCATGGGGATTGGGCGCTGTGGCCGCTGGCATTGGAAAGTTCGGCCCCGCTGCTGGCACTGCTGTCGATGGGTAATCCGCATGCGGTTCAGATCGTTGAGGATGTCAATGCCGCACCGGTCTTGTCGCAGGGCGCCTTGATTGAATGCCACCCCCGGTTTGCTCAGCGCGTCAACGCCGGTTTCATGCAGATCGTAGACAGGTCCCATATTCGATTGCGGGTTTTTGAGCGTGGTGCGGGTGAGACCCTGGCTTGCGGCACCGGGGCCTGTGCCGCCGTGGTGGCGGGAATCCGGCTTGGACTGCTCGATGCCAAGGTGGCGGTGCAAACCCGGGGCGGGGTATTAAGCATTGAATGGAATGGCGCGGCCTGCGCCGTTCTCATGACTGGACCAGCAACAACCGTTTTTAAGGGTGAAATAGAACTATGAGCAACCCCACGATGAATCCCATCACCGAAGATGACATCGCCAACTACCTGGGCAATACCCCGGATTTTTTCGAGCGCCATGCCGAGTTGCTGGCTTCAGTTTTCCTCACCAGCCCGCACAGCAAAAGGGCGGTCAGTCTGCAAGAGCGCCAGGCTGAAATGTTGCGGGAAAAAATCAAGGTACTGGAGCATCGGCTGATGGACATGATTCGTCATGGTAATGAAAACGCCATCCTCAATGACCGCATGTTGCAGTGGTCGCGTGACTTGTTCTTGGTGCAAGATCCCGTGACCTTGCCCGAGCTGATTAGTCAAACCTTGCAGCATCAGTTTTCGGTGCCGCAGGTGGCGCTCAAGGTCTGGGACTTGGCGCCGGCTTATGCCGATGCGGAGTTTGCCCAGAACGTGAGTGAGGACCTCAAAGTGTTTGCTTCTTCCCTGCAAGAACCATTTTGCGGCGTGAATTCGGGCTTCGAAGCGGTCAACTGGTTGCCAGATCCGGCTGCAGCCAAATCGCTGGCATTGTTGCCTTTGAGCATGGGAGCGTCGAACAAGCATGCGCCAGCTTTTGGTTTGTTGGTGCTCGCTTCGCCCGATTCCCAGCGGTTTCACAGCGGCATGGGAACTGATTTTCTGGATCGCCTGGCCGGACTGGCCAGCGCTGCTTTGTCGTCCTTAAGATAATTTGGCAGTGGGGTCGGATCCCGATTCAGGACAAAAATGACCACCGACTCCGACTTTCTCGAACGAGATCGGGTTCTGATCCCAATGGCCCTGATCGAACGTTATCTCGAGCACGTCCGGGTCGAGAAGCGTCTGGCCCAGCGCACAGTTGAGCTCTATGCCCTGGATTTAGCCAAGCTGAGCGCTTTGGCGCAGCAAGCTGGAATTGACTTGATCCAAGTGCAAAACACCCATGTCCGGCGTTGGGCCGCCCAGATGCACGGCGCTGGGCGCAGTGGCCGAGGCATTGCCCTGATTCTCTCGGGTTGGCGTGGTTTTTACCGTTGGCTGGGGCGAGAGTCGCTGGTTGTCAGCAATCCGGTGCAGGATGTTCATGCGCCCAAAGCGGCCAAGCCCCTGCCTAAAGCCTTGAACGTGGATGAGGCGGTGCAGCTGGCCAGTTTCCAGTGCCAGCAAGACAGTCCGTGGCTGGAGGCCCGCGATTCGGCTATGGTGGAGCTGCTGTACGGCAGCGGATTGCGGGTCTCAGAACTGGTCGGGCTGGATGTGGTGGCCAGCGCAACCGCGCGTGGTTGGCTCGATTTGTCCGAGGCCCAAGTCCATGTGCTGGGCAAAGGAAACAAACGCCGCAGCGTGCCGCTGGGGCGGCTAGCGCTGCAGGCCTTGGATCAGTGGTTGCTGTTGCGCGCTGCGCCCGAACACGCGGGTCAAGCCCAGCCCGCTTTGTTTGTCGCTCGCCAGGGTACACGGCTAAGTGCCCAGTCGATTTGGCAGCGGCTCAAACGGCGCAGCCTGCTGGCCGGCTTGGCCACGCCAGTCCACCCGCACATGTTGCGCCATTCTTTTGCCAGCCATGTCTTGCAGTCCAGTGGCGATTTGCGCGCGGTTCAGGAATTGCTGGGACACGCCAATATCACAAGCACCCAGATTTATACCCGGCTCGATTTTCAACACCTGGCCAAGGCTTATGACGCAGCCCATCCACGCGCCCGCATCGTCAAAGACCAGCCGATTTGAGTGAAATGCTGTAGCTTCATGCCAGCTCCAAGCACCACCCACCCACCTCAAAGAAACACAGCGCACGGGGTTTCGGACTTCATTGCGAAGAACCAACATGCCAGATGGACCGGCGGTTCGGGTGCCCGGGCGCAGGCCCGATTCGCGGTTGCTACAGATTTCGTGGGCCTGATGCGACATTAACGCAGCAGCGCAGGTTCTCACATTCAGACGCCCGCGAACCTGGGCTGGAGAACGGGCACCCAATCCACCGGTCTTGCCAACAGTTACGCGCGCAAAGGAGGCTGCAGCTTAGCGAGGCCGCTACACTTCCTACCTATGAGTCTTATTCCCACTACTATCCTGACCGGCTTTCTGGGCTCGGGCAAAACCACCCTTCTCAAACGCGTTTTGAGCGAAGCCCATGGCCAAAAAATTGCCGTGATCGAAAACGAGTTTGGTGAAGAAAACATCGACAACGACATCCTGGTGTCTGACACCCAGGAGCAGATCATCCAGATGAGCAATGGTTGCATTTGTTGCACCATACGGGAAGATTTGCGCAGCACGTTGCGTGATTTGGCAGAAAAAAAACGCAAGGGTGAGCTGGTGTTTGACCGCGTGGTGATCGAGACCACCGGTTTGGCCGATCCGGGACCGGTGGCGCAAACATTCTTCATGGACGATGAAATTGCCGAGAGTTTTCTGTTGGATTCGATCCTGACCCTGGTCGATGCCAAACACGCAGCCCAGCAGTTGAACGACCGACAAGAAGCGCGGCGCCAGATCGGTTTTGCCGACCAGATTTTCATCAGCAAAACTGATTTGTGTACGGAAGCAGAGGTGCATGCTTTGCAGCACAGGCTGACGCACATGAACCCGCGTGCGCCACAAAAATCCGTCCATTTTGGCCAGGTGGCCTTGGCTGAAGTGTTTGATTTGAGGGGGTTTAACCTCAACGCCAAGCTGGATCTGGATCCGGACTTCTTGAAAGAAGAGCAGGACCAGCACGAACATGGTGCGCATGAAGGCCATGGGCACACGCACGAACACGACGCGCATTGCGATCACCCGTCGCACCAGCATGACGGCGCCCACCATCATCACCACGATGATGATGTGAAAAGTTTTGTTTTCCGCTCCGAGCGGGCTTTCAACCCGGCCAAGCTGGAGGATTTTTTGGGCGCCATTGTCAATATTTATGGCCCACGTATGTTGCGCTACAAAGGCGTACTGAATATGCAGGGAACCGAAAGAAAAGTGATTTTTCAGGGTGTTCACCAGCTCATGGGAAGTGATCTCGGGCCGCCATGGGCTGAGGGCGAAACACGCATCAGCAAAATGGTGTTCATTGGTATTGATTTGCCCAAGGATATTTTGTTGCAAGGGCTGGAGCAATCGTTGCAATGAGTTGCTAATTTGCAAGAGTCCGGTATTTCCTCGGATAAAGCTGTACACTCGCGCGCCGGTGAACTTTCTGTGTTGTTGCCTCAGGCAACAACAGCAAGGGCACTGGTGGTCCGGGTCGTGCTGAATTGAACTCATGCGCGGCGAGGGTAGAGAGCAAATGCAGGTCCTTCCTGTGAGGAGACAAAAAAGTGAAAACGAAAGCTGGAAAAGCCAAAGTGGCGGCCCCTGTGAAAAAAGCTGTTGTCAAGGCCAAGCCCGTCCTGAAGGTCCAAACTGTCGCCAAGGCCAAGGCCAAGCTCAAGCCCGTGGCCAAACCAGCGCTCAAAAAGCCAGTCGCCAAAAAACCAATGGCCAAACCGGCGGTTAAGAAGCCAATAGCCAGGCCGGTCGTTAAAAAACCAGTTGTGAAAAAAACGCAGGTCAAATCTGCGGTGAAAAAGCCGCTTGTTAAACCAGTCGTGAAGCCTGTCGCTAAACCCATCGTTAAGCCTATTGTTAAGCCAGCGGTCAAAAAACCAGCTGCCAAGTCGGCCGTAAAAAAACCAGTGGCCCAAGCCGAACCCAAAGCCAGTGCGAAGCCCTCCCCCAAGAAGCCCGTTCCCGTTAAATCTCCCCAACCCCAGGTACAAGCCATTAAAACTGTTAGCCCCGCCCCTTCGCCTGTCGTTAAGGCAATGCCCGTAGCCCCTGTTGCGACCTCATCTTCCCAAGTACCTGCCAGAGCCGGTCGTCCATCGTCGCGTTTGGCGCAATTGACGGTTCCATCGATGGCACAGTCAGTGGCATCGACCGCTGCCAAAGCAAGTTTCTCCCAGCTCACCACGGCGCCTGTTCTGGTTGCCCCACCGATGACGGCACCGAAAAAAAATCCCAAGCTGGCGAACCATTGGAAAACCAAGCCGGCAGCGGAACTGAGTGATGACGAACTGCTTTCCATGCCCGATGAGGAGTACATGAATGCGGTTCAACTTAAGGTGTTTCGTTTGAAGTTAGTGGCCCTAAAGCAAGGTATTTTGAGCAGTGCGGGTGAAACTTCCGAGCATCTGCGGGAAGACACCGTGGTGGTGCCTGATCCGGCCGATCGCGCCACCATCGAAGAAGAGCACGCCTTGGAACTACGTACCCGGGACCGTGAGCGTAAATTGCTCAAGAAAATCGAGCAGTCCATAGGGCGCATCGACGCGGATGACTACGGTTACTGTGACGAAACTGGCGAGCCGATCGGAGTGGGTCGCTTATTGGCCCGACCGACGGCCACCTTGTCGCTCGAAGCGCAGCAACGACGCGAACTCAAACAGAAAATGTTTGGCGATTGAATTGGCCCGCAATGGACCCTTGAGCTAAACTCAAGCGGCCCATGGCGAACAATCCCAAAGGTCCCCTGAAGTGGCTGAGCTTTCTGCGCAGTCCGCTGACCTCCAAGCCTGACCCAGTGCCCCCGGTCGCGGCCGAGGTCAATACGGCAGCGGAAAAGAGTGAGCGCAAACGCCAAATCGATTTTGTCCGCAAAGAAGAGTTGAATTACCTGCGCAAACTGCACCAGCTTCAGGCGGATCCTGAACACCCCCAGTCGTGGTCAGTGTTGCCCAGCAGTCTGTTGGCCGATTCGGAAAATAGAGCCCAGACGCTGAAAAAAATCAATGATATCGAAGCCCAAATGTCAGAGCAGGATTGGGCCATGGAGCCATTGAGTTCCATGCCGGCCGGCGAACTCGTTGCGTCAGACGCTCCGCCACCCCAAGAAATTCCCGTACAACAGGCGGCGCAATTGATGCAGCCGGTGCCTACCCCGACGCCGACCCCGACGAAAAGCCAGGTTGCGCCTGAGCTCGAGCACGCGGCGATTGGTTTTGCCAAGGGGGATGATGCGGGGGTGGAGCAGGAGTTGCTCAGCTATTTGGAGCGCGATCTAGCGCATCCCGAGTTGGCCAAAGTTTGGTTGAATGCGTTGCTCGGCTTGTATCGGGCGACCGACCAACAAGCACGGCTTGAGGTTCGTGCTGCAGAATTCAAGCGGCGGTTTGGCGTTGATCCTGGGGCGGCTGCCCAGCCCATCGGGGAGCTCAATGCTTCGGTTGAAGCTGGGGGGCTTAGCCTGGTCGGGGCCATCACGGGCGATGCCGCTGCCGCGTTGGAAACCCTCGATGCCGCCAGCCATGGCATGCGAGCGATCGTGATTGATTGTCGTGACCTGATTCGGCTTGATTTTTCTGCCACGGTCAGTCTTTTGAACTGGACAGCGCAGCGCCAGGCCGAAGCTTGCGAAATCCAATTTCAGAACGCGCACCCCCTGGCGGCGGCATTTTTGAATGTCGTTGGAATTGGGGAGTACGCCGGCATCGTTCCTTCCGGCTATGGAAACGACGTTAGCTGAGCGCAACGCTTCTGAAGCCGTTTGGTTTTCAAGCATCACTTTGACATATTGCGCTAAGTGCTTAATTTAGAACGAATTTCACTTCGTAAATCCTCTCGAAATCGTTTCTAAGTCCTTGATTTCATTGAAAAAATTTGTTGCGACACGGCTGATAAGTTAGCTTTTTGCTGATACAGTGCAAAAAAGTGCAATTAAGTGGGGAAAAGTGATGAACGCTTTCTCCTGTTTGCAAAATGACTAACGAGGAGTTGCTGTCGTGTTTCAAGGGGCTTCGTCTCTCAGTTTGGATGCCAAAGGACGGCTGTCGGTGCCGACTCGGCATCGTGACGTTCTGATTGCCACTGCGGCAGGTCAGCTCACGATGACCAAGCATCCGCACGGCTGTTTGATGGTGTTTCCGCGCCCTGAATGGGAAAAATTTAGGGAACGAATTGCTGCATTGCCGATGTCGGCTCAGTGGTGGAAGCGGATTTTCCTGGGCAACGCGATGGACGTCGAGATGGATGCGACGGGGCGGATTTTGGTGTCGCCCGAATTGCGTTCGGCCGCCGGCATCAATCGGGACACGGTGTTGCTGGGCATGGGCAACCATTTTGAGCTCTGGGATAAAGCCAGTTACGACGCGCAGGAGGCCAGGGCGATGCAAGAGAGCATGCCCGAGGTCTTCAAGGAATTTTCCTTCTGAAGGCCGACGGTGGAAACCTCATGGAAACACACCACCGTCTTGTTGAACGAAGCCGTCGAAGCACTGTTCAATCAGGCGCAAGACAGTGCCGAAGCTCAACAGACTTATGTCGATGCTACTTTTGGCCGCGGCGGACATTCGCAGCTGATTTTGAGTCGTTTGGCGAGTCAGGGTCATCTGATCGCTTTCGACAAAGACCCCGAAGCCGTGGCACAAGCTGCGCAAATCACCGACCCAAGATTTTCTATCCGGCACCAAGGCTTCAGCCATTTGGGCGAATTGCCACACGCCAGCGTGGCTGGGTTGTTGCTGGATTTGGGTATCAGTTCGCCTCAGATCGACAACCCGCAGCGGGGTTTCAGTTTCAGGTTCGAAGGACCGCTGGACATGCGCATGGACACCACACGGGGTCAAAGCGTTGCACAGTGGTTGGCAACAGCGGAGGTGGGTCAGATTGCGGAGGTGATACGTGATTACGGCGAAGAACGGTTTGCTGGGCCGATTGCAAAGGCGATTGTTGATCGCCGCCAAGCAAGAGGACCTCTCACCACCACCACCGAGTTGGCTCAGCTCGTGGCAGACACGGTCAAAACCCGCGAGGCGGGCCAGAACCCTGCAACACGGACATTCCAAGCTCTTCGGATTTTCATCAATGCCGAGCTTGAAGAGCTCAAACAAGCCTTAGAGGGCGCACTGGATGTACTTCAACCTGGGGGGCGATTGGTGGTGATCAGCTTCCATTCGTTGGAGGACCGGATTGTCAAGCAATTCATTGCCAAGCATTCACGCGATGAGTTCGACCGTCGCGCCCCATTCGCTGCGCCACGCCCCATGCGCCTGAAGGCGCTCGCGCGCATCAAACCGTTGGCTGCCGAAGTGGCCGCCAACCCCCGGGCGCGCAGCGCTGTGATGCGGGTGGCGATCAGGACGCAGACGCCATGACCCGAATCAACCTGCTGTTGCTGTTCGCCGTCTTGCTGAGCGCCTTCTATTTGGTCGGGGTTCAGTATGAATCGCGACGCTTGGTGACGGACTTGGATAAGGCGGGGGCCGAAGCGCACCGCTTGGAAGTTGAAAACGAACGTTTGCAACTCGAAAAGCGAGCTCAGGCCACACCGATGCGAGTCCAGAAGTTGGCACGCGAACAGTTGCAAATGCGCGGTGCCAGCCCGGCCATCACCCACTATGTCAAGCCGCCCGAGCAGCAAGCTGCCGCGCCAGGTGCGCCATGAGTCGCAGCATCGTCTACACCACCAGCCCCTTGTTGGCCAGCCGAACCCCGGTATGGCGCAGCAAATTTGTGGTGGCCGCGATTGCCCTCGCATTCGCAGGTTTAGCAGGACGGGCCATCTACATCCAGGTCGTTGGCAATGCTTTCTTTAAGCGCCAAGGTGAGGTGCGCATTGCACGGACGCTGGAGTTGCCGGCGAATCGGGGCCGGATTCTGGATCGCAACGGCCTGATTCTGGCTTCCAATGTGGTGGCCCCGAGCATCTGGGCCATCCCGGAAGACGTAGACCAGCAAAGCCCAGAGGCCAGGGACAAATTGGTCAAATTGGCGAAATTGCTGGACATTTCTGTGGCCGATCTGGCTAAAAAATTGGAAGACGAAGACAAGACCTTTGTTTGGATCAAGCGTCAGGTCGATGAGGCCGTAGTTCAGCAAATCAAAGCACTCGAAATCAAGGGAATTCACGATCGCAAGGATTACAAACGCAAGTATCCCGAGGGTGAGGCGGCCGCCCATGTGGTGGGTTTCACCAATGTGGAAAATTTGGGGCAAGAAGGGGTCGAGCTGTCTTTTGAGAAACAACTCAAAGGCCGCGCCGGTTCGCGTCGTGTCATCAAAGACCGACTGGGGCGGGTGGTCGAAGATGTGGGCGAGCAAGTGTCGCCGGTCGATGGCCCGGACTTGCAGCTCAGCATTGACAGCAAAGTGCAATTCTTCGCTTACCAAAAGTTGCGCGACGCGGTACTGGAGAACAAAGCCAAAGCCGGCAGCGTGGTGGTGCTCGATACGGTCACCGGTGAATTGCTGGCTTTGGCCAATTACCCCAGTTATATCCCCGACAAGCGGCAAAACCTGACCGGCGCGCAATTGCGCAATACCGCCATGACCGATGTGTTTGAGCCAGGCTCAACCATGAAGCCGTTCACAGTCGGCTTGGCGCTGGACACGGGCCGGGTGACGCCGGCCACGGTGATTCAGACAGCGCCGGGCAAATTGCAAATTACGGGATCTACCATAACGGACGCCCATCCGCATGGCGCTTTGACGGTTGAGGAAGTGATACAGAAGTCGAGCAACGTCGGCACGGTGAAAATGGCGATGCAAATGCAGCCGCGCGAAATGTGGGAGCTTTTCTCTGCTGCCGGTTTTGGCCAAAAGCCACAAATTGAATTCCCAGGAGCCGTCACAGGGCGCTTGCGCCCGTATAAAACCTGGCGTCCGATTGAGCAGGCCACCATGGCTTATGGCTATGGTTTGTCGGCATCTTTGTTTCAAATGGCGCGCTCCTACACCGTGTTTGCCCACGATGGCCAAATCATTCCGGCCACCATGCTTAAGAGTAATCATCCGGTACAAGGCGTGCAGGTTTTATCACCACAAACGGCAAGTCAGATGCGCAAGATGCTGCAAATGGCCGCCGGACCGGGCGGAACGGGGCAAAAAGCACAAACCATGGGCTACTCGGTCGGTGGCAAATCAGGAACTGCGCATAAACAGGTCGGGAAAAGCTACGCCAGCAACAAGTACCGCGCCTGGTTTACGGGCATGGCACCGATCGAGCAACCCCGCATCATCGTGGCCGTCATGATCGATGAGCCCAGTGCGGGCCAGTATTACGGCGGTGCGGTGGCGGCCCCAGTATTCAGCGAAGTGGTGCAGCAAACCTTGCGCCTGATGGGTGTGCAGCCCGACATGGCAGTCAAGCCCCAAATCGTGGCCAAAGCCGTGGAAGAAAGCTTCTGATGCAGCAACTCGCTACGCCGCAGCAAGCCGCCCGCTGGTTACACAGCCAAGTCAGTGGCAGCCTGACAACTGACAGCCGACAAGTTCGCCCGGGTGATGGTTTCCTGGCCTGGCCTGGCTTGGCAACTGATGGTCGAAATTATGTGGCTGCTGCGCTGGCTCAGGGGGCGGCCGCTTGTTTGGTCGAGCAGCAGGACGTGGCCAACTTTCATTTTGACAGCGACCAAGTAGCCTGTTACCAGGATTTGAAGCAAGCCTGCGGTTCGGTGGCGAGCGCTTATTTTGATCAGCCGAGCCACCAACTGGCGGTGCTGGCCATTACCGGGACCAATGGCAAGACCTCGACCGCTTGGTGGCTAGCCCAGGCCTTGACGAATTTGCAGCAAGTCAAGGCCATTCCTTGCGGTGTGATCGGAACCCTGGGCGTGGGTCAACCGCCCAGCGCAGGCCGTGCAGCGCAACTCCAACCCTTCGGCCTGACTACGCCGGACCCGGTGTTGTTGCAGCGTTATTTGCATGAATTCGTGAGCGCGGGTTTGCAAGCCTGTGCCATCGAAGCTTCTTCAATTGGAATTGAGCAGAAACGGCTGGACGCTACGCAAATTCATAGCGCTGTGTTCACCAATTTCAGCCAGGACCATCTTGACTACCACGGCTCCATGCAGGACTACTGGCGTGCCAAAGCGGCCCTGTTTCAATGGCCTGGCCTGAAGGCTGCGGTGATCAATGTGGACGATGAAAAAGGCGCTGAACTCGCTGCCACTATGGCTGGTGGAGCGGTCGATCTGTGGACTTATTCTGTGCGCGGTCCAGCCCGCTTGCAGGCCCAAGACACCCGCTACGATGCGCACGGTTTGCAGTTCACGGTGCGCGAAAACGACGAGACCCACTGCTTGAAAACACGGTTGATCGGACAGTTCAACCTGTCCAATTTGCTCGCTGTGATTGGCACCATGCGTTCAGTCGGCGTGTCTTTGGCGGATGCAGTCCAGGCTTGTACCACGCTGTTGCCGGTGCCCGGAAGAATGGAGTGTTACGCAGCGCCTGGTCAAACACTGGTGGCGGTTGACTATGCGCATACGCCCGACGCTTTGGCCCAGGCTTTATTGGCTTTGCGTGGCTTGGCCGAACAACGCGGTGGCCAGCTTTGGTGTGTGTTTGGTTGCGGCGGAGACCGCGATGCCAGCAAGCGCGCCTTAATGGGTGCGATGGCGGCCAGTTATGCCGACCGGGTGGTGGTCACCAGTGACAATCCGCGCAGTGAGAAAGCGCAGACCATCATCAGCCAGATTTTGTTGGGACTGACAGGACACCCCGATGTGACGGTGCAAGCCGATCGGGGTTTGGCGATTCAGGAAACCTTGGCTGCCAGTCAGAAGGCCGATGTGGTGCTGATTGCGGGCAAGGGGCACGAGACCTATCAGGAAGTTGCCGGACACAAGCTGCCTTTTTCGGATGCGGCTCAAGTGCAAAAATTCTTTCAGCAGCATAGCGCGACTGCAAGTCAGGAGCTGGCTCCATGAGCGCGATGATGAACTTGCTGCAAGCCCGGGACTGGATTCCTGGCGCCCGCTTGTCGGGCGCGGGCGAAGTCATGATTCAAAGAGTGCACACCGACAGTCGCAGCCTAGAGCCGGGCGACTTGTTCATTGCACTCCAAGGTGAGCATTTCGATGCCCAAGATTTTCTGGCCGAAGCCAAAGCCAAAGGTGCGGTCGCGGTGATTTGTCAGGACGAAACCAAGTTGCAACAGGCCGGTTTACCCGGTCTCATCGTAGCCAACAGCACCCAGGCGCTGGCTGCGCTGGCAAAGGGCTGGCGTGCGCAATTCAAGCTGCCTTTGATCGCCGTGACTGGTAGCAACGGCAAGACCACGGTGACACAAATGTTGGCGTCGATTCTGCGTGCTTTCAAGCCTCAAACCATGTTGGCGACACAAGGAAATTTCAACAATGAAATTGGTGTTGCGCTGACGCTGTTGCGCTTGCGTGAACACCATGACATTGCGGTGCTTGAACTTGGGATGAACCATCCCGGAGAAATTTCCACGCTCGCGGACATGGCCCAACCGACGGTGGCACTGGTCAACAACGCCCAGCGTGAGCACATGGAATTCATGGCCACAATAGAGGCCGTGGCCAGGGAAAACGCCGCGGTCATTGAAGCCTTGGCGCCGACCGGTGTGGCCGTGTTTCCGGCTGATGACACTTTCAGCCCGCTCTGGCGTCAACTCAGCGGCGAGCGAGCGCATTTTGAATTCTCAATGGGGGCCTCGTCCTCAGCCAATCAACTGGGCTGTGAGTTGCCTTTATGGGACGATGGTTGCTGGCAGGTTCAAGCGCATACCCCGATCGGTGCGTTGCGCTATAGCTTGCGGATTGCGGGATTGCACAACGTCAAAAATTCCTTGGCAGCCATGGCCTGTGCCCTGGCCGCTGGCGTGGCGCCCGCTGCGATTGCTCAGGGACTCGACAACTTCACGGCAGTCAAGGGACGTTCAAGCGCCAAGACGCTGCACTTCGCTGGCCGACGCATCACCTTGATCGATGATTCCTACAACGCCAATCCGGATTCGGTGCGCGCTGCCATCGAGGTGCTGGCGGGTTTACCGGGTCCCCGCCTTCTGGTGCTGGGTGATATGGGCGAGGTCGGCAACGAAGGGCCACGCTTTCACGCCGAAATCGGTGCCTATGCCCGTGACTTGGGGATCGATGTCATGTTGACCTTGGGCACTGCATCGGCGATGAGCGCTGACAGCTTTGGAGCTGGTCAGCACTTCCTAGATATCGATGCCTTGAATCGGACCGTACTCGAGCGGATGCCGACCTTGTCCAGCATCTTGGTCAAGGGCTCACGTTTTATGAAAATGGAGCGGGTGACAGCAGCACTTACTGCGCTGGCAACTGCAGGCCAGGAGGATGCCCATGCTGCTTAGCTTGACCCAGTGGTTGCAGACCATGTCACCCGAATTCGGTTATTTCAGGGTATTTCAGTACCTGACGCTGCGCGCGGTGTTGGCGGCGGTGACTGCTTTGTTGATCGGCCTGATTGCGGGTCCGCGCGTGATTCGCCGCCTGACTGAACTCAAAATCGGGCAGCCGATTCGCGGTTACGGCATGGAATCACATTTGAGCAAGAGCGGAACGCCGACCATGGGTGGCGTCTTGATTTTGCTGAGCATCGCGATTTCGACTTTGCTGTGGGCTGACCTGAGCAACCGCTTTGTCTGGATCGTGCTACTGGTTACGCTGGGTTTTGGTGCCATCGGTTGGGTTGATGATTGGCGCAAAGTGGTGCACAAGGACCCAGAGGGAATGAGTTCGCGCGAGAAGTATGTTTGGCAATCCCTGATTGGTTTGAGCGCTGCGCTGTATCTGGTGTTCAGTATCTCCGAGAGTTCCAATCTCAAGGTTTTGGAGTTATTTTTCAGATGGGTGGAGTCTGGCTTTGATTTGAATTTGCCGCCCAAGGCAGGTCTGTTACTGCCCTTTATCAAAGAGGTCAGCTACCCCTTGGGGGTGTTGGGCTTTGTGATCCTGACCTACTTGGTGATCGTGGGTGCTAGCAATGCCGTCAATTTGACCGATGGTTTGGATGGCTTGGCCATCATGCCGGTGGTGATGGTGGGCTCGGCGCTAGGTGTATTTGCTTATGTCACGGGCAGTTCGGTTTATTCGAAGTACCTGTTATTTCCCTACATCCCTGGATCGGGTGAATTGCTGATTTTTTGTTCAGCCATGGCGGGTGCGGGTTTGGCATTTTTGTGGTTTAACACCCATCCCGCTCAGGTTTTCATGGGCGATGTCGGTGCGCTGGCCCTCGGCGCCGCGCTGGGGACGATTGCCGTCATCGTGCGTCAGGAAATTGTGTTGGCCATCATGGGTGGAATTTTTGTGGTGGAAGCCCTGTCGGTCATGTTGCAGGTGCTGTATTTCAAATACACCCGGAAGAAATACGGTGCCGGGCAACGTTTTTTCAAAATGGCTCCGTTGCACCACCATTTTGAGAAGAGCGGCTGGAAAGAATCCCAAGTGGTGGTTCGTTTCTGGATCATCACCATGCTGTTGTGCTTGGTCGGTTTATCCACCCTGAAGTTACGTTGATCACACCAGCATGAATCAACTCAAAGACCAACATGTTCTGATCCTGGGTCTGGGTGCGTCCGGCCTGGCGATGGCGCGTTGGTGTGTGGCTTGTGGGGCGCAGGTCACGGTGGCCGATAGCCGCGAAGCACCGCCTCAGTTAGCGCAGTTGCGCCAGGAACTGAGCGCTGTGGTTTTTGTATCGGGTCCGTTGGATGCTGCGTTGCTCGCGGGAACAAGGATTCAGGCCGTTTTTGTCAGCCCCGGTCTGAGCCCCGATGCAGTGGCTGCGCCAGTCGCTGCGGCGCAAGCGCAGGGTTTGTGGTTGGGCTCCGAGTTGAGTCTTTTTATCCAGGGTTTGGCCGAGCTGCGTAGCGAACTCAACTACCAGCCCAAAGTGCTGGCCATCACCGGGACCAACGGCAAGACTACCGTCACTGCGCTGACCGGACAATTGGTGCAGCGCAGCGGGAAAACCGTGGCCGTTGCCGGCAACATCGGCCCGACCTTGCTCGATACGCTGTCGCAATGTCGGGCGAACAACAGTCTGCCTGAGGTGTGGGTGCTGGAGCTGTCGAGTTTCCAATTGCATTACACGCAGGGCTTCGAGCCTAGCGCGGCCACCGTGCTCAATATCAGTCAGGATCATTTGGATTGGCATGGCAGCCTGGCGGCTTACACGGCGGCCAAGGCCACCATCTTCGGCGAAACCGGACTGATGCTGCTCAATCGGGAAGATTCACGGGTAATGGCGATGCTGCCCGCCCCAACCAAAGTACGCCGGCAACGTGAACACGTCAGCTTTGGCTACAACCTGCCGCAACGTGCTGGCGACTATGGATTGGAAGAAGTCAACGGCATGGTCTGGCTGGTGCGGGCCATGCCGGCCGAAGAGTCGCACAAAATTCGCAAAGCACACGTGCAGGAACTGCATATTCAGCGTCTGATGCCCGCTGATGCCTTGCGTATTCGTGGCCGACACAATGCCCTGAATGCGCTGGCCGCTTTGGCTTTGGCATCTGCAGCGGGGTGCAGCTTGGCGCCGATGCTCTATGGTTTGCGCGAGTACCGAGGTGAGCCGCACCGGGTGGAATCAGTCGCAACCTTAAATGAAGTTGAGTACTTTGATGACAGCAAAGGCACCAACGTCGGCGCTACGGTGGCTGCGCTCAGCGGTTTAGGCCAGGAGCGCAAACTGGTTCTGATTCTGGGCGGCGAGGGCAAGGGTCAGGATTTCATGCCATTGGTGAGCCCTGTGAGTCGTTATGTTCGCTGCGTGGTGCTGATCGGACGCGATGCGGGCTTAATTCGCGCTGCACTCGCTGCTTGCAACGTACCCCTGCTCGATGCCAGCTCCATGGAGCAGGCCGTGGCCTTGGCCCATGCACAGGCATTGGCCGGCGATGCAGTTCTGTTGTCACCGGCTTGCGCCAGTTTTGACATGTTTGACAATTACAGCCATCGCGCTGCAGCGTTCTGCGCTGCACTCAGAGCCTTGGCACTCGATGCCGGAACCGAATTGGTGAGTACCTCATGAGCGCTTTGGCCCAACGCTTCTCAACTTGGTTCTCGCGTGGTTCAGCCAGCAGCGATGCGCATTTGTCTTTGGGCGGCCTGGCGCTAGGTGGGGGCAGAACGCAGTCGGTTCGGGTGTTTGGCTATGACCAGGCTCTGATTTGGGTCACTCTGTCTTTGCTGGCCTGGGGTTTGATCATGGTGTATTCGGCGTCAATTGCCATGCCTGACAACCCCAAGTTCACGCGTTTTGCATCGACTCATTTCTTGGTTCGGCACTTGGCCTCCTTGGTCGTGGCCCTGGTAGCTGCATTGATCGCATTCCAGATCCCGCTGTCAACTTGGGAAAAAGTCGCACCTTGGCTGTTTGTTGCTTCTCTGGTGTTGTTGATCGCTGTGTTGATTCCTCATGTGGGCAAAGGCGTCAATGGCGCCAGACGCTGGATTGCATTTGGGGGGATGAATTTCCAACCCTCGGAGTTAGCCAAGTTTGCAGTATTGCTGTACGCTGCGGACTACATGGTGCGGAAAATGGAAGTTAAAGAGCGGTTTTTCCGCGCCGTGATGCCGATGGGCGTGGCCATTGCTGTCGTCGGTCTGCTGTTGTTGGCGGAGCCTGACATGGGCGCTTTCATGGTGATTGCTGTGATTGCCATGGGTATCTTGTTTCTGGGCGGTGTCAATGCCCGTATGTTCTTCCTGATCGCCGCGATTTTGGTGGTCGCTTTTGGTCTGATGATCGCTTTTTCCGAATGGCGGCGTGAGCGAATTTTTGCTTACTTGGACCCGTGGGACGCCAAACACACCCTGGGCAAGGGTTACCAATTGACACACTCTTTGATCGCTATCGGCCGCGGTGAAATTTTTGGCGTTGGACTTGGCGGCAGCATCGAAAAACTTCACTGGTTGCCCGAGGCCCATACGGACTTTCTGCTCGCCGTGATCGGTGAGGAATTCGGCCTGGTTGGCGTGGTCACCGTCTTGGGCCTGTTCTTCTGGTTGACGCGCCGCATCATTCATATTGGACGGCAAGCCATTGCGATGGATCGCTTGTTCGCCGGACTGGTGGCGCAGGGTGTGGGGATCTGGATGGGATTTCAGTCTTTCATCAACATGGGCGTGAATCTGGGGGCACTTCCGACCAAGGGGCTGACTCTGCCCTTGATGAGCTATGGCGGGTCGGCCATCCTGCTCAATATGGTGGCGCTGGCTGTCGTTTTGCGGATTGATTACGAGAACCGGCAAATGATGCATGGAGGCCGGTTATGAGCCAAAAATGCGCCTTGGTGATGGCTGGCGGAACGGGGGGCCACATCTTCCCTGGCTTGGCTGTGGCTGACGCTTTGCGCGATCGGGGTTGGCGTGTGCACTGGCTCGGTGGGCCGGGCAGCGCGGGAAAACCGAGCATGGAAAGTGAATTGGTTCCTGGGCGTGGCTACTCTTTTGAAGTTGTGGATTTCTCTGGAGTTCGCGGTAAAAATGCTATCACTTTGGCCTGGTTGCCACTGCGTTTACTCAAGGCTTTTTGGCAAAGTATCCAGGTGCTGCGTCGGGTCAAGCCCGATGTGCTGGTGGGACTAGGCGGCTACATCACGTTCCCGGGCGCCATGATGGGTGTGCTGTTGGGTAAGCCACTGATCCTGCACGAACAAAATTCGGTGGCGGGCATGGTCAACCGGGTGCTGGCTGGCGTCGCCGATCGCGTTTTCACCGCTTTTCCCGCGGTACTCAAAAAAGGTCTGTGGGTGGGTAATCCCCTGCGACCGGCTTTTTTCCAACAAGGCGACCCGGTGACTCGGTTCGCCCAGCGCAGCGGTCCTTTGCGCTTGCTGGTGGTCGGTGGCAGCTTGGGCGCCAAGGCCTTGAATGAGGTGGTTCCCAAGGCGCTGGCTCAGATCCCGGAAGCGGTGCGTCCGCAAGTCATGCATCAAAGCGGAGCGCATCAGATAGAAGCCTTGCGCGCCAACTACGCCGCCGCCGGAGTGCGTGCCGAACTGACGCCTTTCATCGACGACACGGCCCAGGCGTTTGCCCAGGCTGATCTGGTGCTGTGCCGCTGCGGCGCCAGCACCGTGACCGAGATCGCGGCGGTGGGTGCGGCAGCGGTGTGGGTGCCATTCCCCCATGCCGTCGATGACCATCAAACCGTCAACGCGCAGTTCATGGTCAAGCAGGGGGCGGGTTGGTTGCTGCCGCAAGCGGAGCTGAGTCCCGAGAAATTGGCGCAGCTGTTGCTAACCCTGGAACGACCGGTCTTGCTGGAAATGGCTTTGAAAGCCAAGCAACTGGAAAAAATCGATGCTGTGCACGACATAGTGCAGGCTTGTGAGGAGTTGGTCGGATGAAACACGCGATACGTCGAATTCATTTTGTCGGCATTGGGGGTGCCGGTATGTCGGGCATTGCCGAAGTCTTGCTCAATCAGGGTTATGTCATATCGGGCTCCGATCTGGCTGACAGCCCAACGCTCAAACGCTTGGCAGGTTTGGGTATCAAAACTTATGTCGGTCACAGCCCAGCCCATTTGGAGCAGGTGGATGCGGTAGTGACTTCGACCGCCGTGCAAGCCCACAACCCGGAGGTGATGGCAGCACGCGAAAAGCAAATTCCAGTGGTGCCGCGGGCCGTGATGCTGGCCGAGTTAATGCGCCTGAAGCAGGGTATTGCCATTGCTGGCACCCACGGCAAGACCACCACCACCAGTTTGGTCGCCAGCGTGCTGGCCGAAGCCGGCTTGGATCCGACTTTCGTCATCGGCGGGCGTTTGAACAGTGCGGGGGCCAACGCCCGTCTCGGCAGCGGTGAGCACATCGTGGTGGAGGCTGACGAGTCCGATGCTTCCTTCTTGAACCTGTTGCCGGTGATGGCGGTGGTCACCAACATCGATGCCGATCACATGGAGACTTATGGTCACGACTTTGATCGTCTGAAGTCGGCCTTCGTTGATTTTCTACACCGGATGCCTTTTTACGGCACGGCCATTCTCTGCACCGATGACGCGGCCGTGCGCTCCATCATGCCGCTGGTGACCTGCCCGATTACCAGTTATGGCTTCGGGCCCGAGGCCCAGGTGCGGGCCGTTGACGTCAAAGCCGTGGGTGAGCAAATGCATTTCACCGTTCAGCGTCGCAATGGCGTGGTGTTGGCGGACTTGCCTGTGGTGTTGAATTTGCCGGGGCGGCACAACGTGCTCAACGCCTTGTCGGCGGTGGCGGTGGCAGCTGAACTTGATTTGCCAGATGCGGCACTCCAAAAAGCTTTGGCGGAGTTCAAAGGTGTGGGGCGGCGTTTTCAGCGACATGGGGAAGTGGCGCTGGCCGACGGCGCCAGCTTCACCTTGATCGAGGACTACGGCCACCATCCGGTTGAAATCGCGGCCACGTTGGAAGCGGCTCGCGGCGCATTTCCTGGACGACGCTTGGTTCTGGCATTTCAGCCACACCGCTATACCCGTACCCGTGATTGTTTTGAAGATTTCGTTGGTGTGATCGCTCAGTTCGATGCCGTGTTACTGGCTGATGTGTATGCGGCCGGGGAAGAACCGATTGTGGCGGCCGATAGCCGCGCCCTGGCCCGTGCCTTGCGGGTAACGGGCAAGGTTGAGCCGCTGTTTGTCGGCGACATCGTTCAGATGCCGCAAGCGATCTTGGAGCAGGCCCGCGCAGGTGATGTGGTGCTGTGCATGGGGGCTGGATCGATTGGCAACGTGCCCGCAAAAATCATGGCGGCACAGCAGACCGATCAACACGGGAGTGTGAAATGATGGCTCAACATCTGGGTAAAGTCGCGGTGCTGATGGGTGGTGCTTCCGCGGAGCGCGAGATTTCTTTGCTGTCAGGGCAGGGTGTGCTGCAGGCTTTGCGGGAGAGCGGGGTTGATGCCCATGCTTTCGATCCGGCCGAGCGTGATTTGATCGATCTCAAGCGCGAGGGTTTTGCGCGCTGCTTTATCGCTTTACACGGTCGCTTTGGTGAAGATGGAACAGTCCAAGGCGCACTCGAGCTTTTGGCCATCCCCTATACCGGCTCGGGCGTGATGGCCTCCAGCATGGCACTGGACAAAGTGATGACCAAGCGGGTGTGGCGCGCTGAGGGTTTGCCGACACCGGCTTGGATGCAAGTCCAAAGTGGTTCGGATGTGCGCCAAGCCTTGGTTCACCTCGGTTCGCCCATGATTGTCAAACCTTCGCGGGAAGGTTCAACCTTGGGGCTGAGCAAAGTCAGCACGCTGGAGCAATGCGATGCGGCCTATGCGCTGGCAGCTCGCCATGATCCCCTGGTGCTGTGTGAACAGTTCATCCGTGGGGACGAAGTGACTTGCCCGGTGTTGGGTACCGGCGAGTTGGCCCGGGCCCTGCCCGTGATTCGGATTGTTGCGCCCGAAGGTAATTACGACTACCAGAATAAATACTTCAGCGACGATACCAAGTACCTTGTTCCTTGCGGTTTGCCTGAGCAGGAAATCGTGGCGATACAAGCTTTGGTACTGCAGGCCTATCGGGTGTTGGGTTGCCGGGGCTGGGCCAGGGCCGATGTCATGATTGATGCGAGAACGCGCAAGCCTTATTTGTTGGAAATCAATACCGCTCCGGGAATGACCGGTCATTCTTTGGTTCCGATGTCGGCTCGGGCCGCGGGCATTAACTATCAGGATCTGTGTCTGCAGTTGCTGCAACTCGCGACCCTGGATTACGCCGGCATGAGTCGAGCCGACAACAGCTCGAATAAGGACGCGGCCCAGTGAAGACTCAGCCCTCCCTCCCGCTGGACATCAAGTTGATGAATTTGACTTCATCCGCATTGATTCTGGTGTCTGGTGTGTTGATGCTCGCGGCAATGGCTGCCTGGGCGGCACAGCATCCCCTGTTTGCCATTGCTGGCATGACAGTGCGAGGAGATGTCAGCCACAACAACGCAGTGACTTTGCGGGCCAATGTAGCAGCTCGATTTTCGGGCACGTTTTTCACGCTGGACTTGAAGCGAGCGCAAAGTGTTTTTGAATCTGTTCCTTGGATTCGTCGGGCTGTGGTGCAGCGTGAGTTCCCCAACCGCTTGCGCGTTATTTTGCAAGAGCACCAACCCGTTGGCTACTGGGGGCTAGAAGGCGAATCGCGCCTGATCAATAGCCATGGTGAAGTGTTCGAGGCCAACGTCGGTGAAATTGAGCAGGAGAGCTTGCCACGCATGTATGGACCCGAGGATCAGGCCGGTGCGGTGTTGCAGATGTACCAGCAATTGACGCCAGTGTTCGAAGCCGTCGATCTGCTGATCGAGCAGATCGACTTGTCAGGTCGAGGCAGTTGGCGCTTGCGGCTTGACAGCGGCGCAGTGATTGAGTTGGGGCGTGGCTCGGGGGAAGAACTGATCACAAGACTGCAGCGTTTTCTAGGAGCTTTGACGCAAGTCACAGGCAAGTACGGCCGAAAACTCAATGCGTTGGAGAGTGCCGATTTGCGTTACAGCGAAGGTTTTGCGGTTCGAATTCGAGGCGTCAGTACCGTGCTGCCTGATGGGCAGAAGAAATAACAGACAGAACAGGTGAGACTATGGCAAAAGAATACAAAGATCTGGTTGTTGGCTTAGACATTGGAACGGCCAAAGTGATGGCGGTGGTGGCTGAGGTGATGCCGGGCGGCGAGTTGAAGCTCGCTGGTTTGGGTATTGCGCCGAGCACCGGATTGAAGCGTGGCGTGGTGGTCAACATTGATGCGACGGTGCAAAGCATTCAACAGGCCCTCAGAGAGGCCGAATTGATGGCTGACTGCAAGATCACGCGGGTCTACACCGGGATCACTGGCAGTCATATCCGGGGCCTGAACTCCAGTGGCATGGTGGCGGTCAAAGACAGGGAAGTCTCGGCTTCCGACATGGCGCGGGTGGTTGAAACTGCCAAAGCGATTCATATATCGACCGATCAACGCTTACTTCTGGTTGAGCCGCAGGAATACATCATTGATGGTCAAGATGTGCGGGACCCCATTGGTATGAGCGGCATTCGGCTGGAGGCCAAGGTTCACATCGTGACGGGCGCGCAAAGTGCTGCTGAAAACATCATGAAGTGTGTCCGACGTTGCGGACTGGAGGTCGATCGCTTGATGCTCAATCCGTTGGCCTCAAGTTTGTCGGTGTTGACCGCTGACGAGCGTGAGCTTGGGGTTTGCTTGGTGGATATTGGCGCTGGCACCACCGATGTGGCCATTTTTACCAACGGAGCGATCCGTCACACAGCGGTGATTCCGATTGCCGGGGATCTGATTACCAGCGATATCGCCATGGCCTTGCGTACGCCGACCAAAGACGCAGAAGACATCAAGGTCGAGAGCGGTTATGCCAAGCAATTGCTGGCCGATCCCGAGACTCAGGTGGAAGTTCCAGGTCTGGGGGACCGTAGCCCGCGCATGCTGAGCCGACAGGCCTTGGCAGGCGTGATTGAACCGCGAATTGAAGAAATTTTTTCACTGGTACACCAAGTCATGCGTGAGTCAGGCTGCGAAGAGATCCTGTCATCGGGCATCGTTCTCACGGGGGGCAGCTCGGTCATGCCCGGGATGGTGGAACTGGGTGAGGACATTTTCCTCAAACCGGTGCGTCGAGGCGTTCCTCAATACGCCAGCTCACTCTCAGACATGGTGGCGCAACCGCGGGCGGCGACGGTGATGGGCTTGCTCGAGGAGGCCAGGCTGGCGCGATTGCGGGGCTTGAAAGTGGGGCAGAAAAGCGGCTCGGTGAAATCGGCCATGGGACAGATTAAAGACTGGTTTGTGGGGAATTTCTGATGAAGAAAAACAAACTTTGGTTGGCGCGCGGAAGTCCCCATCAATGCGGAAGTGGACCGCCTTGAAGCGGAGCGAAACAAAAGCACAAAAAAATTAATTTAGGCAACTGCAGTACAGGAGAACAACATGAGCATAGAAATGATCGAAGACGAAACTTTCAATCTGGGCACCCAAATCAAGGTGATCGGGGTCGGGGGCGGGGGTGGTAACGCGGTGGAACACATGATTTCCAGTGCGGTACAAGGGGTCGAGTTCATTTGCGCCAACACGGATGCTCAGGCTCTGAGCCGAAGCGCGGCGCACAAAGTGATCCAGCTCGGCAGTACGGGCTTGGGTGCGGGTAGCAAACCCGACAAAGGTCGTGATGCAGCCGAACAAGCGGTGGCTGACATCCGAGATGCGATAGAAGGCGCACACATGTTGTTCATTACCGCCGGACTCGGTGGCGGAACGGGCACTGGTGCGGCGCCCGTGATTGCTCGGGTTGCCAAAGAAATGGGGATCCTCACCGTGGGCGTGGTGACCAAGCCGTTTGATTGGGAGGGCGGTCGACGCATGAGCAATGCCGATTGCGGCCTGGCCGAATTGGAAGCGAATGTTGATTCCCTGATCGTGGTGTTGAACGAAAAACTGATTGACGTGTTGGGTGACGATGTGACGCAGGACGAAGCGTTTGCCCATGCCAACGATGTGCTGAAGAATGCGGTCGGTGGCATCGCCGAAATCATCAATGTTCCCGGCCATGTCAATGTGGACTTTGAGGACGTTCGTACCGTGATGGGCGAGCCTGGCAAAGCCATGATGGGAACAGCCGTGGCCAGTGGGCCGGATCGGGCTCGGCTCGCTGCCGAGCAGGCCGTAGCTTGTCCTTTGCTCGAAGGGATCGATTTGTCGGGTGCCAAAGGGGTTCTGGTGTTGATTTCGGCAGCCAAAGGTTCGCTCAAGCTCAGCGAGTCCAGAACGGCCATGACCACCATACGTAACTTCGCTTCTCCCGATGCCCATGTGATTTATGGCACGGCTTACGATGACGAGTTGGCCGATGGTATTCGGGTGACCGTGGTAGCCACTGGACTGTCACGCCAAGGTCAACGCCGTAGTGCACCACCGTTACAGGTGTTGCGAACCGGAACTGACAATGTGCCGTTCAATGTGCCGACCCTGAACACCATTGTGACGGCCAGCGCAAATAATCCGGTTGCTTCCTCGTTGGCGATGGGCTTGGCCGATTCAGGCAATATGGCGATCCCCACCATTTGGAGAACATCCAAAGACCGGACCCATGCTTCAGCCCGGGTCGATGCTTTGGCTTCAGGCGGCATGGAAGATTTTGAGATTCCCGCCTTCCTGCGCAAACAAGCGGATTGATGTTGACTTAAGACCAGGGGGCTAAGACCCCCTGGCAAAGAATGGGTTGGTAAAAAGTAAAATCAGCAGGTGCTACAACAAAGAACGCTCAAATCCCTGACCAAGGCGGTCGGTGTCGGCCTGCACAGTGGCCAGCGGGTTGAGCTTACCTTGCGTCCAGCCCAGCCCGATACCGGCATTGTTTTCCGACGAACGGACTTGGCTTTGCCGGTCGATATTGTGGTGTCAGCCACGGCCGTGACCGATACCCGACTGGCTTCCACCCTGTCCAGCGGCAATGTCAAGGTGTTGACGGTCGAACACCTGATGTCGGCATGCGCCGGCTTGGGAATCGACAATATGTACGTTGATATCACGGCCGAAGAAATACCCATTCTGGACGGCTCTGCCGCCTCGTTTGTGTTCTTATTGCAAACCGCTGGCATTGCGCTACAAAATGCGCCGCGTCGGTTCGTTCGGCTCTTGAAAACGGTTGAAGTGCGCGAAGGCCAGGGCGAGAATGTCAAGTGGGCGAAGCTCGATCCTTTCCATGGGTTCAAGCTCAGTTTTGAGATTGATTTTGACCACCCGGCAGTCGACTCCACTGGGCAACGGGTTGAGTTTGATATGAGCGTGCATTCCTACTCGCGCGACATCGCCCGGGCCCGAACTTTCGGTTTTACCAAAGACGTCGAATCGCTGCGTTCCAAAGGCCTGGCCCTGGGCGGGGGACTGGACAACGCGATCGTGATGGACGACTACAAGGTGCTCAATGCCGAAGGCTTGCGCTATGACGACGAATTCGTCAAACACAAAATTCTTGATGCCATGGGCGACCTCTATCTTCTGGGCCGGCCCTTGCTGGCCAGCTACAGCGCATTTCGCTCGGGCCACGACCTGAACAATAAGTTATTACGCGAATTGCTATCGCGCCCAGACGCGTGGGAGCTGGCGAGTTTTTCCGATGAAAAACTCGCGCCCAAAGGGTTTTCTCAAGTTGCACGGGCCTGGTAGGCGGAATCAACCATGTTGTTGTTTCGATGGCTAATCTTGATCTTGTTGCTGGGCGCCGTGGTGTCGTTCGCTTTTTTCGCCGCGACTGGGCAAGCACACTACAAGCGCTATGGCCTGTTGACCTTGAAATGGACCCTGATCGCGGCTTTTGGATTCTTTGCTGTCCTGATTTTGGAGCGTGTGGCCTGAGCTTGACTGCTCCAGCTTAGCGGCTCAGCGACTGCGGCCGTCTTTGTAGCTGCTGTTGCCTGTGCCACCGCCAGCCTGGGCGATTCGAGCTAAAGCTTTGCCTGCATGGGCATGTGTGATAGCCAGGCCCAGCGCATCAGCGGCATCGGGCCCTGGAAGTCCCGGTAAATTGAGAAGTCGTTTGACCATTTCCTGCACCTGATTTTTTTGGGCCCGACCATAGCCCACCACCGCTTGTTTCATTTGCAGCGCCGTGTATTCCGCAACTTGCAAGTTGGATGAAACCAGCGCCGTCAAACACGCGCCTCGCGCTTGACCGAGCAATAAAGTGGATTGGGGGTTGACATTGACAAAAACGATTTCGACACAAGCCTTGTCGGGTTGGTAACGAGAAACCACTTCGACGATCCCATCGAACAGCACTTTAAGCCGTTGCGGCAGTTGCTTGGTCTCCAGCGCGGTGGTGCTAATAGTGCCGCTGGCCACGTAACTCAGGGCTGAACCAGCCACATCAATCAAGCCAAAACCTGTGGTGCGTAAGCCGGGGTCAATACCAAGAATGCGCATGGGTGTGCCGCTGGATCAAAGTCCGAAGTACCAACGTACCGAGTGGAAGAAGACGGGTGCGGCAAAACACAGGGCATCGACTCGATCGAGTAAACCCCCAGCTCCCGTGACTGAGCGACCTTTGGCGCCCCAATTGGTCACGCCACGATCACGCTTGAGTGCTTTCATCACCAAGTGACCCAAGGTGCCTGCACTGCAAGCGATGAACGACAGTGCGAATGCCTGGCCCGGAACAAAAGGCGTGATGCCGGCGAGCAGGGCACCAAACACACTGGCTACACCGATGCCGATCAAAGCGCTTTGCCAATTGAAGCTCAAGCTGATTTGAGGTGCCACAGGCGCTCGGATCAAGTGGCGCGAGACCACATGTTGAACCACCATGCAGGTCTGAACCACGATCACCAGAAAAAGTGCCAACAATTCGTTGTTGTGATTGGGGTTGCGGAAATCCAGCAACAACAGCGCCGGTACATGGCTCATGCCGAAGACACACACCATGATGCCCCATTGCAGTTTGGCATTCCGTTCCAAAAAACGCAGGGGGTCATTGGCCAACGCGCTGACAGCCGGTAGGGCCAAGAAAACAAAGACCGGAATGAACACGGAGAACAGATTGAAACGCTCGGTCCCGACTAACCAGTACTGCGCAGGTAGCACCAGAAAAAAAGTCAGGATCAAGCTGCGGTGGTCACCGCGGCGAGTCGGAGACAGGGTCAGGAATTCCCGCAAAATAAAAAACGAAATCAGGCCGAACAACAAAGTAGTTACCCAAGCGCCTAAAACCCAGCCCACCCAAAACACCAGAGCCAGAATCCAGCTGGTCCCCAAAACAGCTTCAAAGCTGTGCAGCTCATCGTGATGGGCAAGTGCCAAGGCGGGGTCGCGATGTTGCCGCAGTGAAAGAACCAAGGCCATCACGCTGGCCAGCAGCAACATACCGAAAATCAGCAGAAACAGGGCGCCAAGCTGTTGCGTGCTGTTGAGCTGACGCAGGTACTGGAACATGCTCATACGTCGCGCAAAGCGATCACCGTGCTGCGGGCGCGCTGCAAAAAATCTTGCCGATCTTCGTTGGTTTCGATTTGCATGGGTGCGCCGAAGGTCACCGAGCACAGCAAAGGAACCGGGACTACTTCACCTTTGGGCATGACCCGCTGCACATTGTTGATCCAGGCCGGAATCAGGGCGACGTCGGGAAACTGCTGCGCCAGGTTGAATAGACCGGCCTTGAAGGCTTGCGGTTCTTCGGCGCTGCCCCGGGTTCCCTCGGGGAACAGGATGATCGACTCACCTTGGCGTAAGGCTGCCACCAGAGGCTCCAGCGGATCCTGGCCGCCGGATCGATCGCGATCGACATAGATGGCATTGAACACGGCACTGGTCAACCAGCGCCGCAGAGGCGATTGCGTCCAATAGTCTTTGGCCGCGATGGGGCGGGTGATCTGACGCAATTCCTGCGGCAAAGCGGCCCAAATCATCACCAGATCAATGTGACTTTGGTGGTTGGCGAAATAAATTCGCTGCTCGGCAACGGGCGGGCAACCATGCCAGCGGGCTTGGGCTCCAGTCAACGCACGGACTAGGCCCAGGATGAGGCTGCTCATGAATTTGGCAAACATGGCGCGAATGATAAAGGCATCTTCAAGGTAATTTGGCATCGCCCATGCGGGCCATGATGGACAGTGCACGATCAGCCAGATAAACCGAGTCGGGAAGTTTTTCGTAGACGCGGGGCCGCGGCAGCATCACGGCCAAACGGGCCGCCTCAAATGCGTTGAGCTGGGAAGCTGGCTTGCGGAAATAATGCTGGGCTGCGGCTTCGGCGCCAAACACCCCGGTTCCCCATTCGACGTGATTCAGGTAGATCTCAAGAATGCGCTGCTTGCTCAGCATCTTCTCCAACAACAAAGTCAATACAAATTCCTGAGATTTGCGCAGCAAAGTGCGTTCGCCCGATAAAAACAGATTTTTGGCCAGCTGTTGGGTGATGGTGGAGCCACCTACTACTTTGACCCGGGGACTCGCCAAGTGGTTGGCTGAGGTCGTCACTGGCCCTGATTTGGAAGACTTGGTGGCGTTTTGTTTGGCCGCCAGTTGCTCGGCTTTGGCATTTTTTTCCCAGGCTTTCTCCATCGCCTCCCAGTCCAGCCCCTCATGTTGGTTGAAGCTGCCGTCTTCGGATGCAATCACCGCTCGTTTCAGGTGGTTGGATATCGAGGGGTAATCCACCCATTGCTGGCGCCAACGCAAGCGACCGGATTGTTGCAGGATGTGCCAGGCTTGCGAGCGCTCGAAGCTGGTCGATTGAGGTGCCAGTACGGCCATCAAGGCAATGCTCACGACAAAAAAAATCTGCAATGCGAGCACCGCAGCACACAACAAAATCAACCAGCGAAACAAGGCTTTCATGGCGTCAGCAGTTTGGCTTCAAGCTTGTCATCACGGGTGAATCGAAAGCGAGAAATCAAATGGAGTTGATCGGCCTGATGCTTCATTTGGGCGCTGAAGGGTCCAAACGGGGCTGTGCTTTGGGCAATCGCTTCGGCTCTTCGGTCCAGAATACGGTTGCCTGAACTCTGAACCACTTCGGTAGCGAGCAGTCGGCCGTCATGGTTGACGCTCACAATCATGGTGAGCTCGCCGTACAGTTTCTTGCCACCAGCCACGGGGAAATTTTCGGTTCCCTTGGTTTCAATGGAGCGGCGCAGCGTGTCGTAATACAGGGCGTAAATTTCTTCCCGGGTTGCCGGGCTCACATAGCGTTTTTTGGAGCGAGCGTTTTCCTGCTGAATGCGGCGCTCGATTTCGGCCAACAAGTCAATCAATTCACGGCGTTTCTCTTCGCGCTCGATTTGTTCGGCCGTGGCCTGTGCCGCACGCGGGGCGGGCAGGGCAGGCAAACTGTCGAGCTGTTGTTTGACTTTGGCTAACAACAATGTTTGTTGTTCTTGCATGGCCTGGAGCTGACGCCGGCTGGGGTCTTCCAGCGCATCTCCACTTGCCAGCCAGCTCGATGGGGGCAGGGGACTGGTTGCACGGTTTTGTCCGGGCTCGCCACCACCGCTCAAGTTGTGTTGCGCCACAGCCTGGGCTTGACGGGGACGGTCTTGGCTGCGGGCATTGACCAAAATCACTTCCAGCGCGGTGTCCTGAAACACCCGGTTGAATGCGATCGGGTCAACCCAGCGCACCGTCAGTAGCAGCAGATGGACAGCGATCGAGGCACCGAGTGCCCACTGTAAAGGGCTGAAAGAGCCCGGTTTCATGGCGGCGGCGGTTCACTACCCGACATGGCGCTGTCTGACAGGTCCATCGCAATCGCAATCGGGCCCGCCACGCTGTCTTCGTCCTCCTCCTCGCTCGTGATCGCAGTGGCTTGTTGGTCTAGCCACTCAATCAAACTGCCGCTAACATCGAGCGTCATTTCATCGATCGCGCCGAGTTTGATTCGGACCCGGGCGCCGCGCGGTAACTCTTGGATGCCGAACACCGGTAAAACCAGTGGCAACGTTTCGGCCCGGACCATGCCCTCTTTAAAAACGGTGCCCACCAACTCGGTGAGTCCTTGCTGTTGCACATGTTTGAGCGTCCAGTAGCGCTCCATCGCGCCCTGGTAGCCGTTGTAAGTGCTGTAGGCTGCGTCGAAACCTGAGATCACCGAAAACAGCTCGGCGTCCTTGGGTTTGAAGGGTGCAGCCAGCGCTGCGGTTTTCCCATGCCGTGCGCAGGCAATGATTTGCCACTGGTTGACCAGATCGGTGTAGCGGCGCAGCGGCGAGGTGCTCCAAGCGTAGCTTTTTACGCCAATGCCCGCGTGGGGCAGGGCTTTGGTACCCATTCGGACTTTGACGCCAGGAGCCAGACTGGCTTGGCTGCGATAAATCGCCGGCACCCCCAGTTCGGCCAGCCAGTTACCCCAAGTGCTGTTGGCCAAGATCATGCATTCAGCCACCATCAAATCGAGCGGTGCGCCTCGCTGGCGCAGGCTGATTTGTACTTGCTCATCGCCAGTGGGCTGCTTTCCTTCAAGACCGAGCAGTTTGAAGTTGAAGTCGGGGCGATTAAAAGTCTCGGGTTTGCCGCGCACCTGTTCGCGCTGGGCTTTGAGTGCTTGTGCCAAACGGTAAATAAAACTCAAGGTGGGGCGCAACTCGTCCATGAGCTGGGGGGCGGACCCGTCTGGCAGCGCAGCATCGGTTTGCGCTAGCCACTGTTCGGTGACCAGAGAATCGAGCTGGTCGTGGCGCAAATTGGCAACGATCGGAACCCGTTCCAGCTTGGTCTCGGTGCTTCGAATTTCCAGTGAAGTTTCGTCCAGCGTCAGGTAGAGCGATAGTGCCGGGCAATGACGCCCTTCTTGCAAGGTGTAGTTTTGCACCACGGCATCGGGCAGCATGGTGATTTTGAAGCCAGGCATGTAGACCGTTGAAAAGCGAGCTCGGCCCAGTTGATCTATCGCATCACCCGGCTGCAGCGCCAGACCCGGGGCGGCAATGTGAATTCCGAGAATGACGGTGCCACTGCCCAAACCTTGCAGCGACAAGGCATCGTCGATTTCGGTGGTGGCCGAGTCGTCGATCGAAAACGCGCGTACTTTCGCGGTAGGCAAATCCTCTGTGATGGCGGGGGCTTGCAGTGCAGGAAACCCAATGCCTTTGGGGAAGTTTTCGAACAAAAACCGTTGCCAGTGGAACTGGTAGGGTGAGCTGATGGCACCGGTTTGTTGCAGCAAGGCCAGTGGCGCGGTGTGACTGGCTCGTGAGGCTTCGACCACGGCCTTGTACTCGGGGGCATTTTTGTCGGGCTTGAACAAGATTTTGTAGAGCTGCTCTTGAATCGGTGCCGGACAGACCCCTTGCTTCAATTCTTGGGCCCATTGCTCGATTTGCTGTTGCAGCTGTTTTTTCTTCTCGATGGCCGCCAGTGCTTGGGCAATGATATCGGCCGGCGCTTTGCGAAAACGACCTTTGCCGGCACGTCGGAAATAGTGCGGAGCTTCGGCCAAGCGAAGCAAAGCTGCGGTCTGCTGTTCTAGGGTCGGCTTGTCACTGAAATAGACCTGTGCCAGCTCGACAAAGCCAAACTCGACTTCGGGGGCAAATTCCCAGGCCAGCTCCAGTTCTATCGATGGGCTTAAGGCCTGGGCGGCACTGAGGAGCGCGGCCGGTTGCGGGTTGTCAAATTTCAACAGTGAATTGGCGGTCTTGACTTTGACTCTTTTGCCGCTGTCGAGTTCGACCTGTGCCGAAGCATCGGTCTGCGACAGCACTCGACCGGCCAGGATTTTTCCGGCATCTTCAAACAATAAAAACATGGGCCTATTGTCCCATGACGGGGGGATTTATCAGCCCGACGGCCAAGCGACAGGGCTGGAACTGTCTGGATCGAGTCAGTCAGGCGGCAAGCCGTCGAATGTCGGTCACGGGCAAGGAAATGGTTTGTGGCTTGGAGAACAGCTGCATCAGCACCAGCACACGCTGGATCCCGTCGGCTTGTTGGTAAATGCCTTCTAGCCCTTTGAACGGGCCTGAAGTCACTTTGACCGCGTCGGATGGCTCAAGCAAATTCTTTTTGATTTGCTCGGCATGCATCAGACGCGTAACGATGCCTTCGGGCACGCGGCCATAGTCGTTACCAAAACGAACCAGGCTGGTCACGCCCAACGTACTGCGGATCGGAAGCCAGTTGCTTTTGATATTGTCGAGTTGGATGAACAGGTAGCGCGGGAACAAGGGTTCAACCGATTCAAGCTTGCGACCCGCCTGGATTTTCTCCACCAGCAAGGTGGGCAGATAGACGGCATAGCCCTGTTCAATCAGGTTGTCCATCGCCCGCCATTCTTGGCGTGGCTTGGAAAAAACCAGATGCCAGTGGCCATTGTTTTGTGGCACGGGATTTTGACTCATTGTTTCTTCGATGGTGACGGAAGTATCCATTAAATTCAGTAACTGCGTCATTTTTGTGCCCCCCCATTGCTTATCAGACTGATTATTTTTTGATTATGGGGTAAATCCGATTGCTGTACATCCCCTGAACAGGGGATGTGTTGGGGGCCCGCTATTGCACCTGTGCGGTTATGCTGTGGCAAGATCTCGAAGGGTAAAGAATCGATGGTTCAGTGGCGCGTCATGATTGTTGAGGACAACAGGCAGCTCAGTCATTTTCTGGGTGCCAGCGTTGTGGCTTGTCCTCAGCTGAGCTTGGTCAGCAGTGTGGCAAGCGTGGCAGAGGCTCGGGCCTGTCTCGATCAGCAGGCCAGCTTGATTGATGTGATGTTGGTTGATTTGGGTCTGCCCGATGGCAGTGGCCTGGACGTGATTCGCCTAGCCCGTGAGTTGAACCCGGCCTGCGAAGCTCTGGTAATTTCCATGTTCGGTGATGAGGCCAATGTGCTCGCCAGTATTGAGGCCGGGGCGCTGGGCTACATCCATAAAGATGCCGCGCCCACCGACATTGCCAACACCATTTTGGAAATGAAGGCGGGTGCTTCTCCGATTTCCCCAATGATTGCGCGCACTGTTCTCAACAAATACCGGGGTAGTTCCCAGTCTGGCGAGCTTGAGCCTGACAACTTTGTCCAGCCGAAGACTCAGGATAAGGGCTTGTCTGAAATCGCGCAATTAGCTGTTCCAGGGGTGCTACCATCACGGCGCGAGCGCGAGGTGTTGGAGTTGGTGGCGCGTGGATTTTCTTATGGCGAAATTGCCCAGCTGCAACACATTAGCATTCATACCGTTCAGACGCACATCAAGCATCTTTATGCCAAGCTGTCAGTGCACTCCAGAAACGAAGCAGTCTATGAGGCCACTCGAATGGGTTGGCTGGGCGCCCCTGATTAGACCCATACTTTCGTCCTTGCGCCTGGCGTGCAGTGGGAAACTGCTCAGGAGCCTCTGGTTTGTCCTTGCTGTGGGATGCTTGATGTCCGAGGCCAGGGCTGTACCCCTTGAATTGAATCGAGCCCAGGTTCAAACCGAAGTCGACGGATGGGTATCGACCAAAGAAACTCGGCTGCCTTACAACTGGGATTGGGAGAATCGGTTCCATTCTGGTCGCGCCAGCTTTGAACTGCATTTCACACTCGAAAGCAGAGTCGTCGCCCCCCATGCACTGTATTTCGCCAGTGTGGGCAATGTGGCTGAAATTTGGCTCAATGACGTATTTCTGTCACAGCTCGGCGATGAAGCCTCGGCCCATGCGGTCGACTTCGGCAAGACACCCATCATGGTTCTGGTTCCAGCGCACGTGTTGCAGCAAAAAAATCTGCTGCGCGTTCATCTTGGTGCCGAGGGGGGGCGCAGGGCCGGTATGTCGACAGTCTTGCTGGGAACTGAAATTGAAATTCGTCAGCTATTCAGTAGCGGGTACCGACACAAAGTCTGGAGTGCCATGGGTATCGCATTGTTCACTGCCGTGGTCGGGCTGTTGGCTTTTGTCTTGTGGTTAGGTAACAAGGTCTACCTCGTGGGAGAACGCCGCGGCCGTAAAGGCATGTATTTGAGCGTGAGCGCAGCGAGCTTGTTTTGGTTGGTGCGTTTGAGTGATGTGGCTTTGGTTACGCCGCCTGTGTCATGGCCTTGGTGGGGTGTGGTTCAGACCCTGGCCTATGCGGGATGGATTTGTGGCGTGGCGCTGTTTTGTCACTACAAAGCGGCATGGCATCGGCACCCCAGCATGGCTTGGATCCAGTTGGTGTTGGGGTTCTTGCTGCTGAGTGCCGGCCCAGCCGCCTACATCGCTTTGACAAGATCTGAGCCGATTTATTTGACGCTTTGGTTGGGCCTAGCCAACTTGCTCTTTATCGGTTATGGCTTGGTGTATTTCATGGGGGCCATCTGGTACCCCAACCATGAGCGGACCGTGCTGGCACTGGCTGGAGTCAGCAATGTGGCTGTGGGTGTGCGTGATTGGCTGGTGTTCAGGGCCAGCGACAGTTTTGGTCAATCGCCCTGGATCAATTATTCATCCACACTATTTGGCCTGGCCTTTCTCTACATCATGGTACGGCATTTGTTGGAGTCGAGCGCACGGGTGCAAGAGTTGATGACTAACTTGGAGAGCAAGCTCAGTCAGCAGGAGGCTGAGCTCGCTGACAGCTACCGAAAACTAGAAGACTTGGCACGCAGTCAAGAGCGCCAGGCCGAACGCAGCAGAATATTGCGCGATATGCATGACGGCGTCGGTGTCCATCTGAGTATGGCCATTCATCAATTGCAATCGGGCAAGGGCGACAAAATACAGTTGCTGCAAACCCTGCGCGATTCGATGGATCAGCTCAAACTATCCATTGACTCTCTGTCGGTGATTCCGGGGGACATCGTGGTAATGCTTGCGACCTTGCGCTACCGACTGGAGTCTCGTTTCAAGGATTCCCATATTCATTTGACGTGGAACGTTGAGCCCTTGCCGCCCTTGGCTAAGCTTGATGCATCAGCCATGCGGCAGCTGCAATACCTGGTGTTTGAGGCTTTGTCCAATGTGCTGCAGCACGCCCACGCCAGTGAATTGAGCATCAAGTTGCATCTCAACGCGGCCGGCGCGTATGTGCTGAGCATCGTTGATAACGGCGGCGGTTTTGAGGTGAGTCACCAGACGGGCCATGGTTTGAATTCGATCAAACAGAGGGCCGATTTGTTAGGCGCTCGTTTGGCCTTTGTCAGTCAGCCGGGTCGAACCGAGCTGAGTCTGGAGTTCAGCCAAGCCGCAGCGTGATAATTGCGGGATGCCCGTTGTATTGGATCGCCCATCATTCTTCCTGCGTGTCAAACCCTGGTTCACGGGTTTTGACGCGCCGCTGACTTTCGCGGTTTTGATCTTGGCCGGTGCCGGTTTGCTGGTCATGTATTCGTCCGGTTATGACCACGGCACCCGCTTTCTGAATCACGGCCGTAATATGCTGATCGCTGGCTTCATCCTGTTTGGGGTGGCCCAGATTCCACCCCAACGTTTGATGGCGCTGGCTGTGCCACTCTATGTGTTGGGCGTTGCCCTGTTGTTGGCGGTGGCGATTTTCGGCATCACCAAAAAAGGTGCGCGGCGCTGGGTCGATCTGGGTGTCGTTATCCAGCCCAGCGAAATCCTCAAAATTGCCATGCCCATGATGCTGGCTTGGTGGTTCCAAAAGCGTGAAGGTCAGTTGCGTCCGCTTGATTTTTTGCTGGCTTTGTTACTGCTGGGGCTGCCCATTGCCCTGATCGTTCGGCAACCCGATCTGGGGACTGCAATTCTGGTTGGGATCGCAGGTCTTTCTGTTATTTTCTTCGCCGGCTTGCGCTGGCGCTGGATCGTGCCACCGGTCCTGCTGCTTGTGATCGGCGTGCTGTTACTGGTGTTGTTTGAACCCTCGTTGTGCGCCGACGGCGTACGTTGGCCCGTGTTGCATGATTACCAACAGCAACGCATTTGCACCTTACTCGACCCCTCACGCGACCCGCTGGGTCGAGGTTTTCACATCATTCAGGGAATGATTGCAATTGGCTCGGGTGGATTCTTCGGCAAGGGTTTTATGCAGGGCACGCAGACCCATCTGGAATTCATTCCCGAACGCACCACCGACTTCATTTTTGCCGCTTATGGCGAGGAGTTTGGCCTGCTGGGTAACCTGTTGCTGATCGCCGCCTTTATTTTCTTGGTTTTGCGGGGTTTGACCATCGCAGCGCAAGCTTCCACTGTGTTTTCCCGTTTGCTGGCTGGCAGCGTGACCCTGATATTTTTCGCCTACGCGATGGTCAACATGGGCATGGTCGCAGGCCTGTTACCGGTGGTGGGCGTGCCCCTGCCTTTCATCAGTTATGGCGGGACGGCCATGGTGACGCTGGGGTTGGGGCTGGGCATTTTGATGTCGATCGCCCGCTCCAAACGGCTGGTGCAATCATGAGCCCAGCGAAATTCCCCGTCGCTGTGGTGGGTGTCGGCAATATGGGTGGCGCCATGGCCGCGCATCTACTGGAACAAGCTTGGCCAGTACGGGTCAGCGATATCGATGCGAACAAAGTCCGAGAGCTGCAGGCACTGGGGGCCTTGTCGCTGGAGTCCACATCCCGCACACAACTCGATTGCCAGGCCCTGATCGTTTGCGTGGTTGATGCCGAGCAAACCGAGCAGCTGCTGTTTGGCCGTGCGGCTTGGGCTAGCCGACTCAGGCCGGGGGCTACGGTCTTGCTGTGCCCCACACTGGCGCCACAAGCGGTGGAGGCGTTGGCTCTGCGTTTGAATCAATGCGGACTGTACGCCATCGATGCGCCCATGTCAGGCGGGCCCATACGGGCACGTGATGGCTCCATGAGCTTGATGCTGGCTTGCGACAACGCTGTGTTCTCTAGCAACGCCGCCCTTTTGGCGGCCTTGTCGTCCCGGATTTTTCGGGTCAGTGAGCGTATTGGCGATGGCGCTCGGACCAAGCTCGTGAACAACCTGCTGGCAGCTATCAACTTGGTCGGTGCGGCAGAAGCATTGGCGTTGGCCAAACAGCTGGGGCTCGATATGGGCAGAACTCTGAACGTGATTGAGCACTCCAGTGGCCAGAGCTGGATCGGCTCGGACCGGATGCGCCGAGCTTTGGCGGGAGATTTTGAGCCAAGAGCCCATGTCAGTTTGCTGGAAAAAGACACGCGATTGGCGCTGCAGGCCGCAGTAGCTGTGGGTTTTAAGGGCCCCCTGGGGGCTGCGGCTCGCGATGTTTTTACAGCGGCCAGTGCCGCTGGTCTGGCTGAACTCGACGACGCGGCCATTTTGCAATGGCTCGAGGTTTCGGTGGGGGCCAACAACCCCAGCCAGTCGTTCACGGGCTGAGTTGGCCCAGTCGCCTTACCCCACTAAAATACCCACATGATCTCTCGTGAACCCACCCTCGAACGTCTGGCCATTGCCCAAGACCTGCTGCTGACGCCTTTTGGCCTGACGCCTGCGCACCTGAACCGCGCGTTGGCTGAAATCAAGGCGCGCCAAGTGGATGAGGCCGACTTGTACTTTCAAACCACACGCAGCGAAGGCTGGAGTTTGGAGGAGGGCATTGTCAAGACCGGTTCTTTCAGCATCGACCAAGGCGTTGGGGTGCGGGCTGTGAGTGGTGAGAAAACCGCTTTTGCCTACTCTGATGATATCTCTGAGGCGTCCTTGCTCGACGCCGCCCGCACCGTGCGAACCATCTCCAGCGCCCATCAGACGGGTCGCGTCAAGACTGCGAAATCACGTTTTGCTTCGGCGCGTTCCCTTTATTCTGGACTGGATCCGATCGCCAGCTTAGACAGCACGGCCAAGGTTAAGCTGCTCGAACGGGTTGAGCAATTGGCCAGGGCCAAGGATCCGCGCGTGGCCCAGGTCATGGCGGGGCTGGCTTGTGAACATGATGTGGTACTGGTAGCACGCGCCGATGGCACGCTGGCTGCTGATATTCGTCCCCTGGTTCGACTCTCGGTCACCGTGATTGCCGAGCAAAATGGACGCCGTGAAGTGGGTTCTGCCGGAGGCGGCGGCCGTTTTGGTCTGGCTTTCTTTGACGAAGAATGCATCAACGGCTATGTCTTGGAGGCGGTCAGGGCTGCTTTGACGAATTTGGAGGCACGACCGGCGCCCGCCGGTGTCATGACAGTGGTGTTGGGGCCGGGTTGGCCCGGCGTCTTGTTGCACGAAGCCATTGGCCACGGCCTGGAAGGCGACTTCAATCGCAAGGGCTCCAGTGCTTTTGCCGGGCGCATAGGTCAACGGGTTGCGGCCAAAGGGGTGACCGTGTTGGACGATGGCACCCTGGATCAGCGACGCGGCTCACTCAATGTAGATGATGAGGGCAACACCAGTCAGCGTAATGTGCTGATTGAAGATGGCGTGCTCAAAGGCTATTTGCAGGACGCCATGAACGCCCGCTTGATGAAGGTCAAGCCCACTGGCAACGGTCGGCGTGAAAGCTATGCCCATGTGCCGATGCCTCGCATGACCAATACCTATATGTTGGGCGGTGACAAGGCACCTGAGGAAATTGTGGCGAGTATCAAAAAAGGCCTGTATGCCACTAACTTTGGCGGGGGTCAGGTCGACATCACGTCGGGAAAATTCGTGTTTTCTGCCAGCGAAGCGTTTTGGGTTGAGAACGGGAAAATCCTTTACCCGGTCAAAGGGGCAACGATTGTTGGGAATGGGCCCGACGCGCTAACCCGCGTCAGCATGATAGGTAACGACATGAAGCTCGACAGTGGTGTCGGTACTTGTGGCAAAGAAGGTCAGAGCGTGCCCGTGGGGGTCGGCCAGCCCAGTTTACGGATCGACGGTCTGACGGTGGGTGGAACTGCCTGAGCCGGCTGTGTTACATTGATCCCCATGAATTCAGTTTCTTTTTATTTTTCTTATTTTTGGATCTCAAGCGCCGCCGGCGGTAGAGAGTTCTGAACGTAGTCCAACAAAACGTCCTGAATCTACAAAAACCGCCGGCCTCCCCGGCGGTTTTTTTATGTGAAAAATCCCCAAGTTTGAGGGGTCGGAGCCAAGGGTTGTGAAACCAAGGCGCGGTGACCTCAACGCAATAGGAGCCATGTGATGAATTCCAAAGCCACTTCAAGCAGCGATGCCTGGTATGCGAACCCGATCGACAAAACCAGTCAGACCGATGACGAGCGTATCAAGGACATCACGGTGTTACCTCCGCCCGAACATTTGATCCGGTTTTTCCCAATCCGTGGCACATCGGTTGAAAGCCTGATCACCCGCACACGACGTTCGATTCATAACATCATGGTGGCCAAAGACGACCGGTTGCTGGTGATCATCGGCCCCTGCTCGATTCACGATCCGGCGGCCGCAGTGGACTATGCCCGACGCCTCAAGCAAGTGCGTGATCAGTACGCTGACAGTTTGGAAATCGTGATGCGGGTTTATTTCGAAAAACCACGGACCACGGTGGGTTGGAAAGGCTTGATCAACGACCCCTACCTGGATGAAAGTTTCCGGATCGACGAAGGCTTGCGCATAGCGCGGCAGCTGCTGATTGAGATCAACCGGATCGGCTTGCCCGCTGCCAGCGAGTTTCTGGATGTCATTTCTCCCCAGTACATCGGTGACTTGATCTCCTGGGGTGCGATTGGTGCTCGCACTACCGAGAGCCAGGTTCACCGTGAGCTGGCCTCAGGCATTTCTGCGCCGATCGGATTCAAGAATGGAACTGACGGCAATATCAAAATAGCCACCGATGCCATTCAAGCGGCTGCGCGCGGCCACCACTTTTTATCAGTCCACAAAAACGGTCAAGTAGCGGTGGTTCAGACCCGTGGCAACAAGGACTGCCACGTCATTCTTCGTGGTGGAAAATCGACCAATTACGATGCAGCCAGCGTGGCCGAGGCTTGTCAGGATTTGCTTGCTGCCAAATTGCCGACCAGCTTGATGGTCGATTGCAGTCATGCCAACAGCAGCAAGAAATATGAAAAACAACTGGCGGTGGCGCAAGACATTGCCAGCCAAATCGCTTCAGGCTCGCGCCATATTTTTGGCGTGATGATTGAGAGCCATTTGCAGGCCGGGTCACAGAAGTTCACCCCGGGTAAAGATGATGTAACAGCGTTGAACTATGGCCAAAGTATCACGGATGGCTGCCTGGGTTGGGATGATTCCATGCAGGCGCTCGAGGTCTTGTCGCAGGCGGTTAAGCAGCGAAGATCAGCCTGACATCTTGATCGTCGGGCTTTGGACCTGACCTCAAGCGGCCAGGGCTTTGAGCAGTTTTTGGTGGATTGCGCCGAAGCTGCCATTGCTCATGCAGACAATGTGGTCGCCCGGCTTGGCGCTGGCCAGTACCTGTTCCAGCAAGGTGTCCAGGTTGTCGGCAACCTGGGCTTTGGCCCCCATGCTTGACAGTGCGACGCGAGCATCCCAGCCCAAGCCGCCTGAGTGACAAAACACCAGATCAGCATCTTCCAAGCTCCAAGGCAATTGGGCTTTCATGGCACCGAGTTTCATGGTGTTGCTGCGAGGCTCGAACAGCGCCAAGATGCGTTGTTGGGTACCGAGCTTGCGCCTGAGTCCATCCAGCGTGGTCCGAATGGCGGTCGGATGGTGCGCAAAATCATCGTAGACCGTGATCAGGCCGTTCCCAAGACTGACGCTGCCGCAGATCTCCATGCGGCGCTTAACGTTCTGAAACTGACCCAGGGCCTGAGCGGCCAATGCGGGCGCAACCCCTAAATGCTCCGCTGCCGCAATAGTGGCCAGAGCATTCAGTTGGTTGTGAACGCCTGTTAGCGCCCACTTCACTTTTGCAACAGATTGACCGTGCTTGTGAACTTCAAATTCATGGGGTTCGCCATGGGCCGTGAAATCGCTCACGGCTGCGCCGAAGCTGCGCAGTTCGCTCCAGCAGCCTTGAGTCAGCACCCGGCTCAGACTTTCCTCCAGACCATTGACCACGACCCGGCCCGTTGCCGGTACGGTTCGGACCAAATGATGAAACTGCCGCTCGATCGCAGCGAGATCGTCAAAAATATCGGCGTGATCGAATTCCAGGTTATTGAGCACGGCAGTGCGGGGGCGGTAGTGCACAAACTTGCTGCGTTTGTCGAAGAAAGCCGTGTCGTATTCGTCGGCTTCAATCACAAAGGGCTTGCCCTGTCCGAGCCGCGCTGAGACACCAAAATTCAGGGGGACGCCACCGACTAGGAAGCCGGGTTGCAGTCCCGCTTGCTCTAGCACCCAAGCCAGCATGGAGGTGGTGGTGGTTTTTCCATGGGTGCCGGCAACCGCTAACACATGGCGGCCTTGCAGTACATGCTCAGCCAGCCATTGGGGACCGCTGGTGTAGGGCAGACCCGCATTCAAAATCGCTTCCATCAAGGGGAATTTGGGGTTGCCATCGGGGCCATGGGAGCGGCTCACCACATTACCCACCACGTAGACATCGGCTTGCAAGCTGAGTTGATCGGCAGAAAAACCTTCAATCAAATCGATCCCCAAGGACCTGAGTTGATCGCTCATCGGGGGGTAAACGCCGCTGTCGCAACCCGTGACCCGATGGCCGGCCTCGCGTGCCAAGGCAGCCAGACCGCCCATGAATGTGCCGCATATGCCGAGAATGTGAATGTGCATTGGTCAATTCTAGGGGATGGCATGCGCCAGTCTCTGGCCGTGCACAATACAAGCATGGCAACGATCAAACCAGAAATCACTGCGGAAAGTTCCATCGCCAGGGGCTGGCTAAGGCGACACTGGTTGCTGGGGGCGGTCGCGGCTGTGGCGGCAGTCTCGGGTGCCGTCTTGGCTTGGCGAAAAAGCGGGTTGGGGCCGCAGTCACTTCAAGCAGAAAAGCGTCTTTGGAACTCCAGTTTTCTGACACCGGACGCAAGCCCGGTAGCCATGTCTTCCTTAAAAGGTCGTCCCTTAGTGCTGAATTTTTGGGCCACTTGGTGTCCCCCATGTGTGGAGGAATTTGATTTATTAGACGCCTTTTACAAGAAAAATGCCGCCAATGGTTGGCAAGTTCTTGGATTGGCCTTGGATCAAGAAAATTCAGTGAAACGTTTTTTAGCTCAATCTCCAGTGGCTTTTCCGATAGCGATGGGGGGATTGGAGGGCGCTGCGATGGGTAAATCCTTGGGCAACAGCACGGGCGGCTTGCCATTCACCGTGGTTTTGGATCGGGATGGCTTGATTCGTCAACGTAAAATGGGCCAACTTTCGCAGCAAGACTTACAGGCTTGGCGTGAAATGATCCGCTGAAATTTAGCCGATAGACGATCTCGAAAGCGTTTTAGTAAAAATCGTCAAACGCAATCAATGTAAATTTTGATGAGTCTTTAAGCTATTTGATGTAAATTCAGCCTTATTTAGAAGATTTTGGAGTATCCATGGACTTGAGAAAACTAAAGACACTGATTGACTTGGTGTCTGAATCCAACGTCTCGGAATTGGAAATTACCGAAGCCGAGGGCAAGATCCGGATTGTCAAAGGGGGCTATCTCCCGGCCCAGGTGGCAGCTGTGCCGCTGGTCGCTGCAGCGCCTGTGGTGCAGCCGGCCCAGGTGGTTGCTGTTGAGGTGGCAGCGCCGAACGAATCAACTGACCATGCGGTGAAATCGCCGATGGTGGGTTCTTTTTATCGTGGCGCCAGTCCCGGGGCTAAGCCCTTTGTTGAAGTGGGTGACAGCATTAAATTGGGGCAGACCCTGTGCATTATCGAGGCCATGAAAATCCTCAATGAGATCGAGTCTGACAAGGCTGGAACCCTCAAGCAGATTCTCTGTGAGAACGGACAGGCAGTGGAATACGGGCAATCCATGTTCATCATCGAGTAAAGCTGGAACGATGTTTAAAAAAATATTGGTTGCCAATCGTGGCGAAATTGCCCTGAGAATTCAGCGCGCTTGTCGTGAACTCGGGGTGAGGGCTGTGATGGTTTACTCTGAGGCCGATCGCGAGGCGAAATACGTCAAGCTGGCCGAAGAGGCCGTCTGTATCGGGCCCGCCGCATCGGCACTGAGCTATTTGAATATGCCGGCGATCATTGCGGCGGCCGAAGTGACCGACGCCGAAGCCATTCATCCCGGCTATGGATTCTTGAGCGAGAACGCGGGGTTTGCTGATCGGGTCGAAAAAAGCGGATTTCAGTTCATCGGACCGACTGCCAAATCGATTCGAACCATGGGTGACAAGGTGTCGGCCAAACAGGCCATGATCAAGGCTGGTGTGCCTTGTGTTCCCGGTTCCGAGGGTGAACTGCCGGACAATCCTCAGTTGATTCGAAACATTGCCAAGAAAGTTGGCTATCCTGTCATCATCAAGGCGGCCGGCGGTGGTGGCGGGCGAGGCATGCGGGTGGTGCATACCGAAGCGGCCTTGCTCAATGCCGTCGAATTAACCAAGGCCGAGGCTGGAACCGCTTTTGGTAATCCAGCGGTGTACCTCGAGAAATTCCTGATCAACCCGCGCCATATTGAAATCCAAGTCATGGCGGACAAGCACAAAAATGCGGTGTATTTGGGTGAGCGGGATTGTTCGATGCAGCGTCGTCACCAAAAAATCATCGAAGAAGCACCAGCCCCAGGTATTGCCCGAAAACTGATTGAAAAAATTGGTGAAAGATGTGTGGCTGCCTGCAAGAAAATTGAGTATCGAGGTGCGGGAACTTTTGAGTTTCTGTATGAGGAGGGTGAGTTCTACTTCATCGAGATGAACACCCGAGTTCAGGTAGAGCATCCGGTAACGGAGTGGATCACCGGGATCGATATTGTGAAAACCCAGATCATGGTGGCAGCCGGTGAAAAATTGCCTTTCACCCAGCGCCAGATCCAAATTCGGGGTCATGCCATTGAGTGTCGCATCAATGCAGAAGATCCCTATAAATTCACCCCATCGCCTGGGCGAATTACCATGTGGCACGCCCCGGGTGGACCTGGGGTTCGGGTTGACTCCCATGCGTACACCAATTATTTTGTTCCACCGAACTATGACTCCATGATAGGCAAGCTCATTGTTCATGGCGACACGCGCGAGCAGGCCATGACCCGGATGCAAACCGCATTGTCTGAAACCGTGGTCGAGGGCATTAACACCAATATCCCATTGCACCGGGAGTTGATGGCAGACGCCAGATTCATGGCGGGCGGCACCAATATTCATTACTTGGAAGAGTGGTTGAGGCGGCGCAAGCCTTGACTCCCCGTATGTACGAAATAAGCGTGTTGTGCCCCCAACAGCAGGTGGAATTATTGAGTGAGGCGTTGGATGCTCTGGACGCCTTGAGCGTCAGCGTGGAAGATGCAGATGCCCAAACCGACGCCGAGCAAGCGCTGTTCGGCGAACCCGGAATGCCAGCGCCCCAAGAGGGTTGGCAACGCTCGCGGGTGCTTGCTTTGTTTGCTACGCAGGAACTGGCGCAGCAAGCGGCCACTTTGTTGGCTTTGCAGGATTTTTTCGCCGATTGTCAGTTGTTGGGTGTCGCTCCAGTACCCGAACAAGATTGGGTACGGCTGACTCAATCCCAGTTCGCACCAGTGGAAATCACGTCTGATTTTTGGATTGTTCCGACCTGGCATGAACCACCCAAGCAGGCGAAGAAAATAATTCGGCTTGATCCGGGTTTGGCATTTGGCACGGGCACGCACCCCACTACGCGCATGTGTTTGCGCTGGATCGCGACCCATGCGATGCACGGCAGGGTGCTCGACTATGGCTGTGGTTCGGGGATTCTGGCGATTGGCGCAGCCAAATACGGCGCGAGCGACATCGATGCGGTGGATATTGATGCCGATGCCGTGAGGTCTAGCCAATTGAACGCCCAAGCCAATGAGGTTCAGCTCAAAGTCGGCATGCCTGACCAGGTCACCGGGAGCTACCAGACCGTACTTGCCAATATATTGGCCACGCCACTCAAGGTGCTAGCGCCTTTGCTTTGTGCCCGGGTGGCGGATGGCGGTAGTTTGGTTTTGGCCGGAATATTGTCCCGACAGGCCGAGGAGTTGAAGGCTGCCTACGCCCCGCATTGTCTGTTGCGCGTAAGCGATGAAGAAGAGGGTTGGATCCTCATGACGGCTCAATTTTGAGCAGGACGGGGAAAACTTGTTTCAACCATGAGCCAGATCACGCGCTGTCCTGCTTGTGAAACCATGTTCCGGGTTGTACCCGACCAATTACGGGTGTCCGAGGGTTGGGTCAGGTGCGGACAATGCCATGAGATTTTTGATGCCCTGGCCCAGTTGCAAACTCAGCCGCCTGAACTCGAATTAGAAATAATGCCAGTGACTGAGATGGCGGCAAAGTCAGAAGCAGAAGAAAAATCAGCGTATTGGTCAGCCCCCGACCCCAACCTCGAGCAGCAGTCACAGCCGCAGCCTCAGAAAAATGAGGTTCTCGCTCAACCCGTCGTCGTCGATGCGCCAGCACCAGAAGAGTTGCTGCAGACCGACCCACCATTGCAGCCGCATGAACTGACAGAAAAGCTAGAACCGGTTTTGACGCAGGAACTCAGCAGCAGCCCAGCTGATTTGCGAGAACCTTCCTTCTTGCGGGAATCTACAGCGCCCAAGCCACGACCGCTGAACCGATTTTTGCTGGGTCTGACGGTTCTGGCATTGGTGCTGACGTTTTTGCTGCAGTTTGTTCGACATGAGCGCAGCCGCATTGTTGCCTTTGAGCCAGCGGCAAAACCGTTGCTGGTGGAGGTCTGTCGCTTGCTGGCTTGCAACCTCATGCCTTTGCAGCAGATCGATGCGATGGTGCTTGAGAGCTCATCTTTTACGAAAATCGATAACGAGTCTTACCGATTGCAATTCATGCTTAAGAACACGGCGCTAACCGTGTTGGCCACACCATCCATTGAGTTGACCCTGACCGATGAGCAAGACAAGCCCTTGGTGCGTCGAGTTTTTACACCCGCTGAATCGGGTTTGGCATCACTGGAAATACCAGCGAGATCAGAAACGATGGGGAGTTTGAACCTCATTGTCAAAGCACTTGAGACACCTGAACGGATTTCTGGCTACCGTGTACTGGCTTTTTACCCCTGAACTTTAGCACCACCACTTATGGCAACACTTATTTGCGGATCTCTGGCTTTTGACACCATCATGAACTTTGAGGGCCGGTTTGCAGAGCAAATCCTGCCCGATCAGCTCCATATTTTGAATGTCTCTTTTTTGGTTCCTTCCTTACGGCGCGATTTCGGAGGTTGTGCTGGCAATATCGCTTACAGCTTGCAGCAGTTGGGTGGTACGCCCTTGCCGATGGCGACCTTAGGCAACGATGGTGCCAGCTATATGCAAAGACTCCAGGAATTGGGAATTGCAACGGAGTTCGTGAGGCAACTAGAAGACACTTACACGGCGCAGGCCATGATCATGACTGACCGCGACAATAATCAGATTACGGCCTTTCATCCCGGGGCCATGATGCAGGCCCACCTGGGCACTATCGCAGCGCGAGATGACATTCGACTGGGAATTATTTCCCCCGATGGGCGCGATGCCATGTTGCAACACGCACAGCAGTTTGACGCTGCCGGCATCCCCTTTGTGTTTGATCCCGGACAAGGGCTACCCATGTTCGATGGCAAAGAGCTGGCACAGTTTGTGAGTCAAGCCGATTGGATCACGGTCAACGACTACGAAGGGAAAATGCTCAGCGACAGAACGGGCTGGGATATGGCGGACATTTCAAAGCGAGTTCGTGGGCTGGTGGTGACTCTGGGCGCTGGAGGCAGTGAAGTTTGGATTGACGGGAGCAAGACCTTGGTGCCAGTGCACGTTGCGGCCGAGGTGGTAGATCCCACCGGCTGCGGTGATGCGTACCGTGGTGGATTGTTGTATGGACTGGAGCAGGGCTGGTCTTTGCTGCGTTGCGCTGAATTGGGAAATCGTTTGGGCGCACTTAAAATTGCCCAGCGCGGCCCACAAAATTACCAAGTTGATCGATCGGTTTTAGGGCTTTAAAGGCGCCATAAAAAAGCCCGGCACCTTGTGAGGTACCGGGCCTGTAGCCAAAACTGCGTTGTTAAGGCTTGCTTGCCGTTGGAAAAGGCCAAGCAGCCTGAGGGTTCAGCTTGGTCTGGGCCGCTGGTGCGGCTGGGGCAGCGGGTGCATTCGCGGCTTTTTTGGCAGCCGGCTTTTTCGCAGCTTTTTTGGCAGCTGGTTTTTTGGCGGCTGCTTTTTTTGCCGGCGCTTTCTTCGCGGCGGCTTTCTTGGCGGGTGCTTTCTTAGCAGCAGCTTTTTTAGCCGGGGCTTTCTTCGCTACGACTTTTTTCGCAGCAGCTTTTTTAGCCGGGGCTTTCTTCGCTACGACTTTTTTCGCTGGTGCTTTTTTCGCAGCAGCTTTTTTAGCCGGCGCTTTCTTTGCTACGACTTTTTTCGCTGGTGCTTTTTTCGCAGGGGCTTTTTTAGCCGGCGCTTTCTTTGCTACGACTTTTTTCGCTGGTGCTTTTTTCGCAGGGGCCTTTTTTGCGGCCGGTTTTTTTGCAGTTGCCATTTATTTCTCCTTGATCAATTAACAAAGAGCACTTTGTGCAAGTTGGTGAGCACAAAGCGATTCATGGTGTTGGGTCTATGCCCAGCACCATGAACTCGGGGACACAAAATATCGCCGCCCTCTGTGGGGTGATCAAGTTTTTGTGTAAATCTTGAATTCATGTGTAAATTTCAATCCCAGGACAAAGCGCCACCCGATTGATACTCGATCACGCGGGTTTCGAAGAAATTGCGTTCTTTCTTCAAGTCGATCATCTCGCTCATCCAAGGGAATGGATTCTCTTCATTGGGGAACATGGCTTCCAGACCAATTTGCGTGGCACGACGGTTGGCGATGTAACGCAAATAGCCTTTGAACATGGATGCATTCATGCCCAGGACACCTCGTGGCATGGTGTCTTCGGCGTATTGGTATTCGAGATCAACGGCTTTGTGGAACAGGTCATTGATTTCAGCTTTGAAAGTGGACGTCCAGAGCTGTGGATTCTCGAGTTTGATTTGATTAATCAGGTCGATGCCAAAGTTGCAATGCATAGATTCATCGCGCAGGATGTACTGATATTGCTCGGCTGCCCCCGTCATTTTGTTTTGCCGCCCGAGAGCCAGAATTTGGGTGAAGCCGACGTAGAAAAACAGGCCTTCCATCAGACAAGCAAAAACAATTAATGATTTCAGCAATGTCTGGTCGTTCTCTATGGTGCCAGTGCGAAAGCCCGGATCCATGATTGCTTCAATGAAAGGGATCAGGAACATATCTTTGTCCCGGATAGATTTCACTTCGTTGTAAGCATTGAAAATTTCGCTTTCATCCAGGCCCAGTGATTCAACGATGTATTGGTAAGCGTGGGTGTGAATTGCTTCTTCAAAAGCCTGGCGCAGTAAAAACTGACGGCACTCCGGCGCTGTGATGTGGCGATAGGTTCCCAACACAATGTTGTTGGCAGCTAATGAATCAGCCGTGACAAAAAAGCCCAAGTTGCGTTTGACAATGCGACGTTCGTCTTCGGTCAAGCCATTGGGGTCTTTCCACAAAGCTATATCACGCGTCATGTTGACCTCTTGTGGCATCCAGTGATTGGCGCAACTGGAGAGGTATTTTTCCCAGGCCCACTTGTACTTGAAGGGAACCAATTGGTTCACATCGGTCTGGCCATTGATGATTCGTTTGTCTGCTGCATTCACACGGCGTGGGGTGCTGACAGGCGTTTGCGCGGAAGCTGCAGCGCGAAAGCCGTCATTGAGTGTTTGCGCTTGCGGCAAACGCGGAGAAAGCTCAGCCTGTCGGCTGTCCGATGCGCCGTAAGGTGCTTGCGATGGGGGCTTGATTTCTTCGTCCCAGGTCAACATAGATGGTTCCAATCAGCGGATTATGTGAGCAGTGAAATGAAATGCAAAGACTTGATTCATTTCACTGCTGTTGAGTGTTGTTCAATTACATCGAATTGCAAGTGAAGCATGGTGTGAGGCTTACTGACAAGCCTCGCAACCGGGGTCATCGATAGCGCAAAATTTAATGTCGGTGGCAGCATTGCTAGCCATTTGCATTTGAGCCGCTGCAGCAGCTGCTTCGAGTGCGCTGCTGTTCGATGTTGGCGCGTCGTTGCCTGCTGGAACAGCGTTCATGCGACCTGCAGCCACCGTAGATTTTTCAACATGGGTTGCTGACATGGTGCGCAGGTAGTAAGTTGTCTTCAAGCCACGCAACCAGGCGAGTTTGTAAGTCTCATCGAGTTTTTTCCCTGAGGCGCCGGCCATGTAAATGTTGAGTGACTGAGCTTGGTCAATCCATTTCTGGCGGCGTGCTGCAGCTTCAACCAACCAGCTGGTTTCTACTTCGAAAGCGGTGGCATAAAGTGACTTGATTTCTTGCGGTACCCGATCAATCGGTTTGAGCGAGCCATCAAAGTGTTTCAGGTCCATCACCATCACGTCATCCCACAAGCCCAGGCGCTTGAGGTCGCGCACCAAGTAGCCGTTGATCACGGTGAACTCACCCGATAGATTGGATTTAACCGAAAGATTACCAAAGCAAGGCTCGATCGATGCATCAACTCCAATGATGTTGGAGATGGTCGCTGTCGGTGCAATGGCAACGCAATTGGAATTACGCATGCCGTCCTGGGCAATCTTGTTTCGAAGTGCATCCCAGTCCATGCTGGAGTTGCGGTCAACTTCAACATAGCCACCGCGAGCCTCGGCCAACATATTCAGGGTGTCGAGCGGCAAAATGCCTTGGTCCCAGAGTGAGCCTTTGTAGCTGGAGTACTGGCCACGTTCGCGTGCGAGCTCGGTTGAGGACCAATAAGCGTAATAGCAAATGGCCTCCATCGACTTGTCAGCGAAAGCCACGGCTGCTTCGCTGGCATAAGGAATACGCAGTTCATACAGGCTGTCTTGGAACGCCATGACGCCCAGGCCAACCGGGCGGTGCCGCATGTTGGAGTCACGTGCTTTTTTGACCGCGTAGTAATTGATGTCAATCACGTTGTCGAGCATGCGCATGGCAATTGAAATGGTTTTTTGCAGCTTGGCGTGATCAAGTTGACCATCTTTGAGGTGCTGCAACAGGTTGACCGATCCCAGGTTGCAAACAGCGGTTTCGGTGTCGCTGGTATTGAGCGTGATCTCGGTACACAGATTGCTGGAGTGAACCACGCCAGCGTGCTGTTGCGGTGAACGAACGTTGCAGGCATCCTTGAAAGTGATCCAGGGATGGCCGGTTTCGAACAGCATGGTGAGCATCTTGCGCCACATGTCAGTGGCCTGTAGCGTGCGTGTTGGCGTAATTTCACCGCGTGCAGCTTTCTCTTCGTAGGCTACATACGCTTTTTCGAAATCGGCGCCAAACTTGTCGTGCAGATCAGGTACGTTGGATGGAGAGAACAAAGTCCACTGACCCTTTTCCATGACGCGACGCATGAACAAGTCTGGAATCCAGTTGGCGGTGTTCATGTCGTGAGTGCGGCGCCTGTCATCACCGGTGTTCTTGCGCAGTTCCAGAAACTCCTCGACGTCCAGATGCCAGGTTTCTAGGTAAGTACAGACCGCACCCTTGCGCTTGCCGCCTTGGTTCACGGCAACAGCGGTGTCGTTGACCACTTTGAGAAAAGGAACAACGCCTTGGGATTCGCCATTGGTACCCTTGATGTGCGAGCCCAATGCGCGCACTCGAGTCCAGTCATTGCCCAGTCCACCCGCAAATTTAGAGAGCAAGGCATTTTCCTTGATCGACTCGTAAATACCGTCGAGGTCATCGGGCACGGTGGTCAAGTAGCAGGAGGACAGTTGCGAGCGCAAGGTACCGCTGTTGAACAGAGTCGGCGTACTCGACATGAAGTCGAAAGACGAAAGAATCTCGTAGAACTCGATGGCACGGGCTTCACGATCGATTTCATTGAGCGACAAGCCCATGGCCACGCGCATGAAAAATGCTTGTGGCAACTCGATGCGCGACTTGCGGACGTGCAAGAAGTAGCGGTCATACAGGGTTTGCAAGCCCAGGTAGTCGAACTTCAGATCACGCTCGGCTTTGAGTGCCGATCCGAGTTTTTTCAGGTCGAACTGCAGCAGGCGTTCATCGAGCAGATCGGAGTCGACCCCTTTCTTGATAAATTGAGGAAAGTAGTCGACATAGGCCTGCTGCATATCAGCTTGGGCCACGTCACGGCCGAGAACTTCCTTGGCAATGGTGTGAAACAGCAAGCGCGCTGTGGCATAGGTGTAATCAGGATCTTTTTCGATCAAGGTGCGAGCCGCCAGAACGGAGGCTTTATAAACCTCGTCCATCGGAACGCCGTCGTACAGGTTGCGCATGGTCTCGGCCAAGACCGGCTCGCTTTTGATGTCAGGACCGAGGTTGGCACAAGCCGTTTCAATCAGGCTGCGCAGACGATCCAGATCGAGCACCACTTTTTTGCCGCCATCAAGGGCGTGAAGCTGTGGGGTTTTCGGTGTTTCTTGGGTGGTCTTTTGAGCGCGCTCTTGTGTCCGTTTCTCGCGGTAGAGAACGTAGGCACGAGCGATCTCGTGGTGTCCGCCGCGCATCAGGCCGAGCTCGACATGGTCTTGCACGTCTTCGATATGGAATGTTCCACCAGCCGGACGGGAACGAACCAAGGCGCGGATCACCGCTTGGGTCAAGCCTTCAACCGTTTCACGCACGCTGGCTGAAGCGGCACCTTGCGTGCCATGAACAGCCAAAAAGGCCTTCATCATGGCGACCGCAACCTTGTTGGGTTCAAACGGAACCACAGCGCCATTGCGCCGGATGATCTGATAGTGGGCCAGCGGGTTATTGATCGATTTGCTGCTTGCGTCGACGCCTGTTGGTTCGAATTGAACTGGCGCAGTCGTGATGGCTGAGATCAAGGATGTTTGCATTGTGTCCTCGTTATATTTTTTGGGAAAATTCAGACTCGAAACTGTTTTTTGGCTCGGTTTTGAGTCACGGATTAAATGGGCTTGACACACTATATATGGTGTTTTGTGTCGTAGCAAGCCACTACCGGTAGTGTATCGCGTCAGAATTGGCGGGGTTGGCCTGGGGTCTTGTGTAAAGCCCTGTCAGTGCCCGAACCTGGCCTGCAGTGATCGTGGTGAAAATGCCTTCGCTAGCCCCAATAAATCAGGGGATTGAGCTTGAAACCTTGATTTCATCAGGCTTGCCGTGGCTTTTTATCGGAACAGCCGCATCTGCTCTGGAATTTTTAAAATGCCCGGATGCTCAGACACGGGACGTAGCTCCCATCGGGTTGGGTAAAAAAATAAATTAAGCCTTTGGCTGGGATGCAACAACCTCGGGAAAGTACTGAGTGGGCCAACCCAGTGTTTGACGCAGCAAAGGCCAGTCGAAACCGGCCCCAGGGTCATTTTTTCGTCCGACTGCGATATGTTCATGACCGGCTACATGGTCGATGGCGTAGCCCGAGGCAATGGCCGCGCACAGGCTGGCCAGGCTCTCGTATTGAGCTGCTTCAAAGTCGCCACCTTCGATGCCTTCGAGCTCGATACCAATGGAGTCATCGTTACAGTTGTCTCGGCCCCGGTAGTGGGATGAACCGGCATGCCAGGCGCGGTCGTCGCAGCTGACAAATTGCCACAGTTCACCGCGGCGCGAAATATAAAAATGCGCTGAGACTTTTAGTCCTTCTATGCCTTTGAAATAGGGGTGGCTGTTCCAATCGAGGGTGTTCATGAACAGTTGTTGAACTTCGTCGCCACCATAGTGGCCCGGCGGCAGGCTGATGGAATGCAGCACGATCAAATCGACTTGCGCGGTTGGGGGGCGGGGGCCGAAATTGGGTGAAGCAAGACGCCTGGCAAAGCCGTACCAGCCGGCCTGCCAAAGCGGAAGGGTTTCGGAAATTTCAGTCTTTGTCATCGAGTGACTCATCGGCGGCATCAATACCCAGTCGGCTAATGCGGTAGCGCATCTGGCGCAAACTGATTCCCAGCAGATTCGCAGCAGCCGTCCGGTTGAAGCCCGTGGACTGCAGCGCCCGAATGAGAAACTCGCGTTCTTGCTGGTCCAAATGGCCTTGCAAGTCACGGGGGATGGACTCGGCTGCTTGCTCGGATGCGTCTTGAGCAAGAGCCGTCAATGTCGGCTGCTCCTGCTGCAGCAGGGTCTCGAGTGTGAGTTCACCTTCTGCGCTCAGCGCCAGTGCACGGTGCAGAAGATTTTCGAGTTCGCGCACATTGCCGAGGAGCTTTTTATGGCTGAGTTGAGCCAAGAACGCATCAGACACTTGCGGTGTGGGCACACCCGATTCTTTCGCAATTTTTTGCAGTAGCGTGCGGCACAAGTCGGGCAAGTCCTCGCGCCGTTCACGCAAAGCGGGCATGACGATGTCAATCACATTGATGCGGTAATACAAATCCTGTCGAAAATTCCCGGCTTGGACTTCTGCATCAAGATCCTTGTGCGTGGCACTGATGATTCGCACATCGACCGCTTCTTCCTGGTTCGCTCCCACCGGGCGAATGCAGCGCTCTTGAATGGCTCGAAGCAATTTGGATTGCATGGCCAGCGGGAGGTCACCGATTTCGTCGAGGAACAAAGTGCCGCCACGGGCTGCTTGGAAGAAGCCATCTCGGTCATGACTGGCGCCGGTGTAAGCTCCTTTTTTGACGCCAAAAAACTCAGACTCGAGCAGGTTCTCCGGAATCGCACTGCAATTAACGGCCACCATCGGACCGGCATAACGCGGACTGTTGGCGTGCAGGGCGCGAGCTGCTAATTCTTTGCCGGTTCCTGACTCACCTCGCACCAGAACCGGGGCCATGCTGCAGGCGACCTTGGCAATGCGTTCCCTGGCTTCGCGCATCGCCGTGGACTGCCCGACCATTCGTTGCAAAGCAACAGCCCCCTGATGGGTGTTGGCTGCCGTTACGTTTGAGCTGATCGGCTTCTCATCACTGCGGTGGTTGGCATCCTGAATAGCAGAGGCAATCACGATTCGAAATTGCTGTAGGTCAACCGGTTTGCTGAGGTAGTCAAAAGCGCCAGCCTTGAGCGATTCGACGGCATTGTGTGCTGAACCATGGGCTGTGATTACGATGCACCGTTCAGGGCGCTGCTGAGCTTTGAGTTTTTGAATCAGGGATAAACCCAGACCATCAGGCAACTGCATATCCACGATGGCCACATCGAAGCGCTTGAGTTCGAGCAATGCCCAAGCCTGCGCCAAATCACCAGCCACTTCCACCAAGTAACCCGAGCGCAACAAAGTCAATTCGTACAAAGTGCGTAAATCTGGTTCGTCGTCGATGACGAGAATTTGACTGGGTTTCATGCTTTTTTAGGCGGCCATGGGGCATCAAATATAGGTTCAGACTGGCGCGACATGACTCGGGAATCCACTGTAGCCGAACGCAGCGTGACATAAAACTCGTTGCCTTCGATGGTGCTGTCCTTGATCAGGCGCGAACTGCGCCGGTAGGCCAGTTGTGCCCCATGGCGAGTGCATAACTCACGGCAAATGTAGAGGCCCAGTCCAGTGGATCGGCTCTCCGATGAAAAGAAAGGTTCGAACAAGTGACGTTGTACCGATTGTTCCATCGGGGCCCCATCGCTCCAGACACCCAGCATAGGTCCTTGCGTCTGCGACATCAGGCTGAACACTTGGATCGATTTTTCCTTGCCACTGGCGTAGCGACGCGCATTGTCCAATAAGTTAACCAGAACCCGACGCAGGTGTTCTTCTTCAAAATAAACACGCAAAGCTTCGTCGCTCAAGTGCAAGCTCAAACCCAGGGTTGACTTGTTCTGCAGTGCCCAGTTCTGGCAGGTCTGACTCACCCAACTGTTGAGTTGCAGCGCTTGACCGGGTTCGGTGTTTTTGCGACGGTCGAGTCGAGAAATATCCAGGATCTCATCCACGATTTTGTCCAGTCGTTTAGCGTTCTGCTGAACGATCTGAGTTAACTGCTGGTGATTGGGCTGCTCCAAATCTTCCGCTAGCAGTGCGTTGGCCTGGGTGATGGCGGACAGGGGATTGCGTATTTCATGCGCCACGGCGGCCGACATGCGGCCCATGCTGGCGAGCTTTTCGGTGCGAAGCAGAGCGTCCATTTCGCGCTGGTCTTTGAGGAACAGGACGCACAGCGCATCGCCACCCTCAGCCGGGTTTGCGGTCAATCGTGTTTTGGCCTGTAAGCGACGCGGACCTTGATGCAGGCGATGGATGTTGAGGTCTGTTTGCTGGTCTGAGTTTTCGACAAAACTTTTTTCAACCAATTCTTTCAATGCCTGCCAGCCGACTTGGGCGCGAAGATCGAAAACTTGATTTTTCAACGGCTCATCATCCCCCAGCAATTCACGGGCTGCCGGATTGGTGTTGCGCACGACACCGCTGGCGTCAACCACCAAAATTCCATCGCTCAGAGATTCGATCACCAGTGTGTTGATCTGACTCTGAACCTTGGCTGCGATTTGACTGCGCTGGCTAAGCCGCTCTTGGCTGACCAGAAGCAGGGCGATTTGGTGCGCCAGCAGGGCAATCACGAAGCAGCCAGCACCCGTCAAAGCAGCCTGGAAGTAATGGGCCGAGTGGTCGCCGCTGAATTGAGTCGAAAGCCAGCTGGCATTGGCCAACAAAATCAAGCTGGCACTGGCGGCAGTGCCCAGCGCGAGACGCAAAGTCCCCAGCACCGAGGCCTGTAATATCGGTAGCGCAAACAACGGGGTGTAATTGAGGATGCTGCTCTGGGCTAATTGCATGGCTGAAAAAGCCAACAAATCAACGCCCATGATCCAGAACCACTGGCGGTCAAAGCTGCGTCCCATCGGGCGTGGTTGCGCCAACAAGCGAACAGTCAGCGCAGCACCAAAATAGGCGAGGCAAATCACCACCAACAGCAGCCGGTTCGAATAGCCGAGCAGATAAAGACTGGTTTGCAGCAATGCCAACACGCCTGCCAGCGAAGCCCGAGCCGTCATAAAGGACCGCCATAGCCGAGAAAAATTTGCTGTTTGGTCGGCCGCTATGGAAATCGCCTCGCTTTCTACCGATCCGGGCGGTGCGCGCGACAGCTGAGTGACGGTGCTGGATTGCATGCCTAGGGCTCGCCAAGGTGCAGGTGTTCAGCGCAGCAATACAGACGTTGTTGGCCTGCGACTGCTTCAAGCTTGGGCAAGTGCAGCCCACAATGCGCACAGGAAACCATCTCGCTGGGGGGCTGCTGTGTGCTCGCTTTTTTTGATTTTGTATTCGGGGTGGGTTCTCGCTTTGAGCGCCATAGCCAGACGACCAACAGCACAGCCAAGACCACAAGCAGAAATTTCATGGAGCCCGGCCCAGCAGTATTTCCAATACAAAGCGTGAGCCGACATAAGCCAGCAGCAGAAATGAGGCACCCAGATACAAAACTCGGGTCGAATATCGGCCACGCCAACCAAAGCGCCAGCGTCCCAGCAAGAGAATTGCAAAACATAGCCAGGCAAGCAGAGAGAAAATGGTTTTGTGGTCCCACTTCCAGACCAGTCCGCTTCCTTTGAGCAGTTCGGCAAACACCCAAGCCACCAACAGCGTTGCCGAGAGCAAAATAAAACCAGCCGTTACAAAGCGGAAAGTTAAACGCTCAATGGTGAGCAAAGGCATGCCACTGTGCGGATCGGCCGCCAGTCGAATTTGCTGCTCAGTGCGGGTCATGAACCAAGCATGCAGCACGGCAGCGGCAAACAAACCGTAAGATGCGATGCCCAGCGCCCAGTGCAGAACAACCCAGTGTGATGCATGGGAATGAAGTTCGGCACCTGGAAAAATCAAGGCTAAAACAACCGTCAGCGTACCCAAGCCACACAGAGCCCAGCGCGTTTGTATTTGAGGATAGACATGGCTTTCAATCGCATACACGGCAGTTACCAGCCAAGCTGTGACGGACAAGGCCGGCGCAAAACCAAAGCGTGGGCTAGGTCCAAACAGCCCCCAAGCTAGCAGTAGAGCGTGCAGCAACAAGGCGACCCACAAGGCGCGCCGACTGACCCGGGCGCTCAAATGCTTGGCCACGCCGGCCAAAATGGCGTAGGCCGATGCTGCGCAAACGGTCAAGGTCAGGCTGATCCAGGACGCACTGGTTAAAATCATGGCCACAGTTTAGCGTTTTGCATCTTGCTCCCTAGCTTGGCGCTTCAGCCCGGCGCCACCTGCCCCTACTGCTTATGGCTTCTGCCCTGACCGACAAACTCTCGCGCCTCGTTAAAGAAATACGAGGTCAAGCGCGCATCACCGAATCCAACGTCGCTGACATGCTGCGCGAAGTGCGCATGGCGCTGCTGGAGGCCGACGTTGCACTGCCCGTGGTTCGGGATTTTATTGCCCGAGTCAAAGACAAGGCGCTGGGGCAAGAGGTGATGGCCTCGCTGTCGCCTGGGCAGGCTTTGGTTGCCATTGTGAACCGGGAACTGGCAGCCATCATGGGCGAAGGGGTGAGTGACATCAACTTGGCGGCCCAACCACCGGCTGTGATTTTGATGGCGGGTTTGCAAGGTGCTGGCAAAACTACCACCACGGCCAAGTTGGCCAAACACCTGATCGATAAGCGCAAGAAAAAAGTGTTGACCGTCTCGGGTGACGTGTACCGACCGGCAGCAATTGAGCAACTCAAGACCGTGACTGCCCAGGCTGGTGCCGAATGGTTTCCCAGTTCGGCGGATCAAAAACCGGTGAATATTGCTCTGGCTGCGCTGGATTACGCCCGTAAGCATTTCTTTGACGTGCTGCTGGTCGATACTGCAGGACGGTTGGCGATTGACGAAGCTTTGATGCTTGAGATTCGCCAGTTACATGAGGCGGTCAAGCCGGTGGAGACATTGTTCGTGGTCGATGCCATGCAGGGTCAAGATGCGATCAACACGGCCAAGGCATTCAAGGAAACCTTGCCGTTGACCGGGATCATCCTGACCAAGACCGATGGTGATTCACGTGGCGGAGCTGCCCTGTCGGTGCGCCATGTGACCGGCGTTCCCATCAAGTTTGCGGGTACCAGCGAGAAGATCGACGGGCTCGAAGTCTTTGATGCTCAACGTCATGCCGGCAGGGTGCTGGGCATGGGCGACATCTTGGCCCTGGTTGAACAAGTCACGGCTGGGGTCGATTTGGCCGCGGCACAAAAGCTCGCGGCCAAAGTCAAGAGTGGTGCCGGTTTCGACCTCAATGATTTCCTGAGCCAGCTGCAACAAATGAAGCAAATGGGTGGGTTGTCGGGCCTATTGGACAAACTGCCGGCACAAATGGCGGCCAAGGCCGGGCAAATGGACGTGGGCAAGGTTGAGCGTGATGTGCGACGCAAGGAGGGCATCATTCACAGCATGACCCCACAAGAGCGCAGCAAGCCTGAATTGATCAAGGCTACCCGTAAGCGACGCATCGCCGCGGGTTCTGGGGTTCAGGTACAGGACGTCAACCGCATGCTCAAGGAATTCGAGCAAATGCAGGACATGATGAAAAAAATGAAAGGCGGCGGCATGATGAAAATGATGAAGCGCTTAGGTGGTATGAAAGGAATGCCTTTCTGAAACCTTGCGGGACAGACCGCAGCGACGCGAAGCGCGCCAGCTCTGTCCCCAACATTTCAGGGGTGTTCTTGCGGGACAGACCGCAGGGCATTCGGTACAGACCGCAGGGCTTGCGGTGTGTACCGCAGCGACGCGAAGCGCGCCAGCTCTGTCCCCAACATTTCAACCGACCAGCTCGCCCCGCAAGCTGTAGTGCAGCGCTTCGGTGATGGTCACGTCCACCATTTGACCGGTCAATGGCTGCGGTCCTTTGAAATTCACCACCCGGTTGCATTCTGTGCGACCCATCAATTCCTCAGGGTCGCGCTTGGAGCGTCCTTCCACCAGAATGCGCTGGGTGCTGCCTAGGCGATCTTGACTGATCTGTTTGATGTTGGACTCTATGACGCTTTGCAAGTGCTGCAAGCGTTTGAGTTTGACGTCATGGGCTGTGTCGTCATGCAGTGTCGCTGCCGGCGTTCCCGGGCGCGGGCTGAAGATGAAGCTGAAGGAGTTGTCAAAACCCACATCGTCAATTAGCTTCATCATTTTGTTGAAGTCGTCTTCGGTCTCACCCGGGAAACCCACGATGAAGTCGCTGCTCAAGGCCATGTCGGGCCGGATGGCACGCAGTTTGCGCACAGTGGATTTGTATTCCATGGCGGTATAGCCGCGTTTCATCGCCATCAAAATCCGATCCGATCCATGTTGCACAGGCAGATGCAGGTGACTCACTAACTTGGGGATCCTGGCATAGGCCTCGATCAGGGCCGGGGTAAATTCGTTGGGATGACTGGTGGTGTAGCGGATGCGTTCAATGCCGGGGATTTCGGCCACGTACTCAATCAACGTGGCAAAGTCAGACAAGTCGGTGCTGCTGCCCATGCGGCCACGGTAGGCATTGACGTTTTGGCCCAGCAGGGTGATTTCCTTGACGCCCTGGTCGGCCAGCCCCGCCACTTCCACTAGCACGTCGTCAAACGGTCGTGAGACTTCCTCACCCCGGGTGTAGGGCACGACGCAATAGCTGCAGTACTTGGAGCAGCCTTCCATGATGCTGACAAAAGCGGTTGCGCCTTCGACCCGTGCCGGCGGCAAGTGGTCAAATTTTTCAATTTCGGGGAAACTGATGTCGACTTGCGGCCGATTTTTCTGTTGACGCTGCGCTAACAACTCGGGCAGGCGGTGCAGGGTTTGTGGGCCAAAGACCACGTCAACATAAGGTGCACGCGCGATGATGGCGGCCCCCTCTTGGCTGGCGACGCAGCCACCGACGCCGATCAGCGCGCCTTTTTTCTTGAATTTTTTGACCCGACCTAGATCGGAAAATACTTTTTCCTGCGCTTTTTCCCGAACCGAACAGGTGTTGAACAGAATCAGGTCGGCTTCTTCCATCTGCTGCGTTGTTTCATAGCCTTGCGCGGCGTGCAGGACATCGACCATTTTGTCCGAGTCGTACTCGTTCATCTGGCACCCAAAGGTTTTAATAAAGACTTTTTTGGCAGTCATGGGACTTCAATTTAAATTCGGTTGCGGGTTTGACCAGTCAAAGACTGGGACTGAGCGGGGTTCCAGCCGGCTTAGGCTGGCAGGAGCTCGTTATCGATTCGGAAATACCGGCAATTGATGGAACGGGGTTTTTCCATCATCGGTTTTAGGGCGATCGGCATCCGACGCGAAACTGAAGTTGGTCACAGGCTCGAGCCCGGCCCGGGGTTCTTGTGCCTCGGCGCTGGTCAGGATCCAGACCTCGTGCAGCAATCCTTGAGGGTCACGCACGTAGTTCACCAGCAAGCGCTGGCCAGACAAGGTAGCGGGCAGCCGCAGCATATTGCTGCTGTCTTTCAAGCGTGCGCCAGGCGAGAGTCGGGCTGAGACACCGTTGAGCAAGACCTCGGGCGATTGGGTAACTTGGAGCACTCCGCGCAGTGCCGTTGGGGGGAACTGACGCAGCATGGGCTGGGCCTGGACGGACGTCGCAAAGGCGCTTAACCAAAACAGTGCCAGCAGTGCAACTGGCCATCGTTCGGGGCTGAAACAGCGGTTCATGGTATTTATCCAGAGGCTGGGTGAAAGGAATGGCCGCTTTTCAAAACGCAGCCGGAGCCAACGGATTATCTCACTGGCGCAAGCCTGAACATTTTTTAACTCGGGTAAGTCCCCGGCAGCAAGATGCGTTTGTCAACGCCATGGATGTCGGTGTGACCACAAAACGCCATGCTCAGGGACAGTTCATTGTGAATCAGTTCCAGCGCTTTGCTGACGCCGGCTTGGCCCATGGCGCCCAAGCCATAGAGCATGGCGCGCCCGATGTACGTGCCTTTAGCACCCAGGGCGCAGGCCTTGAGCACGTCCTGACCGCTGCGAATGCCGCCATCCATATGGACTTCGATCCGGTTGCCGACAGCTTCGACTATCTGGGGCAGGGCTCGAATCGAGGATTCGGCGCCGTCAAGCTGACGACCGCCGTGGTTCGACACAATCAGCGCGTCTGCACCGCTGTCCACGGCCAGCCGTGCGTCTTCTACGTCTTGAATGCCTTTGAGAATGAGTTTTCCACCCCAGCGTTTTTTGATCCATTCCACGTCGCCCCAGTTCAAACCGGGGTCAAACTGCTTCGCTGTCCACTCCGACAGCGAGCCCATGTTGTCCACGCCTTTGACGTGACCCACGATATTGCCAAATTGGCGCCTTGATGTGCCCAGCATATTCAGCGCCCAGCGTGGTTTGCTGGCGATGTTGATGAGGTTGCTCAGGGTCAATTTGGGCGGTGCACTCAGGCCGTTTTTCAAATCCTTGTGACGCTGGCCCAAAATCTGCAAGTCCAGGGTCAACACCAAGGCTGAACAGTTGGCTGCTTTGGCTCGGTCGATCAGGCGCTCGATGAAATCCCGATCTTTCATGACATAGAGCTGGAACCAGAACGGATGGCCACCGGTTTCCTGGGCAACGTCTTCAATCGAACAGATGCTCATGGTCGAGAGGGTGAAAGGAATGCCAAAGGCTTTGGCGGCACGGGCCGCCAAGATTTCTCCGTCGGCATGTTGCATTCCGGTCAAGCCTGTCGGCGCGATGGCCACTGGCATAGCGACTTCTTGCCCGATCATGGTGCTGCGGGTACTGCGGTTTTCCATATTGACAGCCACCCGTTGCCGCAGTTTGATGCTCTTGAAATCACTTTCGTTGGCGCGGTAGGTACTCTCGGTCCATGAGCCCGAATCGGCATAGTCATAGAACATACGGGGAACGCGTTTCTGAGCAAGAACGCGCAGGTCTTCAATGTTGGTGATCACCGGCATCAGAGTCTCTCAAGGTAGGGGTGGGAATAATAAAGCTAATTTTTGTAGCTGGCGTTAGCCTCAGTCGCCGAAACAAACGCCCAGGTCGCGCCCGGTCTGTAGGGTATCGCTGTCCATCGGAACTGCCTTCATGCGTCCGGCTACCTCGTCCAGTTTGACGTATTCAACATTGGGAAACGCCAGGGAAACCATCACGCCCGACAGACCGGCTTCGATCGCGCGCACGGCGGCAGTGCCAAAACGTTTGGCCGCCAGCCGATCCAGTGAAGTCGGACTGCCACCACGCAGTAGATGACCTAACACGACGACGCGCGTGTCTTTGCCGCAGAGTGTGGCGAGTTCCTTGGCCACCTGTTCGCCCATTCCGCCCAATCGCTCAGCATGGCCGATTTCAGAAGGAGCGAGCAGGGCGCGCTGGCCTGTTTGTGGGCGGGCGCCTTCGGCCACCACCACCAGGGAATAGAGCCGTCCTTGCGCATCACGACCACGGATTTTGCTGGCGACTTTTTCCAAATCAAATGCAATTTCGGGGATGAGAATGGCATGGGCGCCGCCAGAGATGCCTGCATGCAAAGCAATCCAACCGGCATAACGCCCCATGACTTCGACCACCATCACGCGTTGATGGCTCTCAGCCGTACTGTGCAAGCGGTCTAGGCACTCGGTGGCAAAGCTGACGGCCGAGTCAAAGCCAAAGGTGGTGAAGGTTTTGTCGAGGTCGTTGTCGATAGTTTTTGGAACACCCACCACCGGCAGGCCCAAGCGGTGCAGTTCATGGGCGATGGTGAGCGAACCATCGCCGCCAACGCAAATCAGTGCATCTACTTCTTCGCGCCGGAAGTAGTCCAACAATTCGCCAGAGCGATCAGTTTCCCCCATGCTGCCGTCGGGCATACGGGTCGGAAAATGAAACGGATTGCCTTTGTTGGTGGTGCCAAGAATGGTTCCACCCAAGTGGGCAATGCCGCGGACTCGTTCTCGGGTGAGTAACTCGACGCCCCCTGCGGGATAGCGTTCGGGTCGCAAGATGCCGTCGAAACCGTCGCGGATGCCGATACATTCCCAGCCGCGCTTGGTGGCAGCTATGAAGACCGAGCTGATCACCGCATTGAGGCCGGGCGCGTCCCCGCCACCGGTGCTGATGGCAATACGACGAATCGGAGAGTTCATTGAAAAACCCTTGTTTTCGATCATTCAGGCCAAGACCTGCGTTAGGTGCTGGTCTCTTCTCTGAGGGTTTCACTGACGGTGTCAAAGCCCTGTTGCTGCAGGTGAATGACCAAACCCGCGTCCATGCTTTGAGCGTGGCCAGGGAACCACTCGGCCAACGCCTCGGCCATCCGGTCGATCAGTTCGATCTCGCCCTGGAGGGCGCGTTTGGCGACTTCTTTCATGACTTCGAGCACGCTGCTGTGCTGGCCGAAATGGCAATGTTCAGCCGGGATACCGGTGGCTAGCATCCAGCGCTCTTCCTGCGCGAAATGCTCTACGGTGTGGCTCAGTAGAGCTTGGAAATGTGCGGGTTTGTCGGCTTCGGGGGCATTGGCCGTGCGATTGAGCAGTTCGATGAATTCCTGGTGGGTGGCGTCGGTGCGGGGATCATCGAGCGCCAGTTCAGGTGACCAGGCAAGCAGTTCGGTAATTGTCATGGTTGGTGTTCAGTTGGCCTGCAGGCGTTTTTGGTGGCGGGAAATCTGGGCTCGAACTTGTTCGGGCGCCGTCCCACCGAGTGTGTTGCGGGCGTTGAGTGAACCGCGCAGGCTCAGGACCTGATAAACGTCCTTTTCAATTTTCGGATTGAACTGCTGCAGCACAGACAGCGGCAATTCCGACAAGTCAACCTGGTGTGAAATCGCCGCTTTGACAGCGTGGGCTACTGCTTCGTGGGCATCCCGAAATGGCAAGCCTTTTTTCACCATGTAATCGGCCAGGTCGGTAGCCGTGGCGTAGCCCTTGAGGGCGGCGCGTTCCATCGCTTCAGCTTTGACGCGGATGCCGCCGACCATTTCGGCGAAGATGCGTAGCGTGTCCTTCAATGTGTCGACGGTGTCAAACAAGGGCTCCTTGTCTTCTTGGTTATCTTTGTTATAGGCCAAGGGCTGACCTTTCATCAAGGTGAGCAGGCCCATCAGATGACCCACAACGCGACCAGTCTTTCCGCGCGCCAGTTCGGGCACATCGGGGTTCTTTTTCTGCGGCATGATGGAGCTGCCGGTGCAGAATCGATCGGCAATTTCGATGAAGCCAAAGCTTTGGCTCATCCACAGCACCAACTCTTCACTCAGCCGGCTGATGTGAATCATGGCCAGGGCAGCGGCGGCGTTAAATTCGATGGCAAAGTCGCGGTCGCTGACAGCGTCTAGGCTGTTCTGACAGACCTGAGCTTGGCCTTGTTCATCCACCATGCCCAAGGTCTTGGCGACTCGTTCACGGTCTAGCGGATAGCTGGTGCCGGCCAGCGCAGCGCAGCCCAGGGGTAAGCGGTTGACGCGTCGGCGGACCTCAGTCATGCGTTCAGCATCGCGCGAGAACATTTCCACATAGGCCAACATATGGTGTCCAAAACTCACGGGTTGCGCCACTTGCAAATGGGTAAAGCCGGGAAGAATGACGTCGGTATTTTTTTCAGCTAGCCCGAGCAGAGCAAGTTGCAAGTCTTTGAGCAGTTCAGCAATTAAATCAATTTCGCCGCGCAGCCAGAGACGGACGTCGGTTGCCACCTGATCGTTTCGGCTGCGCCCTGTGTGTAGGCGCTTACCAGCATCGCCCACCAATTGGGTCAGTCGTGCTTCGATATTGAGGTGGACATCTTCCAGGTCAAGCTTCCATTGGAATATGCTGGATCCAATTTCATCAGCGATAGTGGCCATGCCCTGCACAATCGAACCATGGTCGGCGCTGGTAATGATGCCTTGGGCCGCCAGCATCTCCGCATGGGCTAGGCTGCCAGCGATATCGGCTTGCCACAGGCGCTTGTCAAAAAATACACTCGAGGTATAGCGCTTGACCAAGTCGCTCATGGGCTCAGAGAACAGGGCCGACCAGGCTTCGGATTTTTTGTCGAGTTGATTCTGGGACATGGCAGGCTATGCAAATAGGGGATCATAAACCGGGCTCCAGCCCGGCTGGCCACTTCCTGCGAAAATCGGAGTTTTGCAAGCGCGAGGGTCCGGTTGCAACTGGACCTGGCGAACCAGCGCATTGCGCATCTGATTAAATTGGATTTATGACTTATTCGGTCAAGGAAATTTTTTACACCCTGCAAGGCGAAGGTGCTCAGTCCGGGCGGGCTGCGGTGTTCTGTCGATTTGCGGGTTGTAATTTGTGGAGCGGGCGGGAACAAGATCGCGCGACGGCAGTTTGTAATTTTTGTGATACCGATTTTGTCGGGACCGACGGTAGCGGTGGCGGCAAGTTTGACTCGGCCGATGCGCTGGCCCAAGCGGTGGCTCAGGCCTGGTTGGCCCAGGGACGGTCAAATCGTCTGGTCGTTCTCACGGGGGGGGAGCCGCTGCTTCAGGTGGATGCAGCCTTGACGGCGGCGCTGCATGCGCGTGGCTTTTCGATCGCGGTAGAGACCAATGGAACCGTCGCTGCGGCGCCCGGTCTGGACTGGATTTGCGTAAGCCCCAAAGCCGATACGGAATTGCTGATCCAGCGTGGCAATGAGCTCAAACTGGTGTTTCCCCAGGTTGGTGTTGATCCAGCGCGGTTCGAGGCGCTGGCCTTTGATCATTTTTTTTTGCAGCCCATGGATGGTCCAGATAGGGCGGAAAATACAGCCCAGGCGATTGCCTATTGCCAGCAACACCCTCAATGGCGTTTGGGTGTGCAATCGCACAAAATGATTGGAATTCGTTGATGTTTGAAATCAGTCAGTGCTTTTACTTTGATTCGGCCCACACCCTTAAACGTGAAATCGAGTCCGAATCGAGCCGCCGGGTTCATGGCCATACTTACCATGCCGAGGTGTTCGTCAAAGGTGAACCGGTAAGCAGTTCCGGCATGGTGATGGATTTGGGCTTTATCCGTCGCGAAGTGAATATATTGCGGGAAAAATTGGATCACCATTTTCTCGATGAGGTGACCGGCCTGGGCCCAGCCACGCTGGAGAATTTATGCTTTTATATCTGGAAAAGCCTGGCCCCTCAGATCAAGGGTTTGTCGGCGGTATCGGTGGAGCGACGTTCTATCGGCGATAAATGTGTTTACCGTCCTTGAGATATGCAGCAGGACAGATAAAAAAGCCCGCTACCAGAGCGGGCTTTGGCCTGAATCCGTGACCCCGCCCACTGTATGAGCTATTCGCCATCAATTCCCGAGATATTCAAGGACGATGGAATGATTTTGCCGGCCCAGGTGACTTTTGAACTCAGTCGCTTTTGTCCGGCGCTCAA
>JBAQTC010000014.1:0-35357 GCA_049296795.1 Burkholderiaceae bacterium
GTGGTGCACTCAGCGCAGCGGCATCAAGGAGGAATTGTCGGCCCCAGGCCGACAAGGGGGACAGCCGCGGAGTTGAGTGCGCCGCTGCCCTGCTCCGTCTCAGCTCGCGGGCAAGGGCTTCTGAAACGCCAGCGGATTTTCGTCAAAGATGTGACAGGGATTTAGCCTCGGTGGCAACCGCAAATCGAGCCTGGGCTGGAGAACGGGCACCCAATCCACCGGCCTTGCCCACACCTATGCACGCATCTGGTTTTGAGCAATTTCACGCCATCACCTCAAAACTGGGTCAGCAACTCTCCGGCCAAGGGGGCCGTCTGACACAGACCCTGGCTGTCGGCCACCAGCGTTCCGTTGACCCAGACCCCGTGCACGCCTAGCGCGTCGGTGGTCAGGCGCGCTGCGCCGCCGGGCAAATCGAAAACCCGGCGTTTGGCAGAGCGGCCCACCAACGCGGGGTCAAACAACAACAAGTCAGCGGCCCAACCAACCCGAATCTGGCCCCGATCCTGCATGCCAAAAATGTGTGCCGGTTGCGAGGTCAAGCGGCGCACCGCATCGGCCAGACCCATGACGCCGAGCTCACGCACCCAATGCCCCAACAGGTGCAGACCAAAGCCTGCGTCGTTGAAAAAAGTCAGATGAGCCCCCGCATCACTGAGTGACACCAGGCTGTGCGGGTGATTCAGCATGCGGCCTACGGCTTCAACGTCGCTGTTGAGCAGCTGGGCCGTGAACACGGTTTCCAGATCCTCCGACAATGCCAAGTCGAGCATCACGTCCAGCGGATCCAGACCCCGTTCGTTGGCGATTTGTTGCACCGAACATTGCTCCAAAACGGCGTTCTCGCTGCGACTGGTTTGCACCACATGGACTTTGTCCCACTCGTTGTTGAACAGCCGGAACGTGGCGGGGCTGACCAGTTCTTGGCGCACGCCTTGGCGAAATTGGGGGTCGGCCAGTACCTGCTTGAGCGCTGCACCGGACAACCCCAGCGCGGGTTTCCAGCTTTGCAAACCTTCCACCGGATACGGCGAGGCCAAAGTGAAGTCCATGGTCAAGGGGCAGCACGACACCTGACCGATCAGCTTGCGGCCACGGGTATTGGCCGCACTGATGGCTTCGAGATCCTTGAACACCGCGTTCGGGTTGGTGCTGTTGTGCAGCAGCGCAGCGATCATGACCGGGCGACCCGACTGCGCCGCCATGTCTTCGAGCAGGGCCACCGGCATCTGCCCGCCCTTGGTCACCATGTAAACGCCTTTGCCCTGCTCTCCCATAGCCTGAATCAAGGCCATCATCTCGGCATCGCTGGCCAAGCGCGAGGGCATGGGCAGACCGCCTTCGCCATTGTGGGCGGGGCTGGTACTGCTGGCGAAACCAACGGCACCAGCGGCCATGGCTTGGCGCACCAGATCGGCCATCTGGTCAATCTCCTCAGCGCTTGCAGCGCGCTGTCCCGCTTGCTCGCCCATCACCCAGGTGCGAATCGACGAATGACCGACATAGGCCGCAATATTGACTGCGCTGCCTTTGCGCCGCAATAAATCCAGGTACTCGGGAAAGGTCTCAAAACCCCAATCGATGCCCTGGCGCAGCACATCGATCGACATGCCTTCGACTTGCGTCAAATTGCGCATGGTGAGGTCGCGATCAGCCGGTTTGCACGGCGCAATGGTGAAGCCGCAGTTGCCGATGACCGCTGTCGTCACGCCCATGGCGGGGGAGGGACGGACATAAGGATCCCAGGTGATCTGGGCATCAAAATGGGTATGGCTGTCGATGATGCCGGGCATCAGGGCCAGACCCTGGGCCTCGATCACCTGTTTGGTATCGTGGAGCAGATTCTGTCCGATGGCTGCAATCTTGCCATTCTGAACCAAGACATCCTGCTGGACAGGATCAGCCCCGGTTCCGTCATACAGCAGCGCGTTGTGAATCAGAAAATCTGGAGTCGTCGTCATGGTGTCGCGTGTCGCCCAAAAATAATTAAACGTTCATTCTAATGACCACCCCCATGCCAGCGCCTAGCGCCACGCGGGCGAGTTTTTTGGACTTCACTTCCAAGAACTCACATTGCCAAATGGGCGGGCGGCGTGGCTGTCCTGCTCCGGGACAGTCTGCTTACCGCTGCAGGGATGCTGGTTGAATGCTGGTGTGCGCCCAGGCGCTTGGGGTGGGCAGCTGCGCGGCTGTCCCCCGGCCTTTGGCCTTGATGCCGCTGCGCCGTCCACCCCAAACACCAGGGCGTCAAGCAGGTTCGGTATTTGGCGTTGGAAAACCCGACACGCAGGAGCAGGGCAGTGGTGCACTCAGCGCAGCGGCATCAAGGAGGAATTGTCGGCCCCAGGCCGACAAGGGGGACAGCCGCGGAGTTGAGTGCGCCGCTGCCCTGCTCCGTCTCAGCTCGCGAGCAAGGGCTTCTGAAACCCTAGCGGATTTTCGTCAAAGATGTGACAGGGATTTAGCCTCTGTGGCAACCGCAAATCGAGCCTGGGCTGGAGAACGGGCACCCAATCCACCGGTCCTCGCCAACACCATCGCGCGCAAAGGATTTGTGCAGTTTCACGCCAGCACCTTGCGCTAGGCGGGCGGCGTGGCTGTCCTGCTCCGGCTCAGCTTACGGACTCACCAACTCGGTAGAAACCCGATTGACGAGGACTTTGATCCTCCCTACATTGGGTCCACTCTTCGTTATCACCCCACAGCGACATGTCCCTTGCCTCCCCTGCAACAACCAACCCATCCCCCTTTCTGACTCTGCACGAACTGGTCAAAAAAGCTCACCAAAAACTAAGCAAGGACAACTGGGACTACATCGTTGGCGGCACCGAAACCGAGACCGGTGTCAAACGCAACCGCTTGGCACTCGATTCAATCGCTTTTCGTCCCAGAATTCTGCGCGACGTGAGCCGGATCGACCCGTCCACCCCATTTTTAGGGCGCAAACTGCGCCTGCCCTTGGTGCTGGCACCAGTCGGCAGCCTGGAACTGTTCACTGCGCAGGCCGGCCTCGATTCAGCGCAGGCTGCAGCCCAATTTGGTGTGGCGCATATGTTGAGCTCAGTGTGCGAGCCCGGTCTGCAAGCCGTTGCCGAGCAAGCGCCCGAGGCGCTGCGAATTTTTCAACTCTATGTTCATGGCGACGCCCAATGGGTTGACGACAAGGTCGAACGCGCCATCGCGGCGGGTTACTCGGCTTTTTGTCTGACCGTCGATACCGCCTTGTACAGCCGGCGCGAGCGCGACATGGCCAAACGCAATATTCGGCGCAGTGTGGTTCCGGGTCGGGAATACCAAGCGGCGTTTGCATGGCAGGACATTGAACGAATCAAAAGCAAATACCCCATTCCACTGATTCTCAAAGGCATCGCCACCGCAGAAGACGCGTTGCTGGCGCTCGACTATGGGGTTGACATGATTTACGTCTCCAACCACGGCGGGCGTCAACTCGATCATGGTCGCGGCAGCATGGATGTGTTGCCCGAAATTGTTGCAGCCGTTGACCGCCGCGTCCCGATCATGATCGATGGCGGTTTCAACCGGGGCACCGATATCGTCAAAGCCCTTGCTGCTGGTGCCGATCTGGTCGGAATCGGTCGCATGCAATGCCTGGGTTTGGCCGCTGATGGCCAGGATGGTCTGGTGCGCATGCTGGAAATTTTGGAACAGGAAGTCCGGATTTGCTTAGGCCTGCTTGGCGTGAACAACTGGGACGAACTCAACCCCAGTTATTTGCACGCGGCGCCCGCCGTCGAACCGGCTCATGCCCTGAGCGCTTTCCCTTTGATGTCGATCAATGGGGATAAAGTTTTTTACTAGGAGATGTCATGCTCTTGAAGTCCTTCTGGCTCACTCTACTTCTGATGTTGTCCCCCGCGCTGGTCGCGCAGACGCAGGGTCATTACCCGAGCAAACCGGTCAGATTAATCGTTCCGTTCCCGGCCGGTCAAGCCACCGACATCGTCGCGCGCTTAATGGCCGAAAGTCTGGCCAAAATCTGGGGCCAGCAAGTCTATGTCGAGAACCGTTCTGGAGTTCCCGGCATGGTCGCCGGACGTGACGCTGCGCCCGATGGCTACACCATCACGCTGGGCACCAGCGGAACTCTGGCTGTGAACCCCGCGGTATTCTCCAAGTTGCCTTACGACACCAATCGTGATTTTGTCCTGCTCAATGGCGCTGCCATTGCGCCCATGGTCTTGGTGGCCAACCCTGGACTGCCTTTTAACAACCTGAAAGACTTGATCGATGCGGCCAGACGAGAGCCGGGCAAATTCAATTTGGGTTATGGCGGCGTCAACAACACCCAGCATCTTGGGGGCGAGTTGTTCAAGTACCGGGTCGGCATTGATCTAGTCGGTGTGAACTACAAAGGAAGCGCAGCGGCGGTCACTGATTTGCTGGGCGGACAAATTCCCTTGCTGGTCGATAGCCTGGCGGCCACGCTGCCGCACATCAAGTCGGGAAAAATAAAACCTTTGGCCAGCTTTACCTTGCAACGCTTGCCACAGCTACCCGATTTACCCACCGTCGCCGAACTGGGCTACCCGGGTTTTGAAGGCGTGGGCTGGGCCGGCCTGGTGTTGCCCAAAGGCACACCGAACGATCTGGTGGAAAAAATTGGCGCCGATATACGCCGGGTACTGGACGAACCCCTGATGCGCGAGCGCATCCTGGAGCGCGGCATGGTGGCCGACCCACGCGGCCCCAAGGAGTGGGGAGACTTTGTCAGCGCCGAGGTCGTGAAATGGTCCGAAGCAGCCAAACGCGCCAACCTCAAGGCAGCCGATTGAGTTGCAATGCGTTGTCAATCAGCCGCAATTCGGGATAGGGTCCGTCGAACAACTGATGGGTTTTTAGGATCAGTTGACTAACTTTTTTGCGGCTTAGCTTGCCCTGGGGATTGCGTGGCAACTCAGGAACCGCCAAGTAAATCCGAGGCCGCTTGTGGCGAGACATGGAGGCCAGCAATTGTTGCGCTGCATCGATCCAGCCCTCAGCGCCATGCTCGGCTACCGCAACAATCACTTCACCCCAGTAATCCGAGGCGACTGAAGTGACGCAGATTTGTCCGCATCGGGTGTTGCCCGACAAAACCGCTTCGATTTCATCGGGATTGACCCGGTAGCCGCCGGTCTTAATCACATCAGCGATTCGACCCGTCAAAATCAAACGTCCCTGATCATCGAAATAACCCAGATCGCCTGTGGCATGCCAACCCTCAGGGCCATGAGCCACGAAGCCATTTTGATCGATCAGACCATCGGACATTTGAGGGGCGCGCAACGATATTTCCCCATCTTGAATCTCACCGTCAAGCGCGTCCGCGACGGGTTCGGCAATCCGTATTTCAACGCCAGGCGCTGGCCAACCCACACCGGCACCCCGCTGTTTTTCTTTGAAAAATGCCTCGGTCTGTTGCGGTGTTGAAATCGTGATCGGGTTGATGCATTCCGATTTCCCGTAAGTCACCCGGACGACCGGGCCGAACATGCGTGAGGCTTTCTCATAAAGGGCCGCGGTCAGCGCCTGGGTCCCTGTAAATATGCATCGAACGCCAGAAAAAATTTGCCCCTCAAAAGCTGTCGTGATCTTGGCCAAAACGGTGGGCGGCGCAAAAATGGCCTTCAATTGGCCCGCTGCTAACAGGGGCTGCAGGCGTTGAATATTCACCCCATCGAGCAGGACCACTTCAGCACCAAAATCACACCAGGCGAAGGTCAGCAGAGATGCACCGTGAACAAACGGTGTCATCAACACGATGCGTGCACCGGGATGCGGCACGAAGGGCAACGTGGATTTTTGCACTTGCTCACCGATCCAACGCCGACCGTGGCTGTAAATAACGCCCTTGGGTTTCCCCGTGGTGCCCGAAGTAAACAAAATTCTTCCGGGAAGCTCAGACGCAATCGCCGGCAGAACCATTCCTTCATCTTCCATTTCGATCGCGCCAATATCCTGTGCTTGCAGGCCCAGGGCTTGGAGCCCACTGACTTTATCGTTCAAGGTCAGCACCCTATTGAATTTTGCAAGTTTGGCGCACCAGGCAATTTCCTCTGAGGTATAGCTCCAACTCATCGGCACCTCGGTGGCACCGGTCAAGCGAATGCCGTAAGCAACCCAAACTGCATCAATCCCATTGGGCAGCAAACTCGCAAGCGCTTGACCCGGCTTGATGCCGTGTTTGATCAGGTTTACGGCCAGGCCATGCGCGCGTTCACTGAGTTGACGGTAGCTCAGGCGCTGGTTCAGTCCGTCAAAGACCGCTGGCGAATCGCCATAGCGATCAGCCAGCAGACGAAGATTTTCAGACCAAGCAACCGTCACAGGCAAGACCTTGTCCATTCAAGCGCAAGTCGCCATTTGCTGCAAGGAACCGAGCTCGCTCAAACGGGACAAGTTATTGAACAGTTCCCTATTGTTCAGCCCTTCAATGCCGGCTGTGCAATCCAAAAATTTGGATTGCAGCTCTGACCCCTGTAGCGGCAGCATGGCATTGCCCCGGGCGAACCGGATAGCACCCGACTCAAATGACCGCCCGTCGTGCAACTCGATGCGCACCGTGTCGTTCATGGCAAAGATCGGTTCAATCGGACAGACCGTGTCAACGATAGAAATTTCAACCCTGGGCATGAGCTGTCGGATACCGGGTTCAGCTACAAATTGGTCGGTTAATTCAGACAGTCCAACCTTGCCAGCGAACAAGGCACTGGCAACAGCAAACTCCAGACTGAACTTGGCCTCCAGTCCAGTTTCAGGCGAATGGTTGCGCAACATCGATGCCTGTGCTGGCCCGATTTGGGTCTTGATGGTTTTGACATCTTGCACCTTGAACCCATGTTCGCGGCGCAAATCCAGTACCCCGTCTATCACGCGATGTGTGGCATAACAAGTGGGGTATTTTTTAATCGATAGACCTGAATCCAGAATTCGCAATGTTTGCCCCAGGGTCGATGCCGATCGTGTCCGATCGACGGCTTGTTTGGGCGAGAGAGCTGACAAATAACCTGCCGGGTGCTCAACCGCATCGGGCGCAGCCGTCAGACCCGCTGCCGCCAAGCGCACTGCTTCAATCGCGTTGGAGGCGGCTCGTCCGGCATGAAACGGTTTGGTCATGGTGCCAAAATTCGCAACCAAGCCAGCGGCCATGCTGCAGGCCAAGGCGATCGCATGCTGACAGGTCTTGGCGGCTAAACCATTCAAGTGAGCCACAGCGGCGGCGGCGGCCACCGTGCCCAGCACCGCTGTCGGATGCCAACCCTTGAGGTGATAAGCGTCAGACTCGCGGCCAGCGAGCTCGGCCCACACTTCGTAGCCCACCAGATAAGCCCGCAGCGCATCTTCGCCCGTCAAACCCAGGCGCTGGCCTTCGGCCAGAATCGCCGGAACCAGGACGGTGCTGGGATGACCCCTCAGGGCCACATCATCAAAATCAAGCGCATGGCCCGCCGTTGCATTGATCAAGGCTGCGTCTGCGCTGGCGGCTTTTTGCGGCCCGAATAAAACGAAGGCTTCAGCAGCCTGGGACTGCCGGGCCGCGACATAGTGTTGAACGATCTTCACAACCGGTTCATGGCGCCCGGCCAGCATGGTCCCTATGGTGTCGATGAAGCCCGATTGCACGATCTCTACAACTCGAGGGGGAAGCTTCGGGAAATTGGGTTGATGGGTGAAATTCGCCAATTCAGCAGTCAGACTTGTCATAGAGGGCCTTGGATGGAGTTGCTTCAAAACGAACGGGGCATGTCAAGCACATGCTCGGCAATATAGGACAGGACCAAATTGGTTGAGATCGGGGCAATTTGCAGCAACCGGGTTTCCCGCCACTTGCGCTCAACGTCGTATTCCCTAGCATAGCCAAAACCGCCGTGGGTCTGCAGACAAGCTTCAGCTGCGTGCCAGGATGCCTCGGACGCCAGCAGCTTGGCCATGTTCACTTCAGCCGCACAGGGCAGTCCCGCAGCAAAGAGCGCCCCAGCCTTGCGCAGCAACAGGGCTGCTGCTTCCGTTTCCGCATGGGCGCGAGCTATCGGAAACTGGATCGCCTGGTTCTGCGCTATGGGCCGATCAAAAACAATGCGTTGTTTGGCATAGTTGATTGAAGTCTTGGTGAACCAGCGAGCATCCCCGATCGCTTCGGATGACACCAGGATGCGCTCGGCGTTGAGACCATCGAGGATGTATTTGAAGCCCTGTCCCTCGACGCCAATCAAATTCTCAACCGGGACTTGTGCACCATCAAAAAACACCTCGGTTGCATGGTGGTTCACCATGGCCTTGAGGGGTTTGATTTCCAGTCCTTTGCCCAGACACTGCCGAATATCGACCAAGAACACCGAGAGCCCGTCGGTCTTTTTCACGACCTGATCCAGCGGCGTGGTTCTGGCCAGCAGCAGCATCAAATCAGAATGCAAAGCGCGCGAAGTCCAGACCTTTTGACCATGTATCAAATAGTGATCCCCATTCCTGACGGCCCTGGTTTTGAGCTTGGTCGTATCAGTTCCCGAAGTCGGTTCAGTTACCCCAAACGCCTGCAACCTCAATTCGCCGGAAGCTATTCTTGGCAAGTAGCGGGTCTTCTGTTCGACCGAGCCATGGCGCAACAGAGTTCCCATGATGTACATCTGAGCGTGACAGGCTGCAGCATTGCAGCCAGCGCCATGAATTTCTTCCAAGATCGCTGCAGCGCCAGCCAGACTCAAGCCCGATCCACCATATTCCTCGGGAATCAGGGCCGACAAATAACCAGCCTGGGTCAGCGCCTGAACGAACTCGGTGGGATAAGCCTCCTGTGCCTCGAGCTCACGCCAATAAGAGCCCGGAAAACCGGCACAAATCCGGCGAACACTTTCTCGGATTTCCGGAAAATCCTGGCCCAGACCGAGCTTGATTTGGTCGAGTTGCATTGCTTCTGACATGTCCCTGCGCTCCTGTTCGCCCTGTGCGAGTTTGCTGCATGCTACGGAGGCGACATAGTGCTGTCAATCACGTGCTGTAACACAGGCGATAGTTGTTCGTGCTTTGTGGCATAACGCCCAAATGGCAAGGGTTTTCCCTCGCGCGCAAGAGCAAAAAATATGAGACAAAGAGCACAAAGGATGGACCCCATGAAAAAATCACTCAGGACTCAACAAACTGTGACTCGGCGTCGTGTGCTGGCTGCTGTGGGGGCAAGCGTGGTGGGCGCTGGTTTGAGTTCTTCCGCGCTGAGCTGGGCCCAGACAGCCTATCCAAATCGACCGATCAAGCTGGTCGTGCCCTGGCCCCCGGGACAAGCCACCGATTTGGGGGCCAGAGTGCTGGGGCAAGAATTAAGCAAATCGTTGGGCGTGGCGGTGGTGATTGAGAACAAGGCCGGGGCCGGCGGAACCATTGGCACGGATTCGGTGGCCAAAGCAGCACCCGACGGCTACACCCTGTTAGCGGCCTCCAGCGGGCCCGTCACCGTCAGCCCCTTGCTGCAAAAAACACCTTATGACGTTGAACGTGATTTAGTGCCGATTGGAATGATGGGCATGTCGCCGTATGTGCTGGTCACTGCCCCAGATTTCCCAGCCAAAGATACCAGCGAACTGATCGCATTGATCAAGGCCAATCCGCGAAAATACTCTTTTGCTTCCTCGGGAACCGGTGCTACGGCGCATCTGATCGCAGAGTCATTCAACGCGGCCCTAGGTTTGCAAGCGATCCATGTCCCTTACAAAGGTTCGACCCCAGCGTTGACCGATGTCATCAGCGGGCAAGTGAGCTATTGCATCGAGACGGCCGCAGCAACCATGCCCTTTGTCCGCAATGGCCGCCTCAAGGCTTATGGGGTGTCATTGGAAAAGGGAAGTTCCGTCACGCCCGGCATCCCCACCTTGGCCGTCACTGCCAGCATTGCGGGATTTGACATGGGCGCCTGGCTGGGCGTGATGGTTCCAACGGGAACACCCAAACCAATCGTCGAACGACTCGCCGTCGAAGTTGAAAAAGCGATGCAAGCGCCAGAAGTGAAGCGGGCTTTCACGACCATCGCGGTCGAAGTGGATTACCGTAAAGCCGACGAGCTAACCCGTTACCTGAAGACCGTCTCGAGTCAGTTCAGCGAAGTGATCAAGCGCAACAACATCAAGCTGGATTGAAATCATAGCGACTGAGCTGTATCCCCTCTCAGCGGCCCTTGAAGTTGGGTTTTCTTTTTTCATTGAAGGCCAAAACACCTTCGGTTCGATCATAGGTTTCAATCAACTGGTTGTAGACCTCGACTTCAAAACGGAAAGCCGTTCGCAATTCCATCTCCTGGCCATAGCGAACTGATTTTTTGATCTGACGAACTGACAGAGGTGCATTCGCTGCGATCACGCACGCTGTTTCAATAGCGCGTTGTACCACCTCGGTTGGTTCGCAAACCTCGTTGAGGATGCCCCAGTCCAGAGCTTGATTGGCGTCGATCGGACGCCCGGTCATCAACATTTCCTTGGCGCGCCGCTGACCAATCGCACGTGGCAAGTTTTGGGTACCGCCGGCTCCGGGCATGATGCCCAGCGTCACCTCGGTCAAGGCAAAGCGCGCCGCTGCCGAGGCATAGACAAAATCACACGACAACACAGCTTCAAGTCCACCGGCATAGGCGTGACCATTGACTGCAGCGATGACAGGGATTGGCAGGTCAGTCAAGGCCCAGTACATTCTTTCAAACAACTCGTGCTGTTTGATCCACTGCTGCTTGCTCATGCCATTGCGCTCTTTCAAATCACCTCCGGCGCAAAAAACCTTGTCTCCTGCGCCGGTCAGGACGATGCACCGAATGTCGCCCGCATCTTCTGTCAAACGGGTCCACAAATCCAGAAAATCACGCCCCATTTGCGTGTTCAGCGCATTGGCGACTTCAGGTCGATTGAGGGTGACCAGCAACACATGCGGCTGCGCGATCTGGGTTAGTAAGGTTGAGTAAGCAGGCAAGTTCATGAAACGCAGGACTCCATCCACATTGACATTGAAAGACCATCAGCATCACCAAGGCGACAGTCTATAGGGTTTGTACTGAAAACCAAATTCGTTCTCGGCGGTAAATTCGAATTACAGAATTGAAATAATTTTCCGAGGGATTTTTATTCCTTCCATTTTAAAAAGAACAACGTATGCGACGGATTGGAATTGATGTAGGCGGGACGTTCACTGATGTGGTGATGGTCGATGATATTTCCGGTGCCATTTGGTCGACCAAAGTTTCAACAACCCCGACAGACAGAGTCATCGGGGCTATTCACGGCTTCAAAAAAATTCTGGAGCTTAGCCAGTCTTCAAGTTCAGAAGTGGGTTTCATCGGCCATGGAACCACCATGGCAACCAACATGATCGTCGAGGGCAAGGCGGCCAAAACAGCGCTTATCGCCACCCAGGGCTTCAGGGACATTCTGGAACTCCGGCGTCTTTCCCGGCACGATCGTGCCGACCTCTACGACTTGCAATTTAAAAATCCTCAACCACTGGTAGAACGCCGATGGCGTCTCGAAGTCGAAGAACGGGTCCGTCCCGATGGCAGCATAGCGACGCCACTTGATTTGAATGAGATCAGACGCCTAGCCGAGAAAATTCGCGCGTCGGATGTTGAAGCTGTTGCCATTTGTTTCTTGCACTCTTACGTCAATCCATCGCATGAACAAGCGGCATGGGCTGAACTCCGACGTTTATTGCCAGATCGCTTCATCACGGCTTCGCACGAAGTCAATCCCGAAATGCAGGAGTACGAAAGAACCAGCTCTACAGTAATGAATGCCATGTTAGGCCCGGTCTGCGGCAGATACATCCAATCCTTTGAAAATCAGCTGCAGCAAGAAGGCTTCAGGGGTGAGTTGTTGTTCATGCAATCCAATGGCGGCTTAGCCTCGGCCAAGTTGGTGGCTCACAAACCGATTGTTCTGCTTGAATCAGGTCCGGCCGGTGGCGTCAGTGCTGGCGTCAGAAGTAGCGAACAGTCTGGTCTCAAGGGTCTGTTACTCGGTGACATGGGCGGGACCACGTTTGATGTTTCCATGATCCGTGATTCACGCCCTGAAATCCGAACTCAAGCCCTGCTGCACACCTATGCCGTTCGGTCGCCCACCATCGACATCGACTCGATTGGAGCGGGCGGAGGTTCGATCGCCTGGATCGACAGCGGAGGGGGCGTTCATATCGGCCCCCAAAGTGCCGGCGCCGACCCTGGCCCAGCCTGTTACGGCCGAGGCGGCATCCGCCCGACAGTGACTGACTGCAACTTGATCCTGGGTTATGTGGATCCCGATACTTTTCTGAGTGGTGAATTCAAGCTTGACGTCGCAGCCGCACACCGTGCTGTTGACGAGCACTTGGCAAAGCCGTTAGGACTGACCGTGATGGATGCGGCCTGGACAGTTCGCGTGGTGGCCAACTCCTTGATGGCACAAGCGATGCGGCTGATGACCGTCGAAAGAGGCTTTGACCCTAGAGAATTTGTATATATGTGCTATGGCGGAGCGGGACCCGTACACGCCATTGACCTGGCCGAAGAACTTGAAATTAAACATGTCATCGTTCCGCCACTGCCTGGCCTGTTTAGCGCCTTAGGAATGATTGTGGCTGATCGACAGTTTGATGGACAAATCGCTGTCGAAACCGAACTCGAAGCGATTCCCGCTGCCAAAGTCGTCGGACTGTGCAAACAACTCGAACAAGAGGCCCGCTCTGTCTTCGGCAAGGATGTGACAGCTATGGGATTGAGCGCGAGCTTTCGGGCGGATTGCCGTTATGCCGGACAGCCTGCAACGATTTCTGTTTTGATCGATACCCCCCTGTTGCAAGACATCAGCACTGAGAAATTAACCAAGCAACTGCATCAAGATTTCGAAAAAAATCACAAACGGATGTGGAATTTCATCAAGCCAAATCAGCCCATTGTGCTGGTCAATCTCAGGATTCAGGCGACTGTCAAATCGGGTTGGAGAGGTCTGGTAAGCCATGAACCCAGTGCCAACAATAAAACACTTGAAATTGGCAGCCGAAAAGTTTATTTGGAAGGCCGATCACAGACGCTGGGGGTTTATCAACGATCCGCATTAGAGGTCGCTCAAATCGTTCAAGGCCCAGCCATCATCGAGGAAGCCAGCAGTTGCATCATTTTCAAACAAGGGCAAAAAGCCCAGCTCGATGCAGCGGGCAATTTGAACATTTACTTGTGAGATGACCATGGAAACCATTGTTTACGAAGTCATCCGAAACTCTCTCTACGCCATTGCCAGAGAGATGAAAATTGCGATGATGCGAACGGCCGCCAGCCCGATCATGCACCTGGGAGCCGATGCTTCAGCTGCGGTGTTTGATGCAGACATGCAACTGGTGGCCCAAGGCAACGACATCCCCACCATGTTGGGCTCCGCCGTGATATCGACCAAAGTATCCGTTGAAGCTATTGGACGCAGCAAACTTAGACCCGGTGACGTTATCATCAGCAACGATGCCTACCTGGGTGGTGGCAACCACCAGCCTGACATTCAGATCACCAGGCCGATTTTTGTTGCAGACGAATTGGTGGCTTTTGTCATGACCCGCGGTCATTGGACTGACATTGGGGGACAAGCACCAGGGAGCTACATGCTCAACACCTGGGACATATTTGGAGAAGGCATTCGCATCCCACCGGTACTGCTGTTTCGTAATGACGAAGTGGTTGCCGATGTGCAGAATTTAATTGTTCAAAACACACGCGACCCCGAGGGCCGATTACTTGATATCCAGGCTCAATACGCGGGAACTTTTGTTGGCGACCAGCGCATCAAGTCGCTTTGCAAAAAATATGGCGTTCAGTCTTTACGCGATGCCATGAAGAGGTCGCTTGACCATTCCGAAGAATTGATGCGCGAGGCCATTCGGGGAATCCCTGATGGGGTTTATGAGGCAGAAGATTTTGCCGAAGGGGTCCAGGCCCAAGGTTGGCTGGGTGAACCGATTCCCCTCAAAGTGAAAGTGACTGTGGCTGATGATCAGATTCACTTCGATTTCACGGGGACTGGAGATCAAACTCTGGGCGGCGTAAATTGTCCTTTGGCTGTCACCTGCAACAGCACTTGGTTCACGGTCAAGGCCTTGACCGATGTATCGATTCCCATTAACCAAGGGTGCTATCGGCCCGTCACCCTCCATGCACCCGAGGGCAGCATTGTCAATTGCAAATTCCCTGCATCGGTAGTCAGTGGCAACACTGAGACATCGCCCCGAGTCATTGACCTGCTGCTCAAAGCCTTGTCACAAGCCGTGCCTGAGCGGGTGATTGGGCAAAGCAATTGCGCCGCCTGCTCCGGGGTATTTGGCGGCCAAGATCCAGACGACGAGAGAGTGCGCCGTACCGGGAAACGATTTATCAGCATGGTTGAACCTCATGGCGGCGGCATGGGCGCTCGCGCCACCCAGGATGGCGTCAATGGCATCCGGGTCTATGTCGGCAACGCGGGTTCACTACCGGTTGAATTCATCGAACAAACCATGCCGCTCGAGGTCAAGGAATGGGCCTTGGTCACCGACAGTGGGGGTGCGGGTCGTTTCAGAGGCGGTCTGACTGCCAGAAGGACCTACAAAGTTGGGTTTGATCAAGCCTCTTTCACGGTGGCAGGAGAAAGAGGTGAATTCGCACCGCAGGGGTATTTTGGGGGAAGTCCGGGCGCCCTGTTTTTATGCAGCGTGACCCATCCCGACGGTTCTAGCAAGATTCTCCCGCCCAAAGGCGCAACCGCTATTTTGCATAGCGGAGATACCGTGGTGGTCCAACCAGCAGGAAGCGGCGGTTATGGCGACCCGAAGTCCAGGCCTCACGCTGACGTGATCAACGATGTGCTCGATGGTTACGTGAGTATTCAATCAGCCGCCCAGGACTATGGCGTGAACTATCCTGGTCCAACATGACGACCTCGGTCTTACCTATGGACGGTTATTGCGTGGTGGAAATTGGGCACAGCCTAGCCGCGCCTTATGCGGGAAACATTTTTGCCCAACTCGGCGCCAGAGTCATCAAAATTGAGAACAGCAAAAACGGTGACTACGCCAGGGATTGGGGACCGCCCTTCATTGATGGTTCCTCTGCCTTGTTTCACGCCATGAACAATGGCAAATCAAGCATACGGGCCGATTTTGATGATCCACAAAGTTTGCAGAACGTACGCCGATTGATTATTGAGCAAGCTGACATCGTGCTCCAGAATCTCAAACCCGGCGCATTGGAGCGTCACGGCCTGAGCGCTCAGGATATGACCCAGAGCTGCCCTAAGTTGATTTATTGCAATCTGGGTGCGTTCGGGGCGAATGGCCCAATGCAGGACAAGCCTGGCTATGACCCTCTGATTCAGGCCTTCAGTGGCATGATGAGTATCACGGGTGGCGAGGGCGATGCGCCCAGCAGGGTCCCGGTTTCTCTCAATGACATGGGAACCGGGATGTGGGCCGCGATCGGCGTACTGGCCTTGCTGGCCCAAAGCAAAAGCGGAACACCCATCTCCTCTCGGATCGTTGACGTTTCTCTTTACGAAACGGCGTTGAGTTGGATGACCGTACCCCTGTCAGATCGGATGGCCGGGGGCTTGCCTCCGAAAAGAAGCGGCTCGGGCAGTCCCAATATTGTTCCTTACCAAGTGTTTCAGTGTTCAGACAAGGAAATCTTGGTGGCTGCGGGCAATGACACCTTGTATCTTCGTCTGTGTCAGGCGCTGGGTCTCGACGCTTTGGCCAGCGACCCTCGCTTCATCAGCAACGGGCAGCGGGTATTGAACCGCGAGGCCTTGATCGAATTGCTGCAGCGACGATTTAAACAGTGCAGCTCGGACCACTGGTTGCAGCTGCTGGCCCAGCTATCGATACCCTGCGGACCGCTACAGACCCTGGATCAAGTTATCGCCAATGAACAGACCCGCGCCCTCGACATCCTGCTTCAAACGCCGGATGAGCAAGTGCGTACTGTGGCCCTGCCCATTTCTTTCGACGGCCAACGCCCCCGGTTAGCCGGCAACACACCCCAGTTGGGAGAACACGATCAACTCCTGAATGATTGATCGCAACCCAACCATCCGGAAAATTCCATGCCTCACCTCCAACTCAGCGAATTGCCTCAACTCCCAACCCTGCTGCTCGACTCACCCCTGGATGGTTTGTTACGGGTCCAACTCAATCGCCCCGCTGTCGCCAACGCAATCAATACCCAAATGGGGCAAGACATCATCGATGTCTTCGGCGCCATGGAAGCTGAGCCCGATGCTTTTCGTTGCGTGCTGTTGACCGGCGCCGGCAACAAGGTGTTTTGTGCCGGTGCTGACCTCAAAGAACGCAACGGCATGGCTGATGAAGACTTCAATATTCAGCACTATGTATTTGAAAGAATGAACCGCGCCATTTATGACTGTCCGGTTCCGACGATTGCATGTGTCAATGGCCCGGCCATTGCTGGCGGGTTGGAGCTGGCACTGGCCTGCGATTTCATTCTGGCCTCTGACAACGCGCGTTTTGGTTTCACCGAAGTAACGCGCGGCATCATGCCAGGCGGCGGTGGAACCCAGCAATTGCCACGCGCGATTGGGATCAGAAAAGCCAAAGAACTGATTTTCACCGGCGAATCCATCGACGTAGAGCAGGCTTTGGCATGCGGCCTGATCAACCATGTTTACGCTCAGGATGAATTGCTGACGCAGGCCATGAAACTGATCGAAAAGATTTTGGCAAACGCACCAATCTCGATCCGGCAGGCCAAAAAATCCATCACTTTCGGCAGCCAAATGGACCTGCGAACCGGCATGTTTTTTGAAATTGAAGCCTATAGTCGGCTGGTCGCAACGCAGGATCGCAACGAAGGCATCCTGGCGTTCAATGAAAAAAGAGCCCCACGCTTCAAAGGAAAGTAAGTCGAAACCGATTCCGTCGATCCCCACCCATGATTTTTTAAGGAGGCAGTATGAAAAGTGTCAATCCATCCCGCATTACTTACACGACCCGTTCTACTTGGGCATTCGTATCCTGGCGATCATGGGCTCCCGTCTTACTCACCCTAATGGCTGGTGTCTGGGGTGTCATGGGATCGGCCCAGGCGCAAACCAGCTGGAGTCCGACCAAACCGATCAAACTGGTGATCCCTTACCCGCCCGGTGGTGCAACCGATGTCGCGGCCCGCGCACTGGTTCAGAAAATTGGAAATTCATTTGGTCAACCCATCATTGTGGAAAATCGGGCTGGCGCCAATGGGATGATTGCTTCCGAAGTGGTTTTCAATTCGCCAGCTGACGGCTACACCTTGTTGGTGGCCACGGCCGACACCAATTCGATCAATCCCAATGTTTACTCCAAGATGAGTTACCAGGCACGCGAATTCAAAGCAGTCGCACCCGTGGCCAAAGTGAACTTTGTTCTGGTGGGCCGGCCTGGACTCAAAGCCGCCAACTTGACTGAACTGGTGGCCTTGGCCAAAAGCTCCAACCTGAGTTTCGCTTCTTGGGGCGTGGGCAGCACCTCCCAAGTGGCGATGGAAATGTTCAAGGCCAGAGCCGATTTGAAAATACTGCATGTGCCGTTTCAAGGTGCAGCACCGGCTTTTCAGGCCGTTATGGCGGGACAAGTGGACATCATGATGGCGCCCGCCACCATCGTGATTCCTGCTCTGTCACGGGTACAAGCCTTTGGTGTTGCTTCCCCCACCCGCTTTGTTAACGCAACCCAAATTCCAACCCTGACCGAGCAAGGCTATCCGGTTGATGCAGATGCCTGGGTTGGCATTTTGGCCCCACCGAAAACACCGCAACCCGTGCTGGAGCACTTGTACCGTCATGTCAATGCTGCGACTTCAGACCCAGACATGGCCAAGCGACTGCAAGAAATCGGCTTGTCTAACCTGACGCCTGCCATGAGTCTGGACCAGTTTGGAACTTATATGGTTTCTGAAATTGATCGCTGGGGTCATGTGATTCGCAATGCAGGCATCAAGCTTGACAATTAGTCATCCCTGAACCGTAAAAATTCAAGCTCGAAGTCAATCTGGGGCGCGGTTCACTTGAGACCGCACCCCCGACGAACCTATAAGCCGTTAACTTTACTTTTAACTGCCTCCCATGATCATTGATTGCCACGGACACTTCACCACAGCGCCGCCACAGGTGGCCGCTTTTCGGTCCCGACAGGTGGCTCAGTTCGAACGCACGGGTCAGACGCCGGAGATCGATGTCCCAAGCGTGACCGATGAGGAAATCCGTAGCGCCATTAACCAGAACCAGCTGCGCATCATGCACGAGCGTGGGATCGACCTCACCATTTTTTCGCCCAAAGCGGTTGGCATGGACCATCACTTTGGCAATGAAGAAACCAATGTGCAGTGGGCCCGCTTCAACAATGATCTGATTCACCGGGTCTGCTCTTTGTACCCGGATCATTTTGTCGGCGCCTGCCAATTGCCCCAAGCTGCCAGTGTCGCACCCGGTCAGAAAGTATTGGAAGAATTGGAGCGTTGCGTGGTCGATTACGGTTTTGTCGCGGCCAACCTCAACCCCGACCCCTCGGGCGGGCACTGGAGCGACCCGCCGCTGTGGGATAAGCGTTGGTGGTATCCCTTGTATGAAAAATTGGTTGAACTGGATGTTCCCGCCATGATTCATGTGAGCGGTTCCTGCAACCCCCATTTCAATGCTGTCGCCACCCACTACATCAATGGCGACACCACAGCCTTTGTTCAGCTCATGACGTCGGACATTTTGCTGGACTTTCCGACGCTGAAATTCATCATCCCGCATGGCGGTGGCGCTGCGCCCTACCACTGGGGGCGCTACCGCGGCATGGCTCAGGACATGGGTCTGGCGCCGCTGGAAGATAAGTTGCTGAACAACGTATTTTTTGACACCTGCGTTTACCACCAAGCCGGGATTGATTTGTTGCTCAAGGTACTGCCCACCAAAAATGTTTTGTTTGCGTCAGAAACCGTCGGCGCGGTGCAAGGCATCGACCCCCGCACCCAGCACTACTATGACGACACTCGGCGCTACATCGATGCTTCGGAGGCCGCCTCGTCCGAACAAAAACAACAGATTTATGCCAGCAATGCGCTGGGCGTTTATCCGCGCCTGAGATCGCACCCTCAGTGTCAATCCTGCCCCTGACTGTTAACCCTGGAAATCCACACCATGATCGGACTTCGAATTCTGCAACGACAACGCGCCGTCAGCCTGGACTTGGCGCGTCAATTTCTGGACATTCCGGTGGCCAATGTCAGTGACTGCATGGCGCGCATGTCGGCAGCTGGGCCCAAGCTGCGTCCCATGCACAAGGGCGGCACCCTGGTCGGGCCGGCCTTCACGGTCAAGACCCGTCCCGGCGACAACTTGATGATCCATAAAGCCTTGGAACTCGCGGCACCGGGCGACGTGATTGTGGTGGACGGTGGAGGTGATTTGACCAACTCGCTGTTTGGAGAAATCATGTCGCACCAAGCCGAAGTCAAAGGCCTGGCCGGCATCGTGATCTATGGTGCCATCCGGGACGCCGGGATTCTGCGTCAAAGCAGTTTTCCGGTGTTTGCTGCTGGTGTCACGCACCGGGGACCGTACAAAGATGGGCCCGGCGAAATCAATGTGGCGATCGCCATCGACGGCATGGTGATCGAACCCGGTGACCTGATTCTGGGCGACGAAGATGGGTTGCTGTGCGTGCCTTTTGACCAAGTCGAGGCACTCTACGCCGCAGCTCGCGCCAAGATGCCGTTAGAAGCAAAAATGATGACCGACATCAGCGCCGGGACCCACGATACGGCCTGGGTCAACGCAACGCTCAAGCGCATTGGCTGCCCCCTCGAATAAACCCATGTCCAACTTGCCACTCTCAGGGATTCGGGTTATCGACGCCAGTGCTGTATTGATGGGGCCTTATGCCAGTCAATGGCTGGCCGATATGGGCGCTGAAGTGATCAAAGTCGAGTCGCCTGAGGGTGACTCAACCCGCTCTACTGGGCCAACCCATGAAGCCGGCATGTCGGCCATTTTCTTAGGACTCAACCGCAACAAGAAAAGTGTGGTGATTGACTTGAAACAGGCCGCTGGCCGAGCCGCACTGCACAGCCTGATTGGCAGCGCCGATGTGTTCATGCACAGCATGCGGCCGCAAAAACTGGCAGCCGTGGAGCTCGACCCCAAGCAAATCCGAGAGAAGTTTCCCGCCCTGGTCTATGCAGGCCTGCATGGATTCAGTCAAACCGGACCGTACGGCGACAAGCCGGCTTATGACGACATCATTCAAGGTCTGTCGGGCAGCGCGGCGCTGATGGCGCAACAAAGTGGTGTTGCACGCTATTTCCCAACGGTAGTGGCTGACAAGACCAGCGGCCTGGTCGCCGCCTTGGCCATCGTGGCAGCCATCATCAAAAAACAGAGCAGCGGAGTCGGCTCTTATGTCGAGATCCCGATGTTCGAGACCATGGTGGCTTTCAACCTGGTTGAGCATTTTTACGGCGAGCATTTCGAGCCCCCGCTGTCTACAACGGGTTACCCCAGGGTTTTGGCCCCATGGCGCCGACCCTATCCCACCTTGGATGGCCATGTCTGTTTGATGCCCTACACCGACGCGCACTGGCAGCGCTTATTCAAAGCGGTCGATGCGTCCGAGTTGGCGCAAGACCCACGCTTTTCCTCGATGGCAGCGCGCACCCAGCATATTGAACAACTGTATGAATTGACCGGTCGCTTCGTGGCCCGGCACACCAGCGCTTACTGGCTGAGTTTGTGCCAAGAAATTGACATTCCTGCAGCACCGATGAACCAGTTGTCCGATCTTAAAAATGACCCGCATTTGGCAGATACCGGTTTCTTTCAGACCCGTAAGGACCCTTCGCTGGGAGAGCTGCGCTTTCCGGGTGTTCCGGTGTTGTTTGACGGCATCCGGCCTGAAGTCAGAACCCCGCCCAGACTCGGTGCCGACACGCTCGAGGTGCTGCTGCAATGCGGACTGAGCGCTGAGGAAGTCCAGGCCTTGATGGCCAGTGGCGCGGTCGGTCCTAAGCCCACCAACTAAGCGCTGAACAATAGACCTCCCCCATGTCAGCCCCCCATATTCCAGAGTCCCCAGATACCCCACACATCGCGCTACTTGGTCATGGTTTTTTTTGGCAAGACCTTCAGATCGGTCAAAAATTCAGAACTTTCAGTCGCACCATCACCGAAACCGATCTGATCAATTTCATTTCATGCACCGGCATGCTCGAAGCCATTTTTATTGAAGAAGCTTATGCCGCTGGTGCGATTCCCGGACGACCGGTTCCGGGCGCACTAACCTACACCTTGATCGAAGGTTTCATCCTGCAAACCATGATTCAGGGAACTGGCTTGGCCATGCTCGAGCTGACACAAAAAATACACCACCCGGTGTGCGTGGGTGACACCATCCACGGCGCGATAACAGTCACCGAGATTCGCCCCACGTCCAAAAACAACCGGGCCGTGGTGAATTCCGATATTCGTGTGCTGAATCAACACGGCGTTGAAGTCATGACTTACCAGGCCAAGCGTCTGCTGGCTGGTCGCCCTGCATGAGCACGCTGGACACCCTCAACCCCGCGCCAATCCCGGCGCAAGATGAAGCCTTGCGCCAACCGGTACGCGAATTTCTGCAGCAAGCGTTGCAACATATTCCGGCGCAGGTGCGAGCCAAGTCCTGGGCCGGCTACGACCCGGAATTCAGCCGTGAACTGGGGCGTCGTGGTTGGCTGGGTTTGACCCTGCCCCAGGAGTTTGGTGGCGGTGGGCGCAGCCCATTTGCGCGTTATGTGTTGGTCGAAGAGTTGCTCAATGCCGGTGCGCCCGTGGGCTCACACTGGATTGCTGACCGGCAAAGTGGTCCTCTCATTCTCAAGTACGGCACGCAACAACAAAAACAGTATTACTTGCCCCGTATCTGCCAGGGCACTGCTTTTTTCTGCATTGGTATGAGCGAGCCCGGCTCGGGCTCCGACCTGGCCAGCGTCACGACCCGGGCCACGCCAACTGAGGCGGGTTGGTCACTGTCGGGGCAAAAAATATGGACCACCAACGCTCACCATTGTCATTACATGATTGCTTTAGTTCGGACTTCAGGCCAAACAGCTGACCGGCAACAAGGCCTGTCACAGATCATTGTTGACTTGAGCTTGCCCGGCGTCACGATTCGCCCCATCACCGACCTGTCGGGCGACAGCCATTTTTGCGAAGTCTTTTTTGACCAAGTGGCTCTATCGTCAGACGCTTTGATGGGAACCGAGGGTCAGGGCTGGGAGCAAGTCCTGGCCGAATTGGCCTATGAACGCAGTGGTCCTGAGCGTTTCTATTCGAGCATTGTTTTGTTCGATGAATGGCTCGCTTTTCTGCGCACCCCGGCCGGCCACCGGAGCGAATCAAATCGACTCGCCGGAAAGATTTTGAGTCAACTCGCGCCACTACGCGCCATGTCCCTGGCTTTGACCGAGCGTTTGGCTCGCGGCGAAAGCCCTGTGGTCGAAGCGGCTTTGCTGAAAGATCTGGGTACCGGCGTTGAGCAACTGATTCCCGCGCTAATTGCTGACGATTTGTATTCTCGTGAATCCAGTGACTTCCCATTGGAGTTGCTGCTCACCCTGAACTATGTGACCCAGGTTGCACCTTCCTTTTCGCTGCGCGGCGGTACCCGCGACATTCTGCGCGGCATGATTGCACGCGGACTGGGCCTGCGTTGAGCACTCCATTGATGTATCCCGAAATGATGGCTCAAAAGCTTGTTGGCCAAGGTTTGCACCGGCGGCGACGGGTTGGACATTCAGCTCCGCGGCTGTCCCCCGCGTCGGCTTGGAGCCGACGACTCCTCCTTGATGCCGCTGCGCTAAACGCCCGACCCACCGCCTTCTACCACCTTGACGGGTGTTTCACTCCCGCATACCGACCCTGCTCGATGCCCGGGTGCTTGGGGTGGGCGGCGCAGCGGCATCAAGGCGGAGGCCGTAGGCCGGGGGACAGCCGCGTAGCTGCCCACCCCAAACGCCTGGGCGCACCCAAGTCCGAACACACTTGGCGTTTCGCTGATGAAATTGCGGCGAATAGCTCCGTGAATTTCGCAACAATCAATAAGCTGATCTGACCATGGATGAACTCCTTTCCAACGCTCTGAGGCAATTGCTGCGAGACCAGTGCACGCCCCAACGGGTGCGCGAGACTGAAGCTGGAAAACCGGCCGAAGCTTTGTGGCGCAGCATCGAAGATTCAGGCTTCGCCAATGCCATGCTGACCGAGTCCCAAGGTGGCGCCGGATTGGGTTTGGCTGAAGCATTTTCACTGTTCGAACTGTGTGGTGAATATGCCGTGCCAGCACCTTTGTCCGAGACTTTGCTGGCACGCGGCCTGCTGGCACAAGCCCAGGCCACCATCCCACCCGGCAGCATCACGCTGGCCCAAGGTCAGCTCGACAGCCAAGGCAACTTGCAGTGTGACAGCGTGCGCTGCGGACAAGTCGCCCGCTGGGTGCTGGTCCGGGCTGACCAGCAATGCTGGTTGCTGCCAAGCGCCCTGGCACACCCATCTGCTGCGGTCTTTGCGCTGGATGCCAACCTGCGCTGGAGTGCTCAACAGCTGGCCCAATTCGACAAGGTGAACAGCCTGCACGACACCCGAACTTTGCAAGCCTGTATTTACGCAGCCCAGATTTCGGGCGCCCTCAATGTGGTGTTCCAAAGCACACTGCAATTTGCCAATGAGCGCCAGCAATTTGGTCGATCGATTGGGAAGTTTCAAGCCATTCAACACCAGCTCAGCGTGATGTCCGAACACTGCTTTGCCGCCCGCGCGGCGGCACAGATCGGCTGCCAGACGCCTGGGCTGGAACCTGACCGCCTTAAAGTGGCAGTGGCCAAGGCACGTAGCAGCGAGGCCGCATTGGAGGTGGCAGCCTTGAGTCACTCTATCCATGGCGCCGTTGGTTTTACCGAAGAACTCGACCTGCAATTGTTTACCCGTCGTTTGCATCTATGGCGCCAAGCTGGCGGCTCGGAATCCTACTGGCATCAGGTGCTGGGCGCTGAACTGGTCAACCAGCGCCAGGGGCCCGCACTGGACCTGATCCGCCACTTGACTGACTTTGCTTGAAAGAATCCATGAATCCATTTTTAAATACAGAGCGCGAGGGCGCTGTGCTCACCCTCACGATGAACCAGCCCGAAACACGTAACGCGCTGACCGGCAACACAGCGGTGGAAGAATTTGTCCAAGCCTGCGCCCGCATCAGCGCAGACCGTTCGATTCGCTGCGTTGTGCTGACGGGTAATGGCCCGGTATTCAGTTCCGGGGGGAACGTCAAAGACATGCAGCGCTATTACACAGAACAGCTCAGCCCCGAACTGATTCGCGAAGAGTACCGCAATGGCATTCAGCGCTTGCCCAAAGCGCTCTATCAGCTCGATGTTCCAGTGATTGCTGCCGTCAATGGCCCAGCCATCGGCGCCGGACTCGACCTGACTTGCATGTGCGACATCCGAATCGCTTCGGAACAGGCCACGTTCGCTGAAAGTTTTGTCAAAGTGGGCATCGTTCCGGGTGACGGTGGTGCTTGGCTGCTACCACGCGTAGTGGGCATGTCCAAGGCCTCGGAAATGGCTTTCACTGGCGAGGCGATCAACGCACAAGAAGCCTTGGCCTGTGGACTGGTGTCGCGGGTGGTACCCGCGTCTGAACTGCTCGCCAGCGCCCACAAGCTGGCCCGAAAAATTGCAGCCAATCCCGGTGGTGTTTTGCGCATGACCAAACGGCTACTGCGTGAAGGTGAACGAAGCAGCCTGGAGTCGCTGCTGGAGCTGTCAGCAGCCTATCAAGCCATAGCCCACATGACGACCGACCATCAAGAAGCGGTCCGCGCATTCGTTGAGAAACGTCAACCGGTATTTAGCAATGGAGAGTAAAGCAATGCACGATCTTGTTATTCGCAATGCACTGGTTTTTGACGGGCTGGGCAACCCACCGCGGCTGACCGATGTGGCCATTGACCAGGGCCGCATCACGCAAATCGGACACATAAGCGCCGATGCTCGCGAGTTGGTTGACGCCGCAGGCCTGGCCCTGATGCCCGGCATTGTTGACCTGCACACCCATTTCGATGCCCAAGTCACCTGGGATCGAACCATGTCCCCCTCCCCGGCGCTGGGGGTGACCACGGCGGTCATCGGCAACTGCGGTTTTGGGATTGCGCCCTGCCCGGCAACGATGCGTGAAACCATGTTGAAAAACCTCTCGGTGGTCGAAGGAATGGACCTCACTTCACTGCTCACCGGCGTGAACTGGGAGTTCGAGTCTTTTGCCGAGTACATGGCGCAGCTGCGCCGCATCGGGCCTTATTTGAATACCGCCGTTTTTGCCGGCCACTCAGTGCTCCGAACGGCGGTTATGGGTCATCGTGCGTCCGACCAGGTTGAACCGTCACCCGCCGAACTCGAATCAATGTGTCAACAATTGCGCGAGGCGATGCAGGCCGGCGCCATTGGATTTGCATCTTCTTTTTCACCCAACCACAGTGGCTACGCCGGTCGACCCATGCCCTCGACCATTGCCACTGAAGCCGAATTGCGCGCGCTCACCAGCGTGTTGGGCGAAGTCGGTCGTGGCGTTTTCATGATGGCCACCGGCTCGCGGGCGACACCGGCCGTGATGGAGTCAATTGCTCAGCAAACCGGCCGACCCGCCTATATCTCCACGGTGCTGACCATGTACAACGAGGCCACCCCGGAGCTCGGTCTGACTTACTACGAACAATGTTCTGCCGCGCAGCAACGCGGCAACGAAGTCTATGTCCTCACCAGTTGTCAGCCTCTGTCCTTTGATTTCACCCTGAACGACCCTTACGTGTTGCTCAGTCATGCGGCTTTCGATCGGGTCAAAAGCGCCTCCCCCGAGCAACTCGCCGACATCTATGCAGACCCCGCGTTTCGGGCCAGTTTCAGGCAGAACCTTCTGCAACCCAAGACCGGGATATTGTTCTTGGGCAACTGGAACCACATCGAAGTAGGACAAACTGGCAATCCGGAGAACATTGAATTCGAGGGCATGAGCATTGCAGCACTGGCGCGGCTACGAGGCATCGATCCACTGGATGCTTTTTTTGATTTCGCCCTTTCAGAAAACCTGCAAACCCATTTCATTGGAAAATTTTTCAACAACCAAGATGCAGGTGTCGCGCCCTTGCTCAAGCACCCCGCTGGCGTCATCACGCTGTCCGATGCCGGGGCCCACCTGAGCTATATGTGTGATGCCGGCTTTGGTCTACATTTCCTGGCCCATTGGGTGCGAGAGACTGGCCATTTTTCGCTGGAGGAAGGCATCCGTCGCCTGACCAGTCATCCCGCCGATTGCTTCCGAATTCCTGGCCGCGGCCGTCTGATTGAAGGCGCTTGGGCCGACCTTTTATTGTTCGATCCCGAGCAAGTGGGAATCAGCAAAACCATTGCGCAGCACGACCTCCCCGGTGGCGGCAGCCGCATGATCCGGCAAGCCCGGGGCGTGCAGGGTGTCTGGGTCAACGGCGTCAAAGTCCACGACGGTCAGCAGTATGTGCAACTCGAGCGCGGACCGGGACAAATCTTGGATCAATTCAACCGTTAAAGCCTTGCGTGACAAGCCATTGAACAGCGTTGCCATGAACCTATTGCGTTTAGAAATTCACGACCAACCGAGTCTCCACGTCAGTCTGGGTACCGATGCAAGGATGCTGGTGGCGTACGGGGGTACGCCCAGGCGCTTGGGGCGGGCGTTGGAATACCCGACACCTTGGCAGGAGCAGGACAGTGGTGCGCTCAGCGCAGCGGCATCAAGGAGGAATTGTCGGCCTCAGGCCGACAAGGGGGACAGCCGCGGAGTTGAGTGCGCCGCTGCCCTGCTCCCAGACCAAGCAAGCCCAAGATGACAGCGCTATAAATTGTCTATATTTTCGAATCACTCAATAGGAAATTTCATGATGAAAAAAACATTGAAACAAGTCCTGCTACTCGCCGGCCTGTTGTGGATCAGTTCCGTGTCAGCGCAAAACTGGCCCAGCAAACCGATCCGCATGATTGTGGCGTTCCCGCCCGGGGGGCCGACGGACATCGTGTCACGCGTGATCGCTCAGCGCTTGTCAGAGCAGCTTGGTCAACCGGTGATGATCGACAACAAGCCTGGTGCTGGGGGTAACTTGGCGGCCGATCTGGCGGCCAATGCGCCAGCTGATGGCTACACCGTGTTCTACAACACCTCGGCCATCGTGATTGGCCCGGCGCTCTACACCAAAGTGAACTACAACACCTTGCGAGATTTCGCTCCGGTGGCCTTGACCGCCTCAGTGCCAATGGTGTTGGTGGTGAACCCCAGCTTGCCCGCGCATTCGGTGAAAGACTTTTTGGAGTTGGTTCGCAGCAAACCGAATCAACTCAACTACAGTTCTTCAGGTACCGGAACAATCACCCATCTGGCCAGCGCGATGGTGACCGCCCAGGCTGGACTGCAAGTTCAGCATGTGCCGTATCGGGGCAGTGCCCCGGGTCTGGTTGATCTGGCAGCGGGTCAGACCCAGTTCATGATTGACACCATCAATACCGTCCTACCCTATGTACGCGAAGGACGCTTACGCGGTCTGGCTGTGACCACCATGAAACGCTCAGCGGTTCTGCCCGAGCTGCCTACCCTGCATGAGTCGGGTATTCAAGACTTTGACGCAGCCGCCTGGCAAGGCATCGTGGTGCCGACAGGAACGTCCAGCGAGATCATCCAACGACTCAATGTGGAAGTGAACAAAGCACTGAGCCATCCCGATGTCAAGGCCAGGCTGGCGGCGCAAGGGACTGACATTCTGGGTGGCAGCTCGGCCGACTATGCAGCCCATCTGCGTCGAGAAATGCCACGCTGGGCCAAAGCTGTCAAAGACTCAGGCGCTAAAGCAGATTAGCGCGAATCATGGCCAAGGCCGAATTATTCAGGCTTGACGCCTGCGTCCTTGGCGACTTTTTTCCAACGCACAATCTCGGCTTGGATGTACTCGCCAAACTGTTCCGGACTGGTCGGCGTGGCGGCAGCGCTGTACTGAGAGAATTTTTCTCTGATGTCAGGGGCCGACAACACCTTGCTTAATTCGCGGTTCAAGCGTTGCACGATGGGCTTGGGTGTTCCAGCCGGCACCACGATGCCCTGCCATGAACTGACATCGAAACCCGGAAAACCTGATTCTGCCAAGGTAGGAATGGCCGGCGCTGTTGCAGCTCGCTGGTCTGAGGTCACCGCCAAAGCCCTGACCTTGCCACCAGCGACTTGCGGATAGATGCTGGACATCGGATCAAACAAAACCTGGATTTGTCCCCCGACCAAATCAATCAGTGCCGGCGCACTGCCTTTGTAAGGCACATGGTTCATCTTGATGCCCGCCAGCGAGCTGAAGTGCTCAACGGCCAAATGAACCGAACTGCCGGCTGTGCCAAAGTTCAGAAGACCGGGCTGACTCTTGGCCAACTGGATCAACTCAGGCAAGGTTTTGGCTGGCACGGACGGGTGGACCGCCACCAGCAGGGGCTGAACCGCCACCATGGTCACCGGATCGAAGCTGCTGACCGGGTCGTAGCCCAGCTTGCTGAACGTCACATGATTGATCGCCAGGGTGCTGATGTTGCCCATGACCAGGGTGTAACCATCAGGCACAGCCCTGGCACCGAGTTCAGCGCCAATGGCGCCGCTGGCCCCGGCACGGTTATCTACCACGACTTGCTGCCCCAATTCGATCGAGAGTTTGCCGGCAACCGCACGCGCCACGATGTCGGTGACGCCGCCCGGCGGAAAAGGAACGATCAAGCGCAATGGCTTGTTCGGATAGTCCTGTGCTGAGGACAAGGTGCACACGGCCAAGGCCCATCCACTCACGAGCGTTTTAAAATTCAAAAAATTCATGGTGACCCCTCTCAAACGAAGAAAGTTCTGAGGATCAACCTTAAGTGGTATTCACTGCAAACGATTCGGGGTTTTCCCTGATGGATGACTTTTGACTGAAGAAGCCTCTGGCAAGATGCGATACTTCCGACTCCACTTGTCAGCCACAGTCAGTCCTCAAGGAGAAAAGCATGCTTCGTCTATTTAAAACTTGGAGTTTCTTCGTTTGCTTGACCTTGGGCAGCGCCCTGGGACTGCAAGCTCAGGCCCAAAGTTTTCCCAACAAACCGATTCGGCTGATTTGCCCTTTTCCTCCTGGCGGTGCGGTGGATATTGCTTCACGCGCGATTGCCCATGAACTGTCCAAGACCTTGGGCCAACCTGTCACGGTGGACAACCGGCCTGGTGCTGGCGGCAATATCGGCGGCTTAGAGGCCACCCGTGCCGCGCCCGATGGCTATACCCTGTTCATGACCACCAGCGGAATTCAGGGCATCAACCCGGCCCTCTACAGCAAGATGCCGTTCGACCCGAACAAAGACCTGGTCTCGGTGGCCGCACTCGTTTCCTTGAACAATGTCCTGGTACTCCATCCCTCGGTCAAAGCCAACTCGGTGGCTGAAGTCATTGCCATGTCCAAGAACCCGGCAACCCCAGTCAATTACGCCTCCAGTGGCAGCGGCACCAGCATCCATATGTCAGCCGAAATGTTCAAATTCTTGACCGGCGCCAATATGCTGCACATTCCCTACAAAGGCAGCGCACCGGCGGTCAACGATTTGCTCGGTGGTCAGGTGATGATGATGTTTGACAACATCCCCTCGGCCCTGCCCCACATCAAGGCCGGCAAGCTCCGGGCTTTGGCCACCACGGGCGCCAAGCGTGATGCTTCGCTGCCCGATTTACCGACCATCGCCGAAGCCGGTGTCGCCGGTTATGAATCGGGTGTTTGGTTTGGCTTGACCGTTCCCGCCGGAACGCCCAGGGAAATCATTGCCAGACTCAGCACGGAAGCCATCAAAGGAACCCAGGCCCCAGAATTCAGCAAACGCATGACCGATCTGGGTTACAGCATCATGGGTTTTGGCGCCGCACAAATGACTGAAATGAACAAGGCCGAAGTTCTGCGTTGGGGCCCCATTGTCAAAGCTTCGGGTGCCAAGGTCGACTAAGGAAATCTCTATTTCAGCGGCCTACCGACCGCTGAAACGCGGTTTTCGTTTCTCGGCGAAAGCACGCACACCTTCCGCATAATCCAAGCTGCTATTGCAGGCATCGATCGCTTGCTGCGCCAAGCCGGTGTGCAGTGGTTCGGAATTTTGCAGGAAAGCATTGATGCTGAGTTTGGCTGCCTTGAGCGTCAAGGGTGCGTTCTCCGCGATGGCGTCTGTCAACGCCAGCACCACCGCGCTGAGCTGGGCCGGTGCAACCACGCGGGTGACGAAGCCCATGCGCAGTGCTTCTTGGGCATCAAAGTTACGCGCCGAATAGAAAATATCGTAAGTGTTTTGAACCCCAATGAGCGCAACAAAGCGCTGCAAACCCGCTTGGTCATAACCCAGACCGAGACGGGCTGCCGGCATGCGAAACCGAGCATTATCGGCACAAATTCGGATATCACAACCCGCAGCCAGGCCTAGACCGCCGCCGATGCAAATGCCTTGAATCTGCGCAATGGTCGGCTTGTTGGCACGCACGGGTGCCAGATAAGCATCATCCACCAGTTTTTTGTAATTCTGCTGGGCCAGGGGATCGGAACGCTCATCGCCAAATTGTGAAATATCTGCGCCCGAAACAAAGGCCTTTTCGCCATCACCACGCAGTACGATGGCCCGGATCTTCGGATCGGCATCCAGTTCTGCTATTCGCAGCGGCAGGTCGCGCCACATTTGAAGCGTCATGGCGTTGTATTTCTCGGGATGTGAAATAACGATATGACCGACTGCTCCGATTCGATGTACCTCAATATCAGCCAAAACATGCCTCCAGAAGTTATGAATTCATCTCGATTGCCCAGCATACTAACCTGAGCATTCTCAGCAACCAGCGCCCTGTCTCCTGCGTGACGCGGAAAAGCGTCCTGCTCCAGGGCGACTGGAGAAGACGCATACACTTGAGCGCGACTCTTCAATCCCAACCCAAGAGAGATTCCTATGCAAAGTTTTGACGTCGTCGAATGGGGCCAACCGCTCCAGGCCGCCCTGAGAGCCACCCCAACGCCCACCGGCACCGAAGTGCTGGTTCGCATCAAATACTGCGGTGTTTGCCACAGTGATGTGCACATTCGGGATGGTTATTTCGACTTGGGTGGTGGCAAGAAGTTTCACATGTCTGACCGCGGCATGAAGTTGCCCGTCACGCTGGGCCACGAACCTTACGGCACGGTGATCGCTGCCGGCCCCGATGCCAAAGACGTGCCCATCGGGCAGGATCAGCTGATCTTTCCGTGGACCGGTTGCGGCAGTTGCGCGCGCTGCCTAGAAGGACTCGACAACCACTGCATGGCGCCGCGTTTTCTAGGCATCCAGCGCCCTGGCGGCTACGCTGACCACTTGATCGTGCCGCATCCGCGCTACCTGATTGATGCCTCGGGTATCGACCCGGCGTGGGCCGCCACGTTGGCTTGCTCCGGACTCACGACCTATTCTGCGGCAGTCAAGTTGTTGCCCATCCCCCAGGATGAATGGGTGCTGGTGCTGGGTGCAGGCGGCCTGGGCTTGTCAGCAGTGGCCATGCTAAAGGCTTTGGGCCACACGCGCATTGTGGTGGCCGACCTCGACAGCAACAAGTTCACGGCTGCGCGTGAAGCCGGTGCTGCCGTCACCGTGAATTCAGGCGCGGCCGATGCACTGGAACAGCTCAAAGCCGCGACTGGCGGCATGATTTATGGCGCGATCGATCTGGTCGGCGCTGCCGCCACCTTTGCCCTGGCCTACGCCGCACTACGCAAAGGGGGCCGCTACATCGTCTGCGGTCTGTACGGCGGCGAAGTACCCATCTCCATCGTCCCCACCGTACAGCGCGCCATCATGATTCAAGGCTCGTATGTCGGGAACCCTCAGGAATTGCGAGAAGTGGTGGCGCTGGCACAGAGCGGAAAGCTCAAACCCCTGCCCGTTGAAAAACGCCCAGCCCAACGCATCTCAGAAACCCTGGACCAGCTCAAAGCCGGCACCTTGATTGGCCGCGTGGTCGCGCAAATGGATTGAACCCCAAACTTTCGGTTTGATCTGCCATCAATCGATTCATTCAAGGAGCCCTGCCATGATCCTGAAATTTCAAATTTACCGTGTGATTTTTCTTGGTTTACTCGCTCTCACAGGTTGGGGCCATGCTTTGGCTCAAGGCTGGCCCGCCAAGCCAGTGCGCATCATGGTAGGCGCGTCACCCGGCGGCGGGACCGACATCATCGCTCGCATGCTGGCCGAAAAGTACCAGACCAACTTCGGCCAACCCTTCGTGGTCGAAAATCGACCCGGTGCAGCCAACACCATTGCCGCGGACATGACCGCCAAGGCTACGCCCGATGGCCATACTCTGCTACTGGCCACCAATACGGCCCAGGCCATAGCACCGCATCTGATGAAACTCGGCTTTGACCCGATCAAGGATTTGGTACCAGTCGCGCTGATCGTCGTTGTCCCCAATGTGGTGGTCGCTGGTCCGCAAGTGACGGCTTCCAGCATCAAGGAACTGGTCGCCCAGATGAAAGCCAAGCCCGGCAGTTTCTCCTGCGGATCTTCGGGCACCGGCAGCACCCAGCATCTGGCTTGCCAAGCCTTTGCGCTGGCTGCCGGCTCACCCATCGTCCATGTCCCTTACAAAGGCTCATCGCAAGCTTTAACCGATTTGGTGGGTGGTCAGATTCAACTCAGTTTCGACACGACGTCGTCAGCCATGAGCTTCATTAAGTCGGGCAAGGTCAAAGCCTTAGCGGTCATGACACCCAAACGTTCTGCTGAAATTCCAGAGGTTCCCACCTTGGCAGAAGCTGGTGTGCCAGAGGTTGAAATGAGCACCTGGTACGGTTTGTTTGCCACGGCAGGAACGCCCAAAGAGGTGGTTGCAAAGCTCTATACAGAAACAGTCAAGGTGCTGCAAATGCCCGATGTGCAGAAACGTTTGAGAGGACTCGGTGGTGAACCAGGGGCGCTTACATCGGAACAATTCGCTGCCATGAACAGGGCCGATTTCGAACGGTCGGGCAAGCTGATCAAAGACGCCAATATCAAAATCGAATAATCCCCAAGAATCGATTCCAATTTACCCCAATCAGATGCCAACTGATCGTCCTTCGATGTCCAAACCCAACATTGCGCTTTTCATGGGTGATCCGGCCGGCATCGGCCCCGAACTCATTGCCCGCCTGCTAGCCGATGGCAGCGCAGCTAAGCAGGCGAATATTTTTCTGATAGCCAGCCGCCAAGCCCTGGACCAAGGCATCCAGGCTGCAGGTCAGTCTTTTGTTTTCAGTGAGGGTGAGGCCGCTTCGGCTCAAGGCATGGATCTCGAGCATCCCATGCTCATCAACTGGCCCGGTCTGGATGCAAAAGATTTCGAGATCGGCCAAGTCACCGCCAAGAATGGAAAATTCATGCTTGACGGGCTACGTCGGGGCTTGGATCTATGTCAACGCGGCCTGACCGATGCCCTGTGCTTCGCCCCACTCAACAAGGGTGCGCTGCGCGCAGGGGGCATGGACCATCCAGACGAATTGCACTGGTTTTGCGAAGTACTCCAATTCGATGGCCCCTGCATCGAATTCAATGTACTGGAAAACCTCTGGACTTCACGCGTGACGTCGCACATGCCGCTGAAAGATGTCAGCGCAGCCCTGACACCTGAAAAAATAGCAGCGGGTATCGCGCTCTTGTCACGAGGTCTGCAAAATTCAGGGGTAGTCTCGCCACGCCTGGCAGTCTGCGGCTTCAACCCCCATAACGGCGATAACGGTGCTTTCGGACGCGAAGAAATCGACATCATCGGCCCCGGCGTGGAATTGGCGCGCAGTCAAGGCTTCCCGGCTGATGGCCCCTACCCGGCAGACACGGTGTTCGTACGCGCCACCAAGAAAGTGGGGGGTTACGACGGCGTTTTGACCATGTTCCACGATCAAGGTCAAATTGCAATGAAATTGATGGGGTTCGAACGTGGCGTCACGGTGCCTGGTGGCCTGCCAATGCCGATCGCCACGCCAGCGCATGGCACGGCTTACGACATTGCAGGCCAAGGTTTGGCCCATTTCGGCGCCATGAAAAATGCATTCGAACTCGCTTGCAAAATGGGGCTGATGAAAACTCAATCGGTGCAGCGATGAACGCCATGGGTAATCGCCGAGTTTTTATCACCGGCGCCACCAGCGGAATTGGGGAGGCCATTGCCAGGGCATTCGCGCAAGAGGGGGCACAGGTTACCGCAACCGGCGCCACAGAGAAGGAAGTACAAAGTGCTTCGGCTTTACCCAGCAACCAGGGCATTAACTTTGAAATTCTGGATGTGCGCGACGATGTCGCCGTCCAAAAAACAGTCAAGTCTTTAGGCGATCTGGATGTGGTAGTCAACTGTGCCGGCATCATTCAACGTACTTTGGAGTTGGAAGCCGAGGCCTTTGCCCGAACGATTGACATTAATTTAAATGGAACGATGCGCGTCTGTGCCGCAGCACGCGAAGGTTTGAAAGCGGGACGTGGCTGCATTGTCAATACCGCCTCCATGCTGAGTTTTTTCGGAGGTGGTCTGGTCCCTGGCTACAGCGCCAGCAAGGGCGGGGTAGCGCAACTCACCAAGTCTTTGGCCATCGCTTACGCAGACGATGGGATCCGGGTTAATGCCGTTGCACCCGGTTGGATTGCGACAGCGTTGACGCAAGCCCTGCAAGACGATCCACAACGTTCGGCACCTATCTTGGCCCGGACACCCCTGAAACGCTGGGGTAGGCCAGAAGACATTACGGGCCCGGTGTTGTTTTTAGCCAGTTCCCAAGCCCAATTCGTCACTGGCGTGGTGTTGCCAGTGGACGGTGGCTATTTGATCTCTTGATTCAGCCTAGAAACTGCAGTTCGACGCGTCCGAGTGGGTCGTCATGGGGTGTGATGGCAAGGCTGGAGGACGACGTAGGCTACTGCCTGCTAGGACGATCAACGCGGCCAGCGCATCCCAGGGCGTCTCAATCGGGTGCGTAGCGTTCTCACCCATCTGGTGAGCGACGTCGTGGCGGCAAAAGTCATTCTTCATAAGAACTTGCAAGCGGCAATGAGCGGTCAACTGCGGTTTCTAAGTTCAGTAAGGCAGCTTCGGTAACGCCTGTTCTTCAGCCCTACGGCTTCCAAGCAGTGAGAGCACTTGTTCCTCTGGTGTTGCCGCCGACCGAATACTGAGCCACGTATAGGGGTTGTGCCGATTCAAAACTGAGCCAGGTGTTTTACTAGCTCTGCCTACTTTTTGGGCAGGAGACTAACAAGGTGATCACCATGGAACTTT
>JBAQTC010000015.1:0-251786 GCA_049296795.1 Burkholderiaceae bacterium
TAGGGCTGAAAATGGTCGTTTATCGAAGCAAATCCGACTCGATTGAAGACAATCTTCCCGCATCATGAAAAAAGACGTATTGCCAAAATCAGAGACCACTGGATGGTCCATTAATCAGCATTTCCCTTGCGCTTTCCGTGGCTAAAACAACAGTAAATCTGTGGCAAGCGACTTGAAACCCCTAAAATGGAGGCCATGTATGCAAAGTACAAACTTTCTTGTCCTTATTGGAGCCTCGCTTGAATAATCAGTGGTTCTCGAAAATTGCCGTCTGGCTGGTCATCGCCTTGGTTTTGTTCACTGTTTTCAAACAGTTCGATTCCCGGGGCACGGCTAGCGCAGGCTATCTGGGTTATTCTGACTTTCTAGAGGAAGTTAGGGCCCGGCGGATCAAAAGCGCCTTGATTCAGGAGGGCCAGGGGGGTACTGAAATCGTTGCCGTCACGCAAGACGATCGCAAAGTCAGAACCACGGCGACTTACCTCGACCGTGGTCTGGTGGGCGACCTGATCGCCAACGGCGTCAAGTTTGATGTCAAACCCCGCGAAGAAAGCTCCTTGCTCATGACCTTGTTGGTCAGTTGGGGGCCGATGTTGCTGCTGATTGGGGTTTGGGTCTATTTCATGCGTCAGATGCAAGGCGGTGGCAAAGGCGGGGCTTTCAGCTTTGGCAAGTCCAAGGCGCGTCTGCTAGACGAGAACACCAACTTGGTGACTTTTGCCGATGTGGCGGGCTGTGATGAGGCCAAGGAAGAGGTCAAGGAGGTCGTTGATTTTCTGAAAGACCCGCAGAAATTCCAAAAACTCGGGGGGCGCATTCCGCGCGGCCTGTTGTTGGTGGGGCCACCTGGAACCGGTAAAACTTTGCTGGCTAAGAGTATTGCCGGTGAAGCCAAAGTTCCTTTCTTCTCTATTTCAGGTTCCGATTTTGTCGAGATGTTTGTCGGTGTGGGTGCGTCCCGGGTTCGCGACATGTTCGATAACGCCAAGAAAAATGCGCCCTGTATCATTTTCATAGACGAGATTGACGCAGTCGGACGCCAGCGTGGTGCCGGCTTGGGCGGGGGCAACGACGAACGTGAGCAGACCCTGAACCAGATGCTGGTGGAGATGGATGGTTTCGAGACCAATATGGGTGTGATCGTGGTGGCTGCTACCAATCGCCCCGATATCTTGGACGCTGCTTTGTTGCGCCCGGGTCGTTTTGACCGGCAGGTCTATGTGACCCTGCCTGATATTCGAGGTCGTGAGCAGATTCTCAATGTGCACATGCGCAAGATTCCATTGGGTCAGGATGTCAAAGCCAGCATCATCGCTCGTGGTACCCCCGGCATGTCAGGCGCCGACCTGGCCAATTTGTGCAACGAAGCCGCTTTGATGGCAGCTCGGCGCAGCGCCCGGGTGGTCGAGATGGAGGATTTCGAAAAAGCCAAGGACAAGATCCTGATGGGCCCAGAGCGTAAGAGCATGGTCATGCCAGAGTCCGAGCGCAAGAACACGGCTTATCACGAATCAGGCCACGCCTTGATCGGCAAACTGCTACCTAAGTGCGACCCGGTGCATAAAGTCACCATCATTCCGCGTGGTCGGGCTCTGGGTGTCACCATGAGCTTGCCAGCGCAAGACCGTTACAGTTACGACAGCGAATACATGCTCAATCAGATCAGCATGCTGTTTGGTGGTCGGATTGCCGAAGAAGTATTCATGCAGCAAATGACCACCGGCGCTTCCAATGACTTCGAGCGCGCCACCCATATTGCCCGCGACATGGTCATGCGTTACGGCATGACCGATGCTTTAGGCCCGATGGTCTACGCCGACAACGAAGGCGAAGTGTTTCTAGGGCGCTCAGTCACCAAGACCACCCATATGAGCGAGCAGACCATGCAAAAGGTGGACTCCGAGGTGCGCCGCATCATCGATCAGCAGTATTCGCTGGCGCGCAAACTGATCGAAGACAACCAGGACAAGATGCACGCCATGGCCAAGGCTTTGCTGGAGTGGGAAACCATTGACGCCGAGCAAATCGACGACATCATGGCCGGCAAAGAGCCACGTGCGCCCAAGGATTGGACACCTAAAGCGCCGCCCCCCGGCAGCAATGACGGCGGCAATGCCGCCGTGACGCCCGAAGCGGCGCCCACAGCAGCTTGATCTGGCAAACCACCCGCTTTCAGATTGACGTCAGTCGTCCCCAGGTGATGGGGATAGTCAACGTCACGCCGGACTCCTTTTCTGACGGAGGGAACTATCCCTCAACGCGGGCAGCGCTTCAGCGTTGCGAAACCTTGTTGGCTGATGGTGCCTCACTGCTGGATATCGGGGCTGAGTCCACTCGCCCGGGGGCTACTCCTTTGCCTTTGGCAGAGGAATTGGCGCGTTTGATTCCGTTGGTGACCGAGGTGGTCAAACTGGGTGTTCCGATTTCGGTCGATAGCTACAAACCCCAAGTTATGCAGGCCGTGCTGGACCTCGGCGTTGACATCATTAACGACATCTGGGCTTTGCGTTGGCAGGAGACGCACTTACAGATCCCGGTAAGCAAAGGGCGCGGTGCCAAGGCCCTGATGGCACAGCACCCGAATTGCGGGGTCTGCTTGATGCACATGCACCGTGAACCGCAATCGATGCAGATCGAACCGATGGAGGGCGACGTGGTGGAACAAGTCGTTTCTTTTTTGTGCGATTCGGCGCAGGAACTACAAACCTTGGGTGTGCAAAGAAACCGTATCGTGATTGATCCCGGGATTGGTTTTGGTAAAACCGTGGCGCAAAATTTTGCATTGTTGGCTGAGCAAGACCAGTTGCTGGCCTTGGGCTATCCCTTGATGACGGGTTGGTCGAGAAAATCCTCCTTGGCAAGCTTGGGCTGTGGACTGAACAAGACCAATCCTGCGCTAGCGACCCATGAGCGCATGGTTCCCAGTGTTGCTGCTGCATTGCTGGCGGTCGAGCGCGGGGCGAGAATCGTACGAGTTCATGATGTGCGCGAGATGGTGTTGGCTTTGCAAGTGCTGCACGCTCTAGAATCGAATGCATCCACTTCACACAGTCATACCTAGGCCTAATCCATGAGCAGAAAATATTTCGGAACCGATGGCATTCGGGGCACAGTGGGCCAGTCGCCGATCACGCCAGATTTTGTTTTGCGCTTGGCACATGCTGTAGGTCGAGTCCTGAAACGAACCGAAGATCGTCCAACGGTTTTGATCGGCAAAGACACCCGAATTTCGGGTTACATGCTCGAGAGCGCGTTGGAGAGTGGGTTCAATTCGGCAGGCGTAGATGTCGTGTTGCTAGGCCCCCTGCCGACGCCGGGCGTAGCCTACCTGACGCGGGCTCAGCGTGCCTCGTTGGGTGTGGTGATCAGCGCCAGCCACAACGCCTTCGCCGACAATGGAATTAAATTTTTCAGTGCCCAAGGGACCAAGCTCGATGATGCTTGGGAGTTGGCCGTTGAAGCTGCGTTGGAAGAGCCACCGCAATGGGCTGATTCAGCTACCTTGGGTAAAGCCCGGCGACTCGAGGACGCGGCCGGGCGTTACATTGAATTTTGCAAATCCACTTTCGCCAATGATCTCACGCTCAAGGGTTTGAAAATTGTGGTTGACGGGGCGCACGGGGCGGCTTATTTGGTGGCCCCCAAAGTATTTCACGAGCTCGGTGCCGAGGTCATCGCCATTGGCTGCGCTCCCGATGGGTTGAACATCAACCATGAGGTCGGAGCCACCCATCCAGCAGCCTTGATCGCGGCGGTGAAAGAACATCGTGCTGACTACGGTGTGGCACTTGACGGCGATGCTGACCGCTTGCAACTGGTCGATGCCGATGGGCGCTTGTTCAATGGCGACGAGATTCTCTACTTGATGGTGAAGCAACGAACCGCTCCGGGTGGCCAGAATAAAGGACGGCGTAAGAGTGATTCGGTTCCAGGTGTGGTGGGCACCCTCATGACCAATATGGCGGTGGAACTGGCCTTGAAGGCCCAGGGCGTGGAACTGGTGCGGGCTAAAGTGGGCGACCGCTACGTCCTCGAGGAACTCGAAAAACAAGGCTGGCTGCTGGGTGGCGAAGGCTCGGGCCATTTGTTGGCGCTGGACAAACACAGTACAGGCGATGGACTCATTTCGGCGCTCCAGGTGCTGCAAGCCTGTGTCCAAAGCGACCAGACGCTGGCCGAACTGCTGGCAGATGTAGTGTTGTTTCCGCAAACTTTGATCAACGTACGCCTCAAGCCTGATCAGGAGTGGAAAAACAATCCGGCACTGGCCAGCGAAACGCGTGCCGTTGAGCAGGAATTGGGTGACAACGGTAGGGTATTGATCCGTGCCAGCGGAACCGAGCCGCTGGTACGCGTGATGGTGGAAGCGCGCGATGCCCAGCAGGCCCAATCCTGCGCTGAACGCATTGCCGCGACTTTGAGAGCTTGATGCGGTGGCTGGGGCCATGAGTCACGCCCTGCTGGAGTCGATTCGAGCTTTCACGCCGGCGCTGCCGCTGGCTGTGGCCTACAGTGGCGGTGCGGATTCAACGGCTTTGCTCTTGGCTTGTGCCCAGAAGTGGCCGGGTCAGGTAATCGCAATTCATGTTCACCATGGCTTGCAAGCCGCCGCCGATAACTTTGAGCGGCATTGCCAGCACTTTTGTCGTGAGCTTGGCGTACCGCTTCGGGTGCAGCGCGTCAACGCCCAGGCAGCGAGTGGCCAAAGTCCGGAAGATGCCGCCCGCCGCGCTCGGTATGCGGCGTTTGCTGTGCTGGTCAAAGATCAACATTTAGCGCTTGACGTTCAATCAATTGCCTTGGCGCAGCACGCTGATGATCAAGTTGAAACTCTGGTGCTGGCCTTGAGCCGTGGTGCCGGCCTGCCAGGACTCAGCGGCATGGCGGCAAGCTGGCAGCGTGATGGACTGAGTTTTCATCGACCTTTGTTGAATGTTCCCGGCGCTGATTTGCGGGATTGGCTGCGGCAACGCCATGTGGATTGCATTGAAGACCCGACCAACGCCGACCAAGCCTTCACCCGAAACCGAATTCGGGCGCTTTTGCTACCTGTCCTAGCCACCGCATTTCCTCAATTTCGGCAGACTTTTGCCCGCAGTGCCAGTCATGCTGCTCAAGCGCAAACGCTGTTGCTGGAGCTGGCGCAGCAGGACTTGTTAGATGCGGGACCGATGCCGGTGATCAAGAAGTTACAGGCGTTGAGCCGCGTGCGTCAGGCTAATTTGATCAGGTACTGGCTCAAACAGACTTACCAGGTACAGGCCAGCACCGCCCAACTGGAAGAATTACTCGATCAAATTGAAGCCTGTACCACCCGGGGTCATCAGATCCAGATCAAGGTCGGTGGCGGCGTGGTGCAGCGCCAAGGCGAGCAGCTGGATTGGTACAATCGCTAGGCTTTAACTCCCCTCTCAACAACTGAGAGCAGCGTTAAAGTTGGGTTCCTCAAGGTTTCATTCGGTTCAGAACCGGGCTAGTCTGCGCTTCGGTCTTACCTACATATTTTGTTTCTTTCATGGCATTGATCGTTCATAAATACGGCGGCACATCGATGGGCTCGACAGAGCGCATCCGCAATGTCGCCAAACGCGTCGCCAAATGGGCGCGTGCCGGCCATCAACTGGTCGTGGTTCCTTCGGCCATGAGTGGCGAAACCAATCGTCTGTTGGGATTGGCCAAAGAGCTGGCTCCAAGCAAGGAAACCGCCGCTTACAGCCGTGAACTCGACATGCTGGCGTCGACCGGCGAGCAGGCTTCCAGCGCTTTGTTGGCGATTGCCTTGCAGGCTGAAGGCATGGAGTCGGTCAGTTACGCAGGCTGGCAGGTCCCGATACGAACCAATAGCGCTTACACCAAGGCCCGCATTGAGTCGATCGACGACAAAAAAGTACGCGCGGATCTGGCTGCGGGGCGGGTCGTTATCGTCACCGGTTTTCAAGGCATGGATGAAAACGGCAACATCACCACCCTGGGCCGGGGTGGCAGCGACACCTCGGCCGTGGCCGTGGCAGCGGCCATGCAAGCCCAGGAGTGTCTGATCTATACCGATGTCGATGGTGTTTACACCACCGATCCTCGGGTTGTGCCGCAAGCCCGGCGATTGCAGACGGTGAGCTTTGAAGAAATGCTGGAAATGGCATCGATGGGCTCTAAAGTGTTGCAAATTCGTTCAGTCGAGTTTGCTGGTAAATACAAAGTGCCGCTGCGCGTTTTATCAAGCTTCACGCCCTGGGACATCGATATTCAAGAAGAGTCCCAGTCGGGCACCTTGATCACTTTTGAGGAAGACATACACATGGAACAAGCCATTGTTTCGGGCATCGCATTCAATCGCGATGAGGCCAAAATATCGGTTCTGGGCGTGCCTGATCGCCCCGGTATTGCTTATCAAATTCTGGGTGCCGTGGCTGAAGCAAACATAGAAGTTGATGTGATCATTCAGAACCTGAGCAAGGACGGAAAAACCGATTTCAGTTTTACTGTAAATCGCAATGATTACGCCAAAGCCATGGACCTGCTCAAGGATCAGGTGTTGCCAGGTCTTGGTGCCAACGCGGTGGTGGGCGATACCCAGATCTGCAAAGTCAGTATCGTAGGGATTGGTATGCGCAGTCACGTCGGCGTAGCCAGCAAAATGTTCAAAGTGCTGGCCGAGGAGGGCATCAATATCCAGATGATTTCCACCAGCGAAATCAAAACTTCAGTCGTGATTGACGAAAAATACATGGAGCTCGCCGTTCGCGCGCTGCACAAGGCTTTTGATTTAGAGCAAAAACCGGCCTGAATTCAGCTCAGAGTCGTGAGATAATCGCGCCTGTTTCAGGAAACGTGACCGAGTGGCCGAAGGTGCTCCCCTGCTAAGGGAGTATGGGGTGTAGAGCCTCATCGAGGGTTCGAATCCCTCCGTTTCCGCCAGTACAAAGACCTCAAACCTGCTCAGCAGGCCTTGAGGCAGCCTCAGGCCCCGCACCACGCGGGGCTTTTTGCTTTGGGCTCCTGACTGCGACCTCCCGCAGCAGCCCGGCAAAGTCGTCTCAAACCCCGTTTGTCTCAAAACCTCATGACTTTTTCGGACTTGGTTCCGAGCATTGAAATTGCGGGTTTCGGCAAAACAGGCTTTGAACCAAGCCGAACGAAATTTCGTTGTTCAAATTTCGTGGCCCATCACTCATCACCCTCAAACTCAGCATTCTTGAACTTCAGCACATTGCAGTTCTCCTTTACTGCTCGCTGTAGGCCATCGTCGAACCCGGTGGTGGAGTCGGCTTGGATTTCTATAGCGATCTTCACCTTCACGCCAGGACGGGAAGTGAACTGAAGAATGACTTCGTCAACCAAATCTGAGAACTGTTTTTTGGCTTGAATAGCATCTAACTCAATGCTGCCGTAAAACTGCTTCTTAACGGATGCTTTGGCTGTACCGCCGGTAGCGGTATATGGAGTCGTGCCATTTTCCGCAGCGCGAGGAGGCTGCGTACCGCTCCCTGTCGTTGACGTGCCTGAGTCTGTTGTCGCTGGCCGTGTGGCTTCTTCCGCAGCACGTTGTGCTTCAGCGTAACCAGCAGCAGTTACTGGCTCAATTAGTAACAGGGATGAATCAAAGAACAACGATGTGCGCTTGCCAAAACTAAAGCCAGCGTAGCGGCCATCTTCTTTCCCCTGAGCAAAGCCGAAGAAATCGCGGCTTTCAGCACCAACAGTCATGGTGTGCTGGAAGGCCGTATCGTCTTTGATCCTTGGCAGATAAAGCTGCTGACAACTTTGCTGCCACACATTCAGAGCACTGATTTCCTTGATGTCTTCCTTCCAAAACCAATCTTTGAGCACTTTGGCCAGGTGAATAGGAGCCCACTCAGTAATCAGCAGCTCGTTTTCCTTGAGTACACGTTCAATTTCTTGCGATAGATTCTGCGCTCCAGGATTCACGGGGAAATGTTCCCATTGAACCTCTGACAGTCCTTTGCCTGGTCGTGCCTCCTGCATTGGTGCTAACAGCCATTTATAAGTTTCACGAATCATTCGGCGTAAAGCCTCGTTCGCATCCTCAAGGTTCTTGGTGGCCTGACGAGACTGAAACTGATCCAGGTTGAGTTTCATCTCCTTGATGTCAGCAACGATGGACTGCCATGCCAAGGTCGATCGAACCTGATCCTTTAAACGGCTGACGCTGTCGTAGTCAGCGGCCAGATAAATCAACCTGTTTTGTTTGAAACGTGGCTGCTCCCCACGGTTTTTGAGAATTTCTGCAGCTCGATCAATAGCCAAACTTTGACCGCTTCGGCTGAAGGCAGCGTCGGGCGGCAACACGACCAATCGCAACTGCCAGTCATCCGGAATATCGCCGCTTGTCGTGAACACATGGGTGCCGCCAAAAATGCCTGATGCAAATCCACGCTGAAGTCGATCACGAACAGCAGGGAACACATCTTCTTTGTCTTGGAACCGACGCTTGCGTTCCTCCATTTCACGGCGCAAGTTTGGCCGCGTGTCAAACCAGAAGCGATTGTTTGCGCTGTTGAGGTAGTGCAAGCGGTCACCAAGTCGGCGCAAGGCGTCTTTGTAAATTCCAACTTGCTGACCTGGCTGTGCCACCCCTAAAACAATACGCTCAAGCTCTAATCCACGTACCAACTGACTCGACGTGGTTGGGGCACTACCCAAGAAAATGGCGCGAGCCGAACGGCGGCACGCTTGAATACTACCCAGGCGTGTATCGCGGCTTTCAATTTCTGTGGTTTCTGCACGTTCTCCATCCACGTCTCGCTCGACTACTGGATCCCAGCCTTGCGGCAGGTAGTAGATGACTTCATTACGTGTGTCCGCATCCTGCAATGGAAAACTACCCGGCATGATGAGGGGGTCTTTGTCGTTGTCTTTCCAAAGCCGATGAATCACTTTGGCCATCAATTTCAAAACACCTCGAGTTCGCTGGAAATTGTCGAGTGTTGACCAGTCCTCGTAAAGTCGGTCGAACACCTCCGGATGAATCGGATAGGCGTGCATTAATCGATCGAAATAGCGACTCTCTTGAGTTTCACGAGGGAAGTCTTCGCCGTTTGCAATGTAATAGTCTGCAAACTCTCTGCACACAGCCTCTGCAGCCAATTTGTCGTTGATGCTCGTGAACAGTCGTCGACGCACAATTTCAAACGCTTCTTCAGTGCCTACAGGTTTCCATAGAGCTTGAATTCGTCCAAAATAATGGGACAGTGAAGCAAGTGCTTTTACACCACGCTGGCTTCCTGCCTCCTTGTCTGACTCTGGCAAAGACGCCAATAGGACCGCTGTGGGCACAGCCTTTAATGCTTCAGTTAACGCTTGAACAAAGCTCAAGTTGGAATCAAAGCTGCCACCGGTCAGAGTCTTACCATCTTCGAACTGACGAACATAGGCGACCAACTCGTCGATGAGAATTACACAGGGTGCATATCGGCTCAACAGGCTTTCCAACACTGATTTGCCAGGTGATGTTCCAGACGCATCAGCCTCCGCCACCATTGCGTATCCATCAGCTTTTCCCAGTTGCCAGGCCAGATCGCCCCAAAGTGTGCGGATAGATTGACCATCACGAACGACAGGTTGGTTAGGAGACGACTTAATGCCATCAAGAACCGCGATTCGAGCTTTGGGTAACTCGGCAACCCCAGCTGCATCAAGGATGGCAGGCACACCAGGTAAGTCACTCGCCAGTGCTTTGCCAGAAGCCAGGTGATAGACCGCCAACATGGTGTGTGTTTTACCGCCGCCGAAAGCAGTCTGTAATTGGATGACCGGATCGCCGCCTTTACCCGACAAGCGCTTGACTACCGAATCGAGCAAAAGGCGCATGCCTTCAGTTATGAAAGTTCGTTGGAAGAACAGTGCTGCGTCTTGGTACTCTGGCGTTGCAGTGCCATCATGTACGCGCGATAAATCTGCAGCAAATTCAGCTTGCTGGAAGGTGCCTTTGAGCACGTCTTCATGTGGAACTGCGATTTCTCGCCAAGGTTTAAGACTCATTTTCATTCCCCAATCAAATATCCAGTTTTGCTTGAGATCCGCGAATACCAGCTTCGGTTGCGGCCTGTTCAATACTGCTCCAAGCAGCAACCAATTCGTTGTAGGCTCTTGCTTCTTCAGCCCAACCCTTGCGTTCGCAAAGGGTATAAAGACGGTACGATAAAGCCCGCATTGGTTCAGCGCGAGCTGGCATACGGGCAAGTAGCGAACCAGCAGTTGCTTCTCCGTCTTGATTCAATGCCCGAATGAGTTGATGCAGCGACTCCCAAATAGGTGTTCGAAGATCTTGTTCAGGAGACCAGTCTCTAGGTAATTCAGCCCAACGCAATAACCGTAGTTTGCCTGCGCCACTATCTACAACACCTGACTCTTGTAGACCTTTAACGCTTGTACCTTTTGCGCGAGCTAAGACATCTGCGTCTCCAAACTTTCCCTCGGCCCAACCTTGTTCGTCGAACCAGTGGAGACAAAATTGTGTGTCATGATCAAAGTCGTCTTCACCCAAGAAGCGATTGATTAGTTGCAGTGCTGAGCGAACACTCATTGGCTTACCATCGGACTCCAACACCGAAGAGTAGCGGCTAAAAATCGCCATTCCTGGACCAATAATCGCTTGTGATAAGTCAACGGGAGCAACAGGCGAATTTATTCCGCCGCGTGTCATATCCAGTAATGCTTCTGGGAGAGTCGCATTTATTTCCCTAATAAACTCTCGACGTGAAATAGTTGGTGCATCAGACTCGCGTTTCTGACAAACCAGCACAACAGATGAAGCGAGTGAATTCGTATTTGCCTTTAACGCAGCAGTCATTTCTGTGCGCATCGGCCAGGTTCCAGTGATACAAAAACCAGCCTCTAGAACAGCAGCAAGAAATGTTTCCCACCCAGTTGATGCAGTTCCATTAGCCTCGGTGTCAGATTGTTTGAACGCGTAGTAAATGGTTACTGGAAATGCTGGATGGGCCTGAACAGCTAAACTGTGCATCGCGCGTGTCATACCATTCAAAAAGAAAGATTCAGCTTCAGCTTTGCCCCCATGACGATATGGAGTAGCAACTAATTCTTCTGCTTTAGGTACAGCAACTGTCGCAAAATATTGCGGAAATATTTCTTTTAGGCTTCGACGCAGCCAGATATAAAAAAAGTCAGATAGATCAGCGTATCCAATATTGTCGTAATAAGGAGGGTCAGTGCTTATCACTTTACCTTCTGAAACGGTTTGTACTGCTGCATCTTCTTGAGTTGCGTAACTGCGCTTACCGTGCGGGGCTAACGAATTGAATGATCGAACACTGCCTTCGATGTTGGTCAAAAAACCACCAGAACTAGTCAGTAATGGATTCGCTTCAGCAAAATCCCAGAGCATTGGCATCGCTTGCCTACCAAATAATTGTCTTGAGCACTGTGCAACAGGCTCCCAAGGGCAAAGTGCATTGTTCGAGTCAGCCGACTTACTCAGTGCAAGTGCAAGGTAAATGCCGATGCTTTCAGCATACGCGGTTGCACCATCGCCACCAACATTCAGCCCTTTACCATCATCATTCATACCAAAGGCTATTGCGTCATTACGGCATTTCGTGACGGCCTCTTGTACTAAATCTGATAAGGTAGTTAGCGCAACTAATTGTCTGGCAGTGAATATCTGGCCATAGGTCTTAAATCCATAAATGGGAGGAGAAAACCACCGTGGATTTTCTGGCATAGCTAGTTCAGGTATCCATTGCGGAGTCGCCGATCGTGCTATTTTTTCTTGTTCATCTGTTGGTGTGAGGTATACCCGCCCGCGAACTCCTTCGGCAACAATAGCCATAAGTTTTTCGCCGAGACGACCAGCATTGCCCTCTTTGCATACATGTGATTGTTCAATCGGTGCATTGGATAAAATACATTTGAAATTTGCACCTCTAGCCAGTTTCGTTCCAAGTTTGGCTGTGTCTGGTGGAATGCCACTCTTCACACTAAATCGATATTTGTCATTTTTAATGATTGGTTCAACGTAGGCTTCGTTTCCGCTCTTATTTGAAAGAACAAAAGACGTAACGAGCGGAACTTCAATCGAACTAAAAGCAGGATTTGGACTTCTTACAGTTCGCGCCCAAATCCAATTAATTATCTTTAATTTTTGACCTAGATATATCTTTAAATCTGGGCGCTCTGACACAACTTCTTCTGTTACTTCAAATAATGGGTAAAGGTGTCCAATGCGCTTTTCAGCCTCATTACGCATCCAGGCCCCATAACGACGAACATCTTCTACAATTCCTTTAATACTGCTCCAGTCTTCAGCCAGTTTTTGTTGCTTGTCCGTAATTCGTCGTGGGCCAACCGGAGGGGTGCCTGCAAATTTAGGTGGGATTTCAATCATCGCCTTATTGATCATGACCGCAACGGGATTGAGATCAGACGCATGGCTAACTAGACCAAGACGTTGAGCCTCAAGAGGCAACGCGCCACCCCCTGCAAATGGATCATGAAAATCTGGTAATCGTTCAGGATCAAAAAGTGACTTCGCCTCTGGGTGAAATTTATTTAGATCGCATGTTTCTCTCCAGCTGCGCCAAATTTCGGCTGAAGCTCGCGCCAACAGTTCTGGATCATTTGATTTCTCCCAAATGACTAACTCTTCAATTATTTTGAATAGTCGTTCCCGTTCGATTTCTGCTTTTTCCTTGTTGACACCATATTTGAATCCACCTCCCTGTTGATAGCCTGGGTCATTGACCATTTGAGCGAAGATAACTGCACGTGCCGACACCTGTGGCCGTCTTGCCCACCATCTGTGTAAATTAGATGGGTGTCCATGTCTAATGGTTTTTTCAGCCGCTGATGCCTTATTTATTTTGTCAAGAGGCAGAGCGACTTCGATGAGCTTTTTGGGTTTTTTTATGGTTGCCATTTTTAATTTTCCGCTATAGCTTTTTCTGCACGTTTGAGAAGTTCATTTAAATCAAGATTTATGCTGGTCACAGCCCAATCTGGTTCTTGGGTAAAGGGCGTACGTACGTAAAAAGGACCTTCGTGTTTGTCGCCATCGACCAAGACAATTGCCAGAATGAATTTGTCTTGCTGGTTAAGTCCGTACAAAACTTCATTTCGGGTGACTGTTACCGTCGTATTCCCTTTGGCGCGCCCCTTTACCTCAATGTGACGTGAGGGCGGCAACTTGCCATCAACTGCACGTGGCATGCTGGTCACATCCCATCCACATTTTTGAGCGGATACATCGATGACTTCATGCCCTAAAGCCCGCTCAGCATTCATGACCGCATGCATTGCGACCCATTCAACTCGGGCGCGAGCATCTGCATCTGCTGAAAAGTTTGGTTCGCCTTTGCGTAGCGCAAGTAGGCCAGCGGGAATTACAAGTGCGCCGCCGGCGACGACAGGAGTCGCAGAAATGACGTGGCGCATAGCCAGCAATTCCTTTTCACGGAATTCTCGCCGAGCAGTCAGTTCGTCAATGGTTCGACGCACGTTGTCCAAGGTGAGCCGCACGTCTTTGCCAGCGGCGATGTCATCTTGCAATTTAATGTACCGGTCTGACCAGTAATTGATCTCCTTGACCAATCGCTCGTGTACCGCGTTCAATGTTTTATCGACATTCTGCTCACGACGCGAACGCACCTCATCAAAGTGCTCGGGCACCATGTGGGTTGAGGCATGGCCCAGAGCCACATGCTCAAGGTTTTGCGCATCCGTTCCGTTTAACCATGGCGCTGCAAATACATCTTGAATCAAAGCAAGATCACTTTGGCTGATTGGCTCCATGTCCAGGTGCGGGGCCCAGCCAGCGTTGATAGCAGCGCCTTGTGGATCAATCTCAACAAACTGAATGCGTCTTGATACCACTTGATCAGGTTTAGCGCCTTCCTTGACTGAGTGGTCAATGATGAACATCACTTTGGGCGTCAGACCCATGTCACTTGGATCCACCAAGACTGCGCCTTGCTTCAGCTTGTTTCGGTGTTGTTCTAAAACGAGGTCAGTCACCGATTGCATCAGTGGGTGTCCAGGATGAATCAGGCTTGCCATGGGCGTGCCTACCCGATCAATCAGGCGAACGTATTGTTTTTCAAAACATACGCGCTCATATCGGCGAAGGACTGGGTCGGCGTTACGGCGATCTCTTCCTGTGATTTGTCTGTCGCGTTCGCGAATATTGGCCGGGACATGAGTAATTTCGTAACGCCCCTGTTCCCGAGGGCGAAGCTCGCCCCCAATCTTGATAAACGCTTGATTGAAGAACGAGCGAATGAAATAAGGCTGCAGCTTGCGAGCTTCAGCTTTTTCCATCTCTTCTTTGACTGCAAACAGGCGTTCAGCACTCATTACCTCTTCGCACAGAGCGTTTCGTTTGATGATGTTTTCAAGGTGCGTGGTGTCCAGGGCTCCTTCAATCTTTTTCAACAAACGCGACCGAACCTCTGGGTCCTCGCCGTAACGGATCGCTTCTATCAGCAGATCTTTCAAACTCTTGTCTTCAAAGACCTCACCAAGAATGTCAAAGACGCGGCCGCCGAGTGCTTCCCGTTCAACTTCGAGTTTTTCAAAGAGACGCTGGAATACGTCGCCTTCCCGTGTTTCGGAGGCCACCATATTCCATAGGTGGCAAACTTCGGTTTGACCAATTCGGTGGATACGGCCAAAGCGCTGCTCAAGACGGTTAGGGTTCCATGGCAGGTCGTAATTGACCATCAGGTTGGCGTTTTGAAGGTTGACACCTTCCCCTGCGGCGTCCGTAGCCAGCAGGACTCGGGTCGCTGGATCGTTGCGAAATAACTCCTGGACTTTGCGTCGCTCTTCGCGCTTGACGCCACCATGGATCATGGTCACAGCTTCTTCGTTGCCAATTAGCCCTCTGATTTTTACAGCGAGATAGTTAAGCGTGTCACGATGCTCAGTAAAGATGATGAGCTTGCGCTGGCGACCGCTGTCTTCGCGCATTATGGGCGACTGCAGCAAATTGGAAAGTTCATCCCACTTGCGGTCTTGCCCTGAGTGAACAACCTGCTTGGCTTGCTCCTCTAACGCTTCAAGAATGATAATTTCGGCTTCCAGCTCCTGGATAGTTTGAGCTGCTGTAGCTTGATCGACAACTTTTTCTTCAAATTGTTCGTAGTCGTCAGCAGACATTGCATCATCGGACTCCCAAATGTCTTCCGGCACTCCGTTGACATCAATGGTTTCCGCCAATAGTTGACCTCGACTTCGAAGTTTTTCGTCTTCAACTCGGCGCTTGAGTTTGATCCGACGACGCTTAAGTGACTGGTAAATAGCCTCAGGACTCGATGCCAATCGCCGCTGCAATGAGGTCAGAGCGAAACCAACAGTGCCTTTGCGCTGACCGTCCAATTGATCGGCTCGATTCATCTCCTCTTTCACGTAGTCTGTGACTGCTGAATAGAGCGCTGCTTCGAGGTCCGAGAGCTTGTAATTTGCGGTGATTGCTCGGCGGTCAGGGAAGAGTTTCGTGCCGTCAAATCGCAGCATTTCTTCTTTGACGGTTCGTCTCATCAGATCTGTGACATCAACTTTGTGTGCGCCATCCCTGAATTTGCCAAAAAAGCGGTCGGAGTCCAGCAAGGACATAAAAAGCTGAAAGTCTTCTTCTTTTCCATTGTGCGGCGTGGCCGTCATCAACAAAAAATGCCGAGTGATGGAGCCCAGCAATTCACCGAGTTGAAAGCGCTTCGTCTTATTGACTTTATTGCCGAAGTAGTTAGCCGACAGTTTGTGTGCCTCGTCGACCACAATCAGATCCCAGTGAGAAAGGCGAAGCTTTTCTTGTAGCTCTTCGTTTCGAGACAACTGATCAATACGCGCGACCATGAGGTCATGGTCATCAAACGGATTTCCACTTCTCGATTGTTCAACTTGCTCACGAGAAAAAAGTGTGAAGGACAAGCCAAATTTTTCAAACATTTCGTCTTGCCACTGCTCAACCAAGCTGCCTGGAGCAACAATCAAAATGCGCTTTGCATCTGCCCGCATTAGTAGCTCACGAATATAGAGACCAGCCATGATGGTCTTACCAGCGCCAGGGTCATCTGCCAAGATGTAACGCAGAGGCTGCCGGGGTAACATTGACTCGTAAACTGCAGTGATCTGATGTGGGAGGGGTTCAACGTTGGACGTGTGGACGGCCATCATCGGATCGAAGAGGTGCGCTAAATTTATCCTGTAGGCTTCAGCTGCGAGCTTAAAGTCTTCGCCCGACGCATCGAATGCCCATGGGCGTCCAGCTTCGGCTAGTGACAGTTCATGTTCATTTGAGCGAAACAACATCCGTTCCAAGAGCTTGCCATCTGACGTCTTGTAGTAGACCGTCAGCGCGTTATCACCTACAGGTTCTGTAGTGACGATGCGAACCACATGCCCCGGCTCAATACCTGAGATGGCAGCGTTTTTTTGAATTTGTTCTAGCTTGAGCATGTGGGTACCTGTTTGATTATTTCGCCAACCGAGTTAAGGCTTGCTTCGGTTGTAAGGCGATTGATTTGTCGGCTTCAGCGAAATATTTTCAGCACTGGCTTTTTGAGCAACTGCATCGGGAGTGCGTTGCATTTTTAAACCAATAACACGTGTCGGCGTGTTTTCTTTGGCAAGTTGCTTTAATTTGGACAGATCGTCAGATGTCCACTGTTTGCCATGGTTGGATGGAGGTTTAGCCATGATTAAGGTTCCTTTCGTTTAAGCCGATGTAAAGACCAGATAGATTCGATAGCGTCATTCGGATCACCACTCTTTTCGCTGAATGCCGAAGCCAGGCGCAAGCACAAGATTAGTGACGCCATAAAGTGCCTGGCGATTACGCAACCAGAGGTGGTGCTCTTCGCCTTTCAGACTATGGTCTTCGGTACAGTCCACATTCCAGCGCCGCAAAAGATAACCAGCCATCGCAGCGCGAACTCGCACCTTAAGTACGCCTTCCTTCATGCCGTACTCTGCTTCAATTGTGTCGGGGTGCTGGACGTTTGCCGGGTGTGGAACCAGTTCGATTTCTGCGACCCGGTTCCATTGAATGTCTTGATCTGGTAGCTCAATATCAGTGGCTGCACCAGCCATGATTCGAGCATCGGTTATTCGGCCAATGACGAAGTCACGGAACTCATTGCTGCGGCGATCGAATGCGCGAACGTGCCAACGCTGCCCGTTATCCGCAAGAGCAAAAGGCACGATTTCGCGCGTGGTCAAACCGCTCGACAGGGCGCGGTAAGAAACTTCCACGATTTGCTTCCGATGAATGGCTCGGGTCAACACCGAAAGCACTTCAAGGTCGCACTTCGCTTCCAGTGAAGACCCCTCGCAGGTTACAAGCGGCTTCCAGCGAATCGGCTCTCCATCGCCGTAGCCCTGTGAGACCCATGTCATTACACGTTCCGAGGCGAAATCAAAGAGTGGCCGGAACCAATCTGCGCGAACGTAAGTTTTGGTTTTGGTGTCGTAATCCAGATTACGCGGCGCTAGGTCCTTGTATTGCGCAATGTCCCTTGTCGCAGCAGCAGACTGAATGCCAAACCGAGTCACCAAATCCTGTCGTCGAATTTCACCCAAAAAGCGCAATCGCAGCTCAATGAACGCAAGGCGGTCACGTTGTGGCTGGGTCAGGTCGGATATCGCGTCGTTGGACATGCGGCAGGTCTGTAGGTGAAATGAGCAATGATGGAATTTTCATGCATCATACATCAGCATCAATAAAGAATGCAAAAAGTGCGTTTATGATCTTTTGATAAGATCATTATGATGACGACTTGGTTGGGGGTCATTCATATGGCGCGTAGTGCACGAGGGTGGATTTGGCTTCTACTTTGGCTGCAAGAATATTTGTTCCTGCATTGACCAATCCATGGGGAATGGCTCCATCAGGTCCTTCATCGTCAAGTGTGCCGGGTACTTCCCGTCCAGGATGGCTTCAACGATTGTGGGGGACAGGTAAGCCAGGCGCAGGATGCGGCTCACAAATGATGGGCTGATGTTCTCAGACTTGGCCATGTCCTCGATTGAAGCGTGGGTCCCGTCAAATAGTTTGCGGTGCCAGCGGTGGCCGCGAGCCAACAGTTTGACCATGGCGTTGTCAATCAGTGCTTCACGTCGCTCTATGGCCCGCGAACCGTCTGGCAGCACGATAACGGCCTTGCCACCGCGCCTGCGAAAAGTCATCGGTATCTCAGTGGTGAAACCCGCTTCAGTCTCTTGGCTCATGCTGCCTCCAGTTCTTTTTGTGGTTCAAGTGTGTCAAGCAACAGTTTGTTCAAACCCTTGTCGTGCCACTTTATGGTGATGCCGCTCTTGCGCACCGTGATGCGCTCGACCAAGGTGTGAAGGACCTTGGCCTGCTCAGCCGGAAATAACTCTTCCCAGATCGCGTCGATGGACTGCAATGCGCCAACGGCATGCGTTTCTTCCACCGTGGGGCGCTGCGTATTGACTTCACGCACCGCGTGGGCCAGCACCTCGGGTGATCGCAGGATGCCTCGCATCTTTTCAACGACCACCTGTTCGATTTCACCGGCAGGGATCCGGCAGATGTCGCAGCTTTCTTTGCCGATCTTGATCGAGTCGGTGTTGATGTAATAGCGGTAGGTCTTGTGCTGCTTGCGCGTCCAGCCCGGCGTAAAGGCCCGTCCTTGCTCAGAAAACAGCAACCCCCGCAGCAGGGACGGCGCGCTGCCCCGACCCGCCAGCCTCGCCTTATTCATTGGGGTGCCGTTTTTCAGGTGCGTCTGCACCGTATCCCACAGCTCTTGCGTGATGATGCCGTCATGCTCACCAGGGAAGTGCTGACCCTTGTAGGCCGCAATGCCTATGTAGACCGGGTTGCTGAAGATCTTGTAGACAAGGCCTTTGGTGATCAACTTGCCTTCGCGGACAACGCCCTTGGCTGTTGTCCATGATTTGGAGGTGACACCGCGCTTGCGCAGGTCTTTGACAATGGTTGCCATCGAGGGCGTAGCCGCAAAGCGAGCAAAAATCTCCTGAACAATGGCTGCTTCTTTGGGGTTGGGCACCAGTTTTCGCTCCACCACGTCGTAGCCCAGTGCAGGCATGCCGCCCATCCATATGCCCCGCTTGCGGGAGGCCGCAATCTTGTCGCGCACACGCTCACCGGACAGTTCGCGTTCAAACTGTGCAAAGGACAGCAGGATGTTGAGCGTCAAACGCCCCATGGAGGTGGTGGTGTTGAAGGACTGGGTGACCGACACAAAGGTCACCTTGTACTGATCAAACAGTTCGACCAGTTTGGCAAAGTCGGCAAGCGACCGTGACAGCCGGTCGATCTTGTAGACCACGATGGTGTTCACCAGGCCCTTACGGACGTCTTCGAGCAGGCGCTTAATGGCCGGGCGCTCAAGCGTGCCGCCGGAGAAGCCGCCGTCGTCGTACCGGTCCTTGAGCATCATCCAGCCCTCAGACTTTTGGCTGGCAATGTAATTGGCGCAGGCGTCGTGCTGGGCATCCAGCGAGTTGAAGTTTTGGTCCAAGCCTTCTTCGGTGGACTTGCGCGTGTAGATCGCGCACAGGACTTTAGGGGTGGCGGTCATCAGATGCTCCTTCCAGCAGACATGCCAAAGAAGGTCCAGCCGTTTCGGTTGGTGCCGGTGATCACCATGGCAATGCGCGAGATGGACTTGTAGCGCTGGCCTGCGTATTCAAAGTCGTCGACGTGCACCACCACCTCGTGGCGCTGTCCGTCCCACTCGCGAATCAGGCGGGTTCCGGCAAGGGGCCTGCCGTCCGTGCGGCGGCGGCGCACATCCGGTTTACCACCGTCGAGTTGTTCGCCCAGTTTCTCTAGGCGCTTGATGGTCTCGCGCCGCAGCCCGCCAAGGGCCAACTCCTGGATCCGGTAAGCCAGGCGCGTCTCAAGGAAGCGCCGGTTAAACGGCGGTGGTTCGGTCAGAAACATTTCCCGCCACATCTGCTTGAGATCCGGGGTGGGCGAGGTCTTGAGGGCTGCAACGCGTGCAACGAGTGAGTCATTCATGGGTGTTGTCCTTGGTAGTTAAAACACCTGCATGAACGCTCTCTTCGGTACGGTTAGCAAGTTGAACTTCGCGTTTTTGGCGGTCCAGAAGGCGAATTGCGCCCTGGGCCAGGATTGCGCCGATGACGGCCATCGGGCTTGGCTCGGCGGGAGGGGTTGGTGGTGGGGTGCGTTTTGGGGCGGTCATGTAGGTTCATACCGCCGCAGGGGGGTGTTTTTCTCAGGGGACGGCGCTTTTGCCCGCACACGCGCGCCATTGAGCTGTTTCAGGGGTGATTTGCGGGCGCATTAGGGTGATCGGGCTGCATCCTGTGCCCGCCCGGGGCGGGCACAGGATAACTAAGGAGCACAGAATCACAGGACCACGGAGTACATGGAGCACAGCAAAATTCTTTTAAGTCATTGATTTATATGAATAAACCGTATTTTTAAACCATTTTTTAGCACATCTTAATGGGTCGGAATGCGTCAAAATAAGTTAACTCAATGTATGAGTTGCCAACATTAGACGAGCACTTGGTGCCAAAAGCGTTGCTTTAATCATAGCGAGTTAAAGGATTCTGGCCTAAAATTTGGGCATTGCAATCGAAAACCTAAAGGAAACCCAATGTCAGCTTTATCAACCGCCAAAAAGATATCCAAGGGCCAAGAGAAGGCCAAAGCGCTGCGCGATAGCTGCTGGCCTGACCTGGACGATGACAAGCTCTGGAACCGAAAACTGGTCAAGGGCTTCACCACCATCCCCCGCACGATGCCATTGATCATGAACATCATCGACTCGCTGACCAAGAACAAACCGGCAGGCATGGTCTTTTTCGTGTTGTGGTGCCGCACTTTTGACGAATCGCTGCTGGCCATCGACAACCCGATGACCCTGGCGTTTGAGTCCGGGTTTACCGGCGAGCGGGCACTGAGCACGTGGAAAGACCGCATGCGCTCCCTGGTTGAGCTGGGCTTCATTGATGCCAAGGAAGGCCCCACAGGCGCGTACCACTATGTATTGCTCTTCAACCCACACAAAGTGGTGTGGAACCTGAAGGATCGCATTCAGGCGGGCATGTTTAGGGAACTACAGACACGTGCCATCGCTATTGGCGCAAGCGACATGGAACCCGCAAAGCCCGCAGAAGAAGTCAAACCAACATAACCATACCGCCACCACAGGCAAATAAACGAAAGAGAAGAAATATGAAAAAAGCATGGGAAAACGACAGTTGTGAGGCGGTTCAGTCCTACTTCACGGTGTACCGCGTGCCGGTCGCTGCTGCTTTGTGGTGTGGAATTGAGCCAGGTGAAGTTGAAGAACACCTGGCGATGTCTAAGGAAGTCGCAAGGGGGGTTTTGAAGCACCCCTACATCAACTGCCTGGAGCCCCGTTGCCGGGCGATTCAAGACGCAATCGTTACTGGGATTCTGCCGTGCAGCAGGGAAAACGGAAAAGTTGTAGCGCACGACGATCATGTTGCTGCTGAGCGACGTCACGTTTCCCGACAACACCTTAAAGACTGGATTGCCGCGCAGTTCCCGTCTGACAAGCCCGAATTTTTGTTTGACGCCATTGAGCGCAACACGCACTCAGCCATCAATATGGATGCCTTCCAGGCTTTGCAGGCGGATCGAGATGCTTTGAGAGTCAGACTGGAAAAGGCAGCTGATGAGTACCGCAAGCTGCGAGATGAGCGTAATGAGCTGATCGCTGCGAACGAAAAGCTAACTGAACAGCTTAAACCCATCAAGGACGTTGGACTGAGGGCCGAGACAACCTACCTGAACATCATTGGTGGAATGTTGGCCTTGTTCATGATGAAAAGCCCCTCAGGCAAGCCGCATTCTGTTTTTAGTAGTCAAGCGTCTTTGATCGATCAGCTGCTGGCCAACTTCAAGAAGCCCGGAATCACGCAACGGACTCTTGAGGAAAAATTTGCAGCCGCAAAAAAGAGCCTTGACCAGTAACCCAAAACCAAAACCAGCTACCGCAGTTGCGGTGGTGCTTCCCGCAATTGCGGTGATTTCATGAAGTAACCCCGGTCCAATGGCTTCATGTAAACGAAAACGAAAAAGGTAATGACATGTTGCAATTCGAAGACGGACAGGAAAATACTTCATACACGACTGCCATGCGCAGTCCACGCATCATCCGCGATGCGGCCAACGACCCTTACTTCCGGGCTGCAATCAATGCAGCCAAGACCCGCACATACAGAGCAGCGGTTTCTGCCCGGCTGAGCACCTCGGAGCGGGAAGACCTGTATCAGGAAATCTTGCTTGACCTTCTCGAACGTGAGGCTCAATTTAATCCCGAGAAGGGCAGCCCCGGCACATTTACCGGTTTTGTGTCCGAGCACCGAACCGCCGAATTTCTCAAGGCCCGCAAGACAGACAGAGAGCGCTTGACCTTTGCCTCGGGTGAAGACGTTGACACGCTGGAGATTGTCAACATCAGCCAAGTACGACAAGGAATGGACCAGACGCAGGACGCGGCCAATGACGACGATGCTGCGCCGATCGGTTCAAGTGGATCAAATCACCGATCTCAATGGTTTGATGGGGACGACGATCTCTTTTCAAACTCCAACACTCTCCACGACCTGGAGACAGCGATGGCGCACATGAGCGAACAACAAGTTGAACTGTTGGACTTGCTTGCTTCGCACCAGGACCTCCCGACGGCATCCAAAGCCTGCGGTATGTCCACCGCCACCTTTTACCGCCGTGTGGCCGAACTGGAAATGCACCTTCGCATGTTCGGCATCAGGACTGCTGCCTGACCGATCGCGGGGTGGCTGAGAAAAACAGCCACCTCGCTCAGTAAAAACCTTTAACACCTGCAAACTCCGCGCCCCCTTGGGCAGCGGTGGTAGGCCAACTCACGCCCGGAGATTTGATGATTTACAAAAACGACCTGATTGAAACCTCACGCAGCCACTTGGGTCTGGGTGTTGATATTGGCCGCGCAGCGCTGCAGCCTGTTTACATCCCCATTGAAAAACTGTCCGAGACCAACCTGTGTGACTGGGTCGCCAGCGCACTGGTTGGTCATTGCATTCAGTACCACGAGGGCCTGCTGCTGCGGGACCGCTCAGAGACCAACAGCGACCTGACCACCAAAGACCGCGCCCGTATCCACTCCGTCGCCCGCCGCGCCTGGATCGCCTGTGAGCTTGGCCTTGTGCACCTCTTTAGCCAAAAGGTCGGCGAAGACCACTACCGCTACCTGGCGATGCGCTCCAGTTCCCCACTGAAGCCACCCGAAATCCGTACCCAACTGCGTATTGCGCAGATGGCCACCAGTAACCGCAAGCCCCACTGAAAGAAAGAGAACCCATGACTGCCGAACCCGACGTGCTGGATGAAATAGGCCAGCTTTACATGAATGAGCTCGACAAGCTCCCGCTGCCAGACCTTGACCGGATGATCAAGCAGGTCACCGCTGCCAAAGACACTGCTGCGTTGTACCTCAACGCATTGCAGTCCACCTTGCACAACCGATTGGGCGGGCATGCCCAGCAGCTTCGCCAAGAGGCTGGCAAGTCCACCGGCACGGTGCGCTTTGAGGTCGACGGCTACTTGGTCGTCGCCGATTTGCCCAAACGCCCTGAATACAACCAGGTCAAGCTCAAAGAAGCCGTGGAAGCCCTGCGCAAGTGGGGCGAGGACCCAGAGAACTACGTCGGCATCGAGATCAAAGTTGCCGAGTCCAAGTACACCGCCTGGCCTCCTGGTATCCGAGATTTATTCGAGCCTGCACGCACGCTCAAAACCGGCAAACCCAGCTACAAGCTCGAGCAGATCAAGTCTGGCGTCATTCCAGATGCTGCCAACGACAGTCACTTTGGTGGGGGTGTGTGATGGCCATCTCACTTGCACAACTCACCCGCGCCAATGCGCCCAAGCCACCCCGCATCCTGATTCACGGTGTTGCTGGGGTTGGTAAAACCACCTTCGCCGCAGAAGCAAACAACCCTGTGTTCGTCCAAACGGAAGACGGTCTGGGAACAATTCCGGCAGCCAACTTCCCACTGGCCCGCACTTTTGAGGAAGTGCTGGAGTCACTGGCCTCGCTCTATACCGAGGACCATGACTTCAAAACCGTGGTCATTGACAGCGTTGACTGGCTCGAGCCCTTGGTCTGGGGCAAGGCCTGCCGCGATAACGGATGGGGATCCATCGAAGACGCCGGTTACGGCAAAGGCTACGTCGCCGCATTGAGTCTATGGCGTCAGTACATCGATGGGCTGAACGCGCTGCGTGACGACCGTGGCATGACCGTTGTGCAAATCGCGCACACCGACATCAAGCGTTTTGACTCGCCTGAGCACGACCCCTACGACCGGTACGTCATCAAGTTGCACACCCGCGCAGCGGCGCTGATGCAGGAGCACTCCGACATCGTGCTCTTTGCCAACTACCGCATCTCAACCGTGAAGGCCGATGTCGGCTTCAACAAAAAAGTAAACCGCGCCATGGGCTCGGGCGAGCGGGTGATTCACACCGCCGAGCGCCCAGCCTTTTTGGCCAAGAACCGCTATGGCCTTCCCGAGACCCTGCCACTGGACTGGCAGTCCTTTGCCCAGGCCATGCCCGATGTGATCAAGCCCATGTTGATCACCAACCCAGTCACCCCCACCAACCCAACCACCTGAAATTGAAATAGGAGAAAACACCATGGCTTCATTTGGACAAACTTTCGACGCATCCTCAGTTGAACCCAGCAGCGGCTACGAAGTCCTGCCACCCGGTAAATACCTCGCCCAAATTGTTGCAAGCGAAATGCGTGCAACCAAAGACGGCATGGGCCAGTACCTCTACCTTGAGGTGGATGTCATTGAGGGGCAGTACGCAGGCCGCAAGCTCTTTGATCGCCTGAACCTCATCAATGCCAATGCAGATGCTGTGCAAATCGCACAGCGCACGCTGTCATCTATCTGCCGTGCCGTTGGCAAGTTGCAGGTCAGCAATTCGGAGCAGTTGCACCTCATTCCATTGATTGCTGATGTGCGTGTGCGCCCCCCGAAGGGCATGTATGGCGAGAGCAACTCGGTCCGCTACCTGCCTCGCAGCGGTCAGGCTGCAAACGCCCCCACATTCAGCACTGGTCCAGCCAACCCGCCAGCGCGTCCTGCCGTTGCTACAGCAACGCCTGCTGCCAACGGACTGCCCTGGAAGCGCCAAGCCTGAGGTCCCACTGCATGCACGAACACTTCACATTGCATCAACACGCGCTTGAGCCGGTTCACCTGCCGGACTCTGCGCAGGGCTGTCGGGAGCGAATGGCTGCGCTGCAAGGCGAGATTGCTTCCATTCGTATTCAGATCGCAACGACTGACATTCGGCGGCAAACAGAGAAGAAGACGCTTGATGCTGCCTGGTTCCATCGCGCCAAAACCGCGCTGCGTTTAAAGCAGCAGGAACTGGCGCAGGTGACTGTGCATCTTGCAACCTTTGATAAACGCGCTGCGCCCAATCACCGTGATGCCTTCAAAGACACCTTGATTGAAGTGGTGCGTGAAAACTGCAATGACCAGGAGTGGGCGGGCCTGGTGCAGCGTGCGCGTGACTTACACGCGAGCCAAGGAGGAAACCATGGCTGAACTGCCCGCCATCACAAGCCTTACCCGCGAGGCCATCTTCTCTGGCTATGAAGCAGATGCCAGTGATGGGTTTCGCAGCCACCTTGGCGCGTCCCTCATTGGCAAGGAATGCGAGCGTGCGCTTTGGTACGACTTTCGCTGGGTCACGCGCAGCAAGCACCCAGGCCGACTTCTGCGCTTGTTTGAAACCGGTCAACTGGAGGAGGCGCGCCTGGTGCTGAACCTGAGACGCACCGGTGCGACTGTGCTGGAAGTCGATCCCGAGACTGGACGTCAGTTTCGTGTTCAAGCCCATGGCGGCCATTTTGGAGGTTCGCTCGATGGCGTTGCCATCAATTTGCTTGAAGCACCCAAAGTCTGGCACGTGCTGGAGTTCAAGACGCACTCCAACAAGAGCTTTGGCGATCTGGTGGCCAAGAAGGTACGCGAGTCCAAACCGCAGCACTTTGCCCAGATGCAAATCTACATGCACCTGATGGGCATTACCCGATCGATGTACTTGGCTGTGAACAAGGACACCGATGACCTGTATGTCGAACGCGTGGAGGCAGATGTCACTTATGCGGAACTTCTTCTGGAAAAAGCCCGGCGAATCATCTTTGCCCAAACACCACTGCCACGCATCAGCGAAGAGCCAAGTTGGTATCAGTGCCGCATTTGTGACCACGCACCGGTTTGCCATGCAAGTGGCAACAGCGTGGTGGCACCTGCGATCAATTGCCGTACTTGCCTGCACTCAACACCCGTGGATGGTGGTTGGCATTGCGACCGGCATCAAAAGCGCCTGACCGAAGTAGATCAGCGCAGCGGCTGTGAGCAGCACCTGTACTTGCCACCACTTGTTCCTGCTACGCAAGTCGATGCGGGTGACGACTGGGTTGACTACGAATTTACCAACGGTGTTCGCTGGCGCGATGCCGGTTTGAAAAAGCACGCCGCCAACTGAATCCCCAACCGCAAACCTAAACGCAATTGAAAAAGGAGTCCCGTCATGAGCTTTTCCCTTCGCCCCTACCAAAGCGCTGCCATCCAAGGCATCTACAACTATTTCCAAGATGAGAGCGGCAACCCGCTGGTGGTGATTCCTACCGCTGGTGGCAAGTCCCTTGTCATGGCCACCTTTGTTGAAGGCGTGCTCAAAGCCTTTCCAGATCAGCGCATCCTGATCGTGACTCATGTGCGTGAACTGATTGAACAGAACTTTGCCGAACTCAAAAAGCTTTGGCCGCAAGCCCCGGCAGGGATTTATTCAGCAGGACTTAAGAAGCGTGAGATCCGTGCGCAGATTTTGTTTGCTGGCATCCAGTCCATTCACAAGCGTGTGTATGACGTTCAGCAGTGCGATCTGGTGTTGATTGATGAAGCGCATTTGATCCCGCGCTCCTCAAACACGATGTACCGCAAGTTTCTTGATGGCTTGAAGCGCATTAACCCCATGCTCAAAGTGATTGGTCTGACAGCCACGCCATACCGCCTTGACTCTGGGTTGTTGCATGAAGGTAGTGAGGCCATCTTCACTGACATCGCCTACGAGGTTTCGGTGCGCGAGTTGATTGATGACCACTACCTTTCGCCACTGATCTCCAAACGCATGGCAACGCAAATTGACCTCACTGGTGTGGGCACACGCGGCGGTGAGTTCATCCCGAAGGATTTGGAAGCGGCCATTGACCAGGACGCGATCACACAAAGCGCAGTCAATGAAATCTTCTCGTACTCAAAAAACCGCAAAAGCTGGCTGATCTTCTGTGCTGGCGTGGACCATGCGTACCACGTGCGTGATGCGGTGCGCAGCAGAGGAGTGACCTGCGAGACGATTGTGGGCGATACGCCCAGTGCCCAGCGCGAGGCCATCATCAACGACTTCAAGGCTGGACGCATTCAGTGCCTGACCAATGCCAATGTGCTGACGACCGGCTTCAATGCGCCTGCGGTGGATCTGATTGCCATGCTGCGCCCCACCAAGTCGGCGGGTTTGTATGTGCAGATCGTGGGCCGTGGTTGCCGCCTTGCACTGGGCAAGACTGACTGCTTGGTGCTCGACTTTGCCGGGAACATTGCGCGCCACGGACCCATTGACGCCATCAAGCCCAAGACACCTAAAGCGGGTGAAGACGGCGATGCGCCCACCAAAGCCTGCCCTGAGTGCGACAGCATCGTGCACGCGGCGGTACGTCAGTGCCCCGACTGTGGCCACATGTTCCCGGAGCCGCAAATCAAGATTGACGCCAAAGCCAGCACTTTGGACATCCTCTCTGGCGGTCCACCCGAGTGGGTGCCCGTGACACGGGTCAGCTATGCCCGGCACGACAAGACTGGTAAGCCGCCGTCACTTCGAGTTGATTACTGGAGTGGACTGAGTTCCCACAGCGAATGGGTTTGCATTGAGCATCAGGGCTATGCGCGGCAAAAGGCTGCGAGCTGGTGGGCAAACCGAGCACCGGGGCTGCCACTTCCCCGTGGTGTTGATGAAGCTCTGGCCGTATCGCAGCGGCTCAAGTGCCCATCGCAGATCGCGGTGCGCCCGAGCGGGCGTTACACAGAAATCGTCGGCGCGCGCTTTTGATGTCGAGCGCATAAATGATGTGCGCCATTTGCAGGCGCGATGCCCGAGGGTATGGGTTCGCGCCATGTTTGATCCGTATTGATGCGCCGAGCGTGAAGTTGTGTTCGAGGCGCTGTCAAAACATTGCAGCAAGGCTAAAGGGAATGATTGATCCAAACCAACATGAAACCAATGCTCTGGCGGCGGCCTGCCAGACAGGTGGCGAGTACGTCGAGTCACTTGCCAAAACAGACTTGGCCACCTTCACCGCAGTGGAGTGGTCAACCTTGATTGATGTGGTCGTGACCGCCTTTCAAGACTCACTTCGCACTGCCTATGCAGATGACCCACCATTTTGAAGGAACGCATGAATCCAAATAATTACATGGCCCATCTTGGGGCCACACTCGTAGATCGCGGCTACGCCATTTTGCCGATCCAGCCCAGCACCAAAAAGCCGGGCATGTTTCGCCTGGGTGCCTGGCAGGACTATCCCAAGTGGAGCCGCCACTGTGAGCGCGACACGACTGAAAACGAAGTCGATATCTGGGGCGACTGGCCCGAAGCTGGCATTGGCATCGCCGCAGGCAAGGTGATTGGCATCGACATTGATGTGCTGCAGTCCAAAGACATCGCGGTTCAGATTGAGGGCTTAGCTAAGCGGCTGCTGGGCGACACACCTGCAGTTCGTATCGGCAACGCCCCCAAGCGATTGCTGGTGTACCGTGCGGCCCAGCCGTTCAGCGGTTTCAAGTACCCGCCGATCGAGGTGCTGGGTGTGGGGCAGCAGTTCATTGCGTATGGCATTCACCCAGACACTGGCAGACCCTACGAGTGGCCGGTGCAAACCCTGGCCGACCTGAAAATCGAGGAACTGCCCGTCATCACCGAGGCACAGGCACGAGAGTTTGCGCGCCAGGCCTACGAGATGGTCCCCGAATCCATGCGCCCCAAAAGTCTGGGCGTAGGTCTGAAGTCACCCGTGGCGTTTGCCAATCTGCCCGAGCAGCGCGGCACGTTTGAGGCAGTCCAAGATGCACTGCAGTTCATCGCCAACCAGGATCTGGACTACGACAGCTGGGTGCGCATCGGCATGGCTATCAAAGGGGCGCTCGCTGAGAAAGGCTGGCCGCTCTTTGAGTCCTGGTCTGCGGCGTCCACCAAGAACGATGCCAAGACCACCGCTAAAAGCTGGGCCAGTTTTGCTCCCCAGCGCATTGGGGCGGGCACCATCTACAAGCTGGCGCTGGACAACGGCTGGATTCCGGATGCTGACCTGCAACTCAACGGTGAGATTGTGATGAACGGTCACCACCCGGCCAAGGGCTTGTTGCAAGCACTGCAAACACAAAATCCCATCACGCTGGATGCGTCAGGCGGCGCACCCGCCGTGTCATTGCCTTTGCCACCGCCCAAACCACTGCCTACGGGCTGGGACCAGGTGGGCGGCGTGATTGCCGACATGATGGCGCTGATGGCGGCGACGGCCAAGCGTCCACAGCCCGTGCTGGCGCTAGGAGCAAGTCTGTGTGCCATCGGCGCGCTGATGGGGCGCAAGTACCGCACCGAGAGCAACACACGCTCGAACCTGTATGTCGTAGGCATCGCCGAGAGCGGCGCAGGCAAGAACCACAGTCGCGTGGTGATCAATGAGTTGTTTCGCAAAGCCGGACTGCTGCAATACCTGGGTGGCAACAAGATCGCGTCAGGCTCGGGCCTCTTGACCGCCATCCAGCGTCAGCCCGCCATCCTTTTTCAGCTTGATGAGTTCGGCATGTTTTTGTCGGCTGCCGCTGACCGCAAACGCTCGCCGCGCTATATCTGTGAAATCCTGGACCTGATGACCGAGTTGTACACCACCTCGGGCACGACCTACTTTGGCATTGAGTACGCAAGCAACCAGCTCAACAACGCGCACCGGGCCATTCACCAGCCCTGCGCCTGCATCTACGGCACCACCACGCCGATTCACTTCTGGCAGGCGCTGCAGGCTTCCAATGTGGCCGATGGGTCACTGGCGCGCTTTCTGATTCTGGAGAGCGAGGACGATTTTCCCGACAGCAACGAACTCTTTGGCACGATTGATCCCCCGCAAGACCTGATTGACCGGCTGCTGCTAATCCACCAGGGCGGCGGTCAGTTGAGCGGCAACCTCACGGATGTGGGCGCGATTGATGAAGTGCTGGTCGATCCGCGCGTGGTCCCGATGACCGCGCAGGCGCGTGACGCTTTTCGCGTGCTTGACCACGAGTTGCTGATAAAGCTTCGCTTGTCGAGAGGCACCGGTTTTTCATCGATCCTGGCGCGCATTGAGGAGAACGCCACCAAACTGGCGCTGATCCGCGCTGTGTCCCGGGATGCGGTGACGCCGCAGATCGAGGACCACGATGCGCATTGGGGTATTGCGCTCTCGCGCCACTGCGCCGAACTGACAATTCGAGAAGCAACTGCTCGCGTTTCAGAAAACCAGGTCGAGTCCAACCACAAACGCGCCCTGCAAATCTTGCGTGACGGCGATGCTGCTGGCATGTCCAAGAGCGAGTTCACCCGGCGCACCCAGTTCATGGACCACCGCCAGCGGGACGGCGTGCTGCGCACCTTGACGGACGCTCATCTGGTCGAGGTGTTCGCCAAGCCAACGGGCGGCAGGCCCAGCCAATGGATCAAGCTGGCGGGTGCAGATGAGTAGACGGCCCAATCAGACTCCACGTTTGAAAGATGAAGTATTGAAAGAAGCCCTCCCGGCGACTTCTTTCAATTACGACCTTCTTTCAATGGGGGTGCCTCTATATACAAATAAATATTCGGGGGCCCTATACGCACAAAAAATCCCTCGCGCGCGCGAAAACGTGCGCTCTGGAGGGGTCAGAGAGGGTAGACAGAGAAATATGTATATAAATTGAAAGAAGAAGTATTGAAATAAGTACCTCCCAGACCCGGACTCCACCTTTGAAAGATGAAGTATTGAAGAAAGTCCCCGTCACCTGATGATGACTTTTTGCCAGCCCTGATAACCGCATCCGATTGAACAAATCGGCAATGACAGACATGAGGGAGCCGCACCCGCCCTGACACGGCCTTGGTGCCAGCGCTCCTCCAGGTCGCACAAGAACCCTTGTACGAACCCTTGGAGGACATCCCTGATGAATACCGAATCCACCCCGCGCCTTGTGATCCTCGCCCTGGACCTGGGCACCACCACCGGCTGGGCATTGCGCTCGGCCAACGGCCCTGTGGCGCATGGCTTTGTGAGCTTCAAGTCCCAGCGCTTTGAGGGAGGCGGCATGCGCTACCTGCGCTTTGGCCGGTGGCTCGCTGACATGCTGACCTTGAATGCGCCAAAGACTTGCGCACAGCCCAATTTAACGGGCATTGGAGCCGTTTACTTTGAAGAGGTGCGCCGTCACCTCGGCGTGGATGCCGCGCACGTCTACGGCGGCCTGCTGGCCACGCTGACCGCCTGGTGCGAGCACCACCAGATCCCGTATCAGGGCGTGCCCGTGGGCACCATCAAACGCCATGCCACCGGCAAGGGCAACGCGGGCAAGGCTGAGGTGATTGCTGCCATGAAGGCGTTGGGCCACCCGGTCACCGACGACAACGAAGCGGATGCGCTGGCACTCTTGCACTGGGCGCTGGCGCAGGGTGCGGATCCCACCTTGGGCAAGGAGGTGCGCCATGGCTAAAAAGCAAGTTGCACAGCCACTGACCCATGGCGCTCTGGTGAGCCTGCCCGGTGGTCGGGTTGGTGAGTGGGTCAGTGAGGCTGAGGAAGGCACCAGCTTTCGCACCGAGCATTTCCGGACTGTCGACTCGCTCGGCCTTTTGATGCGCAATGGCGCGATCACGGCGCAGATGCACGACGCGGGTCAGGACTTCTCTCGCACATTTGTTTTTGCTCAGCTAAGTTCAGCGGGCTCACCACCGCTTGATCGCATACCTGGTGGTCATTGGCAGGATACGATGACTGAGCGTTGTGCTTGGGCCAGAAAGCGCCTGGGCGAGGCGCTTGATGCGGTGGGCGGCATCGGCAGCCCCGGCGGCTGCGCGGTCTGGCATGTGGCGGGGTTAGGTCAGAGCGTGAGGGAGTGGTCTGCCCAAGAGGGGTGGAACGGACGCACGCTCAATCAGTACGAGGCCAAGGGCATTTTGGTTGGCGCTTTGGGGGTGCTGGCTGTTCACTACGGGTACAGAACTTAAAAATGGCTTGCGCAAATGGGAACGTTTATGTTACCATTTAGCATGTCCTTTGAAGTTCTTGAACTGCTGCTTGACGATGGCGTCAGTCCCTATGCGCAGTGGTTTGATGGATTGACGCCGGACGTCGCCGCCAAGGTTGCGACTGCCAAATATCGGATGCAGCAGGGCAATCTGTCCAGCATTGAGTGGTTCCGAGGAATTGGCGAGTACAAAATTAACTATGGTGCTGGCTGGCGCATTTATTTGGCAAAGGATGGTATCAAGATCATAGTGTTGCTAGGGGGGGGATCTAAGAGCGGGCAACAGGGCGATATTGATCGTGCTGTTGATTTATGGGCAGAGTACAAGCGGGAAAAAGCAAAACTGCTCAAACAAGTGAAACCAGTTTCAGTCAAAAGCAAACGGAAAAGGTAACCATATGGCACTCACCAGAGACTTTAAAAATACGGTGATGGCGCGCGTTGAGCGCGATCCCGAGTTCGCTAAGGCGATGCTTGATGAAGCGGTCATGCTTTTTCTCAATGGTGAAGCGGAGACCGCAAAACTCATTTTGCGTGACCTTGTCAACGCGACCGTTGGGTTCGAAGATTTGGCAATCTCAGTTGATAAGCCAGCCAAAAGCGTTCACAGAATGCTGTCTTCATCGGGCAACCCGACCATGACCAACCTGGCTTCGATTTTTGCTGCACTCAAGTCAGCGATGAAGGTTGAAATTCATACCCACTCGGTCAGCATTGCTTGAGTTTGGGATCAAGAAAAGCGATGGCTAAACGTATACCGACCCATCCCGGAGCCATCCTTCGGGAAGATGTTTTGCCCAGTTTGAAGAGCATGTCTGTGAGCGCCTTTGCCCGAAGCTTGAGCGTTTCCCGCCATACGCTGCACGCCTTGCTGGCCGAACGCAGCGGCGTGTCGGCTGAGGTGGCGCTGCGTCTGGGGACACTACTTGGCAACGGCGCGCAACTCTGGCTGGACATGCAGGCTCAATTTGACCTGTGGCAAGCAAAGACCAAACTGAGCCATGAACTGAACAAGATGAAGCCGCTGAACTATGTGGCAAAGGGTTGAGCCCGTAACTGAAATTTGATAGGTGTTTGATGAAGAATTTTTTGAAAATTGGCATTGCCCCGCAAGAGAAGATTCGCGAGCGGGTTTTGGCCATCGCCAAAGGTGAAATCAAGCCCAAGCCATCGGACCCAAAGATCTGGTTTACCTCTGAGAAATCATTGTTGAAGACCTTGTTCAAAAATCGTACGAAAACCCCTTGACGCGGTATATATCGAAGCGGTAGCATTCTGCTAATCACTCAAATTACGCCCACACGGTTACCGCCTTGTGGGCGTTTTGTTTGGCGCTTGGCTTGTCTCAGTAGTGGTAGCGGCCTTGCAAGAACTCAACCCGGTCGGACTTGATCAGGTAGACACAGCGATGCTCCTGGGTAATGCGCCGGGACCAAACATCAGGACCCAGATATTTCAGCGGTTCGGGCTTGCCGATTCCATCGAAGGGGTCGCGCAAAATGGCTTGAACCAACTCCAGCAGCCTCTTTGCTGTGCGGCGGTCCGTCTCAACCCAGTGCTGCAGGTCCTCTAAAAACTCCGGGTGGCAGACAGCGACTCGATCGCCTTTAGGCATCGACACCCACCAGTTTGCTCAGGTGAGTAATGGTCGTGGGAGCAATGTTTTTTGAGCGTGCACGCGAGAGCGCTGAAAGCAGCCGCTCAGCGTTCTTCTCAGAGCGCAGCAGGTGCGCAGTCTCCACCAGGCTCTCGAGTTCATCGGCAGCAATCATGGCCACATCGCCCCCGGTGCGACGGCGCACCACGATGACCTCCCGGTCGTCGACGGCGCGATCCATGAGCGACTTCAACTGCTCCCTGGCCTGGCTGTAAGTGGTTTCAATGGTCATGGTGGGCTTTCTCTAATTGGACAGGAACATTGTACAACATGATGACTCAAAATTGGTTAATCAGTAAAGTCGAGCAGTGGCCAACGGCCAAACTGTTGCCCTATGCCCGCAATGCGCGCACCCACTCTGAGGCCCAGGTCGGTCAGATTGCCGCCTCCATCAAGGAGTTCGGCTTTACCAACCCCATTTTGGCGGGCGCTGATGGCGTGATCGTCGCAGGGCATGGACGCCTGGCTGCAGCCCAGCACCTCGGTTTGGAATCGGTTCCCGTGATTGTTTTGGACCACCTGAGTGCAACGCAAAGGCGCGCTCTGGTGCTGGCCGACAACCGCATCGCTGCCAACGCTGGCTGGGACGAAGAGTTGCTCAAGCTTGAGATTGCCGAACTCGATGAGGCCGACTTCAATCTGGATCTGATGGGCTTTGGTGACGAGGAACTCGAGCGTTTGCTCAATGGCGACGGCGACACCACGGGTCTGACCGAAGACGATGCAGTACCCGATGTGCCAGCTGACCCTGTCTCCAAAACAGGCGATGTGTGGGTCCTGGGTCAGCACCGTTTGCTGTGCGGTGACTCCACAGTTCTATCCGATGTGGAGCGCCTTATGAACGGTCAACTCGCCGACATGGCGTTCACTGATCCACCCTACAACGTGGACTACGGCAACAACGCTAAAGACAAGATGCGCGGCAAGGACCGCCGCATCATGAACGATGCGCTTGGGGACGGCTTCTACAAGTTCCTCTACGACGCTTGCGTTAATTTGTTGGTGGTCACCAAAGGTGCCTGCTACGTGTGCATGAGCTCATCCGAGTTGCACACACTGCAAAAGGCCTGGCTTGATGCGGGTGGCAAGTGGTCGACATTTGTGATCTGGGCTAAGAACACTTTCACGCTTGGACGCGCCGACTACCAGCGCCAGTACGAGCCAATCCTTTATGGTTGGAAAGACGGCGCTAAACACTTCTGGTGCGGCGACCGCGACCAGTCAGACATTTGGAATTACAACAAGCCTCGCGTGAACGACCTGCACCCGACGATGAAGCCGGTGGAGTTGGTCGAGCGTGCCATTAAGAACTCATCCAAGACGCGCGACATCGTGATCGACTTGTTTGGTGGCTCTGGCACGACGCTTATTGCTTGCGAGAAAACCAATCGCCAGGCGCGCCTCATGGAGATGGACCCCAAGTACGTGGACGTGATCGTCAAGCGTTGGGAGGACTTCACAGGACAGAAAGCCACCCGTGAATCGGATGGCTCAGCGTTTGCGGATCTTTCGCCGCAAGGTCAGTCGGTTTTAGATGATGCTGTGGGGAGCGAGCTAGAGGGTGAGACCCTGTAGACCCGCTCACCACCGCTCTCCTTGACGGAGTCGATGGTCAGGCCCAGTTTCTTTTTCAAAGTCCCGGCCATGCAGCCGCGCACCGTGTGCGTCTGCCAACCGGTGGCTTCCACCATTTGCGCAAGGGTTGCACCCTCGGGGCGTTTCATCAATTCGATGAGCACCGACTGCTTGCTGCCTTCGCGTTTGGATTTGGCTGGCGGCTCAATGCCGATGGCCTGCAACCCTGCGACGGTGATGGCAAAGCGGGTCGAGCCCGCAGCGCCTTTGCTGTGGGGTCGGATCAGGCCCTCATTGCCAAGGCTGGTCAGCACCTTGATCAACGCGCCACCTTTGAGGTTGGGCGGGAAGTCGGTTAGCAATTGCTGAGGGTGAATGGAAGCCGCGTTGAGAAGCAAGGTTTGGCTGGGTGTGAGTTTCATTTTGATCTCCGGTATCAGGTTGCTTGGTTTGTTTGTTTGGATTGCTGGCCAGCCGTGAAGGCGGCTTGCAGGGCTTCTTTGAGGCCCCAGACGCTGACTTCATGAAAGTCCAGGCGGTCGCTGTTGCGAGTGGCCAGCGTGTCGATGTGCAGATGCTCTGCGGCGATTTGGTTGAACAGACGCTCCAGTTGTTTAGCGTCCATCACTTGGCTCCCCGCACCTGGTGGATCTGGCGGGCGCGGTCAAAGCCGACCCACTCGCCTTGGGTGTCAAGGCCGCGTGAGGCCAGCTCTTCGCGGGCCAGCAGGTTGAGGTCAAGCTCACCGCGTGCGGCTGCTGCCAGCACCTTGGTGAGCGCGATCTGGATGAACCCGACCTCGTCGACGGTGAACTGTGTGGTGTAGGTCATTTGCAAAGCTCCTTGGGTTGTTGATGACGTTCCTATGAACGCTCTGAACCCAAGTGAAGCCAAGCTTTATCTGCATCAAATCCGATTAGTTTTTTGAATGAGTTGGGAATAAGCCGCTATGCCCCGCAGTGCCCCAACTCCATGCCGACATCCCGCCTGTGCGTTGGTGCTGGACAGGCCGGGCTACTGCGATCAGCACCGCACCCAGGTGCACCGTGACTACGGGCGTGCCAGGCGTGGCTTTGATGCCGAGGTGGGCTTCTATCAGTCGGTGCGCTGGCGTGAGGTACGTGCTGCGTTCCTGCGCGAACACTCGCTGTGTGTGGCATGCAAGGCGACGGATCGGGTGGTGGCTGCCAAGGTTGCCGACCACATCAGGCCGCTCAAGGACGGCGGCGAGCGCTTTGACTGGGTCAATCTGCAAGGGCTGTGCGTCTCATGTCACAACCGAAAGACGGCGCGTGAGACCGCAGGTCGGCGCTGACTACCCCCCGGGGGGGTCTGAATCTCTACAGACGGCGGCCAAAGATGCGTGCGCCTGCCAAGATTTTTGCGCGTGCAAATTGAAACCTAGGGGGGATACCCCGAAGGCAGCCTAATGCCGGGCTTCGCCGGTCGGGGCTAAGAGCCGATCAGTTGAGATCGGCGATGAACTTTTCGATATTGATGGCTTTGGATTTCCCCACCGAGCGAATGATGGAGTTGGCGACGTTTTCTTCAACGACGCTGTTCCATTTGGAAAAGCTCTTGTCCGTCACGCTCTTGTCAAAAGCAGATCGTACCGCCTCACGCCCAGCTTTCATATCAGCCGCCAGAGCGGACTGAACGAGGCATTTTGCGATGACGTCGGCTTTGCGCACTGGGAGTTTTCCGGTGGGTTTGAAGCCTCCATATTAACGATTACCAACGACTGAACCCAGATGGCCGGACGAAAACCACTCCCCACGGAGATCAAAAAGCTCAGGGGAACCCTGCAAAAGTGCAGGACCAACCCGCATGAGCCGCAGCCCCAAGGGGATCTGGTTGCGCCGCCCGAGTACATGTCGGACGGAGCCAAGCAGGCCTGGCGCTATGCCATTGACAGCGCGCCTGAGCATTTGCTGCGCAAGCTCGATATGTCGGTGCTGGAGGTTTGGTCCTGCGCCGCTGACCTGTACCGCAAGGCCCAGATCGGAATCACCAAGACGGGCCTGCTGATCAAAGCGCCGAACACCGGTGTGCCAATGCAGTCGCCGTACCTGGCCATCGCGAACAAGCAAGCCCAGATCATGACCAAGGCGGCGGTGGAGATGGGCTTTACGCCAGCGTCGCGTTCGCGCATCACACAGCCCACAGATACGCAGGTTGATCTGGATCCATGGGCCGATATTGCAGGCTGAAGTCAGCTTGTTGTTGATCAGCGCTGAACCGTTTTTTGTTCCCAAGGCGATGGGGTGGACATTAGTTTGGCCAACTTGGGTTTGTCCACCGGTGGGGCATCTAAAAGCGCCATGAACTTTTGCATTTGTTCCTCGTCCATCGTGAGTCGCACTTGATCCAGGCAGTCCTGAGCCACAGCAGTTGAATTTATATCTGGTGTGCTGGTCATGAAAGTGGCCTTATGAAATAGTGAATTGGATCAAAGAGATTTGATCTCAGTGGTTGCTGACCCAGTTTTCAACATGCAGCCCGGTGTAGTTCACAAAGTCCGCTTCGTTGTTGGTGACCAGTGTCACCCCTAAAGCGACCGCATGGGATGCGATGAGTTTGTCCAGAGCATCGCGGTTGCGATCTTTGTAGGCAGCTCGGATGGGGCCATAGGCCTTGGCAGCTTGTGCATCAAAAGGCGCAACCATGATGTCGTCGAGCAAGCTTTCCAGAGCCAACCGGTTGGAATCCTGAGCCGCAGTGCTTGAGCACGCGATACCAAATTCAAGCTCAGCCAAAGTCACCGCTGAAATCACCACGTCCCCCACAAAGCACTGGGCGAATCGCTCGCGCACCTCAGGCGGCTGGTGCTTCATGAGGTAGATGCAGATGTTGGTGTCGAGCATGTACTTTGGATTCATAAAGCTTCGCGTTCGCCCTCGACGTTTTCGCCTCGGCCTTGGGCCATGAAGTCTGGTGAGAACTTGGCAAGTTTTCCCAGCACATCGCCCATGCGGCGCTGCGCCGGGCGGATGCGCAACTCGTCTCCTTGGCGCTCGATGACCAGATCAACGTCCCACGTGCTGTAGGCAAGTTCTGCGGGGATGCGAACGGCCTGCGAGTTGCCGTTCTTGAAAAGTTTGGTATTGGCCATGGTGAACCCCTTTTGGATGTACATGTACATCTTAACCCAAGAAGAAATGAATGTAAACACATGGATGTACAGGGTCAAGGTCGGCAGCAAAGCTACGCAGCAGTAGCCCGCAAGTATGCGCAGGCAGTCGTTGCCGGTGACATCCTGACCTGCAAATGGGTCCAGCGAGCATGCCAAAGGCAGTTGAACGATCTGGCAAAGTTCAAGGGCAAGGCAAGTCCCTACCAGTTCAACCCAAAGCTCACCGACAAGGACGGGCGGGAGTTCCATCCCGCCGACAACCTGTGCGCGTTCATAGAGCGGCTGCCCCACGTCAAGGGGCCGCTGGCAGGCGAGACGATCAAATTGGAACCCTGGCAGGTGTTCATCCTGACCACTGTGTTCGGCTGGGTCAAGCCCGACGGTAACCGTCGCTTTCGGCGCTCGTACATCGAAGTGCCACGCGGCAACGCCAAGTCGACCCTGTCATCTGCGCTTGCGCTGTACATGCTAGCCGCTGACGGCGAAGGCGGTGCTGAGGTTTACTCCTTGGCCACCACCCGTGACCAGGCGCGTATCGTGTTTGGTGATGCGCAGACCATGGCGCGCAGGTCACAGGGCTTTCGCAGCCGTTTTTCTGTCAACGTCGGCGCGCACAACATGAACGTGCTGCAGACAGGCTCCAAGTTTGAAGCACTCTCGGCTGAAGGCTCGACGCTCGATGGCTTGAACATTCACTTTGGCTGCATTGACGAGTTGCACGCCCACAAGACACGCACCGTCTACGACGTGGTCGAGACCGGCACCGGCAAGCGAGACAACTCACTTCTGTGGGTGATCACCACCGCTGGCAGCAATCGCGCAGGTATTTGCTACGAGGTACGCACCTTTGTAACCCGACTGCTCGATGGCGTGTTCGAGGATGACAGCCAGTTTGGCATCGTCTACGGGCTGGATGACGGGGACGACTGGACCAGCGAAGACTCGCTGATGAAGGCCAACCCCAACTGGGGTATCTCTGTGCGCCCGGAAATTCTGGGACCTCTGCAGGCCAAGGCCATGCAGTTGCCCAGTGCGATGAACAACTTCAAGACCAAACACTTGAACGAGTGGGTGAATGCAGACACCGCATGGATGGACATGCGCTCCTGGGACGCATGTGCTGATCAGGACCTGGACATCGAGTCCTTTGTGGGCCAACCCTGCTGGGTGGGTCTGGATCTGGCCAGCAAGACGGACATAGCCGCCTTGGTGATTGTGTTTTCCCATCCCGAGATTGCTGACGCATTCGCGGTCTTTGGCAAGTACTACCTGCCGGAAGATACGGTCAACGCCAATGGCAACAGCCAGTACCCTGGCTGGATGCACACCGGACGCCTGACGGTGACGCCGGGCAATGTGATTGATTTCAGTTGGATCGAAGCGGATCTGAATGATCTGTCCTCTCGCTTTGCTGTTCAGGCAGTCGCGTTTGATCCGTTTCAGGCGACGCAACTCTCGACCCGAATGATGAGTGAGGGTCTGCCCATGATTGAAGTGCGTCCGACGGTGCTGAACTTTTCAGAGCCGATGAAGACGCTTGAAGCCCTGGTGCTTCAAAAGAAATTGGTTCACGACGGCGACCCGGTGCTGGGCTGGATGGTCAGCAACGTGGTCGCCCACCTGGACGCCAAAGACAACATTTATCCACGCAAGGAGCGAGCAGAAAACAAGATCGACGGCATCGTGGCACTGATCATGGCGCTGTCGCGCGCGATCAAACCGGGGGACTCGGTGGTGCTGGGATCCGACTACGAGTTGATGTTGCTCTGAACTGATGGGACTGTTTACCTTTTTTGATCGCTTTCGCGGATCTGGTAGCTCCAACGCCTCAGGTGGAGATCGTTCGCCATGGGGTGACTTTTCATTTGAGTCGATATCTGCGCGTACCAGCAGTGGTATGCGTGTCTCGCCCGATAGCGCGCTGCGCCTAGCTGCTGTGTATGCATGCGTGCGGATCCTGGCCGAAACAATTGCATCACTGCCGTTGGTGGTTTACCAGCGCCGCCCTGACGGCGGCAAGGACAGGGTCACGGATCACTGGCTTTACCGCTTAATGGCCAAGCGGCCGAACCGGTTTCAAAATCCTTTTGAGTGGCGTGAGATGCTGCAAGGACACCTGGCTTTGCGCGGTAACGCCTACAACCAGATCATCACCAACCCGCGCGGCGAGATCATCGAACTCATGCCGATCCACCCGGACCGGGTCAAGATTGAGTTGTTGCCATCAGGTGAATACCGCTACCGAATTAGCGACCGTTCTGGCACTGAGGTGATCTTGCCAAGAGGGGAGGTCTGGCATTTGCGTGGCCTGTCCTCGGACGGCTTGATGGGTATGAGCCCGATTGAGCTTGCCCGGGAGAATCTGGGTACTGCACTAGCAGCCCAAGGCTATGGCGCACGTTTCTTTGCCAATGACGCCAAGCCCACAGGAGGGTGGATTGAATTTCCTGGCTCGTTCAAGGACTCCGAGGCCAAGAAGGTGTTTCGTGAGTCTTATCAGCAGGCGCAGTCCGGCTCCAACCGGGGCAAGGTCCTGGTGTTGGAGAACGGCATGAAGTTTCACGAAGTGGGCGTCACAAACAAAGACGCCCAGTTTCTGGAACTGCGCAAGTTTCAGATCACCGACGTGGCCCGGCTCTTTCGTGTGCCACCGCACATGATTGCTGATCTTGATAGAGCGACCTTCTCCAACATCGAGCAGCAGAGTCTGGAGTTCGTCATGCACACCATGACGCCCTGGGCTGAGCGCTGGGAGGCCAGCATTCAATCTGAGTTACTTCTTGAGAGTGACGATATAGAAATTGAGTTTGATTTCGCCAATCTGATGCGCGGCGATGCGTCCAGCCGCTCAAGCTACTACCAAAGCGGAATTCAGAACGGCTGGCTCACCCGCAACGAAGCACGCATTGCAGAAAACCTCAATCCCATTGACGGACTTGATCAGCCACTACGACCACTCAATATGGTCGAGGAGAACGTGGCAGAGGATTTGGAAATCGATACACAAGCAGAAGTGGCAAAGCCACTGGAGGAAAAAGCGATCGAGCCTTCGGAGGATGAGAGTGTTACCCGACTCAGTGGGCGATATAGCGCCCTAGTTCAAACGACCTCTGAGCGACTTGCTCGCCGCATCGGCCGATCAGATCATCTTGCAGAAAAAGACATTTTGTTGATCTCCCAAGCCTTGGCCGTACCGCTAGACCAGGTTCTGCTTTGGGCAAGCCAAATAGACGAGCCGCTAGATCAAAAACAGCTCACCGAATCACTTATCTCTCTCGGACAGAATTTATGAAAAACCAACTTTTAGTGGCTGAATTTTTGGCAACGCCTTGGGCCTTGATGCCTGAGCGTTTAAGTGCTCTGGCCACAGTCATTTCCCGGTGGACACAAGGTGCTCCTGCCAGCGACGCTGCCATGTTTCAGGTCCAAAAAGACCGGGTGCTGCGAGACACCCGCAGACAGACCTCGGCTGCTATTTCGGGTGGCGGCATTGCCGTCATCCCGATTTACGGCGTCATCACACAGCGTGGAAATATGGTGGATGACGTCTCCGGCCCTGGCATGGTCAGCACCCAGATCGTCACGCAAATGCTCAGACAAGCCGTTGCCGATGACGCGGTCAGTCAGATCTTGCTGGACATTGATAGCCCTGGCGGCAGCGTCTACGGCGTTTCTGAACTGGGTGATGCTATTTTGAGTGCCCGTGCCCAAAAGCCGGTGGTGGCCATCGCTAACAGTCTGGCAGCTTCGGCGGCTTACTGGATCGGCTCTCAGGCTGGCGAGTTCTATGTCACCGCCGGTGGTGAAGTGGGCTCGATTGGCGTGTGGCAGGCGCACCAGGACTACAGCAAAGCCATGGATGAAGCTGGCGTTAAGACGACGCTCATATCGGCGGGCAAGTTCAAGGTCGAGGGCAATCCTTATGCACCACTGGACGAAGAAGCGCAAGGATTTATGCAGTCCCGCGTAGATGACTATTACGCCGCATTTACCAAGGCTGTGGCCAAGGGGCGTGGTGTGCCCATCACCGAGGTCCGCGATGGCATGGGTCAAGGCCGTGTCCTGGGGGCTGATGCAGCCTTGGCTCAAAACATGGTGGACGGCATCGCCAGCTTTGATCAGGTCTTGAGCAAGATGCATAAAGACGCGGCGTCAAGTGCTAAGTCCAGTCCACCTGCCAAGCCCAAAACCTCCCGATTGGCCCAAGCCCGCTCAGAGCTTGGGATTTTGTAATTTGGACTGCTCAGGAGTTGCTCCGTTGAGCGCCTCCAGTCCGAAAGGCGACCCGTAGGTCGCAAACCTGATGCGTGACTAGCTTTGCGCATTTTTTAATATTTGCAATCCCGCCACCCAAGAGGTGGTTTTTTTACGTCTGGAGAAACCCAAATGAGTAAGCAATTGCGCGAGCTTCAAGCTCGTAAGTCTGATCTTGTCAAAGAGGCTCGTGCCTTAACTGACATCGCCGCCCAAGAAAACCGTGACCTCTCAGATGAGGAGGTAACCAAGTTCAATGGACTCAAGAGTCGAATTGAGACCGCTTCGGCAGCAATTGACCGCGAGTCGGCCTTGATTTCCGAAGAGGTTCAGATGGGGGCGCATGTAGGCAACCACTCTGGTGCTGGTCATGGTTCGGTATTCCCAAGCGTCATAGTGAGCGATAACCGCGAACTCGACCCCAAACATGGCTTTCAAAGCCTGGGTGACTTTTTGCAAAACGTCTGCCATGCGCAAAAGCCAGGCAACCCGATAGACGATCGCCTGCTGATTGGCAGCGGTCGTGGTGCTGCCGCTCCAGCCACCTTTGGCAGTGAAGGCTCCGGTCAAGACGGTGGCTTCTTTGTACCGCCACAGTTCTCAAAGGAGATTTTCCAGCTGTCTTTGGGCGAGGACTCATTGCTGCCGCTTACTGACAATGTGGAGATCAGCGGAAACACCATGGCGTTTCCTAAGGATGAAACCACGCCCTGGGGCACCAACGGCATTCGCGCTTACTGGCAAGGCGAAGCGGCGCCTTCGGTGACCACCAAGCCCGTGTTAGGACTGTCTACTTTGCGGCTCAAAAAGCTGATGGCTCTGGTGCCAACAACCGATGAGTTGTTGGAAGACGCCAATGCCTTGTCGACCTATCTGCCCGAGAAAATTGCACACTCCATTCGCTGGAAAACCAATGAATCCATCCTGTTCGGCTCGGGCTCTGGCGTACCGGTAGGTGCACTCAATGCTGGCGCTACGGTCAGTGTGGCCAAGGAGACTGGGCAGTTGACTCAAACGCTGCTTCCGCAAAACCTGGCCAAGATGATTGCGCGACTTCCCTCGGGCAGCCTGGCCAATGCGGTATGGATCGTCAACAACGACGTGCTGCCAGCATTGTTCACCTTAACCTTGGGGAACTACCCGATCTACCTGCCTACCGGATTGAACGTTGGCGGCATGCAGGTCTCTCCCTACGGCACGCTGCTGGGTCGCCCGGTGTTTGTGTCTCAGCACGCCAACACCTTCTCGGCCCAAGGGGACATCTTGCTGGTGGACCTGAAGTACTACCAGACCATCACCAAGGCAGGTGGCATGCAGACCGCCACATCGATGCACCTGTACTTCGATGCTGATCTCACGGCGTTTCGAACCACCTTCCGTATGGATGGTCAGTCGAAGATTTCTACAGCGATCACGCCTGCCAAAGGCAGCGCAACGATGTCGCCCTTCATCCAACTGGGCGCGCGCTAAGCAGCCCCAAACCTTAGGAGAAAACTATGTTTCCCAACGCAAAAGGCAGCGAACTGCTGTCCGTTCTCGCCACCATCGACCCTGCCGCGCAAGCCGCAGGAACTGTCACTACAGGCTGGATTTCTGTGGCCAACCACCACGGATTCCTCTCCTTGGTTCAGACCGGAGTGCTCGGCACCAGCGCCACAGTGGATGCGAAGTTGCAGCAAGCTGTTGATTCCACTGGCACCAGTGCCAAGGACATCACCGGCAAAGCGATCACCCAGATCATCAAAGCCACAGGCGACAACAAGCAGGCGCTTATCAACGTTAAGCCCGAGGAGCTCGACACAGTCAACGGCTTTGGCTTTGTTCGCCTGTCTCTGACGGTAGGAGTGGCTGCCAGCCAAACCGCTGCTCAAGTCCTAGGTGTCAATCCGCGAGAGCTCCCTGCCAATGCAGGCAACCAGGCGGCTGTTGTGCAGATTGTCTAAATGCCACTGCAACTCGTTTCAGCTCCAGCCGGGGAGCCGATCACGCTTCTTGAGGCAAAGCAGCACCTGCGGGTGGATGTTGATGACGATGATGCATTGATCGGCTCGCTGATTACGGCAGCCCGGCAGGCAGCCGAGACTCGCACTGGCAGGCAGTTGATGACTGCCCGCTGGAAGCTTGTTCTCGACGGCTTTCCGGGTTCTTTGGTCAATCATGTTCCATCCAATGCTTCCTTTAGCTTGCCTGGACACGCAATCCTTCTTGACAAATGCCCAGTGCAGTCATTGGTCAGCATCGAGTACCTTGACATGAATGGCAGCCCTCAGGTGATGCCGCCTGGGGATTACGTCTTGGACGCTGCATGCGAGCCTGCGCGACTCACCCCGGTATTTGGTAAGACTTGGCCCCCGACTCTCCCACAGATTGGCTCTGTGATCGTCACCTTTGACGCAGGATACGGCGCAGGCTCCTCTGTGCCCGAGGGAATCAAGAGTTGGATTAAGTTGCGTGTGGGAAGCCTGTACGGACATCGGGAAGAAATGGCAGTGCTAACGCGCGGTCGCATTGACTCATTGCCATTTGTAGATGGACTTTTAGACGGCTACCGCGTAAGCGTTGTATGAGCTTAATCAGTGCTGGTCAGATGAGCCAGCGTGTTCGCATTCAGCAGCCCACTGTTGCAAAAGATGCATTGGGTGCGCCGACACAGACCTGGAGCGATATAGCGACTGTCTGGGCTGATATACAACCGATATCAGGGCGCGAGGCACGAATTGCAGATCGTATAGCTGCGGTGGTGAGTCATCAAATTACTGTGCGTTACAGACCCGAGTTCAACGACCCCAAAAGCGTTTCACAAATGCGAGTTCTGTTTCGAGATCGTATTTTTTCAATCCACGCGGCCCTAAATGTTGACGAGGCCAATGTCTCGATCATGCTTTTGGCAAGTGAAGGGGCGCGCAATGGCTAAAGTTGAAACAGTTCGCATTGAAGGACTGGCACAACTTGATCGTGCACTTCGTGAACTGCCTGACCGTGTTGCTAATCGAGGGCTCAGGGCATCGGTTTACGCAGGAGCAAAGGTCATACGTGATGAGGCGCGTGCTCAGGCTCCAAAAGCTGCGCAGTCGCTTGGCTCTAAGCAACCACCACCCGGAACGCTCAAGCGTTCGGTGATCATGAAGCACGTTCGCGAGCTATCTGGTGGGGGTCGCCAGACCTTTTATGTTTTGGTGCGCCACGGTAAAAAGTACCGCAATCAGGGCAAGCGAGGGAACCTATCGCAAGATGCTTGGTATTGGCGCTTTGTTGAATTCGGTACTCGAAAGATGGCGGCTCGTCCATTTCTGCGTCCGGCACTGGAATCTCGACGCCGCCAAGCCGTTGATGCCATTAAGCAGCGACTGACCCAGCGCATCGAGATAGAAGCGCGAGCCTTGAATGGTCGATAGCGATGCAGGACTTCTATGACGCGATCAAGCATCTGGCCGCGGGGCAGGTGTATGCCATCGTTGCACCTGCGGGTGCTCAGTATCCGACGCTTGTTTACACCCCTATTGATCAGTCAAACGTTGCGTCGCTTGACGGACCAAACCAGCTGCGGCGCTCGCGAGTGCAAGTCGATGCGTACGCACTAACGCTGGTCGCTTGCGAACAACTGCAAGAGCAGGTCCTTGCGGCATTGCTAGCCAGTATCAAAACGGTGGCCGATGTACGCATGGGCCTTACCGATTTCGACGATGAAGCCGGTACTTACCGGATATCCGTGGACTTCACCTACTACCGGTAACGGTGGTCAGGTTGTCTTTTCATTTTTTTATGGAGGCCTTTTATGCCTAGTACTGCCATCACCGCGCAGGGCATCACCATTGCCCGGTTTGGAACCACAACCTTTGAGACCATCCCCAACGTAGTCTCCTTTCAGGGGCCTGGGGGTCAAGCCTCAGTTATTGACGTCACCAATCTTGCTTCAACAGCCAAAGAGAAGAGAGTCGGTCTTCGCGATGAAGGTCAACTCTCACTGAGCCTGCACTTCAATCCTGACGACACGGTCCATCAGGGCCTTCGTACAGATCGAGCCAATCGCGTGCGCCGCCAGTTCAAGATCACCTTCACCGACACCACGCCCGCTGCGACATGGACTTTCTACGGCTACGTTACACAGTTCAGTGTTCAAGGTGGTGTGGATGCTGTTGTTGAAGCCAGCGTCACGATCGAAATCGATGGCGACATCACGGAGGCATAAAGACTATGAATATTTTGACCAAAGAAGCCATCCTTGCAGCCGATGATCTGCCGCGCGAAACAGTCCTCGTACCTGAGTGGGGTGGAGACGTCTACGTCCGCACCATGAGCGGTACGGACCGCGATGCCTTTGAGAGCAGCCTTATTGCTCGCGATGGTGCAAAGGATGGTCGTATGGAAAACGTTCGAGCCAGACTTGTCGCGCTCACCCTTTGCGATGCGACGGGCAGCCGTCTTTTTGAAGATGGTGAAATTGTTGCGCTTGGCCGAAAAAGTGCTCGTGCACTAGACAGGGTTTTCGCTGTTGCTCAGCGTCTAAACGGTATCGGTATCGAGCAGGCTGAATCAGCAAAAAAGGACTAAAGGCCAATCCCACTCGTCGCTTCGCTTTTCGCTTGGCGCTTGCGCTGGGCATGCCGGTTCGTGAGCTATTGCAGCGGATCGGATCAGACGAGATCACCGAGTGGATGGCCTTTTATCAACTGGAACCCTTTGGCGACATGCGGGCTGATTTGAGAAGTGGTGTGATTGCGTCAACCTTTGCCAACGCCAACCGTACCAAGCACGCACGTCCTTTTACGCCAGAAGATTTCATGCCATTTATCGACCGACCCGAGCCAATTGATGAGGCCCGATTGAACGTCGCTCGTCTTAAGTCAATGTTTGCACACAGGGTCAAAAAGCATGGCTGATCTTGGCTCACTTGTCGTAAAGCTTTCGGCGGAAACCTCTGAGTTTCGTGCCGATCTAGGACGGACGGCGCGACTTTTAGATCGACATGCCAATGACATGAAGACCTCGCTGCAGCAGGTCTCATCCATTGCCAGGACAACCTTTGCGGTAGCGATAGGTGCGACTTCTGTTGCCGCCTTGAGAGACTTTGTTAGTCAGACCATCGAGGCCGCTGCGGCTCTTCAGGGTCTTTCAGAGCAGACAGGCGCAAGTGCTGCGGCACTTTCAGGCTTTGCACCCGTGGCCACTATTTCAGGCACGGCCATGGAGGCAATTGGCGGCAATCTCGCCAAACTCTCCAAAGGCTTGGCAGGTGTTGATGATGAGACTGCTGGGGCAACGAAGGCGCTGCAGTTTTTAGGTATTCGCGCAAAAGAAGCCAGTGGAACTTTGCGTGATCCTGCAGAGGTCATGAATGATGTCGCGCTCAAATTGGCGGAGTTTGAGGACGGTGCTGGAAAAACCGCTATTGCAATGGAACTCTTTGGAAAGTCGGGGGCCACCATGCTCCCGTTCCTTAAAGATTTGGCTGAAAACCAAGACCTAAATATTCGCTTAACGGCTAAGCAAATTGAGGAGGCAGACAACGCCTCCAAGGCAATGGGCCGCATGAGAGCAGAGTCGAATTTCGTTGCTCAGACTTTGGTGACAGCGGCAATTCCTTCAATGTCCGTTTTGACACAAGAACTCAAGCGTGTTTTTCTGGGAACAGATAACGCAGTTGAGGGAATTCAGCGCATGCGCGCTGAAGGTACGCTGACCAACTGGGCAGAGAAAGCGGCCTATGCGATTGCCGTCGTTATTGATGCACTTCGAGGTATTGGCCACACAATCAAATCGGTCATCGGCAGCTTTTCTGCTGTTTGGGCCGATATTGAATTGGCGGGAACATTCTTGGCGGGGGGTAAAGGGCTCAATCCTTTTTCAGATGAAAACCGTTCTCGCTTGCAGGCCGCGCTTGAAAAGCGAAATGCCATCGTGGCGCAGTCCAACCAGAACTACGTTGAGCTCTGGGATATGCCGCTTTTGGCGGATGCGGTAACTAAACGATTTGACGAGATCCGCAAAGGTACGGAGGCTTCCAACGCAGCCACTCAGGCAGCCGCTCCCAGAAAGCAGTTGAATTACAGCACTGCGACTGGCGCTGTTTCGGCCAATGCAATGGCCGGAATAGACAGCGAGATTAAGCGTCTTCAGGGGCAGGTGGATGTCGAAAGTGCCATCCTCAAGGACAGGCAAAGAATCATCGACCTCTACGAAAGTCAGGGCTACCTGAGCTTTAAAGATGCAAGTGAGGCGCGCTTGGCTGCGCAAGAGGACTTCACGGAAAAGCTTCGTGCACTGTCTGCAGATGAAGAGACGATCTTGCGCAGAGGCCTAGAGACAGTCGCTAAGACCACCCAAGACAAACTTAAGCTTCAGGATCGTCTGGCTGAAATCACTTTAAAACGGCAAAGACTAGAGCGTGAAGCTCAACAGTCGAATTTGGAGCGCCAGATTCGGTTGCCTGGCGAGTCGATGAAGGATCTGCAAGAGCAAGCAGCCCGAGGGCTTGGGGAGCTTCGTGCGGTTGAAGAGCAAATCAAAACTTTGCGTGAAACGGGCGCTATCAGTGAACTGAAATCATTGCAGCAACTGGCAACGGCACGCCAAGAAAGTGGTCTTCAATTGTCAGCGCTTGCTCGACAGGCACGTGAATTGGCTGAGGCAGCGCCTGGTAACGAAAAGCTAGCAGATGCCCTCAGAAAAATCGAGGAAGCGGCTCGACAGGCAGCTGATGGCGCATCTCTTTTGACTTTACGTGTCAAGGAACTGTCTGATCCGGAAGCTGGCTTTGCCAAGGGCCTGCGCTCTGTTGCCGAAGAGGCCGAGCAGGTTGGCAAGCAAATGGAGTCAGCCACCACCCGAGCATTTAACGGGATGACCGATGCTTTGGTGAACTTTGTGATGACCGGCAAGCTTGATTTCAGAACCTTGGCAAACTCCATCATTTCTGACTTGATCAGGATTCAGATTCAGAGGGCCATCACACTGCCCCTGGCCAACGCCATGGCCGGGTTTTTTGGTTTTGCCAGCGGTGGTGTCATGACCTCTGCAGGTCCAACTGCACTGCGCAGTTATGCCAGCGGGGGTATTGCTAACTCACCTCAGTTAGCCCTTTTTGGTGAAGGCTCTCGCCCAGAAGCCTATGTACCGCTGCCTGATGGTCGTTCAATTCCCGTAACCATGAGTGGGGCTGGGGGCGGTGGGGATGTCTTCAACATTTCCGTCAGTTTGACTGACTCAGGTGCATCTAGCCGTGGTGATGACCCAGGTGGGCGCGATTTAGGCCGCGCTATAGCAAGTGCAGTGCGGCAAGAACTCCTTGCGCAAAAACGTGCCGGTGGCCTGCTTGACGGTCGCAGGGGGGCGTAAATGGCCACATTTACTTGGACTCCTTCTGTTGGTGCCAATTTGTCAATGCGTCCCACAGTGCGCCGTGTCTCCTTTGGTGATGGCTATGAACAGCGCTTGGGATTCGGAATCAATACACAGCCGCAGGTGTGGTCGCTGGAGTTTCGCGGACGCACCAGTAGTGATGCCGTAGCAATCGACAACTTTCTTCGGGCTCGTGGTGCAGTCCAGGCCTTTGATTGGACGCCTCCAGGTGGATTGCCTGCCAAGTTTGTTTGTGATGAATGGAGTCGTTCCGTGGACGAGCCAAATATTGAATCTGTCCGAGCAACTTTTAAGCAGGTATTTGATCTCTCATGACTGCTGTCGCCATCTCTTCGGAAATCCAGAAGCTCGCACCCAGTAGTGTCATTGAGCTGTTCGTTTTGGATCTGGCGATCTTTGGACAGGGGCCAGTGCGCTTTCATGCAGGTACAAATGCGTTGCAGCAGCGCGTGGTCTGGCAGGGGAACGCCTACGAAGCATTTCCAATTGAGGTCGAGGGGTTCGAGTTCAACGGCAATGGCCAGGTGCCAAGGCCGCGTCTGCGCGTGGCGAACGTCACTGGAGCCATTACGGCGCTTGTACTGACCTATCAGGACTTGGTGGGTGCCAAGATCACACGCAAGCGAACGCTTGCCAAATACCTTGACGCAGTTAATTTTTCCGGTGGATCAAACCCAACTGCTGACCCTTTGGCGGAGTTTGCCGATGACATTTATTACGTGGATCGAAAGTCGCGTGAGACTAGAGATGTTGTTGAGTTCGAACTCGCGGCTTCATTTGATCTTGAGGGCGTAACTTTGCCGCGCAGGCAGATCGTTCAAAACGTATGTCCCTGGCGTTACCGGGGATCTGAGTGTGGCTACACAGGCTCAAATTATTTCAACGCTAACGATCAGTCGGTAGTTTCAAGCATTCAGGATATCTGTGGCAAGCGATTGGCTTCATGCCAAGTGCGGTTTGGACAAAACGCTGAGCTTCCATTCGGCGGTTTCCCCGCAGCTGGGTTGATTCGTTGATGCAAAGCGAGAACCAGTCTCTGGCAATGGATCACGCCCGCGAGGAGTATCCGCGCGAATCTTGTGGCTTGCTTGTGATCCGCCGTGGCCGTGAGGTGTATGTGCCTTGCCGAAACATCGGCGTGGGCACCGATCAATTCGTTATTCATCCCGAGGACTTCGCACAAGCTGACTCAAGGGGGCAGATCGTAGGCGTGGTGCACAGCCATCCGGGATTACCTCCGACAGCGAGTCAGGCCGATCGCGTGGCTTGTGAAGCCAGTGGTTTGCCTTGGCACATCATCAGTTTTCCCAGTGGTCAATGGGCGCAAATTCAGCCTTCTGGCTATGTCGCACCGCTTGTGGGGCGTGAATGGTCTCACGGTGTTCTTGACTGTTACGCGTTACTGCGGGACTGGTTCCAGTCGGAGCGTGGGGTTGTGCTTCCAAACTTCGTGCGCTTTGATGATTGGTGGAAACGTGGTGAGAACTTGTACATCGACAACTTCGAAAAAGTAGGTTTTACGCAAGTGAAGCCAGAAGAAATCCAAATGGGCGATTGCATCTTGATGCAGGTTGCTTCGCCTGTTCCCAATCACGCTGCCGTCTATCTCGGGGATGGACTGATCCTGCATCACTTGCAGGGACGTCTTTCCAGCCGCGATATTTACGGTGGGTACTGGCAAAAAGTTACAACGCACGTCATTCGATATGGTCACAGTCATACTTCTCGGTGAACTCGGACGCAGCTTTGGGCGCAGGCATACCCTTGCCATTTCATCAGCCGCAGAAGCGATTCGCGCGCTTAGTGCCAACTTTCCTACCTTTGAGCGGGAGTTGGTTGCCTCCGGTGAACGCGGGGTTGGCTACCGGGTGCTTGCTGGCCGAGATTCCCTTAACTTGGAGCGATTGCACGAGCCCACCGGCTCCCAGCGCATCACGATTGCGCCGGTATTGTCTGGCGCTGGCGGAGATGGTTTGGGGCAAATCTTGCTTGGCGCAGCATTGCTTGCCGTCGCATGGTGGAACCCACTTGGCTGGGCTGCATCGGGTGCATTTCTGTCTCAGGCCACGCTCTATTCGGTGGGCACAGCCATGATTCTTGGCGGTGTTGCGCAGATGATTGCACCCACACCCAAAGCAACTGAACCATCTGAGCGTCCAGAAAACAAGCCAAGCTACAGCTTCAACGGTGCAGTCAACACGACGGCACAGGGTCACCCCGTGCCTGTGGGTTATGGTCGATTGATTGTGGGCTCGGCTGTGATCAGTGCAGGTATTGATGTCGACGAGATTCCTGCATGACTAAACTAATCATCGGCGCAGGAGGTGGTGGCAAAGGGGGCGGAGGTGCTAGCGCACGCGTAGCCCAAGAAGCGCCTGATAGCTTACGCTCCAAAGCCTATGCACGGGTTGTTGATCTCATTTCCGAGGGAGAGATTGAGGGCTTGGTCGATGGACTCCAATCGGTATATCTGGACGACACGCCCATACAGAACGCCGACGGTACAACCAATTTTTCTGGCGTAACGCTTGAGACCAGAGATGGCACACAGCAGCAAAGCTACGTACCTGGGTTCTCTTCTGTCGAAAACGAGGTACCCGTTGGCGTTGAGATCAAGGCGAGCCAGCCTGTGGTTCGCTCAATCACTGATCCTGATGTAGACGCAGTCAGGATTAAGGTGAGCGTTGGGCAACTGACCAACCAAGACACGACCAATGGAGATCTGAACGGAAGCGCTGTATCGTTTTCCATCGATCGGCAGGTCAGCGGCGGCGGGTTTGTCGAAGTAATAAACGACACGATCTCAGGTAAGACCACGACCAAGTACCAGCGCAGTTACTACGTGCCGCTAACCGGTAACGGCCCATGGGAAATTCGTGTTCGGCGTATCACGGCGGATTCAACCTCCAGCGCCATCCAGAACAAGACCTACCTTGACTCCTACACCGAAGTTGTTGAGAGCAAGCTGCGCTATCCCAACAGCGCCTTGGTTGCGTTGAGGGTAGATGCTTCGCAGTTTTCGGCCATCCCTCGGCGCAGCTACGACATGAAACTGCTGCGTGTCCGTGTGCCGGTGAACTATGACCCTGGTACACGAACCTACAGTGGCGTGTGGAACGGAAACTTCAAAATCGCATGGACAGACAACCCTGCGTGGTGTTTTTATGACCTGGTCACCAGTACCCGGTACGGCTTGGGTGGATACATCCCTGAGTCACAGGTCGACAAATGGGCGCTTTACCGAGTGGCGCAGTATTGCGACCAGTTGGTTCCTAACGGGCTTGGGGGCTTTGAGCCACGCTTTACCTGTAACTTGTATCTTCAGACGCGCGAGCAGGCTTACAAGGTGGTGCAGGATATGGCCTCGATTTTTCGAGGCATGGTGTATTGGTCGGGTGGAGCAATCACTGTCACGCAGGACGCACCCAGTGATGCGGTTTACCAGTTCGCCCCCGGCAACGTGGTGGACGGTGAGTTTGCCTACCAAGGGTCTTCAGCTAAAGCTCGTCACACCGTGGCGCTCGTGACCTGGAATGATCCAGATGATTTCTACCGTCAGAAGGTTGAATATGTCGAAGACGCCGCAGGTATCGCCCGTTATGGGATTGTGCAAAGCGATGTAGTTGCACTCGGTTGCACTGCTCGAGGTCAAGCCCACCGGGTGGGCAAGTGGCTTTTGTTCTCCGAGCAATCTGAGTCAGAAATTGTCACGTTCCGAACGGGCCTTGAGGGTGCAGTGGTGCGTCCAGGCGACATCATCAAGGTCGCTGATCCTGTTCGCGGCGGTATGCGCTTGGGTGGTCGGATCGCCGCTGCAACGGCTAGCACTGTCACGCTCGACCAAGAGTTGCCAGCTGATTTACCTTGGCGACTCTCGGTCGTATTGCCGAATGGAACTGTCGAGGAGCGACTGGTGGGGCCTGTATCCGGTCGCACTCTGACAGTGACGATACCGTTCAGTTCGGTCCCCCAAGTTGATGCAATTTGGATGTTGGCATCCTCAATCATTGAGCCGCAGCTTTTTAGGGTGGTGTCTGTCGCTGAGCGTGATCCGGGTGTCCATGAAGTAACGGCACTGGCGCACAACCCAAGCAAATACGCAGCGATTGAAGAAGGTCTGGCACTTCAGCCACGCTCGATTACTGTTCTTTCGGACATTCCTTCACCACCTACGGGGTTGGCAATGCAAGAGAGTCTTTATAGGGTGAAAGACCAGGCTCAAGTCTTAGTTCAAGTCTCATGGACCGAGGTTCAAACTGCCATTGCCTACCGCCTGTCTTATCGGGTCGCAGGCGGAAACTTCGTAAGCCTGCCACTGACCAGCGCAAACTACGCTGAAATTCGTGACGCTCAAGAGGGGCAGTACGAGTTCAGTCTGAGAGCCATTGGCATCACCCGTAAGGAGAGCATTCCCGCAACCCTCAGCGCGACAGTGCTGGGTAAGACGTTGCCGCCATCGGACGTCACTGGATTTACGGTCCAGCGCAGAGTTTCAGACTTGATGATTGCCTGGGATGAACTGCAAGATGCTGACCTCTCAGGATACGAGGTGCGCGTGGGGGCAGGTTGGGATGACGCTCAACTTGTGGCCAAGACGTCAGGTACTCAGATGTTGCATGATCAAAGTGCAGCAGGTCAGTACCCGTATCACATTCGTGCGATTGATACCTCTGGAAATTACAGCGCACACGTCACAACCTTTGTTCTGAATTTACTTGCTCCGAGTACGGTTCGGCAGTTCGATGTTGTGCAATCGGCCAATCGTTTGGAATTTCGCTGGCAACCTAACCCTGAGCCAGAGGTGGTGGGCTATGAGTTACGCGAAGGGGCGGCTTGGGACGCTTCGCTATTTGTTGCCGAGGTCAAATCCACCAGCTACACGCTGCCTTCCGGTTTTGATGGCGAACGTAAGTTTTGGATCAAAGCAATTGCGTCACCTGGGATTTACAGCGACACGCCGACCTTTGTCTCGACGGTGGTGGCCCAACCTCAAAACGCAAATCTGATCCTCGCACGCGATGAGCAGGCTTTAGGGTTCCCTGGTACCAAGCACTTCGCATCGGTCGTCTCGGTCAATGGCCGCAATGTGCTGCGCATGAGCACTGGTGCTCAGACGGCTGAGTATCTGTTTGAGTTGGACTTGGTCTCACCCATCCGTGCTCAGAACACGTTGCTCAACAGTTTGGGTGCATCGGTTGATGACCGTACAACATGGCTGGAGGCGAACTTTCCTTGGGCAAGTGATGCTGCCAAACGCCAATGGGCATATGACGGTGCAATTGCCAACGTGGATGCGCGGTTTCAAATTGCGCGTGAAGATGCGCTGCAAGCTGGAGAAATTTACGGCTGGAGGCTTAATGGTTCCACTGGCGGTCTTGGTAACCCGTTGCTAAGCCAAGCAGCAAGCGTGAGTTACGGCGCAGGTCGTTATGGGGACGGGCTGATGGTCAAGGACACGACCCGAGTCGCTTGGAGTGTGAGCATTCCAGAAGTCTTTCACACTTCATTCTGGTTTTCGCCATCTGAGATTACAACTTGTGTCATCTGGGCTGCGACAGGCTCATCGGGGCAACTGCTCGTGGGATATGACGCTTCAAATGCCTCCTTTTTCTTGGAGGACCATCTCGCAAGGCGAGTGAGTGTTGCGTTCTCTGTATCCATTACGGACAGGATTTGTCTCGGTGTTTGTCAAACGGCCAGCGAGCGCCGACTCTTTGCAGGACGAATGGGTGGTGATGTCGATTCGTCGAGCGCTGCAATAGCGCCGGTCGGCACCTTTACAAGCCTGCGTTTGTACTAGATCTAGCTCAACCAAATTTCACCCAACCGTGGCGCTGCTCTCGCAAGAGGCAGCGTCATTTTTTTTAAATGAGGACTTTTATGATCCAAGAATCTATGCAGCTTTATGGCGCGATGACTCTCATCGTGCACCGTTCTAACGGCGAGGTTGAAACTGTTCACAAGGACAACATCATCGTCAACGTGGGCTTCGACTTTATTGCCGATGCCATTGGAAAGTCTGTCAGTCGTCCCAACGTGATGGGCTTTATTGCCCTTGGCACAGGGACTACCGCAGCCGCAGCAACACAGTCGGCGCTGGTGACAGAACTCGATCGCAACGCCGCAACCTATGCCCACACTGCTGGTACCAAAACATTTACTTTCACAGCTGATTTTCTGGCTGGTGATGGCACCGGTGCAATCACAGAGGCAGGGGTATTCAACGCAGCGTCAGCTGGCATCATGTTTGACCGAGTGGTGTTCCCTGTGGTCAATAAAGGTGCTGATGACAGCCTGACCGCCGTTTTTACCTTCACGATGAGCTGATCGTCATGCCCGAAACGGTGACGGTTACTGAAACCCAGGGGTCTAGATACACCTGGGCGTCGGCTGGATTCACATGGTCGAGTGCCAGTGCAGGCAAAAGCTGGACAGCAGCCTATCCAGCGGTTTACAGCATTGCGGTAGCCGCAACGCTTGCCTTCATCGAAGCTGGGTCGCGAAGCTGGACAAAGCGTTCTAGTGAGAGCCTTCCAATTTCAGAAGGGCGAAAAAACATATTCACCTTGCGTGAGTCTGAGTCGGTTGGGTTCTCTGAAACCTACTCAGACCTCATCGCTTTTGTGTTGCGTTGGGTTGAATCGATGACCTTTGCAGAAGGCGTTGCAAAGAACAATAAAAAGCAAATTGTGGAGTCATTTCAGTCTGCTGACTACCTTGCGAATGCACTCACAAAAACCAACAATGAAAGCCTTGCATGGTCCGATTCACTCCGCCAAAACAGTATTAAGCGTCTGGCTGAAGTTTTGCCCATCTCTGAATCCATTCAAAAGTTAATCGCTAAAAACAGATCTGAGGCTTTTAGACTCAACGACGATCTTGACCGGGCGATCACAAAGCAGGTTGCAGAGGCGATTGCGTTTGCTGAAACCTACACAGACCTCATTGCCTTTGTCCTGCGAGTTAGCGAAGGCCTCGGCGTTAGCGATTTAGGCGCTAAGCAGGTAAGAAAGCCACTGAGCGAATCCTTTGGCACATCCGACAAGGTGACTCGCCAAGCGATCAAGCGAGTTGCCGAAGCCGTGGCCATTGGCGAGGCCCTGGGCAGGACGGTGGCATACCGGCGCAACCTCACTGATGGTTTCGGTGTATCTGATGCACTGCGAAAAGCTTTGAGGCTGACAGCTCGAGAGGCACTACTTCTTGCCGAGCAGTACCGCAGGCACGCCAATGGTGTGATCAGCGACATGATCGTTTCAAGCGGAGCGATTACTGAAGATGACTTTGCGGCCATCGTTCAGTCTGGCCATCCACCAGGCTACACCGACTTTCGAGACTTCATTCAGGGTGACTACACCTACAGGCGCGCATTATTTCGTGCGATCTTGAACTCAAGAAACTCAGACCGAGGGTTCATTGATGCCCTGAGAGTAACGGTCGACGTGCCCGATATCTTCGACCGAGGAACAGCTCAGATTACCGACGCAGCCGTGGGTGTCGCAATTACTTTCACACGTGCCTTTCGAGTTCCTCCCGAAGTAACGATGACCCACAAGGGCGGAACGGTCGTGGCAATAGCGAGGCTAGTTGGCTCCATCACAACAGTCGGCTTCACCGCTGTTCTGGAAAACACGTCCGGCACTCGAGTTGCCGGTTCTTTCACTTGGATTGCACAGGGGTACTAGATGCAAAACTTTACCGACATACCGTCGTCGCGTTCGCTCTCGGATTCGCTCATTGAGATTTTGAACAACGACAAGACTGGGATTTCTTGCAACAGCGGAACCACATTCCCGACTACAAACCAGCAAGTTGGAATGCTCTGCTACCGCACAGATCAGTTGAAGCTATATCTGTTGATCGGAGTCAACCCCGATAACTGGCGGTTGATCATGGACTTGTCCAGCGGCATTGACACCCAGTTCGCGACCAAGCTCAATTCCGCTTCTTATACCGCTGCCGATGTCTTAGCAAAGCTTCTTACCGTTGATGGGGCGGGAACTGGGCTAGATGCTGACCTGCTTGATGGTCAACAGGCTAGTGCATTTGCCTCAAGCACTCATAACCATAACGCGACATACCTTGGTATCACTGCCAAAGCCTCAGACGCTGACAAGCTCGATGGCTATGACTCAACGGCTTTTGTAAGGTCGGTAAATGGTGCCGGGCCTGACGCTGCTGGCAATGCGACTGTCAACATTGATCTGTCTAGCCGCGTTGCCAAGACCGGCGACACGATGACCGGGAATCTGACGATTCAGAACACCTCTCCGACCATCAACATGCAGGACACGGACAACGTGACCCGCTACCTCCATGTAAACAGTAACCTGATGGGCTTTTTGAAGTCCGACGGCAACTGGGACATGTATACGAACAACAGCGGATCTTTGTGGACTGCGAATTACGGCTGGTTGCACGACTATTTCTTTTCCACGATTACCAACTGCGGTTACTTTGCGGGAAATTGCAGTGGCAATACTGGCAATTGCTACAACGGCCCAGGCGCTACGGCTGTTGTCCAGCAAACAAACTGTGGGAATGTTTCAGTAGATCGCTTGGTTCTGGAAGATGGCGGTTCTTCGGTTGCCATGAAGACTTACCGATACAGCTACAACTGCAATTGCAATTGTGCTTGCGACTGCTGCTGCTGATTGGAGTAAATATGAAAGTCATTGCAGTTCGCAACCCGTTACTTCATCCATACGCATTTCATCAAGTCGCTCTCATCCGAGACACTGCTGGTCGATCGTTGATTGTTCGGTATCGATTGGCCAGAACCAGTCAACCTGAAGAAGACCCTGTCTTTGACGCAGATGAGCAGGAGGTTCGCATTAATCTGGCAGCACTCAGAAACCGCCCCGACTGGTGCGACCACCAGTGCTATTTCCTGGCGCTGAAAGATGGACGCTTGGGACCACTTTTTTCACTCTTTGTTGCCACGCTGCCTGCCCGGCTTGCGGCAACCGAGTTTGCAACGATGTCGCAGCAAAGTCTGGTCATAGGAATCAACGTCCCATTTGCAGACGCCACGGATGACGAGTTATTTCTGACTGTCAACATGAATCAGCGTTGCAGCGATACCGATATTGAACTAGATGGTGATCTGAGCCTTGAGTGGAGCCAAGCTGCATCAAGCGGAACACACAGAACCTTATTGCTCCCACAACTGCGCTTGTCAGCTCCTCCAACCATCGCAGCCGATGGTCAGGCGACGATCACGATTCAACTGGAGGATGTCGCCGAAGAGCCAATTCAAAGGCAAGCAACCATCTATCTGGAGGCGATCTCAGGTGTCTTGCCTCGGGCTAGGGTCACAACGCTTCAGGGTGTTGCCACCGTGCCAGTCTTTGCCACTGGGATGTTTCCAGGCGACCAGGTTCGCATTAAAGCAGGCTGGAAGTATTTCCCCGGTGTTGATGACGTAACGCTCGATGTCGTCTGATGTTGCAAGCGCTTTTTGCAGTTCCGGTATTGGTGACGAATCTTGGTTTGTCTGATGACGCACGCTTCCTTCTTCGGGAGCGAGCCCTGAATGCTTACCGAGTCAACAACGTCAATCTAAAGCCTTGGTCTAGGTCCACCCGTGAGTCACTGGTGAATCAGGAGCCTGTCTTTAAGGATCTTTTCGCCAGTGTCATCTGTGTGGCAGAGACGGCTTTTAGTGTTCGTGTTGCCTCTATTACAGGACGCGAGTTGGTTCAGTTTGATGGCGATTTTGTGCCCCCGCACGTTGAGCCTTCAGTGCTGTCTGCTATCTACTGGATTGATACCGCCTCTACACCTGACCACGCTAGGGGTGATCACAACGGATCACTTGTGCTTCAAAGCCCAGTAGGACCTTTTGGGACCAAGGGTCTGCCGATTGAAGAGAGGGTCCGATTCATTGATCCAAAGCCAGATCAATTGCTGATTTTTCCAAGCCACTTGGTTCACTTCGGCCATGTTTATCGGGCTGCAAAGCCAAGCGTCGAGATTCATTTTGAAATGGAAATCACTTGATCTATTTTTTCATTCACACGAATAGGATGTTATGAGTACCTTTTTGATTCACACCCTCATCCCCGGTGGTCGTGAAGGCCCCACCCTTCGCTATGACAACCAGACCTCGCTGCTGACCGATTCGCTGACTGGACAACCAGTTGTGAAATCCTTTGCATCGCTACCTTCAAACAAGCAAGTATTCGCAACCAGCAAAGACACGCCTGCAAGGAAGGATTCGCCACGAATCTTGAAGATTTCTCTTGGGCTGTCTTGCAACTATGAGTGTGAATACTGCTCGCAACGCTTTGTTCCGCGAGCTGCAGAAACGAACCCCGCTGAGGTTCAGTCTTTCATTGACGGACTGGATGAGTGGGTAACTTTTCCTCCCGAGCGGATTGAGTTCTGGGGTGGTGAGCCACTTGTTTACATCAAAACATTGCGCCCGCTTGCCCAGTTGTTGCGTTCAAAGTATCCCAGCGCCCATTTTTCAGTGATTACCAACGGTTCACTATTGAATGCGGAGGTTAATGAATGGCTCGACGTTATGGGATTCAGTGTTGGCATCTCTCATGATGGACCTGGTCAACATGTGCGAGGCCCTGATCCACTGGATGATCCTGAAAAGCGCGCTGCCATCATGGATCTTTATCAGCGGCTTGCTCCAAAGGGTCGTGTAAGTTTTAACGCGATGCTCAACCGCTCAAATATTTCTAGAGCTGCCATTCAGCAGTTCTTTATCGAACTGACCGGAGACCCTGAGGTCATGATCGCAGAAGGAGCTTTTGTTGATGCTTACGACCCAGGCGGGCTCGCGCTCTCGCTACCTTCCAGTGAAGCCCATGCGTTTCGTCGATCATCGTTTCAGGAAATTCGACAAGGCAAAGCAGACAGGGTATCTGGCGCAAGGGATCGGGTTGCATCATTCATTAACTCTCTGCGCCTTCAACGAACCGCTTCGAGCGTGTCGCAAAAGTGCGGCATGGATAGCACCGAGGCAATCGCAGTTGATCTTCGGGGCAATGTGCTCACCTGTCAAAACGTGAGCGCGCAGTCGACTGCGCCAAACGGCGAGAGTCACCGCATTGGTCACGTTAGCTCTTTAGCCTCCGTTACGCTACGTACGGCAACTCATTGGTCTAAGCGCGATGAGTGTCCGAAGTGTCCGGTTCTTCACATCTGCAAGGGCGCGTGCATGTTCTTGGAGGGGCCACTTTGGGAAGCCACGTGCAACAACGCTTATTCCGATGCTCTTCCAATTTTTGCTTCTGGGATTGAGTTTCTAACTGGTCTGGTTCCTGTCTTCATAGATGGAGACCTTCCGGAGGACCGAAAGGATGTTTTTGGACTTACCCAAACCAATCCCACTGGAGATGAAGTTACTCGCAAACCTTTTCCGGTTCGGGTTGTTGCCTCTTAAAAATTAAAAATTCTTGCTTCAAGCCCGCCTGGTTTACTCCTGTGCGGGCTTTTTCTTTTTGGAGATGCCCATGACAGAAGAATCCACCAGTTCACAAAACGCTGACATCCTGAACCTTCGCCCGGAGGATCTGGATGATTTGCTCACCCGCGCCGCCGAGCGAGGAGCCGAGCGCGCTTTGGCCTGCCTTGGCCTTGAAAACGGCCACGCCGCCGCCGACATCCGCGACCTGCGGGGTCTCATCGATGCTTGGCGGGAAGCGCGCCGAACGGTCTGGCAGACCACGGTCAAGGTTCTGACCACTGGTGTGTTGGCTGCACTGTTGGTCGGCATCGCCATCAAGTTGCGGCTGATGGGAGGTCCACAATGATTGAAACACTATTGGGTGGGTTGTTGGGCGGTGCGTTTCGATTGGCTCCTGAAGTCCTGAAGTGGTTCGACCGGAAAGGTGAGCGTGGCCACGAGTTAGCCATGCAGGACAAGGCGCTCGAGTTTGAAAAGCTGCGTGGTGCCCAGCGCATGTCCGAGCTAGGCGCGGCTGCCGACGGCGCTTGGAACACGGGCGCAATTGAAACTCTGCGCGATGCCGTGCGTGCCCAGGGCGAAAAAACTGGGTTGGGATGGGCAGATGCGCTTTCCAGCTCTGTGCGCCCAGTGATTACCTACTGGTTCATGGCGCTGTACTGTGCGGCGAAGATGGCAGCATTTGCGGCGGCTTTGTCTGCCGGTGCCGACTGGGGTACAGCAGTTCTGCACGCTTGGACTGAAGCCGATCAGGCGCTATGGGCTGGGGTGCTGAACTTCTGGTTTTTGGGCCGCGTGTTTGACAAAGTTCGACCATGATCGAAGTGCCCCAGGCAGCAATCGAATTGGCTAAGCGGTTCGAAGGGTTCTGCCGTGTGCCCAAAAGTGATCCAGGACGGGCATATCCATATATTTGCCCCGCCGGGTTTTGGACGATCGGGTATGGTCATCTTTGCGATGCCAAGCATCTACCGATCACCATGGAAGAGGGCGAGTCTTACCTTGCTGCCGACATGGCAAACGCTTTGAGTGCAACGCTTCGCTTCTGTCCTGTACTGGCGAGTGAGCCAGAGGAACGGCTTGCGGCCATTGTGGATTTCACCTTTAACCTCGGGCCGGGTCGTTTGCAGGCGTCGACGCTCAGGCGGCGAGTCAATCAGCGGGATTGGGCGGGTACGGCGCAGGAGTTGCGTCGCTGGATTTACGGGGGCGGTAAAGTGCTGCCGGGTCTAGTACTCAGGCGGGAGGCAGAGACATTGCTGCTTTTTTGAGCAATCTGTTGTTCTCTTTTTTGCCGATCCATCCACCTAATAGCGCCCTGGGCGAGGATGGCACCAATGATGGCCATAGGGCTTGGTTCAGACCTTGAATAGATTTCCTCTTGTGTGTGGGCTTGCATGCTGCGGGCTCCGTTAGTTCCATGGAGCCACATGGTTGCTTCGATCCCGAGGAACTATCAAGTCGATCTGACAGATTCATACCGGTTGGCTACGTGTTTTTCTCAGCGGGGTGGGTTGGTGCATCCCAAGGGATGGGCTGCTTTCGGCCAGAAGCAGTCACACAAATACCGTCGTCTACGTTTCATCCGCTGATCGGTTTCAGGTGACCAGCTGACACATGCAAAGCTCTGGATCGCTTCAAGTTGATGACGGTGCGCTTTATATGGGTGCGACCGGGTACTAACAACCCATTGCAGCCGGTCACATCTTTTAAGACGTTGACTTGTTTGTAGCGGTTGCTGCCGGTCGTGTCCCGCAGTCATTTGTGGGCTTTCTGCCAGTAGCGGTCGGTCGATCTTTAACCATCAGGCTCGGCAGCCGGTCAGTTCGGTCATAGGCCAATGACCGCTACCACACATCCTATCCAGTGCTGACGGATAGGATCCATTGATGCATGGGCCAATTTGCACAACAGGCTATGACGCCCAATGAACAGGGAGCCCTGCACATTTTCGATGCAGCGACGTTTTCTTACTGAACTAGCTGGATGTCAGTGACGATCATCTTGCCACCTTCATTGATCACCATAAACTTAATTTTTTCGCCTGGCTTGATGCTGGTCAATAAACTCTTATCTTTAGCAGTAAATACCATTGTCATTCCCGGCATATCCATATGTTTGATTTCGCCGTGTTTGATCGTGACCTTGCCAGTTTCGAGATCAATTTTCTTGACCTCTCCGTCGGTTAAAGACGGCGTCATTTGAGACATGTTCATCTTGCTGTGATCCATGACAGCTTGGGAAAAACTGCTTAAGGGAAGAGCCGCACCAATGGTCAATAGTAAAGTTGCAATTTTGGTTTGAATATTTTTCATATTTTCCTCATGAGTAAGAGTTAAAAACTTTTGATGATCCATCTTTTTGGATTAGCAAGACTTGATACGCGTCACGCCTTGCGCCGTAGACAGGACCGTCCATTCCAGGAGATCCGATAGGCATCCCCGGAACGGCAAGACCTAACGCTTGTGGTTTTTCTTTGAGTAAACGTTGAATGTCTTCGGCTGGCACATGCCCCTCAATCACATATCCACCGACCAGAGCTGTATGACATGAAGCGAACTTTTGAGGCATACCCAGTCGAGCCCGCGCTGCGTTATTACCTTGATCGTTTACTTTCAAAGAAAAATTATTCTTTTCTAAATGAATAATCCAGTCTTTGCAACAGCCACAGTTAGGGTCTTTCCAGACTTGTATAGCTATAGCGTTTGGGCTGGCTGCAATAGCAATTGAGGACGAGCACATTGAAGCTATTCCCAACAATAGCAACCGCCTCGTTGAATTTTTTGAACTGTTTTTGTCAGTCATTTCAGCAGCCCTTTCCTGTAATGAAATTACTTCTTGCCAACCTTGATCGCGCCCTTCATCCCAGCTTCGTAGTGGCCTGGCATCAAGCAGGCAAAATTTACGGTTCCAGTCTTCGTGAATTGCCAAACAATTTCGCCTTGCTGTCCTGGAGATAGTGTCACTTTGCCAGGTTCGTCATGTTCCATATCTGGGAATTTTTTCATCTGCTCCAGATGCTCGAGCAATTCCTTCTGGGTGCCCAGACTCAATTCGTGCTTGACCTTTCCTTGATTCTTGACAACAAAGCGGACCGTCTCTCCTTGCTTGACCTGAATAGATGAGGGTGTGTAACGCATGTTATCCGTCATATCGACATTGATGGTCTGCGTTACCTTGGAGGCAACACCTGGTTTGCCAATTGCGGTTTCCTCGTCAGCATGGCCATGCCCACCGGCGTGCTTTCCAGCCGCAAAAGCCGACGCTGACAGGGTCAGAGCAACCAAAACAAAGATTTGGCGAGAAGTGATGTACTTGGGTTTCATTCGTTAACTCCGGAAAAAAAATTCAGTGATTGCTATGTGATGAGGGCTTGCGCACCTTGACTTCGGTCGTTTTGGCGGGCATCTGGGCGCGAGGCATGGACTGCCCACCCTCCGCCTTGAAGCGCGCTGGTTCAGTCAACGGCCCGGTGTACTCATGGGCTACCGTGCCTTCGGGATGCTTGTACCAACCCGGGTCCTTGTAGTCCCCCGGCTTTTGATTACGGCGGACCTTCAGAACGCTGAACATGCCACCCATTTCGACCGATCCGAAGGGGCCTTGGCCAGTCATCATCGCAGCGGTGTTGTCAGGGATGGGCATTTCCATCTCAGTCATGTCGGCCATACCACGCTCACCCATGACCATGTAGTCTGGAATCAGGTTATTGATCTTCTTGGCGATGCCACGGTGATCCACACCAATCAATGTCGGAACGTTATGACCCATGGCGTTCATGGTGTGATGGCTTTTGTGACAGTGGAAGGCCCAGTCCCCTTCCTCATCTGCCAGAAACTCGATCTGTCGCATCTGACCGACGGCCACATCGGTCGTCACTTCATGCCAGCGGGTGCTCTTGGGTGTCGGGCCACCGTCCGTACCAGTGACGAGGAACTCATGGCCGTGCAAATGTATGGGGTGGTTCGTCATCGTCAGATTGCCAATGCGAATACGCACCTTGTCGTTCAGGCGAACATTGAGGCTGTCAATGCCTGGAAATATCCGGCTATTCCAGCTCCACAGGTTGAAGTCCAGCATTGTCATGATCTTGGGGGTGTAGCTGCCCGGATCGATGTCATAGGCGTTGAGTAGGAAGCAGAAGTCTCGCTGGACCTCATCAATCAGATCATTCTTGACCTTAGGATGGGTCACCCAAAAGCCCATCATGCCCATGGCCATCTGTGTCATCTCATCAGCATGCGGGTGGTACATGAAGGTGCCAGGCCGGCGCGCGACGAACTCGTAAACAAACGTCTTGCCGGAGGGAATAGCCGGCTGGTTCAGTCCGGCCACACCGTCCATGCCGTTGGGCAGGCGCTGCCCGTGCCAGTGAATGGAGGTATGCTCTGGCAGCTTGTTGGTCACGAAGATCCGTACGCGATCGCCCTCGACCACTTCAATCGTGGGCCCCGGGCTCTGGCCGTTGTAGCCCCAGAGATGGGCTTTAAAGCCAGGGGCCATTTCCCGCACTACTGGTTCGGCGACCAGGTGAAATTCCTTGACGCCTTGATTCATGCGCCATGGCAAAGTCCATCCATTCAGCGTCACCACCGGGTTGTAGGCGCGTCCGCTGTTGGGGACAAGCGGCGCCATGGTGTTAGGGCTGGTCTGTATTACAGGCTCAGGCAGAGCGGCCATCGCCACGCGGCTGACCGCGCTGGCGGCCACGGCACCACCAGCAATCCCGGCGTACTTAAAAAAGTCTCTTCTGGAAGTCATCGTTGTATCTTTCATTCAATGAGGCGCAGCGCCACCGGCTGGCGCACTGGGCATGGCTGCCAGCGGAGTGTTCATCGGTCGCCCGACCAGTGAGGCTTGTAGCGCGGCATCCGCTAGCCAAAACTGCTGCTCGGCTCCGATCGCAGCCATGACCGTAGAGACCTGATCACGTGAGTCCGCCAGCAACTCGAAGATGCCGATGATCATTCCGTTGTAGCGCAGTTGGTTCTCTTCTGAGATCACCTTACGAAGCGGTATCACCTCGTCCCGGTTGTGCCGTGCAATGTCATAAGCCGTGCGATAGGATGAGTAGCTTTCTCGCAAGCTTGAACCCGCCGAGCGGACGGTCGCCTCAAGCTGATTGGCTGCGGCCAAGGTGCGTGCGTTCATGGCATCGCGCTGCATGCCCCCCCAATCAAAGATGGGCAGGCGTACCGCGATTTCATACCCTCGCGCTACGCTGCGCTCACCCGCCACGCTGTTCGTGCTGGTGTTGCGCATGGCCCTCAGTTCAATGTCGGTGATGCTGGTGACCATGTTCAAACCCTGGGCTCTGGCGGAAGCATCCAGTGTGCTTTGGGCAAGACGGATGTCGAGGCGGTTACGCGTAGCAAACGTCGCAACGCCCTGCGGATCGAGCGCCTGTTTGGGTAGTTCAGGCAAGCGGTCCGGCAGTTTGAGCATCTGGGCCTGTTGGGCATCCAGACCGAGTACGCGTACGAACTCTTCGCGGGCAGCAGTTACTTGGTGAGTTGCTGTTGCCAATCGGGTCCCTGCGTCCGCATAGAAGGCCTGCTCACGAGCCCGTGTGAGGCGATTGAAGTTGCCTATGGCCTGCATCCTGCGAGCCAGTTCGGCACTCGCTGCAGCGCTTTCATACACCTGCTTGGCATACTGAAGCGTCTGTTGGGCAGCCACGGCGCGGACCCATGCCTGGCGCACGCGGGTGACCTGGTCGACCACATCACTCGACAGTCGCAGATGGGCCACTTCGATGCGACGGTTGGCGATTCCCTGGCGACTAGGGAGGGTCAGAATATCGAGCAGACCAAAGGAAAGCGCACGGTTTAACTCCAGCGCATCACCGGCCACCATGCGTTCCAGGGAGAAGACCGGGTTTGCAATTCTGCCCACCTGTGCCGCATCTGCGGACTCCGCCCAACCTTGAGCCAGCAGCGCCTGGAGCGATGGGCTGTTGACGAGCGCCAGCTGGACCGCCTCGCGCTGACCCAGAATGTTTTGAAGCAGCTTCTGGGCCGCCTGCGCACGCTGTTCGCGCTCATCGGCAGTCCGCGCGAGAGAAATCTGCCCTTCGGCAAAACTCTTGGCCTCCTCGTTCACCCGGGCAACGTTTTGTTCGAGGCTAACAGTGGCGCAACCGGCAAGCGTGGCCAAGGCGATCGCGGATAGCGCCAGTTTCCCTAGCGAGGTGCTTGGGATGCGCTTCATGGCTTGACTCCCCCATGATGACCAGATTGCGTATCAGGCACTTCAGAGGCATCCTTTAGGGCCTCACCTGTCGCGACCTCCTTGGCATAGCTGCGCCAGCCTCCAATACGACCTACCAAGTCGTTGGCTTTGACCCAGGACTGAATGGCCTGGTCGTTGTAGGGGCGGAAGTCACTAAGTGCAGACTTGTACTCAACTTCCACCACCGAAAGATTTTTCACGGGCTCTTTGTTGGCTTGGGCCGCGGCTACACCAGCTAACATGGCACAACTCAGGGCGAGACATGTCTGTGCGAATAATAGTGAACGTCTGACGAGCATGGTTTCCTCAATGTGATCGGTAACATAGACAGGGGGAATTATTAAAATACCAAGTCGTCAGCACGATGTCGAAAAGATTACATATTTGTCATCTCGCCATCGCAATAAATGGAAGTCGTCATACTCAGGTCTGCCAAAGAGGGTCAGTTGCCAATGAAAATTTTGATTGTGGAAGATGAGCCTAAGACCGGGGCATATCTGCGCCAGGGACTGATCGAGGCCGGTTTCGTTGTGGACTTGGCCAGAAATGGGCCCGACGGCCTTCACCTAGCTCTTGGCGGTAACTACGATCTCGCGATCCTGGATGTGATGATGCCGGGCATGAGCGGTTGGGAGGTCCTGCAGGCGATACGTCATGAAGGCCTACAAGTGCCAGCCATGTTTCTCACCGCCCGCGATCAGGTGGAAGATCGCGTGAAGGGGCTTGAATTAGGCGCCGACGATTACCTCGTCAAGCCGTTTTCCTTTGCCGAGCTCTTGGCCCGAGTTCGCACCATTGTGCGCCGCGGTCGTAGTGGCACCGAATCCACGACCTTGCAGGTGGCAGACCTCCAACTTGATCTGCTACGCCGCCGCGTCACCCGAGACGGCAAGCGCCTTAATCTTACCGCCAAGGAGTTTGGATTGCTGGAACTGCTGATGCGTAGGCAGGGAGAAGTCCTGCCCAGGTCGCTGATCGCCTCTCAGGTTTGGGACATGAACTTCGACAGCGACACTAACGTCATCGAGGTGGCCATGAGGCGTCTGCGCGTCAAGATCGATGATGATCACCAGTTCAAGCTGATCCAAACTGTACGCGGCATGGGCTACGTGCTCGAAGCGCCGGAGGGTCGCTAGATGTTTCGCAGGCTGTCACTGACATCCCGCCTCACCATCTTTTTTATAGCGCTGGCCAGTTCGGTCATCCTGGGCTTGGCGCTTCTTTTCATGGTAGAGGCTGATAGGCACTTCGTCGACCTCGATAGCGCCGCCTTGGATGATAAAAAGCACCTGATCGAGGGCATTCTGGCCAGTTCTCGATCCCATGAAGAAGCTCGCAGTCGCCTGAACGAAGCATTGAGCCATCACCACAGCCTTTACGCTCTGGTCAAAGGACCGCAGGGTGAAAAGTTGTACCAGACCAACGGATACAGCGGCCCGACTACGCAAGCATCATTCATCACGAATGACGACGGCCACGGGCTTCAGTCTTGGAGGAGTGGCGGTCGCGAGTTCCATGAGATGAGCTTTACTGCTGGCATGGTTCAGGGAATGGCCGGGCCGCTCCAAATATCACTCGCCGTCGATACGCAGCACCACCAAGAATTCATGAGGGAGCTCCGGCGCAGCATTGCGATCTATGCTGTGCTGGCCATTCTTCTAAGCGGATTCTTGGCTTGGTTCGCGGCTCATCAAGGCATGTCTCCGCTGCGCGCAATGAAACGTCGCGCCGCTGCAGTGACAGGCCAACAGTTGCAAGAGCGCATGCCCGAGGATGCCGTCCCGATTGAAATGGCAGATTTGGCAAGGGAACTCAATGAGATGTTGGGTCGCCTGCAGAACGACTTCAAACAGCTTGCTGATTTTGCGGCGGATTTGGCACATGAACTTCGCACACCCATCAGCAATCTCCTCACCCAAACACAGGTGACGCTGTCCACCCAACGCGACCTTAAGACATACCAAGATACGCTGGCGTCCAACGCAGAGGAATTGCAGCGTTTGGCTCGGGTGGTATCAGACATGCTATTCCTCGCCAAGACAGAGCGGGGGGTAGACCTGCCCCATAAGGAGTCCTTCTCGGCAGCACAAGGAGCTCGCGAACTCGTTGAATTTTATGAAGCCGTTGCGGACGAAAAACGCATCTTGATGAGCGTGGAAGGTGATGGGCGAATCTATGGCGATCGTTTGATGTTCAGACGTGCCTTGAGCAACCTCCTATCCAATGCGCTCAGGCATGCACCAGTCGGCGGTGTCGTGGGCGTCAGAATCGAAAGTTCGTCGCGTGGAATTGAAGTCACTGTCAAAAACACGGGCAAGGAGATTCCATTGGATGTCCAGCAGAGAGTCTTCGAGCGCTTCTATCGCGCAGACTCAGCACGCAGGCACCCAGCTTCTGACGGGGCAGGCTTGGGGCTGTCGATTACCAAAGCCATCGTCGAGGCCCATGGCGGGGCGATCTCGGTTACTTCAGACCAGGAGTGGACTCGATTCAGGCTTGTTTTTCCAGGGCTTCAAGCAAGGATGAGGCAAGCGACTGAACTACTTAGTCGGCCCTGAATAACGCCTTTTGCGTGAACAAGAGAGGGCCGGATCGCGCTGTACCGATTCATAACAACCGCCGCAGCGGGCGCAAACAAATGAGACTGCCCAATGAGCAATCAAGGCGACCGGGGAAACTGCTGCGGCCGTGGGACGTGGCGGCCACACCGCTGGAACTGGCGCTGGCCAGGGGCCACAGGTGGTTGGCAATGCTGGAGTACGGCAAGTTGAAAAACCTGACTGAAATTGTAGCGCTGGAGGGAGTCGACAACAGCTACGTCAGCCGGATGGTGAATTTGACTACGCTGGCACCGGACATCGTCGAGGCGATTTTGGAGGATACGCTGCCGGATCACCTGACGCTGTTTGATCTTGCGGTGGACCCGCCTGCGCTGTGGGAGGAGCAGCGGTTACGGATTTGGTGAGACGGGACTGTAAAAGATAGTGATGGCGACTGACTCCAAGACAGCGGGGTGTCTGTAAAGCCAGCACCAGACCGCCCGATCATGTTCGCATAAGCACGGATCGCATACGCGGCATGTCGAGTGACCGGTATTTCAATTACAACGGTCCTCGTAGCTCCTCCGGTAGTAATCGTCGCAACTATGACGTCCACTTACCGCGAGTGACTACAACCAGCCTAAATCACAGATTGATACAACAACAGCATCGTCCGCTTTTGGCCGATTGCAGACGGTCAACTGTTTTGTGCGTACGACTGCTTACACTGCATCACCGCCGCCCAAGTCAGCGAAGCGACCGTTCGCTCTGGGTCGAAAGGGCACAGTGGAGCGACCTATCAGCTTCAAACTCTGGATAACTTCAACACAGCTGTTCTGAAAACTCCTTTAACAAGAAGAAGTCTCAACATTTAGAATGATGCATTGAACCCCAAGAGCTTGATCTACATGCCCTTGGAAAACTTAGGCGGTTTGCGATCTGGTATCTTCTGGCCCGCCAATACAAACACCTCTAACCTGCTCAGCAGGCCTGGAGGCTGCCAAAACCCCGCACCATGCGGGGTTTTGCGCTTCTGCCGACCGAAAGTACGGACGCAACCCCAGACCTAGCAACTACTACGTACTGAAGTCGCTGAAGACTTGGTGCAGAACTCAGTAGATCAATGCCCCAACCAGCGGCCGCACCTTGGGTGGCTGGAATTTCTGGCTCGACTCCCTTCTTACGCCCGTTGTCTTCCTGTGATAAGGTTGCTGGGGTTTAAAAAATTGTGAAAAAATACAACCATCAGGGGAGCGAGATGAGTGACATGCGTTTTGAGGTGCCGAAAACGGTGGAGGCAGCAGTAGCAATGTTGGGTGCTGCCAAGGGTCAGGTAAAAATCATGGCGGGTGGCACCGACCTGCTGATTCAAATGAAGATGGGACGAATCGCGCCGCAACTCGTGGTTGACGTCAAGAGCATTCCGGAGCTGACCAACATCACCCTTGAAGATGGTGCTTATCGTTTTGGCGCTGCGGTTACCTGTATGGAGTTGCATGACCACCCCTACTTTTCCAAGGCCTGGCCGGGCCTGACCGAAGCAGCAATGCTGATTGGATCGACCCAGATCAAAGGTCGTGCCACGGTAGGCGGCAACTTGTGCAATGGTTCTCCTGCGGCCGATAGCACACCGGCCTTGATTGCTGCTGGGGCTGTGGCCAGCGTGGTTGGTCCTCTGGGTCGGCGCGAAGTTCGGGTTGAAGACATCGTGACCGGTCCCGGCAAGACTTCGCTGGCACAGGGCGAAATCGTGACTTCTTTTTTGTTACCCAAGCGGCTCGCCAATTCTGGCGATGCCTATCTGCGCTTTACTCCGCGAACCGAAATGGATATTGCGGTGGTGGGTGCCGGTATCAACTTCACCCTGGATGCGTCGGGCGTCTGTGTCGAGGCCAGGGTCGGGCTCGGAGCAGTGGCCGAGCGTCCTTTGCTGGTGCCGGAAGCAGCAAAGGCGCTGATAGGAACCCGGATTGACGAGCAAGCGCTGGCGTCTCTGGGTGCCGCAGTCAGCGCCGCGTGTCGACCGATTGACGACAAACGAGGAACCAAAGAATTTCGAATCAAGGTGGCTGGCGTCATGGCGCGTCGGGCTGCTGTTATTGCGCTCGAACGAGCAAGGAGTATGAACTGATGCCTAAACACCATGTCACAACCATCGTCAACGGCAATGTGGTTGAATTTCTGTGCCAACCCAACCAAACGCTGCTCGACGTATTGCGCGATGATTTGCACCTTACCGGCACCAAGGAAGGGTGTGGCACGGGTGACTGTGGCGCCTGTAGCGTCACGCTCAATTCGCGTCTGGTGTGCTCATGCCTGGTATTGGGCGTAGAGGCCGAAGGCAAGGCTATCCAAACTATCGAGGGGATGGCTGACGGAGAGAATTTACATGTGCTGCAACGCAAGTTTCTCGAGCATGCGGCGCTGCAGTGCGGTATCTGCACGCCAGGGATGCTCATCGCTGCGCGCTCGTTGCTGGAACGCAATCTAAATCCGACCGAAGCAGAAGTTAGGTTCTGGTTGGCTGGCAATTTGTGCCGCTGCACGGGGTACAACAAAATTATCGAAGCGGTACTTGATGCTGCCAGTGAAATGCGAGGAAATTGACCATGTTGAGTCCGATCAAAGTCAAAAAGCTGAAAGTCGTTGGTACCAGCCCGGTTCGACCCGACGGTGTTCCCAAGGTCACCGGTCAGGCCCAGTACGGCGCCGATTTTTCTTTACCCGGCATGTTGTGGGGGAAAATCTTGCGTTCACCGCACGCCCATGCCCGGATCCGCTCGATTGACACCAGCAAGGCCGAAGCCTTGCGCGGCGTGAAAGCTGTTATCACCGCTAAAGATTTCCCGGAACAAAAATTCGAGTTTCTCGGGCCGGAGCGGGTGGCCGTTAATTACTGGCACATGACGCGCAACATCATGGCGCGCGAGAAAGTGTTGTACGAAGGGCATTCGGTTGCCGCTGTTGCCGCTAGCAGCGCAGCCATAGCCGAACAGGCCTTGCGCTTGATTGAGGTTGATTACGAGGTGTTGCCGCACGTGATTGACGTTGATGAGGCGATGAGTCCCGATGCTCCCTTGCTGTTCGAGGACATGATCACACGCGGCATCAGTCCTGCACCGAGCCAGCCCTCCAATATCTCGAAAAAGATCGAGTACATGATGGGCGATGTTGGCAATGGCTGGTCTGGGGCCGACGAAATCATCGAAATGGATTTCAAGACGGCGCCGGTTCATCAAGGCCATATCGAGCCGCAAGCCTGCTTGGCTCGTTTCGATGCCGATGGTCAGGCTGAACTCTGGTGTTCGAGCCAGGGTCACTTTGTGGTTCGGGCTTACACCACCAAACTGCTGGGCATGAAGTTGGCTGATTTGCGGGTCCATGCGGCCGAAATCGGTGGTGCTTTCGGTGCCAAAACCGTGATTTATGTCGAGCCAGTGGCGGTCGCTCTGGCACGCAAATCGGGTCATCCGGTGAAAATCATGATGAGCCGCGAAGACGTGTTCAAAGCGACCGGTCCTACCTCCGGGTCGTCCATGACGGTCAAGATCGGAGCGACCCGCGCCGGAAAAATAGTGGCCGCACACGGCGTCTTCAAATACCAGGCGGGCGGTTTTCCGGGTTCACCGGCGATGAATGCTTGCATGTGTAGCTTTGCGCCTTACGACATTGCCAATGTCCACACGGTGGGCTATGACGTGGTCTGTAACCGACCCAAGTCGGCCGCCTATCGGGCGCCGGGTTCCCCGATTTCGGCTTTTGCGGTCGAAAGTGTGTTGGACATGCTGGCTGAAAAAATCGGAATGGATCCGCTGGAACTCCGATTGAAAAACACGGCTAAGACCGGAACACAGACCGTTTGGGGCGCCAAACATACGCATGAAGGCTTTGCCGAAACCTTGCAGGCTCTGAAGTCGCATCCTGGCTACTTGGCGCCGCTGGGCAAAAACCAGGGCCGGGGCGTCGCTTCGGGCTATTGGTTTAACGGCGGTGGTGAATCGAGTGCGACGGTTCACGTCAATGAAGACGGCACGGTGGTGCTTGCTACTGGCAGTCCGGACATTGGAGGCTCACGTGCATCGATGGCCTTGATGGCCGCTGAAACGCTGGGTATTGAATATGAGCGGGTTCGCCCCATCATTGCCGACACCAACTCCGTGGGCTACACCCATGTGACCGGTGGCTCGCGTGTCACCTATGCCACCGGTATTGCGGTGCTCAATGCATGCAACAAGGTCATCGCAGACATGCGGAGCAGGGCCGCGTCGATTTGGAAGATTGCCCCCGATCAGGTGATTTGGGAGGAGGGCTGTGCCGTGGCTATAGGAGAGGGTGCGGCAACGCTGGATCCCCTGTCATTCAAGGCTTTGGCGGCCAAAGCTGCGGCCACCGGAGGGCCGATCGGGGCTCAAGCTTCGCTCAACGCCGATGGTCAGGCGCCCGGATTTTCCAGCCAATTTTGCGATGTTGAGGTTGATCCTGAAACCGGATTGGTGAAGATTTTGCGTTACGTTGCGGCACAGGATGTGGGCAAAGCCATCCACCCGAGTTATGTTGAGGGGCAGATTCATGGCGGCGTGGTGCAAGGCATTGGCTGGGCTTTGAATGAGGAGTACATCTACGACCAGGCCGGCCGCATGTCAAACGCGGGATTCCTTGACTACCGCATTCCGGTGGCTTCGGACTTGCCCAAGATCGAAGCACTCATTGTCGAAGTCCCCAACCCCAACCATCCCTATGGGGTCAAGGGTGTGGCCGAGGCCAACATCGTTCCACCGCTGGCAGCAATTGCCAACGCGATTTACCATGCAACCAACAGGCGTTTGACCGATCTACCCATGTCACCACCCAAAGTGTTGGCCGCCCTCGACTCGAAACCGAGCTGAAGGGTATTGATCAGAAAATGAACGAGGTGGGGAAGAACTTGGCAAGTATTTCCCCACGTTCGATCAGCCAGTGGATGCTGGTGTGGGTCACCAAGGCCGAACAAACAATGACCAGCATGCGTCGTTCAACATAACGCATCGACCAACGGATCAGGGGGACCAAGGCCAGCAGGGTCACGAGTTGGCCTGCTTCGACCCCCAGATTGAATGCCAGCAGGGACGAAAGCAAGTGAGATCCTGCAAACTGCAAGGAGTCTCGCAGTGCAAATGAAAACCCAAATCCGTGAATCAGGCCGAAGAAAAAAGTCACAGCCCAGCGCGCTTTTAAGCCAGGGCGAATTATATTTTCGAGCGCCATGTACACAATGGAAGCGGCGATCAGGAATTCAATCAGAGGGGCAAACCAGAGCCCCGTAGGAAACAGCCCGAATGCGGCAGCGCCAAGCGTGATGGAGTGGGCTAGGGTGAAACTCGTGATGATCAGGATCAGCTGTACCCAATTCATCCAAGGAAGAACCAGGCAGACCAGGAACAGCAAGTGATCGGTCCCGCTCAAAATATGTTTAAACCCCGAGGACAGAAACCGAGTTGAAGCTTGGAGCCAGGAAGGATCGAGCGAAACTGGTCCAGCATCACCATGGAGTTGGAACGCCCGCTCGGAACCGCCACTGGGCAGGAAGCGCAAGGAGCTGACAACCTGTAAACCAAGTCGATCGAACTGAAAGTGAATCGTGAACTTGGATTTTTCTGATTGAATCGGATAAACATACAAAACGTCAAGGAACTGTTGGTTCCAGAATAGGTCTTGCTGGGTGGGCGGGTCACGCCGCTGGACGTGACTCAGCGCTGAGTCGAACTCGGTAAATGATTTGTCTGAAGGCAAAGAGACTCGCAAATGACTGGCCTTCGGCTTGGCCAGTGTTTGGTCATTTTCCCGAAGTTGGATGTTGTCCGACAACCAAAGTTGCGCTGCTTGTTGCAGGGCGGACTCCAAGTTTTCTAACTGAAGGTATCCCGGACCACGCAGCGGAAAATCAGTTTCGCGCATCGCTCCTAACGGCACACGCAGCAACAGCTGCAAAGATTGGCCGCTGGGCTTGATGAAAGCCTGAATTCGGACGTCGCTGGGGATTTCGTGTGCCCGCGTTAGGTTGGACAGAAGTCCCAGTCCCAGTACGATCAGACTGGTCCAGATCAATTTAGAAATGCTTGTTTTCATTGCCAAGGTCGCCAAGGTGTCAGGCACAGACGAGATACTTCTTGTGCTCTGTTGGGCGAAAGGCTAGCATAGCTTCGGTCTGTTAAAACGATAAGCTGTTGGAGCGACATTCGGAGCCGCCTTCAACGCATTTGGGGACACATCATGAACTTGCATTTCAAGCCGTTGTGGGTAGCTGCCTTGGTCAGTGTGGTCAGCTTGCTGGGTTGGGGGCACCGATACATCGGAACCGAGGCCCAAGCCCAAGGACCAACTGTTTCAGCCCCCCTGTTCGAAGTTGATCCTTTGTGGCCCTTGCCCATGCCAAACCATTGGCTGCTGGGTATGGCCATAGGAATTTGGGTCGATGACCAAGACCATGTGTGGATTGTTCATCGTGGTGCGGCAACTCTGCATGCCAACGAGCGAGCACTTGATCTCAAAGTGGGCGAATGCTGCAGCGCTGCACCACCGGTTTTGGAGTTCGATTCTTCCGGAAAATTGCTGCGCTCCTGGGGTGGGCCTGGTGCGGGTTACGAGTGGCCTGATTCGAACCACGGCATTCATGTGGACTTCAAGGGCAACGTTTGGATTGGTGGCAATGGGCCGAAAGATTCACACATTTTGAAATTTACCCAGGATGGAAAATTCTTGATGCAACTGGGCAAGATGGGGAGCAATCTGGGCAGTAACGATCCACTTAATTTCGGTCGAGTTGCGAAAATTTGGGTCGACCCGAAAACCAATGAGGCCTACGTGGCTGATGGATATAAAAACAAGCGGGTTGCGGTACTGGATGCCGATACGGGAAAAATGAAGCGTTATTGGGGCGCCTATGGGAACAAACCCGATGACGCGGATTTGGGTAAATTTGACCCTGCTGCTGCACCACCGCAGCAATTCAGAAATCCTGTCCATTGCGTTGAACGCAGTGTGGACGATCTGGTTTATGTGTGTGATCGTCAAGCCAACCGGATCCAGGTATTCAAACCTGATGGGACTTTTGTCAAGGAAGCACACTTCGCCAAACAGACTTTGGGTTCGGGCTCGACCTGGGACTTGGCATTCTCGCGTGATCCCAAGCAACGTTTTCTTTTCATTGCAGACGGTACCAATGAAAAAATTCGCATTGTGTTGAGAGATACGCTGGAAGAAATCACCAATTTTGGCGATGGTGGGCGCCAACCTGGACAGTTCTATGGGGTTCACAGCATTGCCACCGATTCCAAAGGCAACATCTACACCACCGAGACCTACGAAGGCAAACGACTGCAAAAGTTTGTTTACAAAGGCATGGGGAATGTTCGTCAAGGCAGTCAGGGCGTGGTTTGGCCCAAGGCCAAGGGGACGTCATGAAAAAATACTTGAGAAGTGTTGTGGTCGTGACTGCAGTCACGTTGACCAGTTGGGCTCATGCAGCTTGGCCCGACCAGCCGATCAATATGATTGTGGCGTATGGGCCAGGTGGCGGGACCGACATCATTGCGCGTCAGATCGCACCTTTTATAGAAAAATATCTGGGTGAGGGCGCTCGTATCAATGTGGTTAACCGTGCCGGTGCGGGTGGTGATCTGGGTTTTGGCGCGATTGCAGCGGCATCACCCGATGGTTACACCATTGGCTTCATTAATTCGCCCCCTGTCATCAGCATTCCGATCGAGAGAAAACCAAGCTGGAACCTGCAAAGCTTTGAATTGCTGGGCAATGTCGTCGATGACCCCGGCACTTTTTGTGTTCACAGCGACAGTCCGATTAAAAACTTGGCTGATCTGGCGGCCCTGGCCAAATCCAACCCTGGCAAAGTCAATATGGGCAGTACCGGCGTCGGCTCAGATGATCACCTCGCCATTCTGTTTTTTGAGAAAAGCGCTGACGTCAAGGTGACACATATTCCGTTCAAGGGGACGAACGACAGTCGTACTGCTTTGATTGGACGTCATATCGATGTGGCGGCCATCAACGTTGGAGAAGGATTGCAATTCCTCAAAGGTGGCTCGCCCTTGCGTTGTTTGGGACAGATGACGGCATCGCGTATGCCCATGGCGGCTGAATGGCCGACCTTCAGGGAGCAAGGTCATGCCTTTGAGATGGCTTCGTTACGTGGTTTGGCGGCTCCTAAAGGCCTGCCGGCTCCGATCCGGGAGCGCTTGATCCTGGCCATTGAGCGGGCAGCCAATGACCCGGCTTTCAAGCTGGCGGCAGATAAAGCGTTTGCACCAGTTCGCTTCATGGGGCCCAAGGCCTATGACGCAGAGCTGCGGGCCGGTGACGCACAGTTCAGGCAACTCTGGAAAGAGATGCCTTGGACCGACAAATAGGAATAGACCAATGCATGATTTATTGATACGCGGGGGTAGCGTGGTCGATGGTACGGGCGTGCCGTCTTTTAGCGCTGATGTGGCGATCAAAGACGGCAGGGTGGTTGAAGTCGGTAAAGTCAGCAGCCCAGCTAAACGCAGCATTGATGCCTCCGGTTTGCTGGTGGCGCCGGGTTGGGTTGACATTCACACGCACTACGACGGTCAGGCCAGTTGGGATCCGTATATGACGCCCTCTTCCTGGCATGGCGTGACCACGGCCATCATGGGCAATTGTGGTGTTGGTTTCGCGCCGGCCAAGCAAAGTCAACGCGAATGGATGATTGAGTTGATGGAAGGCGTTGAGGACATTCCAGGCGCGGTGTTATCTGAGGGCGTGCGCTGGGAGTGGGAGAGCTTTCCCCAGTACCTTGACGCACTGGAGCGGACACCACGGATCATGGATTTGGGCGCCCAAATCCCACACGGCGCGCTACGGGTCTATGTGATGGGTGAACGTGGGGCGGGGCGCGAGGCTGCCACGGACGATGACACAGCGAGCATGGCCGCCTTGGCCAAAGAGGCTGTTACTGCCGGGGCATTTGGTTTTACTTCTTCTCGAACCAGCGTCCACCGCACTAAACGAGGAGAGCCGGTACCCAGTTTGGGTGCAGCAGCGCAGGAACTGATCGCCATTGGCCGTGCTATTGGGGAGACTGGCAAGGGCGTGTTGCAATTGATTTCAGATTGGGACGACCTGGATGCCGAGTTTGGATTGATCCAGGCCATGGCCTCGGCCAGCGGTCGCCCCTTGTCATATACCTTGTTACAGCACGATTTTTTGCCCGAGCGCTGGCGCGAGGTGTTGCGCCGTACCAGCTTGGCGCGAAATACGGGGCTCGAGGTCAGGGCTCAGGTGGCCTGCCGTGCCATTGGCATGATTCACGGACTTGAGTGTTCGATGCATCCGTTTTTTCTGGCGCCTTCCTATGTGGCTATTGCCCAGTTGCCTTTGATCGAGCGTGTGGCTCGGATGCGCGAACCCAACCTGCGCGCACAAATCCTGCAGGAGGCTGCTGTTGCGCCCGGTAACCGCCGTCTGGACAGCATTACCCAGCATTTCCATAAATACTTCCCCATCGGTGAGCAGGCTGATTACGAACCCCAGCCCGAAGACAGCATTGCAGGCATTGCGGCTCGACAGGGGCGCCCTGCAGCTGAAGTGGCTTATGACCTACTGCTTGAAATGCAGGGCAAGCAGAAGTTTTATTTCCCTCTTTACAACTACACCGAATCCAATCTGGATGTGGTGCGAGAAATGATGACGCATCCCGCTGCCTTGCTTGGACTGGGCGATGCCGGAGCCCATTGCGGTTATATCTGCGATGCGAGTTACCCGACCTATCTCATCAAGCACTGGGCCCGCGAACGACGGCGTGGCCCCAAGCTGGATCTCGAATTTTTGGTCCATGCCCAAACCCAGCGCAACGCCCAAGCCATGGGTCTGAGAGACCGTGGCGCTTTATTGCCCGGGATGAAGGCCGATATCAATTTGATTGACTTAGAGCAGCTCGGTTTAAGGCCGCCCGAAATGGTCTATGACCTGCCAGCCGGTGGCAGACGGTTGGTGCAGCAAGCCACGGGCTATGTCGCCACCTTGGTCAGTGGCGAAGTGGTGATGGAGCAGGGTCAAGCCACTGGGGTCTTGCCCGGGCGCTTGGTCCGAAGCAGCATTTAGCCTCATGGACTATGACGCTTTGAGATTTGGATCGTCTAAGCGAGGAGACCACAACGAACTCGATGATTTCGTACAGGGCAAAGGCCAATACACCAGCGACATTGAGCTGCCTGGACAACTGTTTGCCTGTTTTGTGCGAAGCCCAGTCGCAGCCGCACGGATAAAAAAAATCGACACAAGCGTCGCTTCGGTCATGTCTGGTGTTCACTTGGTTGTTACGGGTGAACAGCTCGTAAAAGCCGGGATTGGACAGATCCTGCCCTTGGCCATTTTTAACGGCCGTGATGGCCAACCGATGAAGCAAGCCGGTATTCCTGTGCTGCCCTATCCCGAGGTGCGCTATGTCGGAGAGGCCGTTGCCATGGTCGTTGCGGTCGATGTCGCTACTGCACAGTCCGCCGCGGAGCAAGTAGTCATTGAGTGGGAGTTGCAGGCGTCTGTGACCGAACCGCTAGCCGCCATCGAAGTCTCTGCGCCATCAGTGCACCTCAATTTCCGATCCAATATTGCACTGGACTGGGAAGATGGTGACCTGGCCAAATCCGAGGCGGCATTTGCGCAAGCCCACTTTGTCGAATCGGTTGATCTGGCGGATCCACCCATGACCGCATGTTCGATCGAACCCAAGGCGGCCATTGCCCATTGGGATGCAAGCAGTTCGCGCTTCACTTTGATCGCGAGCACGCAGGGTGTCATGTTGGTTCGCAAGATTTTGGCTGAGCAAGTCTTCAAAATTGCGCCCGAAAATCTCCGCGTGATCACACCCCACGTGGGGGGTGGTTTCGGCGTTAAAGTCCAGACTTATGCGGAGTACGCTGCCATTTTATTTGCCAGTCGCTTACTCAGCAGAGCGGTGAAGTGGACCGCTACGCGCCTGGAATGTTTCTTAACGGACACCCACAGTCGAAACTCCACCCTGCGCGCGCGCATGGCATTTGATGCCCAAGGTCGCATCCTGGGTCTGCAGGCCGATGTCATCGTGGGAATCGGTGCTTATACCTCAACCTATGTGGGAATTGTTGCAACCAATAACCTGAAGAATTGCCTGTCCAGCGTTTACTGCATACCTTCAATACAGATGCGATCACGCTTGGTGTTTACCAACATGATGCCGCACGGTCCGTACCGTGGCGCGGGACGCCCAGAAGCGATCTACATGATCGAGCGCCTTATAGACAAGGCAGCTGTGTCATTGGGCCTAGACCGGGTAGAGTTACGACGCCGCAACTTGATACCCGCCAGTGCCATGCCTTATTCAGCACCTAACGGCCAGGTCTATGACAGCGGCGAATTTGAAGTGGTCATGAACAAGGCCCTCGCCTTATCTGACTGGAGCGATTTCGAATCGCGTCGACTTGCCTCTGCAGAGCAGGGGAAGCTGCGAGGCATTGGCGTGTGCTGCTTCCTGGAAGTCGCCGGTGGCATCCTTGAAGAACCGGCCGACCTGCGCTTCAGCGAGGACCGGATTGTCAGCATTCACATTGGCGCACAAGACCTTGGTCAAGGGCACTTGTCTACCTACCCCGCACTGGTTGCGAAACGACTCGGGATAGATGTCAGCCAGATTCGATTGGTGGCAGGTGACAGTGACAAAACCCCAGGCCTAGTGGCCACCGTGGCATCGCGCTCGACCATGATGGCAGGAAGTGCAGTCGTTCTCGCTTGCGATGAGGCGATTCGGCGTGGCAAATTGATCGCCTCGCATTTGCTGGAAGCAGGCGAATTCGATATCGAATTTATAAATGGAAAATTTCAAGTAAAGGGTACCGACAAGGTCATTGCATTGCTGGATTTACCGGCACGTCTGACCCCATCGCGCGAGCGTCCCGGCGACCTGCCTGACACACTCAACAATGTGGCCAAATTTGTTTCGCCCACCATGAGCTTTCCAAACGGTTGCCACGTGTGCGAGGTTGAGATAGATAGCGCGACCGGCTTGGTTTCGGTGGTGCGCCATACCGCTGTCGACGATGTTGGCGTCATGCTCAACCCAACTGTGGTGCAAGGTCAGGTTTTAGGCGGTATTGCACAAGGCCTAGGGCAGGTACTGGGTGAACGCCTTCACTATGACGCCGATGGCCAGTTGCTCAATGCCTCTTTTATGGACTATCCGATACCGCGGGCTGACATGCTGCCCCCCATCACGCTGGGTCACCATGAAGTGCCATGCCGCAATAACCCGCTGGGGGTTAAAGGTGCTGGTGAATCGGGGGTGGCTGGGGCAATGCCTGCTGCGGTCAATGCCATTTTGCACGCACTGTCTTATCGCGGGGTGCAGTCAATGGACATGCCTTTCACGCCCAACCGCGTCTGGACTGCCCTGTCTCAAACCACTGGGTGACGTTAAATAAGAATTCAAGTCGACCGATTTCTTCCAAGACAATCCAACAGTCGCGATCAACTCAATCTAGGATATGCCATGACTACTGCAATCAGCCCCAACGTCGCCAGCCATGCTGCACTTGGACCTTTGGCTTCAAGGCTGGTCGATAGCGATGCACTGCCTTGGCAGGCTACTCGTTTTGAGGGCATCGTCTATAAGCCACTGTTGTTTGATCGTGCCAGTGGACTAGCGACTTCCTTGATGCGAATGGCCCCCGGCTCGGTTTTGCCTGAGCACGAGCATGTGCTCATAGAACAGACTTGGGTGATAGAAGGCCATTTGGTTGATAAAAGCGGCCCAGATCAAGGCATCGAGTGCAAAGCAGGGCAGTTCATTTGGCGTCCAGCTGGGAGCCGCCATAGCGCGTGGTCGCCCAATGGGGGTTTGTTCTTGGCGATGTTTCAGATTCCGAATAAATTCTTTGCTGCTGATGGGCTTGTGACAGACATGTCGGGCGTGGAGTGGGACTCCATTTGGGGCAATGTTGCGGCTCGCGATGCGTCATAAAACGTCTGTTGCCTACCCGTATAGAGCTCTGCAGTCTTGGGGTTAGCGCCGCACCAGATTCGCCAGGCTGCTGGCAAGGTCTTCGAGTTTTTCGAGATTGTGGATTGCCAGCATGGCGTGGGCTCGCTGGTGCAGTGCCGCAGCGCCGCGCGCCAAGGGCTCATAGCCATCAAAACGCAACAAGGGGTTGAGCCACAACAGGCGCTTGCTGTGTCGGTATAACCAGTCGAGTTCTGACACCAGTTGCTCGGAATCTCCCGTATCTAGACCATCGCTTATCAATAAAACCAGGGTGCGCCGACCGACCAATCGGCGGCCATGCTGCTGACGCAAGCTGGTAAGGCATGCACCGAGCTGGGTGCCTGAGCCAAAGTCTTTGATCGCTAGGTTGGCGGCTTGCAACATCTGGTCGCTGTCGCCGATGCTCAGCACCGGGGTGAGGTCCGTCAGGCGGGTTCCAAATGCAAAGAAGTCACGTCGGCGTAAATGGCGGGTAGCCGCATGCAGGAATGCCAGCAACAGCCGTGCGTAACGCTCCATGGAGCCCGAGACATCGATCAACACCATCAAAGGCAGTGTTTGATGCTGGCGCTGCCTGCGCGGTAAGCGTAGCAACTCACCGCCGCTGGCTGCGGCCTCTCGCCCCAGTCGGGACCCATGCAAATGCGAGCCTTGCGTTCCAGGCGTCAACCTGCGGGTGGCAAATTTTGGCAACTCCAGTGCGATCTCGCGCGCCAGCCGCTCTACCAGTTGGTATTCGAATCCTGAGAGGGCATTGAAATCGGCTTGCCTGAGGCGCTCACTTGGGGCCGCTGTCATGGCGGCGTCGAAGTCAATGCTTTTATTCTCGGGCCTTGGGGCAGCGGGCTGCGCCAAGGGTGGGCGCGCTAACAGTGCCTCACGCACGCGAGGTCGCTTTTTACTGGATTCGGCCAAACCCTGGTTGTTGGCCAGCATTTGCGTCAACAGCTTTTGCCCGAGGTCGGGATCACAAAAAAAAGCATCAAATAGTTCACGAAATACCAGCCTGTCTTGTTCCCGGCTGACCAAAGTCGCTTCCAACGCCGCACTGACATCGGCTCTTTCATTCAAGCCGACGGCCAACATGGCCTGAGTTGCTAGCGCCATGCGTGAAATGTCAAGCACCAGACCGGCGCGACGCAGGGCTCTTCCAAAAGCGCCGAAGTTGTCGGTGAATTTACCGGCGCGTGCGTCGCCCAGTTGCATGGTTCAGAGCGGGCTGTCCTGCAGCGCCAACAGTTGGGCTGATATTTCCTGGTTCAGGGCGCAGACGTCCTCGCGCTGCTTGAACAAAATACCGGCCGTGTCCGAGACCCGTTCTGGATCTAAGGCCAAGGTGTCGAGCGCGACCAGCGCTTTGGCCCATTCAACACTCTCGGCAATCCCCGGCGCACGCTGAAAAGACGTGGCAAACGGCGGTTTGCGTAGGTGCGCAATAAATTGTGAAATTTGAGCTGAAAGCAGTGCCGATGCCTGTGGTACCTGAGAGCGCAAAATGGCAAGTTCACGGGCTCGATCTGGGTAGTCAAGCCAGTGGTAAAGACAGCGCCGTTTCACTGCATCGTTGAGTTCACGGGTCCGGTTGCTGGTCAGTATGGTCACTGGATTGATGGCTGCCTGTACGGTCCCTAACTCGGGAATGCTGACCTGGTATTCGCCCAGGTATTCCAGCAGGAAAGCTTCGAACGGTTCGTCAGCCCGATCAAGTTCGTCGATCAGTAGCACGGCTCCTGGTGCTGGCGTTTGTAAGGCTTGCAACAGCGGGCGCCGAATCAAGTAGCGCTCTTGGTAGACCTCACGTTCGATCTGCTCCGTAACTTGGGTGTTGGGCTGTTGGGTCTGGGCCGCACGCATGTGCAGCAACTGCGCTGTGTAATTCCATTCATAGAGCGCTTCGCGTTGTTCGAGTCCGTCATAGCATTGCAGACGCAGCAATTGACGTTGTAAAACACGCGCTAAGGCTTTGGCTAACTCGGTCTTGCCGACGCCGGGTTCGCCTTCGAGTAGCAAGGGGCGTTGCAGTTTGAGCGAGAGGAAAACCGCGGTTGACAGGCGTCGGTCGGCGTAATAGCCAACGGCTTCTAAGGCCTGGGTCAAGGCATCAATGGTGGCGAACGTGAGCAAAGACTTTTGTTTCTTCTCGGTTGCAAACGGGATCTGGTGGCAGGTTATGAGGCCAGCATGAGGCTCACAGCGCGCTGGGTTTGCACGCTGATCAGGTTGGCCCGGTATGCAGCGCTGGCATGAAGATCGTTGTTGAGATCGGTGGGGTCGATGGTAACGCTGGCTGCTGCTTTTACGGTGAAGCTTTGCTCGAGTGCCTGCTCCAGATCCAGGTGGCGAAACACCCCGCTGGCCGCACCGGTGACTGCTACCCGCACCCCGGCATGAGTTTGGGCGACGAACACCCCCACCAGCGCAAAGCGAGATGCCGGCTGCTTGAACTTCATATAAGCCGCATTTTGGGGCACGGGAAAGCTGACGGCGGTGATGAGTTCGCCGGGATTGAGCGCGGTACTGAATAAGCCTTGGAAGAAATCAGCCGCCGTGATGGTGCGCGCGTTGGTGTGCACAACGGCACCCAGGGCCAGCAAAGCGCTGGGGTAGCACGCGGCGGGGTCGTTGTTGGCTACCGAACCACCGATGGTGCCCATGGCGCGCACCTGTTTGTCGCCAATCTGGCCGGCGAGCTGGGCTAGCGCCGGGATCGTGGTCTGAACATCGGGACTGTTGGCAACGTCCTGGTGCTTGGTCATGGCACCGATGCGTAAATTGTTGCCTTCAAGCTTGATGCCAGAGAGCTCTTTGAGGCGACCCAGGTCGACCAGCTGTTCCGGGTTGGCCATTCGCAGTTTCATGGAGGCCAACAGGGTCTGACCACCGGCCAACACCGTGGCGCCACGGGCTGCCAACTGACAGGCTTGGTCTAAGGTGGTGGCTTGGTTAAGCGTAAATGGGTACATCGTGTTTCTCCCTTAGGCCTTAGCTGCTTGGATGGCTTGCCACACCCTGTGCGAAGAGGCGGGCATATCAAAATCCTTGACGCCGACCGAACGCAAGGCGTCGAGCACGGCGTTGATCACCGCGGGCGGCGAGCCAATGGCCCCAGCTTCGCCGCAGCCTTTGGTGCCCAAGGGGTTATGGCTACAAGGGGTACAAATGGTGTCAATATTGAAATCAGGAAAATCATCAGCCCGCGGCATCACGTAGTCCATGAACGAACCGGTCAGTAATTGGCCAGAATCACGGTCGTAAATACAGTGCTCCATCAAAGCCTGACCAATACCTTGGACCAAACCGCCGTGGACCTGACCTTCGACAATCATGGGGTTGATGATGGTGCCAAAATCATCGACGGCCGTGAATTTGTCAACCCGGGTTGTTCCGGTGGCCGGATCAACTTCGACCTCGCAAATATAGGTCCCGGCCGGGAAAGTGAAGTTGGTCGGATCGTAGAAAGCGGTCTCATTCAGACCGGGTTCGAGTTTGTCCAGCGGGTAGTTGTGGGGCACGTAGGCCGTAAGAGCCACCTGACCAAAGCTGATTTTTTTATCGGTTCCTTTGACCGTAAATTCGCCGTTGACGAAGTCAATGTCGGCGTCGCTGGCTTCCATCAAGTGGGCCGCGATTTTCTTGGCCTTGGTTTCAATCTTGTCGAGCGCTTTCATGATGGCAGCTCCACCCACCGAGATCGATCGCGAGCCGTAGGTCCCCATGCCGAAGGGAACTCGCCCGGTGTCACCATGCACCACATCGACCGCATCGACAGCGATGCCAAGGCGGGCTGCAACCACTTGAGCGAACGTGGTTTCGTGACCCTGGCCGTGGCTGTGAGAGCCGGTAAAGACGGTCACGCTTCCCGTTGGGTGGACTCGAATTTCGCCACATTCAAACAGACCTGCGCGGGCGCCCAAAGCGCCAGCGATGTTGCTCGGTGCAATACCGCAGGCTTCGATGTAACTTGAATAACCCAGGCCGCGCAGCAAACCTTTACTCGAACTGCTGGACTTGCGTGCAGCAAAGCCTGCTACGTCAGCCAAGGCCTGCGCTTTGTTCATGCAGCCCAGGTAGTCGCCGACATCGTATTGCAGTGCCACCGGAGTCTGGTAGGGCCAGCTGTTGATGAAATTGCGTTTGCGAATCTCGTCCTGCTCCAAGCCCAGTTCCCAGCCGCAGCGGCTGACCAAGCGCTCGAGCAGGTATGTCGCTTCGGGCCGTCCTGCGCCACGGTAGGCGTCAACCGGCGTGGTGTTGGTAAACCAGGCGTCGACCTCCACATAGATCTGAGGGCAGGTGTATTGGCCGGCTAGCAAGGTGGCGTACAGGATGGTAGGCACACAGGTCGAAAAAGTTGACAGATAAGCGCCTAAGTTGGCGTCGGTATGGACGCGCATGGCGAGGAACTTGCCATCTTTGTCCATCGCCATTTCGGCGTGGCTGACATGGTCGCGACCATGGGCATCCGTCAGGAAGGACTCGGAGCGTTCGCAAGTCCACTTGATGCTGCGGTTGATTTGTTTGGCAGCCCAGGTCAACGCAACATCTTCGGCATAAAGGTAGATCTTCGAGCCGAAACCGCCACCCACATCGGGTGCGATCACGCGCACCTTGTGCTCGGGCAGGCCCAGCACAAAAGCGGTCATCAAGAGGCGTTCTACGTGCGGGTTCTGGTTCGACACATACAAGGTGTATTCCTCGTTGGCCCGGTTGTAGCTGCCAATCACTGCACGTGGCTCCATGGCGTTGGGAACCAACCGGTTGTTGACCAGATCGAGCTGGGTCACATGGGCTGCAGTGGCAAAAGTCGCGTCCACCTGAGCTTTGTCCCCCAGGGCCCATTTATAACAATGGTTGTCAGGAGCGACATCGTGCAGGGCCGTCGCCTTGGCAGCATCGCGCACATCAACTACCGCCGGCAGCTGCTCGTAGTCAACCGCCACAGCTTCGGCTGCATTTTTGGCTTGCTCCAGCGTCTGCGCTATCACCAGTGCGACTTGATCGCCGACATGGCGCGCCTTGCCTAAAGCCAGTACCGGGTGGGGCGGCTCTTTCATCGGTGTGCCGTCGGTGCTGGTGATCAACCAGCCGCAGGGCAGGCCGCCCATCTTGCCTTCGAGGTCCTTGCCGGTGAAGATTTCAATCACCCCGGGCATGGACTTGGCATGCGTCAGGTCTATGCCTTTGATGATGGCATGGGCGTGCGGGCTGCGAACGAAGACGGCGTAGCACTGGTTGGCGAGCGAGATGTCGTCGGTGTACTGGCCGGCACCGGTCAGAAAGCGGTAGTCTTCCTTGCGCCGTACAGCTTCACCAATATGTGGCAGCTTGGCAAAATCTGATGCACCCATGATGTTTCCTTCCTTAGGCCGCCATGGCCGACTGGCCCAGCTGCACAGCTTTGATGATGTTCTGGTAACCGGTACAGCGACAAATATTGCCTTCGAGTAGTTCTCGAATTTGGCTGGCACTGGCCTTGGGATGATGGGTGCAAAGATCGACTGCGCTCATCACCATGCCGGTCGTGCAATAGCCGCATTGCAGGCCGTGGCACTCCTTGAAAGCGGCCTGCATCGGGTGCAAGGTTCCGTCAGGCTTGGCCAGGCCTTCAATGGTGGTGATTTGTGAAGCGTTGACCTGCGCGGCGAGGACATTGCAGGATTTGACGGCGTGGCCGTCGATGATGACGGTACAGGCGCCGCATTGGGCGGTATCGCAGCCGACATGGGTTCCTGTGAGACCCAAGTGTTCTCGCAGTGCCTGCACCAGCAAGGTCTGGGGCTTCAGCTCGAGACTGATAGATTTACCGTTGACGTTGAAAGCAACTTGCATGGGCTTGGGCTCCTTTGATCACTAAGTTTCAGCGGCTCATTGTGAGCGTACTGAGAACTAAGTGACCTAGGTGAAACCCTGATTGCGAGTCAAATCCCTAAACAATGTCGAGGTTGTGTACTTGAAAATGCCCGACCCGGCGCGCTTCAAAAAACAGTTCTAGGGTTTGCTGGACAGTTTTGAAGGCAATTTCGTCCCAAGGAATTTCAGCTTCGGTGTAAAGCCGGGCCTCTAGCGACTCGTGTCCCGGATTGAACTGGTCGCTCAAGAGTTTGGCCCGGTAAAACAAATGAACTTGGCCGACCCGAACCACATTGAGGACGGTGAACAGGCCTTCCATCTCAAACTGGGCACCGGCTTCCTCAATGGTCTCGCGTGCCGCACCGTGGGCCGTAGTTTCACCCAGTTCCATAAAGCCTGCAGGCAGCGTCCACTTGCCCCAGCGCGGTTCGATATTGCGCTTGCAAAGCAAGACCTTGTCACCAAAGTGCGGCACGGTGCCGACGATGATCAAGGGGTTTTCATAGTGAACCGTGTGGCAGCTCGGGCATATCGCCCGTTCTTTGCTGTCGCCATCGTCAGGTTGGCGATAGACCACGGCGCTGCCGCAGTTCTTGCAATGTCGAATCGGGCTACGCAACATGCGCGGGCAAGTTAGCTCCTGCCGTGTTTGGCAATCAGGTTTTTTGCGGTCTCGAGGAGTTTTTTACCGTCAAAACCTTTTTTGCTGATATCGGCCACCCACTCGTCGTCCACATTGCTGGAGAGGCGAATGAACTCATTGGTGTCAGCTGGGGTGATGCCGTAAATCGTGTTGCCGCGGTCGGAAGCGCTTTTGCGCCCGGGAACATCGTTGCCTTGCTGAACCTTGCCCAACCAGCCAGAAGTGGCTAGGCCAGAGTTGTTGTCGATCACTTTTTTCAGATCGGCGGGCAACGACTCGTACTTGGCTTTGTTCATGGTCATGACGAAGGTCGTGGTGTACAAAGCCGGGCTGTTAGCCGGGAACTCACTGTGGAATTTGGTGAGTTCATTGACCTTGACGGCGGGAACCACTTCCCAGGGGATGGCGCAAGCGTCAATCGTTCCTTTGGACAAGGCATCGGGGATCTGCGGCAGCGGCATTCCAACGGGTGTCGCACCAATGGCTTGCAGCAGCTTGGTGACTTGTCGGGTTGGCCCGCGAACTTTCATGCCCTTGAGGTCGGTTGGCGTTTTAATCAGTTTGTCTTTGGCGTGAAACATGCCTGGGCCATGGACATGCAGGGCCAGCACATGGGTGTCTTTGAACTCATCGGTCGCCACCGTATGGACATATTCCCAATAAGCTTTGGAAGTGGCTTCAGCGTTGTTCATCATGAACGGCAGCTCAAAAGCTTCAACCCGGGGGAAGCGGCCTGCCGTGTTGCCGGGCAGGGTCCACACCACATCGACCACGCCATCACGCGCTTGGTCGTAGAGTTGAACCGGCGTGCCACCGAGCTGCATCGCCGGGTAGGCTTCAAATTTGATTCGCCCCCCCGACTCTTTTTCAACTTTTTCCATCCAGGGCTTGTGCATTCCGAGCCAGACGGCTGACATCGGAGACATGAAGGTATGGAACTTCAGTGTGATCACCTGCTGCGCAAAACCGTTCAGAGCTGGGCTGGCCATGACAGCCGCTGCGGTTGATTTAAGCAAGGTACGGCGTTGCATCATTTTTAACTCCTAAAGGGATGGATGGGGCTAACATAACCGACAAAAGGGTTTTTCGATTCTGGGGCTTACCCTCATCCCATGGTTTTCACCAACCAGAGTGAAATTCCTGGGAAGAACAGCAGCAGCAGGGTTCGAATCACATCGCTGACCAGAAAAGGCATGACACCTCGGTAGCTCTCGCTGATGGGAACATCTTTGGCCATGCCGTTGACCACATACACATTGAGCCCAACCGGTGGCGCCAACAAGCCAAAACCGACGGTCATCAACACCATGATGCCAAACCAAATGGCCACCATTTCGCGAGGTAGTCCGAAATCTAGCCCGATGACCATGGGGAAAAAGATCGGGATCGTCAGCAGTAGCATTGATAGCTCATCCATCACCGCGCCCAGCACCACGTAGAACAACAATATGGCTGATACCACCATCAAGGGGGATAAGCCCCAACCGGCAACGACTGCTGCTAAATGGTGGGGTACTTGGGTCAAGGCCAAGGCTGAATTCATCATGTCAGCACCGATGAAGATCATGAAGATCATGGCCGAGCCTTCGGCCGTTGCGTAAAAGCAGTGCCTTAGTTTTTTGAAGTTGAGTTCGCGTTTGAGCAGTGCCGCAACAAAAGTCGAAGCCGCACCGACTGCTGCACCTTCGGTCGGCGTGAAGAAACCGCCATAAATTCCACCAAACACCAGGATGAAAATAATGGCGATCGGTACGATGCCATTCAAAGAGTGCAAAGTGAGTTTCTCAATCGAATCATCGTTTTCGGGTGCATGGCCCGGTACCAGCCGAACATAGACCGCAATGGCAATCATGTAGCCGATCATGGCAATCAACCCCGGCACCATGGCCGCAGCAAACAATTTGGCAATGTTTTGTTCGGTCAAAATGGCGTAAATCACCAGTGGCACTGAAGGGGGTATCAGAATGCCCAGCGTACCGCCTGCGGCCAGGGTGCCGGTGGCGAGTCGACCTGAGTAACCGTGGCGCTTCATTTCAGGCAGGGCAACCGAAGTGATGGTCGCTGCCGTGGCAACCGAAGAGCCGCAAATGGCTCCAAAAGCCGCACTGGCCATGACGGCCGACATGGCCAAACCGCCGCGAAAGCGCGACAAGACGGCGCTGGCAAAACCAAACAGGGCTTTTGAAATACCCCCTTGTGTCGCAAAATGACCCATCAGGATGAATAGCGGTATGACCGACAGGTCGTAGCTGGCAAATCGAGCAAAAGCCTGGTTATTTAAAAAATTGGACAGTGGCATCCAGCCCGCTTGCACCGCATAGCCGATCGATCCAGCGACAAACATCGAGACCGCAATCGGAATTCGAACGGCCATCAGAACCAGCATGATGGCGAAAATCGCCAGTGTCAGGGTCAAAGGCGTCATGGGTGGGTATGTTTTTCAAATCCACAGCAGGTTTGCCACAAACCAATGACTGCGGTCAAGACCATCGGCGGCACCATGCAGGCATAGACCAGCCACTCGGGAAAACCCAGCATCATGGTGCCCGATTGGGTGCTCCAGGCGTTGAGTCCGCCCAACGTAGTGCGCCAGGCCAGCAAGGCCATCATCGCGGCCAGCAGCAAAGCGCCAAACCGATCCAGTAAGGCTTGGGTTGTGGCGCTGGACTTGGCCGTGAAGAAATCAACAATGATGTTGCCACCTCGCAGTTGGCACCAGGGCAAGAACAATGCGATCGCGGCGCCGGCTGAGACGCCAGTGAGTTCAAAATCCCCGACCAAAGTCGTTCCGCTGGTGTTGCGGCCAATCACGCTGAGACAGGTCATCAAGGTAATGGTCGTCAGCAGCACACCAGCCACGATGGCGCAGAACTTGGCCAGGTTTCTAAGAAACTTCACTGCCGTGGCTGCCTGATGGAGCGGTTTAAACCACTTGGATATTCAGCGTTTCCAGCCCAGCCACGCCACAAACCATGGTGTCGCCGGCCACAACGGCGGCAACGCCTTCAGGGGTCCCAGTGAAAATCAGGTCGCCTGGTTTGAGTTCCCAAGCGGTGCTCAGGTGCTCAATAGTCTCGGCCATGTTCCAGATCAGTTTTGAGACATTGCTGCGCTGGCGGTCTTTGCCATTGACCTGGATGTAAATCTCGGCATTCTCGATATCACCAGCCTGGGCGGCTGGCGTGATCGGACCGATCGGAGAGGAATGGTCAAAAGCTTTGCCGATGCACCAAGGACGACCGAGTTTTTTCATGTCGCCTTGCAAGTCGCGTCGCGTCATGTCCAGACCAACAGCGTAGCCGTAAATGTGTTTCATGGCGTCGGCTGCTTTGATGTTTTTACCGCCGGTGCCAATGGCTGCGACCAACTCAATTTCATGGTGCAGGTTTTTGGTCAGGCTGGGGTAGGGCATGCTACCGGTCGCGCCAGCATCCACCACCACGCAGGTGTCAGCGGGTTTGATAAAAAAGAACGGTGGTTCGCGACCGGTGAACCCCATTTCTTGGGCATGTTCAACGTAATTGCGACCCACGCAATAAATGCGGTTGACGGGGAAGCGCTGCTCGCTGCCAACGATGGGAATAGAAACTGCCGGGACGGCTTGAATGGCGTAGCTCATGAAATTCTCTCTTCTTTGTGAAATCCCAGTGCTTGATGCACTGGACGGTCTGAAAAACTAAACAGCACACAACCCCCCGTGGACTGCAGGCGCATAGTGTGCCACGATGGCAGGACGAAATGATCGAGCGCCGAAAAATCCAATCGCAGCGATGACGTGGGCGTTTCTATCAGTGCGGTTCCGCTACCTTCGACCACGCTGAACACGGTGCCATCGGTCTGGCGGTAGGGCTTGCCGTCAAAACCGCTTGGCAAGCGTTGCATGAAGGTGCCCATGGTCGGCATGGGGGAGCCACCGGTCAAGGGGTTGACATAACGCAGCTTGAACCCATCCCAAGGGTCGAGTTCGGTGTTGCGCTCAAGCTGGTGCAGCGCTTCACGGCTGCGCGCATAGGGGTAATTGAAAATAGGCGAAGTTGCATTAAAAGGGGCGTCACCGCGCACCGGTGCCATGTTGTTGCCATAGCGCGCTAAGCTGGTTCCCTCAGCGCGGTAAACGGCTTGAGATGCATCGCTGTTGTTCTCGGCAAATCCGGCGTCAAAAAAACTCAGCATCGGAATATCCAGACCATCGAGCCAGACCACGGGTTCGCTCGCTTCGTTGCCATGGTCATGCCAAGTCCAGCTTGGTGTGATGATGAAGTCGCCTGGATGCATGGTGGTGCGCTCGCCATCGACCGCGGTGTAGGCACCTGAGCCTTCGACAATGAACCGCAGTGCGCTTTGGGTGTGGCGGTGACTGGGGGCGATTTCCCCTGGCAGGATTAGCTGTAGCCCGGCATAGAGCGACTGGGTAATGGCCGATTGGGCACGTAGTGCCGGGTTTTCCAGAATCAAGACCCGACGCACCGCTTCTTCGGCACTGATGACATCACCTGAACGCATCAAATAGGGGCGGATGTCTTGGTAACGCCACAGAGCCGGAACACATGGTGTTGTGGGTCGTGCTGGTACCAAGGCATGCAACACCTCCCACAAAGGGGTCAGATGGTGGGGCGACATATCTTGGTAGAGCTGTTGGCGCAACGCTTGAATGGCTTCTGGGGTATTCATGGAGGAGTCTCAGTCTGGCGAAATTTTAAAACAAGCGGTTGGGGTCGATTCCTTGGTACATCCATTTCAGACCGGCAAAACCGACGGCTTCCTGACCGCTTTGTATCAACTGGTTGCGCAACTCGCGCTGAACGCCTGAGGCATGGTAAATGTCGCCGTAAAAGCGGGCCGTGAGCTGAACCCGGCCGGTGCGCAAGTAACGGGCGTTTTGATAAGACGCAAACGCTTGCGCAATGCTGCCGTGGTGATGGCGCACAGCCTGGCGCAGCACCACAGCGTCCTCGATCGATTGGGCAGCGCCCTGGGCCAGGTACTGCAGCATCGGGTGAGCCGCATCGCCGATCAGGGTGACCCGACCATCGGTCCAGTTCGAGACCGGTTCGCGGTCGCACAGCACCCACATTTTCCAAGTCTCGATCTTGCCCAGCAGCTCTTTCACTTGGGGCGTAGCCTGGGCGAAGCGCTCGGTCAGTTCGGCGCTGTCGCCAAAACTGTCCCAGCCTTCTTCGTACTTGTTGCTATGGAATACAGCGACCAGATTGAACAACTCGCCGCGGCGCAAGGGGTAGTGCACCAAATGGGTTTTTTCACCGCCCCAAAGCAGCACCTCGTCATTCCAGAGATGGGCTGGAACGTCCTCGCGTTTCAGGACGGCACGGTAGGCAATATGGCCGGAGACACGGGGTTTTCCGTCTCCCACCACCGTCTCGCGAATTTTGCTCCACAGGCCATCGGCCCCGATCAAGGCCTCAGCCTCCAGGGTTTCGCCCGCTTCGAGAGTGATTTGAACGCTGTTGGCCGATTGGGTAAAACCGACGACCTTGCTGCTGGTGCGCAAGCTGATGTTGTGATGGCTTCGGCAAGCGTCGAGCATGGCTTGGTGCAGGTCGGGCCGGTAAATCACGCCGTAGGGGAAGCCATAGCTGGCGCGGGCTGTTTCTCCCAGAGGAATTCGGAATATTTTTTCGCCACTGACCACATCGTTCATGCCCAAACCCGGCGGGAAATAAGCCACCTGATTGACGGACTGCGTCAGTCCGAGTTCCTCAAACATGCGAAAAGTGTTGGGCCCTAATTGAATACCGGCGCCAACCTCGCCAAACGCCGGGGACTGTTCTAGTAGCGTCACCCGGTGGCCGTCCTGAGCCAAGGCCAAAGCAGCAGCCAGCCCGCCGATGCCGCCGCCTGCAATCAGAAAGGACCTCGCTGTCATCCGTTGTTGTCGGACTTGGCGACCAGCTCGAAGTGTTCAACGTGCAGCGGGCCATTGAAGAACGGACCCACAATCGCACGCCAAGCTGTGAAAGCGGGAGACTGGCGAAAACCCACCATGTGGTCATCCAGCGTGTCCCAGAAAATTTGCATCACATAGCGATCGCTGCTCTCTATGCTGCGATTCACTTTGAAGCCCTGGAAGCCTTGCGCTTTGGCAATCACGGTGGTCAGACCACGCTCAATGGCTTCTTCAAAAGCGAGGTTTTGACCGGGGTGAATTCTGATGTCGGCGAGTTCGAGAATCATGCTGTCTCCTGGATCTGGAATGGTTCAAAGCTTGCAAGTCTAGCTGAGCCGTGGGCGGTCAAATCCGGTTTATCCTTAGCCCCATGAAACTGCATAATTATTTTCGTTCCTCCGCCTCTTTTCGGGTTCGGATTGCTTTGGCCCTCAAAGGCCTGAACTACGATTACATCCCGGTTCATATTGCACGCGGTGACCACAGACGAGAGGCTTACGCCGAGCTGTCAAAAGACCAATTGGTGCCTCTGCTGGAGATAGACGGCGAGCGACTCTCGCAGTCCATGGCCATCATCGAGTACCTCGATGAAACCCATCCTGAGCCGCCTTTGTTGCCCAAGGATTCCTTGGGTCGGGCCCGGGTTCGGGCACTGGCGCAGTCCATCGCTTGTGAGATTCACCCTTTGAACAATTTGCGGGTTCTCAAATACCTGGTCAAGGAACTCAAGGTCGGTGATGAGGCTAAGAACACCTGGTACCGCCATTGGGTGCGCGATGGGCTGGAAAGCTTCGAGCGCCAACTCCAAGCTTTGGCGCAAGACCGCTCCCGGGTCGGTTTGCCGGCGTCGATTTTCTGTTTTGGCGATACACCGACTTTGGCCGATTGCTGCTTGGTGCCACAAATTTTCAATGGCCAGCGCTTTGATGTGAATTTTGAAGGATTGCCCCTAACCATGGCGGCCTTTGATGCTTGCATGAAACTTGCGGCGTTCCAGCTGGCCAAGCCTGCGAACTGCCCGGACAACGAGGCGTAGGCGAAAGTCCTGTGCTACATGTTGACTGGCTGATTCCGCAATGGCCAGCACCCCGTACGGTGCGCGCACTGTGCACGACGCGCAACAGCGGCCAATCGGTTGGACCCTACGCTAGCCTGAACTTTGGTGAGCATGTGGGCGACCAAGAGCTTGCTGTCCAAACGAATCGGGCTTTTTTGCAGCAGGCGTTGGCGGCGCGACCCGTTTTCCTTTCGCAAGTGCACGGCAGTGCCGTCATCACATTGAGCCACGATACACCCAACGCCAGTGTGGCCGATGCCTGTTATACCGAACAACGCGGCTTGGCGTGCACCATCATGATGGCGGACTGCTTACCGATTTTGCTGACTGACACACGGGGCAGCTTTGTTGCCGCAGCGCATGCCGGTTGGCGCGGTCTGGCTGGCCAAGCAGGCCATGGTGTGATCGAGGCGTTGTTTGCGCACATGGTCACCGCAAAGCCTGGTGCGCTAATGTTTGATCCGGCTCGCGTTCTGGTTTGGTTGGGGCCGTGCATTGGGCCGGGTGCTTTTGAAGTTGGACCTGAGGTCAGAGCGGCTTTTGTTGAACAGAGCAGTGCAGACGAGGCTTGTTTTAAGCCCCTGTCCCAAGGCAAGTGGCTGGCCGATTTGGCTGGACTGGCCCGACTGCGTTTAAAGGCTTTGGGCGTGGGCCAAATTGATGGTAATGATGGGGGGCTGTCCTGGTGTACTGTCAGTAATCCCTCAAGGTTTTTCTCGCACCGGCGCGACCGGGTCAGCGGCCGGATGGCGGCTTGCATCAGCTTGGGTTGAGGCTGCCGACTCAGCAGCTTCTTTGGCTTTGAGGGCGCTTCGTCGCTGCGGTGCGCCCATCAGGTAAAGCACCAAAGCGCAAGGCGCTACACCGTAGAGAAAAAAAGTCACCAAGGCACCAAAAACGGTTCCGTTGGCATGCGTGGCTTCGGCCACGGCCATCATCAAGGCAACGTATATCCACGCGATTGCGATCAGGTACATTTGGGCGGTTATTTTCTAAAGAATTCAATTTCTCGAGTCTTATTTTATGAGCCAAAACGATCAGAATTTCCCCCCCGAGTTCAAGGCTGCGCCCTACCAGCGGATTGCGACCGAAGAGGCTTTTGCGCCCCCCGAAATGCTGGGCATTTACCGCAAAATCATGGAGCAGGGCGATGTTGATCCCGGCTTCAAGGGCTTGATGGGTTTTTACATGAGCAGCCCCAGCGATCGGGCCCAGCACATCATGCGCTGCCTGACGGATCTGGATCAGTTGCGCCTGCAGCATATGGACGAATGTGGCATTGACAAACAGGTGATTGCCTTGACTGCGCCCGGCGTGCAAGTGATGGACAAAGCCACGGCCGTGTCATTCAGCCAGTTGGCCAATGACCAACTGGCGCAAGCGATTCGCAATTACCCGACTCGCTTTGTCGGCATGATCGCGGTCGCGCCGCAAGACCCGGTAGCTGCTGCCAAAGAAATTGAGCGTGGCGTCAACCACTTGGGGATGAACTCAGTCATCATCAACTCCCATACCCAGGGCGAATATCTGTCAGATCCGAAGTTTTGGGACATTTTTGCCGCAGCCGAATCGCTCGATGTGCCGATCTACCTGCATCCCAATTCCTTGCCGGCCAATATGATTGCGCCGTTCCAGGAGTGTGGTCTGGATGGCGCAATTTATGGTTTTGGCGTTGAGACGGGTTTGCACGCGATGCGCATCATCACGGCTGGGGTGTTCGATCGTTTCCCCAAGCTGCAACTGATCATTGGCCATATGGGCGAGGCGCTGCCGTTCTGGGCTTACCGTCTGGATTACATGCACCAGGCTACGGTTCGGTCCCAGCGTTATGAGAGCATGAAGCCCATCAAGAAAAAGCCTAGCGATTATTTGAAAGAAAATTTCTACATCACCAACAGTGGCGTTGCCTGGGAGCCGGCCATCAAGTTCTCACAAGAGCTGTTAGGCGTTGACCGGGTGATGTATGCCATGGACTATCCCTACCAATACCAGCGCGATGAGGTGGTGGCGATGGACAATATGACTATGTCAGTGGAGAACAAGAAAAAGTTCTTCCAGACTAACGCTGAGAAAGTGTTCAAAATTCGCTGAATCTTGGTGGGACTTCTTTACGCTCCCCACGGATTAATGACCGTCACGCCGGCTGCTTCAAAAGGCACCGTATCGCGTGACGCCACGATGAAACCGCGTGAGACGGTGATTGCGGCAATGTAGCCGTCTGATGTTGGAAACCCTCGTCCGGCGACCCTGGACGTCACCGCCATCTAGGCATAATGCCGTGTCGCATCGATGTCGAATGGAAGTACGCGATCCCTGAATAGTTCCAGCAAGCTGTCCAGGATTTGTGTCAACATGTCCATGCGTTTGCCGGCTGGGAGGGCAGCAATGCCATACAGCAGTTCGACCAATGTCACGCTGGACAGATTCAGTGTTTCGGCTGCTTGATCGTTCAACCAAGCATGAACAGACTGGTTCGGCCCGGGTTTCATCGCTTCCTAAACAACGTTGGTGTCGAGAACGTTCATTAGAGCCTCAGTGGCTCGGTCGGTGTCTCTCCTCTTATTGACTGAAAGATTTCGAAATCCTTGTTTGTCAGGCCGACTTTGCGGCCCAGTTCTGCGAGGGCCTCACTCACACGAACCCGTGTTTTGGTTTGACCACGATTGCCAGAATATGGCTAACTTCGGCCTAGTGCTGCGCCCATGAAGCGCTGCTGAACCCTTAATGCGCGATGCACGTCAACGGGCAGATTGCGTACTGTCAGTATGGCCATGGCATCACCTTTTCAGTGGTTCGAGTGCCGCTTCGCGCAGCGCCTGGATTAAATCAATTGCCGTAGGCGTTAGAGGTCGTCCGATGAGTGTGATGACACCCACAGGCCCGGAAAGTGCAGGGGGTTTAACCGGGAGGACTCGAATTTCACCCAGCTCAGCGTAGTGCGATGCGACCCGGCCTGGCATCACCGCGAGCATATCGGCTTCCTGCACCAGCATGATGTTAGTCAGAATAGACAGGGACTCGACGATGCGCCGCGGTGGTTCCACGCCCGCCTGCCTGAAAGCATCGTCCAGGCGGCGACGGTACACACTGTCCGGCGTGGGTAGGATCCATTGCTCCTGGGCCAGCGCGGCAAGTTTGAGTGAGCGGCGGCGTCCAAAAGGATGATCGGCGCGCGCCACGACGCACATGGGCTCATCGTAGAGCGCCTCAAATTTCAGTCCATCGGTGGGCACCTCACTGGAGACGCGTCCGACCACCAGGTCCAGCTCACCGCGCCACAACGCAGGCAAGAGCGCGGCCGTGGTGCCTTCACGCACCTGCACCGTGTGGTTGGGTTGTCGTTGTTTAAAGCGGACGATGCCGCGCGGGACCAGGGTGGGTGCAGCCACCAGCAAAGCACCGATGCAAGTCCTGCCGGTTGTGCCCGATGAGATGGCATTGATTTCGTCGCGGGCATGGTCCAGCGTCGCCAGCATCATGCGCGAGTGGCGGATCAAGCTTTCGCCATAGGCATTGGGCTGGACACCTCGGGCGTTGCGCTCGAACAGTCGCACACCGAGTAATCGCTCCAGATCACCCAGCAAACGTGTCGCTGCCGGTTGTGTCATGGCGACATGGGTCGCGGCTTTGTGCAGGCTGCGATGCTCGTCCAGCGCCACCAGCAACAAGATCTGGCGCATCTTCAGCCGCGAGCGCAAATACCAGTCCGGTAGCACGGTCTCACTTGAGGGTAAGGCAGAAGCGGGTGAGCTGTTCATGGAGGGTGATGCAAAAAATGGTATCTCTAAATCCAGTAATTGTATTTGTGCTGTCAAGAAAGAGGCGATAGATTCAGCACTCGCCAGTGGCACTTCAATCAAAGGACATCATGGGACAAGGTATCGGTATCAAAAAAATGGCTTACGTGGATTGCCCCGGCGGCGGTCAGGTGGTCGTGAAAAATAATATTGCCTACATCGGCAACATGAGCAACCCCGATGGCACCACCATTGTTGATGTCAGCGACCCACGCCATCCGCGAACGATCTCTCGCCTGGGCATGGTGCCGGGAACTCACTCGCACAAGGTGCGCGTGAAGAACGACATCATGGTGATCAACCGAGAATTCATGGCGACCGGCCTGGCACCGGCGGGCTTCAAGGGCGGCCTGGGTATTTATGACGTTTCCAAACCGGCCGATCCCAGGCTGATTACCCAATGGGAAACCGCGGGCAAGGGTGTGCACCGCTTCGACTTTGATGGCGAGTTCGCTTACATTTCTTCCACCGAAGAAGGCTATGTCGGTCACATCATGAAGATCATCGACCTGCGCAATCCGGCCAAACCAGAAGAGGTGTCGCGATGGTGGATGCCCGGCCAATGGACCGCAGGCGGCGAAGAAAAAACCTGGGAAGGCGCGAACCACCGCTGCCACCATCCGCTGCGCATGGGCAACCGCCTGTACACCAGCTACTGGTTCGGCGGCACCGTGATTCTTGATATCGAAGACATGGCGCGCCCCAAGCTCGTGTCATCGCTGCACTGGAACGGGGTTTTTCCCTGGCCCACGCACACCGCGCTGCCCATCCCCTTCAAGGTGCGCAACCGCAACCTCATGATCGTGGCCGACGAAGACGTGTTTCGCAGCGAAGACCAGCCGCCCGCTTTTCTGTGGATGGTGGACATCAACGACGAGACGCGGCCCGTGCCTTTTGGCAGTTTCCAGGTCGAGGCTGAAGACGGCTCGCCGCGCCCCATCTACACCGGCTGCCACCAGCCCTGCGAAATCATCACCGGCACCGAGCTGCCGGTGGCGTGGTTTGCCCACGGCTTGCGCGTGATTGATTTTTCTAACCCCCACGCGGTGCGTGAAGTGGCTTCATATGTGCCCGAGCCCACCGGTCACTTGCCACGCGCCCAGAGCAACGATGTCACGGTCGATGAACGCGGCCTCATGTATTTGCTGGACCGGGTTCGTGGGCTGACTATTTTGGAGCGCACATGAAAACGTATGGTCTCGTATTAGCGTTCACACGGGTCGTGGCGTTCCTGACGCTATGTGCCGCTAACGTGCACGCGCAGCCCGCCTACCCGAGTAAGCCGATCAAACTGGTGGTGGGGTTTTCTGCCGGAAGCGCCACCGATAAGGCGGCTCGAATTTTGGCTGATCGCCTCAGCCCCATCCTCGGCCAGCAGCTGGTGGTGGAAAACCGGCCTGGTGCCTCCAGTTTCATCGCCACGGAAGCGGTGGCCAATGCAGCGCCCGATGGCTACACGATTTTATTCAGTTCTTCATCGGCTACGGTCATCACTGCATCGCGCGACAACGCACAAACCCGAGCCTACAAAAGCCTCGTGCCAGTGGCGCAGGTGGCGAACACACCTTGCATCCTGGTGGTTCATCCCTCGCTGGGTGTCAAGTCGGTATGGGAATTCATTGCCTTGGCCAAATCCAAGCCTGATGGCATTTCCTATGCGTCGTCTGGCCCTGGCAGTTCGCCCCACATGTCGGCCGAGCTGTTCTCCTCGGTGACCGGCGTAAAGATGCTGCACGTCCCCTATAAGGGCAGCTCCGGGGCGCTGAATGATTTGCTGCCTGGACTTGTGCCGGTGATGTTCTCACCGGCCTCCAGCGTGCTGCCGCACATCAAGTCCGGCAAGCTTATTGCACTCGCGACCACCGGCAGCCAGAGCATCAGCCAGCTTGGTATTCCCACGCTCTCAGAATCGGGCCTTCCCGGATTCAGTCTGTCACTCTGGTTTGGCGTGCTCGCGCCCAAGGGTACCGACCCAGCCCTGGTGCAAAAACTCGCATCCGCCATCGAAAAAGCGCAGGCCGACCCAGAAACAAACAAGCAACTCTCCACTCTGGACATGAGCGTCATGAAGGCAGGTCCGGTCGAGTTTGGAGCGTTCATTAACAGCGAAATCGCCCGCTGGAGCGTACTGATCAAGGTGAATAATATCGTTATCAATTAGCCAGAAATGGAGACCTTCATGGTGTCAAAAGTTCAATTCAAGCTGATTTTGGTTCTGGCTGGCGCAGTGACATGGCTGGGGTTGGTGGGTTTTTCCGCTGCGGCTGAACCGGGGGTCTATCCCGTCAAAAGCGTCAAGATTGTGGTGCCTTTTCCACCGGGTGGTTCGAACGACATCATCGCCCGCCTCGTGGGGAGAAAGCTGGCCGAACTGACGGGCCAGGCTTTCGTTGTGGAAAATCGCGCCGGGGCGGCTGGGAACGTCGGTGCAGATGCTGTCGCCAGATCGGAGCCGGACGGCTATACGCTATTGCTCACGGCGCCCCCGCCCTTGACGACGAATGCCGCGCTGTATGACAAAATGCTATTTGACCCCGGCAAGGCGTTTGCGCCTGTTGCATTGATTGCCACGGTGCCTATTGTGTTGGTCGTTCATCCCTCAAGCGGGATCACGAATGTCAAAGAACTCATTGCGGTGGCCAAGGCAAAGCCTGGCACCCTTAATTTCGGATCTTCAGGCAATGGATCTACCAACCATCTGGCTGGCATGTTGCTCAAACGCAGGGCGGAGATTGATGTTATTCATGTGCCCTATAAAGGTGCAGCCCCTGCACTGAGCGACCTTATTGCGGGACACATCCCGATGATGTTTGACAACATACCTGCGCTCTTGCCGCAGATTCACTCGAAGTCCATCAACGCGATCGCTGTTGCCGGTGCAACCCGTGCCAAGGCACTACCCCACGTGCCGACAGTCGCTGAGTCCGGTCTCCCTGACTTCGAAGCCAGCGCATGGTTTGGTCTGGTTGCACCCGGCCAAACGCCACCGCTGATTCTTGCAAAACTACAGGCTGCCCTGGATGTCATTTTGAAAACAACGGACATCAAAAGTCGCTTTGACGAGCTTGGCGCAGAACCTAGCACGGTTGCAGGGGCTGACTTCAGACGCTTTCTTGCTGAAGAGACCAATAAATGGTCGAAAATTATCAAGGAGTCTGGAGCTAAAGCGGACTAACCTCGAACATCACCCTAACGGGCCTATCAACTCGGATCGTGTGCAGAAAGAATGACGGAATGAATTTGAATCTTCGTGAAAAAGTCGCGGTGGTGACCGGTGGCAGCCTGGGTATAGGGCGAGCCATAGCCTCAGAATTGGCAATTGAAGGTGTCAAGGTCTTAATCGTGGCGCGCGACTCCGAGCGAACTGAGTTGGCTGCCCATGAACTATCAATAGAGAGTGGTACGACTGTGCTCGCCTCCGCTGCTGATATGACCAAGCCCTTGGACATTGAACGAGTCATGAATGCGGCAAGAAGCGCCTTCGGTCGTATCGACATCCTGATCAACAATGCAGGCTCATCACCGATGGGCGGCATCGTTGATACGCCTGACGCTATTTGGGAAAAATCTCTCAATCTCAAGTTGCTCGGGTATATGCGCTGTGCGCGCAATGTCCTTCCCGAAATGCGCGCACGGCGTTGGGGGCGCATTGTCAACATCATCGGGCGCAGTGGACATCAACCCCGCGCCAGCTACGTCGCTGGCGGCGCGGTGAACGCTGCACTGCTGAATTTCACGTTGGCGCTTGCCGAAGAGTGCGCCCCCGATAACGTTCTCGTTACTGGTGTCAATCCGGGGCCCATTCAGACGGCGCGTTGGAATACATTGATCGCGCAGAGCGCGACCATCGCAGGCAAGGATGCGCAGACGACCAATGCTGCGGCTATTGCATCGGTGAACTTAGGCCGTGTAGGAAATCCGGATGAGATTTCAGGTCTGGTGGCGTTCCTGTGTTCAGAGCGCGCCTCTTTCATAACCGGTACTTGCATCAATGTCGATGGCGGCGGAACAAGGTGTATCTAATGACAAATCAACCCTCTAAAATCAGAGTCAGCAATGATTGCGAAATCGCACTGCGCACAGACGACTACGTGCTTCCTTGGGATCAGCGCCCGCCGGTCGTTATGCTCCATGGTCTGGCGGAGAGCGGCGAAGCGTTTCGTCGCTGGGTTCCCTACTTTACGACGCATCATGTAGTCTTGCGACCAGATCTGCGTGGCTATGGTGATTCGACGCCAATGGCAGCCAATTACACCTATCTGTTCCAGAATCTGGGCTCGGACATCATTCGCGTGCTGGACGTTTTAAAGCTCGACAAGGTGTTCCTGATCGGTGGTAAGGTCGGCGGCGCTCTCGCCATGCATCTGGCTGCAACTTATCCAGATCGGGTGATTGGGCTTGCCGCCGTTGCCGCGCCGATATCATTGACATCGTTTGCGGAGCGTGCCCCCATCTGGCGCAAGCAGATTCGCGAACAAGGTGTGAGTGCGTGGGTCAGGGAGACCACCGAGTGGCGGCTGGGGACATCGCTCCCGCCGGAAGCCGTCGATTGGTGGGTGAAGCTGATGTCAAAAACGTCTGCTTCTACGCTTGAGTCATTTCTCAGGATGGTGCCCACTCTAGATGTCAGCGCCGAGGTCCCGCACATAAAATGCCCGACTGTTGTCATTACCACCACCGGATCAGGACTGGCAACGGTTGATACGGTCAAAGCATGGCAGCAGACTATCCTTGGTTCGACGCTGGAAGTGCTGCCTGGTGACTCTTATCACGTTGCCGCGACTGATCCCGATGCCTGTGCTCGCATCGTTCGCCAGTTCTTTGATCGGATTATTTGAGTAGAAATCACTTACAAATCAAGGCAACACGTTTGTTCAGCGGCGTGCGAGCGCTCGCCGTTGCATACCCTTGGAAATGTCTCCATGTTCAACATCAAAAAAGGAGCTTTGGATGACATCAAAGGTGAACAAAGCGACACTTGATGAGCGGTGTTGTGAAGGGCGCGGGCTACAAGATTCGTTGATTGCTGCGCATGATCTTGAAAAAGGACATCGATCCTTTTTACGTCAATTTCTGGCCACTAGTTTGGCTGACTTGAGACCAAAATTGCGGCAATGGTTGATGCCATACTTCATCAAATCGAATTCTGTGAGTTGGGTGGCTTCTTGAAAATGAATTGATCAGCGACGGTTATGTGGATGGGTGGACGAATTGCTCCACGTCGCCGACGACCTGGCCTGAGACGATGGGAACACAGTCGCTGGGATAGTCCTGACGAAACTGCCCGCCTGCTTGCTGGGCCAGATCGATGAAGCGTTCCAAATGCTTCATCGCGCCGGTCGGCAGATCATGCAACACCATCAGCGTTTTGGGTTGGTCTAAGCACTGCGCAAGTGCAGTCTCAACCCAGTTATCCGGTTCACACCAATCGCGTGGAATCGAATTCCATAACACCAGGGTGTGGCCGTCAGCCTTGAGCAAATTCAAAGCCGGGCGCGACAACAGATGCGGACCCAGCGTGCCGCCACGACCGAAGGGTCGAAAGAAACGCCGCGGATGGCTCAGGCTTCCCAACAAATGCTGGGCGTCACTGATTTCCTGCTGTGCGGCTGCCACCGGATCGCTGGCTTCGCCCAGCGGAACCTGATGCTGCATCGAGTGGTTGCCGATCCAGTGGCCTTCTGCTTGGGCGCGCTGGGCCAGCTTTCTGCGTTCGGGGTCGGCAATTTTGCGGCCCAAAACGAAAAAAGTGCTCAGGATGTTTTTCCTGACCAGCAGATCAAGGACACCCGGTGTGACATCGGGCTCCGGACCGTTGTCAAAAGTCAATGTGAGTTCAAACACGGGCCGGGAAACTGAAGATCAGACTGAAATCGCGGCTAAAGCTTGGCCACCACCGTAACTGCTTTGTACTGGAGCTTCGCCACCGAGACGGGTGCGAATCGCACAGTACTTGAACTCCGGAATTTTGGCAAAAGGATCGAGCGCTGCGTTGGTCAGCTTGTTGATGGCCGCTTCGTAATAGCAGAAGGGGACAAAGATTGCGCCACGCGGCGAGCTGTCGTCGGCCCTGGCATAGAGCGAGACCGTGCCGCGACGCGACTCGATGGTGATCAGGTCGCCGGGTTCGGCTTTCATGGCAACCAGGTCCAATGGGTGAACCATGGCCACTGGATCGGGCTCAATGGCGTCGAGCACGGTGGCGCGTCGCGTCATGCTTCCGGTGTGCCAGTGTTCGAGTTGGCGCCCGGTGATCAACACCATCGGGTACTCGGCGTCGGGTCGCTCGTTAGCGGGGATGATGTCGGCGGGGACAAAACGCGCTCGTCCCCCTTCGCGTGGGAAATCATCGACAAATACCACCGACTGCCCTGGGTCACCTTCGACCATGCAAGGGTAGGTGACAGCATGTTCGCGCTCGAGTCGATCCCAAGTGATGCCACCGATGCTGGGCATGGTGCGGCGCATTTCGTCGAACACTTCGGACACGTGGCTGTAGTTCCAGCCGCAACCGAGCCGATTCGCCATTTCCTGGATGATCCACAAATCTTGTTTGGCATCCCCTGGTGGCTTGATCGCTTGACGCCCCATTTGGACCAGGCGGTCGGTATTGGTAAAGCTGCCATTTTTCTCAGGGAAAGCACTGGCAGGCAAAATGACATCAGCCAGGTAAGCAGTTTCAGTCAAGAAAATGTCTTGCACCACCAAATGGTCCAATGCTGCGAGTGCGTCGCGTGCATGGTTGGCATCGGGATCCGACATGGCGGGGTTTTCACCCATCACGTACAGTCCGCGCAGCTTGCCCGCCACAATCGCGTCCATCACTTCGACCACGGTGAGGCCGGGTTGGTCATCGAGCGAGCCGGCTGGCACATTCCAGGCTTTTTCGAAACTGGCACGCACCTTGGGTTCGGTCACGCGTTGGTAATCCGGGTACATCATGGGGATGAGACCGGCGTCCGAGGCGCCTTGCACATTGTTCTGGCCGCGCAGCGGATGCAAACCAGTGCCGGGTCGGCCAATCTGTCCTGTCATGAGCGACAGTGCGATCAGGCAACGCGCATTGTCGGTGCCGTGAATGTGTTGGGACACCCCCATTCCCCACAAAATCATCGAGGCTTTTGAGCTGGCGTAAAGCCGCGCGACGTAGCGGATAGTGTCGGCGTCAATGCCGCAAATCGGTGCCATCGCTTCAGGGCTGTAGGCCTCTACGTTTTTGCGCAAGTCGTCGTAGCCGATGGTTCGGCTGGCAATGAACGCTTCGTCCACCAGATTCTCACTCACGATCACGTGCATCATGGCGTTGAGCAGCGCCACGTCGGTATCGGGCTTGAACTGCAGGAAGCGGTGTGAGATGCGCGCTAGTTCTGAGCGACGCGGATCAAGCACGACCAACTTCGAACCGTTTTGCACGGCGTTTTTGATCCAAGTCGCTGCCACGGGGTGATTGACGGTCGGGTTGGCACCGATGATGACGATCACTTCGGCTTTGGCCACGTCCATTACCGGGTTGGATACGGCGCCAGAGCCTATGCCCTCGAGCAGGGCCACCACCGAAGAGGCGTGGCACAGACGGGTGCAGTGGTCAACGTTGTTGCTGCCAAAACCGGTACGCACCAGTTTCTGGAACAAATAGGCTTCTTCGTTGCTGCCTTTGGCTGAGCCGAAACCAGCCAAGGATTTTTTGCCGAATTGATCGCGCATGGCTTTGAACTTGCCACCGGCGAGTTCGAGGGCTTCTTCCCAACTCGCTTCCCGGAACACATCCATGACGCGATCCGGATCCATCACGAAATCACCTTTTTTCGGCGCATCACTGCGTCGAATCAGGGGCTTGGTCAGACGTTGGGGGTGATTGGCGTAGTCAAAACCATAACGGCCTTTGACGCACAGACGGTTGTGGTTGGCAGGACCGTCGCGTCCTTCGACATACATGATTTTGTCGTCTTTGACGTTGTAGGTCAGTTGGCAACCGACACCGCAGAACGGGCAAAGTGAATCGACTTGTTTATCCGGTACGGTGAGCGCCACATCACGCGCAGGCATCAGTGCACCGGTCGGGCAGGCCTGAACACACTCGCCGCAGGCGACACAGGTCGAACCCCCCATGGCGTCGTCCATGTCGAACACGATCTTGGCATCACTGCCGCGAAATGCCAGTCCAATCACGTCATTGACTTGCTCATCGCGGCAAGCGCGCAGGCAACGGGTGCACTGGATACATGCATCCAGGTTGACGGCGATGGCTGGGTGCGACAGGTCTTGCAAGACGGCAGGTCGGGCAGCAAAGCGCGGTTTCCCGATCTCCAATTTCTTCGCCCATTGATCGACTTCGTTGTCGTGGGTGTAAGCCGTCTCGGGCATGTCGGACAACAGCAACTCGAGCACCATTTTTTGCGATGCGACGGCACGTTCACTGTCAGTCACGACTTTCATACCCGCTGTTGGAGTACGGCAGCAAGAAGGAGCCAGCACCCGTTCGCCCTTGATCTCGACCATGCAGGCACGGCAATTGCCGACCGATTCCATTCCTGACTGGTAGCAAAGGTGGGGGATTGCTATGCCAACGCGCTTGGCGATCTGGATCAGTGTTTCAGTACTTTTGCCAGTGACTTGCTGGCCATTGAGCTCAAAGCTGACTTGCGGTGCAGCGTCATTGATTTGAGCGGCTTCTAGGCGGGTAATTGCGTTCATGGTGTTTTCAGACTCCGTCAGGGCCACTAAGCCAACTCGTGCGGGAAATATTTGATGACGCAGTCCACCGGATTCGGTGCTGCCTGACCTAAGCCGCAGATCGACGCGTCGCGCATCACGTTGGACAGGTCGGCCAGTAATTCAAGATTCCACTTGGGCTGTTCAATCAAATCGGCCGCTTTGGCTGTTCCGTTGCGGCAGGGTGTGCATTGACCGCAGGATTCGTGTTTGAAAAATTGCATCAGGTTACGGGCGGCGCCGACAGCGCTGTCTTGATCCGACAGAATCACTACGGCCGCTGAACCGATGAAGCAACCATAGGGTTGCAAGGTGTCAAAGTCCAGCGGGATGGTGTTCATCGTCGCAGGCAGAATGCCACCCGAAGCGCCTCCAGGAAGGTAGGCGTAGAAATTGTGGCCGCTTTGCATGCCGCCGCAGTATTCGTCGATCAACTCCTGAATGGTGATGCCGGCTGGGGCCAGTTTCACACCAGGGTTTTGAACTCGTCCGGACACCGAGAATGAACGCAGACCTTGACGACCGTTGCGCCCGTGCGAGCTGAACCAGGCCCCGCCTTTTTCCAGAATCTCACGCACCGCATAGAGCGTTTCGAAATTGTGTTCCAGTGTCGGCCGTCCAAACAGGCCGACTTGCGCCACATAGGGCGGACGCAGTCGGGGCATGCCGCGCTTGCCTTCGAGCGATTCGATCATGGCCGATTCTTCGCCGCAGATGTAGGCACCGGCACCTCGGCGCAAAATGATTTCTGGCATCTTCTCCAGCGGCGGTGCGGCCTTGAGTTTCTTTAATTCGTCTTGCAACAAGGTGCGGCAGCCGTGGTATTCGTCGCGCAGGTAGATATAGATCTTGTCAATTCCAACGGCCCAGGCCGCAATCAGCATGCCTTCGATAAAACGATGGGGATCACGTTCCAAGTAAACCCGGTCCTTGAAGGTTCCGGGTTCGCCTTCGTCGATATTGACCGCCATCAAGCGTGGCCCAGCTTCGGCCTTCACGATGCGCCATTTGCGACCCGCAGGGAAACCAGCGCCGCCCAGGCCACGCAAGCCCGAATCTTCCATGGTCTTGATCACGGATTCGACATCGCGTTGACCTGATACGCAGGATTGCAGCAAGGCGTAACCACCAGCGGCTTGGTAGCTGACGAAATCGGTATAAGGCTCGGGCTTATGGATCTTTTCTTGGGCCTGAACCTTGGCCATAACGGACTCACAGGAAGCGTGAGGCACCGGGTTTTGACCAACGACTGCTGCCGGGGCTTGTTCACAACGGCCGATGCAGGGCGCTGCAATCACGCGTACCTCTTTGCCCAGCAACTGTGGCAATTTGGTCAACATTTCGCGTGCACCTGCCATTTCGCAGGACAAGCCATCGCAGACCCGAACCGTCAGCGCGGGCGGTGCGGTTTCACCTTCTTTGACCAGGTCAAAGTGGTGGTAGAAGCTGGCGACTTCATAGACTTCGGTTTGCGCCAAGCGCATTTCATGGGCCAAAGCAGCCAGGTGCGCTGCGGATAAGGAGCCATACGCATCCTGGATCTTGTGCAGATGCTCAATCAGCAAATCGGCTTGACGCGACTCAATGCCCAACAAAGCTTGAACTTCTTCCAGGGCTTTGGGATCGACGCGTCTGCCCCTGGGTGCCTGGCGTTTACGTTCTTTCGTTTCCTGCTGCAAGGCAATAGGGATGATTTTCTGATTCATGATGTTCCAACTCAAGGTGTTCCAAAGCATGCTGCAGAGCAGGGCACTCGTGGCCCTGCTACTGGCTTACAGCAGGCCAGCGCCCCGGGCCCACTGGTATTTCGCTCCCAGCACCTGAACGGGCAACTCGGTCGAATAAGCGTACGCAGGAATGCCATGCTCGTACAGGTATTGCGCGGCTTCTTCCACTTCGACGTCACCGGCGAGTGAAGCCACCATGGGTTTTTCAATGCCCTTGGCGCGCATCTCATCACGGGCTTCAACCATGATGCGGGCGAACACCATCGGTGGCGTCACGATGGTGTGCCAGTAGCCCAGAATCAAGGAGTGAATTCTGTCGTCAGCCAGACCCAGCAATACGGTGTTTTTATAGGTCGCGGGTGGCTCGCCGCCCGTGATGTCCACCGGATTGCCGGCAGAGCCGAAGGGCGGAATGAACTTGCGGAACGCTGCGTCCAGATCGTCGGGCATGGGCATCAGGCTGAGCTTGTTGTCAACGCAAGCGTCGGACAGCAACACGCCAGAGCCACCCGCACCGGTGATGATGACGATGTTCTCACCCTTGGGGGTTGGCAGAATCGGCACGCCACGGGCAAACTCGAGCAACTCGCGTAAGCTGCGGGCACGGATCACCCCACACTGCTTGAAAACGTCTTCGTAAATCTTGTCGTTGCCGGCCAGGGCACCGGTATGTGAGCTGGCGGCTTTGGCGCCGGCTGAAGTGCGACCGGCTTTGAGCACGATAACAGGCTTTTTCTTGGAGACGCGTTTGGCTACTTCAGCGAATGCGCGGCCGTCTTTCAAGTCTTCGCAGTGTTGTGCGATGACCTTGGTGTTGGGGTCTTGCTCAAAGAAAATGAGCAAATCGTCTTCATCAATGTCGGACTTGTTGCCTAGGCCGACGATGGCTGAGACACCCATTTTGGCCGAACGGCTGAAACCGATGATGGCCATTCCGATGCCGCCAGACTGGGATGACAATGCGGCTGAACCTTTGACGTCATAAGCGGTACAGAAAGTAGCGCATAGATTGGCCGGGGTGTAGTAGAAGCCATAGATGTTGGGGCCCATTAAGCGAATGTCGTATTTGCGGCCAATCGCCACTAATTCTTCCTGCATGGCGGGTTCGCCGCTTTCGGCAAAACCCGAGGGGATCAATACGGCGCCGGCAATTTTCTTCTCGCCGCATTCAATCAGGGCGCCAGCGACCAACTTGGCCGGAATGGCGAACACTGCCGTGTCAATGTCAGCCGGGACGTCCTTGACACTCTTGTAGGCTTTGAAGCCCAAGATTTCTTCGGCCTTGGGGTGAATCGGGTAAATCGCACCCTTGTAGCCGCCATTGACCAAATTCTTCATGACCGAATTTCCGATCTTAACGGCCTCGGCTGAAGCACCAATCACGGCCACCGACTTCGGCATCATGATGCGGTTCATCGACAGCAGGACATCGCTTTCGGCCGGGCGATTGCGTGGAACTTTGACAGTGAAATCCACCACGATACGCACGTCAGCGGCAATGGCTGAGTCTTTGCTGGCAAACACAGGGTTCAGATCCATCTCGGAAATTTCCGGGAAATCGCTCACGAGTTGGCTAACGCCAACAATCATTTTGGCCAATGCTTCGCGATCAACCGGGTCGCTGCCACGAACGCCTTTGAGCATTTCGGCGGCCTGAATGCCGTCGAGCATGGAATAAGCATCTTCCATGCTGGCGGGTGCCAGACGGAAAGTGATGTCCTTGAGCACTTCGACCAGGACACCGCCCAGACCGAAAGCCACCAGTTTGCCGAAGCTGTCGTCGGTCACTGCGCCGATGATGACTTCTTGGCCACCCTTGATCATTTGCTGAACTTGAACGCCAATGATGCTGGCTTTGGCGTTGTAATTCTTAGCGTTGGCAATGATGGTGTCGTAAGCGGCGGCGGCGGCGGCGGCATCTTTGACACCAACGATCACGCCACCGGCCTCGGTTTTGTGCAGGATGTCAGGCGAGACGATTTTCATCACCACGGGATAGCCCATGGCGGATGCGATTTCCTGTGCTTGGGCGGCGCTGCTGGCCGTTCCTTCTTGCGGAACTGAAATGCCATAAGCATCACACACCAGTTTGCCTTCGGGTGCTGTCAAGGAGTCGCGGCCAGAGGTTTTGACGGCTTCGAGAATTTCTCGAACTTTGATTTTATTGATGCTCATGGCGTGTTCTCTTTTCATTTTTGGGAGTCAGTGGAGTGGAGTCTTGCCGGGTAGGCAAACGCGGTTTTAAATTACTTTTTCGGATTTCAAATCAGCAATTTCGTCGCTGGTGTAGCCCAGCTGGGTCAAAACTTCTATGGTGTGTTCGCCCAACAATGGCGAACGCGTAACAACAGTTTCGCTGTCAGACATTTTGATCGGATTTCCAACGCTCAGGTACTTGCCCCGGGTCGGGTGGTCGACTTCAACAATGGTTCCGGTAGCCCGCAGTGATGGGTCTTCGGCGATTTCTTTCATCGACAAAATCGGACCACAGGGAATATCGTATTGGTTCAGAATGTCCATGGCTTCGAACTTGGTCTGGGTCATGGTCCATTGTTCAATTCGCGCGAAGATGGGGCCCAAGTGCAGCAAACGAGCCGCTGGGGTGGCAAAAGCTTCATCAGTGATCCAGCCCTCTTCGCCAATCACTTTGCACACAGCTGGCCAGACGGCGGCTTGGGTAATGAAATAAATATAGGCGTTGGGGTCGGTTTCCCAGCCCTTGCATTTGAGAATCGAGCCGGGTTGACCACCACCCGACGCATTGCCGGCTCGCGGTACGGCTTCACCGAACTTGCCATCGGGATACTGGGGGTATTCGTGCATGGTGCCGGTACGCTCAAGGCGTTGCTGATCGCGCAACTTGACGCGGCACAAATTGAGTACGGCATCTTGCATCGGCGCTAACACTTGTTGACCACGGCCACTGCTGTTGCGCTGGTACAGCGCAGCAACAATGCCGAGCGCCAAATGAACGCCGGTTCCACTGTCGCCAATTTGAGCGCCAGTCACCATCGGTGGGCCATCGTCAAAACCGCTGGTCGAGGCCGCTCCACCCGCGCATTGCGCCACATTCTCATAGACCTTGCAGTCTTCATACTGGCCGGGACCGAAACCTTTGACCGAAGCCACGATCATGCGCGGATTGAGTCGCTGAATATGGTCCCAGGTGATGCCCATGCGATCGAGCGCACCAGGCGCGAAATTCTCGACCAGCACATCACATTCGCGGATCAGGCGGTCCAACACCGCTTTGCCCTTGGCATTTTTGGTGTTGAGCGTGATTGAACGCTTGTTGTGGTTGAGCATGGTGAAGTACAAGCTGTCCACACCCGGGATGTCGCGCAACTGGCCGCGCGTGGCATCGCCTTCGCCAGCGCGCTCGACCTTGATCACATCGGCACCAAACCAGGCCAGCAGCTGAGTACAGGTCGGGCCAGATTGCACATGAGTGAAATCAAGAATACGAACGCCGTCAAGTGCTTTGCTCATTCAATGCTCCTGAATTTTGGCTTGGGAAAGTGATGGGGATTCAAGCTCGGCCAAGCGTTTGCGCAACAGACGCTCTTCGGCAAAACGGGTGGTCTCGTCGCGTATGACTGCTACGATGGCGCTAGGCTTTTGATCCGGCCCGTGCAACAAGGCCACCGTAAACGCGATCGACATGGTCTGACCGGCCTTGTTCAGAGCGGGAACCCGCAACACATCGTGACCGTAACGGGTCTGGCCGCTGGCCATGGTTTTGTGATAACCGTCCCAATGGCGCTGGCGCAACTTCTCAGGAATGATCAGATCAAGGCTTTGGCCCAAGGCTTCGCTGGCGCTAAAGCCAAACATCAACTCCGCAGCAGGGTTCCATAAAGTGATAGCGCCGCTGATGTCAGATATCACGACGGCGTCACCGATGGCGCCGACCAATTGCTCGAAATCGATGGCTGAAGTCAATGCATTCTCCGGGGTGGGCTGAGGGGCTAATTGCTCTAAGAGGCTTCCCAAGCGAAGACGGCGCCTGAGGGCACCGTCTTGACTTGAGTGTCTAGGTGGGATTATCCCCGATTAGACCGCCTTGGCTGCGTGCATTCCAGCGATTTGATCAGCGCTGTAACCCAGTTCGGTCAACACTTCATCGGTGTGCTCGCCCAACAAGGGAGAACCAGTGATCACGGGCTTGAGATCGGAGAACTTGATCGGGCTACCCACAGTCCAGTAACTGCCACGCTCTTTGTGCGGCACTTCAACGATCGAGCCGCTGGCACGCAAGGACTTGTCGTTGAGCAACTCCTTCATGGAGAACACCGGTGCGCAAGGAATATCGAATTTGCGCAGGATGTTGACCGCGTCGTACTTGGTCTTGTCCTTGAGCCATTCTTCGATGGTGGCGAAAATGTCCATGATGTGCGGTTGGCGACCCCGTGGTGTGTTGTAGGCGGGGTCGTCTTTCCACTCGGGCTTGCCCAGAGCGTCGCAGATCGGGCCCCAAGCGTGGCCTTGCACCGTGAAATAGATGTAGGCGTTGGGGTCAGTTTCCCAGCCCTTGCACTTCAGGATCCAGCCGGGTTGGCCGCCGCCGCCGGCATTGCCGCCGCGCGGCACCACATCGCCAAAGGTTTCGTGCGGGTACTGGGGATACTCTTCCAGGTAGCCCAGTTTGTCCAGGCGCAACTGGTCACGCATCTTGACGCGGCACAGGTTCAGCACGGCGTCTTGCATTGCAACGGCGACTTTCTGGCCCTTGCCGGTTTGCTGGCGGCCAATGTAGGCGGTCAAGATGCCGATGGCCAGGTGCATGCCGGTGTTGCTGTCGCCTAAAGCGGCTGCCGAAATGGTGGGCTGAGATTGCTCACCTTTCCACCAACCGGTGGTGGAAGCAGAGCCACCGGCGCACTGCGCCACGTTTTCATAAACTTTCAAGTCTTCGTATTCGTGACCGTCGCTGAAGCCCTTGACCGAGGCCAGGATCATTTTCGGGTTGAGTTCCTGGATACGCTCCCAGGTAAAGCCCATGCGGTCCAGTGCGCCGGGGCCGAAATTCTCCACCAGCACATCGCTGGTTTGGATCAATTTTTCCAGGACGGCTTTGCCTTCGGGTTTCTTGGTATCTAGGGTCAAGCCGCGCTTGTTGCTGTTGAGCATGGTGAAGTAGAGCGCATCCACATCGGGGATGTCGCGCAGCTGGCTGCGGGTGACGTCGCCTGAACCGGGGCGCTCGACTTTGATCACGTCAGCGCCGAACCAGGCCAGCAACTGGGTACAGGCGGGACCGGCTTGCACGTGCGTGAAGTCGATGATTTTGATCCCTTTAAGGGGTTGGTTTGACATTTTGAATTCTCCTGTTGTATGAATAAACTCGAAACTTGCTTAAGCTTTTTTCGCCGCACTGGTTGGGTTCAGGCTGGTGATGCGACCGCTCTCAGTACCTGCGGTTTCATCAATCACTGCATTGATCAGAGTCGGCTTGCCGGAGCGGATCGCTTCGTCCATACCGGCTTGCAACTCGGCCGGGGTGGTGGCGTGAACGCCAACACCGCCGAACGCTTGCATCATCATGTCGTAGCGGGCATTCTTCACGAACACAGTCGGCGCAACGTCGCTACCACCGCTTTGATTCACGTCAGTGCCGCGGTAAATGCCGTTGTTGTTGAAGACCACGATGCAGACCGGCAGGTTGTAGCGGCAAATGGTTTCGACTTCCATGCCAGAAAAACCAAAAGCACTGTCGCCTTCAATGGCGATCACGGGTTTCCCGGTGACCACAGCAGCGGCGACTGAGAAGCCCATGCCGATGCCCATGATGCCCCAGGTGCCCACGTCCAGACGCTTGCGCGGCAAGTACATGTCCACAATGCTGCGGGCGAAGTCCAGTGTGTTGGCGCCTTCGTTGACCACAATGGCTTCCGGGTTGGCTTTGACCACGTTGCGAACCACATTGAGTGCGCTTTGGAAGTTCATTACTGGCGGGTTTTTGGCCAGGTTTTCCGCCATCTTGGCGATGTTGGTGTCGCGCTTGCTGTAAACGGTGCTGGTCCAATCAGCCGGTGGCTGCGCCCAGTTGCTGCCCATACCCGTCACCAAAGCCGACACGCAGGAACCGATATCACCAATCAGGGGCGCGGCAATGGCCACGTTGCTGTCAATCTCGGTGGGGGCGATGTCGATTTGTATGAATTGACGGCCAGCGGCTTTATCGCCACCCCAGGTCTTGCCCTTGCCGTGCGACAACAGCCAGTTCAGGCGGGCACCAATCAAGACCACCACGTCAGCTTCGGCCAGCACATAAGAGCGGGCGGCAGAAGCGGACTGACCATGGGTGTCGGGCAGCAGGCCTTTGGCCATGGACATGGGCAGGTAGGGGATACCAGATTTTTCGACCAAGGTGCGAATGTCAGCATCGGCCTGGGCGTAAGCAGCGCCTTTGCCCAGAAGAATCAACGGACGCTTAGCGCCTTTGAGCAGATCGAGCGCACGTTGCACGGAATCAGGTGCGGGGAGTTGGCGCGGAGCGGCATCGACCACTTTGATAAGCGATTCTTTGCCGGCTTCTGCCGTCATGACCTGCGAGAACAGCTTGGCTGGCAGATCCAGGTAAACGCCACCGGGACGGCCCGACACGGCGGAGCGGATAGCGCGGGCAATGCCGACGCCGATGTCTTCGGCGTTCAGCACGCGGAAAGCGGCCTTGCACAGCGGCTTGGCGATGGCCAGTTGGTCCATCTCTTCATAGTCGCCTTGCTGCAAATCGACGATCTCGCGCTCGCTGGAGCCGCTGATCAGGATCATGGGGAAGCAGTTGGTGGTGGCGTTGGTCAGCGCGGTCAGGCCGTTCAAAAAGCCTGGGGCCGACACGGTCAGTGCGATGCCGGGTTTTTGCGTCAGGAAGCCAGCAGCTGCAGCGGCGTTGCCGGCGTGTTGCTCGTGACGAAAGGAGATAACGCGCATGCCTTCGGCCTGTGCCATGCGCGTGAGGTCGGTGATTGGGATGCCAGGGACGGCAAAAATGGTGTCCAGGCCGTTGAGTTTGAGCGCGTCGATGACCAGATGAAAACCATCGGTCATTTCTGGAGTTTGAACGTCATTTGTCATGAGGAAGCCTTGCTTGATTTGAAGTTGAAATGCGGATGCGATCACGGATCGGGCTGTCTCTGGTTAATCTCCCCAGGGGAGACCTGACGCAGAGCGGCTATCATAGGCAGTTGATCGGGTAAACACCATTGACCCCGGTCAATTTTTCCGACTTTAATTCGAGTTTCATTGATTGTCTTCTGCCCATGATTACGGTTGAAAATCATCCCGAAAAAAACATCATCCGGGTTCAGCTGACGCAAAATATTTTGCTCAAGGGGCTCAGTGCTGAGCAAAACGCCGAATTGGAGACTCATTTGGCGGTAGTCGATTGCCATAAAGGCGACTCCCTGCTGGACCAGGGCGTTCACGAAATGGAGCAGTATTTCATTCTCGATGGCATCCTCAAGCGCGTTGTGAGCAACAGCCAAGCCAAAGAGATGATTCTGCGTTTCGCCAATGAGCGCGACATGGAAACCAGTTATGCCGCTTGGTGTCTGAAACAACCAACGCCTTACAGCATTGTTTGCGTAACCAAGGCCAGGGTTGCCAAATTACCGTTGACCAAGTGGGTCGAATTTATTGCGCGGCATCCTGAAGTTAAAAAAGTTTTTGAGCATGAGGTGATGCGCTCCATGAGTGACATCATGGCCCATACCATCACGCTGCACTTGCTCGATGCACCGGGGCGGGTTCATCGTTTCCTACGCAAACAACCCGAGCTGTTTGACCGAATACCGAAAAAAGAGTTGGCCGCTTATCTCAATTTATCGGCCGAAACCCTGAGTCGACTCAAGCAGCAGGGGAAAATATAAAAAGGCCCGATCAGGGCCTTTTTAATTAGTCAACGCCGCGAACGTTTTCAAACTCGTCCTTTTTCGGCGGACGAATCTTGGCCAGGACTTTCGAAATAACAGGCCAGAATAGCAAGATCAAAGCCAAGCTGGTGATGGTTCCAACCAGTGCGTTCGAATACATGATAGATAAATCACCTTGCGAGACCAGCATCGCCTGACGGAAGGAGTCTTCCGCTTTGTCGCCCAACACCAAGGCCAGAACCAAGGGGGCCAACGGGTAATCCAGCTTCTTGAACAAGTAACCCAGCAAACCGAACAACAGCATGAACCAGATGTCGAGCATGGCGTTGTGAACGGTGTAGGCACCGATGGCGCAAATCACGATGATGACAGGCGCAATGATGGAAAAAGGAATTCGCAGAATCGAGGCGAACAGCGGCACGGTGGTCAGCACCACGATCAGGCCGACCAGGTTGCCCAAATACATGCTGGCAATCAAGCCCCAGACGAAGTCTTTTTGTTCGACAAACAACAGCGGTCCGGGCTGCAGGCCCCAGATCAGCAAGCCACCGAGCAACACCGCTGCGGTGGGTGAGCCTGGAATGCCCAGCGCCAACATCGGCAACAGGGCGCTGGTGCCGGCGGCGTGCGCTGCCGTTTCGGGCGCAATCACGCCTTCGAGTTGTCCCGTCCCAAACTTGGAGCCTTGCGGCGACATCTTCTTGGCCAAACCGTAGCTCATGAACGATGCCGGCGTAGCACCGCCCGGGGTGATACCCATCCAGATGCCGACCAGTGAGCTGCGAAGGGAAGTGACCCAGTACTGGGGTAATTTCTTCCAGGTATCCAGAACGACCTTGGGGTCGATCTTGGCGCTCTTGCCGGAGAAGGCCAAGCCTTCCTCCATCGACAACAGAATCTCGCCAATGCCGAACAAACCAATGACAGCGATCAGGAAGTCAAAGCCGCGCATCAATTCATGGAAACCAAAAGTCAAACGCAATTGTCCGGTGACGGTGTCCATGCCGACTGATGCCAAGGCGAAACCCATGGTCATGGAGGCCAGAATTTTGAAGGGCGATCCTTTGCCCATGCCGACAAAGCTGCAGAAGGTCAGCAGGTAGACCGCGAAGAACTCGGGCGGTCCAAATTTGAGGGCGAATTTTGCAACCAAGGGTGCCAAAAAGGTGATCATCACCACGGCAACAAAAGCGCCAATGAATGAAGAAGTGAACGCGGCTGTGAGGGCTTCGCCAGCACGGCCTTGTTGCGCCATCGGGTAACCATCAAAAGTGGTTGCTACCGACCAGGGCTCACCCGGGATGTTGAACAAAATCGAGGTGATGGCACCGCCGAACAGGGCACCCCAGTAAATGCACGACAGCATGATGATGGCTGAAGTCGGTGACATGGTGAAGGTCAACGGCAGCAAAATCGCCACGCCGTTAGCCCCACCCAGACCTGGTAGCACACCGATCAAAACACCCAAAATGATGCCGACAAACATCAGTACCAAGTTCATTGGCGTCAGGATGACGGCAAAGCCTTGAAATAGTGAACTTAACTCTTCCATTTTTAACTAACTCCGAAATTCGTTATGCGAGGGGATTCAAAGGCCGAGTGCGCTCAGCAAATCAAACTTGCCCTTGAACAGGGGAACCTTGAACCACACTTCAAACATCATGTAAAACAACAGGTCAACGATGACCGCAGCCAGCACGCTCTTGAGCCAGGAGTACTTGCCCAAAATCACCATGAACAAGGCGATATAGATGGTTGACGCCACATAGATGCCGAGCATCTGGATGCCAAAAACATAGACGCAAGCGGGAAGTAAAACCGATAGTACGCGTTTGATTTGCACACCATCAACAAACACTTCGGTATTTTTCTTCTTGCCCAGCAGAGACTGGTAAATGATGCCAAGACCTGAAATACAGAGGATCAGGCCAATGTAAAAAGGGAAATAGCCAGCAGCCGGGCCATCACTGGTCCAGCCCGAACCGAGCTTGCGGCTTCCATAAACCACGGTGGCGCCCATCAGGACGACGAGCACGGCGACGACCGCGTCAACGATGTTGGTGGCCGGCCCGCTTGCTGAGTGGCTGGAGGATTCGCTTGACGACATGAGAAAAATTCCTGCAAATAAAAAAATGCGGTCAGGCGCTAGTGCAACTTAAACTGGCGGGCCCCAACCGATAGAAAAAATCCTGCAGAGTAAGCTCTGCAGGATGTCGTTAAAAGCTTACTTGGCCAAGAAGCCAGCTTCTTTCATCAGATCGCGGTGCAAGGCTTCAGCTGAAGTCAGCCACTTGGCGTAATCGGCACCGGTCAAGAAGGTTTGATTGAAAGCACCTTTTTCCATGAAGTCTTTCCAGTCATCCGTGGCGCGGACTTTCTTGAACAAGTCAACGTAATAGGCCAACTGGTCGGGAGTCGCGCCAGCGGGCATGAAGATGCCGCGCAACATTACATAATCGGTCGGAATTCCGGCTTCTTTGCAAGTGGGGACATCATTCCAGGATTGGGTGTCAGTGACCTTGGTTTTGTAAGGCATACGCTCGTCATCAAACACGCACAGAGCACGCAACTTGCCAGCACGCCACTGGGCCACGGCTTCAATGGGATTGTTCACAGTGGAGTCAACGTGCTTGCCGACCAGTTGCACCGCCACTTCACCGCCGCCTTTGAACGGGATGTAAATGAATTTGATTCCGGTGGCTTTTTCCAGCCCGGAAGTCAGAATCTGGTCTTCTTGCTTGGAGCCGGTTCCACCCATTTTCATTTTGTTCGGGCCTGCCGCTTTGACTGCAGCAATATATTCCTTGGCATTTTTGTAGGGCGCTTCAGCATTGGTCCACAACACGAACTGGTCCAGTGCCAACATGGCGACCGGGGTCATGTCTTTCCAGTTGAAGGGAACACCGGTGGCCAAGGGCGTGGTGAACAGGTTGGACAGGGTGATCACAATTTTGTGCGGCTCACCCTTGGCGCCTTGAACATCGAGAAAGCCTTCGGCACCCGCGCCACCCGATTTGTTCACCACAATCATCGGCTGCTTCATCAGTTTGTGCTTGATGATGACGCCTTGAATGAAGCGCGCCATTTGGTCGGCACCGCCGCCGGTACCTGCAGGCACCACAAACTCAACCGGTTTGGTCGGTTCCCAGGCCGCAACAGCTGGCAGGGTCATTCCCAGTGCAGCGACGGCCAATCCAGCAGTAGCGAATGGTGTCAAAGCGCAGCGATGACCGAAGGTTTTAAATGCCATTATTTGATCTCCCAAGTGTGATAGTCAAAACTTGCATCGGGTTGATAACCAGCTGTTGTAGTTTAATTGTTTGCCTAACACAACACAACACAACACAACACAACACAACACTAAGTCACTACTGTGACACACACCGCTAAGTGCAGGGATTGACTTGCGTCAATTTTCACGAAAATGGATTAAGTAATGGCATTAATCAAGGGTAAACCCTGGTTTATTGCGCGCTGTGACCGGGCGTCAGTTGCTGTTCGCGGGCGTAGTCGGCTGCACTCAATTTTTTTCCGTTCTCGGCTTTGAGTTTTTGAATCTCAATTTGGCCGCCTTGCGCGCTGATCCAGATGGAGGTTTCAGTGATGGCCGTGATGCTGCCGATCTTGCCCTTCACCTCCGCAAATCGCTTGCTTGGGTGTTTGCGACAGTCGAAGAGAAAAACTTTTTTCTCTCCCAGCAGGGTCCAGGCACCGGGCGCCGGGTTGCTGGCACGAATCAGGTTGTAAACCTGGTCCACATGGTTATGCCAGTTGATTCTGGATTCCTCGTCTCGAAACCAGCCTTCGTAACTGGCCAGCGTTTCATCTTGCTCCAACTCCTGGTGTTGGCCAGTGGCCACCGCATCAGCCGCTTCCAGCAAGGCACGCACGCCCATAGGGAACAATTGATTGAAATAGAGTTCGCCCAAAGTTTCGTCCGGGCCTATGGCGCAGGATTTTTGCAAGATCACCGGCCCTTCATCCATGCCGTCGGTGGGACGGAACACCGTCAACCCAGTTTGGCTTTCGCCGTGTGCGATGGCCCAGTTGATCGACGAGGGTCCACGGTAGCGTGGCAATAGAGAAGGGTGGTATTGAATTGTCCCAAGGCGCGGGATGTTGAGCAACGACTGCGGTGCGAATTGCAAAACATAAGCCATCACACCCAGGTCGGCGTTCAAGCTGCGCATGGCTTGAGCGGCCTCATCGCTGGTGAGCTGGGCGAATTGAAAGACCTGCAATCCCCTGGCCTGCGCTTCTAGACGCAAGGCGTCGGGTTTTGTGCCTTCTTTTTCTGGTCTGCAGAAAACACCAACGATCTCATCGCCTCGCGCTGCAAAAGCCTCGAGCACGGCACGACCAAAATCTTGCTGACCAATGATTGCGATTTTCATTCTTGTCCGGTTCAGGATTGACGGAGAAGCCCGGTCCGCGATTTTAGGGGTTTAGCGAAACAGGAAATAAGCCGCCAGCAGGTACAAGACCACGGCGAATGCTTTTTTAAGCGGGCGAATGTCCATGCCGTGCGCGGTACGGGCACCCAAGGGCGCTGTGAAGATACTGGCCAGGGAGAGTACCAGCAAGCCCGGCCAATACAAATAACCCCATGATCCCGCGGGCAGGGTTGGCAGGTCTTGTCCGGCCCAGATATAGCCCAAAGTTCCGGCCAGCGCAATCGGAAAACCCAGGGCTGAAGACGTGGCCACGGCATTGTGGATTTTGGTATTGCACCAGGTCATGAAAGGCACAGAGACAAAAGCCCCGCCGGCGCCGACCAAGGAAGACAGCAGGCCGATCAGTCCGCCCATGCTGAACATGCCTGTTGCGCCGGGAAGGCTGCGCGTAGGAAGAGGCTTGCGGTCAATGAACATCTGGGTGGCGGAAAAAGCGACAAAAAGCGAGAACAGCACACTGAGCAAGCGGGTTGGCATGGCTGCAGCAAGTTGGGCGCCAAGCATCGAACCCACCAGAATTCCTGGTGCCAAACTGCGCGCCACCGGCCACAGCACAGCGCCACGTTTGTGGTGGGCCCAGACCGAACTCAGCGAAGTGAAGCTGATGGTGGCGAGCGACGTAGCGACTGCCATCTTCACAGCATATTGGTCTGGGAAGCCCTTGGCGTTGAGGATGAAAGTCATGAACGGGACCATCAGCATGCCGCCACCCAGCCCGAGCAGGCCCGCGAGAAAACCAGTACACAGGCCGAGAGCGACCAATTCAAGGATCAGTTGAGGTTCAAGGAGCATGCAAAAAAGACGCTGAATTGCAGAAGCGGGCAAAGAGCCGCCGTGTGGTGGCGAGGCCGGCTCTTGAAGGCAAGGGGGAACGATGTTGTCTGCAAGTGCCACTGGACCGGCATCCTGAACCGGGGTTCAGGTGGGCGAGGGCAGCGTTGGCTTCGGGTTCATCTGACGCGAGATGATCACACCTGCCAGGCAATATTCCAAGCCCGGGCTCTATGAGCATTGGTTCAAGGAATTTAAAGCCCAATGGCACTGCAGACGGTTTCTATTGTAGGCCCATCCATCACAACTTTGGCGACAGGGGCATTGATTTGATGAGGCTGTTAGATCAAGCGGCCATCGTTGCCCAAAGCCAGATCGAGGCGCTCAATCAAAGACCTCAACGTCGAATCGTCGAAGCTTTCGTTGTTGCTGGACGCTGTGGCGTCGGCGGACGTAGTCGTTGTCGCATTGCGGTCGGCCAAATCGAAGGCCAAGTTCAGTGCGGTGAGAACGGCGATACGGTCTCTGGCTTTGACTTTGCCGGCATCGCGGATTTTGCACATCGCAGCGTCCACCCGGGCGACGGCTTGCTGCAGTCGATCTTCACCGTCAACTGGGGCGCCCAGCACATAGCTTTGCCCCATGATGTGAACTTCAAGTTGCTTCATGTGGCGCTCGGTTGGTGGGAATCACGCCTTCAGGCAGGCGCTCAAGCAGCGTGTCAACCCGTGCCCGGGCCGCGGACAGACGTGATTTCAAAGAGTCCCGTTCTTTGCTGAGGGCATCGACTTGTTCCAGCAGCAAGGCATTGGTGCGTTGCAATTCCTCATAGCGCAACAGCAAGCGCTCGACTCGCTCGGTCAGTTGGTTCAAGGGACTTGAATTTGGCATGGAGCACGCATTGTAGGGTTTGCCGAATGACTTCGCATTAAACTACCCCAGTTGGTGCTCGCGGCGTGGTTCACAGGCCGCAGTTCAACGGGAAGCAGGAGGGTCGCATCGCTCCATGTCGCTGGTCGACGTGTGCTGCGCTAAGACCTCACCTGCGCTGCCCCCGCAACGGTCAATGGACGAATCAACCGATTCAGCTTTCATCAAACCGCCACTGGATGCCTTGAACAAGCGTCTGGGAAGGCGATGAAGGTCGCTCCATCAGCCCGGATACCGGCCAACAAGGTAGCTGCACGCACGCGTGCAGTCGTAACGCCCAAGCGCTGTCGGGGAAGACGGCGAGGGTTTTTTGTTCAGTTTTAAATTATGAAATCTTGCTCTATTCCCAAACGCACAATCGCGTTCCTTTTGCTCGGCTCTCTGAGCTTGGCCGCTTGGTGTCAATCGTCTTTGAAAGAAGTGGTGGTTGTAGCATCCCGTATTGAAGAGCCTCTTGCGGAGGTATTGCCTGCGGTAACCGTGATTACGCGTCAAGAAATTCAACAGCTAAATTTCGATGACATTTATAGTGTTCTCCAAGGAATTTCTGGTGTGGAATTATTTCGTACTGGAGGGCCGGGTAGTCCCATTTCAATCTATTCGCGTGGTGCCAGCAGTTCGCAGACATTGGTACTGATAGATGGTGTTCCTTTTTCAGCGCAAGGAACGATTGGTTCTCTTTCACCAATCGAAACCATACCGTTGCAAGTCATAGAGCGTATTGAAATACTTCGCGGTAACGCTTCTGCTGTGTATGGGCCAGGTGCGGTCGGTGGCGTTATTCAGGTCTTCACCAACAAGGATGCGACCGGTTTGGGGCCGCATGTTGCCATGACTGCTGGTTCCAAGGGAACTCAACAGGTCATTGCGGGTTGGGCGGGGAGGCTAGAGGACACCACCATTCGTTTTTCAATGGGTCAAAACAGCAGTCGAGGGATTGAAGCCTTGTCGCATCAAAAGTACCCCGCTGTAAATCCTGGGTTGAATGGATATCGAAATGAATTTGTGAATGGGTCTATGACGCATGCAATCTCTGCTGTGTCCAAGCTAACGGTTCATTATTTCGGCAGTCTCTTGAGTTCCGAGTTCGACAATAACTACGCATCATCGGCTTCTGAGCAATGGAAAAATAAATCTAAAACTGAAATACTTGGGCTTCAACTGGATCAGCGCATGACGGACCGCTGGCGTTCAAATATGCAGGTTTCCCAGTCAATCAATGATCAATCTACACTGACCAATGACCAGTTGAATGCCAGTTATGGTTCATTTATAACCAAGCATCAAACCTTGCGTTGGGGTAATGATTACGAATTGTCGCATCGGGATATTCTGAGTTTCGGGTACAACAGCACACGATCCACGCTGGACGCCAACCACACCGGTTATCTGGCTGACTGGACACAGGTTCCTGTGACCTTAAATCCATCCTTGGGGTTGCAACGCATATATTCAGGCCTCAATGCCACGCGTGATCGTTGGCACTTCCAAGCATCACTTGGGCATGAGCTGTTGCCCCATGACATTCAAGGAAATACCTATCTGTTCGGAGCAGGATATCAATTGGGTGGAGGCTATAAAGCTACAGTCACCCGATCAAATGCTTTGCAATCACCTACGTTGGGGCAGTTGTATGACGTGGCTTTTGGCGGCAACCAGACATTGAAACCCGAAAAATCCAAGAGTTTTGAAATGGGATTGCAATACAACGGGGTCAACCACCAATGGCGCGTTGTTGCCTTTCAAGTTGATTACACCGACTTGATAGCTAGTGGAAACACACTTGTAGCTGATCCGTACTGGGCAGCACAACACGTCAAGCAACTTGAAAACGTTAACAAAGCTAAAAATGAAGGCTTGGAAACTTCTTTCAAACAACGTTTCGGTGCACTCAGCGTGGGCGTGAATTTCACGCACCAAACGCCTATCAATATTGATTCGATGGTCTCTGTGATGAATAAATCAAGAAATTTTGGATCCTTCAATGCTGATTACGTAATCGATGCCAAGTCGTCAATGAATTTGAAAATTTTCTCAACATCTAAACGGAAAACCTTCGACCCGAATGACATCAAGGTTGATACCGCCGGTTATGCTGTTCTGAATCTTGGGTTCAAGCGGGAGCTTGACCGTTCCTGGACTGCCACTGCTAGCATTAATAACGTTTTGGATCGAACTTACTTCCATGCGGCTGGCTACAACAATTTCCCTCGTACTTACATGCTGGGTCTGCGCTATCAAGGAAGATGAAATGATCTCGGCATGAAAAAACTCTTCCCCCGTCGCATCGTGCTGGCCTGGAGCGAGCAGCATGCTTGATCGTTTTTTGAAGTCGGCCGTTGGCGGAGCAATGCTGTTGGCGCTGTTGCTGCCAGTGTCGGCGCAGGGCTTGGAGGTCAAAGATGACCGCGGTTTGACGCATCATTTCGCCCAGCCGCCGCTACGCATTGTCAGTCTGCTGCCCTCGTTGACCGAGACGGTTTGTGCATTGGGTCAATGTGCGCGTCTGGTGGGTGTTGATCGTTATTCGAACTATCCGGCAAGCGTTCAAAAATTGCCCAAGCTTGGCGGCGGCATCGATCCGGCTATTGAAGCGGTGCTGGCCCTGCAACCCGATGTGGTGCTAATGGCTTCTTCATCGCGCTCAGTTCAACAATTGCGCTCACTGGGCTTGAAGGTGTTGACCTTGGAGCCCAAGAGCCATGCCGATATGCGGCGAGTGATTAACACGCTGGGTGAGTTGCTGGCCATCGCGCCCGAGGTCGGGGCCCAGCGGGTATGGAGCGCGATTGATTCGGGCATCACAGCAGCAGCAAATGCGTTGCCGGCGAAAGTCAGGCAGACAAAGGTCTATATCGAAGTCAACAACGGCCCCTATGCCGCCAGCGAAGCGTCGTTTCTGGGTGAAACTTTGAGTCGACTGGGTGCTGTCAATATTGTTCCGGCGGCATTGGGGCCTTTTCCTCAACTCAACCCGGAGTACGTGGTGCGCGCTAATCCAGACCTCATCATGATTGGCGAGCGAAGTGACAGCCTGGCTGGGCTGGCGCAGCGCCCAGGTTGGAGCCGGATCCGTGCCATCCAGGCGCAACGGGTGTGCGTTTTCTCGCCAGAGCAGTCCGATATTTTGGTGCGACCGGGGCCGCGCATGGACGAGGCGGCCCGCATCATGGCCCAATGTTTGATGGAGAAAGCGTTTTGAGCTTGACTCTTGCTAACCGTCGTGCCGGTTTGCTAGGACTGGTTTTGTTGCTTCTCAGTGCGGCCATGTTGCTCGTTGGCGTGGGCGTGGGGAATACTGGTTTCGATCCGCTGTGGCGTCTTTGGCAAGACCCTATTGCGCTGCAAATCGTGCAGGACATACGGCTGCCGCGCAGTGTTGGGGCCTGGCTCGCGGGGGCCTTGCTCGGACTTTCCGGCGCCTTGGCCCAAGGCCTGTTTCGCAATCCGCTGGCTGACCCTTATTTGCTCGGAAGCGCTTCGGGCGCGGCATTGGGCCTGGCACTGGCGCTGGTTCTGACTGGGGTGTCACCGTTGGCTGCACCCTGGTTGCTACGCCTGGGCCTGACGGGCGCCGCTTTTGCGGGTGCGGTCGGGGCCGTCATGCTGACTTTGCTTTTGGCTCAAGGGGTGCAGCACACGCTGCGCTTGCTGCTCGCAGGGGTGATTGTTGGGGTGGTGTTGGGAGCTTTGAGTTCCTTGACCTTGATGCTCGCGCCCGAATTGTTGCAGACCATGCAGTCCTTCATGTTGGGTTCGACCAGTTTTATCGGTTGGTCGGCTTGCGTCGTGATGGCGCTGTTGTGGCTTTTGTGTCAGTTGGCTGCCTGGTTGCTCAGCCCAGCACTTGATGGCTTGGCTTTGGGGGAAGCCACGGCCACCAGTTTGGGCCTGCCGTTGCCATCCATGCGGATGGCGCTGATCTTAGTGCTGGCGCTGGCTACCGGCGCTGCCGTGGCCCAGACTGGTTTGATCGCTTTTGTTGGTTTGGCAGCTCCGCATCTGGTTCGATCTTTTGTTTCACTGAGCTACCGACGCTTGATTTTGTTGTCGAGTCTGATGGGCGGTGTGCTGCTGTTGGCTGCCGATAACCTGGCTCGCGGTCTGATCGCTCCGCAAGAACTACCGATCGGTATTTTGAGCGCGGTGCTCGGCGGGGCTTACCTGTTGTGGCTGATGCAGTTCCAGTCGGGTGGGGGAAAGCAGCTGTGAATTTTTCCCTCCAAGCCCAGGGTCTCAAGGCTAGTCTGGCGGGCGTCGAAATTTTGCACGACCTGAGCTTGGCTTTCCCCCGGGCTTGCTGGACCAGCATTGTTGGACCCAACGGGGCCGGTAAATCGACCTTACTCAAGGCCTTGGCGGGTCTGTTGCCGGCCCAGGGCAGAGTCTGTTTACTAGGTCAGGATGTGCTTGCATTGAGCGGGCGGGAGCGGGCGCGCCGCTTGTCTTGGTTGGGCCAGAGCGAGCTTGCTGCTGACGATTTGAGCGTGTACGACGTGGCCATGCTGGGTCGTTTGCCGCACCAGAGCTGGCTGGCCAGCCCCAATACAGCCGACCGGGCTGCCGTAGAACAAGCTTTGCGCTCCACCCAGGCTTGGGACTGGCGCAGCCGACAGTTAGCTCAGCTCTCCAGCGGCGAACGCCAGCGTGTTTTGCTGGCAAGAGCGCTGGCGGTACAGGCCGACGTGCTTCTGATGGACGAGCCCCTGGTCAATTTGGATCCGCCGCACCAAGTGGATTGGCTGCTGCTGGTGCGTGAGCTGGTGGGCAGTGGCAAAACCGTGGTCAGCGTGCTGCATGAAATCTCCCTGGCGCTGCAGGCCGACGAGATGGTGGTGATGGCGCACGGCCGCATCGTGCACCAAGGCGCTTGCAAGGATCAGGCAACGCACTGCGCGGTGGAGCAGGTGTTCGAACAACGCATTGCGATTGCCGCCGTCGGGTCGCAGTGGGTGGCGTTGCCGCGCACGCAACCCAGATAGCCCTGGCAGTTCAAGGATTCTGAATTAAGGCTCGACTGGCTACAATCTGTCGTTTCGCACGTCTATACCTGTCAACGAGGACATTCCATGACAAACCAAAGCAACAATCCATTTAAGACCTTGGTCGTGGCTTCGGCTGCAGCCCTGTTCGCCATGGTCAGCGCTCCGGCTTTGGCCCAAGCCTACCCGGACAAGGCCATTTCGCTGGTCGTTCCTTTCGCCGCTGGTGGCCCGACCGATGCCGTAGCCCGCATGATCGCCATCCCGATGGGAAAAGCCTTGGGCCAGACCGTGGTGGTGGAAAACGTGATTGGTGCTGGCGGCACCATCGGCGTGACCAAGGTGGCACGCGCAGCACCCAATGGTTATTCGATTCTGTTGCACCACATGGGCATGGCTACCGCGCCAGCCCTGTACCGCAAACTGCAATTTGATCCACTGAAGGATTTTGAGTACATCGGTCAAGTGGTTGATGTACCCATGACCTTGTTGGCGCGCAAGGACTTTCCAGCCGCCAATTTCAAGGAATTGGTGGCTTACGTGAAAGCCAACAAAGACAAAGTGTCGCTGGCCAATGCCGGTCTCGGCGCGGTATCGCATTTGTGCGGCCTGTTGTTCCAGAGCCATATTGAAGTCGACCTCACCACGATTCCTTACAAAGGTACAGCCCCGGCGATGAACGATTTGCTCGGCGGCCAGGTTGATTTACTGTGTGACCAGACCACCCAAACCGTACCCATCATCAAGGACGGCGGTCGCGTCAAGGTGTACGGTGTGACGTCCCTGACCCGTTTGTCGGCTCTGCCCAATGTGCCAACGCTCGACGAGCAAGGACTCAAAGGTTTTGAAGTCAAGGTCTGGCATGGCATGTACACACCCAAAGGTACACCCGCTGCCGTCAACGAAAAAATTGGTGCAGCCCTGGTCGCAGCCATGCAAGACCCAGTGGTCAAGCAGCGCTTGGCTGAACTGAGCTCGGACATCGTTCCTGCCAACAAGATGACGCCTAACGGTTTGAAGACTCACCTCGAAGCTGAAATCAACAAGTGGGGCCCGGTCATCAAAAAAGCCGGCATTTACGCCGACTGATGTAACTTTGATTTCAGCCCGGGGCCCGCGTCTTGGGCTTGAAATCACAGCAGTCAGCCACTGCGCATTGCCAGCACATAGGCTTGCGTGCCTGGCAAATATAGCGGCCGTGCAGGATCAGCCAATGGTGAGCCCCCACCAAATAAGCTGGCGGAACCCGTTTGAGCAATTTGAGTTCCACCGCCAGCGGTGTCTTGCCCACGGCCAATCCGGTTCGGTTGCTGACACGGAATATATGGGTGTCGACCGCCATGGTGGCCTCACCAAAAGCGGTGTTGAGAACCACGTTAGCGGTCTTGCGACCGACGCCAGGCAAGGTTTGTAAAGCTTCACGACTGCGTGGAACTTCGCCGCCAAACTGCTCCAGCAAGATCTGGCAAGATTGCAACAGGTGTTTGGCTTTGCTGCGGTACAGACCCAGTGTTTTGAGGTAATTTTCCAGTGCGGGTAAACCGAGCGCCAGAATTTTCTGGGGCGTGTTGGCCACCGCAAACAGCTGCCGTGTTACTTTGTTGACACCGATGTCCGTGCTTTGTGCTGACAACATCACAGCGCACAGCAACTCGAAAACGCTGCTGTAATGTAGTTCGGTTACCGGATGCGGATTGGCCGCTTGCAGCCGAGAAAAAAATGTTTCAATCTGGTCTTTGTTCATGGTCGTTCCGGGCTTAATCTTTAGCTAACATTGTGCCCAAGCCTTTAACCCGTTCCCGCAGCCCTGGAAACCAAGCCACATGCAATTTGCCGATCGTCTGAATTACGTTGAAACCTCTGCCATTCGCGAACTTTTCAAGTTGCTGGGCAAACCCGGCATTATTTCTTTTGCTGGGGGCTTCCCCGACGGTGCGATGTTCGATGTCGAGGGCATCAAGCAGGCAGCCAACCAAGCTTTGACGCTGGAGCCTGGCGGCGCGTTGCAGTACGGGGCGACCGAAGGCTACAACCCGCTGCGCGAACAACTGGCAGCTTTAATGCAAGCCAAGGGAGTCCATCTTTCTCCCGACGGCTTGATCGTCACCACCGGCAGCCAGCAGGCCTTGGATCTGATTGGCAAAACCATGATCAATCCAGGCGACACGGTGATCGTGGAAGCGCCGACTTTCCTAGCCACCATCCAGTGTTTCCGTCTGTATGGCGCGAACGTGGTGGCTGCGCCGATCGACGAGCATGGCGTTAAGGTCGATGAGCTAGAGCTACTCATGGCTCAGCACAAGCCTAAATTTGTTTATTTGATCCCCACGTTTGGCAACCCCAGTGGCGCTACGCTGAGTTTGGAGCGTCGCAAAAAAGTGCTGGAGCTGGTGCTCAAATACCAGATTCCATTGGTGGAGGATGATCCCTATGGCGACTTGTATTTTGATGCGCCACCTCCGCCAAGCCTGCTGGCTTTGAGCGAACAAGTTCCGGGTAGTCGCGACTGGTTGATCCACTGCGGCTCCTTGAGCAAGGTACTGTCGCCGGGTTTGCGGGTCGGCTGGATGATTGCACCGCCCGATATGTTGGCCAAAGCCACCATGTGTAAACAGTTCAGCGATGCCCACACCAGCACGTTTGCTCAGGCTACTGCGGCGCAATACCTGAAGTCCGGCCGCATGCCTGCTACCTTGGCCCATGTGCGTGAAGTCTATGCCGAGCGTGCCAAAACCATGGGTGACTGTTTGAGAAGCGAACTCGGCGATGCCATCGCATTTAGCCAACCCGGTGGCGGTCTATTTTTCTGGGCCAGACTGACGGGAGCCCACGCCAAACTGAGCGATGCGGGAGAACTGGCCAAGCGAGCGATTGAAAAAGGAGTGGCTTTTGTACCCGGCACACCGTTCTATGCCCATGATCCCGATCCCGCTACTTTGCGCCTGAGCTTTGCCACTGCCGATCTGGAAAAAATCAGGGAAGGTATGCAGCGCTTAGGTCAGGCACTGTAATGACGGAAAACTAAGAACTATGGCCGCTAGAACCATTGAAACCGACAACTACAAACTTTTTCCTTCGCCCAGAAATGAGCACCGGGAGATTTTTCAGCACCAGGTGTTTGTCCCCTATCCCTATGAACTGATTGACTTGCCGTTTTTTCACTTCAAAGGCAAGGCCAGTTTGTTCGCGGCCTGCCGCCTGACTGACCTCAAAATGGGTCAGTTGGTCACGCTCGAATTGGCCGATGACGAGGCCAAGTTCAAGGCCGAGTTTGTGCCAAACTAAGGGCTGCGCCGAATTGGTTCTGAGCGCTGTCTCTTACGATAACAAGGAAATTCCATGCTGACCCTCTGTGGCTTCCCCGTCTCCAATTACTACAACAAAGTCAAGCTCGCTTTATTGGAAAAATCTGTTCCTTTTTCCGAGGAATATGTCAAAACAGGCAGTACCGAGGAGGCCGTACTCAGCGCTTCGCCACTGGCCAAAATTCCTTACATTAAAACTGAGCAAGGCGGCCTGTGCGAAAGCCAGGCCATCATGGATTACATCGAGGCCAAATGGCCCCATCCACCTTTGCTGCCTACGGACGCATTTGCCGCAGCCAAGGTACGCGAGCTCATTATTTTCATTGACCAGCATCTGGAAATGTTGGCGCGTGAGTTGTATGGCCAAGCCTTTTTTGGCAAGAGCGTGAGCCAGGAGATTCAAACTCGGGTGCGCCAGCAGCTTGAGAAAAACATTGCCGGCTTCAAGCGCTTGGTCCATTTTTCCCCCTATATCGCTGGTGCTGAATTCACTCAAGCTGATTGCTCGGCTTTCGTCAGCTTGCCGGTCATTGGCATGGCGACTAAAGCGATTTATGGCGAGGATTTGTTAGTGGCCGGCGGTGTCGATTACAAAGCCTATCTGAAACTGATTGGTGAGCGTTCTTCGGCGCAAAAGGTGGTGGCCGATCGCAAGGCGTCGCAAGCCAAGTGAAATCCGCAGCTGCTTCAGGCCTGGTCTATTCGACCGAGAGTGGGCGAATGTGCCCGCTATGCCGTCAAGCAACAGCGCAGTGTGTATGTCGTCAGGCCAAAGCCCGGCCCGCAGGCGATGGCGTGGTTCGGGTGTCGTGTGAAACCAAAGGTCGCGCGGGCAAAGGCGTAACCCTGATCAAAGGGCTCGCGCTCGATGCTGTAGCTTTGCTGGCATTGGGGAAAAAGCTCAGAACAGCTTGCGGCTCCGGTGGCACGGTCAAAGACGGCGTGATCGAAGTGCAGGGTGATCATGTGGAGCGCGTGATGACCTTGTTGCAGGACCAGGATCAAGTGGTCAAACATGCAGGAGCTAAGCCATGATTCCACCGCTTGATGCCGACACCGTCTCGCATGGCATCCAACTGGCTTTGGCGCCGGTATTTTTTCTGACAGCAGTATCGGGAATGATTGCGGCCGTGGCCAATCGATTGGCGCGTATCGTTGATCGGGCACGTGTCCTGGACGATCTGATCCGCGTCACAACCGAATCTGAATTGGTTCAAACTGCACAGGCTGAATTGAAAGTGTTGAGAAAACGAGCCCGCATGACCAATGCCTGCATTGCCCTGTTAACCTTTTGTGGCTTGCTGATCGGTCTGACTATCATCGTGCTGTTTATTGGCGAGGTATCGGATTTACATACCCGTCGTCTTTCGATGCTGAGTTTTCTCTCCGGCGTGGTCTGTTTTCTGCTGGCCTTGCTGTGCTTTCTTGTCGAGACCCACCTGGCTTCCAATTTATTGAACTTCGGCAAGACCAAGCGCTGAGCAGTTGTGGCGCTGCTTAGCCCAGGCGCCTGGGCCTATACAAACCGCTCAGTACCGTGAATTACGAAATTTTTACTAAGACGTCAGTAGATCACCAGCCGTAAAAGCGCTCCCAGCTGCTGACTTGGCCTTGAGCGTCGAGTACCTGGTACTGGGGAAATTGAGCCGCTGTGGCGCAGGCATGGTTAGGCAGAATCCGGAGTCGGGTTCCAATCGGAAAGAGTTCGTCGATGTGGCTGGCGACCGAGCCGTCGGCCAACGCCACAATCCCGTGCTCTTGATTGGCACCGGTCAACACAAAGCCATTGAGCAGGCCAGCATCCTGGTCGCAAACCGCGCCATAACCGTAGTCATGCGCCTGCTTTTGGGTGCCCCGGTCCCGGCTCATGGCCATCCATCCCGCATCGACCAAGGCCCAGCCCTTATCAGGCTTGTGGCCGATGACCGTTGTCAACACCGACAATGCCAGCTCTTGGGTGCTGCAGACGCCGATATTGGCCATCACTAAATCAAAGAAAACATAAACACCGGCGCGCACTTCGGTCACGCCTTCGAGCGTGGTCGCTGATAAGGCAGTTGGGGTCGAGCCGACACTGACCTCGGCGCAGGGCAGATTTGCCTCACGCAAGCGTTGCGCAGCGCGAACGCAGAGGCGGCGCTCCTGTTCGGCCATTTGTCGCAAGGCTTCGGGCTTGTTCAAGTCATAAGAACTCCCAGCGTGCGTCAAAACGCCTTTGAGTTTGGCGCTGCCCTGGTGCAGAATTTGCCCAATCAAGAGCAGTTCGGGCGCTTCGGGCTGTACGCCCGAACGGTGACCGTCGCAGTCGATTTCTATCATCACTTCGAAGCTGTGCTGCTCAGCCTGGCCATACGCCACCACGGCATGGGCTGAAGCCAGTGAATCGACCAGCACAGTGAGTTGGCAACCACGGCGGCGCAGTTCCAGGGCTTGTGCCAGTTTATTAGGCGCCATGCAGACTGCATAAAGTATGTCGTTGAAACCCGCTGCAAAAAACTGTTGGGCTTCTTTCAAAGTGGAAACTGTGATACCGCTGGCACCTGCCGCACGCTGACGCTGCACCACGTCAATGCACTTGGAAGTTTTGACATGGGGACGAAAACGCACCCCCAGCAAGTTCATCTGGGTCTGCATGCGTGCGATGTTAGCCATCATGCGCGCCTCGTCAATCACGGCGGCCGGGGTGGCAAGGTCGGACAGTTTCAAGCGGGTCTTTCAAGGGGACAGACAAGTCATTGATTATGGCCAATGGAAAATTGGCGACAGCTGTAGGCCAAAAAGTAGCTCAATTTGTGGCTCAATACGCCTCTTGCTTCAGCGCGATTTTGTAGAAAGAAATTCCCCCCATGTCCACACCTCATGATTCGTGTTTTACTGAAGCGGAACTCAATGTCCTGGGCGTCAAAGCCTTTCAGGGCTTGGGGCTGAGCCATGCCGATGCCCAGGATGTGTCCAGCATCTTGATCCTGGCCGACTTGTTCGGCTTGACGACACATGGCTTGAGTCGAATCGAATCTTATGGTGAAAGGCTATTGCTCAAGGGCATCAAAGCTCGACCCACGATCAGTGTGCAGCAGGTGGCGCCGGCCATGGTAAAAATCGATGGTGACAATGGCGTAGGCCCGGTGGTGGGCATGCATAGCTTGCGCGCCGCGATGGAACTGGCTGGCCAATACGGCATAGGCATCGCTTTGGCCCGCGGTAGCAACCATTTTGGTCCGATCTCGCCTTACTCCTATATCGCTGCCCAAGCTGGTTTTGCCAGCATCATCGGCTCTAACGCTACCACCACGATTGCGCCCTGGGGCGGCAGTGACGAGCGACTGGGCAACAGTCCGATGGGTTTTGGCGTTCCCAACCCGGGTGGTGCGCCATTTTTACTGGACATGGCCATGAGTGTGGTGGCACGGGCCAAGATTCGTTCGGCCTTCAAGCGCGGCGAAAAAATTCCCGAAACCTGGGCCACTGACCGACAAGGCCTGGCCACGACCGACCCGGCGCAGGCGCTGGGGGGGTTCTTGCTGCCCATGGGGGGGCACAAAGGTTATGGCCTGGCTTTACTGGTCGATCTGTTCAGCGGTTTGCTATCGGGTGCGGCCTACCTGAACCACGTCAAGTCCTGGGTTGATGCACCCGATGAGCCACAGAATCTGGGTCACTTCTTCATCCTGATCGACACCAAGGTGTTGGGTTCACCCCAATGGTTGACCGAGCGCATGACTGATTTCGCCGCTATCTTGCATGGCAGCGCGCCAGTCGACCCGAGCAAGCCGGTCGTGGTTCCAGGGGAAATAGAGTTGGGCAAAATGGCGCAACAGCGCGAGCAGGGCATCCGGATCGATCCCCAAGTGCTGGCGCTATTGAAAAAACATTCCAGCAGCTGAGCAACAAGGCAAGAAACAACTAGGAGTAATTAAACATGGCTTCTTCGATGTACCAGATGGATTTGCTGATTCAAGGCTTTCCTGGAAAAGCCGTATGCCACGGCGGTTTGGGCTGGAGCACGGTGACGCTGTTGCGGGGTGCAGGCCGGGTGATTTTGCTGGACGTCGGGGCTTTTGGCGTCCGCCATGAACTCGCTAAGCAATTGAGGGAACGCGGCGTCGATCCAAGCGCAGTTACTGATGTGGTGTTGACGCACGCCCACTATGACCACGCTGTGAACTTCACCTTGTTTCCCCATGCCCAAGTCTGGATCGGTGCCCAAGAGCTGGACTGGGCATCGGCTCAGCCACCCGGATTCAACCCTTTGCCCGAACTCTATGTGCGTGAACTGGTGAGTTCATCACGGGTGCGGCGTATAGTCGATCAACAAGAGTTCTTACCTGGAATCAAAGCAGTTGCTGCGCCGGGCCATACCCCGGGATCTCTGGTTTATTACCTGAGTTCCAATTCGGTGCCGGTGCTGTTCACGGGCGACGCCGCGAAAAATAGGGCCGAACTGCTCTCGGGCAAAGTCGATGCCAGCGGCAATCGTGAGCAAAGCAGTGACTCGCTCAAGACCATCTGGGCTTACTGGCGACTGCAGGCCGGCACGGTGCTGGTGCCTGGACACGACCTGAGCATGGTGCTCGATGCTTCAGGCCAACCCGTGTACCAGGGAGAACGCCGAGCTTCGATCGCAGCCTGGTTTTCGGAAAGCCTTGAACTGACGACCCACATTGATTTATGCAGCCACGCCAGCTTTGGCGCGGCTTACCGTACACCCGCAACCCAGGAAATGGCATGACCATGAATGCTTTACTCAGCTCGGTTTTTTCTCCCACCGGGCGCGTGCGCGCCTCGATCAACTTGGGCAATCCGATTTTGGCCAACAAAGACCCCAAGACCGGATTACCCGTTGGCGTTTCAATTGATTTGGCCAAGGCTTTCGCACAAAGACTGGAGTTGGAGTTGGAGCTGGTGGTATTTGACACTGCGGGTAAGTCGGTCGACGCTGTGAAGAACGAGCGCGCTGATATTGGTTTTTTTGCAGTCGATCCACTTCGTGGTCAAGAAATTTATTTCACCGCGCCCTATGTTCTGATTGAAGGAAGTTACCTGGTACGCCAGGAATCAACGCTGAAAAGCAACGATGAAGTCGATGTCGCAGGAATGCGCGTGACGGTTGGCGCCGGCAGTGCCTACGACCTTTATTTAACGCGTGAACTCAAGAACGCAGCCATCGTTCGGGCTCCGAGTTCGCCGGCGGTGGTTGATACTTTTCTGGCGCAAGGCATCGAAGTCGCCGCTGGTGTTAAACAACAATTGCAAGCGGATGCCCATCGCATTGCGGGTCTGCGCTTGCTACCCGGGCGCTTCATGGTGATCGGTCAGGCCATGGGAACCCCCAAAAGTCGGGGTGAGGCCGCGGCACAATTCTTACGTTCTTTTGTTGAAGAAATGAAGGCCTCAGGTTTTGTAGAACAGGCGCTTAAGCGCCACGGCATTGAAGGTGCGACTGTCGCGCCCTCGACTTGATCCAACATCCTTTTTACGCTAATTTTTGTCCTGAACCAGGGTCTAAGCCCTTTCCTTTGAGATCTCAACCATGTCAGTTCGCATCATCGATGTCCGTGAAATTACCAAGCCCATTGCTTCTCCTATCCGCAACGCTTATATCGACTTCAGCAAAATGACCACCAGTTTGGTGGCTGTTGTGACCGACGCCTTCCGTGACGGCAAAAGAGTGGTCGGCTATGGCTTTAACTCCAATGGTCGTTATGGCCAAGGCGGTTTGATTCGAGAGCGCTTTGCGCCGCGTTTGCTTGAGGCCAGGCCCGATTCTTTATGGGACGAAGCAGGCAGCAATCTGGATCCCGACAAGGTTTGGGCCACGATGATGAACAATGAAAAACCTGGTGGTCACGGAGAGCGTTCGGTTGCCGTTGGCACGCTGGACATGGCAGTGTGGGACGCTGTGGCCAAGATCGCGGGCAAGCCCTTGTTTAGGCTGTTGGCCGAGCGCCATGGCCTAGTAGCCGATCCCAAGGTTTTTGTCTATGCCGCCGGCGGTTATTACTACCCCGGCAAAGACATGGCGGCTTTGCGCGCGGAGATGCGCAGCTACCTGGACCGTGGCTACACCGTGGTAAAAATGAAAATTGGTGGTGCTTCGATTGATGAAGACCGCCAACGGCTGGAAGCCGTGTTACAGGAGCTGGGTTCTCAAGCCCGACTGGCGGTCGATGCCAATGGGCGCTTTGATCTGGAGACCGCCATCGCTTACGCCAAGATGCTGCGTGAGTACCCCTTGTTTTGGTATGAAGAAGCCGGCGATCCTTTGGACTACCAGTTGCAGGCCGCGCTGGCTGATTTTTACCCAGGCCCCATGGCAACGGGTGAAAACCTGTTCAGTCACCAGGATGCACGCAACCTGATTCGCCATGGTGGCATGCGGCCCGACCGTGACTGGTTGCAGTTTGATTGCGCTTTGTCCTACGGCCTGTGCGAGTACCAGAGAACACTGGAAGTCATCAAGGCCCACGGCTGGTCCGCGAAACGTTGTATTCCGCACGGGGGCCATCAGATGTCGCTCAATATTGCAGCCGGTTTGGGGCTAGGCGGCAACGAGAGCTACCCCGACCTGTTCCAGCCTTATGGCGGTTTCCCTGACGGTGTTCGGGTGCAAGACAGCCACATCGTCATGCCTGAATTAGCAGGCATTGGCTTCGAAGGCAAGAGTGATTTGTACGCTGAAATGAAGTCGCTGGCGGTCTGATCAAGGCATTTCGGCTAAGCCTATCGGCTTCGTTAATAACGAAGCACTCATTAAACGCTTTCCGAGGGGTCAAAATCGAGCTCGACCTTGGCACCACTTGGGTCGTTGCAAAACAATTGCCAGGTTCCTGAGCCTACTTGCTGGCGCAACACATAGGGCGTAGCGCTGTCGTCAAAACGCTTTTTGACGGCCCGCAAGTCCTTGGCGCTGAAAGCCATGTGATCGATCAGACCGTTGCGCTGTGATGGAACCGCTCGATCAAAGTACATGTGCAAAATGGCGTTGGGCCCACCCGCATAAAGCCAAGCACCAGGAAAACCCAAATCCGGTCGCTCGCCGACCGTGAAACCGAGCATTCCCACGTAGAAGTCCAGCGTTGCCGCAGGATCCTCAGCAATCACGGTGAAGTGGTTCATACCAGTAATCATTTTTCGCTTTCAAGTCATCAAGATAAGGGGGCCAATACTTTGGCGAGACTCGATCCGATCATGGGCTTGAGCCGCTGCCGCGAGCGCATACCGCTCTATCGGCGGCGATTTGAGGATGCCATTATCCAAGGCATTCCACAGCCGTTGGGAACGCTCTAGCAGTTGGGTGTGGGTGGCCACGTAGTCAAACACGACGGGTCGGGAAAAAGTCAGTGACTTGGCAACCAAGGCGTCGCTCGACACGGGGCTTAGAGGGCCACTGGCCTGACCCAGACTGATCCAGTGACCACAACGGGCAAGTGCTGCCAGGTTCTCTTCTCGAGCTGCATCGCCTAGGCCGTCAATGATCACATCAGCGCCGCCGCAGGCTTTCTGGACGGCAGTGGCAAACCTGTAATCTCGCGTCACGATCACTTGGTCGCAACCATACTCCCTAGCTACCCGGGCTTTTTCTTCGCTCGATACCGTGCCTATGACCTGTGCCCCTAGGCTACGGGCCCATGCGCATACCAGCAGACCAACACCACCCGCTGCTGCATGAACCAGCAACCGAGTTCCTGGACCGACCCGGCCCAGGTCTCGCACCAGGTAGTCGGCAGTTAGACCCTTGAGCAGCAGTGCGGCGGCTGTCTCAATTTCAATACTGGCGGGCAGTCTGACTACCCAGTCTGAAGGTACACAGCGTACTGAACAATAGGCGCCTGGTTGCGGCCCCAGGTAGGCGACCCGATCGCCGGGCAGAAAACCATTGACATGTTCCCCGACATCAAGGACCGTACCTGCTGCTTCCATTCCCAAGCCCGCTGGCAGTGGCAGCAAATCAGGCATCCAGCCGCGCCGTAAATAAACATCAATAAAGTTGATGCCGATCGCACGTTGAGCAATACGCACTTCACCGGCAGCCGGTGCTGGGGTCTGAGTTTGCTCAATGTGTTGAACGTCGGATGCCCCATAGTTGGAAACGACAATCCGGCGACTCGCGACTGGACTGGCCGAGACTTGTACCGCCGCAAGCTGTGTGTTGAAGTCGCCAGCATGCTGCAAATGGCGCTTTAGATTTTCAAATCCGGTTTCATAAACCCCTTGAGCGACCAATTCTCTTAATTCTCTTTCCCTGCCGGGAGGGGTACTGAAGGTCGATTCCCAATGCCAAAAAGTACGGTTGCCATCGGTTACTGGTTTGAGCTTGATGTGCGCGACATAGCGTTGCAGGTCGACGCTGGCTTGGACGATGCAGTAGCTGCAGCTGTATTCACTGTCTGAGAGACTCAGTAACTGTTCGCGAATCTGGTTACCGTCTTTTAAGGTGAAGCTTCGGATACAGCCAACTTGGTCACTTCGCTCGCTGCTTTCGATTTCGCTCTGTTTAATCGCGCTATGCCAATTCTTGTGGCTGTTGAAGTCACGAAGTACCGCCCAAACCCGTTCAATCGGGGCGTCGATGATGCTGGAGCGAACCACACGCTGGAGCATTAGCGTATCCCAAAATGCTGTTTCAATGCATTGAACCCACCTTGGAAGACTCCTGTGCCAATGGTTTCACTGAGTTCGCGCTCCCTGCCATCTGCACAGTCAAACTCGGCGCTCCATTCGGCAAAGCAGCAGGCTCCGTCAGTCACGGGTGTGAGCTTGATGGTGGCCAGGTAGTGCTCAACCCCCATCGGGCTTTCGATGATTTCGTAACTGTAGCTGTAGTCGTAATCAGAAAGGGCCAATAGTTTCTCGCGAATCATCGCGCCATCACGGGTGTGAAAATGACGAATGCAGCCAACCCGGTCACTGGGCTGGCTGTTTTCTATTCTGCTGTCGGCAATAGCCGGATGCCACAGGGCTAAGCCGTTAAAGTCTCGAATGCGAGCCCAAACATTTTCAGCACTGGCGTTGATGACGCTGGATACATAGACTTTGACCACTCAAGACCCCTTGCTGTCGTTGGGCGGCAGTGAAATTTGGGCATTGCTGATTCCGCCGGTTAGGGCTTGAATATCACCCCCTTGAATCCCGATTTCTCGCAACAGTTGATCGACCAAGGGGGCCTGAGCCCGAAAACGCAGGGCTGAGTTAACTACGCCATCACTAAAATTGACTCCTTGCGTCCCATCCCCGCCATTGCTGACAGAGCCATTACCGGTAATGCCATCGACCTGCAAGATTTTGATGCTGTCGATTCGCTCCATTGGCCGTACTGACTCTCGAATAATTCCTTCTGCTTTTTCTAACAGCCGCATGCGCATTGATGATTGGCGGGCTTCAGGTGAGAGTTGGTTGTGGGCCAGGTTCATCAAAGTCAGCGCTTCAGCTTCAATTTCAGCGCGTACCCGCAAGGCCAGGGATTTAATTTTGTCGGCATCGGCATCGGCCTGGGCCTGGGCTCGAATTGCAGCACCTCGATCGGCGCTCGCAGCCTTTTCGGACTGCGCAGCCGAAGTCAACCGCAAAGCTTCGGTCTGGGCTGCCTGAGCTGCTTGGATCAAGTCGATCGCTTTTTTACGCTCAGCAACTTCTACCTCCCGGGCCGTAAATACCTTCTCCTCTGCAGTCACGGTTTGGGCCCTTGCTATTTCGGCCTGGGTCTGCGCTTCGCTTTGGGCTTTGCTCTCGTGGGCCACTGCTATCGAGCGTTTTTGGTCTGCCAGTTCAAGTGCCATCCGACGCTCTATTTCCGTGGTTTGAATAGCGCGCTCTTTGCCAATGCGTTCTTGTTCGATGTTCTGTTCTGAGCGAATTTTTGCCGCGTCTGTGGCCTGTTTGGCTGCAATTTGAGCAGCTTCTGCATCTTGTTCGCGTTGGGCTTTCTCAGTTGCTACTTCAGCACGCTGGCGTGAGCGTGCGATTTCTACTTCGCGCTGTTGAGCTAATCGAGCGTATTCGCTTTCCCGGTCGATCTCAAGCGAGAGCTTCTCAGCCTCAAGATTTTTGTTGCGAATGGCAACCAAGGTATCTTGCTCGACATCATTGCGTTGTTTTTTTCGGCGTTCAATCTGTTCGGTTAACCGTGTCATACCTTCAGCATCGAACGCATTGCTCGGGTTGAAGTATTCCATGCTGGTCTGATCGAGCTGGGTTAATGACGCAGCCTCCAACTCAAGTCCATTTTTGGTCAAGTCTTCAGCTACTGTTTCGCGTACGCGTTTGACATAACTGCCGCGCTTCTCGTGGAGCTCTTCCATGGTCATTTCTGCGGCAGCGGTGCGCAAGGCGTCGATAAACTTGCCTTCAACCAGTTCGCGTAGCTGATCGGGCTCCATGGTTCGCAGGCCCAAGGTTTGCGCAGCAGCGGCGACTGCGTCAGGTTTTGCCGCCACCCTGACATAAAACTCAGCAATCACGTCCACCCGCATCCGGTCTTTGGTAATCAAAGCCTTGTCACGACCTCGACTGACCTCGAGCCGTAGTGTGTTCATGTTGACTGGTATGACATCGTGCACGATTGGCAGTACAAAAGCTCCGCCGTCGAGCACGACCTTCTGCCCACCCAGACCGGTGCGGACAAAGGATCGCTCCTTAGAACTTCTGAGGTAAAGCCAGTGCAGCAACCAAACGACGATTGCAACCACCAGCGCGATGGCTATGAGCGCAAGAATAAAGCTACCGAATTGATTGCCGGACATGGTGTTGTCTCCTCTTATCTGATGATCTGGGTGAATCGTCGCGTGGTTTCAGTGAGTGCTATTTCAGTGGGAAGTCTCTCCATCGAACTGGCACCGTAAAAACCGTGGCAACCAGGACAGTGTTGGAGGATGTATTGGGCATCTTCGGGGGTGGCAATCGGTCCACCGTGACACAGCACAATCACATCGGGGTTGACCGATTTCGCCGCATCTGCCCAGGCTCTGATCGGGGCCACACAATCAGCCAGCTTGACGGCTGTTTCTGCACCAATTGCCCCCCCGGTTGTCAGCCCCAGATGGCAAACCACAATGTCGGCGCCTGCTTGCGCCATGGCCGTGGCATCATTTTCATTAAAGACGTATGGCGTTGTTAGTAAGTCAAGGGCATGTGCTTGTGCAATCATTTCGACCTCAAGCGCGTAGCTCATCCCAGTTTCTTCAAGATTGGCGCGAAACGTGCCGTCGATTAATCCGACGGTAGGGAAATTCTGTACACCCGAAAAGCCCAGGTCGATCAGACGTTTGAGAAACTGATCAGTAATCATGAATGGGTCGGTTCCATTGACACCTGCAATAACGGGTGTGCGTTTCACCACCGGCAACACTTCGTAGGCCATTTCACAGACAATTTCATTAGCGTTGCCGTAAGGCATGAGGCCGGCCAATGAACCACGCCCGGCCATCCGGTAGCGCCCCGAGTTGTAAATAACAATCAGATCAATGCCACCGGTTTCCTCGCATTTTGCAGAGAGGCCGGTACCAGCCCCTCCGCCAATGATCGGTTGGCCCGCAGCTATCTTGCTGCGAAAGCGGGTCAGTAGCTCGGCGCGGGAAATTCGTGGCATGGCGGGCGAATTTAAATTAAGAATTGAGATTCTTGTTGATGGATTTTGAAATCTCTTGCCAAGCGCAGACCAAAGCTGTGGCGAAGGCTTCATCGTTTATATGTAATGGCAATCGGGTCATGGTTTTGCCTTTGCTGGGCTTGAAGTTTGTTTCAAGCGCAGAAAAAAGTGCGTTGTTGGCTGCCGGGTCATAAAACGGTTGACCGGGGCGATCCAGCGCTGAGACGCCTTGTTCTGGTATTAGGAATCGCAGTGGGCCTTGCATGGCATTGAGTTTGTTGGCAATAAATTCGCCGATCTGCCGACTCTCTTGCGCCGTCGTACGCATCAACGTCACGGTTGGGTTGTGACGGTAGAAGTTTCGTCCCTTAAAGCGCTCAGGAACACTTTCCATGACCCCGAAATTCACCATATCCAAAGCGCCACAGGAACCGACATAGGGCAAACCATGGTTGGCAAAAACATCCAGTCGGTTTGGACCAGAAGACAGCGTGCCGCCACAGATTTCGTCAGCCACTTCGGTTGTTGAAACATCGATCGCACCGATCAGCAGACCTGACTCAAGGAGTTTTTCCATGCTCTGCCCACCCACACCGGTAGCATGGAACACCAGGCAGTCATACTGGGGTTCGAGTTGTTTGGTGACCGCCTGGACGCAAGCTGTTGTGACGCCAAACATGGTCAGCCCCAAAGCGGGCTTGCCTAAAGAAGACGCAGTCGGTGGCTGGCTCAGCATACCGGCCAGGGCATGGGCCGCATTGGACAAGACCTTTTCGCTGATTCGATTGATACCTTGAATGTCAGTCACTGAGTACATCATGCAGATGTCACTCGGGCCAACATAGGGCCGCGTATCACCACTGGCCATCGTGGAAACCATCACCTTGGGAATACCAATAGGCAGTATGCGCATGCCGGCGGTGGCCAGCGTGGTGCCGCCCGAACCACCGGCCGATATGATTCCACCCAGATCGAGACGCTTGCCGATGAAAACTTCAAAGGCTTGCGACATGGCGGTCACTGCTGATCCTCGATCTTGGCTAAATACCGCAGCTTCGCCCCCAGGATGATGGCGGGCGACCTCGCGCGGATGAACTTGGGCCAATGAGGCTTTGCCCGAGGTGGACAGATCGACTGTAATGACGCGTAAGCCGAGTTTTTCCAGGCATTGGCGCAAAAAGAAAAGCTCTCGGGCCTTGGTGTCGAAAGTGCCCACCACATAAGCGGCCTTGTGACTGCTGCCAGCTCCCTTCAAAGAAAGAGGTTTGACCGTGCTTTGATTAACCGGCACCTGTGTGGCCGGCTTGGGTTGATTCTGTTCTCGTGAGACAGGGTTTAAAGCGAGCGTGCCTGCGCCTGAATTCCACTTGTTGTAGCCCGCAACGGTCGAAGTTCTTAGGGCTTCCAAATCTGGAGTGCCGTAGCCATTTTCGCGTCGTACCGTGAGCACCGGCATTGGCTGTTCGGTTGGAGGCGCTAAGGTTTGAACAATGGGTTCTTCGATGCTGGCTGAGCGCAAGCCGAGTAGTTGTTCCTGGAGTTCTCTATCCCCTGCAAGTTCAGAGGCGGTGATGTTTTGGGCGATCCTGCCATTGACCATCACACCAATACGGTCAGAAATATCGATCGCAACGCCTAAGTTTTGCTCGATCAGGAGTATGGAGATACTAGCTTCTTCGGAGAGCTTAACCAGTGCCTGTTTTACTTGTTCGACGATGACGGGGGCCAGTCCCTCGGTTGGCTCGTCCATGACGAGTAAGCGCGGATTCAATAGAAGGGCTCGACCAATCGCCAGCATCTGCTGCTCTCCGCCCGACAACTGCGATCCACCATTACTTTTTCTTTCGGCCAATCTTGGAAACAACTCATAGATGCGCTCGGTATCACGTCGTTTGGATGCCACTAAGCGCAATGTTTCATCGACCGTAAGCGACGGCCAGACCCGTCGCCCCTGTGGTACATAGGCTATGCCGCGTCGCGTAATCTCATTGGGCATCAGTCCGAGTATCTCTTCTCCGGCGAATTTGACACTGCCGCTGGCTTTCACCAGGCCGGTTATCGCATTGCATAGAGTGGTCTTTCCCATGCCATTGCGCCCAACAATTCCGAGTACGCCTCGGTCCAAGCGGAAATTTACTGCTTGCAGGGCATGGGCTCGTCCGTGGAAAACATCCAAGTCCTGCACCACAAGAATCGGTGTTGCTGTTCGCACAGCTGTATCTCGTTCATGCCCTAGCCAAGCCATCAGTGTTTTCCCCCCATGTAGATTGCTTGTACCTGGGGGTCATTCTCAATTTCCTTAGGAGTACCAGTTTTAATAATTTTCCCGTTGTGCATCACCGTTACGCACTCAACCACGCGCAAAGCAATATCGAGATCGTGCTCGATGAGTACGAAACTAATATGAGAAGGAAGTGTGCGCAGGAGTTCGACCAATTCACGCCTCTCCGTGGGGGAGAGTCCGGCTGCTGGCTCGTCAAACAAGATCAGGCGGGGTGCGCCGGCCAGTGCCATTCCAATCTCCAGCTGGCGCTGTTGCCCATGCGCCAGATTGGCCACCAGTTCATTGCCGATATGGCTGAGTCGAGTCCGCTCAAGTAATTCAGTGGTAGCTCTTTCGGATGCATGGCTAGCGCGTGGCCTAAGAAAGCTATAGCGACCGTCAGACACTCCGCGGACGGCGAGAAAAAGGTTGTCGCGTACGCTCAAGTCGCGAAATAACAGGGAGGATTGGTAAGTACGACGCAGTCCTTTACGAATCCGCTGGTGTGGTGTCAATTCAGTAATGTCTTCACCGAAAAAAGTGATGCGTCCGCTGCTGGGCGGAAAGTCACCACTGATGGCGTTGAATAAGGTGGTCTTGCCCGCACCATTAGAGCCAAGAATGGCGTATTTTTGACCAGCAGCCACTGTCAGAGATACATCGTCGATCGCACGCAAAGCGCCAAATGTGCGTGTTACCCCGCTGATCACCAAGGCGTCGTTAGACAACAAAGGTATGGCGGATCTCGCAACCGCCCCTTGCGGGGCGCTCGCGAGATGACGTCGCTGATGAAGGTGGGCCACTGGTCGCTTCTTGCTTAGCTGCAGCTTGGGGTGTCCCGAGTTCCCATCTGGAAGTCTTCTTTCTTCATGCCCAGTAATTGATCAACGTTGTCTACCTTGCGCAGAACTTTGTTGAATAAGTTGCCTTGAGCATCCTTAACCACCTCGGTCACAAAAGTGCTACCTATCGCTTGCCGGTTGCCGTCCAGACGCACATCCCCGGTAGGTGTTTTGAGGACCATACTGGACAAGGCTGCACGGTATTTGGCTTGACCACCCGAGAGATCACCATTGACGATGGCCAGACCATCCAGCGCTGCTTTCATGTTCTGGTAATAGACGTAGGCGAACAGGCCGGGGCTGGGGAAACCGCCAGCAGAAACCGGGTAAGTCTTTTGGTAGTCAGCGACAAATGCTTTCCATTCTGCTCCGTCGTAGGCATCAGCCACAGGGCCAGCCGACAAGGTACCGATCAGAGAGTCCCGGCGTTTACCTTTGTAGTTAAGAACGTCTTGGCTGACCGTTATGGAGCCACCCAAAATGGGCTTATCACCCCCTGAGTTTTCAAACTGAGTCATAAAGTTCACAGCATCGGAGCCGCCCAGCACCACCAGCAGCGCATCAACGTCTTTGGGAATTCTGGCAATCACTGACGAATAGTCCTTGCCACCCAGGGGGACCCAAGCTTTGACCGGAACTTTGCCGCCCAGGCGGCAATACTCCGACATGAAGCCCTGGACTTGAGAGTAGGGGAAGGCATAGTCTTCAGCCACCACCATCACGCGCTTGTAGCCGCGGTCCATGGCGGCCTTGCCCAAGCCGACCATCCACTGTGCCCCTTCCGTATTAAAGCGAAAGAAGTTGGCAGCCGGGTTGACCAGGGTGGCGGCCTGCGCGCCGGAGGAACCATTGATGAAAGTGGTGTTGGGCTGGGTCTTGGCGTAGTCCTTGACGGCGATACCCTCACCGCCGGACAGTGGGCCAACCATGATTTCGACTTTGTCCTGTTCTACCAGTTTGCGAGTGGCATTGACTGCCACATCGGGCTTGGCATCGGAGGACGCTTTGATGATCTCAATTTTCCGACCAGCGACCACACCACCGCGTTGCTTGACTGCCAATTCGGCGCCACGCATAGCATCGGCACCACCTGCCGCGAATGGACCCTCAAGCGTGGCGAGTAAGCCAATTTTGACGGGCTGGCCTTGGGCCCAGGCGCCACCCATTAAAGCCATAGCGGCGGCGGAACTTAACATCGAACGAATCCAGAATCGCTTAGTTGCTTTCACAGTTATCTCCTTTGGGTTGAAATTAAGACCGACTCTGGTGTGGGCGGGCACTAAACTTTGCCCACAGCCCGAGTAAGCCATCGGGGGAAAACAGAACAATGACGAGGAAAACACCACCAATCACGAGGTTGAATCGTTCACGGTCAATCAGATCGATGGCAAAGGTTTGCAGCAAAACAAAAATGATGGCGCCGAGAAAAGCCCCGATCGGGTGTTTCATGCCACCCAGTACAGCAATAACCAGGATATTGATCAACCACGAGGTACTGACCGATCCGGGTGTGATTAATCCGTTGTACCAAACCAGAAGAATTCCACCCACCCCTGCGATCAGACCGGCCAGTGTGTAAGCGGCAACCCGATGCGCGACCCCATTGAAGCCCAGTGCGTCCATACGCCGCGGGTTGTCGCGGATACCCTGCAGGGCTATGCCAAAAGGTGTTCGAACGGTCCAGCGCACCAGCAGGTAGGCGCTCAATGAGCAGACCAGTGTCAGAAAGTAAAACGGAATTGGATCGCGCCACTTCACTTCGAAAACTGTTGGGGGGTAGATTTCGCGCAAGCCCTGAAAACCATTAAAAAGACTGTAGTTTTGCAGTACCAGGTAGTAAAAAGCCACGCCAATCGCCAACGTAATCATGATGGTGTAAATTCCCTCGGTTCGCACCGATAGCCAGCCAATGAAGGTGGCGCAGACGGTGCAGACCATGAGTGCCGCCGGTATGGCCGCCCACCAAGGCCAACCTAGGCTGATTTCGGGGCTGCTGCTGTTGCCAAAAAGAGCCACGGCATAGCCTGCGATTCCAGCGACAGTCATTTGTGCCAGTGACACCATGCCACCATAACCACCGAGGAAGGTCAGCGAGAGCGCAATCAGACCGAGGATCAGGGACTGTGCAGCCACTTGAAAGGTAATGAATGGTGTGGCAACGAAAGGAAATATCAGGACAAAAATAAGCACCCCGAAGTGACGTGGCGCCAGACTGTGCCAGAGCTGATCGGCCCAGCCTGGGGTTGGGTTTTGACGATTGATGGCGGTGTTGGTACCGTTCGTTCGAGATGATGGGGCCGAGCCCGGCGAGGGCTTGATCGATGCAGTTGCACCTGAATTCATTGCGCGGCGCCATTGGGATGCGCTCATTTCAGGCCGCCTTTCCCAAGATGCCACGCGGACGAAATGCCAGGACGGCAATTAAAACGATGAACGTAAAGACCACACTGTAAGTTGGCGCATAAGCCAACCCATAAGTCTCGGCTATTCCGAGAATGGCTGAGCCAAGGGCAGCACCAGTCACGCTGCCCATGCCGCCAACAATCACGACGATCAATGAGACCAGCAACATCCTGGTATCTTCACCCGGCACCATGGAAAGCTCGACTGCACCAATTACGCCACCCAAACCCGCCAGTCCGGCTCCGAGAGCAAAAGTGAGTGCAAAAATCAGGTTCACGTTGACACCCGCCGCCGCCAACATGGCGCGGTCATCCACTCCGGCACGAATCATCATGCCGACACGGGTGCGGTTGAGCAGCCACCACAAGCCCAGTCCAATGACGATGCCAAAACCCAGAAGGCTTAAACGGTAGCTTGAATAAGCATTGATTAAAGGGATGCCACGGATAGGACCCTGGAGCCAAACCGGGGCTTCCATCTGGTGAACCTGTCCGGTATAGGCCCACAACAATAAATCGGCGATGACAATCGACAGCGCTATCGTGACCATGGTTTGGCGCAACTCCTGGCCTTGCATGTGACGCAGCACCAAAACCTGAATTAACCAACCGGCCAGAGCAGCCACTAAAAATCCTGCAACCAGGGCCAAGATCCACCAACCGGTGTATGCGGCCACGCTGAACCCAACGTAGCCTCCTAGCAAATAAAGCGAGCCATGTGCGAGATTCACGTTGCGCATGAGTCCGAACACCAAAGTGAATCCGCTGGCGACGATGAAATACAAAGCTGCCAATGTCAGACTATTGAGCAAGGTGACAAAGTAAAGCCGCGTGTTGTCCAACAAGGCCCAGGCTGAAAAAATCGCAAGCGGGGCGCCGATCAGCAGCCACAGAAGACCTTGTTGTCGTCTGGTCATTGGATCCGGCCCCAGGGCCGCCCCAACGAGACCGGAGGGGGTTTGGCGAACACGCCGTCTTTCATCACTGCAAGCAGCCGTTTGGGGTCGCGAAGTATCGATAAATTGGCCAGAGGATCACCATCGATCAGCAAGAGATCAGCCAGGAATCCGTCTTTCAATTGACCTAACTCGTTGGGCCGCATCATGACTTGACCGCCATACAAAGTGGCGCTGCGGATTGCTTCCAGCGGAGTGAAGCCCAAGTATTTGACGAAAAACTCAAGGTCGCGCGAGTTCTGTCCATGGGGCGTGAAAGCGAACCCATAGTCCCCCCCGGGCAGAATGCGGATGCCGCGCCGGTGCATGGCTTTGAGTGACTCTAGCGCCGCATCCCACTCGATTTGGTAGCCCATGTCGACTGCCTTGGCGTGGTTAATTCCCCAAGCTTCAGCTTCGTTAAGCATGGCATAGATGATGGCAATGCCTGGTGCAACGAAGACCCGGTCTTTCGCTGCTTCAAGCAGGTCCAGTGTTTCCTCGTCAGTAAAGCTGGCGTGGTAAATAAGGTCTATCCCGTGTTTGAGTGCCTGCTTCACCGAGGCGGCCGATCTGGCGTGGGCCGAGCCGCGTTTGCCTCGAACTCGAACTTCGTCCATCGCTGCAGCGACTTCTGCATCACTCATCCACGTGGTTTGGGCCGGAGAATCGGGCGTGAAATTGTCGCCCGAGAGATTGAGCTTGATTGAATCAACGCCATACTTCAGAAACATTCGGGTCACTTTGCGCATCTCATCGGCAGAGTTGACGTTGACCCCAAAACTGAATTCAGGAAAAGGCAGGTGGGGTAAAGTTTCGTCACCTAAACCGCCCAGCACCGTGATTTCTTGGCTGGCTGCCAAATAGCGGGGTCCTTGAATCTGGCCGGTGTTGATGGCGTTGCGGATGACGACGTCGAGTCGCGGTTTGGCGCAAGCTGCACCAACACAAGAAGTCCAACCCGCTTGCAGGTATTGTTTGGCTACTTTGGCACACCACAATACGTGTTCTTCCAGCGGCATTTTCTGAATATCAGAGAGTGTGGCGGCATCATTCCAGGAGAAGTGGGTATGGGCCTCGCACATGCCGGGCATCAAGGTGGCGCCGGCCACGTCAATCACAGTTGCACCCGAGGATGAAATTGCAGCGCTACCTGTGCCAAGCTTGCTGATTCGATTGCCTTGGACCAACAGGCTACCTGTAAATGGCTGGGCTCCACTACCGTCGATGATGCGGGCATTGGTGAAAAGGGTATCGGCCATGCAAGGAATTCTCAAGTGGACCAGCGATTGGAGGGCGAGAGCCGGCTCGGCGGGCTACGGTGAAACTCCCCATCTTTCATCACGGCCAAAATGCGGGCTTTATCTTGCAGCAAAGTGATGTCGGCCAGGGGATCGCCGTCAATCAACAAGATATCGGCCAGATAACCTTCGCGGATATAACCCAAGACTTTGCCCATACGCATCATGGGTGCACCCCAAGCCGTGGCCGAGAGCAAGGCCTCCATGCTGCTCATGCCCACGAGCTTGACAAAGTACTCAAGATCTTTGGCATTGCTGCCATGCGGTGTCCAGGCAAAACCATAATCCCCCCCGGGCAGGATGCGCACGCCGCGTTGGCGCAAGGCTTGCATGCTCTTGAGCGCAGCATCGAGTTCGCGGTGGTAACCCATTTTTTTGGTCACCTCAGGCGTTAATCCCCATTCGCCGGCGTTGTGGCAGGTGTTGATCAACCAAGCCAAACCCGGGGCAATAAAGTGTTCAAATTTCTTCGCTTCCAGCAAGTCAAGGGTTTCGGAGTCGGTGAAACTGGCGTGATAAATCACTTCAATGCCTTGTTCCACGCACTGCTTGATGGCCCAAGTCGAGCGCGCATGGGCGGCCACCCTTTTGCCCCAGGATTTGGCTTCTTGGACGCAAACCCTGATTTCTTCTTCAGTGAACTGGCTCATCTCACTGGGCATGCCCGTGATCGACTCGCCCGAGAGATTGATTTTCAAAGTGTCAACCCCGTATTTTGCAAACATACGAACGCAGCGGCGCATTTCTTCCGCTCCGCTGACAATGGCACCGAAAGCGAATTCGGGCTGGGGCAGGTGAGGGGCGGTGGAGTCACCCAAACCGCCAGGAACGGTGATCTCTTGGCTGGCAGCAAGGTAGCGCGGTCCAGGTATCAGGCCTTCATTGATGGCATTTCGAATGACGACATCGAGCCGTGGTTTGGCCGTTGCGGCACCGACACAACTGGTCCAACCCATGTCCAGATAGGTTTTGGCAACCTCGGCACACCACAGAATGTGTTCCTCGGGTGGCATGCGCTGAATCGAGTCCAGGCTTGGCTGGTTATTCCAAGAGAAGTGGGTATGAGCCTCAACCATTCCAGGCATCAGGAAGGACCCTGCAGCGTCGATCACCTGAGCCCCGATCACAGGGGCCGGGTATTGGCCGTAGCCGGTTTTTATAACCCGTGTAATTTGGTTGCCCTGTACCAGAACCGAGCCTGTGAAAGGTGCTTCACCACCGCCATCGAAAATCCTCGCATTGTTGAAGAGAACGTCCGCCATCTCAACTCCTGGCCTGAGCCATCAGAAATTCGCCCAGCTCGCGCTGACAATCTTCGGGTTTTTCAATCGGAGTCCAATGACCGCAGTCTTTCAATACCACGCTGCGTACAGATTTTGAGTTGTGAAATTTATCGGCCATGGAACGCACCGCTTGGGGTGGGGCAACACCGTCTTGATCACCGGTAATTAACAACACGGGTGCTTTAATTTGTTCAATTGCCGCGGCCTTTGACCCCGCGAGCGCTTCGCAACTTCGGGCGTAGCCCTCTCCGGGTTGGCACATCAAACTTTCCCGCACAAAGGCCACTGCCAGGGGTGAACGCTGACGAGTCTGATTCGACAAAGCCGTAGCGATCAGGCTATGGGTGATTTCCTGCATGCCAGTAAGGCCTTCATTTCTGGCCTTGACGGCACGCAATTTCAATCCCTCCCGAGCGGCCTCTGAGGGAGTAATTAGAGGGCCTAAAAAAGTCAGACTTTTAACCAGTTTGGGATAGGCAACAGCAAGGTGCTGACAAACGATCGTGCCCATAGAGTGGGCCACCCAATGGGCCTGCAAGACTTCCAGTCGTTTGCAAATTTCCAGGATCGAATCGACGAAATATTCGATCGACAGAATTCCGGTAGTCCCTTGCGAGCGAGCACTGCCGGGCAGATCAAGGCTGATCACGCGGTGTCGTTGCAGCGCCGGCATCAAGGGTAAAAAGGTGTTTGCGCTGCCACCCAGACCGTGCACACAAACAAGTGCCGGACCTTCGCCTACATCATCTACTGCTATCCGACCAATCAGATGAAATGCCATGAACTGGTTATTTCTTGAGGAAAATTTTCTGGGGTTTGCAGTTTTGAGACTCATGTCTCAAATCCGAATCGGCGTATTATTTACAGCGAAGCCCCTGATTTGCAAGGCCATTTCAAACTAATTAGACCCGGATAAACCCTATGGTTCGTGAAAAATACAAACCCAGTGGGCCACCTGAGTTACCTGCGACTCTGGTTAAAGCCGCCACTTTTAAATTGCTGCTTGCGACTGCGATGGAAATCATTCAGGGCAGCGGCCACATTCCTACTATTGCTGAGGTGGCGGTGCGCTCCAAAGTGTCGCGAGCAACCGCATACCGATATTTTCCAAGTAGAAGTCAGCTGGTGGCCGCGGTCATTGAAAGCTCACTCGGGCCGGTTAGGGCATCTGCTTCTGATAATCCAGATGGGCGAAATCGGGTGCAGGAACTGTTTTCTCAGACTTTTCCGAGGTTTAAAGAATTCGAGCCTCAATTACGCGCAGCCCTGCAGCTCTCACTCGAGCAATGGTCACTGGAGCGGGCTGGACTTTTGGAAGAGGAGCCGTATCGTCGAGGTCACCGCATCAGAATCCTGCAGCACGCCATTGATCCATTGACAACCCAGCTGAGCGCTGCAAGCAAGAAACGCCTTCATCATGCGTTGTCGGTGGTTTATGGCATGGAATCCTTTGTGATTTTGAAAGACATCTGGCAACTGCCACACCGTGAGATTGAACGCGTCGTACTCTGGATGGCCGATGCTCTTGTCAATGAGGCGATTAGGGAGTCGAAAACTTTAAGCAATCGGCAAGCCGGTAGATTAAAAAAAGTTTTGCCAACAGCAAAGCGCGAATAGAACCCGCGTCGCGTGATCAATTCATCATTAACCCAGCGTCGTCAACTTTTGAGAAGTGCCTTGGCCACAGCCACTTGCTTGTGGCTTCCGCGCAGCGCCTGGAGTCGCGAGCGTTGGAGTAGCAATCCGTTTGCGCTGGGCGTGGCCAGTGGCTCACCAACGCATGATTCAGTCGTGCTGTGGAGCCGATTGCTGCTTCCCATGCAAGACCGTCTGAGCCACAGCGCGCTGACGGTGCATTGGGAGTTGGCGCATGACGAAGGGTTTAAATCCATTGTCCAGCGTGGCCAGACCTCGGCACTGCCTGAATTAGCACATTCCGTCCACGTTGAACTCCATGCCTTGGCGCCTGACCGTTGGTATTTTTACCGGTTCAGGGCCGGTGAGGCCTTCAGTGCGGTCGGGCGAACCCGCACCCTTGCGGCGCCCGGCGCCCGGGTAGCAAGCTTGCGGCTGGCTTACGCCTCGTGCCAGCGCTGGGAGCATGGCTATTACAGCGCGTATCGCCATATGCGTTCCGAGAATCTGGACGCTGTGCTGTTTTTGGGTGATTACATTTATGAGTCCCCGGGCACGGCACGGCCGGTGCGCCAAGCAGCGGGGAACTGGGCGCTGAGCTTGGACGACTACCGTGACCGTTACGCCTTGTACAAAAGCGATCCCGATTTACAAGCCATGCACGCGCACTGCCCTTGGCTACTAACCTGGGATGACCACGAAGTTCAAAACGATTATGCGGGCTGGCAGGCGGGTAATACCGGCCCGGGCGTCGTCAGCTTTGCCCAACGCCGCGCCAGTGCTTACCAAGCTTTTTACGAACATATGCCGATCCGTTCTTCCAGCTTGACCCGGTCATTGGCAGGACTCACCAGCGGCGCCGAACTGCGCTTGTACAGTCGGGTTCGACATGGACAACTGGCCTCGCTTTATTTGCTCGATTCGCGCCAATACCGTGACCCCCAAGTTTGTACCCGGGATGGTGCTTTGGGCGCCAGCTTAGTCAAGCCCGAACAATGCCCGCTTTGGCATGACCCGTCGCGCAGCTTGCTCGGGGCACAACAAGAGCAATGGCTTGAGGCGGAGATGGGGCAAGCTGCGGCTGAGCAGGGCGTTTGGAATGTCCTGGGTCAACAAACCATTTTTGGTAAACGCGATAACTTGAGCGGACCTGGGCAAATCCATTGGAACGATGGTTGGGATGGCTACAGTTCGGCACGCCGACGTTTGACCGATGCGATGCAAAAACAATTGTTGCCCAATCCGGTGCTGCTCGGCGGCGACATTCACGAGAATTGGGTCGGTCATGTGAAAGCCGACTATGAGCAAGAAAGCAGCGCGAATCTGGGGGTGGAATTCTGCGGAACCAGTATCAGTTCACGCGCCAGCAGCGGCAAAAAACTGCCGCAGCGCTTGGCCGAGAACCGGCATTTTGTTTATGCTCAGGCCCAGTCCAGAGGCTACGGCGTGGTGGAGTTCACGCCCATGCAGCTAACGACTCGATTGCGGGTGGTCGATGATGTGACAAAGCGCGATGGAGCGATTTCGACCCTGGCCCAATTCACGGTTCAAGCAGGCCGACCGCAGCTGGAGTTAGCTTGAGCCTTAACCTGAAAGTTAACGCAGCACGCTGAGTAGGCGATCGAGACCGCCGCTGTTGATGGCGACCTTGGCTTGTTCGCGCACGGTCGGCTTGGCGTGGTAAGCCACAGACAGTCCGCCGGCATGAGAACACGCCAACATCATCGGTAAATCGTTGGCGCCGTCACCCATGGCGATGGCCTGCTGCGGCGTGATGTCCAGTAGTTTGCAGGTTTGCAGCAGCATCTTGCGTTTTTCTTCACCGTCGCAAATGTCGCCCCAGTCCTGCTCCAGCAAGGCCCCTGTTAAGTGACCATCTTTGATTTCCAACACGTTGGAGCGGGTGTAATCAATCAACAGTTTGTCGCGCACCCGGTCAGTGAAGAAAGTGAAACCACCAGAGACCAGCAGCACCTTAAGTCCAGCGGCCTGACAGGTCTGCACCAGCTGCGCAGCGCCCGGATTGAGTTGCATGGTCTGATCGCGTACCTGCTGCATGCTGGTAACGCTGACGCCTTCGAGCAGGGCGACCCGTTGTCGCAGAGAAGTTTTGTAGTCGCTGATTTCACCACGCATGGCGGCCTCAGTGATGGCAGCGACTTGCGTCTTACGACCCACGGCAGCAGCAATTTCATCAATACACTCGATGTTGATCAAGGTCGAGTCCATGTCAAAAGCGATGAGCTTGAAGTCTTGTAAACGCAGGGGCGGAGTAAACCCCTGAATCGCCAAGCCGGGGGAATATTCTCGTGCTCTCATGTTGGCTGGTTCTCGGTTTTGATCTGACCCAATGAGCGCAGCAGGTCGCGTACCAATTGGGCTCGGGCCTGGGGTTGAGGAATCTCGCGCTCAATGCGCAGCTTCTCGTTACCAGCGAGTTTAATGTGTCGATTTTTTTGAATCAGCTCAATGATGCGCATGGCGTCAATCGGCGGGTCTTTCTTGAAGGTGATGGTGATCAGCGTCGGCGCGGCATCGACCTTGACCACGCCGTAAGGCTTGGCGATGACCCGTAAACGATGAACGTCGATCAGGGTTTGCGCTTGAGCCGGTAGTTTGCCAAAACGGTCAACGATTTCCTCGAGCAAGGAATCGACTTGCTCGGTATTTTTGGCGCTGGCGAGTTTTTTGTAGAAGCTCAGACGTAAATGGACATCGCCACAATAATCACTGGGCAACAGGGCCGGCGCGTACAAGTTGATGTCGGTCGTGACACCCAAAGGTGCAAGCAGGTCAGGCTCAATACCTGCTTTGAGGCAACGCACCGCTTCGGACAGCATTTCGTTGTAGAGCTGGAAACCCACTTCCATCATGTTGCCACTCTGACTTTCACCCAGAACTTCGCCGGTACCGCGAATTTCCAGGTCGTGCATCGCCAAATAAAAACCGGAACCCAGTTCTTCCATCTGTTGAATGGCGTCCAGCCTTTGGCTGGCCTGCTTGGTCAGACTTTCGAGATCGGGAACCATCAAATAGGCATAGGCCTGGTGGTGGCTGCGTCCGACCCGCCCACGCAGCTGGTGCAACTGGGCTAGACCAAATTTGTCGGCCCGGCTGATCACGATGGTGTTGGCACTCGCCACGTCAATGCCGGTTTCGATGATGGTCGAACACAGCAAGAGGTTGCTGCGCTGGGCTACAAAATCGCGCATCACGGCTTCTAACTGACGCTCGGGCATCTGGCCGTGCGCCACGGCGATGCGGGCCTCGGGCAACAGTTCTTCTAGCTTGGCGCGACGGTTTTCGATAGTCTCAACTTCGTTATGCAGGAAATAAACTTGGCCGCCACGCTTGAGCTCGCGCAACACGGCTTCCCGAATGACGCCTTGACCTTCGGTTCGAACAAAGGTCTTGATCGCCAAGCGCCGTTGCGGCGCGGTGGCGATCACGCTCAAATCACGCAGACCTTCCAAAGCCATACCCAGCGTGCGGGGGATCGGGGTGGCGGTCAACGTCAGAACGTCAATTTCCGCCCGCAACGCTTTCATCGCCTCTTTGTGACGCACGCCAAAGCGATGCTCTTCGTCGATGATGAGCAGACCGAGTTGCTTGAACTGGGTTGATGGGCTCAGCAATTTGTGGGTGCCCACCACGATGTCAACAGTCCCGTCGGCCAAGCCTTTGAGACTGGTGGTCACTTCCTTGGCTGAGCGAAAGCGCGACACCTCGGCCACTTTGACTGGCCATTTGCTAAAGCGATCGACCAGGGTCTGGAAATGCTGTTCGGCCAGCAAGGTAGTCGGAGCCAGCAAAGCGACTTGTTTGCCGCCTGTGACCGCGACAAAAGCGGCACGCAGAGCAACCTCTGTTTTGCCAAAACCGACATCCCCGCAGACCAGGCGGTCCATCGGACGAGGCGAGATCATGTCCTGGATCACGGCATGGATCGCTGCACGTTGGTCGGCTGTTTCCTCAAAACCAAAGTCATTGGCAAACACTTCGTAATCTTTGGGTGAATAACGAAATGGGTGGCCTTCTCGTGCGGCCCGTCGGGCATAGATGTTGAGCAACTCGGCGGCTGAATCACGGATCTGCTCGGCAGCACGACGCTTGGCCTTGTCCCATTGGCCGCTGCCCAGGCGATGCAGTGGCGCTTCGTCCGCACTGACCCCGGTGTAGCGGCTGATTTGTTGCAATTGGCTCACCGGGACATAGAGTGCCGCCTTGTCAGCGTATTCCAGATGAAGGAACTCTTGCATGGCGGGTTGACCGTCAGCTTGCAGCTGGCCTAAGTCCATGTTCACCAGACCACGGTAGCGTCCAATGCCGTGGGCCGAGTGCACGACCGGATCACCCAGATTGAGCTCGCTCAAGTCCTTGATCAATGCCTCAACATCACTGACCTGTTCTTGTTTTTTGCGCCGACGGACCGAGGGACTGGCAGCGAACAGTTCGGTTTCGGTGATGAAATCAATGCCCTGTTCTAACCAGCTGAATCCCTGGTTGAGCGCAGCTGTGGCAATCCCAGTTTTCTCATCGCTGTGCTGAAACTCTTGCAGAGAATCAAATGCGGGTGGATTGATTCCGGCGGCACGCAAGAAGTCGAGCAGGCTTTCTCGCCGACCATCACTCTCGGCCAGGATCAGTTGGCGCTGGCTGGTGTTGCGGGCGTGTGTTTTCAGGCGTTCCAGCGGGTCTTCACTACCGCGCAACACACTCAGGTCTTCGAGTTTTTGGCAGTAGCTGTTGTCGGCGACATCTTCGATTTGAGAACGGAGCGCCAATTGTGCGTGGCTATTGGCGTGTGCGTAGAACTGCTCGATCCCCAGGAACAGTGCTTCGGGTGGCAACACCGGGCGTTCGGGGTCGCCCTGAGCCAAGCGGTAGCGGTCTTTGCAGTCTTGCCAAAAGCGCTGAAACGCAGGTTCCAGATCGCCGTGCAATACCAGCGTGGCGTCAGCGCCTAGGTAATCGAAAACAGTTGCAGTTTCTTCAAAAAACAGCGGCAAGTAATACTCGATACCGGCCGTCGCAACGCCGGAGCCAATGTCTTTGTAGATTCGGCTCTTGGTCGGGTCACCCTCAACCCGTTCGCGCCAACGCCGCCTGAACTTGGTACGACTGTCCTCGTCCATCGGAAACTCGCGTCCTGGCAACAAGCGCACCTCGGGTACCGGGTACAGACTGCGCTGGCTGTCGGGGTCAAAAGTCCGGATCGAATCAATCTCGTCGTCAAACAGATCAACCCGGTACGGCACCAAGGAGCCCATGGGGAATAAATCGATTAATCCGCCACGAACGGCATATTCGCCGGGACTCACGACTTGACTCACATGGCTGTAACCGGCCAGCGTGAGTTGCGACTTGAGACGGGTTTCATCAAGGTTTTGCTTAACCTTGAAAGCAAAGGTGTAACTCGCCAGAAAGCTCAGGGGTGCCAACCGGTACAGGGCCGTGCTGGCGGGAATGATCACCACATCGGCCCCATTGTCTTTCTCGCGTTGACTGATGCGCCACAAGGTGGCGAGCCGTTCGCTGATCAGGTCTTGGTGCGGCGAGAAGGTGTCGTAGGGCAGGGTTTCCCAGTCAGGAAACAGGGCGCAGCGTAAGCCAGGTGCGAAGAAAGGAATCTCTTCGAGTAGGCGCTGGGCCTCGGCGCTGTCGGCGGTAATGATCGCTGTCAGCTTGCCGCCTTGTTGGTCACGCTGAGCCAAGGCGCTGAGCAGCAAGGCATCGGCTGATCCCACAGGGCGGGGCAGGGCATAACGTTTGCCGAGTTGAAGTTTGGGTAAGTCCATGACGATCTACAAATACAAAACACCCCCCGCTGTCCGAGTGGGGGGTGTGAAAAAGTTCTCAGCTGCGATTTTAACGAGGGAAGGTCAATGGGCGTATTAATCGTTTCAATATTCACGCCAAAGGTGGCGTTGAGTCGGTCTGATATCAGTTCGCGTTTTTGAACAAGGAGCCTGGCTGCGGACTTGGGTACGCCCAGGTGTTGGTGGAGGCCGGCGGATTGGGTGTCCGTTCTCCAGCCCAGGCTCGCGGACGGCTGCTGGTTCGTGCGATCGTTGCTGCATTAACGCCGGCTCAGGCACACGAGCTTTGGAGCAACCGCGAATCGGGCCTACGCCCGGACACCCGCACCATCGGCCTATCTGGCAATGTTGGTTCTTCGAAATGAAGTCCGAAACCTGGTGCGCTGTGTTGCTTCAAGGTGGGTGGTGGGGCTGGCAGGCGCAGGCTCGATTTGCGGTTGCCACAGAGATTGAATTCCAGTAACAGGGTTGACGAAGGAAGGCCCGATCAACTGTTACTTTTGCCCGCGAGCTGAGCCGGAGAAGGACAGCCACGCCGCCCGCCTGACGCTGGTGTGTTAGCGTGAAATCGTAGTTCAAGTGGAGCGCGCAGCCGGGGTGCTAATAGAATCCACCTCATCCATGACCGAACCAAGCCCCGCCCAAGCCGCGACCGCCAGAATCTGGGTATTGATCCCTTGTGCCGGCAGTGGCAGCCGCGCAGTGGCGAGCGGGACTGAGTCGAACCCATTGCCAAAACAGTACCAAAGCGTGGCGGGTCAAGCCATGGTGCTGACCACCGTGGCGGCTTTTTTGTCCGTGCCACAAATCACACAAATTTTGCTGGTGGTTGCACCCGGTGATGGGTTTTTTAAATCGCTTACGGTCCAGGCCAAGGTGGCCGACTGTGGTGGACCCAGTCGGGCCGTGTCAGTGGCCAACGGGCTGACTGAGTTGCTGCGTCTTGGCGCTCAGGATTCGGATTGGGTTCTGGTGCACGATGCAGCGCGTTGCCTGATTACACCGGAACAAATTAGCCAACTGATCCGGGTCTGCCAGAATGACGACGTTGGGGGTTTGTTGGCACTCCAGTTGGCCGACACACTGAAGACCTCAGTCGCGGGCCGAGTAGGCAGCACGCTTGATCGCAGCGATAAATGGTTGGCCCAAACACCCCAAATGTTCAGGCTTGGCCTATTGCGCCAGGCACTGGCCCAAGCGGATGGGCAGGTCACTGACGAAGCCAGCGCGATGGAGGCACTTGGCTTGCGCCCCTTATTGGTCACGGGTAGCGCTCAGAATTTCAAGGTGACTTACCCGGAAGATTTTGCGTTGGCTGAAGCGGTTTTACAGATGAGGAAAACATGAAATTTCGCATAGGTGAAGGTTGGGATGTCCACGCCCTGGTGCTGGGTCGCAAGCTCATCATTGGCGGCGTCGAGATTCCCCACAATATGGGCTTACTCGGGCATTCTGATGCCGACGTGTTATTGCACGCCATCACCGATGCCTTGTTCGGTGCTGCTGCCTTGGGCGATATAGGGACTCATTTCCCGGATACCGATGCGAGATTCAAGGGAGCTGATTCCAGCGAGCTGTTAAGCGAAGCCGCCAAACGGGTGCGCGAGCAAGGGTTCGAAATCAATAACGTGGACAGCACGGTGGTGGCCCAGTCGCCACGCCTAGCGCCGTACATCACAGCGATGCGCCAATGCATCGCCAAAGCTCTGGATTTGGACATTGAACAGGTCAACGTCAAGGCCAAGACGGCTGAAAAACTCGGGCCTGTTGGACAGGGTCAAAGCATTGAAGCCAGGGCCGTGGTGTTATTGACTACTTAAGAACGGCCAAGGGGGGTGCTATGCCGCCGGGAATCGGTGTTTGGTCAACGTTGAGCATCATGGCAACGGTTGAATAATAGCCGCTGACGCCAATCAACTCGACGACGCCTTGTTCACCGAACAAGCCGAGCACGGCTTGGTAGCTGGCATCGCTAACCCGAGTCGTGCTGTGCAGTTCTTGGCAGAAGTTGTAGATGATTTCTTCATCAGCCTGCATTGCACTGGGGCGCTGTCCTTGTGCGATGGCTTCGGCGATGTCGGGGCTCAAGCCGGCTTGCAAAGCCAAGCGCTGGTGGGCAAACCATTCGTATTGTGCGGTCCAATGGCGTGCAGTCATCAGAATTGCAAGCTCATTGAGACGCATGCCTAGACAGCTCTTGAAACGCAGGTAAGAACCCATTTTTTGCAACAGATCACCGAGTTCAGGACTGCGCAGAAACACATTGAAAGGTCCGCCGACCGAATTGGTACTGGCATTGGCTGCCGAACCGGCAACTGCTGAGCGCGGACCAGATTGAATATTCTGGGCCAGCTCGCGCTGCGCCTGGGTCATTTCGTCGAACGTTAAAAGTTTAAAACGACGTTGATCTGTGTTGTCTTGCATAGCTTGGGATTCCTAAAGTTATTTAATTGTGATGCGGAAGAAAATGAGTTGGGGTCGAGTCTATTGATGTTTTTGAAAATGATGACGAGCCATAGCGCTGTCATTTTTGGCTTGATTGGTACGGGAGCAGGGCAGCAGCGCACTCAGCGCCTGCCAAGGTATGGGGTTTTCCAACGCTCAGTAGCAACGCTGTTTGATGCCCGGGTGCTTGGGGTGGGCGGCGCAGCGGCATCAAGGCGGAGCCCAAAGGGCGGGGGACAGCCGCGGAGCTGCCCACCCCAAGCGCCTGGGCGCACACCAATACGCAACCAGCATCCTTGCATCGGTACGCAAACTGACCTAGAGGCACTCGTTGTCATGAATTTTGAAATTCTCAATAGGACTTGAATAGCAGCGAAGAATCGATCTCCTCAATAGTGCGAACTCCGCATAAACGCATGGTTCGGACCAATTCGTCCTCGAGAATGGTCAGCGCTCGGCTGGCGCCAACTTCGCCGTCTGCGACGGCAGCGAACAGTGTGGCGCGACCTAGCATCACCCCTTGGGCACCCAGCGCTAGGGCTTTCAAGATATCGCTGCCGCGACGAATGCCGCCATCTACCAGCGCCGGGATGCGGCCTTGCAGGGCTGCAACCACGCTTGGCAAAGCGTCCAGGGTGGCAGGAGCGCCATCGAGCTGGCGTCCGCCATGGTTGGAGACAACCAACGCATCGCATCCTATGTCAGCAACACGAATCGCATCGAGGGGGTTCAAGATGCCTTTAATGATGAGTTGACGTGGCCAATGGTCACGAATTTTTTTCAAATCGTCCCAGTTAAATCCCATGTCGTAATTGCGACCGACCGATGAGGCGATGGCGCTGGTGTTCGCGCTCGGCGCTGCCAGACCCTTGAGGTTTTCCAGTACTGGCATGCCACGACGCAGCAGGTCAAAAGCCCAAGCGGGACGCTGGGCAAAGCCCCAGATATTTTTGGGTGTGAACTTAAACGGGACTGAAAAATCATTTCGAAAGTCACGTTCACGCTTGCCCCCGACCGGCAAGTCGACCGTGATCACCAAAGCCTCGTAATCGGCAACTCGAGCGCGCTCAATCAGTTGACCCAGAAAATCCTTGTTGCGCAGCAGGTAGGCCTGAAACCAGAGCCGACCAGGCGCTGCATCGGCGATTTTTTCAATTGACGTGGTTGCTGTGGTCGACAGGGCATAAGGAATACCCGCGCTGCTGGCTGCTTTGGCCAAGTCAATGTCGGCACCGGGTCGGCCAAATCCAACGGCGCCCGTCGGGGCGATGGCGACGGGCAGTTGGACTGAGGCGCCGAGCAACAGAGTTTGGGTCGTGATGCTGGAGACGTCGCGCAGCACCTGGGGTAGCAATCGGATACGCTGGAAAGCTGACCGGTTGTCAGCCAAACTCAGTTCGTCTTCAGCCCCGCCGTCATAAAAATCAAAGATGGAACGAGGTAGCCTATTGCGTGCGGCACGCCGGAAATCCTCGATGGCGTAGGCTTGGCTGGCCTTGAACGCCACCTCAGTTGCTCTCGGGTTTGATGTTGGCCGCTTTGACCACTTGTTCCCAGCGTGCGTAGTCGCGCAACAGATAGTGCGCAAATTCGGTCGGTGAATCTGCGACGATCTGGGCGCCTAATTTTTCGAGCTGGATTTTGACTTCAGGTTTGGCCAACGCCCGAACCATTGCCTCGTGCAAACGGTTGACGATGGCGACAGGCGTTTTGGCGGGTCCCAGCAAACCAACCCAAGGCGCTGTTTCTTCAAAACCGGGAAAACCGGACTCTGAAAGTGTTGGCGTGTCGACAAATTGAGGCAACCTTTTGGCGGTGCCGGCTGCGAGCAGTTGCAGGCGTTTGGCCGCCACGTTATCGGCGATGCCAATCACAGGATAGAACATGAAATCAACCCGTCCCGCCATCACTTCGAGCAATGCCGGCCCATTTCCTTTGTACGGGATGTGCAACATCTTGGCTTTGGACAGGGTGGCCAACAACTCGCCCGCCAGATGACCAGAACCTCCGCTGCCCGATGAAGCAAAGCTGACGGCATCGGGTTTTGATCTGGCTTTCCTGAGCAAATCGGCCATGTTCTTGATCGGTGAATCATGGGCATTGACCGCCACCAGGGGCAGCGTCGCCGCATTGGAGATCGGTGTGAAATCTGTTTTTGGATTGAAACCGGCTTGCTCACCGAGCAAGATCGGGTTGACATTTAAGCCGAGTGAGGAAAACAGCAAGGTGTAGCCGTCGGGCGCAGCGTGTTTGACTTCTCGGGTCGCAATCATCGAGCTGGCACCTGCCTTGTTCTCCACAATGACGGTTTGTCCCAGGCTAACACTCATGTCTTTGGCCAAGACGCGGGCAATCACATCGGTAGGCCCACCAGCGGCAAAACCAACCAACAGGCGGATCGGTCGAGTGGGGTAGGTTTCCTGGGCCAGTGCTGGAAAATAGCCGCAGCCCAGCAGAACCAAGGCGGCAATACAACGGCTCAGGTTGGCGTTCATAAAGAGTCTCTAGTGTTTAGTCGGTTTGTATTGGGAAATAGCGATCGGCCATGATTTGGCAGCGCAAGATGTGGCGGTGTTCGCTCGGTCCGTAATCGGGGATGGCGTTATGCAGGGTGCCCAGGTTGTCCCACATCAGCACATCGCCTACAGACCAGCGATGCTGATACTGATAACGAGTTTGCACCTGGTGCTCAAACAGGGTGGCCAACACGGCATCACTTTCCTGACTTGTCAGTTCGTTGATGCGCATCGAGTAGCCGGGGTTGGCGTAAAGCACTTTTTTCCCCGTGATCGGATGGGTCAAAAAAATGGGGTGAGCCACCGGCGGTTTGGCCTGGCGTTGGGCTGGGCTCAAGGGGGGGCGAGTACTCCCGCGTTCCAGTCGCATCATGTCCCAGAACTTGGCGAAGTCGTGTGTGATGGTCATGCCATCGAGCTTGGACTTCAACTCATCTGGCAGTTCGGCGTAAGCGGCATGCATATTGCAAAAAGCGGTGTTGCCCAGGGGTTGACCGTCACGCTGCGGGATTTCCAAACCGTACAACACATTGCTAAAAGCGATGGTCTTGCTGTAGGACATGTCGGTGTGCCAGTCTTGCCCGGCATCGCTCAAACCCATGGCTCTGCCATCGGGGCCGACCTTGTTAGACAGGATCATGATTTCCGCAAAGTCGGGATCCTGGTACATATTGGCCACGTTGATTTCAAGCTTGCCAAAGCGTTGGGCAAAATTCTTCAGTTCCAAAGAACTTAAAGTTTGCAACGGATAGCACAGCACGCCGTATTGCCCAAGCGCTTGTTCAAGTTCCTTGTACTGGGCTTGACTCAGGGGCTGCGATAAATCCAGGGACTCGACTCTGGCCCCCAAGGTCTGGCCGCTTGGCACGATGTTCATTCCCAGGTTCCTTTAACGAATCAGCAGTGCGCCTGCGATGGTAATGGCTGAACCCACGACGGCGGCAACGATCAACCACCAGCCTGGGACCATGATGATATCGCTTGCGGTATCCAGGTTGGTCTTGTCCTGCGTGAGCGCAATTGGCCGATCAGATGGGGGTGGTAATTCAGTGGTCGTCAGTGCCACCGAGGTTGTATCGCTGGCTGCGCTTGGCGCGGTCAGCTGCTGGCAAAAGGCTTTGAAGAAATCGTCCGACATTTTTTTAGCCACGCTGTCGATCAAACGGGAACCAACTTGGGCCAATTTTCCACCAATTTGCGCCTTAGCCGAGTAGCTCAGTTGGGTTCCTTCTGGACTCGGACTCAAGCTCACCGTTGACGAGCCTTTGGCAAAACCCACGGCGCCGCCCTGTCCCTCAAACACCATGACGCAGGACAGCGGAGCCTGGACCTCGGTCATGCGCAACTGACCTTTGAAGCGGGCCCGCAATGGGCCGATGGTGGTCACGACAACCACCGAGAATTCGCCGGGCTGGTTGAGTTCGATCGATTCGCAACCGGGCAAGCAATGCTTGAGTACCAGCGGATCGTTCAGTGCGGCCCAGACCGCTCCAATTTCGGCCGGAATAATTTGGTTGCCAGTGATTTCCATGGTGTTACCTCTTATTGAGAGTTTCTTAATTCAGGACGCCGATAGGTTTGAAATTGGATCGACAAGGGTGTGCGCCACTGCCTTGCTCCCGTGCCAACCCAGCCAGGGACACGATGAAAGAACTATCGACCCCCATCATTTTTGAAAACATCATCAGTGGGTGTTGCGTTTCATGGCTGCAGCGGTGTTGACCATGGAGTGGATGCTGCGGGCATAGTCGATTGCACCTTGCTCGTCCATCCGCGGGGCGACCCGAAGATACTCCTTCAGGCCCAGAATGGCGGGGCGAGGCCGGCTTATAAGCAAAGCGCAAAACCGGTCGAGTTCGGCGTTAAGCTGGTCTTGCGGCACTACCTGACTGACCAATCCGTAGTTCAAAGCTCGTTCAGCATTGATGAAATCGGCTGAGTAAGCCATCCACAAAATGGCGTTTCGGTTCATGCGGTCATAGAGCGCTGACATGACCATGGTGGGCATGACGTTATGCGTAATCTCGGGGATGTTGAAAGTGGCACTATCGCTGGCAAACGATACATCACACAAAGCCGCGATGGCCGTACCAAAACCCATGACACGACCTTCCAGGGCTGCGATCACCGGCACCTGACAGGCGCGAATAGCCTTGTAGCTATTGAAAATCGCGTCGTACTCAGGTCGGCGAGCATAGGCCTCGGTAGCTGGGGGTGGCGCGCCGGCATCACGCGCACGCCCGGTGCAGAAGTCAGGGCCGACACTGCGCAACACTACAGCATCCGATTTTTCGTGGGCCGTGTTCAGGGCTTCAATCAAGGCAAGGGCCATGCTGTCGGTGACGCCGTTATCTTCGGGGCGGTTGAAAGTAATCCGCAGAATGCGGCCGTCTTGTTCAATCGAAATTTGGTGGCTCATAGATGGCTTTCAGTGCGTCGCGCTGAAGCGTTGGAGGTGGCGCAGAAAAGCGGCGTTGAAGGTTGGCGCTTGGTCGATATTCGGCAAATGACCTGCATTGGGGATGACTTCAAGCACCGATCCCAGGATCAAATTTTGCAGCGACTGCATGACTTGAGGCAGCGGGCCATCGTTGGCACCCACGATCAAGGTGGTCGGACAGTTGATGGCGCTGACTTGGCTCAAATAGTCCAGGCCTTGAATCGCTCGGGCACAGCCGCTGAAGCCCTCGACCTGGGTGGCCGCAACGGTGCTGTTGAATTGCTGCGCGATGTCTGGGTTGGCATCGAGGAATGGCTTGCCAAACCAGCGTTCAGGTGTGGACACGGACAGTGCGACGCAGCCCTGTTCTTGGGCCAGCGTGATGCGTTCGTCCCAGGGCGCGCCCAAGGCGGCGGGCATATCGGCCCGGCCATCGCACAGGCACAGGCTGAGCAGCCGATCGGAATGGTGGATGCCCAGGCCGAAGCCACTCATGGCACCGAGCGACAGGCCTAGATAGTGCGCGCGTTCAATGCCCATGGCGTCCAGAACGCTCACCATGTCGCCGGCCAACTGGTTCATGCTGTAAGGGCCGGGAGGCGAGGTCGATTGGCCGTGGCCCCGGGTATCAGCGCGAATGACGCGCCAGCCTGTGCTGGCCAGCAGTTCGGCCTGCGCTTGCCACATCATGCTGGAAGACAGAATCGAATGTGCCATGTAGATCACGGGAGCCGTGGCAGCTCCTTGAATGTGAACCGCCAGTTCGCCGCCGGCGACCGGAATTTTATAGGTTTGAATACCAGTAGTCATGTGCTTAGTCCTTGTGTTGATTGTTGATTGATGGCAGTCCAAATGGCTTGGGGTGTCATAGGCAGGGTATCGATGGCGACACCGAGCGGGGACAGTGCATCGTTGACCGCACTGGCGATGGCTGCTGGGCTGCCCAGATAACCAGCTTCGCCCGAGCCTTTCTGGCCGAATTCAGTCAGGGGCGAAGGAGTGCAGTGGTCAACGATGGTGATTTCGGGAATTTCTTGCGCGCTGGGGATCAGGTAGTCCATGAAGCTTCCCGACAGCAGTTGACCTTCGTCGGAGAAAGCAAATTTCTCCATGAGCGCAGCGCCAATGCCGTGTGCGATGCCGCCATAAGTCATGCCGTGCACCACGTCAGGGCTGATCATGACGCCGCAATCATGGCCACAAACATAGGTCTTGAGCGTGACCTTGCAAGTTTGGGGATCGATGCTGGCCAGCACCACATGGGACTCAAAAGAATGGCAGGGGTACATCTGGACCCGACCATCGGCGCTTGGCATTTTCCCGCCAGTCGGAACTTCCCAGACAAACTTCTCTTGCAGGCCGGGCTCCATGTTGGTAGGCAGTTGGTGGAATTTGCGGTGCGCTATTTCGACCAGGGCGTCCCAGCTCAGCCGCCGGCTGGTGTCGCTTTGCGCGTGGACATGTCCCTCGTCGTAAACCAATTCGGACGTGTCGAGCATGAGGTTGTGGGCGGCAATGGCCAGCAGCTTGGTGCGCAATTTTTTAGCCGCTCCGGCCGCCGCACCTCCTAGCATGATGGCCATGCGGCTGCCGACTGGACTGTTGGAAGGCAGGGCATGGAGTGAGTCGGCGTGCAACACCCGAATGCTGTCGGGCTGGCGCTGCAAAATCTCGCCCACCACGGTCGAGACCAAGGTTTCGTGGGCCTGTCCCGAGCTCGATGTCGCCATCAAGGCAGTGACTGACCCCGACAAGTCAATCCGAACCAAACACGAGTCCATCCAGGTGGTGGTTTCATTTTTGGGGTTGAACAAGGGCTCGAACGACGAGTTACCGCCGGACGGCTCCAAGCAGGTGGCAATGCCGATGCCTGCCAGCATACCCTGGGCTCTCAAAGCTTCACGTTCTTGCACGATTTGTGGCGCTGCTGCCAGTGCTTTGTGCAGTACGGTGGCGTAATCGCCTGAGTCGTAATGGGTACCGCTGGGGATCAGGTAGGGAAACTCTTCTTTGCCAATCAGGTTGCGTTCGCGCAGTTCGACCCGGTCTAACTTGAGAAAACGCGCCACTTTATCGATGCCGGTTTCAATCGCGTAGTTGGTGGGCGCCTGACCGAAGCCGCGTACAGCTTCCTGCGGCGTTTTGTTCGTCATGACGGCGATCGCTTCGTACGCCACACTCTGAATTTTGTAGGGCCCGACAATGGCGCCCACGGGTTTACCCAGTTGCAGTGGTGAGCGACCCGAATAGGCGCCAATATCGTCTAAGGCACGCATGCGCATGCTGCGAATGACGCCCTTGCTGTCAAAGCCCAGGCTGACGTCGAAAATGCGGTCTGGCCCTTGCATATCACCTCCGCGCATGTTCTCCAGTCGGTCTTCGATCAGCCGAACTGGACGTCCCAGTTTGCGGGCCAAATAGCCGACCAAAATGCCGTGCTTGATGCCGCGCTTGACGCCGTAACTGCCGCCTACATCAACGTCGAAGTGCACCCGAACCGCATTGCCGGGCAAGCGCAAAGCTTTGGCCATTTGGTCTGGAAATTTAGGCATCTGGATCGAAGCCCAGACGTCGAGAATTTCGCTGGCGTCGTTCCATTGGCAGACAACAGCAAAAGTTTCAATCGGCACGGTTGCGTTGCGCGACCAGCGAACCCGGTAGCTGAGCTGATGCTCGCAGTGCGCGAAGTCCTCATCAACCGGGCCCCAAACAAACTTTCTTTGGAAAATGACATTGGAGCCATGAGCCGGGTGGACCAGTGGCGCACTGGCTTGCATGGCAGCTTCGGGTTCTAGCGTGTAGGGCAGTTCTTCGTAATCGATCAGCACCAGTTCAGCTGCATCTTCGGCCAAGGCTCGGCTATCGGCCACCACGGCAACGACCCATTCGCCGCTGTAGCGGGTGACACCACGGGCCAGAGGAAAGCGGGTGACTTGGGGCGCGTCAACGCCGGGCAGCAAGGCTTCAGTTGCAGCGCACAGTTCATCACCCGTAAGCACGGCATGCACGCCGGGCATGGCCAGCGCGGCAGAGGCGTCGATCGACACAATTTTGGCGCTGGCATAGGGACTGCTGATCAAGGCGGTGTGCAACATGCCGGGCAGCTTGATGTCTGCAGCATAGTGGCCTTGGCCGGTGACGAAGCGCTTGTGCTCAACGGCACGCCGGTGTTTCCCAACGTAGCGAAAGTGGGTCTTAAGCAAGGGAAGTGGTCTCAGGCGAGGTGGCGAAATGTACGGCATCGACGATTTGCTGGTAGCCCGTGCAGCGGCACAAATTGCCACTGATGGCTTCGCGAATCTGGGCCGTTGTGGGATGCGGGTGGTCCTGCACCAAAGCGTGGCAGGCGATCAGCATGCCGGGTGTGCAGTAGCCGCACTGCAAACCGTGTTTTTCACAAAAGGCATCCTGGATCTTTGACAAGGTGCCGCGTTGTGGCGCCAGTCCTTCAACCGTGGTGACTTGCAGGCCATCGGCTTGCACGGCGAACATGCAGCAGGAGCGAACGGGCTGACCATCGAGCAGCACCGAGCAGGCGCCGCAGACCCCGTGTTCGCAACCGACATGGGTGCCGGTCAAACCGAGCTCGTCGCGCAGGAAGTCCACCAACGTGGTTCGCGGCTCTACCTGACGGGCTTGCTGGACCCCGTTGACCTGAATGGTGATGTTGAGTTTCATGTTGTCTTTGATGGATGTGAGGCTGTTCATTGCGCGGCTAGTTGAGCAGCTTGTTGCAATACCCTTTGCAGCAAGACAGCGGCCAAGTGACGCCGGTAAGGCGCACTGGCATGCATATCGCTGCCGGGGTCACATTCACGGGCGGCGGCTTGGGCTGTTGCTTGCGCCAGTTCAGGCGTCATGCGCTGGCCGAGCAGGGGTGTGCTGAGATGAGGAAAGACCAGGGGCGTTCCGCTGACACCTCCCAGGCCGAAATTTGCGCGCGTGATGCGTCCACTTGGATCGAGCTGAAGCTGACAGGCGGCCGATGCCATGGCGAAATCTCCGTGTCGAATGGCCGTTTCTTCAAAACAAGACCCCAGATGAGCGCCACCCCAGACCGGCCAGTCGCTCGATAACAGACAATCGGTTTCACCAATGGCGGTCATCATCGGCCCCTGGAAAAAGTCTTGTGCCAGTACGCGGCGCTGGCCTTGGTTCTGATTTTTGATGTTCAGCGTGGCGCCCAGCACCAAGGCGGCCAGCGGAATTTCGGCTGAAGGGTCGGCATGCGCCAAGCTTCCGCCCACAGTGCCGCGATTGCGGGTTTGGATGTGGCCGACCCAACGCAAAGCCTGCTGCAACAAGGGAAGGGTAGTGCCGAGTTCGCAGTCCTGCTCGATCTGGCGCTGACTCACCCCGGCCCCGATTTGTACTTGTTGATCGGTTGAGTTGATCGTCTGAAGTTCGGCGATTCGATTGATGTCAACCAAGACCGCAGGGCGGGCCAGTCGCATGGCCATCATGGGAACCAAGCTTTGACCGCCAGCGATCAGCTTGGCCTCAATCCCGTGTTCGGCCAGCAAAGCCAGTGCCTGGTCTGTGTTTTCGGCTCGAACGTAATGAAAGGGTGCAGCTTTCACCGCTGGTCTCCTGGATGAGCGTGGAGATGAACTGAATTTAAATTTCGCAAAAAGTGTCCTTGCTGAACAAGTTCGAGTGTCGTTGAGTTCGACCTTGTCGGTTCTACCAATATAAGTCTTGTGCTATGAGTAAAGCTCACGCTTGGTTATCATTGGACTAGTCACCTCGTAATTCATCCATGAGAAAACTTCCACCACTTAATGCCATCCGTGCATTCGAGGCGGCCGCCCGTCATGTCAGTTTTACCAAAGCGGCCAGTGAATTGTGTGTGACACATGGCGCGGTTAGTAAACAAGTCGCCAGCCTGGAGACGTGGCTGGCTACGCCACTGTTCAGCCGGGCGCAGTCCCAACTCATGCTGACCGATGCCGGACGGACTTTCTTGGCTACGGTGACGCCGGCCTTGGACCGAATCGCAGTGGCGGCGCAGCAGTTGCAAGAGCAAGCCCTGCCAACCGCCCTGCGGATTAATGCGCCGCCTACCTTCACCATGCGTTGGTTGATTCCGCGGATTTCAGCTTTTCAAAGACTGCGTTCCGACGTCCAAGTCAAGCTCACCACCTCGACGGACCCGGTCAATTTCAAAGAGCGTGGCTACGACATCGCCATTCGGGGCGCGGATCAGCCTTGGCTGGGCTTGCATTCGATGCCCTTCATGCGTGAGACCATCGTTCCCATTTGCCATCCTGATTTGCTCGAACAAGGGGCCCTGCAATCGCCCGCTTCGCTGACGGGGCACACGCTGATCAGTTATGACACCGAACCTCTGTCCTGGTCCGACTGGCTCTCGGCTGCCGGCGTTGCGTCCCTGCGTCCGCACCACACCCTCGGCTTTGAGCAAATGTATTTCGCTTTACAAGCGGCCATCGAAGGCCTGGGCCTGGTTTTGGTGCCGCTTTTTTTGGTGGCTGACGACATCATTACGGGCCGATTGTGTGCGCCGTTCGGCACCTTGGCAGCGCGACAACGACAGTATTACGCCATTTCACCCCTGGCGACTGTGGCCAATCCAGCCCTAGAGAGTTTTTGCGACTGGTTACAAAAAGAAGGCTTGGACACCGAAAAATCGATCGGGCTTTTGTCGAAATCAATGCATTGGGATCCTGCTTCGGGGCTGGGCACCTGAATTTTTCTCACGGCATGAAACACCCCCCCTTTTTATAACAGGCATCATGGCGATTTTCGCCACCGCAAAGAAACACCATGAGCCACGCCAAATCTGCTTATCCTGATCTGCCCGAGCATCTCGAAGAACTCAAACGCAGGGGCTTGCTGCAGATCATCGACCGTGCTATTGACAAGGACTCCGAACTGCACCCCTTGGTGCGCTGGCAGTTTGTCGGGGGCATGGCTGAGGCCGAACGCAAAGCTTTTTTGTTTACCAACATCGTCAATGCCCAGGGCCGCCAATACACGATCCCGGTGGTGGTGGGCGCGTTGGCGGCGAATCGCGAAATCTACAGCGTTGGCATGGGCTCGACGGTCGAACAAATCCAGCGTAAATGGGAGCATGCCATCGCAAACCCCATTGCCCCAGTGCTGGTTCAAAACGCTGTCTGCCAAGAGGTGGTGCATGAAGGCGCCGCCTTGCTGGGTGAAGGCAATGGTTTGGACATGTTGCCGATTCCGATTTCAACCCCTGGTTTTGACAGTGCGCCAACCCTGACGGCAACCAACGTGATCACGGTTGATCCTGCGACCGGTGTCCAGAACATGGGTACTTACCGTTGCGCGCTGAAAGCGCCCGATCGTTTGGTGGTTCGCATGGCCACCCGGGTCGGTGGCGCTGGCGGCTACCTGCATTACCAGGCTTGGAAAAAAGCCGGTCACAAAACCATGCCCTGCGCCATCGTTCTGGGTTGCCCACCGTATGTGGCGTTCATGGGACCGCAGAAACTCCCGATTGGTGTTGACGAGTTTGACGTGGCAGGCGGTCTGGCAGGGGCACCGATTGAAGTCACGCTGGGCCACAGCGTGAATTTACGGGTGCCGGCACAGGCCGAGATTGTGATTGAAGGTCAAATCGACCTGGAGTTTCTCGAGCCCGAAGCGCCGTTTGGTGAATCTCACGGTCATGTGGCGTTGGAGGAATTCAATTTACCCATGAAAATTACCGCCATCACGCACCGCTTCAAGCCCATTATTCCTTCCTATCTGAGCCAGGTCGCGCCAAGCGAATCGAGCGTGATCAAACGGGTGGCATACGAGCCCTTGTTTCTGGCGCATTTGAAATCAAACCTTGGTATTCGGGGTGTCAAGCGCGTCTCACTGCACGAACCATTGACCGGATTGTTGCGCGTCACCGTGATCACGGTGGATAAAGGAACGCCTAAAACCGAGATTTGGCGGGCTTTGTATGGTGCGGCTTTCTTCAAGGGTGATTGTGGAAAAATCTGTCTTGCAGTCAATGACGATATTGATCCTGACAACGCTGACGCTCTGTTTTGGGCCATGGCGTACCGCATGAATCCAGTGGCTGACGTTCGCACACTCGACCACCGGGGTCAGGGTCATGGGCCCAAGCGGGAAAACGATGGCGAAGAAGACTCAACCCTGTTGATGGACGCCACCATGAAAGGCGATATGCCACCGCTGGCTTTGCCAACTCAGGAGTACATGGTTCGCTCCAAAGCTATCTGGGAGGAGCTGGGCTTGCCTAAACTCAGGCCTCAGTCGCCCTGGTTCGGCTATTCTCTGGGCGACTGGTTGCCCCAATGGGATCAGGCCGCGCAACGCGCTGCGACCGGGCGCTATTTGGAAAACGGCAGAATCAGTGAAAAACAACAACGCAACGATGTATTGGCTGAAAGTAAATTTCGGCCAGATCAGCAATAAGGGTTGATTGACCATGGTGACTGCTTCGAGCACACAAGTTCCCAAGCGCCTGATTATTGGGATCAGTGGCGCCTCGGGCATTATTTATGGGGTCAGGCTGCTGCAAGCTTTGCACAACAGCGAGATAGAGACGCATTTGGTGATGACCGATTCAGCCCGTATCACTTTGTCAGCAGAAACCGAAATGAGCTACAAGGACGTCGAAGCACTGGCGCATGTGGTGCATAACGTCAAAAACATAGGTGCTTCAATTTCATCGGGCTCGTTCAAAACGCTGGGCATGGTGGTTGCACCTTGCTCGATTCGATCGCTTTCGGAAATCGCCTGGGGCACAACCAGCAACTTGTTGACGCGTGCCGCTGATGTGGTGTTGAAGGAAAGAAGACGACTGGTCTTGATGGTGCGTGAATCGCCCTTGCATGCTGGCCACTTGAGTGCCATGAGCCAAGCAGCGCAAAGTGGCGCCATCATCATGCCGCCGATGCCGGCTTTCTACGCCAAACCCAAGACGCTGGACGATATGGTCAATCACACGGTGGGTCGTTGTCTTGACCTGTTCGATATTGAAACCGATTGGGTTGCACGCTGGTCCGGTCTAGGCAACGAGAATCAAAATCCGATATGAGCCTTGCTGCCGCAACCAAGCCCGATCGGACCTTGTATGTTTATTACAAAGTCGAAATTGATCAATGTGCAAGCTGTGCTGCAAAGGTGAGAGATTTCCAGCAGCAATTGGTTCAGACTTGGCCTGGACTTCGCGCTGAGCTGATGCAGCGTCCTGAGGTGGCTGCGGGCCGGGAAACTTGGATGGAGGTTTATCACCATCCGCTTGGGCTGAGCGATGAGACGCTAGACTCGATTGGACAACTGGCGCGTGCTCGAGGCTTGCCCATGCCGCGCGCCAGCGAATTATTTATTCCTTTAGGACACACAACATGAAAGCAGCCTGGTACACCAAAAACGGCGAAGCACAAGAGGTATTACAAGTCGGTGAATTGCCCACGCCCGAGCCAGGGCCTGGCGAAGTTCGGGTCAAATTGGTCAGTTCGGGAGTCAACCCGTCCGATGTTAAATCCAGGCGGAGTCGCCCGATCACGGATGACTTGATCATCCCGCACAGCGATGGCGCCGGCGTCATCGATGCGGTGGGCGCGGGCGTGGACGCCAGCCGGATGGGTGAGCGGGTTTGGGTTTGGAATGGACAGTGGCAACGACCCTGGGGAACAGCGGCGCAGGCCATCGTACTGGCCCAAGAGCAGGCCGTCAGCTTGCCCGCCAATACGGATTTCAATGCTGCCGCCTGTTTTGGAATTCCTGCCCTGACGGCGATCGAGGCGGTGCACCTGGCAGGTGATCTCAAAGGTAAAACGGTGTTGGTGACAGGGGCTTCATCGGCCGTTGGGCATTACGTTAGCCAGTTGGTTGTGTTGGCGGGAGGGCGGGTAATCGGCACAGTAGGCTCGAAGGCCAAGGCCGAGCACGCCAGTCAGGCCGGTGTTGCACATTGCATTTTTTACAAGACCGAGCCTGTTGCGCAACGGGTCAAGGAGCTGACACAAGGTCGCGGGGCCGACATCATCATCGACATGGATTTTTCAAGCACAGCCGGTTTGATCACGCAAGGGGTATTGGCCTCGCACGGCACCTTGGTCGGTTATGGCTCCAACGTCAATGGTGATATCGCTGTGAGTTGGCGGCCATTGCTGACGGGTTCGATTAACTTGCGCTTTTTCCTGGTGTACGACCTCAGTGCTGAGCACCGCGCCTACGGCCTGCGTCGCTTAGGCGAGTTGCTGCAGTCCCAGCAACTCCAGCATTCGATCGGTCCAGTCTTCAAGCTTGACCAGATCGCTGCCGCCCATGAAGTGGTTGAGGCCGGCCAAACCATCGGCAATATCGTTCTCGACCTTCGTTCGTAAACTGGCGGGACGGATCAAGATTTGCCGAGCAATTTTGATCTTTCCCCCACTGTTTGAGGATCAGCGGTAGCGTTGTTCGAGCGCGTCGAATCGGTTTTTTTGCACCAGTGCCTGGCGCTGCTCGAAGGTAGCGACCAGGCCTGAATCCTCGCGCAACTCGCCGTGACGTTGTAAATGCTGTAGCGCCTGGGTCATTCCGAGCACTGCGCCTTGCAAAGCGGCGTTGGCATAGAGAACAAGGGCAAAACCCATGGTCGCAAATTCAGCTTGGCTCAAGCTCGGGGTATTGCCGCCAATCACGACATTAACGATTTGCGGGCAGGCCAGTTCAACCGGAATACGTCGTAATTCTTCAATGCTAGCCGGGGCCTCGACGAAAGTGATGTCGGCGCCGCTTTGGGCGAAAAGGGCTGCGCGTTCTAGCGCATCGTCCAGGCCATGGACTGCGCGTGCATCAGTTCGAGCAATGATCAGAAAATCGCTGCTGTTTCGGGCATCGACGGCAGCTTTGATCTTGCCGCACATCTCCTCTTTGGTGATCACCGCTTGGCCTGAAAAATGCCCGCATTTCTTCGGGCTCACCTGATCCTCCAGCTGTATCGCATTAGCGCCAGCACGCTCGAGTGTGCGCACGGTATGGCCCACATTGATCGCGTTACCAAAGCCCGTGTCGGCGTCGACAATGATGGGCAAATCCACCACATCGCGGGTGGCCGCCGTGTGCTGGGCCAAGTCGCTCAAACCAATGAAGCCCAAGTCGGGCAGTCCGTAAAACGTGTTGGTGATGCCGGCGCCACTGAGGTAAACCGCTTCAAAGCCCAGCTGCTGGACCAGCCGGGCACTCATTGCATTGGCCGCGCCCGCTACTAACAGGCCACGTCGCTCTTGAATTTTTTGGAGCAGTACCGTGCCGGGACGGGGTAGTGTCATTCAGTCCTCCTTCATGCCTGAGGCTTTGACTATCAGCGCCAAGCGGGTGCGCTCGGCGTCCACAAAGTTGCTGAAAAATGGACGCGTTCCACCCATGGGTTCAATGCCCATGGCTTTGAGACGATCCGTGATGGCGGGTGACTTCATGGCCGCATCAACCGCTTCGGCCAATTTGTCCAGAATCTCACTGGGTACCCCGGCCGGTGCATGAACACCAGCCCAATGGGCAATTTGCAGTTCGCTAAACCCTTGTTCACTGGCGGTGCTGAGCTCAGGGAAAACCGAGATTCGTTTGATCCAGGTCGTTGCCAACGGTCTGAATTTTCCGCCAGTTTTGATGTGAGGCAGTGCCACAATGCTGGCCTCAGAGGTGGCCTCAACCTGGCCACCCATCACGGCAGTCGCGCCTTCAGAGCCACTTTTATAAGGTACTGGAATCAGTTTTGCGCCATAGTGGGTGTTGAGTAATTCGGCGACGAAGTGCGGTGTGCTTCCCGTCCCGGCCGTGGCAAAGTGAAAACCCTGGCCAGTTTTGGAGGCTTCGACGAAATCTTTCAGATTTTTGTAGCTTGAATTGGCAGCGACCACGATCACCGAAGGTGCCAGTCCAATCATCGCTACCGGCGTTAAATCGCTGTCCTTGTAGGGGTTGGATTTCTTGATCATGCTGTTGGAAATAACGCCGGCTGCACTGATCAAAAAAGTGTAGCCATCGGGCGCACTTTTGGCGACGAAGGTCGAACCCAGGTTGCCACCAGCACCGGGTTTGTTTTCAACCACAATGGTTTGCCCCAAGTGTTTGGCTGCGCCTTCAGCAGCAGCACGCGCCATCAAATCATTGGCACCGCCAGGGGAAAATGGGACAATGAATTTGATCGGCTTGTTGGGCCAGGCTTGTCCCAGTGCGGCACTGAAATACAAGCCAAGCGTGCAAGCGGTGAATAGGCGGAGCAAATTTTTGGCGATAGTCATGATGAAATAGTTGTGAGGAAGCTTGCCGATGATAGAAGAATTAGCCCGTACCATCTCGCATCTCGCATCTGACATAACCATGCCAATCCGAATCTTTCGATAAAAATTATGCTCACGAGCCCAGCCCCACTTAATTCCAGTACGCCGGTCCCGCAGGAACTGCTCCAGGATCTGGCCGCAGCCAGCCGAATCCTGGTAGCACAGGGCGTCGTTGACGGCTTTGGTCATGTCTCCATGCGCCATCCATTTGCTCCGGATCGTTATTTGATGTCACGTTCAATTGCACCTGCCAGCGTGATGCCGCAGGACATCATCGAATACGACCTCGACAGTTCGCCCTGCGATGCGAATGGACGAGCCAGTTTTCTTGAGCGATTTATCCATGGCGAAATCTACAAGGCCAGGCCCGACATCATGTCGGTGGTACACAGTCATTCGCCCTCGGTGGTCCCATTCGGATTGGTCGATGTCGGGATGCAAGCGATGTTCCATAACGCGGCTTTCCTCGCGGCAGGCGTTCCGGTATTTGACATTCGCAAGAAATTTGGCGCCACCGATATGCTGGTGAGTGACGAGCCCAAGGGCGAGGCACTGGCCGAGTGCCTGGGTTGCAAGGATATTGTCATGATGCGCGCCCATGGCAGTGTGGCGTGTGGTCCGACCTTGCAAACGGCGGTTTTTCGTGCGGTTTATACCGAGGTCAACGCCCGCATCCAGCACATGGCAAACGCATTGGGCCAGGGCGGGCCCATAGCAGCGCTGGATGAGGAAGAGGGCTTGCTGGCTGATGCTGTTAACCAAAATGCAGGAGTGCGTGCCTGGGAACTGTGGCGCTCCCAAGTTCGGGCCCAAGTGAATTGGTAGATTTTTAGTGAAACGGAGTTTTTTATGACTGAAATTGAATTGTTGAAACAGCAGTTGGTCGATTGCATTCGGATGCTCGAGCATTCCAACATCATTGATTACAACGGCCACGCCAGTATCCGGTTGGATGAGGGCCGGATGTTGATCAATAGCGGGTCTTGTCAGCGCAGCAAGTTGACCAGCGCTGACATTTGCACGATCGATATGACCGGGCAGGTACTGGCAGGCTCTGCCAAGCCGCCTTTGGAGTTTCATTTGCATGCTGGGATTTATCGTGCGCGCCCTGATGTGAAGGCTGTGGTGCATGCCCATCCCAAGTGGTCAACTTTTCTGACCATGGTGGGGCAAGAGTACTTGCCGGTCTATGCACAGGGTTCTCTGATTTATCCGATGCCGGTACTGGATTCACCCAATTCGATCAACAACCCCGTCATGGCGGACCGATTGGCGCAAACATTGGCCCAAGGGCCAGCAGCGATGATGAAATCACATGGCGCGGTCACCGTGGGTAAAAACCTGGTTGAAGCTTTCGTTCTCGCAAATTACATGGAAGAAAATGCTTATCGCCAGTACATGGCGATGCAAATTGGAAAGCCTTACGTTTTTAGTGCGACGGAAATCTCCATGTGTCGTGAAAAACTTTGGAACGAGACCCTATTCCAGCGCGCCTGGGACCATTTCAGCGCCAAGCTCGCACAACACTAATCACGACTCTATTGACTTCTCAAGCAGCGCGCGTAACTCCGCAGTGACAGCCGGTTCAATTCCAAACCAGGCTTTCCAGGCCAGTGGACCTTGATGCAAAAGCATGCCCAGGCCGTTGAGCGTTCGGTTGCCGCGTAGTCGCGCAGCGGCGAGCAAGGGGGTCTCTAACGGGATGTAAACAATATCGGCGACCAGAGCTTGTCTGGGTAATTGGTCGAGTTCAATGTCCAGCGCGGGTTGGCCGACCATACCCTGGCTGGTGGTGTTGACGACCAGTGCAGCGCCTTGCATCAGCTCATTGCGCACTGACCAGGGGTGAGCAGTAATCGGTTTGCCCAACTCGATGGCGAGATTTTGGGACCGCTCCAGGGTTCGGTTCACCAGTCGAATCTCTTTGGCTCCTTCTTTCATCAGCCCATAACAAATGGCGCGGGACCCGCCACCAGCGCCCACCACGACGATAGGTCCAGCGTCGGCTCGCCAGTCGGGCTGTTCTTGTTTGAGGTTGCGAATGAAACCATAGGCATCGTTGTTAATTCCTATCAAAGCGCCATCAGGGCGCACGCTGACGCAGCTGATGGCGCCAATGAGCTGGGCCACGGGATCGATCTCATCAACGATTTTGAGGGCCTCTTGTTTGTGCGGAATGGTGAGATTGCAGCCTGAAAATCCCAGGGCTTGAAGTGACCGCAGGGCTGGCTGGAGTCCTGCAGGTGGGATGGCCAAAGGCAGATAACGTCCTGCCAACTGGTGTTGTTCGAACCAGTGGTTATGAATCAGGGGTGAGCGCGAATGCATCACGGGCCAGCCCATGACGCCAGCGAGCAGAAAACGATCAGGTTGTGGCATGATGAAGTTGCAGAATAAAAACGCATGCTACCAAGTGTCGAGCCGGTGTGTGATGAGAGGCAATATCTCACAAGGTCTGAGCTTGGGTTATGTTTAAAAATGAGGAGACACCATGGCGATGAAAAATTCAAAACTGGATCGACGCAATTTTTTGGGTGGCGTGGTCGCCAGTTCAGCGGCAACGGTTTTGGCTGCGTCACAGGCTGATGCAGCCGAAGTCGGTGCCCCCAAGCAGCCCGCAAGCAAACCCTCGGCCTTGCCGCCATCGGGCAAAGGCATTGCAGCGGAAACCTCGGCGCCGCCCGACTTGGGTCAGGCCGAAGGTATTCCGGGCTCGGACTTCATGGTCGATGTCATTAAGTCGCTCAACATCAAATATCTGCCATCCAACTGTGCTTCGAGTTTTCGGGCCCTGCATGAGTCGGTGATCGACTACGGACAGAACAAAATGCCGGAGTTTTTGACTTGCATGCACGAAGAGTCGGCGGTTGCGATGGCACACGGTTACTTCAAGGCCTGCGGCAAACCGCTGTTGACGCTGTGCCACGGAACGGTGGGGCTGCAACACGCTTCGATGGCCATTTACAACGCTTGGTGTGACCGGGTCCCGGTGATGGTCGTCGGGGGTAACGACTTGGATGCGGCGTATCGCCCGCCTGGCGTTCCTACATTCCATGCCGCGCAGGACATTAATGCTATGGTGCGCGATTACACCAAGTGGGACGACACACCCGTTTCATTGCAACACTTTTCTCAATCGTTTGTGCGTGCTTACAAGATCGCCATGACGCCACCCTATGGTCCGGTTGCCATCTCGCTCGATGCGGCCTTGCAAATGGCTCCGATGCATGCGCATGCAGGAAAAATGCCCTATATCCCGCGCTATGTTCCCACTTCCCCGCCGCAGGGCGACAGCGGTGCGGTCAAGGAAGCAGCCAAGTTGCTGGTTCAAGCTAAAAACCCGGTGATTGCTGTGGATCGTGCTGCGCGTACGCCCGAAGGTATTCCCTTGTTGGTCGAGCTGGCCGAGTTGTTGCAAGCCAAGGTCATTGATCAGGGTGGGCGCATGAATTTTCCTACAACCCATTATTTGACCAGTGCCCTAGGTGCGGTGAGCGATGCTGATGTGATCATCGGCCTTGAGTTGTCTGATTTTTGGGCCACCGTCAATGCCTTTACCGACAATAACGAAAACGGTGGTCATGGAATCCAAACCAGCCGGATCAAACCCCAGACCAAGCTCATCAGCATTAACTCGGTCGATCTCAATACCAAAGCCAACTACCAGGATTTCCAGCGCTTTCAGGTCGTCGATATCCAGATGGCAGCTGATGCACAAGCTACGTTGCCCTCGTTGATTGAAGCGGTGAAAGCCGCGCTTACCCCTGAACGCAAAACAGCTATCGCGCAACGTGCGGCACCGGCTAAAAAAGCTTTTGAAGAAGCTCGAGTCCGAACCCGAACCGCAGCCGCCCTGGGCTGGAATGCCAGTCCCATCAGTACGGCTCGCTTGGTCATGGAGACTTACGACGCGGTCAAAGATATGGATTGGTCCCTGGTGGCGTCCGAAGGCAATGTCAGCAATTGGCCGCGCCGCCTATGGCCTATGACCAAGCACCACCATTGGCTGGGCCGCTCGGGTGGCTATGGCGTTGGTTACGGTGCGCCTGCGTCGATTGGTGCTGCGTTGGCCAACCGCGACCTTGGCCGCTTTTCAGTGAGCATTCAGTCCGATGGCGATTTGATGTTTGCGCCAGGTGTTCTGTGGACCGCCGCCAAGCACAAAATTCCCTTGCTGGCTGTGATGCACAACAACCGGGGCTACCACCAAGAAGTCATGCACTTGCAGCGATTGGCCAACTTCCGCAACCGACCCGTGAACCTTGATGGTGATATGGGGCCGGTTGGAACCAGCATCGAGCGCCCTGACATCGAGTACCACAAATTGGCTGAGTCCATGGGGTGGTGGGCGAAGGGGCCGATCAAGGATCCCGCAGCGCTAGGGAAGGCCTTAAAAGAAGCGGTTGCTGTGGTGAAATCCGGGCAACCGGCCTTGCTCAATGTGTGGACACAACCGCGTTAATCCAAGGGACTGATCATGAAATTTCTTCAATTGCTCGCGCAGTTCGTTGCGGCCGTGGCCTTGTTGCTTGTAACCGGGGGATCCATCGCTGCCTCGCCGGATAAAGGCAAAGAAGCCTATGTGAAAAATGGCTGCTGGGGCTGCCACGGTTTCGTGGGTCAAGGCGGTATTGCTGGCCCGAAACTGGCACCAGACCCCAAGCCCCTCGAATTCATGGCAGTTTTTATCCGCCATACGAATGGCGCCATGCCGCGCTACAGTGAGAAAATCTTGTCCAAAGAAGATTTGGCTGAAATTCACAGTTACTTGATGTCGATCCCTAAGGGGCCTGACTTTAGGACGATCCCTTTGTTGTCACCTTAATGGTGTTGGCCCTCGAAATTACATCAAAAGTTAAAGGAAATAGTCGTGCCGGTGAAGCAGTTGAATTGTTTTTGGGTGGTCGTTGTTTCGGTGTTGTTCAATCCTTTTTCGCTACAGGCTCAAGAGAGTTCCTGGCCGCAACATGCCGTGAAGGTGGTGGTGCCTTATGCAGCAGGAGGTAGTTCAGACGCCCTCGGTCGTATCGTGTCGGCGGGCTTGACCGAGGTCTTCAAACAATCTTTTGTGGTTGAAAATCGGGGTGGGGCCGGCGGAATGTTGGGTTCGCAACTCGTGGCGAAAACCGCACCGGACGGTTATAACCTGCTCGTTTCTGGAGTGGCATCGCATGTGATTGCCCCCACTGAAAACCCCAAGAATTACGACCCGATCAAGGATTTCACCCATATCGCCATGTTGGGGGGGCCACCCATCGTTTTTGCCATCAACGCCAATGTGCCTGCTAGCGACTTAAAAAGTTTCATTGCCCTGGCTCAGCGCAGTCCCAAATCATTTAGCTGGGGCTCTCCGGGAAAAGGTACCCACGGTTACTTGATCGGAGAGGCGTTTGAAGTGATGAGTAAAACGCCCATGGAACACATTGCCTACAAAGGGGCTGCGCCGGCGGTGGCTGATTTGCTCGCTGGGCATATCCCCGCATCGTTCACGACCTTGAGCACCGCTGGACCGCATATCCATTCGGGAAAACTCAGAGCACTGGCCGTGACCTCCTCCAAACGTATGGCTGACTTTCCCCATGTCCCCACGTTCGCTGAATTGGGTTATCCCAAACTGGTTGCTTTGACTTGGTTTTCCCTGTCTGGACCCGCAGGGATGAATCCGGTCCTGGTGGAGCGGATAAACCGGGAAGTCCGCAAAATCATGCAATCAGCGCAAGCTCGCGACATGCTGGCGAAAAACTCCATGGAAACTTTTGATTGGGATGTCCCGAGGTTCAATCAGTTTGTACTGGATGAGCTAAAGCAATGGGCGCCCTTGATCAAGACGGTCAAAACGGATAATTGAAACGGGCATTGCTCGGCAGGTCAGAAATCCTTTTCCTGCCGACTAGATTTCGATACTGATTTCGTCAGCCACCAAGTTGGCTTTGTAGGTCTTGAGTGCAATGGTACAGGGCGCCAGGACCGGTTCGCCGGTTTTGATGTTAAACCCCCCATTATGAAAATCACACTCCACCATGTCGTCCATAATCATCCCTTCTGAGAGTGAGCCCGGCCCATGGGTGCAAGTATCATCCGTTACAAAAAATTCGCCATCGAGGTTAAAGACAGCCAGCGTCAAGCCGTCTTTTTTTACCTTGATGGCCGTCCCATTGGCAACTGCAGAAGATTTGCAAAGGGCAAGGTGGCGACAGGGGGCTGACATGAGAAATTCCAATTGACAAATAAGGGTTGCGATAATGAGATGTTAGCGTTGTTTCAAATCAAGGAACGTTGTTCCTTTATATGGAATATCGTGGTGCGCATTTCGATGAATCAAGAGTTGAGGACGAGTTAGAACGATGCTTAAAAAAGAACAAAACGATTTGCTGACACAAACGGGGCCCGGAACGCCTATGGGCGATTTGTTTCGCCGTTATTGGTTGCCGGCCTTGTTGTCAGAACAGTTGCCAACGCCTGATTGTGATCCCGTGCGCTTGGAGTTGTTGTCAGAGAAATTGCTAGCGTTTCGAGATAGCGCTGGGCAGCTCGGATTGATCGATGAATTTTGTGCGCATCGGGGTGTATCACTCTGGTTTGGCCGCAATGAGGAAGGGGGCTTGCGTTGCCCCTACCACGGCTGGAAGTACAACGTCAAAGGGGAATGTACGGAAGTGCCGTCAGAACCCGACAGTGGCTATTGCAAGCGGATCAAGCTAAAGTCTTACCCCTTGATGGAGCGCGGTGGTGTCATCTGGGTTTACATGGGGCCAGAAAACAGGCGTCCTCCCTTACCAGAATATGAGTTCGCGACCGTTCCGATGGCGCAATCCTATATGTCCAAACGCTTGCAAGAGTCGAACTGGTTGCAAGCACTCGAAGGTGGCATCGATTCGAGTCATGTTTCTTTTTTACACAGTGCCAGTTTGAGTCGCGATCCGCTGTTCAAAGGCGCCAAGGGCAACAAGTACAACCTCAACGATCTGAGTCCGGTCTTTGAAGTGGTTGAGGCAGAAGGGGGTTTGCTGGTGGGGGCTCGTCGCAATGCCGAAGATGATCAGTACTACTGGCGTATCACGCCTTGGATCATGCCATGTTTTAGCATGGTGCCGCCTCGTGGCGATCATCCGGTACACGGGCATTTTTGGGTTCCCATCAATGACCACAACTGCTGGACCTGGAGCTTTGACTACCATCCGACCCGCAGCTTGAGCGTTGCCGAGCGTCAGGCCATGGTTGATGGTGCGGGCATTCATGTGAAAGTCGATAAAGACTACCGGGCTTTACAGCGTAAGGAAAATGATTACCTGATGGACCGACAGGCCCAACGAGACAGGACGCTATACAGCGGCATCGAAGGTATTGGCATGCAAGATGCTTCATTGCAGGAGAGCATGGGAGCGATTCAAGATCGCACCAAGGAAAATCTGGTCTCTACCGACAATGGCATCATCATGGCGCGGCAACGTTTGATGAAAGCTGCCAGAGCGCTGGCAGCTGATCCGGAATTTCGCTTGCCCGGACTCGATCCGGAACACCAGAAAATTAGATCGGTCGCGATATTGCTCAAGCGTGACCAGGCCTACAAAGAAGCGGCCAAAGAGGCTTTCCGTTCCGCGCCCGGAAAACCCCATGCATCGGTGTAAGCAAGTCATCCCACCTTCGTTTTAAAGCACCACCAAGCGATTGACCAACATGGAAAAAACATTCAAAGCCGCGGTGGCCTTGCCTGGCAGTGTGATTGAAATTCGTGAGTTCGAGCTGCCGCAAGCTTCGCCAGTGACGGGCTTGCTCAAAGTAGCTGTTACCGGTGTTTGTGGTAGCGACTGGATGTTTTTTCAGGACTTGCCAAAAGCGCGTGGCCCGGTCATTTTGGGTCACGAAACTGTGGGCTATGTTGAGGCAGTCGGCGCTATCGCTGGCCTGAAATGGGGTGTCAAAGAAGGTGACTTGGTGGCTTTGGAAGAGTACCTGCCTTGTGGTCACTGTCACTTTTGTCGAAGCGGAGATTTCCGTTTATGCAATGCTACCGATTGGCGACTGGGGGGCTACCGTTATGGCGCCACCGGTCTGAACCAAGGTTCTGGCCTGTGGGGTGGTTTCAGTCAATACCAGGAGTTGCATCTCAACACGGTGTTTCATAAGGTTCCACCTGGGCTTGAGCCGCGCTATGCCGCTTTGGCCTTGCCCATGTCCAATGGTATTGAATGGACCTATCTGCAAGGTGGGGCCGGTCCGGGTCAAACTGTTCTGATTCAGGGGCCGGGACAGCAAGGCTTGTCGTGCGTGGTCGCGGCCAAGGAGGCAGGCGCTGAAAAAATCATAGTCACAGGATTGGCCAATCCGACCGATCAACGCCGTCTAGAAATGGCCAAGCGGCTCGGAGCCCACCACACCATCGCCATTGGTGAGCAGGACTTGCTTGAAACGGTGGCCGACCTGACAGGTGGATTGATGGCCGATCTGGTCATCGACTGCGCCTCGGGTGGGCCTGGTTCAGTGGTCAGCGCCATACAACTTGCGCGCAAACGGGGGCGGGTTATTTTGGGTGGTCTAAAGCGCGCCAAAGTTCCTGAGTTCGACAGCGACAGGATGATTGCTAATTTTCTGACCGTCAAAGGCATGCGGGGACACAGTTTTGAATCAGTAGAACTGGCTTTGCAGTTGATCGCAGGCAATCGCCACCATGTCAAAGAGATGAGCACCCATATGTTTGGACTCGATCAAACCGAATATGCATTGAGAACTCTAGTGGGCCAGGGCGCTGAAAACGCGGTTCACATGACGATTGATCCCAGGCGCTGAGAAGACCGCAAGATAAAGCCAGGTAAGGCGATTTCAGGCTTGCTGCAGCACCGATTGCAGTAGATCGGTCTGAGCAACAGTCAGGGGCTGGCCCACAATCAGGGTTAAACCACGGGCATCTTCACTGCCCAAGTCATCTTTTTCGATCTGGGCTTGTAGTTCGAACGGGGCCATTTGCACCAACCAGGGCCCTTGGTCGGTCAGTACGCGTCCCTTCAGACGCAAAAAGCCTGGGCCTAGGCCGAGTCGTAGTGATTCAATCTGTTCCAGCAAGGACACTGCCTGAATGACATCGGGCAGTGGCCACCAGAGGGCTTTGGCTGAATGTCCATGTGCGGCGCTATGGGTATTGCTAGTACCAGTGCGCACAGGCTTGGATTCGACGCGGGCTGCCATGCCATTGAGCAACTCAGCGGCGCTCAAGCTTGAGCGGGCCGAAACCAGCAGTTGGGTCTTGGTATCTGCGAGACGGTAGTGGAGTTGCTGCTCCAGCTGTTGCTGTGAGGTCTGGTCGAGCAGATCGGACTTGGTCAACACCACGACGTCAGCACCCAATAATTGCGCCCGGGCTTCTGGGTGTTGCGCGAGTACCTCATCGGCCGTGGTTGCGCTCAGGCAGGTGATGACGCCCGCTAAGCGGTAACGTTCACGCAGCAGTTCGCTGCTTTGGATGGCTTCGATCACGGGAGCAGGTTCGGCCAAGCCGGTGGTTTCAATGATCAGGTTTTGAAATTTATTTATTCTTCTTTCCAAGCGGTCCCAGAACAAGCCCTCCAACGTTTCTGCCAAGCCGGGTAAGCCGGTGCAACAGACACAGGCATTGGCAATCAAGGTGTTTGATTCACTGGCCGAACTCAGCAACTGGTTGTCCAAACCCACTTCGCCGAGTTCGTTGATGACCAAGGCAGAGTTGGCCAGTTCGATCTGTGTTAACCAGGCTTTGAGTAAGCTGGTTTTTCCACTACCCAGATAACCCGTAAGCAGGTAAACCGGAATTCGCTGGTCCATGCTCCGCGACTCAGGTTCAATCAACACTGATCGCTGCAGTTTTTGCAATTTTTCCCCAGCGTAGATATTCGGATTGCAGCATTTTTTCGGCTTCGACTGGCGTGTAGTGGGCCGGGTCGATGCCCAGCTTGATCAGGCTGTCGCGAGTCTCTTTACGCGCCAGTGTGGCGTTGAGTTCTAGGTTGAGTCGCTCGACGGCGTCCTTGGGCGTGTTTTTGGGAACAGCGACCATATGCCAACCGCCAATCACAATCGGATAGCCTTGTTCGGTCAGGGTGGGGATGTCCGGGGCACTGGCCAAACGTTGGGCTGAGCTGACGCCCAAGAGCTTGACCCGACCGCTTTGCGCTTGCGGCACGGCCACTGTTAACGGAACGATGAAAGCGTCAACCTGACCGCCAGCGACAGCCGTGATCGCCGGTGCTGCCCCTTGAAATGGCACGTGCAACAGCTTGGTCCCGGTTGTTTGCATCAGCTGTTCAAAAGCGATTTGTGAAGTGCTGCCAACACCCCATGAAGAAAAACTCAGTTTGTCAGGGTTTTTCTTGGCGTGATCAATGAAGTCGCTCAGGTTGCGAACCGGAAGTTTGGGGTTGACGACCAAGGCGAAAGGGAAATGGCCGATCACGCCAATGGGAGAGAAATCTTTCAAAGGGTCATAACTTATTTTTTTGTAAATATGGGGGTTGATGACGAGTGTCTCTGCGGTTGCGAGCAAAAAAGTGTAACCATCGGCTGGCGCCCTGGCCACCCATTCGGCGCCAATCATGGCGTTAGCACCAGGCTTGTTGTCCACCACCACCGTTTGCTTCAATTGCTCGCTCAGTCCCAAGGCCACGGTTCGGGCCACCACATCGGCATTACCGCCGGCGGTGAATGGAACAACAAACCGCAGGGGGCGATCTGGAAAGGTCTTGGTTTGAGCCAGGGCCGTTACCGAAACGAGGGCCATCAGGCTCACCAAAGAGTTCAAAAAGCGCATTGTGTTGTCCTTCAGGGCTGGGGTTGGATCAGATTCGGTTTGATTCGAGCAAGCGACCGTAACCGCTAATGGGCTCATTGACTTGGGCGATTCTCAGTGCATTCCACATCATGGCTGAGGCACTCGACAACACAGGTTTTCCCAAGTCGCGCTCGAGCTGACCTAGAGTCGCTAGGGTTGGCATGCCGACGCCACTGAGAAAGATCGCTTGGGCCTGCGGACTATCGACTCGACGTGCCAATTGGTAAGCGCGTTCGGCAGTTTCGTCATAAATATTTTGCACATTCTCCAGTCGACCAAAACTGGCAATTTCAAGTCCGTGGACTTGTAGATTATTTTTGCATTTGAGGGTGGCGTCTTCGTTGTAAGGCGTGCCGAAAGCAAGGCGCGTTATGCCCAGGTGCTTGAGTGCAGCAATCACGCTGCCAAAAGCGGTGATGAAACGGATCCCGGTCGTGGCTTCGATGCGTTGCACCAGTGCTTGTTCAGCGACCTGACCCAGGGTGTAACTGGTGGCGGTATGGGCCAGCACGATGACCTGGGGCTTGACCATGGCCAGCAAAGCGATGTTGTCATCGAGGTGCGCAATTTGAGTCAGGTTGCGCTCCTCCTGACCCAGAAGGCTGCCTGTCACGCCATGCGCCACCATCCGTGTGAAATGGACTGAAACGCCAGAAGGCGTAAGACTAATCATCTCGGGTTCAGTGGTGGGATTACCCGGAGGAATCAGAAACCCGATGCGGGCACGCCAGCCTGTCATTTTTTCTTCCTAATCAGTTGGGGTCAGAGCACATCGCAGTTGCGAGTGGTTTGACCCGCAAAGTTTTAGAAATTCTATTTTTCGCAAATACTAAGGCAGATTTCAACAATAATCCGGCAAGCCCCTTGGGACGGATGAAAATTCACGACAAAGCAGATCAATTGATGAGCAAACAACTTCATGTCGCACTCATGGTGCCGATCAACAACAGCACCATGGAGCAAGAACTTTCGGCTTGGCTTCCCCCTGGTACGCGCTGCACCACCTTGCGCATTCCACGCGGACAAGGCTTGCTGACGCAAGACACTATTCCAGCCTACATGGACCAAGCCATTAAGCTGGCTGCCAGCCTCGTCGGGAGCGATATCGACTTATTGGCCTATGGCTGTACCGCAGCGAGTTTTCTCTCCGGCCCAGCGGCCGATGCGCAGCTCGCGCATCAGCTCTCAGCCTTAATCGGCAAGCCAGTGGTGACCACGGCGCAGTCTATGGTGCTGGCCTTGCAAAACACCCAGGCCAGAAAAATCGCTTTGGTGACGCCGTATCAGGATGTGGTGAATCAGCAGCTGAAAGCTTTTCTGGCAGCCAGTGGTATTGAGGTCCTGGCCTTTGATAGCCTGCGTGCGGCCAATGTGGAGGAACTCGGGCAAATCAAGTCGGGCGCTGTAGCCAAGCTGGCGCGCAGCACCTTCAAACCTGCTTGTGAAGCGTTGTTCATAGCCTGTTCTCAATTGCCTACCTACGACATCGTTGCTGAATTGAGTGCCGAGTTTGAACGTCCGGTACTTTCATCGATACAAGCCACCGCCTGGCAGATTCAGCGCCGGCTCGGTTTGTTCTAAATCTAAGGAGATTTTTTTTGTCACTCGATTCTGAAGTTCAACTGCGCTTGCGGGCGCCGGCGCTGGCCTGTGATGCCCATTTTCATGTTTTTGGACCCGCCGAGCAGTACGCCTACGAGGCCAACTTGCGTTACAAACCGCCGCTGGCGCCGCTGAGCGACTACCTGGAATTGGCAAAGCTTATGGGTTTTGAGCGTTTTGTTTTTGTCCAGCCTTCCGCCTACGGTAGGGACAACCGATGCATGCTTGATGCTATGGCGCAGGTTGGAACTGAACGTTGCCGCGGCATTGTTGATGTGCATGAAGATGTTTCTGACGCAGAGTTAGAGCTACTCCATGGACTGGGCGTTCGTGGCATTCGCATCAATGTCTCACCGGTCCAAGCCTTTGCCGCCGATTTGGGGCAGTCGATGTTGCCACGCATCCTAAAGCTTGATGGCCGATGCGCCGAGTTGGGTTGGCATTTGGATTTCTTGCTGCCGGGTTGGTTGACACAAGAAATGTTGCCTACTTTTGCCAAACTCAAAGTCAATTACAGCCTGGCCCACATGGGCATGTTCTTGGCCCAACAAGGCCCCGAGCAAGTTGGTTTTAAAGCCTTGCTCGATTTGCTGCGTCATGGCAATGGCCACTGTTGGGTGAAATTCACCGGAACTTATCGGATGGCAACTGCCCCCCACTATCAAGATGCGGCTGCCATGGCACAGGCCTTGATCGCCGCCGCACCGGACCGTCTGATCTGGGGTAGCGACTACCCCCACCTGTCGTTTGCCGACCAAGTGGGCTCGGCCCAGTTGTTCAATCTGCTGGCCGACTGGACCCCCGATCCAGCAGTGCGCCACAAAATCCTGGTTGATAACCCGAAAAATCTGTTTGGTTTTTAATTCATGGAGCGTATTGACTGCGTGGTAATCGGTGCCGGTGTGGTGGGCCTGGCTGTGGCCCGGGCTTTGGCACTGGCTGGGCGCGAGGTGATGGTGCTGGAGGCTGCCGATGCCATTGGGACCCAGACCAGTTCACGCAACAGCGAGGTGATTCATGCCGGCATTTATTACCCTGCCGGATCGCTCAAGGCTGAGCTCTGTGTCAAGGGCCGCGCCATGCTGTACGACTACTGTGCCGTGCGCGGGGTGGGTCACCAGCGATGCGGCAAGCTGCTGGTTGCAACTTCCGAGGACCAGCGCGAACAGTTGCACAGTGTCATCCTTAAAGCTGCTTCCAATGGCGTGCATGACCTGGTGCTGCTGACCCGCGAACAGGCGTTAGCCATGGAGCCACAATTGCAATGCGTTGCCGCCGTGTTTTCCCCCAGCACCGGCATCATAGATAGTCACGCCCTGATGCTGGCCTACCAGGGGGACCTGGAAAACGCGGGAGGCATGGTGGTTTTCAACACGCCCTTGGTGCGAGCCCAGGTGGTCGGGGCTGGTATTGAGCTACATGCCCAGGACGGAACGGAATTGGTTGCCAACAGTGTGGTCAATGCCGCTGGACTGTTCGCCCCTGAGTTGGCGCTCCGGTTTGAAGGCTTGGCACCGCAACACATACCGCCAGCTTATTTTTGCAAAGGAAATTACTTCACTTTGTCAGGCCGCTCACCTTTTTCACGCCTGATCTATCCCGTACCCCAAGCTGCGGGGTTGGGCGTGCATTTGACGATTGATTTGGGTGGCCAAGCGAAATTTGGTCCCGATGTCGAGTGGGTGGATTCAGCCGATGATTTGGTCGTTGATCCCGCGCGGGGTGACGCTTTTTATGCCGAAGTCCGCAAGTACTGGCCTGGTCTGCCAGAGGGTTCGTTGATTGCCGGTTATGCCGGCATGCGGCCCAAAATAGCTGGACCGCACGAGGCGAGCAAGGATTTCATGATTCAAGGACCGGAGCAGCACAGCGTCCAAGGCTTGGTCAATTTGTTTGGCATTGAGTCGCCTGGTCTGACCAGTTCACTGGCTATTGCCGAGCGCGTTGCTGAGTTACTCACTCCAGCTTGATACCGATCTCTTTGACCACCTTGGCCCATTTGTCGAGTTCCTGTGCCATGAATTGATTCATGGCTTCGGGGCTTGATAAGCTGACTTCAACCCCAGCGTCAAACATGGCTTTTTTCGATTCAGGGGAGGCCATGATTTTGGCAATTTCGCTGTTCAGGCGTTGAATAACCTCTTTGGGTGTTCCGGCCGGCGCCAATAAGGCCAGCCAAACCGATGCGTCGTAGCCCGCCACCCCGGCTTCCTGCAAGGTCGGAACATCGGGCAATTGGGCAATACGTTTGGAGCTGCTGACGGCCAAGGCGCGTAGCTTGCCCGTCGGGACATGGACCAAGGCATTGGGTACCCCTGCGAAGCTGGACTCCACTACCCCGGCCACTAAATCGGTTGCTGCCAGATTGCTGCCACGGTAGGGCACATGAACCAGCGGCGCTCCCGTCATCGAGACAAATAAACCGCCGATCAGGTGTTGCGCACTGCCATTGCCCGAAGAAGCGTAATGCAAACTGTTGGGTTTTGACTTGGCCAAGGCAATGAACTCCTGAACATTGCGCGCTGGAACTTTGGGGTTAACCAGCAGCACATAGGGAGAATCAACCAACTTGGTGACAGCCGCAAAGCTCTTGATTGGATCGTAGGGAACGTGTTTGTAAATCCCCGGACTGATCACATGGGTGGAGGACACGATGACCAGGGTGTGGCCATCGGGTGCTGCCTTGGCGACATACTCGGTACCGATCATTGAGCCGGCTCCCGGTTTATTTTCAATGATGAAGGACTGACCCAGAGCGACAGTGAGCTTTTGTCCAAGGATACGGGCCACTACATCGGTGAAGCCTCCGGGTCCAAATGGAACGATGATTTTGACGGGCTTGCTAGGGTAGGCTTGGGCCCACACCGGGCTTGCCGTTAGCGTCAACGCTGTTGCTGCACAAAGTAACTGGATCAGTTTTTTCATGGATTTAGCCTCGGTAAATCGGTTCTGGCATGGAGAAGAAATCGTGCAGTATTTGGTACGCCATCAAGTAGTTTTTCTGCTGAAAACTGGCGTGAGAAATGCCGGCCATGACATTGAATTGTTTGTTCGGATTGGGCAGCAATCGGTAGAAGTTGAGCAAGTCATCCAGGCTGGCAATGCCATCGAATTCGCCGCGCATGATCAAGGTGGCTGCTACCACTTTTTCAGGATCAATCAGCGGTAGCTTGGAGCACATATCGACATAGGTGCCGGTGGGTATGGTGTCGTCTAACGTGAGGATGGCGTCGGCAAAAGCATCTTTAGTCGCTTCGTCGGTGGTATCAGGGTGGTCACGATTGAAGATGCTGTGGACAAACGCACGGTCGATTGGGCGACGGTTCTTGGCCAGAAATTCGGGTAATTTTTTTTTGCGTTCGGCCAGCGTGGGGCTGGCTTCGCCGGTCCAGACAAAGGCATCGAGCGCCAGACGGGCAACGCGCTCGGGCTGACGTTGTGCGAACAAAGCGGCTTTCAAAGCACCTGAAGAAATACCATAGACCAGTAACTTTGAAGAACCGGTTTTCTCCATGATGTAGGCGCTGCCTGCGGCCAAATCATCGGCGCCGTTGCTGATGTCAAAATTGATGTCACGCTGCTTGTCGGAGCGACCATAACCCTCATTGTCCATGGTCCAACAATTGAAACCGCGCTGGGTAAACCAGTCCATGACCGAGGAATCGCTGCGACCCGCAACATGGAGATCAAAAGTCGGTTGCGAAGCCATGGACGAGCCATGGACGAAAAAGACGGTTCCCTTGAAAGCAACAGCCGGCGAGGCTGGTTTTTCCCACATGAAAAGTTGGATGTCACCGCTGTGCGTAGCGCGGCGAATCCAATGCGGGTTGCCGCCGGTCCACTCTATCTTGTTCATCGACAAAACTCCAAAAAATTAGGATGCTCGATTGTGCCTTCGCAGTAGCAGTCTGGAACCGGTGAAAACCCGCTAGAGCATTCTAAAATACGGATTGCGGTTTCATTCCTTGCCGCGGGCTCAGCTATTTTTGATGGCGAGTGCGGCTTGCTTGACCAACTCCGGGCCCTGGTAGATCAGGCCGGTGTAGATCTGCACCACATCGGCCCCGGCCTTGATCTTGCTCACTGCATCAGCGGCGCTCAGGATGCCACCAACGCCGATGATGGGGAAGCCCTGGCCCAGTTCTAAGCGCAATTGGCTAATGACACGGTTGCTCATGGCCAGCACTGGACTTCCCGACAAACCACCAGTTTCCAAGCCGTGGGGCAGGGCCGAGACTGCTTCGCGGCTCAAGGTGGTGTTGGTTGCGACCACACCATCCATCCCATGGCGTAGCAAAGCTTGGGCAATCGTTTGGACTTGTTGTGGCTCTAAATCAGGGGCAATTTTGATAAAAATGGGAACCCGCTTGCCGTGTTGTTGGGTTAAAACTTCTCTGCGTTGTGACAGTGCCAGTAGCAGACCATCCAAAGCTGTATCGCTTTGCAGGGCGCGAAGATTTTGGGTGTTGGGGCTGGAGATATTGACCGTGACGTAATCGGCGTGGGCATAGACGCCGTTCAAACCCAGCAGGTAGTCGTCGCTGGCACGTTCGATGGGGGTACTGGCATTTTTTCCGATGTTCAAGCCCAGCAGCATGGGCTGGTCCTTGGTATGACGACGAAACGAGGCGCGTTGCACATGGGTGACAAATGCATCCAATCCATCGTTGTTGAAGCCCAACCGGTTGATCAAAGCCTGCGCTTGCGGTAAGCGGAACATGCGTGGCTTGGGGTTGCCGGCCTGAGCCAGCGGCGTGACCGTACCCACTTCGACAAATCCAAAGCCTAGAGCGGACAGTCCATCAATGCAACGCGCGTTTTTATCCAAGCCCGCCGCTAGCCCGACCCGATTGGGGAAGTGCAGGCCTGCGAGTGTGATGGGATCGTCCACCCGTTTCGATGCCAAACACGAAGCCAGTGGTGTGCCCTGGATCCGAGCCAAGCCATTCATGGTTAGCTCGTGGGCGGCTTCGGGGTCAAGTCGAAATAATAATTGACGGGCCAGAGCGTAGGGGACAAGAGACATAATTCCTGCTTAATTCAAGTTACAGCGATTTTCACAGAACCTAGGGTATAGAACATGCTGACTCAAGACGAACTCAAAACTCAAGTCGGTCAGGCCGCGTTAGCTTACGTGGTCCCGGGAGAGATTGTGGGGGTTGGAACCGGCTCCACCGTGAATAAATTCATCGATGCCCTGGCCAGCATGAAAAATCAAATCAAGGGAGCGGTCTCGAGTTCAGTGGTCAGCACGGAGCGCTTGCTGGCGCTGGGTATACAAGTTTTTGAAGCCAATGAAGTCACCGAATTGTCGGTGTACATCGACGGCGCGGACGAGATAGACGGCTATGGCTGCATGATCAAGGGCGGCGGGGCGGCGCTGACTCGGGAAAAGATTGTGGCTGACCTGTCACGCCGTTTCGTTTGCATAGCCGATGAATCCAAGCGAGTACAAGTCCTTGGGGCTTTTCCGCTGCCGGTAGAAGTGATCCCTATGGCAGCGCAGCAGCTGATCCGAAAGTTTGCCAGCTTGGGCGGTCAGGCCAAGGTTCGACTCAAGGAGGGCATGCCGCTGCTCACCGACAACCAGCAGTTCATCCTTGATGTGACCGGTTTGCAGATTACAGATCCGCTGGCGTTTGAGTCGCAAGTCAACCAATGGCCAGGTGTGCTGACCGTTGGTGTATTTGCCCAACACAGGGCTCAGATCTGCTTGCTGGGAACGGCTAACGGCGTGAAAACGCTTCATTTCTGAAGCCGCCCCAGCGTCCCTGAGGCATCAACTCAATTTCGCGCGCCGTTCATGCCTTGATGGCGTAGCAGCGCTTCCAGCTGTGGCTCTCGACCCCGAAATGCTTTGAATGATGCCATGGCCGGTCGACTGCCGCCGGTTTCAAGTATGGCTTTTCGGTATTTCTCGCCGGTCTTGATATTGGGTTCGCCGCTTGGTTCTGCGCTTTCCTCAAATGCTGCGTAGGCATCGGCGCTGAGCACCTCGGCCCATTTGTAGCTGTAATAGCCCGCCGCATAGCCGCCCGAGAAAATGTGGCTGAATGTGTGCATCGCGCGACTCCAGCTCGGGGGATGAATGACAGCAATTTCCGCACGCACCTGTTGCAATAAGGGCATGAAGTCCGCAGCGGTTTCTGGTTGGCTGTGCAACAGCATGTCGAACAGGGAAAACTCAATCTGGCGCAGAGTCTGCATTCCAGATTGAAAATTTTTGGCGGCCAACATCTTGTCAAACAGGGAACGAGGAAGGGATGCATCGGTGTCGACATGGGCGCTCATGTGCTTGAGCACCTCCCATTCCCAGCAAAAATTTTCCATGAACTGGCTTGGCAGTTCGACGGCATCCCATTCGACGCCACTGATACCCGATACATCGTGCTCATTGACCTGGGTCAACAGGTGTTGCAGGCCATGGCCAAATTCATGGAACAAGGTGATGACATCGTCATGCGTTAACAAGGCGGGCTTACCGTCAATGCCTTGGGCAAAGTTGCAGACCAAATGCGCCACCGGGGTTTGCAGCTGGGCCGTGTCGGGGCGCAACCAGCGTGACCGTACATCGTCCATCCAGGCGCCACCACGCTTGCCTTTGCGCGCTGATGGATCGAGGTAAAACTGACCGAGTAATACACCGGCGCGATCGATTCGATAAAAACTGACATCAGGGTGCCAGATCGGCGCGCTATCTGGGCTGATCACGACATCGAATAAGGTCTCGACAATTTTGAACAAACCTTCGATCACCTTGGGTGCAGTGAAGTACTGTTTGACTTCCTGCTCGCTGTAGGAAAAGCGCGCCTCTTTCAGTTTTTCACTGATAAAAGGCCAATCCCAAGCTTGCGGATTGGCAATGCCCAACTGGCTTGCGGCGAAATCACGCAGATCGGTCAAGTCTTGATCAGCGTAGGGGCGGGCCTTGTGACCGAGGTCGCGCAGAAATGCAATGACAGCCCCGGCAGATTCGGCCATTTTGGGGACAACAGAGAGTTCGGCGTAATTTGGATAGTCCAGCAGTCTGGCCTCTTCCTGGCGCAGTGCCAGGATATCGTGAATCAACGGGCTGTTGTCGTAGTGTGAAAATTCGGCTGCTGACTGGTCCGAGGCGCGTGTTACATAAGCCCGGTACAAAGTCTCACGCAAACTGCTGTCGTTGGCGAACTGCATCACAGGCAGATAACAAGGCATTTTGAGATTGAGCAGGTAGCCTTCCCGGTTGTGCGCTTGGGCTGCATCGCGCGCTGACAGCTTGACGTCAGCGGGCACACCGAGTAGCTGGTTCTCCGTGGCATAGTAGACAAAATTATCGGTGGCATCCAAGGCGTTTTCACTGAACTTCTGGCTGAGCTGGGCCAACTGTTCCTGAATCTGTGCAAAACGCACACGGTCTGGGCCTATGAGCTCAGCACCGCCGAGGACAAAATTGCGAATGGCGTTGTGATGCGCTTGCTGTTGCTCGGCATTGAGGCTCAGGACATCAATCGCTTTGTACTTGGCGTAAAGGCGCTCATCAGCACCTAAGCGGGTCCAAAACTCGGTGACCTGGGGCAGTGCCTGGTTGTAGGCGGCGCGCAGGGCAGGGCTGTCGGCAACGCTTTTGAGGTGGCTCACCGTGCCCCAGGCACGACCCAGTTTTTCGGTATTGACGTCGAGTTCCTGGGCTATGTCGTTCCAGCGGGCTGGAAAATCACTGGCCGTGACGCGATCAAGCGCGCCACTGGCTAAGCGCAGTAGTTCTTCCATAGCGGGTGCCACATGCTCAGGTGTGACTTGGTCAAACAGGGGAAGACTGTCGAAATTCAGTAGTGGATTGGGCTGGGTCATTTTTGGGAGGGGTGCGATGCTTGTACCGATTTTTCTGCAGCTTCAAGCGTGTTCACCAGCAACATGGTGATCGTCATGGGTCCAACCCCGCCGGGGACGGGGCTGATAGAGCTGGCGACTTCTTTGACAGCTTCGAAATCGACATCGCCACATAATTTTCCATCGGCGTTGCGGTTCATGCCAACGTCAATCACCACTGCGCCGGGCTTAACCATGTCAGCGGTAACAAGTTTGGCTCGACCTGCGGCTGCGATGATCACATCAGCTTGCAGTGTCATGGCTTTGAGGTTGGGTGTAGCACTGTGGCAAATGCTGACGGTTGCGTCTTTTTGCAGCAGCATCAAGGCCATCGGTTTGCCAACGATGTTGCTGCGACCTATCACCACGGCGTGCTTGCCACGCAGATCATAGTCAATGGACTCGAGCATTTTCATGCAGCCATAAGGCGTGCAGGGCCAAAATCCTGCTTGGCCTACCATCAAGGCGCCAGCACTGGCCACATGAAATCCATCGACATCTTTGGCCGGTGATATGGCTTCTATCACCTGGTGTGCATCGATATGCGGGGGCAGGGGCAGTTGGACCAAAATTCCGTGAATACGGGGGTCTGTATTGAGCGCCGCTATTCTTGCGAGCAGTTCGGCCTCACTCAAACTGGCTGGGTAATGCTCCAGCACCGAATGCAAGCCCGTCTCATGGCAGGCTTTGACTTTGTTGCGAACATAGACTTGGGATGCAGGGTTGTCCCCCACCAGCAAGACCGCAAGGCCCGGGGTGGTACCGTTTCGTCGCAGTGCCGCGGCGCGAGCGGTCACATCCGTACGCAGATGGCGGGACAGTGCATTTCCATCGAGCAGGTGTTTCATGAAATTGGGCGAGCTCTTGTTCAGAAGAGCTACAGATCAGACCTCATCGGCTGCAACTCGGGTCTTGCTATTCAGACCTTGGTGCCAGTTTGACCCAAGGCAATTTTGAGCAGGTTGGCAACCGTGTTGGCGTTGAGTTTTTCCATGATGTTGGCACGGTGAGCCTCGACGGTTTTGATGCTGATTCCCAGATCATCAGCGATCTGTTTATTCAGTCGGCCAGCCACAATACGTTCGAGCACCTGGGATTCGCGCAGCGTCAGTTTGGACAGCAGTGCATTGCGTGCCACATTCTGCTGATTTTCGGCAAAGGTTCCTTTGGCATGCTCGAGCATGCGATCGACCAGGCTGACGAGTTGACTGTCCTGAAACGGTTTCTGAATGAAGTCCATCGCGCCTTTTTTCATCGACTCGACTGCCATCGGAATTTCTCCATGACCCGTGATGAACACGATGGGAAGTGGGGAGTTGGACTCGATCAAGCGGTTTTGCAATTCCAGCCCGGTCATACCCCCCATGCGTACATCAACGATCAGGCAGGCCAGCTCACTGGCGTCATAGCGACCTAAAAATGACTCGGCAGAATCAAAACAGCGGACGCGGTAATCCTTGCCTTCGAGTAGCCATTGCAAGGAGTCACGAACAGCCTCATCGTCGTCGACGATATAGACGGTTCCTTTTTTGGGAATCAAACTCATGTGCTTACCCCGAAATCATTGGTTGCAGATGCAAACTGTCGTCACCCTTGGTTTGTGTTCCCGTGATAGGTAACCACAAGGACACTCGACAGCCCGTCACTTCGGCGCCATTGTAGAGGTTCTCTGCGCTAATCCGACCTTGGTGTGACTCGACAATCGAGCGGCACAAGTTCAGACCCATTCCCATGCCATCGGCCTTGGTTGAAAAGAAGGCCTGGTACATGCGCTCCATCACTTCAGGGGAAATACCCTGGCCCCTGTCGGTGACATCGAATTCGATAACGGGCTTGTTCTCATGCATTCTGGTTTTTACGGTCAGCTCAACCCGTCGGTGTGCCATATCCCGCTGAGCCGCTTGGATCGACTCGGCAGCATTTTTCAGCAGGTTAATCAGTACCTGTTCAATCAAAATGCGGTCAACTCGAATGGCCGGTAAATTCTCTTCCAGCTGGTAGCTCAGTTGAACCTGATGCCGGCGTAATTCAATTTCAGCCAGATCCACCGCTTCATTGACCATGGGTGCCACTTCAGTGAGGGTTCGGTTGGGCTCACTGCGCCGGACAAAGGAGCGGATGCGATGAATGATTTGACCGGCCCGCTGGGCTTGATGGGCGGTTTTCTCCAGTGCCCCGAGCAAATCGGACTCTTCCATCTGCTGCGCTTTGATACGCGTCAGCATGCCGCTGCAATAGTTGCTGATGGCGGTCAGGGGTTGGTTTAGTTCATGGGCCACTGTTGACGCCATCTCGCCCATGGTGACCAAGCGGCTGATGTTGTGGGCGCGCGCTTCCTGGGCTGCGGATTGTTCCTCTGCCAATCGTCGGGCACTGATGTCGGAGGCAATGACCATTTGGACCGGCCTGCCGTCGACCCACTTCAAATGACGGATACGGACTTCGATCCATTTTCCCAAATTACTTAAATAGATCTCAATATGGTCTCGGTCTAAATCGCCCGGGATGGGGTCAGATGGGAGCTCGGTGGCGAGGTCAAGTTCGGGCTCATTGCCTCGGCTGTTATCGACTGTGATTCCGGCTTTTACCAGTAACTGAAGGTGCCCCAGCCGACCACCAAACCACTGCCGATACAGCCTGTTGGAAAATAACAATTCGTTGGTTCCAACGGGGGCGACTGAGACCGATGCATCGAGCGAATCCATCACGGTGGTGAAACGCTCGAACGAGGCAGAAAGCTGCTCTCGCACCCGGTTGGGTTCGGTAATGTCGGTAATCGATGTCATCCAGCCGGTTTGGGCACCGCGGGAGTCAATCAGGGGGGAAACGTATAAGCGGGCGTCAAACAGGGAGTCGTCACTACGCTTGATCCGAACTTGAATTCCTCCTTGCGGTGTTCGACCATCTAGTTCTTCCTGAAGTAAAAGCATCAAGCTAGCGCGGTCATCTTCGGGCCAATAAGGGTATGGGGCTAATTTCCCCAACAAGTCATCTTCGCTCCAACCTGTCATTTGACAAAACGCTGTGTTGACATAGGTAATGCGACCCTGCAAATCCATGGCGCGCATACCGGTGGAAATCGAGTTCTCCATGGCGCGTCGGAAATTGGTCTCTGCGACCAAGGCCTGCTGTGTCTGTTGGCGACGTTTGGTGTGTCGCCAATTGGCGATCAACATCCAAGACGTCAAAACGCTCAAAACACTGACCAGCCAAAACAAACCACTGCCAATCACGCCCAGTGAGGAACGGTAAGCCTGGCCACGCAAGATCAGGCCATTGCCCACTGGGGACACCGGAACTTCGTATTCGTTGATTGGTTGGGCCCAAGGCAGAATTTGCAGCGCTTGGTTGCGCACAGGGATGGCGCTGCCCGCCAGTCGCTGTCCCACACCATCGAGGAAAGAGACTGCGTAACGTGAAATGATTTCGCGTGGGACGGCGTAACGGTACAAGCCATCCACTGAATATTCAGCCAGCAGTACACCTGAGAATCTTCCACCTTGCGTCATCGGGATGTGAAGTTGCAGAAATGCCGTGCTGTCTGGGCTGCTTATTCTTTGGTCGTAGATCGGTTGCTGAAGATCACGTGCCAGGAAAAAATTGCTTTCTATCGAGGGGTCGGCTGGGGTTTCTCCAACTCGGCGCAGTTCTTTGTAGGGTAAATTAGCTGAACTGGCGCCAGCTTTGATTCGACGTTTGTCATCCAACCAGCTCAATTGCTGCAGCTCTGGAAACTGGCTGATCAAGGTGTCCGCCCTGGCCTTGAATTCATGGATGTCGAGCGATTTATTCGAAAGTTCCTGGGTTATGCGCATCAGCTGCTCTTGACGTTCCAAGAGACGCAGCCGCAATCCTTGTTGCGCATACTCCACGTCATGCCGAATCGCTTCATGCTCTCTTTCAATTTCTTCCAGTCTTAAATAGGCGAATGAAACAATGATGGCTACAAAAAACAGCAGTACCGCCAGCAACGGGGCCAACACGGCGTAACGATCTTGTCGATGCGGCGCTTGACCACGCCACCAGTGCGTGATTCGTCCGACCCAATCTGTAGGCGCCAGGTTTGCTCCAAGCCAATTCAATGGTGATCTCATGTTGTCAGTGTAGGGGACAGCGCGCATGCACTTGGTGGATGCACGTGATCATATTTTCATAATATGAAATACAAATGCATGATTTGAAACTCCATCAGAATTATGAGAAACTCCGAACACCGTAGAAAATGACGACGGTACAAAATAACATCGATACCAAGAGAACATCATGTCAGCTTCACAAGAGAAGATCTCCGCCGCAGCAGTCAACGAAGACAGCGCGGAAACCCGTGAATGGTTGCAAGCCTTGTCGGCCGTGATCGAGCAGGAGGGGCCACAACGTGCGCACGATTTACTAGAGCAGTTGATCGAGCATGCGCGCCAGAACAGCATCGATATGCCGTTTTCGGCCAACACGGCATATGTCAATACGATCGAGGCTGACGCAGAAGCGCCTTGCCCGGGAAATTTGGAAATTGAAGAGCGTCTGCGCGCCTACATGCGCTGGAATGCCATGGCGATGGTGGTCAAGGCCAATAAGTTCAATCCCGAAGACGGTGGGGACTTGGGCGGTCATATCAGCTCTTTTGCCTCAGTGGCCAATATGTTCGGGGCTGGCTTCAACCATTTCTGGCACGCTGAGAATGAAAACCATGGGGGCGATTGCCTTTATATCCAGGGCCATAGCTCGCCCGGTGTCTATGCCCGAGCCTATTTGGAAGGCCGCTTGACTGAAGAGCAACTGTTGAACTTCCGGCAGGAAGTCGATGGCAAGGGGATTTCGAGCTACCCCCACCCTAAGCTGATGCCCGAGTTCTGGCAGTTCCCCACAGTGTCGATGGGCTTGGGCCCCTTGATGGCGATTTACCAGGCCCGATTTCTCAAATACCTCCATGCCCGAGGCATTGCCAATACCGAGAACCGCAAAGTTTGGGTCTTTTGCGGTGATGGTGAAATGGATGAAGTCGAATCCCTTGGCGCTATTGGTCTGGCAGCGCGTGAAAACCTAGACAACTTGATTTTCGTGATTAACTGTAATTTGCAGCGACTTGACGGCCCAGTACGGGGCAACGGCAAGATTATCCAGGAGCTCGAAGGCGAGTTTCGTGGTGCCGGTTGGAATGTGATCAAGTTGTTGTGGGGCAGTTACTGGGAGCCACTCCTTGCCAAAGACAAAGATGGCGAATTGCGCAAACTGATGATGGAAACGGTCGATGGTGATTACCAGGCCATGAAAGCCAATGATGGTGCGTTCGTCCGAAAAAACTTCTTTGGCAAAAATCCCAAGACCTTGGAGATGGTGTCCAAAATGAGTGACGAGGACGTATGGCGTTTGCAACGCGGCGGGCATGATCCGAAAAAAGTTTATGCCGCTTACCATCAGGCGGTCCACCACAAAGGACAGCCCACCGTATTGCTGATCAAGACAGTCAAAGGTTTTGGCATGGGCAAGAGCGGAGAAGGCAAGAACACCGCTCACCAGACCAAGAAACTGACCGAAGACGACATTCGGGCTTTCAGGGACAGATTCAATATCCCGATTCCCGACGACCAACTCGCCAGTCTGCCTTTCTACAAGCCAGCTGACAACACTCCGGAGATGAAGTACCTGCACGAAAGGCGCCAAGCACTTGGTGGTTACCTGCCGCATCGCCGGACCAAGGCGGATGAGCAACTCAAAGTGCCTGAATTGGAGGTTTTTAAGGCGGTACTGGAGCCCACGGTCGCTGGGCGTGAGATTTCGACGACTCAGGCTTATGTCCGGTTCTTAACGATACTGTTGCGGGACAAAGAATTGGGCCCGCGTGCTGTCCCCATCCTGGTCGATGAGGCGCGTACCTTCGGTATGGAAGGTTTGTTTCGACAGATCGGTATCTACAACCCCAAGGGTCAGCTCTATACCCCGGTCGACAAGGAGCAGGTGAGCTATTACAAGGAAGACAAATCGGGTCAGATCCTGCAAGAAGGCATTAATGAAGCCGGCGGCATGTCGAGCTGGATCGCCGCAGCGACGTCCTACAGCACCAGCAACCGCATCATGGTTCCGTTCTACATCTATTACTCGATGTTCGGTTTGCAGCGCGTTGGCGATCTGGCCTGGGCTGCCGGCGATATGCAGGCACGTGGCTTCTTGTTGGGTGGTACTTCCGGTCGAACCACACTCAATGGCGAAGGGCTACAGCATGAGGATGGTCACAGCCACGTGCTGGCCAGCACCATCCCTAACTGCATCAGCTACGACCCGACGTTTGCCCATGAAGTCGGCGTGATCCTGCACCATGGACTCAAGCGCATGGTAGAGCGCCAAGACGATGTGTACTTCTACATCACCTTGCTCAATGAAAACTACCCCATGCCGGGCCTGATTGCCGGGACCGAGGAGCAAATCATCAAAGGCATGTACCTATGTAAAGAAGGTCCCAAGCTGACGCCTCGGGTCCAGTTGCTGGGTTCGGGAACCATTCTGCGTGAATCTCTGGCAGCTCAGGTGTTGTTGGAGCAGGACTGGGGCGTTGCCGCCAATGTCTGGAGTTGCCCGAGCTTTAACGAACTCGCCCGCGACGGACAGGACTGTGAGCGTTGGAATTTGCTGCATCCGACGGAGACACAACGCATTTCGTTTGTTTCTCAGCAATTGGAAAAACACAGTGGACCCGTGGTGGCTTCCACCGATTACATCAAAGCCTATTCAGAGCAAATCAGGTCATTCATTCCCAAAGGCCGAAGCTACAAAGTGCTCGGTACTGACGGTTTTGGCCGTAGCGACTTCCGCTCCAAATTGCGCGAGCATTTTGAGGTGAACCGCCACTACATTGTTCTCGCGGCTTTGAAAGCCCTGAGCGAAGATGGAACCCTGCCGGTGGCCAAGGTGGCGCAGGCGATTGAAAAATACAGTATCAAGGTTGACAAAATCAATCCGCTTTATGCATGAGGCAGTTATGGCAGTCATAGAAATCAAAGTTCCTGATATTGGTGATTTTTCTGAAGTTTCGGTGATCGAGGTTCTGGTCAAACCAGGCGACACGATCCGGGCCGAGCAGTCATTGATCACGGTGGAGTCCGACAAGGCTTCGATTGAAATTCCCTCCAGCCAGTCCGGCGTGGTCAAGGAAATCTTGGTGAAACTCGGTGACAAGGTGCGCGAAGGCTCGGTGGTTTTGCTGCTCGAAGGAACCCAGGCCGGTGATAGCCTGCCAGCTTCGCCGGCCAGCGTTCCCGTGGCGCAGCCTGTCATCAGTACACCGACCCCAGAGCCAAGCGCAACTGCGCCGTCTGTGAGTGCGCCGACAAGTACAGCGACAATGGTGGTGGCAACTCCGTCCTTGCCAAGCGAGGCGCCGCTTACCTTGGGTCAATTGCCCCACGCCTCGCCTTCGGTACGCAAATTCGCGCGTGAACTTGGTGTCCCACTCGACGAGGTTAAGGGCTCGGGGCCGAAGGGGCGTATCACCCAGGAAGATGTGCAAAATTTCACGCGCGCAGTGATGTCCGGCGACACACAAACCCGTGCCAGCAGCGTGCAGGGCAGTTCAACCGCAGGACTGGGTGGTCTGAGCCTGTTGGCTTGGCCGAAAGTCGATTTCGCCAAATTCGGACCGGTTCAGCGGCAGGACCTGTCGCGCATCAAAAAGATCAGTGGCGCCAATTTGCACCGCAACTGGGTCATGATTCCGCATGTCACCAACCATGACAATGCCGATATCACTGAACTCGAAGCGCTGCGCGTCAAGCTCAACCAGGAGCAAAGTGGCGGCCAAGCGGCCAAAGTCACCATGCTGGCTTTTGTGATCAAAGCTTGTGTCGCTGCGCTCAAGAAATTCCCTGAATTCAACGCCTCACTCGATGGTGAGCAGCTGGTTTATAAGCAGTATTACCACATCGGTTTTGCGGCCGACACACCGAACGGCTTGGTGGTACCCGTGCTGCGCGACGCCGATCAGAAAGGTATTGCCCAGTTGTCGCAAGAACTCAGCGAACTGTCTAAAAAGGCCCGCGATGGAAAATTGGCTGCGGCTGATATGACGGGGGGCTGCTTCTCGATCTCATCGCTCGGCGGTATTGGTGGGCGTTACTTTCACCCCATCATCAACGCGCCAGAAGTGGCTATTTTGGGCATCAGCAAGTCAGTGATGGAGCCGGTATGGAACGGCCTGGAGTTTGTTCCACGGCTGATGTTGCCACTGTCTTTGAGTTACGACCATCGGGTCATTGATGGTGCGACAGCTGCTCGCTTCAACGTTTACCTGGCCCAGTTATTGGCCGATTTCCGTCGCGTCTTACTCTAAAAAGTTTCAGGTATCTATGGCAATTTTAGAAATCAAAGTCCCTGATATTGGTGACTTCTCCGAAGTGACTGTGATCGAGTTGTTGGTCAAGCTGGGTGACAGCATCACGGCGGATCAAAGTTTGATCACGGTGGAGAGTGACAAAGCCTCATTGGAAATACCGTCCAGCCATGCTGGCGTGATTCGAGAAATCAAAGTCAAACTGGGTGACCAAGTCAAACAAGGTTCGGTCTTGCTGCAGCTTGAAGTGGCCGAGCAAGCTGTGCCAAGCATCGCAGTAGACAAAGTGGCACAGCAAGCAAGTCAGTCCTTGCCCGTTACGCCGGTCCACCCCATCAGTAGCGCGCAGCCGACTGCCAGCTGGATAGGAACGGCGGAACTGGACTGCGACTTGCTGGTGCTCGGCGCTGGCCCCGGTGGCTACAGCGCAGCCTTTCGTGCTGCCGACCTCGGCCTCAAAGTGGTTCTGGTCGAGCGCTATGCCACCATCGGCGGGGTTTGCCTGAACGTGGGTTGCATCCCGTCCAAAGCGCTGCTGCACGTGGCCGCCGTGATGGACGAGGTCAGCCATCTGGGTGCACTGGGCATTGAGTTTGGTGCGCCCAAGGTTAACGTGGACACCCTGCGTGGCCACAAAGAAAAAGTCATTGGCAAGCTCACGGGTGGCTTGGCCGCGATGGCCAAGATGCGCAAGGTCACGATCGTGCGCGGCTATGGCAATTTTGTTGGCGCCAACCACGTTGAAGTAGAAGAAACATCAGGCACGGCGCAAACTAAAACCGGCAGCAAAAAAATCATTGCCTTCAAGAAGGCGATCATTGCTGCCGGCTCCCAAGCCGTGCGTCTGCCCTTCATGCCCGTTGATCCGCGCGTGGTGGACAGCACTGGCGCGCTGGAACTCGCGAGTGTTCCCAAGCGCATGTTGATCCTGGGCGGTGGCATCATCGGCCTGGAAATGGGCACGGTCTACAGCACCCTGGGCGCGCGCCTGGACGTGGTGGAAATGCTGGATGGCCTGATGCAGGGCGCGGATCGCGACTTGGTCAAAGTTTGGCAAAAAATGAATGCGCCGCGTTTTGACAACATCATGCTCAAGACCAAGACCGTCTCCGCTCGTGCTTTGCCTGAAGGCATTGAAGTGACGTTCGCGTCAGCCGAAGAGGGCGGAACGGCCCCCGCGCCACAGGTGTACGACCTGGTGCTGCAAGCCGTAGGCCGTACCCCCAACGGCAAGAAAATCGGTGCCGACCAAGCCGGTGTCGCCGTCACAGACCGTGGCTTCATCAACGTCGATATTCAGATGCGCACCAACGTGCCGCACATCTTCGCTATTGGCGACATCGTCGGCCAGCCCATGCTGGCGCACAAAGCGGTGCACGAGGCGCATGTGGCAGCGGAAGTGATTGCCGGTGAACTGCAAGGCAACCTAAGCCTGATGAAAACCGCCTTCAATGCAAGAGTGATCCCTAGCGTGGCCTACACCGACCCTGAAGTGGCCTGGGTCGGTTTGACCGAAGACCAGGCCAAGGCGCAGGGCATTAAGGTCAAAAAGGGTCTGTTCCCATGGGCCGCATCCGGCCGCGCCATTGCCAATGGCCGCGACGAAGGCGTCACCAAGCTGCTGTTTGACGACAGTCCCGAAGCCCACGGCCACGGCAAGATCTTGGGCGGCGGCATGGTCGGAACCCACGCCGGTGACATGATTGGCGAGATTGCACTGGCGATTGAAATGGGCGCCGACGCCATCGACATTGGCAAAACCATTCACCCCCATCCCACGCTGGGCGAGAGTATCGGCATGGCAGCGGAAGTGGCGCATGGGAGTTGCACGGATTTGCCGCCGACACGTAAGTAGCAGCAGTTACACTGGTGCCCAAAAAGGTCGAGAAGGCCTTTGCTTTGGGCTTCGGTCTGGCGATCGGTGCCTTCAGCTTCTCGGGTTCACCTTAGGGAGTTCAAATGAGATTGACTGCGGCAGAGCGCCAACTTGGCTCGATTCTCCAACGTTTTGGCTGGCTGGTGTCAGTCATGTTGTTAGGTTTCGTCGCCCTATTTTCCTGGCAAACCTGGCTGGTGGTGAAGCGCGATCGGCTCACCGAATTGAAGTCGGTGGTGGAACTCGGAGAAAAAACGGTTGACCTTTATTTTGGCAAGATGGGTCTTGCCCTGCAAAACCTGAGCCTGCAATTGGTCGATGCCGGTCCATTGACGGATCCCAAACGCAGCCATCTTCTGCTCAAACGTTTCCACCAAAGCCATTCTGAATTGCTCAACGTCAAGCTAACCCGACCTGATGGGGCGGTCTTGCTCAGTGCGATTCAAGAACCCGAATTAACGCCACATGGATTGGACGAGGTACCCGCCTCAATGGCGATACCGGCGACAAAACACAGTGAATCGGCTGTTCAGCTGGGGCGTCCCTTATCGAGCCAATTGTTAAAAACCTGGTTCGTTCCACTGAGTTACGAAATTAAGGACACATCTGGGCGACTGACCTACATTTTGATGGCGCAGTTCCCGGTCGATTTGCTGCAAACCTTTTGGCGCGAAGCACCGATCACGCGCATCGCCACGATGGGGCTAGTGCGTGACGATGGATTTGTTTTGAGTCAATTTCCACAATCCAATTTTGGCGCGTTGGATCAGGTTTATGGCAAACCGACGCAAGGCGGTTTGATTGCCCAACTTAAGAGCAATGAATTTCCGGTGAAAGGTTCATTTGAAGGCCCTGGGAGCCTAGGCTCGGCGCAGTTGATGCAAGCTTATCGGCGATTGCAAAATTTCCCCATGACCTTGTTTGTATCTGTTCCTCTCACCCAAATTCAAGCTGCTTGGTGGCGACAGGTTCAGCTGCCCTATGTCTTGCTGAGCTTGTTGTACATCGGCGGCTGGGCGGTGTATCGGGTAACAAGACGCCGTCAGCATGCCTGGAGTCTGGAGCAAAAGCGAGTGGAAGAAGGCAAAATTCAGCAAACGTATTTCGACTCATTAACCGGTTTGCCAAATCGTCGGCTGTTGATGGATCGGCTCGATCAAGTTCTGAAATCTGCGCGCCGCATGGACCTGGTGAGTTCGCTGATGGTGCTTGACTTGGACCACTTCAAGAGTCTGAACGAAAGTCATGGTCATGCCGTGGGTGACGGTTTTCTAAGAGCTATGTCCCAGCGGTTGACGGATTCACTGCGCGAGATGGACACGGTGGCGCATCTGGGTGGTGACAAATTTGTGTTGTTGATATCGGGCCAATCGATGGACTTGACAGCAGGCGCATTGCAAGCCCATGACGTGGCGAACAAAATACTGGGGCTTGTGGTCCAGCCTTTGACTCTGGAGGGGATGCCCTGTATTTGCAGTTGCAGCATTGGCGTCAAGCTGGTGTCTGCTCAGGCACTCAGTTCGCGCGAATTGCTGCGCGATGCCGATACCGCCATGTACCGAGCCAAGATCAGTGGACGAAATCGTATCGTTTTCTTTGACACTGCTGCTGACTTGCCGATCCAGTTGGCGCAGGAAGACCAGCAAGCGGCCATGACTTAAGGAGAATACACATGAAATACGTGAATCGGATTGCGGCGGTATTGTTGGGCTTGATTGCCTTGTTGCAAGGGTTGCGTTTTTACTTGGGCTGGGAGGTGACGGTCAACGGACTGGTCATTCCCCTTGGTGTCAGCGTCGTTGCTTTTCTCATCTGCGGCGTTTTGGCCCTGCTGCTTTGGCGTAATGATAAGAACAAACAATGACAAATTATGCGGATTTTTACCGTCAATCGATTGAGCATCCCGATGTTTTTTGGGCCGAGCAGGCCAAGCTGATTGATTGGCAGCAAGCGCCGCAGCAGATCTGTGATTACAGTTGCCCGCCTTTTGCCCGGTGGTTTGTCGGTGGGACCACCAATCTGTGCCACAACGCGGTGGACCGGCATCTGTTGGACCGGGGTGCACAGACGGCCCTGATTGCCGTCAGCACGGAAACCGATCAGGAACATAGTTACAGTTTTTCGCAGTTGCACGTCGAAGTACAAACCATGGCGGCATGCTTGTTGGCCCTGGGTGTGAAAAAAGGCGATCGCGTATTGATCTATATGCCCATGATTGCCGAGGCGGCATTTGCCATGCTGGCCTGTGCCCGTATCGGTGCTATTCATTGTGTGGTGTTTGGTGGCTTCGCTTCGGCTGCGCTGGCGTCGCGCATTGAGGATGCCGAACCCACGGTGGTGGTTAGTGCCGATGCCGGTTCACGCAGTGGCAAGGTACTGGCTTACAAACCGCTGCTAGACAAGGCCATTTCCTTGTCCAGCCACAAACCAACGGCGCTGTTGCTGGTTGATCGTCAGCTTGCCCCCATGGAATTGGTCAACGGGCGCGACCATCTTTGGAGCGCCATGCGCCAGCAATACCAAAATGTCCAAGTGCCCTGTGTTTGGCTGGCTGCGACCGATCCCAGTTATACCCTTTACACCTCGGGTACGACCGGCCAGCCCAAAGGCGTTCAGCGCGACACCGGGGGTTATGCCGTAGCCTTGGCTGCGAGCATGAAATATATTTTCGAAGGGCGAGCCGGAGAGAGCTTTTTTTCGACCAGTGATATTGGCTGGGTGGTCGGTCACAGTTACATTGTTTATGGACCCTTGATTGCTGGCATGGCCACCATCATGTACGAGGGGCTGCCGACCCGGCCTGATGCGGCCATTTGGTGGCGGCTGGTGGAGCAATACCGGGTGACACGCATGTTCACGGCACCGACAGCAGTCAGAGTGCTTAAGAAGCAGGATCCTGAGCTGCTGCGCCGTCACGATATTTCCAGTCTTAAAGCCCTGTACTTGGCCGGAGAGCCGCTGGATCAACCCACGGCGCAATGGATCAGCGATGCATTAGCGGTTCCCATCATTGACAACTACTGGCAAACTGAAACAGGCTGGCCGATCCTGACCCTGGCCAATGGTGTAGCTGCGGCCATCAGCCGCTTTGGCAGTCCTGGTGTGGCCATGTATGGCTATGACGTCAAACTGATTGATGAAAACACCGGCGAAGAACTGAGCGAACCGGATAAAAAGGGTGTCCTGACCTTGGGTGGACCGCTGCCCCCGGGCTGTATGCAGACGGTGTGGCGCGATGACGCGCGCTTTGTGAACACCTACTGGTCACCCTCGAATGGTCAGTTGCGTTACAACACGTTTGATTGGGGCATCCGAGATAAAGATGGTTATTACTTTATTTTGGGCCGAACTGACGACGTGATCAATGTGGCGGGACATCGCCTGGGCACACGAGAAATCGAGGAAAGCATTTCGGCTCATCCCAATGTGGCCGAAGTTGCCGTGGTCGGTGTGGCCGATGCACTCAAAGGCCAGGTGGCACTGGCATTTGCCGTCATCAAAGACACTCGTGGCCTAGAAGACCAACCGGCAAAACTCCGGCTCGAGGGTGAAGTGATGCGCCGGGTTGAGGATTCCTTGGGCGCGCTGGCGCGACCGGCACGGGTTCGGTTCGTCACTGCCTTGCCCAAAACACGCAGCGGTAAGATGCTGCGCCGTGCCATCCAGGCGGTATGCGAGGGACGGGACCCAGGCGACCTGAGCACGATCGAGGATCCATCGGCCTTGCAGCAAATCAGGGATTTGCTTTCGGTGGCACAATAGCGTGCGTCTTCGAGTCAATCTGGACGTTTAACGCATTCGCCTATCGGTCAAGCCGAGAAGCGAAAGGTACTTAACCAACTTGGTTTCCCACAGGGAAATGGAGATTAGCGCATCATGAGTTCATCTATGCCCCAAGGGGTGCCCTCGTCTGTTTACCAGACTTATCAAGGCAATACCCATCTGTTTGGTGCGAATGCACCCTACGTCGAAGAGCTTTACGAGAACTACCTGGCTAACCCGGGCAGCGTTCCTGACAACTGGCGTGATTACTTTGATGCGCTACAGAATGTTCCCGCTGTCGATGGCAGCAATGCCCGTGATGTACCGCACCAGCCCGTGATCAATGCGTTTGCCGAGCGTGCCAAGCAAGGCGGAACCAAGGTGGTGGTGGCCAGTGCTGATCTGGAAATGGGTAGAAAGAGAACCGCTGTTCAACAGTTGATTGCGGCTTATCGCAATGTGGGTGCACGTTGGGCTGATTTGGATCCGCTCAAGCGCGCTGAAAGGCCTGCGATTCCTGAGCTCGAGCCTTCTTTTTATGGCTTTACTGATGCCGATCAGGAAACGGTGTTCAACATCAGCAACACCTTCTTTGGCAAAGACACCATGAGTTTGCGCGAGCTGCTCAACGCCTTGCATGAAACCTATTGCGGGACGGTGGGTACTGAGTACATGTACATCACCGACCAGAATCAGAAGCGTTGGTGGCAGCAAAAACTCGAGACCATCAGAAGCAAACCCCAATTTAATTCAGAGAAGAAAAAACACATTCTTGGGCGCTTGACGGCGGCTGAGGGGCTGGAGCGCTTCTTGCACACCAAGTTCGTTGGCCAGAAACGTTTTTCTCTGGAAGGCGGCGAAAGTTTTATTGCGTGCATGGACGAGCTGATCAATCTTGCTGGCATCAAGGGCGTGCAGGAAATTGTGATTGGCATGGCGCACCGGGGCCGGCTCAATGTGTTGGTCAACTCCATGGGTAAGTTGCCGGCTGATCTGTTTGCCGAGTTTGACCATACGGCACCGGAAGAGTTGCCCAGTGGCGATGTCAAATACCACCAGGGCTTTAGCTCGGATGTATCAACAGCAGGTGGTCCGGTCCATCTGGCTTTGGCTTTTAATCCCTCTCACTTGGAAATCGTCAACCCGGTGGTTGAAGGTTCAGTCCGGGCCCGCATGGATCGACGCGCAGACCCACATGGAAAACAGGTGTTGCCGGTACTGGTTCACGGCGATGCGGCTTTTGCGGGTCAGGGCGTGGTCATGGAAACCCTGGCCTTGGCCGAAACCCGGGGTTATTACACCGGCGGTACGGTCCATATCGTGATCAATAACCAGATTGGTTTCACCACCAGTGATCCGCGCGACAGTCGCTCCACCCTGTACTGCACCGACATCGTGAAAATGATCGAGTCACCGGTGCTGCACGTCAACGGGGACGACCCCGAAGCGGTGGTGCTAGCGACCCAGTTGGCGCTTGAGTTCCGCATGGAATTCCGCAAGGACGTGGTGGTTGACATCATTTGTTTCCGCAAACTCGGTCATAACGAGCAGGACACGCCTTCGCTGACTCAGCCGCTGATGTACAAGAAAATCGCTCAGCATCCTGGAACCCGTAAGCTGTACGCCGACAAGCTCGCGGCCCAAGGTCTGGGCGAGTCGCTCGGGGCTGATATGGCCAAAGCCTACCGCGCAGCGATGGATGAAGGCCGGCATACCGTGGATCCGGTGCTGACCAACTTCAAAAGCAAATTTGTAGTCGATTGGTCGCCTTATCTCGGCAAAAAATGGACTGATGTCGGCGATACAGCCATTCCGTTGTCGGAGTGGAAGCGTCTGGCTGAAAAAATCAGCACTATTCCCGCCAGCGTGACACCACACGCCCTGGTTCGCAAGGTCTATGACGATCGTGCAGCCATGGGCCGGGGCGAGATCCCCGTCGATTGGGGCATGGGCGAGCACATGGCTTTTGCCTCGCTGCTGGCCAGTGGATTTCCGGTACGCCTGTCAGGTGAAGATTGCGGTCGCGGCACATTCACCCATAGGCATGCTGTGATCCATGACCAGAGTCGTGAAAAATGGGACACTGGTACCTACGTCCCGTTGCAAAACGTGGCTGAGAATCAAGCACCGTTTGTAGTAATCGACTCCATCCTGTCGGAAGAAGCGGTGCTCGGTTTTGAGTATGGTTATGCGTCCAATGACCCCAACACGTTGGTGATCTGGGAAGGACAATTTGGTGATTTTGTTAATGGTGCACAGGTCGTGATTGACCAGTTCATTGCTTCGGGTGAAGTCAAGTGGGGCCGGGTCAACGGACTGACCTTGATGTTGCCGCATGGCTACGAAGGCCAAGGCCCGGAGCACAGTTCGGCACGGCTTGAGCGCTTTATGCAGCTCAGTGCGGATACCAATATGCAAGTGGTCCAACCGACAACGGCCAGTCAAATTTTCCATTTGCTGCGCCGCCAGATGGTGCGTAATCTGCGCAAACCATTGATCATCTTGACGCCCAAATCCTTGCTGCGAAACAAAGATGCGGCATCGCCGCTATCGGAGTTCACAAAAGGCTCGTTTCAGACCATCATTCCAGAGCAAAAAGAACTCAAAGCCGACAAGGTCAAGCGCATGCTGGTTTGCTCGGGCAAGGTGTATTACGACTTGGTCAAGAAGCGTGAAGAAAAAGGATCGGACGATGTGGCGATCATTCGGGTTGAGCAGTTGTACCCTTTCCCACACAAAGCTTTTGCCAACGAAATCAAGAAATATCCGAACCTGACCGATTTGGTGTGGTGTCAGGACGAGCCGCAAAACCAGGGTGCCTGGTTCTTCGTTCAGCACTACATCCAGGAGAACATGGTTGAAGGTCAAAAAATAGCTTACTCCGGACGAGCCGCTTCTGCCTCACCTGCTGTGGGCTATTCACATCTGCATCAAGAGCAACAAAAAGCCTTGGTTGATGGTGCTTTTGGCAAGCTCAAGGGCTTGATCGTGAGCAGGTCCTGATCCCCGCTGGATTTATCACAGAAACTTTGCCCCGCAAGATTAATCCTTGAGTCGAGAGCCACAGCAAGTGCTGCCTCGCAAACCAGAAAGAATGAATATGGCTATCGTAGAAGTAAAAGTTCCTCAGTTGTCTGAATCAGTGGCTGAGGCCACCCTCTTGGCCTGGAAAAAGAAGGTCGGTGAGTATGTCGAGATGGATGAAATCTTGATTGACGTTGAAACCGATAAAGTTGTGCTTGAAGTGCCGGCGCCTGCCGCTGGCGTATTGAGCGAGCTGGTGGTAGGCGACGGTGCGACAGTACTGGCTGAACAGTTGATTGCCCGGATTGACACGCAGGCTAAAGTCAGCCCGGCAGCACCGCTGGCCACAGCGGCCACAGCTGCAGTAGCCACAGCAGAGGTTGCTATCGTAGCCGTAGCAAGCAAAGCGGGTATTGCCATGCCGGCAGCAGCCAAACTGATGGCTGATCATCAACTCGCTGCCGGCTCGGTGAGCGGAACAGGGCGTGACGGTCGCATCACCAAAGGCGATGTCCTTGCCAGCGTGGCAACAGCTGCCAAACCACAAGCTGCGCAGCCCAGTGTCGCGCCAGCTGCGGTATTGCCTCAAGTGGCTGTCCGCACGGCGTCTTTGGGCGATCGACCCGAACAACGCGTTGCAATGAGCCGGCTGCGGGCCAGAGTGGCCGAGCGTTTGCTGCAATCTCAATCGAGCAACGCCATCCTGACGACTTTTAATGAAGTCAATATGGCGCCGGTGATTGAAATGCGAAAACGGTTCCAGGATAAGTTTGAAAAAGAGCATGGGGTCAAGATTGGTTTCATGAGCTTCTTCGTGAAAGCTGCCGTCCATGCCCTGAAAAAATACCCAGTTCTCAACGCCAGTGTGGACGGCAACGACATTGTTTATCACGGTTACTTTGATATCGGCATCGCCGTCGGGTCGCCGCGTGGACTGGTCGTTCCGATCCTGCGCAACGCTGATCAGATGAGCTTTGCCGAGATCGAAAAGAAGATTGCGGAGTACGGGGCTAAGGCGCGGGACGGCAAGCTCGGCATTGAGGAAATGACGGGCGGTACTTTCTCGATCTCCAATGGCGGCGTGTTCGGCTCCATGCTGTCGACACCCATCATCAACCCGCCGCAAAGTGCGATTCTGGGCGTGCACGCTACCAAAGACCGGGCTGTTGTTGAAAACGGTCAAGTCGTGGTGCGTCCCATCAATTACTTGGCCATGAGCTACGACCATCGCATCATCGATGGTCGTGAAGCGGTGTTGGGGCTGGTGGCAATGAAAGAGGCGCTGGAAGACCCAGCCCGGCTGCTGTTTGATATCTGACATCAGCAGTAGGGTGAGTCACAGCGCCGCAGTCCCGTTGGGCTGCGCTGTACTGGCTTGATTAGAAACAGCACGGCTTTTGACTCCGTCAGTAGCCACACTTTCAACGAAGGAAATCACATGGCTAAACAATTTGACGTGATCGTCATCGGTGCTGGCCCTGGCGGCTATATTGCCGCCATTCGAGCAGCACAACTCGGAATGAACGTCGCTTGTATCGATGAGTGGCGTAACAGCAAGGGCGGACCGGCCCTCGGCGGTACCTGTACCAACGTAGGCTGCATCCCATCCAAAGCTTTGCTTCAATCGTCAGAGCATTTCGACCATGCCAAGCATCACTTGGCTGACCATGGGATTACGGCCAGCGATGTACAAATCGACCTGAGCAAGATGCTGGGCCGCAAGGACAAAGTGGTCAAGCAAAACAACGAAGGTATTTTGTACCTCTTCAAAAAGAACAAGGTCAGTTTTTTCCATGGCCGCGGCTCTTTTGTCAGCGCGGTTGAAGGGGGCTATGAGATCAAGGTCACAGGGGCGAACGAGGATTCTTTGGTCGGCTCCCACATCATTGTGGCGACCGGTTCAAGCGCAAGGCCACTGGCGGGAGCGCCATTCGATGAAGTCAACATTCTGTCTAATGATGGCGCGCTGCGCTTGGCTGAACAGCCGAAGAAACTAGGCCTGATTGGTTCTGGCGTGATCGGCTTGGAGATGGGTTCGGTTTGGCGTCGATTAGGATCCGAAGTCACCATTCTCGAAGGTTTACCGACATTTTTGGGTGCGGTGGACCCGCAGATTGCCAAGGAAGCTCACAAAGCTTTCACGAAGCAAGGTTTGAAAATCGAGCTCGGCGTGCAAGTCGGAGCAATCAAGTCGGGCAAGAAGGGCGTCAGTATCGCTTACAGCAACGCCAAAGGAGAGGCTCAGTTACTCGAAGTTGACAAACTGATTATTTCTATCGGCCGTATACCCAACACAACGGGTTTGAATGGGGCTGCTGTTGGCCTGCAGCTCGATGACAAAGGTGCGGTTGTGGTTGATGCATCGTGTAAAACTTCGTTGCCCCATGTTTGGGCCGTTGGTGATGTGGTGCGCGGACCGATGTTGGCGCACAAGGCCGAAGAAGAGGGCGTTGCTGTTGCTGAGCGCATTGCTGGTCAGCATGGCCATGTCAATTTCAACACCATTCCCTGGGTCATCTATACCAACCCGGAAATTGCCTGGGTTGGACAAACCGAAACCCAGCTCAAGGCGCAGGCGCGTGATTACAAGGTTGGCACATTTCCGTTCCTGGCCAATGGCCGGGCTCGTGCATTGGGCGACACCACCGGTATGGTCAAGATGCTGGCGGATGCCACAACCGATGAAATTTTAGGCGTTCACATTGTCGGCCCCATGGCCAGTGAGTTGATTTCAGAATGTGTCGTGGCCATGGAATTCAAGGCCAGCAGTGAGGACATTGCCCGGATTTGCCATGCCCATCCTTCACTGAGCGAAGCGACCAAGGAAGCGGCGCTGGCCGTAGATCAACGATGCTTGAATTTCTAATGACCGGGCTTAACCCTTGAAGTCGCCTGTATGAACCGCAGCAGCCACGATGAAAACGTCTCCGGTTTTAAAAGCTTACGAAGCTGAACTCAAGCAACGGGGTTATGCCAGCGATCCGGCACAGCTAGCAGCAGTTGCCGAACTCGACCGTTGTGCGGCTGAGTGGTCAATCTTCAAAGAGAAGCGCTCCAATGCCTTAAAAAAGCTGATCAATCGGCCCGATATTCCGCGCGGTGTTTACCTCTATGGCGGTGTGGGACGGGGGAAAAGTTTTTTAATGGACTGCTTTTACGGCGCTGTTCCGTTAAAACGCAAGACCCGCTTGCACTTCCATGAATTCATGCGTGAGGTGCACCGCGAGCTCGCTGATTTGCAGGGCACGGTCAACCCTTTGGATAAATTGGCTGAAAAAATTTCAAAAAAATACCGTTTGATTTGTTTTGATGAATTTCATGTGGCTGACATCACCGATGCCATGATCCTGCATCGCTTACTCAACGCATTGTTCAATTACGGCGTGGGCCTGGTGACTACGTCGAACTTTAAGCCCGACGATTTGTACCCCAATGGCTTGCACCGAAGCCGAATTCTTCCAGCGATCTCCTTACTCAAGGAAAAACTTGAGATTGTTAATGTGGATCACGGTATTGACTACCGGCACCGGACTCTAGAACAACTTGAGCTCTACCACGTACCGACCGGAGCACAGGCTGATTGCGCAATGGGAAAAGCTTTCGATCAGGTGGCTGAATCGCATGATGAAGACCCGGTCTTGCACATCGAATCACGCCGTATCTTGTCCCGACGCAAAGCCGGTGGGGTGGTATGGTTTAGTTTCAAAGTCTTGTGTGGCGGACCTCGTTCACAAAACGACTATCTAGAGATCGCTTCCCAGTTCCATACCGTTTTTTTGAGCGATGTGCCACAGATGCCGGTACGTATGGCGTCCGAGGCGAGGCGATTTACGTGGTTGGTTGACGTGTTGTACGATCGTCGCGTCAAACTCATCATTTCGGCCGAAGTACAAGCGGAAGCTTTGTACACCGAAGGACCTTTGGCTCATGAATTTCCCAGAACTGTTTCCCGCCTGAAAGAAATGCAATCCAGCGAATTCTTGGCTCTGGAGCGTCGTTTGGTAGATACCCGTCTAACGTGAAGCACTTGCTCCTGTCTATCGTGATGCTGGTTGTACCCGCATGGGGTCTGGCCCAAGCGGATACGGCCGAACTGCCTTTGTCAGCCCAGGTTCAGCGTGAGCGCCTAGAGCTCAATCGCAGTCAGGAAGAGACACGCTACAAGCTGGAGTCGCAAGCGTGTTATCAGCGTTTTGCAGTCAATGATTGTTTGGCTCAGGCACGAACCCGTCATTACACAGTGACTGGCCTACTGCGGCGTCAGGAATTGAGCCTGAATGCAGCGGAGCGCGAAAAAAAAGGGGCGCAAGCCCGGCAACGGATAGATGAAAAATCCTCGCCCTTGCAGGAACAAGAACTTGCGGTAAAACGTGAGGATGCTCAGTTAAAACAACTCGATTTGGAACAACGCGAGCTGCAGAAAATACAAAACCAAGAACAAGCTCAGAAGCGGGCGCAAGAGGCAATGAAAGCCGCTAACGAACGCATGCTGAAGCGGGAACAGGCCCTTGCAGATCGGGAGCAGGCGGCGCAACAAGCCGCTCAGAAAGAAAAGGACTTTGAGTCCAAGCAAAAGCAAGCCCAGGAACACAAAGAAGATGTTCATAAAAGAGTGATTGAGGATTCGAAACGATCAGTTCAACCGCTTCCGGCTGGGCGTTAGTGGCGGGCTGGTCGCAAGCGGCTCGAACTTCACGATGATCACCGAGATGTTGTCACATGTGCCTTCGGCCCGATTGAGTGCGGTTTCAATGAAATACTCACAGGCCTGCCTTGGCGACAAGTCCGATACAGCATCGGCGAGTTCCTGATGACTCAGATAGGGCCAAAGCCCATCGCTGCAAGCCAGTAGAACGTCTTGCGGCTCGATCTGGGGAATCAAGTGGGAGTCTGTCGGGGGGTCTTTGTCGGTTCCCAGGCAGGCAGTCAAAATATTCGAGTCCGGATGAACCCTGGCCTCTTCCTCGGTAATTTTCCCGCGGTTCACCAGTTCTTGAACATAGGAGTGGTCTTGCGTACGCTTGAGCATTCGCTTCGCGTTGAAATGGTAAATCCGTGAGTCGCCGGTATGAATCCAGTGGCAGTCTCCGCCTGGATTGATTAAAAAAGCGGCGAGCGTACTGTGCGGTTGCTCGTCGGCTGAGACTGCTGTTAGCCGTATGACGGTGTGGGCCTGGCGCACCAGTTGCTGGAGCAGAGCTGCGCTGTCGTCACTGTCAGGCGAATAGGACTCAAATAATTGGCTGGCTGTCAGCATCACTTGGTCGGCGGCTTTACGCCCGCCGCTCAAGCCCCCCATGCCATCGGCGATCACGGCCAAGACACAACCCGGGTGACGTGGGTGACTGATCAAGCTCAGCTGGTCTTGTTGGTATTCTCGATCGCCTTTGTGCAGTCCGGTGGCTGCAGTCAGTCGGTAAGCTTGGCTCATATTGCCTAGTTGAGATAAAGCAAAAAAAGAAGATGGGGTCATCGTATCATCGAGGCTTGATGAAACAGACTTCAATCTGCGTTTTTACCCGCTATTTTCCCGCGAGCTTGATTTCTTGAATCCCACCCTCCATTCAGCAGCACGCCAATTGATTGAACTGCGGATGAAGCACTCTGAACTTGACGGGTTGGCCTGAGCCATGAGCTTGCAAAACCTGGTGCATTGTGCTTTTTCGGCCGACAGTGCGCTTGCCTCATCAGTCGACGAGTTCCGACCCAGGCCGGGTCAAACCGAGATGGCTTTGGCGGTTGCGCGCACCCTCGATCAAGGCGGTGTCTTGGTGGTAGAGGCAGGAACTGGCATCGGGAAAACCTATTCTTATCTGGTTCCGGCTTTGCTCAGCGGTGAGCGTGTCCTGCTTTCGACGGCGACCAAAACTTTGCAAGACCAGCTGTTCGGGCGAGATTTGCCACGCTTAATCAAGGCCTTGGGTCTACCGGTTCGTACGGCTTTGCTCAAGGGCCGCTCGAATTATCTTTGTTCGCACCGCCTCGACATGGCGCGCCATGAGCTGGTTTCGCCACCACGCAGCCAGTTGCTGGCGTTGGCCAAAATTGAGGCCTGGTCCCAGACCACGCGCACCGGCGACATGGCCGAATTACCTGGCCTCGATGAGCGTTCGCCCTTGATGGCTTTGGTGACATCAACCCGTGACAACTGTTTGGGTTCAGACTGTCCCAAGTTCAAATCCTGCCATGTGAACCAGGCTAGACGTGAAGCATTGGCGGCAGACGTTGTGGTGGTCAATCACCATTTGTTTTTTGCCGACCTCGCCGTTCGTGAATCCGGCATGGCCGAGTTATTGCCCAGCGTCAGGACGGTGATCTTCGATGAGGCGCATCAACTCAACGAGACTGGCGTTCAGTTTCTGGGAGCAAGCCTCGGTAGCGCGCAATTGCTCGATTTCAGTCGTGACTTGCTGGCCAGCGGTTTGTTATTGGCACGGGGCCTGGTGGACTGGCATCATGTTGCGGGTCAAATCGAGCGTGCCAGTCGGGATTTGCGCTTGATTTTTGGCATGACCAAGGAACAGACGAAACTGCGTTGGATATCAGAGGTGCCAGAAACGGTTGCCCCAGCCCAATGGCATGACTCATTGAGCCTGCTGGGTTCGGCCTTAGCGCTGGCGGTAAAGGCTTTATCGGAGCTGGTCGATGCAGCACCGGACTTCCTAAGGTTGCAGGAACGAGCGCAGTCTTTCCAGGGGTTGTTGGACATGTTTTCTGGTCCTTGTGAGACCGGTTCTGTTCGTTGGCTTGAAGTGGGGTTCCAGATCCGTTTGGTCCAGTCCCCACTGGACATTGCCCAGGCAGTTCAAACCCGCTTGCTCAAGTCGGGCGAAGCTGAGGCCTTGGCCAAATCCTGGATTTTTACTTCGGCCACGCTCGGTGACGATGCGGGACTGAGCTGGTTTATCGAGCCCTGTGGTTTGCAGAATGCTGAAATTCTAAAAGTCGACAGTCCTTTTGATTACGCCACGCAATCGGGTATTTATGTACCGCGTCATTTGCCCGAACCCAGTGACCCGAGTCACAGCAGGCAGGTGGCTGATTTGGTTGCTCAAGCAGCAACTCAAATTGGGGGGAGAACCCTGGTGTTGACGACGAGCCTGCGGGCTTTGCGTGCTGTCGTTGCCAGTTTGCAGCAGCACTTTGCGGGCTCGGTCGAGATTGAGGTTCTGGGTCAGGATCTGATGCCCAAGCGTGAGCTGATGGAGCGCTTTCGCTTGGGCAATTCGCAGGGCCGGCCCGGTTGCATTCTGGTAGCGTCAGCTTCATTCTGGGAAGGCGTTGATATACCAGGTGAGGCATTACAACTGGTGGTGATTGATAAGCTGCCATTTCCTGCGCCGAACGATCCCCTGGTGGAGGCGCGCTCCAAGCGACTCGAGCAGGCTGGCCGCAGTTCGTTTAAGGATTACTCCATTCCAGAAGCTGCAATTGCCCTGAAACAGGGAGCCGGGCGCTTAATACGACGCGAATCGGATCTGGGCTTGCTGGTGGTGTGCGATACCCGGCTGGCTACCAAGTCGTATGGTCGACGCTTGCTCGCGGCTTTGCCAGCGATGAGAAAAATCAGTAATGAAGAGGAGTTCGGGCAAGCGCTGACAGCGCTTAGAAGAACCGATTCCAGAACGACTTGGCCTTAGCGCCACCTGTCAGAAAATCGCTTTGCGGGAAATTTTTCTCGAGGACCCGGCGCGAATCGTCTCGTAGTTCATGCAGCCCCAGTGCGTCGTAAGACTGGATCATCAAGACCAGTGCCTGTTCCTGCACGGGAACATCACGGTATTCGGTCAGGGCAGTTTGAGCCCGGTTGATGGCAGCCAGATAGGCCCCGCGCGTGAAATAGTAACGTGCCACGTGTACTTCGTATTTGGCCAGTGAATTGACGATGTAAGTCATGCGCTGAAGCGCTTCCGGGGTGTAGCGTGATTCAGGGAAACGTGTCGTCAATTCCTTGAAGGACTCAAAAGACTCTTTGGCTGCTTTTTGATCGCGCTCCGACAAGTCCTGCCGGGTGATCGCTGAAAATAGGCCTAAGTCGTCATTGAAGCTGATGATGCCTTTGAGGTACAAGGCGTAATCAATGGCCGGACTCGCCGGATGCAGTTTCAAGAAGCGGTCAATGGTGGCGATGGCCTGGGCGGGCTCGGCGAACTTGTAATGTGCGTAGGCTTTTTCCAGCTGAGCTTGTTGTGCTAACGGGGTGCCAGCGGCGCGACCTTCGAGTTTTTCAAACAATTCGATCGCATTTTTGTAAGCGCCAGCCTGTAGCTCATCTTTGGCTTCGGAATAAATTTTATTCGGACTCCAAGATGCGGTCTTGTCTACGGTTGTGGTGGAGCAGGCAAAAAGCAACGATAACAGCCCGCTGATCAAAAGGGCGCGAGCAACCGATAATTTGGCACAACACATGGGGGCAGCTTTCTTGAAGAATTCCGAAATGATTATATCGACCGACCCCTTGGCCGATGAAGACCTTGACCTGCCTACGGATGATCAAGCTGGCTCAGGGCCAGGGCTTGAAACTGAATTGCGTTCCTGGGCGGTCGGTTTGCAGCAACATGGACTGCGGCTCGATCAGGCTCTGGTCGAGTTGATCCCCGAATTTTCTCGAAGTTATTTGCAGCAATTGATTGCCTCAAGCTCGGTCATGATCCAGGGCGTGGTTCAGACCAAGGCCTCAACTCGGGTCAAACTGGGAATGTTAGGTGTTATCGAGTTACGCCCCACGCCACAAAGCCAGGCCTTCAGGCCTGAAGCCATGGCGCTGGATATTGTGTTCGAGGATGCGCATTTGCGGGTTATCAACAAGCCCGCTGGCTTGGTGGTCCATCCGGCACCGGGAAATTGGAGTGGTACCTTACTCAATGGGTTGCTGGCCCATGACCCTCAGGCGGCTACTTTGCCGCGAGCTGGCATCGTGCACCGCCTCGATAAAGACACCAGTGGCTTGATGGTAGTAGCCCGAAGTCGCCAAGCTATGGATGCGCTGGTGGCTATGATTGCAGCACGCGAGGTTAGTCGTCAGTATCTGGCTTTGGCGCATCGCCCTTGGCAAGGACCCAGACAACGGGATTTGGAGCAAGCCATAGGAAGAGATCCGCGCAACCGCTTGCGCATGGCCGTGGTGGATTTGGAGCGGCAAGCAGGCAAAACCGCCAAAACCAGCGTCGAGTTGTTGAAAAACGCAGAGTTGGGTTGCTGGCTGAAATGCAGTTTGCACACGGGTCGTACCCATCAGATTCGGGTTCATCTGGCCGCGCTGGGCCATCCCCTGGTGGCCGATGAGTTGTACGGTGGCGCTCCTGCGGCCGGAATGCGCAGGCAGGCGCTTCATGCCCGGCGACTGGCTTTTGTCCACCCCATCACAGGCCAGAGCTTGCTGCTGTACGCAGAGTTAGCGCAGGATATGAAGGCGGCGCTGGCAGCCTGGGGCCTGAGCTACAATGAAACATAAAGGCTGGTCCAGCCTCGGCAGTGCTGTCCCCAAGCCTGCTGGTCGCAGGCGCATCAGAGTTGCTGCCTCTGCCTAAATTATTCTGATTCGTCGAATCGATTTTCCTGGAATCAACAAGCCATGAACACGTCTGATGCTAAGCGTGTACTCGAAACTGCACTGATCTGTTCGCAGCAAGCGCTGACGCTGGCGGAGCTGCGGGTCCTGTTTGCTGATGCCTTGGGCAGCGACACGCTCAAGTCCTTGTTGCATGATTTGCAATTGGATTGGGCTCAGCGCGGCGTGGAGTTGGTTCAGGTCGCCAGTGGTTGGCGTTTTCAAAGCCGCAGTTCCATGCGCGAATATTTGGACCGACTGCACCCTGAAAAACCACCGCGTTACAGTCGCGCCACCTTGGAAACCCTGGCCATCATTGCCTATCGGCAGCCGGTGACTCGCGGCGACATGGAAGATGTTCGTGGCGTTACGATCAATTCCCTGATCCTCAAGCAACTCGAAGATCGAGGCTGGGTCGAGGTGATTGGGCAGCGCGAGACGCCGGGCCGACCCGCTCTCTATGCCACAACCCGTCAATTTTTGGACGACTTGGGGATGCAGTCGCTGAGTGAATTGCCGCTGCTGGACAGCCCACAGCAGCAGCCGGAGATTTTTGAGTCACTGAATAATTTGGATCTGCCACTACCCGCTGATTCGGATAGCCAAACCAAAGCTGAAACCGATATTTTCAATGAGAACCCTGCATGAACGTTAACCTGCCTGACACGACCCAGCCTGATATTCCGCCAGAACAAGTGACGGACTTGCCCCTTGCGCAAGAGTCAACCCAAGCGGTGCAGGATCAGCCCCCAACCCAGCCCCAAGAGCCGAGCAATCCGCAGGCGATCCGGTTTGTCGACGTGGTCTCGGGACAATTCGATGCGGATGAAGACAGTCCGGATCTGGCTCCGCCCAAAAGGGTTTTGCCCCCGCAAGCCGAATCGCCCAAGCTGCACAAGGTATTGGCGCAGGCTGGTATGGGCTCACGCTTGGAGATGGAGCAACTCATCATGGAGGGGCGAATCTCGGTGAATAACGAGCCGGCGCACATTGGTCAGCGCATTCAGTTCGGTGATCAAGTCAAAGTCAACGGTAAGCCCATACGTTTTCGCATTGATGCGCCCCCAGCCAGGGTTATCGCTTACCACAAGCCTGTGGGCGAGGTGGTCACGCATGACGACCCACAAAATCGACCGACGGTATTCCGTCGTCTGCCCAAGTTGTATCAGGGAAAGTGGCAATCGGTCGGACGCCTGGATCTCAATACCGAAGGCTTGCTACTGCTGACCAGTTCGGGGGAGTTGGCCAACAAACTGATGCACCCACGCTTTGGACTGGAACGCGAGTATGCAGTGCGGGTGTTGGGTGCTTTGAGTGGTTCGGAAAAGAAAATGCTGCTCGAAGGCGTCAAGCTTGACGATGGTGTGGCTCAGTTTGGCTCGATCGAAGACGGCGGCGGTGAGGGTTCGAACTGTTGGTACCGGGTCACGATTTCAGAAGGTCGCAATCGCGAAGTACGTCGCATGCTCGAAGCCGTGGGTCATGCGGTCAGTCGCTTGATTCGTATCCGCTACGGGGCTATGGTGCTGCCGCGCGGCCTCAAGCGCGGTGCCTGGCTGGAGCTCGACGAGGGCGATATCCGTTCTCTGACACAGGCCGCAGACCTGCACGCAGAGCGAGGTGCTGGACTTGACAATAATTCGATGCCGGCGCATGAAGCAAGCGGCCCGCGCCCTGACGGTCGAAATCGCCGTCGAGGTGGCCCGCGCGGTTCTACCGCGGGTCAGCGCCGTGGGCCAGTCAGTCAAAACAAGCCCGCTGCTTCGGGTCAGCGCTCAGGTGTTGCTCGGCAGGACCGCCAGGGTGGGCGTGGTGAGCGCCAAGGAGGGTCGGATCAGCCAGACCCGATGAAAACCTCATTTGGCTACATCGGCGCTGACAGCTTTACACGTCAGGCCCAAGGTTCGGGTCAAGGTCAGCGCCGCGGTAACGCAGGTTCGGGTGGCGGGACAGGCGGTGGTGGAGGAGGGGGTCAACGCCGGCGGGGTCGAGGGCGCTGATATTTCCTTCTGACTGCTGAAATCCGGGGGGTGCCGGGTTAAAATGCGAGGCTTTGTCCCAAGGACAAGCCCTCTAACTACAGATCAGGAAATCTCATGACTATCGAACGCACACTTTCTATTATCAAACCTGACGCCGTCGCCAAAAACGTCATCGGTCAGATTTATGCTCGCTTTGAAGGCGCTGGCCTCAAAGTCATCGCTGCCAAAATGACCCATTTGTCACGCTTGGAAGCTGAAGCTTTTTATGCCGTGCACAAAGCGCGTCCATTTTTTAAAGACCTCGTGGAATTCATGATTTCCGGTCCCGTCATGATTTCGGCACTGGAAGGCGAAAATGCTATTTTGTGCCACCGTGATCTGATGGGCGCAACCGATCCCAAGAAAGCAGCTGCTGGAACGATTCGCGCAGACTTTGCTGACAGCATCGATGCCAATGCCGTTCACGGTTCGGATGCCGCAGAAACAGCCGCTGTCGAAGTGGCCTTTTTCTTTGCTGGCTTGAACGTTTATTCCCGCTAAGACTTGCGATGACGGTCAATCTTCTCGACTATGACCTCGAGGGTTTGGCCGTCTTTTGTGAAAAGCTGGGTGAAAAGCGTTTTCGTGCCACCCAGTTATTTCGTTGGATTCACCAAAAAGGCGCGGCAAATTTCGATGAAATGAGTGACTTGGCTAAGTCACTGCGGGAAAAATTGAAAGTTTGCGCCCATATCCAGCCGCTCGCTGTCATCAGTCAGCATCAATCAGGTGACGGCACCATCAAGTGGTTGTTCGATGTGGGGGGGGGTGACGCCGTCGAGGCGGTTTTTATTCCTGAAGACGACCGAGCGACCCTGTGTATTTCGTCCCAGGCTGGCTGTGCTGTGGGTTGCCGATTTTGCTCGACCGGCCATCAAGGCTTCAGTCGTAATCTCTCGACCTCCGAAATCCTGGCGCAACTCTGGTTTGCTGAGCATTTCCTGCGGCAACACTTGAAGCGTTCGGACCGGATCATCTCCAACGTGGTGATGATGGGCATGGGCGAACCTTTGCAGAATTACACCGAGCTGCTTCCCGCATTGCGCGTCATGCTCGATGACCACGGTTATGGTTTGTCGCGCCGTCGGGTCACAGTCTCGACCTCCGGTGTGGTGCCGATGATGGATCGGTTGGCGCTGGATTGTCCGGTCGCATTGGCAGTCTCTTTGCACGCACCCAACGATGTTCTGCGTGACAACCTGGTTCCTCTGAATCGTAAGTACCCCATAGCCGAGTTAATGGCGGCCTGCAACCGCTATTTGGCCCATGCACCTCGGGACTTCATCACTTTTGAATACTGCATGCTCGATGGCGTTAATGACCAGCCTGAGCAGGCCCAAGAGTTAGTGGGGTTGGTGCGTCAGCACGCCACGGGATCGGTTTGGTGCAAATTCAACTTGATTCCTTTCAACCCGTTTCCTGCCTCAGGCTTGACGCGCTCATCACACGACCGGGTTTTGGCCTTTGCAAAAATCTTGACTGAAGCTGGTATCGTCACCACCATCAGGAAAACCCGGGGAGATGACATTGATGCAGCATGTGGTCAGTTGGCCGGTGAAGTCAAAGACCGCACGCAGGTCGATCAGCGCATGGCCAAGCAACGGACAATTGCTTTGCGACCCATCCCGGCAACCGGCAGCAAGGAGAACTAAGGAATGAATCGGATCACTTCGGTTTGCACAGCATCAAGCGCTAGGCGCTGGATCGGGTTGGCCGTGAGCTTGCTGGTCCTGTCTGGCCTGTGGTCTTGTTCTACCCAGCCTGGTGCTTATGGCAAGTCTTCCGGTCAAGCCGATCTGATCACGGATTCTGATGAACCCGAGAACCGCAAGCGTGCCCGTATTCGCATGGAATTGGCCGTGGGTTATTTCGAACAAGGTCAGACCAGGATTGCCCTGGATGAAGTCAAGCTGGCACTGTTGGCTGACCCCCTGTTTGCTGATGCCCACAATCTCAGGGGCTTGGTCTATATGCGAATGAACGAGCTGCCATTGGCGCAGGACAGCTTTCAGCGCTCGTTGGCGCTCGATCCGAAAAACATGAACGTTGTGCACAACCTGGGCTGGTTGCAATGTCAACAAGCACGTTTTGTTCAAGCAGTGGAATCATTTGGCCGGGCTTTGGCCGACCCGACCTATACCGGTCGTGCGAAAACCTGGTTGACCCAAGGTCTGTGTCAAATGCGGGCCGGAGAACTGTCCCAAGCTGAATCCAGCTTGTCGCGTTCTTACGAACTTGACCCGGGCAACCCGATCACAGGCTACAACTTGTCCCAGTTGTTATACCGTCGTGGTGAGCTGGTACGCGCCCAGTTTCAGGTGCAACGCATTAACAACAGCGAATTGGCCAATGCCGAGTCACTGTGGTTGGGCATTAAGGTCGAGCGACGCTTGCAAAATTTGGTGGTGGTCCAGCAGTTGGTTGATCAATTGAAAAAGCGTTTCCCCCAATCCGCTGAATTGATAGCCTATGAGCGAGGTCAGTTTGATGACTGATCAACTCACTGCTCTGGAGTCCGAGACGAGTCCGGCCAACGATCAGGCTTCGGGTGCTGGCCTGTTGTTGCAACAAGCCCGACAAGCAGCCGGTTTGCATATCGCCACCCTTGCCGTCGCCATTAAAGTGCCGGTCAAAAAGCTCGAAGCCCTGGAAGCAGAACGTTTTGATTTGCTTAACGATGCCGTGTTTGTACGCGCTTTGGCTGCTACCGTATGTCGCAAACTTAAAATAGATCCGCAACCCATTCTGGAGAAATTACCGCGCAGCGCTTTGCTCTCGTTGCAGCCGGTAGAAAATCTCAACCAAGCGCCATTCCCTGCCTCGTTTCAAAGCGCTTCCCATGGGATCCACAGCTCGTCGCTTTTTTCTCGACCGGTGCTGGCCCTGGTGCTAGCGCTATTGCTGGCAGCCGGATTGTTGGCTTATGTCCCCCTTGACTTCCCCCAGCTGTTGGCAAACGCTGGATTCGCCAATCCGGTACCGGCGCCAGTAGCCACAGCGTTGGTGGAGACGGTTGTTGCATCTGAGTCGGCACCGGTGGTCAGTAATCCTGAACCGCTAGCGCCAGTCCCGTTAGCGGTGAGTGAGGTTGGACTGCCAGCTCCAAGCAAGGCGTTGGAAAGCACACTGGTCTTTAAGCAACAAGGCGCTGCCTGGCTGCAAGTCAACGACGGTCGTGGCCAGTCCTTGCTCAATCGCCATGCCAACTCGGGTGAGACGGTTAGCGTGACGGGTATTCTGCCTTTGTCCGTGGTGGTGGGGCGGGCCAATGTGACCGAGGTTCTTGTTTCGGGTAAACCGTTTGACCTGAGCGCTGTCAGCCAGGGCAATGTGGCCCGCTTTGAGGTGAAATGACGATGGACTGCCTACCTATTGCGGCGGCTTTTCCGCTACCCCGACATTCACGTCAGGCGCAGATCAGTTGGGGTAACCGAGTCGTGACGCTTGGCGGCGACGCACCAGTCAGGGTTCAATCCATGACCAATACGGATACCGCTGACGCGATAGGAACGGCGATACAAGTCAAGGAACTGGCGTTGGCTGGCTCTGAGCTTGTACGCATCACGGTCAATACGCCGCAAGCGGCCCAAGCCGTTCCTCATATTCGGGAGCAACTCGATCGCATGGGAATCGATGTGCCCTTGATCGGCGATTTCCACTACAACGGACATACGCTGTTGACTGACTATCCGGACTGCGCCCAGGCTTTGTCCAAGTACCGAATCAATCCCGGCAATGTGGGCAAGGGACTCAAACGTGACCGGCAGTTCGGACAAATGATTGAAGCCGCACTGCGCTGGAATAAAGCGGTTCGCATTGGTGTGAATTGGGGTAGCCTGGATCAGGACCTGCTGGCCACGATGATGGATCAGAACAACAGGCGCGAAACGCCCTGGGACGCCAAGTCAGTGATGTACGAGGCCTTGATTACTTCGGCGCTCGAATCAGCGCGACGCGCTGAGGACATGGGCATGGCTGCGCAACAAATCATTCTGTCGTGCAAGGTCAGCGGGGTGCAGGACTTGATTTCCGTTTATCGCGAGTTGGCAAAACGTGCTGATTACCCGCTGCACCTGGGATTGACTGAAGCTGGCATGGGAACCAAGGGTACTGTCGCCTCGGCCGCTGCGCTGGCAGTTTTGCTGCAGCAGGGCATAGGCGACACCATCCGGGTATCGCTCACGCCCCAGCCGGGCGAATCACGTAGCCAAGAAGTGGTGATCGCCTCTGAGATTTTGCAGGCTCTGGGTTTGCGCACTTTTGTCCCCAGTGTCACGGCCTGCCCGGGCTGTGGTCGAACCACCAGCACCACGTTCCAAGAGTTGACGCAGCAGATCGATGACTTTTTACGCGGAGCCATGCCGGTTTGGCGCGAAAAATACCCTGGCGTCGAGATGCTCAAAGTGGCCGTCATGGGTTGCATCGTGAACGGCCCGGGGGAGAGCAAACACGCCGATATCGGCATCAGTCTTCCAGGAACCGGCGAAGCCCCGGCGGCACCGGTTTTTATTGATGGTGAAAAGCGCTTGACCTTGCGCGGTGAAAACATTGCCCAAGATTTTCAAAAAATTGTTGAAGACTATATTGAAAAACGATTCGGCTAAAAGTTTCATGACAGAGAAAACAGTTCCAGTTAAAGCCGAGAAAATACTTGCCGTCAAAGGCATGAATGACATTCTTCCGCCGGAATCAGCGCGCTGGGAGTGGCTAGAGGACAAAGTGCGTTTGCTGATGGCGCGCTACGGCTACCGTAATATCCGAACCCCCATCGTCGAGCCAACCCCCTTGTTCATTCGCGGCCTGGGTGAAGTGACCGACATCGTCGAGAAAGAGATGTACTCTTTCGAAGACCGACTCAATGGTGATGCCCTGACCCTCAGACCTGAGAGTACAGCGGGTGTGGTGCGCGCCGTTAATGAACACGCCATGCTGTATGACGGCGGCAAGCGTCTCTACTACATGGGTGCGATGTTTCGCCATGAGAGGCCGCAACGGGGGCGTTATCGGCAATTTCACCAAATTGGCGCTGAAGCCCTGGGCTTTGCGGGTGCCGAAGTCGATGCCGAATTGATTCTGATGGCCTGTGCGCTGTGGCGTGAACTGGGTTTGAAAGATGTTCGGCTTGAGATTAATAGCCTGGGTCAGCCCGATGAACGTCGTTTGCACCGCGCTGCATTGATAGCTTATTTCGTGCAGCATGAAGTTCAGCTTGATGCCGATGCAAAGAGGCGTCTGCACAGCAATCCCTTGCGCATTTTGGACAGTAAAAACCCGGACATGCAAAACCTGGTGAACGCTGCGCCTAAATTGATGGACTTCTTGGGCGATGCTTCGCTGGTTCACTTCAACCGGGTCAAAACGATTCTGGATGCCAATGGCGTGCACTACCTGGTCAATCCCAGAATTGTTCGAGGCATGGATTACTACAACCTCACAGTGTTTGAGTTCATTACCCAAAGCCTGGGTTCCCAGGGCGCGATTGGCGGTGGTGGTCGCTACGACTACCTGATCGAACAGATTGGTGGCAAACCAGCCCCAGCCGTGGGCTGGGCGCTCGGAGTTGAGCGGGTGCTCGAGTTGATGAAGGAGCAGGGCTTGGCCATGAACGAACCGCAGCCCGATGCCTATGCCATTGTTCCTGATGTGGCTGCTTTGGGACAGGCCATACGCTGCCTAGAAACTTTGCGCTCCAATGGACTGCGCGTTTTGATGCACGCGGGTAACGGCGAGACCATGGGCAGCATGAAATCCCAATTCAAGCGGGCGGATGCCAGTGGTGCCCGTTACGCCCTGATTTTTGGTCAGGACGAGCTGGCGCAGAACATGGTCACGCTCAAATTCCTGCGCGATGGCCAAGGTGAGCAAAAATTATTACCCCTGGCCGATCTGGCCAATTGGGGTGCCGACCTACAATCCCAGACCTAAACTCTCCATCCTCATGGCAAATCACCTCGATCTCGAAGAACAAGAGCAACTCGATCAGCTCAAGCATTTCTGGCAACAATACGGCAACCTCATCAGCTGGCTGCTGATTGCTGTGCTGGGCGCTTTTGCGAGCTGGAATTTTTACAATTACTGGCAGCGTCAGCAAGCGACCCAGGCCGCCGCCATGTACGACGAAGTCGAACGCGTGGCGCGCAGCGGCGACTTGCCCAAGCTGGATCGCGCTTGGGCTGACATGAAAGACAAGTTCTCATCGACCACCTACGCCCAGCAAGCCGGTCTGATGGCGGCCAAAGTCTATTTTTCTGCGGGTAAAACTGAGCAGACTGAATCGACCTTGGCCTGGGTGGCTGAAAAGGCTTCGGACGAGGGTTACCGCGCCATCGCCAAATTGCGTCTGGCTGGCGTGTTGCTCGAAGCAAAATCCTACGATCAAGCGCTCAAACAGTTGGCAGGTAGTTTTCCGGCTGAATTCAAGCCCCTGGTGGCCGATCGAATGGCCGATATTTACCTGCAGCAGGGCAACGCGACCCAGGCAGTGCAACACTACCAACAGGCTTACAAAGGGCTGGATGAACGGGTTGAGTACCGACGCTTGGTCGAAGTCAAGCTCAATGCACTGGGTGTCAATCCCCGAGAAGACCAAGCCAAGGAGAACAGCAAGTGAGCCAGCAACGGCAATCCCCTTGGCGACTGGCGCGATGGCTCCTACTCGTCGGCCTGAGCGCTTTGCTGGTGGCTTGTGCGGGAACTTCAAACCAGACCAAGCCGACCGAACTGAAATCCAATCCGGAGTTGCTGACACCACGGCTGGCTTGGCGAGCCCAGATCGGGTCAATCGATTTCCCGCTCAATCTCAAAGTCAATGACAACAACCTCACGCTGGCGAGTTCGGATGGCTCAGTGCTCGCGCTTGCGGCGGACACGGGGCTGGAGCTCTGGCGCGCCAATTTGGCCACGCCGTTGGCCGCAGGTGTAGGCAGTGATGGGCATATTACGGCTGTGATTACCCGCAACAACCAGTTGGTGAGTTTGGCGTCTGGGCGCGAACTATGGCGTCAGAACCTGGGTGCTCAGGCCTATACCGCGCCCTTGGTGGCTGGCGGTCGAATTTTCGCCGCTACGGCCGACCGAACTGTGGCTGCTTTTGACGCCCAAAACGGGCGCAAACTCTGGACTCAACAGCGTACCGGTGAACCCCTGGTGTTGCGTCAGGCTGGCATTTTGTTGGCTGTTGGCGACACCCTGGTGCTGGGATCGTCCGGTCGTTTGCTCGGACTTAATCCCAACAGTGGCAGCGTACGTTGGGAGTCCCCAATCGCCACGCCGCGCGGCAGCAATGATGTTGAGCGACTGGTCGATCTGGTTGCCCCCGCCAGTCGCCAGGCCGATACCTTATGTGTGCGGGCTTTCCAGGCGGCCATCGCTTGCGTCAATCCAGCCCAAGGCCAGTTGTTGTGGACCCAAGCGGCGGCTGGCGCCCAAGGACTCAGCGGCGATGCCGATACCGTGGTGGGGACTGAGGCCGACGGAAAAGTGATCGCTTGGCGCCGCAACAATGGCGATCGGATCTGGACTGCAGAGCAGCTGAAATACCGGGGATTAAGCTCGGCCCTCACGCTCGGTAATGCAATTGCTGTAGGTGATTCAGAGGGCTGGGTCCATTGGCTATCCAAACAAGACGGCAGCACACTCACTCGGATGGCAACCGATGGTTCGGCCATTGTGGCAAGCCCGGTGTTGGCGGGTAATACCCTGGTGGTTGTCACCCGTCGTGGCGCCATTTTCGGATTCCAAACCCCCTAATCACAAGATGAAACCCGTATTGGCCTTGGTTGGCCGCCCCAACGTCGGTAAGTCGACCCTATTTAATCGTTTAACCAAAAGCCGCGACGCTATCGTTGCGGACTTCGCGGGTTTGACGCGGGATCGCCATTATGGCCAGGGCCAACAGGGCCAGCACGAGTACATTGTGATCGACACTGGCGGTTTCGAGCCCGATGCCGAGAGTGGTATTTACAAGGAAATGGCCAAGCAAACACGGCAAGCCGTCGCCGAAGCTGATGTGGTGATTTTTGTGGTCGATGCCCGCGAAGGCATTTCAGCGCAAGACCATGACATTGCCAAGTACTTGCGTCGTTTGGGCAAGCCCTGTTTGTTGGTAGCCAACAAAGCTGAGGGCATGCAGGCAAGTGCCCAGTTGGTTGAATTTTTCGAACTGGGTTTGGGTGAAGTGATGCCGGTGTCGGCAGCGCACGGCCAAGGTATCCGCTCGTTGGTCGAATTGGCTTTGGAGCCGCTTCATTTGCCTGATCGGGAAGAGGATGCTGCCGAGCAAGACCCGGGCGTTATCAAGTTGGCAGTGGCAGGTCGCCCCAATGTTGGGAAATCGACCTTGATCAATACTTGGCTGGGTGAGGAGCGCCTAGTGGCATTCGACCTGCCGGGAACTACCCGTGACGCCATCACGGTTCCGTTTGAACGTGATGGTCAGCATTTCGAGTTGATCGATACCGCCGGTTTGCGGCGCAAGGGTAAGGTTTTTGAAGCGATTGAAAAGTTCTCGGTCATCAAGACCTTACAGGCCATTGAGACAGCCAATGTGGTGTTGCTTCTGATCGATGCGACCCAGGGCGTGACCGATCAAGATGCCCATATCGCCGGCTATATCCTGGAAAGTGGCCGCGCTGTGGTGCTGGCCATCAACAAGTGGGACGCTGTCGATGCTTATCAACGCGAATTGGTTCAGCGTTCGATCGAAACGCGTTTGGCGTTTCTGAAATTTGCAGCGATTCATTTCATTTCAGCCCAAAAAAGGCAGGGGCTGGGGCCGGTCTGGGCCGCTATTGCACAAGCCCACAGGGCGGCCAATTGCAAAATGTCGACGCCGGTATTGACACGCCTCTTGCTGGAAGCAGTTCAATTCCAAAGCCCGCAGCGCGCCGGCATGTTTCGCCCCAAACTGCGTTACGCGCACCAAGGGGGCATGAATCCACCGGTCATCGTGATCCACGGCAACTCGCTAGAACACGTGACGGCGGCCTATAAACGTTTTCTGGAAGGGCGTTTTCGCAAGGCTTTCGACCTGGTCGGAACGCCGATGCGAATTGAAATGAAAACTTCCAGTAACCCGTTTTCCGGCAAAGACGCGGGCTAGAATGAAGGCCTTTCCACCATTTTCAGAACACGGAGCATATCGTGCTAAATAACAAGGGACAGCTTTTGCAAGACCCATTTCTCAATGTCTTGCGGCGCGAACACGTACCGGTGTCGATTTATCTGGTCAATGGCATTAAGTTGCAGGGTCAGATTGAATCCTTTGACCAATACGTTGTTCTGTTGCGTAACACCGTAACCCAGATGGTTTACAAGCACGCGATTTCGACCATCGTGCCTGGTCGTGCCGTCAATTTCCCTAAGCCCGAGGGACAGGAAGCTGACGCTGAGCCCTGATCGCGCCAGCGCACCGACCATCTTGGTTGGCGTTGATCTGGGTTTGCCGCATTTCGACGCCGAGCTCGAAGAGTTGGCTTTGCTGGCCCAGAGCGCTGGCTTAAACCCGGTGGCGCGCATCACTTGCAAGCGCAAAGCACCCGATGCCGCCCTGTTCATAGGCAGCGGCAAGGCAGACGAAATCAAGTTGCTGGCAGCCCAGCACGGCGCGACTGAGATTTTGTTTGACCAGAGCCTGAGCCCAGCGCAACAGCGCAATTTAGAGCGCCATTTGGATATGGCGGTCAACGACCGGACTTTGTTAATCCTTGAGATATTCGGCCAGCGGGCCCGTAGCCACGAGGGCAAACTGCAGGTCGAGTTAGCGCGCTTGCAGTACGTCAGCACCCGCTTGGTGCGACGCTGGTCTCACCTAGAGCGACAAACCGGTGGCGCCGGTTTACGTGGGGGACCGGGTGAAAAACAGATTGAACTAGATCGACGCATGATTGGTGAGGCCGTCAAACGAACCAAGGATCGATTGCAAAAAGTCAAGAAACAGCGCCAGACCCAACGCCGACAACGCGAAAAGAGAGACACCTTCAATATCTCCTTGGTGGGCTACACCAACGCGGGCAAGTCAACCCTGTTCAATGCCTTGGTTAAAGCCAAGGCCTATGCCGCCGATCAGCTGTTTGCCACGCTCGATACCACCACGCGCCAGCTTTATTTGGGTGCAGCAGCGCGCTCGGTCTCACTGTCCGATACCGTGGGTTTTATCCGGGATTTGCCACATGGTTTGATCGAGGCGTTTCAGGCTACGTTGCAGGAGGCAGTCGATGCCGATTTACTACTGCATGTAGTCGATGCGGCGAATCCGAATTACCCCGAACAAATAGCCGAAGTGCAGCGGGTTTTGGTCGAAATTGGTGCCCATGAGATCCCGCAAGTTCTGGTGTTCAACAAGCTCGATGCCATGCCCACCGAACGCCAACCGGTCCAAACTTGGGATCTGTTTGATTTGGACGGCGTGGCCACACCACGGATTTTTCTCAGTGCCCGCCAGGGCTTGGGTGTCGCACAATTGCGCCAATGGCTGGTCGAACGGGTAGGCCAAGTCCCGGTCACGGACGATGAAATTATTTTTCCTAATCAGCCCCCAGCGGGTTTTGATTAGGCACAATCCACCATCTCACTTCAACAAGTAGTCATGAAAATGCAACTCAAAGCTTGGCGCTGGGCCTTGTTACCCGAACGCTTAAAGGGCATGTTCAATTTGAACGACCCGCGCTGGGGCCGTTCCGACGACAAGCCAACCGATCCACCGCCGCCGGAACCGGCGCCTGGCCAGCCAGCGCATCCTCAAGCCGAGCCGCCACAGCAAGCTCCGCAAGGCAGCCAGCGGCCGGGTCCGAATCAGGGTCCGCCTGATCTGGATGAGCTTTGGCGAGATTTCAATAAAAAACTAGGTGGGCTTTTTGGAGGGATTAAAAAGCCTGGCCGCCAAAATAACGGTGGCGGCGGTGGCAACGGTGGCGGCTCAGGCGGTGGTGGTTTCCAACCCGACATGAAGAGCGCAGGGATTGGCGTCGGCCTGATAACCGCCGTGGTGCTGCTGATCTGGTTGGGCACCGGTTTTTTCATCGTGCAAGAGGGTCAGCGTGCGGTGATCACCCAGTTTGGCAAGTACCGTTCGACCGTTGGCGCTGGTTTCAACTGGCGTCTGCCTTACCCAATTCAAAAGCATGAACTGATTTTTGTCACTCAAATCCGTTCAGTTGATGTCGGGCGTGATGCCATCATCAAGGCCACGGGGTTGCGTGAGTCGGCCATGTTGACCGAAGACGAAAATATCGTCGAAATCAAGTTTGCTGTTCAGTACCGCCTGAACGATGCGCGGGCTTTCCTGTTTGAAAGCAGAAATCCATCGGAAGCCGTGGTGCTGGCTGCTGAAACGGCAGTGCGCGAGGTGGTGGGCAAAATGCGGATGGATGCGGCATTGTCAGAAGAGCGTGATCAGATTGCCCCCAAAGTCAGGGCCTTGATGCAAACCATTCTGGACGCTTACAAAGTCGGAATTGAAGTGGTTGGTATCAACTTACAGCAAGGTGGTGTGCGTCCGCCCGAGCAGGTTCAAGCGGCTTTTGACGATGTACTCAAAGCCGGGCAAGAACGTGAACGGGCCAAAAATGAGGCGCAGGCCTATGCCAATGACGTGATTCCGCGCGCCGTTGGTTCGGCCTCACGACTGAAGGAAGAAGCCGATGCCTACAAGGCCAAGGTCGTGGCCCAAGCCCAGGGTGATGCCCAACGATTTCGTTCGGTCTTAAACGAATACCAGAAAGCGCCGCAAGTTACGCGCGACCGGATGTACCTCGATACCATGCAGCAGATTTACGGCAACGTGACAAAGTTGCTGGTCGAATCCCGTCAGGGCCCTAATCTGTTGTATTTGCCGCTTGACAAAATCATACAGGCGACATCGGCCGAAGCACCCGTGGCTGTGCCTGTTGTGCCCAGCCAACCCGCCGTAGCGCCGCCCGCTTTGGATCCTCGCTCCCGCGAAGGCTTTCGCAACCGTGACCGTGACTCTCGTTAGGAGCCTGATATGAACCGGCTTGGATTTATTTTTTCTTCTTTATTGGTGGTATTGGCGCTGGCGAGCTCGATGCTGTTTGTCGTTGACCAACGGCAATTTGGCGTGGTTTACGCTCTGGGCCAAATTAAAGAGGTCGTCACTGAACCGGGCTTGAATTTCAAGCTCCCGCCACCTTTTCAGAACGTGTCCTACATCGACAAGCGCCTGCTCACCCTCGACAGCAGCGACACTGAGCCGATGCTCACTGCCGAGAAACAGCGGGTGGTGATTGACTGGTATGCGCGTTGGCGCATTTCAGACCCGTCGGAGTACATTCGCAACGTCGGTCTGGACGAAGCGGCTGGTGCCAATCAACTCAATCGAGTGATCCGCAATGCTTTCCAAGAGGAAATTAATAAGCGCACCGTCAAGGAAATCTTGTCCATCAAACGCGAGCAGCTGAGCGCCGACGTCAAGGCCGAAGTGCTGGAGAAAGTCCGGGGTAGCAAGCCCTGGGGCGTTGATGTGTTGGATGTGCGAATCACCCGTGCCGATTACGTGGATGCCATCACCGAATCGGTTTACCGCCGGATGGAAGCAGAGCGCAAACGCGTTGCCAATGAATTGCGCTCAACTGGCGCCGCCGAAGGCGAAAAGATTCGTGCCGACGCCGATCGACAGCGTGAAGTGACAGTGGCCAACGCGTACCGCGATGCCCAGAAAATCAAGGGCGAGGGCGATGCCGAAGCCGCCAAGATTTACGCCGAGGCTTTTGGCCGTGATCCACAATTCGCTCAGTTTTATCGCAGCCTAGAGGCGTACAAAGCCAGTTTCAATAAAAAGAGCGATGTCATGGTACTTGACCCCGCGGGCTCCGAGTTTTTCAAAGTGTTTCGCGGCGGTATTGCGCCCAAAACAGACAAAAAATAAGCCGTGAACAGTGAGTCACTCTGGCTGGCTCTGGCCCTCGTGCTGATCATCGAGGGACTGTTCCCCTTCATTTCTCCAACGGGGTGGCGCCAGATGTTCCAGAAAATTTTGCTGTTACAGGACGGACAAATTCGTTTTTTTGGGATTTGCAGCGTATTGGCTGGAACATTTCTGCTTTGGTTTTTGAACTGAGCGCGTTGCGGCGCTCAAGCCCGGTAAAATTGCCGCTTTAACTCCCCCCACAAAACACATGTCTGCTTGGGTCCTGCCGGATCACATTGCCGATGTCTTGCCTTCTGAAGCCAGGCACATCGAAGAATTGCGCCGCGACCTGCTGGACATGGCGCGTTGCTACGGCTATGAGCTGGTGATGCCGCCTTTGCTAGAGCACCTGGAATCCCTGCTAACAGGAACCGGAGAAGCGCTCGATCTGCAAACCTTCAAGCTGGTCGATCAGATGTCGGGCCGCATGTTGGGCCTGCGTGCTGACAGCACGCCCCAAGTCGCCCGCATCGATGCCCATTTGCTCAACCGCGCAGGCGTGACTCGCCTGTGCTATTGCGGTCCGGTCCTGCACACGCTGGCTGCCAGCCCGCATGCCAGTCGCGAACCTTTGCAATTGGGCGCTGAAATATATGGTCATGCCGGTCTGGAAGCTGATCTGGAGACCGTGCAGTTGGCGCTCGATTGTCTGAAAACCGCCCAGTTGAAATCACCGCTGGTCGATTTGGCCGATGCGCGCATCATTAGCGCCTTGCTCGACGGGATCAAACTGGCACCCGGTGCGCTGGCCCAGATTCATGGCGCTTTGGCGGCCAAAGACAGCAGCGAGCTTAAGCTTCTCAGCCGAGATTTTCCGGTTGCCCGTCGAAACGGTTTGCTGAGCCTGGTCGACCTGTACGGCGATGCCAAGGTGTTGCAGCAAGCACGTAGCGCGCTGCCGGCTTTGCCCGCCATCAGCTTGGCCCTGGACCAGCTCGCCTGGCTGGCCAGCCACCTCGAAGGGGTCAATATCAGTTTTGATCTGGCCGACATGCGCGGTTACGCTTATTACAGCGGAATTCGTTTCGCGATTTATGCGCCAGCAGCCAGTGATGCGGTGGTGCGAGGCGGGCGCTATGACGAAGTGGGGGCGGTGTTCGGGCGCAGTCGGGCTGCGGTCGGTTTTAGCCTGGATCTGAAATCCTTGGTCAGCGTGGTACCCCCGCGCTCATTGCGTCCCGCGATTCGTGCGCCATGGGCAGAGAACAAAGCCTTGGTCCAAGCAATTGCCGCCCTGCGCGCGCAAGGCGAAACTGTGGTTTGTGCCTTACCTGGCCATGAGAGTGAAGTCGATGAGTTTCATTGTGATCGCGAGCTCAAAGCGTTGGCCGGGCAATGGGTGGTAAAGACAATCAACTGTGAAGAATGTGAGTAACGGCATGGCCAAGGGTAGAAATGTAGTCGTCGTTGGAACCCAGTGGGGCGACGAGGGTAAAGGTAAATTGGTCGATTGGTTGACCGAGAGCGCCCAGGGCGTTGTTCGGTTTCAAGGCGGTCACAACGCAGGCCACACTTTGGTGATCAATGGTGTCAAAACGGCTTTGCACCTGATACCCAGCGGCATCATGCGGGCGGGCGTCAAGTGCTATATCGGCAATGGCGTGGTGTTGTCGGCGACCAAGCTGTTTGAAGAAATTGCGGGACTGGAAAAAGCCGGTGTTGAGGTGCGTTCGCGCCTTCGCATCAGCGAAGCTTGTCCTTTGATTCTGCCGTTTCACGCAGCCTTGGATGTGGCTCGCGAGGCTGCCCGTGAAAATTCGGGTACTGAGAAAATTGGCACGACCGGTCGCGGAATCGGACCGGCCTATGAGGACAAAATTGCCCGCCGCGCCTTGCGGGTTCAAGACCTCAAGTACCCAGAGCGTTTCGCCGCCAAACTGCGTGAATTGCTCAATTTGCACAACCATGTGCTGACCAGCTACCTGGGCTCTGAAAACTTTGATTTCGGTGCGGGGCTGGCGCCTTACATGGTGGCCGGCCAAGTTCAGTTTGAAGCCGTTTTTTCCGAGGCCATGAAACAGGCCGAATTGATCAAACCCATGATGGCCGATGTCTCGTGTGAGCTCAATGAAGCGCATGCCCAGGGCGCCAACTTGTTGTTTGAAGGTGCTCAGGGCACCTTGCTCGATGTCGACCATGGCACCTACCCGTATGTCACGTCCAGCAATTGCGTAGCAGGCAATGCCGCCGCCGGTTCTGGCGTGGGGCCAGGCATGCTGCACTACATTTTAGGGATCACCAAAGCTTATTGCACGCGCGTTGGGGGGGGGCCTTTCCCAACCGAACTCGATTGGGAAACGCCGGGAACACCGGGTTACCACATGAGCACGGTGGGCGCCGAAAAAGGCGTGACGACAGGACGCTCGCGCCGCTGCGGCTGGTTTGACGCGGCTTTGCTCAAGCGTTCGGCCCAGGTCAATGGTCTGTCGGGTTTGTGCCTGACCAAGCTTGACGTGCTCGATGGCTTGAAAGAGTTGTTATTGTGTACCGGTTATGAACTCGATGGCGCGACCATTGATATCTTGCCTATGGGTGCCGAAGAAATTGCCCGTTGCAAACCGATTTACGAGCGTTTGTCAGGCTGGAGCGAAAGCACCGTCGGTGTCACCGAGTACGAGAAGTTGCCCGCCAGCGCCAAACACTATTTGCAGCGCATCGAACAAGTCACCGGCGTGCCGATTCATCTGATCTCAACCAGCCCGGATCGTGATCACACGATCAAAATGCACGACCCCTACAGCGTAACTTTGTAGCCCAACCCTTAGGACCCCACCCATGTTGACTGAAGACGGCAAGCACTTGTATGTGAGTTACGACGAGTACCACCATCTGATCGAGCAACTGGCTCTTAAAATTCACCATTCGGGCTGGGAGTTCGACACCATTCTTTGCCTGGCTCGGGGCGGTTTGCGTCCGGGTGATATTTTGTCGAGGGTGTTTGACAAACCCTTGGCCATCATGTCGACCAGTTCCTACCGGGCCGATGCCGGCAAAATTCAGGGACACTTGGACATCGCCCGTTACATCACCACGCCCAAAGGCGAGATTGCCGGTCGGGTGTTGCTGGTCGATGATCTGGCCGATTCAGGAGCGACACTTAATGCGGTCATGGACTTGCTAAAAACCAATTACCTGCCGATCACCGAACTACGCAGTGCTGTCATCTGGACTAAGGGGGTCTCGAGTTTTTCGCCCGATTATTCGGTCGAATACCTGCCCAGCAACCCCTGGATTCACCAGCCTTTTGAAGCGTATGACGCCATTCGGCCCGAACAGTTGCGCCAGAAATTCAAAATCTGAAATCGCGCTCGGAACATCAGGAGTTGACGTGGCCGACCTCAACACCGAACTGATTCACCATCCTTATTTGCCACCCGAGGGCTTTGCCGCGCCACAAGTGGCCGTATTCAAGGCCTCAACCGTCATTTTCCCGGATGTCGCAAGCTTGCGCTCGCGCGACTGGAGGGGCAAGACCGGTTACAGCTACGGTCTGATGGGTACCCCAACCAGCTACCAGCTCGAAGAGCGTTTATGCACGATCGAAGGCGGGCTGCAGTGCTTGCTTTCACCCAGTGGTTTGGCTGCCATTGCCAATGTCTCCTTGGCGCTATTGAAGTCCGGCGACGAAGTGCTGTTGCCCGACAATGCCTATGGCCCTAACAAAGCCCTGACCCAGGGTGAGCTGGCCGCTTGGGGTATTGACCACCAGCTGTATGACGCCATGAATCCGGCCGATCTCGCCGCCAAAATCAGTGCAAAAACCAAGTTGATCTGGTTGGAAGCACCAGGCTCGGTCAGTCTGGAATTTCCAGACCTGATCACCCTGGTGCGGATTTGTCGGCAATACAAGGTCATCATCGCGCTGGACAACACCTGGGGCGCCGGTTTGGCCTTCAAACCTTTTGATTTCATGCCCGGCCTGGAGCAACTTGGGGTCGATATTTCGGTCCAGGCCTTGACTAAGTACCCCAGTGGCGGCGGCGACGTGCTGATGGGAAGCGTGATAACCCGCGATATCGAATTGCATCAACGTCTCAAGCTCACCCATATGCGCTTAGGTTTGGGTGTTGCGGCCAACGATGTGGAAACCATTCTTCGCTCGCTGCCGAGCATGGCGCTGCGCTACCAAGCCCACGACCAGTCGGCACGCACCCTGGGGCGCTGGTTAGAGGGTCGCACTGAGTTGGCCCAGGTTCTCCATCCTGCTTTGGCGGAATCACCCGGACACGCGCACTGGCAAGCGCTCTGTGCTTCTAGCCAAGATGGTGCTGGGGCTGCTGCCGGACTGCTCAGTGTGATTTTCAAACCCGAGTTCAGCCAAGCCCAAGTTGATGCTTTTTGTAATGCCCTGCAACGCTTCAAACTCGGATACAGCTGGGGTGGCCCCATGAGTCTGGTCGTACCCTACGATCTGCAGACGATGCGAGGCGAGTGGCCGGCACAATTGGCGCAAGGCCACTTGGTCCGTTTTTCAGTAGGACTGGAATCCGTGAATGATCTTCAAGCCGACCTGGCGCAGGCGTTGGCCGTCATGCGCTGAGAAAACAATTTCGTGTTGGGCAATGGCAAGCTGTTACATTAGGTATCACAACTTGAAAGCGAATCTAGCGTGGCAACACCCAATTACGGCTACGAAAAGCGGCAAAAAGAACTGGCGAAAAAGCGCAAAAAAGAAGACAAGCTCAAGCACAAGGCTGAGCGAAAGCTGGGCGATTCGCCTGAAAATTCGGGTGAAGATCAGCAGATCAGTCCAGAAGCCGAATCAAGCGCCGACATCCCGGCACAAACCTGACACGATCCGTTTCAATCCGAAGCGGCCTGCACCATCTCTAGCGCCAGGCTGAGCATGGCCTGAGGGCTTCGGTCGGTGGCAATTAACTGATGCGCTTTGGCAAATTGACTGAAATTGCGTTGCATCGATTGCAAATACACCGGGTCGTAATGCAAGCTCAGAAGCTCGCGCACCACCACGTCAATTTGATTCGAGCGCACGCAGTCTTTCCAGCGTTGCACGACTTCACCGCCCCGGGCCTGCGTCAGGGCGTCGAGCTTGTGACAAAACAAGTCTTGGTCCTGCGTGAAAAATGCATAGTCTTCCAGCAGCAACGCGACTCGCTCAGCTTGCGGCAAACTCAAGTTCAGGCAAGGACTCTCCCGCATAGCTTCGATCAGTGACAGCGGAACAGCGACGTTGCCTACTTTTTTACTCTCGCTTTCCACATAGACCGGGTGTTTAGGGTCGAAGTTGCGCAGTCGGTCCCACACCAAGGTATCAAAGCGCTTTTGGCTGGGCTGGTTCTGGCCTGGAATGGCCCCAAGCACCGAGCTACGATGGCTGGCCAGCGCTTCGAGATCGAGCACCTGAGCCCCAACCTGGTTTAAGGCTTGTAATAAGCGGGTTTTGCCTGAACCGGTGGTGCCACAAACCACGCGAAATTGCAGTCCGTGCACCCGTTTAAGCGTGTCTTGCACCAAGGCCGCGCGAAAGGCTTTGTAGCCACCTTCAATGATGCTGACCTTGAAACCAATTTGATCGAGCACCAGCGACAACGAGCCGCTGCGTTTGCCGCCACGCCAGCAGTAGGTCAGGGGTTTCCAATCTTTGACTTTGTCCAGTAACTCACGCTCGATGTGGTTGGCGATATTGCGCGCCGCCAGTGCAGCACCGCGTTTCTTGGCCTCAAATGCGTTGACCTGCTTGTAGGTTGTGCCAATCAGGATGCGCTCGGCATTGTTCAGCGTCGGCCAGTTCAACGCGCCAGGCAAATGATCTTCGGCGAACTCGTCTTCGCTTCGGGCATCGATCAGGGTGTCGAATTCATCAAGACGCAGCAAGGCTTGCTCAGCGCTGATCGGGGTCAGACTCATTTCAACAACTTTCGCAGTTCGGGCCAGACATTGGCCAGCATCAGGGGCTGGGCTTTCTCACCCGGGTGAATCCGATCGGGCTGAAACAGAAAAGCAGCCTGCGCTGTGTCGGCGACATTTTTAAGGAAGAAAGGAACCAAGGCTGCACCGTGGGTACGCGCCACTTTGCTGTAAATCGCGGCAAAAGCCTGGCCGTAGTCAGCGCCGTAATTGGGGGGTAATTGCATTCCGAGCAACAGCACCCGTGCACCTGACTGTTGCGCCAAACGTGTCATCTCGCTGAGGTTGTCTTGGGTTTGCTGAATTGGCAGGCCGCGCAAAGCATCGTTGCCGCCGAGTTCGATAATCAGATGGCTCGGTTGGTGTTGCTTGAGTAAAGCTTCCAGACGGGCCCTGCCGCCCGCACTGGTGTCACCGCTGATGCTGGTGTTCACCACGTTGGCGTTAATTTTCTCCTTGAGCAGCGTTTGTTCGAGCAGTGCCACCCAGCCGCTACCGCGTTGCAGACCATACTCGGCACTGAGCGAGTCACCCACGACCAAAATCGTTTTGGCAGAATGCAGGCGTGAAGCCGGTTGAGCCGCCTGGCTTTTGCTCACAGCCAGCACAATGCTGGTGATAAAAATGCGTCGATACAAAGAAAAACCTCAATGCCTGAATCAATTATTTCCGTAGAGCACGTATCCAAGAATGTCACAGACTCTAGCGGGACCTTGGCTATTTTGCGCGATATCGATTTCTCCATGCCAGCCAAGGCTACATTGGCGTTGCTGGGTGCCTCGGGTTCGGGCAAATCGACGCTGTTATCCATCATGGCTGGACTGGATCGTCCTAGTTCGGGAACAGTACGGATTGCAGGACAAGACCTGTTTGCATTAAACGAAGACCAAAGGGCGCTCTTGCGTGCAAAAACCATGGGCTTTGTGTTTCAGAGTTTTCAACTTCTGGCCAGCTATACCGCGTTGGAGAATGTGATGCTGCCGTTGGAGTTGGCAGGTCGCAGGGATGGTCGAAGCTTAGCCACGGACATGCTGGCTCGGGTCGGCTTGAGCCAGCGCTTGTCTCATTTGCCCAAGGTTCTCAGCGGAGGAGAGCAGCAACGAGTCGCGCTGGCCCGGGCTTTTGTGGTTCGCCCACTGTTGCTGCTGGCCGATGAGCCCACGGGAAGTCTGGACTTCGCCACCGGACAAAGTGTGGTCGAACTGATGTTTGAACTTAACCGGGAACTGGGCAGCACGCTGGTGCTGGTTACCCACGACCCCCTGTTGGCTGCGCGCTGCGACCGGCGGATTACCCTGGAAGCAGGCCAGTGCTTGAGTCCTTTGTCTGAGTTGGGCTGAAACTAGCGCGATCAGGCCGCCGCTGCGCTGAATGTCGCGCCAAACTGATCGCGCCAATAGGAAGGGTGTCCTCGGATAGGGATGTCAGAGACCTTAGCTGCTGATGAGATAGGGGTGGATGGCACAGTGAAATCAAGGAGGAGTCCAAAGGGCGGGGGACATTCACGGAGCTATTCACCCCGGTCTCATCAGCCACCTTAAGCAGTTGCGACTCAAGGAATAAAAAGCCGGGCAGGGCGCGCTAGCGCTGATAATCGATGCTATGTCCTCACCCAAAGTCCTGTTCGGTTTTCATGCTGTCTCGGTGCGCCTGAAAACCGCGCCCCAATCGATTATTGAAATTTATTATGAAGCCAGCCGGCGCGATGCCCGGATGCGTCAGTTCCTCGACAAAGCCCAGCAAGCCGGTGCGCGTCTGATCGAGGCCGATAGTCTGCGTCTGGCCAAGCTGTGTGGCAGCCATGGTCATCAAGGGGTGGCGGCCAAAGTCCAGCCGCTGGCACAACTGAGCTCACTTGACGATCTGCTCGATAGCGTGATCGGGCCCCCTTTGCTGCTGGTGCTGGATTCAGTCACCGACCCGCACAACCTGGGTGCTTGCTTGCGAGTGGCTGATGGGGCGGGTGCCCACGCGGTGATTGCGCCTAAAGACCATGCCGCCGGGATTAACGCCACAGTGTCTAAAGTGGCCAGTGGCGCCGCTGAGACCGTTCCCTACTTCATGGTGACCAATTTGGCACGAACCATGGGCGAACTCAAGGAACGTTCCATTTGGTGCCTGGGTACCAGCGGCGATGCACCCAATAGCATTTACCATGCGGATCTTAAAGTTCCTTTGGCGCTGGTGTTGGGGGCTGAAGGCGAGGGCATGCGACAACTGACCCGCAAAACCTGTGACCAACTGGTCAATATTCCGATGCGCGGTGCCGTTGAGAGCCTCAATGTATCCGTCGCCAGTGGCGTTTGTTTGTACGAAGCCTTGCGCCAGCGCAGCTGACGGGCTTAGTAAACCGGTCGAGGTTCGTACATCTTCCAGCGTTGACGACCCGATCGTTTGGCCTCATACATGGCGCTGTCGGCGTGATTGAGCAAGGCGGAGGGATCGGTATCGTCCAAAGGGAAATAGGTCACACCGATGCTGGCACCGACCGTGACTTGATGGCTGTTGACTCGCATCGGTTCAGCAATGGCTGAGATCACTCGATCCAAAATGCCTTCGTAGTCCGCCACGGTACGCCCTCCCTCGAACAACATGACAAACTCGTCCCCCCCGAGCCGTGCGATGGTGTCTTCGGTGCGCGCGATCTCACTGAGGCGTCGTGCCACTTCCTTGAGTAACAAGTCCCCCATTTCGTGTCCGTATTGGTCGTTGACTTGCTTGAAACCATCGAGATCGAGAAAGCAGATGGCTAACAGTTGTTGACGGCGCTGCGTTCTACTGATGGCTTGGTGGAGTCGGTCCATCATCACGCGGCGATTGGCTAAACCGGTGAGTGGGTCGCTCGAGGCCATTTTTTCCAACTGCCGGTTTTCGTTGCGCAGTTGCAATTTGTATTCTTGGTTTTTTTTGAAACTTCGGCGCAGCCAATAAAGAAGGGGTAACAAGCTACCCAGGCTACCCAACAAGGCCAAGACGATAGCTTCGCGTTGCAGGCTGCCCAATGCAGACTTGGCATCATCGAGTGAAATCTCCAGCTTGACCCAACCCAAGTGTTGACCCAGAACGATAGGCGCCCAAAAAGTGATCAACCCTTCATGGATGCTGTGCTGATGGAGACTTTCGGTGGTCGGCGGCGTGATGGCGGAATTTTCCACCACCAGCACGGGATCGCGACCCCCTGGCATTCGTTTCAAATGAAGTAATACCCGGCCAGTGGGATCGGTCACCCGGATCGCATTGATCCCATGGTCGACCATGGTCTGGCGACCTCGATCTTCCGCCGACGCATAGTTTTTTAATAACAAGGGCTCACTCAAGGCAATGGCCAACCCTTGAGCGTGTAAATCGCCATTGACCTCAATGGCGGCCCAAACTCTCTTCTGGGAACTGAAATAAGCCCAACTCGCGCCTAGCAACTGAATCAGAATCAGGGCGAGAGCCAACCCGATGGCGAATTTGTCTGACCAGATCGAGTCGGATTTCGGGGCGAGCATGGAAGTTCTTCGCTTTAGTTTTTAAGCTGCTGCAAAAGCTTTAGCGCTTTATCGTAATCGAAGGCCTTGATGTGTGCAGCCAAGCGAGTGAGTTCGATTGGCAGTTTTCCCCCGTGTTTCATCGGTTGGAGCTGGTTCAAGGTGTCTAAGGCGTGGATGTCAAGCTCCTTGAGTTGCGCCATGAGCTGGCCCAACAAGCGTTGGGTCTCGGTGTTGGCCAGGTCAAAGACTGGCGCGGCCGTATTGGCCCCGGCCCAACGCAGCACCGCGGCGTATAAATGCCCCACATCCAGTGGCTTGCTCAGGTAGTCGTTCATACCCGCTTGCAGCACTTTCTCCTTCGTGCCTTTCATCGCATCGGCCGTCAGCGCAACAATGGGCAGCTGGGACCAGGCCGGGTTGC
>JBAQTC010000016.1:0-8895 GCA_049296795.1 Burkholderiaceae bacterium
CCGACCGCCAGTTCACGATTGAACTCGGCCCGAAGGCGAATCTGACGAGCTTCCTCCATGAATCGGGCCATCTGTTCTTTGAGACGTTCTCCGATGCCGCCGACACCATCCGCGCCCTCGCCGAGGCTGACCGCACCGCCGACCAATCGCGGCTCCTGAAGGACTACGACGCTTCCCTCGCATGGCTCGGCGTGACCAGCCGCGATCAGGTGCAGGCCGATCAACATGAGCAGTGGGCCAAAGCCTTCGAGTTGTATCTCCGCGAAGGCAAGGCCCCGAGTGCCGCCCTCCGACCCGCCTTTGCGCGCTTCCGCGCGTGGCTCCGCGCGCTCTACGAGGCCATCGTCGGCCACCCCTATTTCAAGGGCGTGCAGCTCAACGACGACATCCGAGGCGTGTTTGACCGGCTGCTGGCCTCTGAGCAGGCCATCGAGCAGGCCGAAGCTGAGGCTCCCATCCGCCCGGTCTGGCTCACGCAGGAAGCCTCGAAGCTGAACGATGCGGACTGGACGGCCTACCAGACCACGCTGGCCGATGCTCACGCGGCTCGCGTCGAGCGGCTGGAGCAGAAGCTCCTGAAGGAGTGGTTCAAGGAGCAGTCCGCCTTCTGGGAGGCCGAGACCGAGAAGACCCGAACGGCGGTCGTGGCCGACCTGAGCCAGGAGCCGGTCTATGTCGCGCTTGCCGCGCTGAAGAAGAACCAGCGACCCGATGGCACGGCGCTCCCGGCTGAGCTGCACAGCCTGAAACTCGACCGCGCGGCCCTCGCTGAGGCCTACGGGCAGGCGAAGCCGGACCCGAAGGCTGGGGCGCCGATGACGGTGGCCGAACGCGAGGCGCTGCAGCAGGTCCATGACGAACTGGACCGCAATCCCTTCGTGCCGCGGGCCTGGTTCGATGATGTGGGCTCGTGGCAGGACCAGCGGGCACGGGCGAAGAAGGGCCGCGGCGGAGAAGCGGCGCCGCCGTTCATTCCTGGCAGGGCTGGCGCGGCGGTCTATTGGGACATCGTGGAACTCGGCCCCGCGCATCCTGCAACCAGAGGCGTGGTGCAGGAGCGTATTGCCAGCTTCCTGCGGACGGGCAAGCCGAATGTCTGGAGCGAGCGCGCGCTGCAGGTAGCCCGGAACCGTGTGCCGGCCGGCACCGTCAGCGAGCCCTACGTGGCCCCCACCGCGCTCTGGGCGAAGCGGCTGCAGCAGAAGGGCCTAACCCAGGCGCAGGGCATGCTGCCTGACGAGGCCGCGGAACGCTTCGGCTACGACTCGGGGGATGCCTTGGTCCGGGCACTGCTCGAGGCCCCGACGTGGCTGCAGGCCGTCGACGAAGAGACCACGCGGCGGATGCGGGCGCAGTTTGCCGACCCGGCTTTGGCCGGTGGGCTAGCTGATGAAGCGCGCCAGACCGTCGCCACCATCGGCCAGAGCGAGGTCATCCAGGCCGAATTGCAGGCCCTCCAGCGCCAGCGGCGGCAGGTCCGGCCCTTTGTGCAGGCCGAGCGGCAGACGCAGCAGGCGGCCCGCCGTGAGGCGAGACAGGCCATCGCCGAAGGCGTCCTGTCCGTCGCCCAGGCACGGGCCATCGCCCAGAACCGGGTCGGGACGTTGCTGGTGCGGCATCTCAAGCCGGAGCGGTTCAGACAGGCGGCGCGCAAGGCCAGTGCTGCCGCGTTCGAGTTGGCACAGGCCGGGAACGTTGAAGGTGCGATTGAGGAGAAGAGCCGCGAACTGATCGCCACCGAGACCGTACGGGCGGTTTACGAGGCTGAACGGGCCGTCGAGGAAGCCATCGACACCTTCAAGACCGACCTGTTCAAGAAGGATGCCACGCTCGCCAAGACCCGGAACATGGACTTCGTGGTCGTGGCCCGGAACATCGTCGGGGCCTACCTCTACCCGATGGACGCCCGGCGCCGGCAGGTCGCCGTCGGGGACCTTGAGAAGATCCGGCAGTACGACAACGACCTCTACGAACTCCTCGCCGGCCAGATCGATGAGGCGACCGCCAACGCCCAGGACTACCGGGGCCTGACGTACGACCAATTCATCGGCTTGCGGGACACCGTGCTCGGCCTCTGGACCCAGGCGCGCCGGTCTGAGCAGTTCCTCCTCGACGGGCGCCTCCACGCCAGCCAGGCGGTCGGGGCGGACATCGTGGCGACCCTGCAGCCCTTCGCCCATGCGGAGCCGTCGTGGTCGGAGAACGAGACGCGGCTCTACGGGGCGCAGTCGGCGCTGACCATCGTGGAACACTGGACCAACGCGCTCGACAAGAACGACCCCAACGGCCTGATGAGTCGGGTTATCTACCATCCCATCAAGGAAGGCGCGACCGCGGTCAAGGTGGCCGGCGAGCCCCTCTACCGCGAGCTCGTCGAGGCCGCGGCGGTCATCGAGCCGACGCTCACGAAGGACAAGATCGCGGCGCCTGAGCTGCGGTCCAATCGGTTTGAAGGCGTGCTCCAGAGCAAGGCCCAACTGATCGGCCTGATCCTGCACACCGGCAACGAGAGCAACCTCCGCAAGCTCGTCCTCGGGTACGAGTGGGGCGCGGTCCGCGAGGACGGCAGCCTCGACACGCATCGGCTCGACGCCTTCCTCGCGCGCATGGCCCGCGAGGGCGTGCTCACGCGCGCCGACTATGCCTTCGCCGAGAAGGTCTGGGGCCTCTTCGAGCGGCTGAAGCCCCAACTCCAGCGGGCGCACCGCGAGATGTACGGGTTCTACTTCCAAGAGCTACCGATCGCCGAGATCCAGACGCCCTTCGGGCCCATCCGGGGCGGCTACATGCCGGCGCGCGTGGACCCCCTGCGCGTCCAGACGCCCGATCGGCAGGGCATGGCGGCGCTGGCGAACGGCGAGGTGTCGTATGCCTTCCCGACCGCTGGCCGAGGGGCGACCCGGAGCCGGGTGGAGCAGTATACGCGCCCGTTGGCGCTCGACCTGCAGCTCGTCCCGGCACATCTCGATTGGGCGCTCCGGTTCATTCACCTCGAGCCGCGCATCAAGGACCTCGGCCGGCTCCTACGGAACCACGACGTCGTCGAGGCGCTGAACGCGGTCAACCCGTCGGCGATCAATGGCCTGCTTCTGCCGTGGCTCTCGCGCACCGCGCGCCAGGTCATCAGCGAGCGGACTGACGTGAAGATGGTGGACCGCTTTGCGAAGGCGCTGCGGACCAGGACCACGCTGCAGCAGATGACGCTCAACGTCATCAACATCATCCAGCAGCCGCTCGGCGCCATCATCGGCGCGACGAAGGTGTCGCCGCGCTACCTCCGTGATGGGGCGTGGCACCTGATGACTCGCCCGAAGCAGATGGCCGCGTTCGTCACGGCGCACGATCCGTTCATGGCGACACATCTCACGCAACAAGTCGGCGAGCTCCGGCTGTCGCTGGACCGCTTGCTGGTGGGTCGTGGACGGTTCCAAGCGATGCGCGATTTCGGCAGTCAATACGGGCTCGTCTTCCAGCAGATTACCCAGCACGCGACGGATCTCGTGGTGTGGCACGGGGCGTACCATGAGGCGCTGGCGCAGCAGGCCACGGACGCCGAAGCCGTCCGAGCGGCGGGGAGCGCCGTGCGGCTCACGCAGGGATCCTACACGCCAGAAGACCTCGCGCGGTTCGAGGTGACGGCGCCGTTCTCGCGGCTCTTTACGATCTACTCGCACTACTTCAACAACCTCGCCAATTTGACCCTGAGCGAGTATGCCGGGGCGCTCCGGACCTACGGGATCAGTCCCCGTGTGGTGCCGCGGTTGCTGTACGCGACGATGTTCACGCTCTCGCTCGGAGCCATCTTCAACGAGGTACTGGTCCGGGCACTGTCGGGACGGCCGGTATTGCCGCCTGATGAGGACGATCCGGAATCGTGGCTCTGGCCGGCCATCGACCTGATCTGGGCGGGCCATCGCAATCTGGGCTTTGCGATGGTGCCGGCCATCGGGCCGCTCGCCCGCGCGACGTATGGCAAGGTCTTCACAAAAGAAGGCTGGGACGATGATGTCCGGGCGTCCCCGGCGATTTCCGTGCTCGACCAAAGCATCCGCGGGGTGGACAACCTCTACGACCAGGCGCATGCGGTCTTGACCGGCGAGGAGCGGCCCCCGCTCGCCGTGCGTGACATTCTCACGTTGATCGGGATGGTCTCTGGCCTCCCGACTGGCGCGGCAGGGAAGCCGGCGCAGTATCTCTACGATGTCGACACCGGGACGGTTGAACCACCGGCGAACCTGAAGGAATTGGGTCAAGGGCTGATCAGCGGGCGGGCGCCACAACCGGCCCCGTAAGCGCGTAGAATATTGAGGACACGATGAGCATTGCCGCCACCTGCAGGAATGATTACCTCGGCGCAGGGTCACTCGCGACCTATGCCTTCAGTTTCCCGATCACGCTGAATACCGATCTGGTGGTGACGACGCGGACGACGGCCGGCGTCGAATCCACCTTGGTCCTGAACACGGGCTACACCGTGAGCACCGGGCCCTGGCCAAACGGGGGCACGATCACGCTGCTGGCCGGGAATCTCACCGCCGATTACGCGCTGACGATCCGCCGAGAACGGCCCTTCGCGCAGACGTTCGACCCGATCAACGGCGCCGCGCTCGCCAACGAAACGATCGAGGCGGCGATCGACGATGCCTACATGCTGGCGCAGCAGTTGGCGGATGCGCGAGCGCGGACGTTGCGGCTCGGGGACACCGATCCCGTGTTCGGCGCCAGGGTGCCGGCGAAGGCGCTCCGACTCGGCAAGTTCCTCGCCTTTGACGCCAGCGGCGATCCGACGGTTTCGACGGGGAGCGGCGGTGGGGATACCAGCCTCAGAACGGACTTGGCCGCGTCGGGCGGCTCGGCCCTAGTCGGGTTTCTCGCGTCTGGAGCCTCGGCGGTCGCCCGCAGCGTGCAGGCGAAACTCCGCGAGCTCCGGCTCAGTGAAGATAATCCGACGTGGGGCACGGCGAACACTGGCTTTGGCGTCAACGTCCTCGCTGGCGCGCCGAGTGGCGCCGACAATGTCGCGGTCGGGTATCAGGCGTTGCAAGCCCTCACGACCGGCTCGTTCAATGTGGCGGTCGGACGGAACGCGCTCAATGCCGACACGACGGGGCTCAACAACGTCGCGGTGGGCTATCACGCGCTCAGTCTGAATCTGACCGGCGTGAGCAATGTCGGCGTGGGGACGCAAGCTCTCGGCTCCGTGACGGCCGCGGACAACAACACGGCCGTGGGCTATCACGCCGCGCAAGATGTGACCGGCGCGGATAACGTCGCGCTCGGGGCGTTTGCGATGGAAAATGCGACGACGGGCGCGCGGAACGTCGCCATCGGCAAGAACGCGCTGGAGGTCAACACAACCGGAGCCGCCAATGTGGCGATTGGGTATCTCGCCCTCAGCCTCAATACGACGGGCGTGAACGTGGCGATCGGCGATCGTGCGCTGGCCGTCAACGTGACGGGCACCTCGAACACCGCCGTCGGTGTCTTGGCCTTGGCGACGAACACCGGGTCGAACAACACGGCGGTCGGGACGCAGGCCCTCACGGCGAACACGTCTGGGGCGCGTAACGTGGCGGTGGGCCTCAGTGCGCTCGCCGCCAATACGACGGGCGATGCCAGCGTGGCCGCTGGCTATCTGGCGTTGTCGACGAACACGACGGGCGTGAACGTGGCGATTGGCGACCGCGCCCTCGCCCTGAACCTGACGGGCACGTCAAACACGGCGGTTGGCACATTGGCGCTCAACGCGACGTCCACGAGCGATGGCTCCACGGCGCTCGGCTACGGAGCCCTCCTCCTCTCCACGGCTGCTCAGCAGACGGCCGTGGGCTTCAATGCCCTCGCTAGCGTGACCTCTGGGACGCGGAACGTGGCCCTCGGCTTCAGTGCGGGCTACTATGAGACCGGCAGCGACAAACTCTTCATTGATAATCGCCAACGGGCCAGCGAAGCGGACGGACGCATCAAGGCCCTCGTCTATGGCACATTCGCGGCGGCATCTGCGAACCAGCGGCTCCGGGTGAATGGCCGGCTCGGCGTGACAGAAATGCCGACCTACGCGAACAATGCGGCGGCGGCGGCCGGGGGCTTAGCGGTCGGGGAGTTCTACCGTCTGACGGCGGCGGATACGGTCAACGTCGTGTATTAAGAAACGGGGTAGCCGATGCCTATTAGTGACGAACTTCAGGGGCAGCTCGCCGAACTTAAGGCGCAGCGCAACTTTGCGATGGACGAACTGGCCAATGCGGCAGGAATCCTGAGGCGTTACCAGGCGGTCTATCACTGGACAGACGCCCAAATCGTCGCGGCGTTGGGAGGTGCGTTGACCGACCAACTCGATCTGGTCTCGACTGACGTGCCGAGACTCTTGAAGGGGAAGTGATGCGGTATCAGGTCGTGCGGCGGCTGGAGCTCGGGGCGGTGCTCGGCGCGTTGGTCTGGGCGGTGTGGCAACTCGCCACGGCCCTGATCGCCGGCCAGTAAAGTCTCATGCCCGCGTGGCTGACCCCGCAGTTCCTGCTCAACCTCCTCATGGCGGTCATCATGGGGATCGTGGCGATTGACCGGATATTCTTCCGCGCGCGCAAGCAGAATCTGGAGATGCAGCAGGCGATGAGCGGGAAGCCCTCACTCCAGGTGCAGATTGACGGCTTGACCAAGCTGATTGAGCGCGCGTCGGCGCGGAGTTCCGACATGGCGGGCGAGGTGACGGAGAAGGTCGGGGAGATGGAATTGCAAATGGCGCGCATGTCGGGCGAAGTGGCGCAGTGCCGCATTGACCATCAGCGGGTGGACCTAGCCGCGCGGGATCTCGCGCATCGGCTGGATATGTTTGTGCAGCAGATGCGCCCGTGAACCTCCTGTTAACGCGACGACCGACGACGGACGGCGTGACGCTCGGGGAACTCCGAGTCAATGGGGCGTTTCAATGTTTCACCTTGGAGGACGCGGTGCGCGAGGGCGAGAAAGTGCCAGGTGAGACGGCCATCCCCTTCGGGCGGTATCCGGTGACGATTACCCGATCGGCGCGGTTTCAACGGATGCTGCCACTGGTGGGGGATGTGCCGGGATTCACGGGGATACGCATCCACGCGGGGAATGGACCTTCGGATACCGAAGGCTGCCTCTTGGTCGGGAGTGGGCGGGTCGGGGCGCGGATTACCGACTCACGGGCGGCGCTGGCGGTGCTGATGGCGATGCTGGCCCCGGCGCAAGCGGCGGGTGAGCCCATCTGGTTGACGATTATCCCAGAGCCGGTGGAGCGGAGCCTCGATGTCTGACCCCTCAAATTGGGCGGACGCCACGCGCGAGGCCGAGATTGCGCGCGTCCAGCGGGAACTAAAACTGGTCTGCCCCAAATGCGGGGAGTCCAACACGAACCGGACGACCATCATCGTCTTGGAACCCGATGGGCAGGCCGATTGCACCTCTTGTGGACACCATTTTCAAGTAATATCGCGGTTGCCATGAAGGTGGATCTGAAGTGGGCGGTGGGCGTGGCGGTGCTGATTTTCGGGATGGGCGCGGCGTGGGCGCGGCTCGAATATCGGCTGAACGCGATCGAGCAAGCGCAGCAGTTCTACCACGGGGCATACGATAGTGAGTGGGCCGTGAACCGGCCCGCAGGAGCGAAATAGATGCTGAAGGACCAGATTCTCGGCACCCTGAAGTCGATTCTGCCGTGGTTTACGGAGGGCGGGCGCTTCGGGTCATGGCGGCTCTACCTGTCTGCCTTCGGGGCGCTGATTGCGACGGAGCAGGGGCAGGCCTTGCTGGTGGCCGGCGGGCTCCCGATGACGTGGGTGGTCTGGCTGGCGATGCAGGCCGCGAAAATCATGATCTGGGGCGTAGTCATCACCATGCTCAAGGATCATCGCCCGAAGGCCGCCTAGGATGCCAACACGAGCCATTACCGCCCCTAGGCGACGACTGCACCGGCAGATGGCCGGTTATGTGCTCTGCCTCGCGCTCGTGGCAGGGGCAGGCGCGACGACCGGCTGTGCCCTTGTCTCGTCACAGGTCCAGACCGACCCCACTGTCCTGGCCCAGCGGGCCACCCGCATCGTGAAAGTGCTCGATGTGGTCGTGGACAGCCTGATTCTGGCACGGGATGCGGGCTGGATCAGCCAACCTGTGACCAAGGCCATTCAGGACGACCTCCGCGCCGCCTTGCCCGTGATTGACCAGTCCCCAGCGGGTGCCCGCGCCACGGCCCTGGCGGCTCTGCGGGCTGCGCGGCTGCGGGTGGGCGTGACCCCTCAAGCCCAGCGGTGGCTCACATGGGGGATGACCGCCGTGGAGGCGCTACCATGACGCCGGAATTGATTCTGGAAGTGACGCTAAAGGTCTGGGACGGGATTCAGAAGCTCCGCGCCCTCAGCAAGTCCCGCGAGTCACAGGGCTTGCCGCCGCTCACGGAGGCAGAGGCGCGGGCGGAATTATCCACGGCCATCAGTGACCTGGACCGGAAGATTCTGGCCGACCAAGCCGCGCATCCGCTCACCTAGCCCCATGTTACGGGTGCTCCGTCTCTCTGGCGGCGCGGCTGGCCCGCCATGCTATGTCGCGTATGTCATTCAGTGGAAACTGAACTTCGTGGGAAACTGCCCAACATTCATCCCATGTCGCCTTGATCTGCGCTCGCAGGGCGAGGACCTCGGCCTCCAACTTCTCGCTGTTATCGGCTTCGCTGATGGCAACCTGTTTCACCTGTCGGCAAGCGTCGAGTAATCCGCTCTCAGGCATATTCGGGTTGAGAATCTTGATGGCCTCGCTGGTTTGCTCCTGCATCTCGCGCAGGCGGCGCTCGGCGTCCTCAATCGCCGTCACTGGGCGCGGCGTCATGTTCCCATCGAGGAAATCCTGCGGCTTCTTACGCTTGCCATACGCATACCC
>JBAQTC010000017.1:0-1902 GCA_049296795.1 Burkholderiaceae bacterium
GTCGAGCGCACATCATTCTCGTCGAAGCGCACCGCTTTACCGGCATTGGAGAATAACATCACATCATGCTTGCCATCGGTAACTGCGACCCCGATCAGATGGTCGTCTTCATCCAGATTGATGGCGATAATACCGCGCTTCATCGGGCGGGAGAAATCATTCAACGTGGTTTTTTTCACCGTACCGTTGGAGGTGGCAAAGAACACATATTTATCCTCGACGAATTCGCTTACCGGCAGAACCGCATTGATCTTTTCGCCATTTTCCAGCGGCAACAGGTTCACGATCGGTTTGCCGCGCGAAATGCGGCTGCCTTGCGGCACCTCATAGACCTTGAGCCAATACACGCGACCACGGTTGGAGAAGCACAGAATGTAATTGTGGGTATTGGCGATGAACAGGTTGTCGATAAAATCGTCTTCCTTGGTCGCTGTGGCCTGTTTGCCGCGACCGCCGCGTTTCTGCGCCCGGTATTCGTCCAGCTTTTGCGCCTTCATGTAGCCGCCGTGCGACAGGGTAACCACCACGTCTTCAGGCGCAATCAGGTCTTCCATGCTCATGTCATGGGTGTGGGTGATGATCTCGCTGCGGCGTTTGTCGCCAAACTGCGCTTTCACTGCGACCAGTTCATCGTGAATGATTTGCGTGACGCGTTCCGGCCTGGCAAGGATGTCGAGCAGGTCGGCAATCTTGTCCATAACTTCGCGATACTCGCCGACAATCTTGTCCTGTTCCAGTCCGGTCAGACGTTGCAGACGCAATTCCAGTATCGCCTGCGCCTGCACATCAGAAAGGCGATAACCGCGCGTCATGTCATGTCCGGTCAAACCGAATTCCGGCAGCAAACCTTCGGGACGCGACGCATCGCTGACGCGGCTGAGCATGTCTTCGACCAGAGAAGAGCGCCAGCTGCGCGCCATCAGTTCCCGCTTGGCCTCGGCTGGCGTCGGAGCGGCCTTGATCAATGCGATAATCTCATCAACATTGGACAGAGCCACTGCCAGTCCTTCGAGAATATGACCGCGTTCCCGCGCCTTGCGCAACTCGAACACAGTGCGGCGCGTGACGACTTCGCGGCGATGGCGCAGGAAGGCGTCGATTACCTGCTTGAGGTTGAGCAATCTCGGCTGTCCGTCAACGATGGCGACCATGTTGATGCCGAAGCTGTCCTGCAACTGGGTGTCCTTGTAGAGCTTGTTGAGGATCACATCCGCGTTCTCGCCGCGTTTCAACTCGATCACCGCACGCATCCCGGATTTGTCCGATTCGTCGCGGATCTCGGAAATGCCTTCAAGGCGCTTCTCGCGCACCAGTTCGCCGATCTTGATCAACAGATTGGCTTTGTTCACCTGATAGGGCAGCTCGTCGATGATGATGGCCTGACGCTCACCCTTGCCTATATCTTCAAAGTGGGTGCGTCCGCGCATCACCACGCGACCACGCCCGGTGCGGTAACCATCCTTCACCCCGGACAGACCGTAGATGAAACCGGCAGTCGGAAAGTCGGGTGCTGGTACGAGTTCGATCAACTGCTCGATATCCAGATCGGGATCTTTCAGCAGCGCAAGACAGGCATCCACCACCTCGTTCAGATTGTGTGGCGGAATATTGGTTGCCATGCCCACCGCGATACCGGACGAGCCGTTCACCAGCAGGTTGGGAAAGCGTGCCGGGAATACCAGCGGCTCGTGCTCTGATCCGTCGTAGTTAGGCCCGAAATTGACCGTTTCCTTATCCAGGTCGGCAAGCAATTCATGGGCTATTTTCGCCATGCGGATTTCCGTATAACGCATCGCCGCCGCGTTATCGCCGTCCACAGAACCGAAATTGCCCTGTCCGTCCACCAGGGGATAGCGCAGCGAAAAACCCTGCGCCATGCGCACGATGGTGTCATACACCGCT
>JBAQTC010000018.1:0-52496 GCA_049296795.1 Burkholderiaceae bacterium
GCAGTTTTTTGATAATAAATTCGGTCATGTTTGGGCTCACCTTTAGGGTGAACGATACATGCGGACTAAGTCGTTGATTCCAATAGGGAAATCGACTTATTTTGACTATAAAGTCACGGAATCAGGAAATTGGTTTGATCAAGCAATCAGGTAATCAGCCTTGTTTTTTCCAGCCAACCACTTCGGCGCAATGCCGCGGCCGCTCCAGGTAGATCCCGTGGCATTGTCGCGGTATTTGGGCGCTACTTTGGATCCGCTTTTGCCGCTGGCTTTGGATTTACCACCGGGAAATACATCGGCCGCAGTCAATCCATGTTTTTCAATAATGGCACGAGCACTGGCAATGGCTTCACTCAAAGCGGACTTTTTGGCCTCTTTAATTTTTTTCTCAATATCAGCCTGCTGGGCAAGCAACTCGTCTAATGTTGACATGAAATACTCCTGTAAGTGGAAAAATTAGCGTGTTTATTATAGCGCCACAGTTTTATGAATCACAATTTAATATCAGTTTGATAAATAGTAAACCCACGAAAAAGGATGATCGTGATAATTAAAGAAACACAAGGTATCTCAATGCGATGGGTATTTTGCGCAATGCCATTGTTGCTGGGGTCGTTATTTTCCTTGTCGCCGGCCATGGCGCAGACCGGGGTCTGGCCGACCAAGCCGATATCTCTGGTGGTGACTTATCCACCAGGTGGTGGAGCCGACGCCATGGCGCGTTTGATCGCTCCGAAAATGGCCGAGGCTTTGGGTCAAGCCATGGTGGTCGAGAATAAGCCCGGGGCCAGTGGGCAAATTGCAGCGGCTGCTGTGGCGAAATCGACACCAGATGGCTATACCCTGATGCTCGATGCATCATCGTTTGCCGTGAACCCCGCGCTTTATTCCAAATTGCCTTATGACAATGACAAAGCGTTCCGTGCGGTGGGCGTTATTGCCTTGTTTCCGAATGTCGTATTGGTCAATGCCCATTTCCCTGCCAAAACAATCGGGGAGTTGGTGGCTCTGGCCTCCGTGCGTAAAGACAGCGTAGCCTTTGCTTCTTCCGGTAATGGTTCAGCCCAGCACTTGGCAGGTGCGTTGTTTGAATCGGCCGCAAAAATTAATATGATTCACGTGCCGTACAAAGGGGGAGGACCCGCCCTCAATGATGTGATTGCCGGTCAGATCCCGTTGTTTTTCGGTAATTTGGCTTCAACCTTGCAACATATTCAGTCGGGAAAATTACGGGCGCTGGCACTGATAGCCGATAAAAAGTCGGCCATATTGCCCGATGTTCCTACTTTGGCTGAGGCTGGGGTGTCCGGAGCTGAGGTCTATGAGTGGAATGCGTTATTTGCACCGGCTGGTGTGCCGGATGAGATTTTGTCTAAATTGTCGGCAGCCCTGCAAAAAGCGATGCAATCGCCCGAAGTCCGCGCCCGCATCGCTCAGCTTGGGGGTGACATTCAAACCACGGATCCGGCAGGAGCCCAGACCTTTATCCGGCAACAAACTGCACTCTGGAGCAAATTGGTCAAGGCCAGGGGAATATCGCTTGAGTAAAAAGGTTTTCTATGGCTGGCGCATGACCGGTGCAGCCTGTGGCATTCAATTCCTGTTGGCGGCCTTGCTGACACAATCTTTCGGCCTCTACATTGCTGCTTTGTCGGATGATCTCGGCTGGAGCAAAACAGCGCTGTCAGGTGCAGCCGCTTTGCAGTCGGTCGAAGCCGCGATTATTGGGCCGTTGCTGGGCTGGGTGGTGGACCGGTTTGGGACTCAATCCATGGTGCGGGTTGGTATTTTCATTTTTGGGGCCGGCCTGCTGATGCTGAGTCAAGTTGATTCACTCACCAGCTTTTATTTCAGTGCCATCTTGCTGGCAATTGGCACCAGCCTGTCGGGTTATTTCCCGCTGTCGGTGGCGCTGGTTCAGTGGTTTGAGCGGCACCGGGCTCGCGCTTTGTCGATCATGAGTCTGGGTTTGGCTCTGGGTGGATTGGCCGTGCCGCTTGTGGCCTGGGCCATGCAGAACCATGGTTGGCGTAGGGTGGCGCTGGCTTCGGCGCTGATTGCCGTCGTTGTCGGTCTGCCATTGGCACGGGTCATAAAGCGCCGTCCTGAAGACCACGGCGAATACATCGATGGCATCGCGCCCCAAAGCATGTCGGCCAGTTCGGCGGGAACCAAAGCCTTGGTCCAGCAACGTGAGTTTTCGGCGCGGCAAGCCCTCAGAACCAGGGCTTTTTGGTTGTTGGCCATCGGCCACGGTCTGGCCTTGCTGGTTGTCACTGCCGTCAATGTGCATGCGATCTCGCACATGAAAGAGGGTTTGGGCTACAGCGTGGCTCAAGCGGGACTGGTGATCATGCTGATGACTTTGGCCCAGGTTTTTGGGGTGTTGCTCGGAGCCGGTCTGGGTGAGCGTTATGAGAAGCGCAGAGTGGCGGCTTTGTGCATGTTGGCCCATGCCCTGGGTTTGATCTTTCTAACCTACGCCACCCATGTCGCTGAGCTAGTGGCTTTCGCGATTTTTCACGGGGTCGCTTGGGGCCTGCGCGGACCGTTCATGCAGGCTATTAGGGCCGATTATTTCGGGCGAAATGCCATCGGCATGATCATGGGTTTGTCGGCGGCGATCATCGCCATCGGTCAAATCGCTGGCCCCATGGTGGCCGGCATGCTGGCCGACTTGACGGGCAACTACCGATTGGGGTTTACCGTACTCGCCCTGTTGGCCGGGCTAGGTTCACTCTCTTTTCTGATGGCTACGAAGCCGGTATTGAAATAGCCGAGACTTTGGGGTCGGGACAGAGCTGGCGACAGGGTATAATTTAAGGCTCTGATGGCCCGGCCATCCCTGAGAACTACAAGGTGATATAGCTCAGTTGGTTAGAGCGCAGCATTCATAATGCTGATGTCGGTGGTTCAAATCCACCTATCACCACCAATTTAGAAAGCCAACTGTTCTCAGTTGGCTTTGTCATTTGCGGCCTATCCCCGCAGCGCGCCACGTTCCCTACGGTTCTGCGTGTGCTGGCAAGCCAATGACACTGGTGCCAATTCACCATAAACCGCGCCATTTCGATTCCATTGTGCTCTCTGTTCTCAAATAAAAGTGCAGAACGTCTCACAGTTGGCACACGCAGAGCGCCTTTGCTGATCAGCACTTATGCTTGTGTCGAGAAGATTGGTTTTCCGAACGTAATGGTAGCCAGCCGGGTTAACAGACAGGTTACCGGGCCTCATCCCTTCGGGGGAATGAACTCAAACAGCCTGCGCTGCGCATCCCAGTCCAGCGGAACCTCCACTTGCCTGCCACGCATCGCGTGCAAATTGAGATGCCGGGGCTGGCGCCCGTCCAGGATAGCTCGGATGATGTCTGGGGCCAACCGCGTCATCCTGAGCACCTCACTGACCCAGCCCGGCTCCAGTTTGAAGCGGCGCGCCAACTCACTGGCGTTGGCCACTTCGCCCGTGTCGATCATCTGCTGCCAGTAGAAAGCCTTGCCAAGGGTTCGGATCAAAGGCAGATCGAACGAAGACGTCACTTTCGCGGCAACAGTGCCCACCGGCGGCACGATCAGTTTGCTGCTATGGCGACGCTTGATGGACAACGGCACAAACGTCACCGAACGTCCAGCCATCTCGAATTGACGTGGTTTGCCCGATGGCGTGACCACGACCCGGCGTGCCGCTGGCGTTTCAAGGGTTGGTTTGTTGGTGGCATTCATCAGGCAATCTCCTCCAGGGCAACGGACTCGCGTTGCTCGGCCACGAACAGCTGTCGCCCCATCTCTCTGCAAAAATGCTGCCAGCTGTCATCGCGCCAGATGATGTCCAGGCCATCTTCGTGCAATTGAACTCGCTCAATGAGCAGGCGCATGATCCGGTTCTGCTCGATGGGGAACAGGTTTTGCCATACCGCGCTCATTTGGCGCATGGCAACAAGCACGGTCGGCTCGTCCATTTCCTGGCGCTGGCGCAGCGCCATGCCGGCCTGCCAGACACCCACGATCATCTCGGGTTCCTGCAACGCTTTGTGGACTTGCGCTAAAACGGCCGCCTCAATTTCCATGGCTGGCAGCGGCCCGACATTACGACGCGTCGGGTCGCAGGTGGCACCTGCCGATTGGCGCTTTTCCAAGTAGGGAACGTAGTAGTGATATCGCTTACCGTTCTTTTTCTGGGTGTAGGTCGGTAGCATCCGTTGACCATCGGGCGCAAACAGCAGGCCGCTCAACAGCGCAGGCGTTTTGTTGTAACGAATTCGTGCCCCTTGTTTGCGACCCTCCACAAACGCGTGTACCGCCGCCCACAATTCTGGCGTGACGATCGGCTCGTGCTGACCCGGGAATGCCCGCCCCTTGTGCGTCATCTCACCCAAGTAGAGTCGGTTTCGCAGCAACGTGAACAGACACTGCTGGTCAATGATCCTTCCCTCATGGCGACGACCGTTTTGAGTGACCCAGGCCTTGGTGGTGCGGCCCTCGATCTGCAGCTCGCGCACCAGTTGTGCCGCTGAGCCGGATTGGGCATACCGCGCAAATATGTCGCACACCAGAGCAGCCTCTGGTTCGTTGACGATGAGCTTGCGCTCCCGCACGTCATAGCCCAGTGGCGGCGTACCCCCCATCCACATGCCCTTGGCTTTGCTGGCCGCGATCTTGTCGCGGATTCGCTCGCCGGTGACCTCTCTTTCGAACTGGGCAAAGGACAGCAGCACGTTGAGCATCAAACGGCCCATGCTGGTGGTCGTGTTGAATTGCTGGGTGACCGAGACAAAGGTGACGCCGCGCGCTTCAAACAGGTCCACCATCTTGGCGAAGTCAGACAGTGAGCGGGACAGGCGGTCAATTTTGTAGACCACCACCACATCGATGCGTGCGGCTTCAACGTCATCGAGCATGCGCTTGAGCGAGGGGCGATTCGTGTTGCCCCCAGAAAATCCGCCGTCATCGTAGCCATCGTCAAGGGCGACCCAACCCTCGTGGCGTTGGCTGCTGATAAAGGCCAGGGCCGAGTCACGTTGCGCCTCCAGGCTGTTGTATTCCATATCCAACCCCTCGTCGGTCGATTTACGGGTGTAGATGGCGCAGCGTTTTTTGGGCGTGAGTGCTGGTGTGCGTGTTGTTGGTGTTGTCATGTCTGGCTTGCCTTTCTTTGGCGGCTTGATGGCTTCAAACCAAAGAACACGGGGCCTGAGTACACGGTTCCGGTAATCTCGCGGGCCACCTTCGAGAGGCTCTTGAAGGGGCGACCGTTGAGATCAAAGCACCCATCGTGCATCACCTTAACCCGATGCGTGATGCCGTTGTACTCACGCACCAGGGTCGTGCCTGGCGCAAGTTCGCTTTCAGCCCGGCGTTTTTGATTGGGCACTTCGCCCGTTTCACCAATTTTTTCGAGCTTGGTGCGCACGGAAGTGGACAGACCGCCGAAGGCGCGCTCTTGCAGCTTGTAGGCGATCCTGCTTTCTAGGTAGGTACGCTGGTGGTGGCCGGGACGACGATCAAAAAGATCATCCCAGAGCGCCCATAGATTTTCCATTGACAAATGGGGCAGCTGCCCGATTTGCGTCATGGTCGTACTTGCTTGTGTCGTCATTGATGCGCTCCTTGTGTGTAAGACGGGTTCGCATTCACGCGTTGGTTAGCGCTAAAGTCAAGACTAACTTCGCAATGTGTGATCTGTTGAGGGGACTGGCTTTTGGCACGCAAACGAACAATTGCAGCGGCGAGCAATTCCGCAATTTCTCGGTGAGGGTATTTAGGCTGGATGGCGCGCGTCGAATGTTGCGCGGTTGAGGGACTTTCGACTTCTGGCATGGGTGGCACTCCTGATGTAAAACTGCCATCCATGCTAGGGGCCAATCCCTGTCGGAGTAACTCGTTTTAGCGCGCTGCCACGGCGCAACGCGGCGCAAGCCTCAGGTTCAATGCCCCGGTTTCACTGGCTCAAGCGCGCTTGAAGCGTTCGCTGTACGAAATTCACACCGGAAGCTTGTGCCGCAATCATTTGACGCACCTGGTCTTTGATCTGCAGCTCGTTAATTCCAGCGCCCGCTGCGGCTTGCATCACGGCATCAAAGGCGACGTGCACTTCAAGCCCCGTGATCTCATAGCCGTGGCCTCGGGCCATCCAGGACAGGGCGGCCAATCCAGCGGCCAAAGCAAAGTCGGGGCGCTTGCTGGCGTAGTCTCTGGCCGCACGGGTCAGCGTGCGCGGGTCGGTGGGGCTGCGCCTGGCCAGCTCGATGGCCACATCGAAAAGCCCCGCATCCTTGGCCGCCGCAAACCACTTGCCTTCTGCACCGGGCTCGCTCTTGACCAGGTCGCGCAGGATGTCGGTCGCCTCCTTGTGGGGGTACTTCTTCGCGATCGCGCGAAACGTTGCGAGGTTGGTGGTGGTGCGGTTGGCCGCGATGGCATAGCGCTGGTAAGCATCATCGGCCAGGCCCGAGGAGAGCAGTATTTCTTCGCACACCGTGGCGATCTGACCCTCAGGCGTGTTCAGTCCCCGGCTTTCTTCCGCATAGCGAATGGCCTCGGCCTTTTTACCCATGGACAGCAGCGCTTTGACGCCCCAGCGCCGGTTGTGCCAACTCTTGAATCGCGCTTTGGCCACCAGCGCGAGCAGCTCATCGTGCCGTTCGGCTGCATGCAAGGCGGACAAACACGCATCAGTTCCCTTGAAATGGCCGTATCCCGTTTCGGCCGGACTCCAGATGCGTTCAACGATCGGCACAAACTGATCAGCCCAGGCGCAGGCCACTTGCGGATCGACGCACAACTCGCCCCAGAAATCGGCCAGGTATTCGATGTAGGGCATCTCGTCTTCCTGGATGGCCTCCCACAGGCGATCAAGCCACCGCGCGCGCCGGACCGCATCAACCTCGGCTTGGGTGATCAAGGGCACCAAGGTCTCGATCGCGTGGTTGACCATCGATCCCAACGCACCGGAGGAACTGTCGACGTTCATCAGCGCGGGCGAGAGTTTTTCCAATAGCACGATGGCACCTTCGGCGGCGAGGACGGGTTCCTTGCGCGCAACCTGCTTGATCTCTGAGAGGGCTTCCTTGATCCGCTTGATGGGCAGATCAGATCGCCAGCCGAAGGCATTACGCCGAAAGCGGGGGGCAAATTGCCATTTGTAGGAAATCATTTTTTGTGGCAGCTGCATCGCGTTGGAAGTTGTTCGTTTTGGATGGAAAAGTGCAAAGATCCGAAGTGCTGTATAAATTCACAGTATTGACGAGCGCGTCAATTCAAGAACCAAAACAAAGCAAAACACTGGAGATTTAACTCGCATGCTAAAACCACTTTCTTACCCCGATATCCTACTGGGCCTGCCGGTTGACCAGACCCTCAGGCTGTTTCTGGAACGCGCCAAACTGGCGCTCCCCGCTACGCTGGAGTGGACTGATGACATTGCCACGAGCAAGGCGCTGATTTTGGCCGTCCAATCCTGTGCGCAAATCGACGTCCGTGACCGGGTAGTGGCCGCGCTGCACGCCATAGCCCAGATGTGCGGGCCCATGGGAATTCGCGCATTGTTTCAGGCGGTGCGTGAAGACAAAACTTTATTTGCAGAGATCATCCAGTGCCGCAGCGACATGCACCGGGCGTTCTGGCTCTTTGTGCACCACCCCAAGCTGTTTGAACAGGCCAGCGATATCGAGTACGCCGACCAGCACATTCCACAGGCCCAGCAGCATGAATTGGGCGTGTGCCTGCCGGTGCGCCGCAATGAGCAGGCGCTGGTCGATTTTGGTGCGTCAATCCGCCAGTTCTATCAGCAAGAGGTGGGCTGTGGCGACGTGTGTCTGCCACAGTTACTGGACCGCGCCGGCGGCACACAAATGCTCAGCGTGCACGTCAAGGACCGGCCCACGCTCACGGTGGAGTTCGCGGGTGTGCAACTGCGCCGCCGTGTTGGCAGTCCAATCATCCACATGGTTCTGGAGTATTCGCAGGCCACAGGGGTCGTGCGCTCGGTGATCAAGGGTGGTGCCAAGTACCAGCAAATGCTGGCCGACGCGTTCGCGCTGCACATGCTCGGCGTCGATGTGAGCGCCAAGCGGATCAAGCCGCCCAGCCTGGACTTGACGGCGTTGCGCCTGGGCTTTCAGGTGCCACAGGCACTTCGGGATGGGTTCGTAGCCGTGCAGGTCAAGCACCTGACGGTGCTCTCCCCCGACCAGGCGTTGGAGGTTGATTTCACGGCAACGCCCTCCAGTGCTCAGCGCTGCGTCACGGACCTTATGGCAGAGCATTTTTCTGCAGACAATCCACTCCATCGGACCTGGGAGATTGAGGCGGCAAGCATCAACCTGTACTACGCGCCCAGTCCAGGAGGCAGTCGCTCCAAGGTCATCACCGTCGAGGTCACACGGCGCGGACGGCTGAACCTGCACAAATACGATGAGCAGCTTCGCTCCCAGCTCGAGGGCTACTTGATCACATTGGGTGTCATGGGGGCGCAACAGCGGCTGGCCCCCAAACTGGTGGCAACTCAGGAAGTTTTGTTGCCCCGGCCTTATGAGTCCATCGCGTAATGCACAAGCGTGGGCGATGCTGTGCCTGCGTTGGCAAAACCCAGGTCATTGGTTCGATGAGTCTGTGAGGTCTTCGCAGCGAGACGCTTTTGAACATCTGATCGACATCAAAGCGCTCAAGCCGTTCGTCACAGATAACCGGTATGCCTTGTGTGATTACTGTGGTCTGCATACGGCGCAGGTGTTTGGCCAGGGTGGATCGCTGGAATTGAATTGCCCGCAATGTGGCCCGGTGCAGGTCAGGCCCGAACAGTTCAAGGCCTGGGTCGTGGATGAATCCTGGGTGATCAGAAAACTCCGTGGTGCCCTGGACATCTCAATACAAGACCCAAGCATTGCGATCACCCACGACATCTGGCGCTTGGGGCAGTATCAGCGCCGACCGGTCTTTCTGGCGCGCAGGTTTGATTCTGTGCTGCACCAACCCTCGGCGATTGCGCGCGCAAGCGGCGCTGCAATGCCTTGGTTGATCACAACCAAGCCCATGCGCAACGTTGAGTCTGAGCCGGCCCCAGGCGTTTGCAACTGGTTGCCCATGCAGGAACGGTTCACGTTGTATGGCGCCAGCCTCAGTGTGCTCGAACCAGGCGTGCGAGCTGGCCTTGCCACGGACATGACGCAGGCGGTGCACGGGGTGTTTTCTCAGGACTTTCGGTGGGCCAATAACCGCAACAGGGAAGGCGAGTCTGGGGAACCTGTCGCATTGTCGGTTGCTCAGGCCAAAGTGTTTAAAGCGTTGTGGCATTTCGCTGGCAAGCCCCAGGAGGCTCACACCATCATGTCGCACGCCGGCCTGTCCAGCGATAAGCCCATCGACGTCTTCAAGGTCAAACCCAAAAACAAAGGGGACATCAGGTTTGAGGCTGCGCTGAGCACCTACAAACAGCTGGTGCAAACCGACCGACGTGCAGGCACCTACGCCATGGCCTGCGCGGCAACAACATTGCCGGCCTGATCGAGCCAACACCAGCGCCCACGGCGAGCCACATTGGCTCGCCGTTTTCAATTGTGCCGGAGGTTGGCCAGCCCTTGGCCAGCCATTGGCGAACCCTTAGCGAACCTATGGCGAACCTATGGCGAACTGAAACTTTCGGCCCAGTTCGCCACCCAGTTCCTTATCAGTTCGCCATACAAATCCTCCAATAGCAGCGTTGTTCATCACCTTTAAGAAAGGCTTACCAATGCTGCAATCAACACCAGCACATCGCGGTTCATCTGTCAATTTGACGATTCCCGCATCACCGCAACCGCACGAGCGCCGTGTCTTGTCTGAAATCGAACTGGCTCAGCGCTGGGGCGTGAGTCCCAAGACGCTGCAACGCTGGCGATCTGAGGGCAGGGGTCCGCACTATCTCAAGCTTTCCAAACGGGTGACCTATCCGCTGGAAACCGTGACTGAGTACGAGCACAGCGCCCTGCATGTCTCAACCTCCGAGCGCGTCATCAAGTGAGGGCCAAAGTCATGACTAACGATCAAACTTTACCCGTGTGCATCGAGCAGGCCATGCCGCTTGCCGAAATGAGTGTGACGCAAATTTCAGCCTTGCCCCAGGCGCAGTTGCAAGAAGCGCATTCCCACCTGATCAACCTGCAATCGATGGTCAAGGCGGTCCTAGACCGCATGCATACCGCTCTGGAGCAGCGTTACGCTGAGCCAGCCAAAGCGGCTCGTCTGGACAGCGGGCGCGACTTTGGTGTCTGTCACATCAATGACGGCGCACTGAGAGTCACGGTGGATCTGCCCAAAAAAGTGAGCTGGGATCAGGCGCTGTTGTCCGCCAGCGCCGCACGCATCGTTGCGGCTGGCGAGTCGGTTGCCACCTACATCGACACCGACTACTCGATTCCTGAAGGGCGCTTTAACAACTGGCCAGCGGTGCTCAAGGAGCATTTCGCCCAGGCCCGCACGGTCAAACCCGGTAAGCCGAGCTACCGGCTCGCGCTCATCGACTCCGAAGGAGGTGTTTGATGCTTCCCATCATCTCGGCTGAGCAGCGGCTTGCTCAAAAGCGTTGCGCCAAGATCGCTCTTGTCGGCATTCCCGGATCGGGGAAAACATCGCAGATCCGAACGCTTGACACGTACAAGACATTGTTCGTCGACACCGAGGCGGGCGACTTGTCAATTCTTGATTGGCAGGGCGACACCTTGCGCCCACGCAGCTGGCCCGAGTTTCGCGATTTGGTGGTGTTCCTGGCAGGACCGATGCCCACTGCCAGTGCCGATCAAGCCTTCTCGCAAGCCCACTTCGAGCATGTTTGCGCCAAGTTCGGTGACCCGGCGCAACTGGCCAAGTACGACACCTACTTTGTCGACAGCCTGACGGTGCTCTCGCGCTTGTGCTTTACCTGGTGCAAGACCCAGCCACAAGCCGTGAGTGAAAAAACCGGCAAACCCGACAACCGTGGCGCTTATGGCCTGTTGGGTCAGGAAATGATCACAGCGCTCACCCACTTGCAGCACGTGCGTGACAAGCATGTCATTTATGTGGCCATCCTGGAGGAGAAAACCGACGAGTTCAACCGGCGCTTTTGCCAGTTGCAGTTAGAGGGCAGCAAGACCGCGTTGGAGTTGCCAGGGGTCCTAGACGAGGTCATCACCTTGGCCATCCTGAAGGCCGACGATGGCACCGCCTACCGGGGTTTTGTCACCCGGGCAGACAACCCGTATGGCTACCCCAGCAAAGACCGCAGCGGTCGCCTGGACGCCATTGAAGAGCCCGATCTCGGAAAACTCATCGCCAAGTGCCTGGGGCAAAAACCGGACGCGGTCACGCCCCCACCACCAATTCCACCAACCCCATCAATTTAAAGGACCCATCATGAACGCCTATTCCTCCAATACCTCTAATACCTCCAGCAACTGGAACGACTTTAACGACGCCGACGCGCAGCACTCCGGCTTTGATGTGATCCCCAAGGGGGCGACCGTGCCGGTGCGCATGACGCTCAAACCCGGCGGCTTTGATGACCACAGCCAGGGCTGGAGCGGCGGTTACGCCACCCAGTCCTTTGAGACCGGCGCGGTGTACCTGGCTTGCGAATTCGTGGTGACCGCCGGTGAATATGCCAAGCGCAAGATGTGGAGCAACATTGGTTTGTACTCCGCCAAGGGACCCACCTGGGGCCAGATGGGACGCAGTTTTCTGCGTGGCGCGCTCAATTCGGCACGCAACGTCCACCCCAAGGACGAAACACCCCAGGCCGCTGCTGCACGACGCATCGAGAGTTTTGCTGATCTCGATGGCCTGGAATTCATCGCCCGGGTCGACATCGAGAAAGATGCCAAGGGCGTGGATCGCAATGTGGTGAAGATGGCGCTGGAGCCCGATCACCCGGATTACGCCAAATTCAAGGGTGTTATTTCCAGGGTCAATCCGGGTGGCTCAGGCGGGGGCAACTCCGGTGCTCCCGCGCAGGCCACGCCACCGTACCAAGCAAGTGCTGCTACCCAGCCACGCGAGAGCGTAACGGGTAAACCGTCTTGGGCGCAGTGAGGGGCTGGCCATGGAAACTTCACTGACACCCAAGCGCCGGGTCACCCACTACGGGGTCGCCCGTTTCGGTGAGATGGGCTGCGAGGCCGTCGTACTGGACGACGGCAGTCGCGGCTACTTGCGCCGCCAGATGGCGCAAATGATCGGTCAGCACATCAATAATCGGAGTAGCCGTTTTGCCCAGATTTGCGTCGATTTCGCACCTAAGTCATTGTCACTGTTGGAGAAATCGGACTCGCAGATTTTGATGCCGCACGGCGGGGTGGCGCAGTTCTTCCCCGCTGGCGTGGTGCCCGACATCGCCAGTGGTGTGATTGCGGCAGCACTTGAAGGCCGGCTACACAAGTCGCGCCTGGGCATGGTGGCACCTTGTCTGAAGATCATCCACGCCCTGGCCACCACCGGTGAAGTGGCGCTGATCGACGAGGCTACGGGCTATCAGCATCACCGCGCACCCGACGCGTTGCAGGAGCTGATCGCCAAACTGCTTCGCCAGTCGAGCGCCTCTTGGGAGCGCAGGTTCCAGCCGAATTACTACCGCGCTCTGTACCGGCTGTTCGGCTGGAACTACCACGGTCACGACCAGAACCCGCCGCACGTGATTGGGCAGATCACATCGCGCTGGGTTTATGGACCTGTGCTGCCTGCGCAGCTGCTCGATGAGATTCGTGCTCGCAAGACCCTCACAGAGAAGCATCACCAGTGGCTGAGCGGACAAGGCCTGGCACATCTGGAAACCCAGATCCACGCGGTCACCGCCATCGCGCGCAGTTCGATGAGCTACCGGGATTTTGATCGGCGCTGTGAGGCGGCCTTCGCAGGCGGCGCGCTGCAGCTCGCTTTGATGTTCGAAGAACTTGAGGAGGGCGCGTGAAATGCTGGGTCTGTACACGACAAGCCAAGGGCTACGGCCACTCGGACAACCGCTACCCCATCGCAAGCCCCAGGCGCTATCCGATCGATTGGGTGTTTTGCTCAAGGCGTTGCCAGGACGCGTTTCACCAGTGCTACGGGTCCTGGACCCGGGCGCTGGACCAGGGTCTTGCGCCGGAGGTTGCCATGGTTGATGCCACGCCACTGGAACAAGCAGCCATGCGCTCGTGCCTGAAATCCTTTGGGGAAGCGGCCAGTGCGATCGGGTTCGATAAGCCCCTGGGGGCGTACTCAGAGGCGCAAGCGTTGTCCGTGATCGAAGCCATCGTTACTGCCTATGTCGACGAGATGGCCGCGCAACATGAACGCAGCAAATACCCCAGCGTGCGCATGCCCGGCGTGAAACCGGTCATTGACCCGATCCGTGAGGCCGAACAACCCCTGGTGGAGAACCCTTTTGCCGATATGGAAGACGACCTGCCGTGGGAGGTCAAGCCATGATCGACTTCAATTCCAGCGCCAGCCTCTCGGGCCAGATCGAAGCCTTGATGGACCAGGCTCTGCAAGCCGAGAACGCTGCCACTGCCCCGCGTGAATATCTGGGCGGCTCACGGCTCGGTGCGGCATGCGAGCGGCAACTGCAGTACGAGTACGCCAAGGCACCGGTGGATCACGGCAAGGGTTTTTCAGGACGGTTGTTGCGCATCTTCGAGCGTGGCCACCGCACCGAGGACATGGTGATCCGCTGGTTGCGCCTGGCCGGGTTCACGCTGAAGACCGAGGATGGCAACGGCCATCAGTTCGGCTTCTCGGTGGCCGGTGGGCGGCTGCGCGGTCACGTTGACGGCGTGGTGATTGCCGGCCCCGAGGGATTCTCCTACCCCGCCCTTTGGGAAAACAAGTGTCTGGGCTCCAAATCCTGGCGCGACCTTCAAAAGAACGGGCTGGCGATTTCCAAACCCATCTACGCCGCGCAAGTGGCGGTGTACCAGGCCTATCTCGACTTGTTCGATCACCCGGCGATCTTCACCGCGGTCAACGCTGACACGATGGAGATTTACGTCGAGCGTGTGCCCTTCGATCCGGCGCTGGCCCAGCGCATGTCGGACCGCGCCGTGCGTGTGATCACCGCCACCGACGCGCAGGAGCAGTTGCCGCGCGCCTTTCTCGACCCCACCCACTTTGAATGCAAATTTTGCGCTTATGCACAGCGCTGCTGGAGGACCACCCCATGAAACCAACCTTGCCTGGACCCAACGTGGTCGGAGAAGTCTTTGTCGATGCCGCTGAGGCCGCCTTCATCCTGAATCTGCCCAGGTATTACCTGGCCAATCCCGCCGTCCGTACCAAGATGCGTGTTCCGTACTTTCGCATCGGGCGGATGGTGCGCTTCAAGCTGTCGCAGCTTGAGGCGTGGCAGCGCGCTTGTCACCCTGCGGGAGGCCGAGTATGAGTGACTATCGACTGCGAATCACGGTACGCAATGCCCGACTGTTGCGCGCCATCGAAGCCAAGGGCCATCGTGCGGGCGAGGCGTTTGCAGCAGCAGCGGGAATTGCCTACACCAGCTCGCTGTTGCCGTATCTGAACCTAACCCGGTCTCCGATCGGCAGAGATGGTCTGCTGCGCGATTGTGCCTGGTCATTATGCGACTACCTCGGCGCATCGCCTGATGAACTGTGGTCCGACGAGCAGTTGACGCCGCTGGCAAAAAACGCAGTGCAAAAGGATTTCAGTTGCGAACAAGTGCAGTCCCTTTGCTCGTCTGCGAGCAGTGAAGATCTGGATCCACTGTCCTTGGCGGCCCAGGGCCAGGCCGCGCGACTTCTGCAGGCGTCACTTGGTGAACTCACGCTCAGGGAGGAGACCGTCCTGCGCTACCGATTCGGTATCGGCGCACCCGAAATGACGCTTTCTGAAGTGGGCGACAAGCTCGCAATGACAAGGGAGAAGGCTCGCCAAATTGAAGCAAAAGCGCTCAGAAAGCTGCGCCACCCATCACTCAACGCGGCGGCTCTGGCCGATGCATTCGACATTGCCGTGCCGGATTACAGGCAAGGCGTCTTCCCCTCAATTGAGAAACCCTATGCTTGACTTCAACGAAGCTCCCGCCCCAAACCAGCCGACAGCGCACCTGGAAGATGAACGCGCGGCCCTGCGCACACAGCTGCTCGGTCAACTCGAGTCCGTCCTGTTCACGCTGTTCCCGGCGGGCAAGGTACGGCGCGGAAAGTTCACCATCGGTGACATTCTGGGCAGCCCCGGCGACAGCCTGGAGATCGTGCTCACCGGTGAAAAAGCCGGTTTGTGGACCGATCGCGAAAACGGGGAGGGCGGTGACGTGTTCCACCTCATCGCCACCCATTACCGAGTCGATGTCCAGAAGGACTTTGCGAAGGTGCTCCACCTTGGCGCAGAGCTTGTCGGGCGCACGGCCAATCTGCCAGCCAAACCAGCAAGGAAGGCCAAGAAAGAAGCCCCGGTTGATGAACTGGGCAAGGCCACGGCCAAGTGGGACTACCTCGATGCTTCAGGCCAGCTGATTGCGGTGGTCTATCGCTACGACCCGCCCGGGGGCAAGAAGGAATTTCGGCCCTGGGATGCCAAGCGCCGCAAGGTGGCACCGCCCGATCCCAGGCCCTTGTACAACCAGCCGGGCCTGGCGAAATCAGACACAGTGGTGCTCGTCGAGGGCGAGAAATGCGCCCAGGCCTTGATGGATGCCGGCATCTGTGCCACCACAGCGATGTTTGGTGCCAACGCACCGGTGGATAAAACCGACTGGTTGCCGCTCAAAGGCAAATCGGTTCTGATCTGGCCCGACAAAGACAAGCCGGGCTGGGCTTATGCCGATGCCGCTTCGCAAGCGATGCTCGGCGCTGGCGCGGCTTCGTGCGCCATTCTCTACGCACCGCAGGACAAACCCGATGGGTGGGATGCGGCCGATGCAGTGGTCGATGGGTTTGATGTTGCCCAGTTCATAGCCCGGGGCCCGCGCATGCAAATGCAGTTTCCCGTGGACGCACCGGATGAAAACCCTGCAGATGCGCCTGACGGCGAGGATGCCCCTAACGTGCCACCGGCCAGGGATGCCGTCTGGAACAGTGAAGATGCGCTGGCACTCAATTTCACCAAACGCTACCGCCACGACTGGCGTTACGTGGCCTCCTGGGGCAAGTGGCTGATGTGGGACGGCCAGCGCTGGCGGACCGAGGACACGCTGGGGGCGACCGATCTGGTGCGCAACGTCTGCCGGCAGGCTGCCCTCAAGGCGGCCAGCCCTAAAACGGCGGTGAAACTGGCAGGATCGAGCACCATCAGTGGGGTCGAGCGAATGGCGCGCGCCGACCGGCGTCATGCCGGCACGGCAGACGAGTGGGACGCTGACCGCTGGTTGCTGAACACGCCAGACGGTGTGGTGGATCTGCGCACCGGTCGCAAACGTGCACACGAGCGCACCGATCGCATGACCAAGATCACGACTGCCACCCCCAGGGGCCAGTGCCCGATCTGGCTTGGGTTCTTGTCAGACGTCACAGGGGGTGACGCCGAACTCATGAATTACCTGCAACGCATGGTCGGCTACTGCCTGACCGGGGTCACCAGCGAGCACGCCTTGTTCTTTCTCTACGGCACCGGCGCGAACGGTAAATCCGTCTTCGTGAACGTAATTGCCACGATCCTCGGCGATTACGCCGCTAACGCACCCATGGACACCTTTATGGAAACACGCTCAGACCGACATCCCACCGACCTTGCGGGCCTGCGCGGTGCGCGCTTCGTCGCATCAATCGAAACCGAACAGGGCCGACGCTGGAATGAATCCAAGATCAAGACCATCACCGGCGGCGACAAGATCTCCGCACGTTTCATGCGTCAGGACTTCTTTGACTTCTTCCCGCATTTCAAGCTCTTGATCGCCGGCAACCACAAGCCTTCGATTCGCAATGTGGATGAAGCGATGAAACGCCGGCTGCACATGATTCCGTTCACCGTGACCATCCCGGCGGAAAAGCGCGACGGCAAGCTGACCGAGAAATTGCTGTTTGAGCGCGACGGCATCCTGGCCTGGGCGATGGAAGGGTGTTTGCTGTGGCAGCGCCAGGGATTGACCCGCCCGCAAAGCGTGTTGGACGCCACCGATGAATATTTCGAGGCCGAGGACGCGATGGGGCGCTGGTTGGAGGAGCGCTGTGTACGGGTGGAGGGCGCGAAGTCGCTGACTTCGGAGTTGTTCAATGACTGGAAACAGTGGGCCGAAAACGCAGGGGAATTCATCGGCTCGCAGCGTCGCTTCTCCGATTTGCTGCTCACCCGCGGGATTGAGAAGTGGCGCAACAACGCCGGGGTGCGCGGGTTTCAGGGCGTGCGGTTGAAAGAGCCGCCGACTTTTACACACACCCCTTACGCGGACAACTGAACTATGAATCGCTACCCAACTGACGCAAACAAACACGCACCCCGGTTCCCTCTCGCCATGGGTCGGTGGATCCAGGAGCGTTGCGTGACCGAGCCCAATGCTAAAGCGTTGACGTCGGAACTCTTTGCCGACTGGAAACAGTGGGCCGAATCGAACGGGGAGTTCTGCGGATCAATGCGTCTATTTAGCAATGCCCTTATCGGGCGGCCGATCGAAAAATGGCGCAATAACGCCGGCGTGCGTGGTTTCAAAGGGGTCGGTCTGAAAGAAGTCGTGCGAGCGCCTTCCCCGGCTTATCCCTCAGGGAAAACGGAGGTCAAGCGATGTGCCTAAGCCATTGTTTATTGGGTCGTCTGACGCAGACTGACCCTACTTGTCGGACAAGGAATGGAAACGCGATGAATGCGCTTTTTTTACGCCCAACTGACGCAGACCGACGCTTCCTGACACTTCTCCCGTATCCCTCTCACGTGAGGGCGCTACACAGGTTATGGAGAGTTACGACAACAAGCGTCAGGAAGTGTCAGTCTGCGTCAGTTGACCAAAAAAACGGGGGGTTCCAATGACCTCCGCCACCGTACTCACCCTCGATCTGGGCACCACCACCGGCTGGGCGCTGCGTGCACCGCAGGGACAGATCGCCCACGGCTATGTGAGTTTCAAGTCGCAGCGGTTTGAGGGCGGCGGGATGCGCTACCTCAGGTTTCGCCGCTGGCTCACTGAACTCAAGGCCACCGTGGCATCCCCACAGGGCATTGGCTGTGTTTATTTCGAGGAAGTGAGGCGACACCTTGGCGTCGATGCCGCGCACGTCTTCGGCGGACTACTTGCCACGCTCACCGCCTGGTGTGAGCACCACCAGATCCCGTACCAGGGCGTGCCGGTGGGCACGATCAAAAAACACGCCACCGGCAAAGGCAACGCCGGCAAGATTGATGTGATCGCTGCGATGCGTGCCCTGGGCCACGCAGTGACCGACGACAACGAAGCCGATGCCCTGGCAATTTTGCACTGGGCCATTGAACAACAAGGAGAAAACGAATGAACAACCCCACACTGATTCCCGTCGTTCCCACCACGCTCAACGGCCAGACCCTCCAAATGGTCGATGCGCGCTTGTTGCACGAATTTTTGCATTCGCGTCAGGATTATTCGACGTGGATCAAGAGTCGTATCGCCAAATACGGGTTCGAGCCCGATGTTGACTACTTGCTCCACAAATTTATGGAGCAAGTTCCCCATCAGGGTGGTTGGAGAGCGACGGAGCGATTTGACTACTTTCTCACCATCGGCATGGCCAAGGAGCTGGCGATGGTCGAGCGCAGCGCCAAAGGTCGGCAGGCCCGGCGCTACTTCCTGGACTGTGAGCATCAGCTGCGGCAGTTACAGCAAAGGATCCCAGTCAACCTGACCAAGCAACCCACGGCCATCAGCCGTGGTCAGCGCCAGGCCATCAACCGCCAGGCCTGGGCCGATGTTTCTGGCCAAGCCCAGACGGCGTTTCACGCACGACGCGAACAACTGCTGCGCGAATGCATCGAGGCGCCCAAATACCCAATAGCCCGTCCGCACTGCATTCCTGTGCACCTGGTGCCGTTGTGGGCACGATGAAAGATTTCCCATGAAAATCCCCCAACACCCCTACCGCTGCGCACTGGCACGACTGATTCCAGAACCCGTGGACACCGAAGCCGTCAAACGCGAGGGCTGGCGCGAGCAGCACATCTTGGTCGTCTCTGACGTCGACGTCCGGCTGGATTTCATCGAGCGCCAGCTCATTCGCCGCATTGGCGAGCGCTTGTACGGAGGCCCACGACATGACTGACCCACGCAGCGTCTGGTCTTGCGAGGACGTGGCGATCCGGTTTCAAGACGCTGTCACCACGGGGCGCCGGCTGCCACCTGTTCGTGTCCAAGGTTACTTCAACGCCTGGCCAACGATCGTGCGCCAGGAGTGGGAGCGGTTCGCCGACAACGAGCGTGTGATTCGACTCCCGCCAAGTCCGGTTGATGTCGAACGCATGCTCGAGGCCATGGGGTGGGTTCAATGGCTTGAGGTAGAGCAGAGACATTTGGTTTGGATGCGGGCCGACAACTACGAGTGGAACGAAATCGGCAGGCGATTCGGGTGCTGCCGAACGACGGCGTGGCGACACTGGAAATCTGCCATGGAGGCCGTGGCTGAACAACTCAACGGGGGTTAGCGGAGGCTAACGCAGTGGATAACTTTATCAGCAGATGATATACTTAGACATGCGTGAAGACCACGGAATCGCCACCCTCATCGATTTGCATGACCAGATCCTTGACCAGGGCGGTGGTTATTGGATTAAGTTTGAAGCTTGGCGCGTCGATGTGACGCAAAGCATCCCACACGGAATTCGGTATTCGTTGACTTTGCATGAGCCCTACGGTAAGCGCATTCTTGGTTACGACAACGCCCATGCGGTGAAGCCACCTAAGAAGTTCAAGTTTGCAGGGCAGCGATTGGCCTACGACCACAAGCACCGGCACATGAGCGACAGGGGTGTGCCATACGAGTTTCAAGATGCCCAACAGCTGCTGGTGGATTTCTTCGCGGAAGCGGACCGCGTGTTACAGGAGGTAAGACAGTCATGAAAGCGATCGTCATCGGCATCATGCCGCAGGCCAGTATTCGTGAGCGGGTGCTGTCCATTGCCCGTGGGGAGTACAAACCCAAACCATCTGATCCCAAAATCTGGTTCACGTCAATGCGATCATTGGCCGAAGTATTGAGTGATGAGAATCGCGGATTATTGAAGGTCATTCAAGAGGATAAGCCGCAATCCATTTCCTCGCTGGCCGAGTTGACAGGTCGCAAGACGAGCAATTTGTCGCGCACGCTCAAGACAATGTCCAACTATGGTTTAGTCGAAATGAAGCGCGAGAAAAATCATGTTCGTCCGGTGGCCATGGCCACTGAATTCAGGATCATGGCGTGACGCCTGCCAGTCAGCACAATCGACTCTGATGCATACTGACTAGTCGACTTACGCTTTGACCGTCCGGTTTGGCCGGATGCTCTTGGGGCGACAGGCCGCTTTCGGGTGGCTTTGTCACTTTTGGAGATTGATATTGCGAACTGTGGTGAACGCGACGAGGATCCCACTGCGCAACGCATAAGCCGCCCACCTGGTAGACGATTTGTGACTAGCACTGTTGGAGCGTCAGGTGATTGGGCGCAATTTGGCGCGAATGCAAGGCTCTATTGCTTGTCTTGCGTGCAAGCGCGGCGAAAACGCCCTTTGGGGCGTGCAACATCTGGGACGTTTTAGGCGTATATTTCAGCTATTCTTTGGACAGACTTGTGACCGATACAGGCCACGTCTTTCAACCCTCATTTAACGAACCCGCCCGGTGGCAACGCCCGGTGGGTTTTTTCATTTCTGATCCCAATGACACCACTGCACATCGAATACCGCCCGGTCGAATCCTTGATCCCTTACATCCGCAACGCCAAGCAACACTCCGAGGCGCAAGTGGCCCAGATCGCCGCCAGCATCCGCGAGTTTGGCTGGGGTGCACCGGTGATCGTGGACGGCAAGAGCAACATTGTTTCTGGGCATGGGCGTGTACTCGCCGCCAGAAAACTCGGACTGACCGAAGTCCCCGTGGTGGCGATGGAGCATCTGAGTGACATCCAGCGCAAAGCCCTGATCCTGGCCGACAACAAGATCGGTGAGAACGCCTCCTGGGAGGATGAGTTGCTTGGACTGGAGTTGGCCGAGTTAAAAGACGCTGGCTTCGATCTCGGGTTGACGGGTTTCACCGAAGACGAGTGGGAAAAACTGCTCGTTGGCGATGAAGACCAGGAGGGTCTGACCGATGAGGATGCCATCCCCGAGGTCACCGAGAAACCGATCTCGAAACCCGGTGACATCTGGCTGCTCGGTGAGCACAAACTGCTGTGTGGCGACGCCACCAAGGCCGAGGATTACAAGCTGTTGTTGGGCGATGAACTGGTAGACATGACTGCCACCGACCCTCCGTATTCAGTCAACTACTCAAACAGCGCCAAAGACAAAATGCGCGGCAAGAACCGTCCCATCCTTAACGACAACCTGGGCAGCGAGTTTGAACCCTTCTTGCTCGCGACCTGCAAAAACATCTTAAGCGTGACCAAGGGCGCGGTGTACATCGCCATGAGTTCCTCAGAGCTTGACACCTTGCAATCGGCATTTCGAAGTGCCGGGGGCAAATGGTCGACATTTATCATCTGGGCGAAGAACACTTTCACCCTTGGTCGCGCTGACTACCAACGCCAGTACGAGCCCATCCTCTACGGCTGGAAAGACGGCGGGGACCACTTTTGGTGCGGCGCACGCGACCAGGGCGATGTGTGGCAGATCAAGAAACCGCACAAGAACGATCTGCATCCTTGCTTATGCCCGGGATCGCAAGTGTTGACGGATAAAGGCTGGCAAGCCATTGAATCGTTGGTCAATGGCAATCTTGTGCTGGCGGCAGACGGTGTATTTCGTCCCGTCAAATTTGTTTCCTCGCATTTCATTGAAAAACCAGTTTTGCGGATTGCAGTTTCAGATGCTGAGATTGCCGTCGACGCCACTGGCAACCACCCATTTTTAGCGCTACGCGAAGGCGCACTGGTGTGGCTTGAGGCTTCTCAAATCGTTGTTGGGGATGAGATCGCCTCGGCTCTACTGGAGGATTCAATATGCCAACCGCCAAAGGTTACATCAGAAAGTGGTACGGAAATCGGCAGCGAATGGAACACGATGTCGTCTGGGAGCGAAGCTTCGGCGCCGTCCCTGATGGACACTGCATCCATCACATCGACCAAGATAAGAAAAACAATCACATTTCAAACCTCCAACTTGTCACCCACACTGAGCACAAGCGGATTCACTCCGGTTGTGAGCTCCGAGATGGTGTTTGGTGCAAGCCCTGCGGTGTTTGTGGATGCGTTAAACCAGTCACCGACAAGCATTGGTATTTCAGCGCTCAAGGATGGCCCTACGGATGGGGCTGCCGACCTTGCCACGCCCAAAAAGTCATACAGCTTCGTTCTGCGAAGCGTAAGAAGCATCGAGACAATAAACTACTCGGGGCCGGTGTGGAACCTGTCAATCGAGGGCAGCCCAACGTTTGAAACGCGCATCGGCATGTCACATAACACCATGAAGCCCGTGGAATTGATGGAGCGTGCGGTGCGCAACAGCAGCAAGACTCGCGACCTCGTGCTCGATCCGTTTGGCGGCTCCGGCACAACCTTGATCGCTTGTGAAAAATCAGGCCGGCGGGCCCGGCTCATTGAGCTTGACCCCAAATACGTCGACACCATTGTTAAACGCTGGCAGGACTGGACCGGCAAGCAGGCCACGCGCCTGGCCGACGGGGTTGACTTCAATGCGCTGCAACAAGAAATAGCGCCTGCGGAGTTGCAGTAAAGCTACGCCATAAAAAAGATGCAGGAATCGCTTGGCTTCCTGTTCGATCAGAGCGTCAATGGGGTCATCGCAACCACAACTGAGACGGACCCCGACATGAATGACAACCACATCGAATGCGCCAGACAGATGGTGACATCTCTGCGCAGCCAGTCCAAGGCGCAGGTCTTCAAGCAGTGGCAGCAAACCTGCCTGGGACGGGTGCACAACGCCAAGGTGCAAGAGCAACGCAAGGCCTGGATGATTTATGACATCGTGCGCGCGAAGTTGGGGCAACCGGTGGCAGACCAGATGGCCTGATCCCGATGTTCAAAAAGATGCATCTTCAGCTTGGCTTCCTGTTCGATCAGCGCGTGAATGGGGTTGTCGCAACCCACCCTGAAAAAACAACCTCATGAAAACCGCACACGAATTTATCGCCGACTCTGCCCGCCAAAACGCACGCGAATCGCTGGTCAATGCGCGCAACACCCTGGAGCGTGCGTTGCAGGAAATGGACAGCTACATCGCAAGGTTCGATGCCGCCGACACGGATCGCGATCGCGCCAAAGTCGTCAACTGGAGCATCAACCACCTGGTGGCCAACATCCAACCCAACCTGCGCATCGACCTGCTGGCCGATCGCCAGAGCGAGCTGGCCAAACTGAATTGAAGGGTCGGGCTTGGGTTGACGCCCACCCCGCTTAGCCTAAACGACCAACAAATCGACCGTAATCCGATCCAGACGGGTCAACGTAGAGGTAAGGACGGCCCGGTGCGTGAATCTCCACGCACAGCCTGCCTTGACCTGCGTACCCGCCTTTGCCTTGCAGCCAATCGCGGGAGGTGAAGAAATTGTGGCTAAAACTGTCAAATTCCTCGGGCGTCATGGTGCGCGTCTCGGTCACGTAGACCACGTAGTCACCACTGGCGCACATATCGGTGATGTCGATGGGTTTTCTGGCAAAGGGCAGGCGCACGCTCAACTCTTCAACGTCGATGGTCGCGCCATCGAATTGCAAGGTGCGCGGTGTGCGCGCGATGGTGATGGTCATGGTTTTCATGGTGTGCCTTTCGATGGGTTAAACGGCAACGCGGTAAATGCGCTCGCTACCAGCGTCTTTGGTGGATGTGATGGCGAGTCCGAGTTTCTTTTTGAAGGCACCTGCAAATGTGCCCCTGACCGTGTGGCTTTGCCATTGAGTGACTTCGCAGATTTGCGTGATGGTCGCGCCCTCGGCTCGTTTGAGCATCGCGATCACTTGCGCCTGTTTGCTGTTCTCGCGGGTGCGGGGCGTGATGGTTTGGGAGAGATTGGGGACTTGTCCCCGTTGTCTGTCTTGGCTTGTACGTGGATTGGTGGCCGTAGTGGCCTGAATGACTTCATCGATGGCTTGGCTGCTGACGGCTGACTTGCGCGGTACACCCAGGGCTTCGTAGCCCTCGGCGGCGACGAACCAGTCCGATCCGCTGGGGGTGATCAAAGCCCGTTTCAAAAGGCTGTCGATTACCTTCTGGCGTGCGCCACCCTTGATGTGATCGGGGAACCAGTTGATCTTGCCCTCGGTGTGCTGATGGGCGTAGGCCAGGATGGCGTGTTGGGCGGGTGTGAGTTGGATGGTCATCTTGCGGTTCATCACTTGGCACCTCCGACCCGGTGGATTTGCTTGGCGCGGTCAAAGCCAACCCACTCGCCTTGGGTGTCCAGGCCGCGTGAGGCCAACTCTTCGCGGGCCAGTAGGTTGAGGTCGAGCTCACCACGTGCGGCTGCTGCCAGCACCTTGTTGAGTGCGATCTGGATGAAGCCGACTTCGTCGACCGTGAATTCGTTGCTGGTGTAGGTCATGGTTTGTTTCCCTTGGGTTGGTTGCTGGTGTTCGTATGAACGCTTCATTTCCGCAGGAAGCCAAGCTAAATCTGCGAAGCAGTTGCATCTTTCTTGAATCATTTAGTAATCACCCGCAAATGCCACGCAGCGCGCCGACTCCCTGCCGATACCCGGGTTGTGCTGCCGTGTTGGCGGTGCCGGGTCACTGCGCGGCGCATATGTCCGCAAACAGGCAGTGGGACAACAACCAGTTAAAGCGCCAGCGTCAGAAATCTCGCGCACTACCAACCAACAGCACGGCATGGCGCCGAATTCGAGCGGCCGTTCTACGTGAGGAGGCTTTGTGCAGGCAATGCGCCTTGAAAGGGATTTTGCGTGCTGCAAATGTCGTCGATCACATCAATGGAGATAGCCATGACAACCGACACGATAACTTGCAATCAATCTGCAACCGGTGCCACTCCGTTCTTACAGCAAAGCACGATGGCGGATTCGGAAATTCGAAATGCCGCCGTTCCACGGATGTGGACACCTGAGAGAGTCCTCCATTTGCTACGCGAGGTCGCTATCGATGGTGTTTGCAGTTATCAGGTTGCATATAGGCGTGCGCACTCGCTGCCATCAATGGCGCGAAAAATGTTTGGATCATTTGCGACAGCTTGCAGTGCCGCAGGACTACAAAGCGCAAACGAAGCGCGACCAAAATTCGTGATTTGCGCTGTGCCCGACTGCGGTGCAATCGTGCGCTCAAGCGGCAATAAATACTGTGAAATGCATTACGCAAGAATTCGGCGCAATGGTCATACCGAACTGCTGACAGTGCCAGAACTACGGCTGCACACGTATGGGTATCTGATGATTTACGCGCCAGCTCATCCACTGGCCAAACGCCAGGGCCGATGCCGCGAGTATCAGCATCGCGTGGTTTACTACGATCAATATGGCGAAGGACCATTTCCGTGTCACTGGTGCAATAAGACAGTGACGTGGAGCACCATGCATGTAGACCACGTTAACGATATCAAGCAAGACAACCGAATTGAGAACCTCGTCGCATCTTGCCCGAAGTGCAACACCTGGCGAAACAAGGAGAAAAACCTTCGCTCGTTGAGAATGACGGTTGGTCGGCACGTAACGTTTGACGGTGAAACAAGAACGATAAGCGAATGGGCTCGCCACGTTGGAATCTCTAGCTCCGCGATGAGCTTCAGGGTCGATCGCGGATGGCCGCTCGAGATGGCGCTAACAAAGCCTCGGGGAGCACAGGGGCCACTTGCCGCACGCGCCTACCCCCCCCCGGGGGGGTCAAATCTCTGCATCCTGAGGCCTTAGATGCGTGCGCCTGCACAGATTTTTGTCGCCGCGAAATTCACTACCCCCTATCGGGGCCGGGGCCAAGACCCCCTAAAAACAAAGAATGAATCGAAAACAGTTATGGCCACACGTGGCAGAAAACCCAGCCCGATTGAACTCAAACTGGTTCGCGGCAATCCCGGAAAACGTCCACTCAATCCCAACGCGAAGGTACTGCGCCAGAACGAGGCCAGCGCTGAGGATCGCCCTGCGATGCTGCTTGAGGATGCCGTGAGCTACTGGGACTACGCGCTCGCCCATGCGCCGCGCACCTTGATCAAGAAGCTCGATGTCTACCTGCTGGCGGCCTGGGCCAATGCGGCGGCGCGCTACGAACACAACATTCGGCTGGCGGCCAAGTCCGACGTCATCCCGGTGCGCGGTGCCAAGTTGGCCGATGTGCCGCTGACCCACCGCCCGATCATGCACAACCCGTATACCTCGGCAGCACGCGCCTACCTGAAGGACATGATCGTGTTGGCAGCTGAACTCGGATTTACGCCGGCAGCGCGCTCGCGCATCGGTGCACTGGAGCGTGTGATCGAGGACGATAACGTATGGAATCAGCTTGGCCATGCTTGAGCGAAACGACGATTACGTCAAAGTCGCCCTGCGCTACGCAAAGGCCGTCGTCGGTGGTCAGATCCCGGCTTGCAAATATGTCCGCCAAGCCTGCCAGCGCCAGATCAACGACCTGGCCCGTTTCAAGGGCAAGGCCAGTGTTTACCGTTTCAATCCGGTGCTGATTGACGCCGCAGGTCAGCGCTACCGACCAGCGGACCGTGTGTGCGCCTTTGTTGAGCGCCTGGCGCACGTCAAGGGTCCGCTGGCAGGGCAATTGATTGAACTCCAGCCGCGGCAGTGTTTCATGCTGACGACGGTGTTCGGTTGGGTGCGTGCCGATGGTCGGAGGAGGTTTCGGCGGTCTTACGTTGAAGTTGGGAGGGGAAATGCAAAAAGCTCGATCTCCTCCACCCTTGCCCTGTACATGCTGACCGCCGACGGTGAAGGAGGTGCAGAGGTCTACTGTCTGGATGAGGGGACACGGATTCTCACAGAGGATTTTCAGTGGCGAGCGCTATCCGAAATGAAGGTTGGCGATCCGATTTGGGGCTTTGACGAAAATCCTCCCGGCTGGAAGTCACAGCGCAAAATTCGCCGTGCTCGCATTGAGAATCTTGGCCGCATTACGCTGCCGGCCTATCGGATCACTTTGGCCGATGGGCGCAGTGTCGTTGCATCAGGCGCTCACCAGTGGCTTATTGACGGAAAGCCCAGCGGAGACGGTGTCGGACACGGGCTGCGCTGGGCACGTACCGATGAGTTGGCGGTCAACGCGATGATTAAAGACTTGGGTGCACCTTGGGAACAGAACGACTCGCGGATGGCCGGCTATCTTGCTGGCGTATTTGACGGTGAAGGATCGATTGCCAGGACCGTCAAAGAACGAACCGACGGTGGTGGCGGAAGACAGGGTTTTCGTGTCGCATTTGCGCAGCTACCCGGTATCGTTTTGGACACGACAAGAGCATATTGCGAATTGCTCGGCTTCTACATCACACGTTATGGGGCTGTTCACCCTCAAAGCGGTGTGATGAGCTTCGCTGTGTCGGGTCTGTACAACGCCACACGATTTCTCGGATCGGTCCGACCCCACCGACTCGTACATAACGCCATCAAGGCATTCGACGGTGCCACGCCTAACCGGGTGGGGACTGCACGCGTAGTTAGCATCGAGTACCTTGGAGAGAGAGAACTCGTGACAATCGGCACGAGCACCAAGACACTGTTTGCCGAAGGTCTGTTCTCCCACAATTCCCTGGCCACGACCCGTGACCAGGCGCGCATCGTGTTTGGCGATGCGCAGTCCATGGCGCGCGCGGATCGCTCGTTTCGCAGCGCCTTTGGCGTCGAAGTGAATGCCCACAACATCAACGTGATCAAGACCGGCTCCAAGTTTGAAGCCCTCTCAGCCGAAGGCTCAACGCTGGACGGCCTGAACATCCACTTCGGATGCATCGATGAACTGCATGCCCATAAAACCCGCACCGTCTACGACGTGGTGGAAACCGGAACCGGCAAACGCGACAACTCGCTGCTGTGGGTGATCACCACGGCTGGATCCAACCGCGCCGGCATTTGCTACGAGGTCAGAACCTTTGTCACCAAACTGCTGAACGGTGTGTTTGAAGACGACAGCCAGTTTGGGATTATTTTTGGTCTTGATGAGACCGACGATTGGACGACAGAAGAAGCGCTGATCAAAGCCAACCCCAACTGGGGTATCTCGGTGCGCCCAGAAGTATTGCTGCCGCTGCAGGCGAAAGCCATGCAGATGCCCAGCGCGGTCAACAACTTCAAGACCAAGCACTTGAATGAATGGGTCAATGCCGATACGGCGTGGATGGACATGCGGGCCTGGGACCGCTGTGCCGATGCCGCTCTGGACATCGAGGCCTACACCGGCAAGCCCTGCTGGATTGGACTGGATCTGGCCAGCAAGACCGACATTGCTGCGCTGGTGATGGTGTTTGAGCATACGGAGATTGCCGGTGCCTTCGCGGTGTTCGGCAAGTACTACCTGCCCGAGGACACGGTCAATGCCGCCGGCAACAGCCAGTACCCGGGTTGGATGAACGCGGGAAGGCTGACAGTGACACCTGGCAACGTGATCGATTTCAGCTGGATCGAAGCGGATCTCGGGGATATGGTGTCGCGTTTCTCCATCCAGGCCGTGGCCTTTGATCCGTTCCAAGCCACCCAACTCTCGACCCGGATGATGAGCGAGGGTCTGCCGATGATTGAGGTGCGCCCCACGGTGCTGAACTTCTCCGAGCCCATGAAAACCTTGGAAGCCCTGGTGCTGCAAGGCAAACTGATTCACGACGGCGACCCAGTGCTGGGCTGGATGGCCAGCAACGTGGTGGCGCACCTGGACGTCAAAGACAACATTTACCCCCGCAAGGAACGCCCGGAAAACAAGATCGACGGGATCGTCGCACTGATCATGGCGCTCTCCAGAGCCATCAAACCGGGTGACTCGGTGGTGCTGGGATCGGACTACGAATTGATGTTGCTCTGAAATCATGGGATTGTTTAGCTTTTTTGATCGCTTGCGTGGATCCGGTGGATCTGGTGCCTCCAATGCCTCATCCAATGGGGGACGCAGTCCGTCTGGGGAATTCTGGTTTGACCCTGTCTCGGTTCGTGCCAGTAGCGGTATGCGGGTCTCACCCGACAGTGCTTTGCGCCTGGCCGCTGTTTACGCCTGTGTGCGCATCCTGGCGGAGACCATGGCCTCGCTGCCCTTAGTGGTGTACCAACGGCGCGCCGATGGCAGCAAGGACCGGGTGACCGATCACTGGCTGTATCGCCTGATGGCCCAACGCCCGAACCGGTTTCAAAACCCTTTTGAGTGGCGCGAGATGCTGCAAGGGCACCTGGTGTTGCGCGGCAACGCCTACAACCAGATCATCAGCAACCCGCAGGGCGAAATCATCGAGCTGATGCCGATCCACCCGGACCGGGTCAAGATCGAATTGCTGCCCTCGGGCGAATACCGCTACCGCGTCACTGACCGATCCGGCGCCGAGTTGATCCTGCCTAGAGGCGAGGTCTGGCACCTGCGCGGCCTGTCATCGGACGGTTTGCTGGGCATGAGCCCAATCGATCTCGCCCGAGAAAACCTCGGCATGGCACTGGCCGCCCAGGACTACGGCGCACGCTTCTTTGCCAACGACGCCAAACCGACCGGTGGCTGGATTGAGTTTCCCGGCTCGTTCAAGGATATCGAGGCCAAGAAGGTCTTTCGTGAGTCCTACCAGCAAGCCCAGTCCGGTGTTAACCGGGGCAAGGTCCTCGTTCTGGAAAACGGCATGAAGTTTCATGAAGTGGGTGTCACCAACAAAGATGCCCAGTTCCTGGAGCTGCGCAAGTTCCAGATCACCGACATTGCCCGCCTGTTTAGGGTGCCGCCGCACATGATCGCGGACCTGGACCGGGCCACGTTCTCCAACATCGAGCAGCAAAGCCTGGAATTTGTCATGCACACCATGACACCCTGGGCCGAACGCTGGGAGGCCAGCATCGAGTCCGAGTTGCTGCTCCAGAGCGATGAGATCGAGATTGAATTTGATTTCGCCAACCTGATGCGCGGCGATGCCGCCAGCCGATCCAGCTACTACCAAAGCGGGATTCAAAACGGTTGGCTCACCCGCAACGAAGCACGCATGGCAGAAAACCTCAAACCGATCGACGGACTGGACCAACCCTTGCGCCCGCTCAATATGGTCGAGGAGGGTGCCGCCGAGAAAATGGACCAGGAAAAAGATGGGGAACTTGAGGCAACAACGGCACAGCCAGCCATGCAACAAAAATCTCCCATCCCAACCGACAGCCATCAAACCCGGGATCAAACCCGCTATCAAACACGCTTTAACGCCCTGATTCAGACCACGGCCGAGCGGCTGGCCCGACGCATTGGTCGTATTGGACGCGCTGGGCAATTTCATGACAAAGACATATTGCTAATTTCTAATGCGATGGCGATTCCTATTGAACAGGTTCGCCTGTGGGCTCAAACCCAAGCACCCGACCCAACAGATCAAAACAACCTGACCCAATCCCTCATCCAACTCGGACGCTCCCCTTTATGAAAAACCATCTCCTGGTCGCCCAATTCCTGGCCACCCCCTGGGCCCTGATGCCCGAGCGCTTGAATGCCCTGGCCAGCGTGATATCCCGCTGGTCACAAGGCACGCCGGCCAGTGACGCCACTCAGTTCCAAATTCAAACCGACCGTGTGCTGCGGGACACCCGCAAGCAGACCTCGGCCGCCATCTCCGGTGGTGGTATTGCTGTGATCCCGGTCTATGGGGTCATGACCCAACGCGGCAACATGGTCGATGATGTTTCTGGCCCAGGCATGGTCAGTACCCAGTTGGTGGCCCATTTGCTGAGTCAAGCCGTGGCCGATGACGCGGTCAGCCAAATCCTGTTGGATATCGACAGCCCTGGCGGCAGCGTTTACGGTGTCTCTGAGTTGGGCGAAGCTATTCTGAGCGCCCGTTCCCAAAAGCCTGTCATTGCCATCGCCAACAGCCTGGCAGCCTCAGCGGCATACTGGATCGGCTCTCAGGCCAGTGAGTTCTATGTGACTGCCGGTGGCGAAGTCGGCTCGATTGGGGTGTGGCAAGCGCACTTTGATTATTCTCAAGCGCTGGCTGAAGAGGGGGTGATACCTACCCTGATCTCCGCCGGAAAGTTCAAAGTGGAGGGCAACCCTTATGCCCCCTTGAGTGAAGAGGCGCAGGGTTTTATGCAATCCCGTGTCGATGACTATTTCCAGGCCTTCACCCAAGCTATCGCTAAAGGCCGGAAATTACCGATCTCGCAGGTCCGCGATGGCATGGGCCAGGGTCGGGTGCTCGGTGCCGATGCGGCCCTGGCCAACCACATGGTCGATGGCATCGCTAGTTTCGATCAGGTCTTGAACAAAATGCGCCGCGATGCGCGTGCACAGGCCAAGCCTGGAACTTCGCGGCTGAGTCAGGCCAGAAATTCACTGGCGCTGATGGGGTGATGTGGGGCTGAAATGGACAGACTGAAATGGACATCTGGAAATACCCGGCAATTTGCCGTACAATGAAAATATCTTTCAGGAGAGTCTCATGACTGCCAAATCCGTTGCTCAAACCCCATCAATTAAGAACCAGTCGGCTCGACTGGAGGCCAGAATCAGTCACGATCTGCACCTGAGCGTCAAGCGTGCGGCAGAGCTCCAGGGGCGCACCATGACTGACTTTGTAGTCCATACCCTTCAAATGGCGGCATCGCAAACGATAGAACGGTCTGACCGTGTGCGCCTGTCGGTGCTGGATCAGGAGGCGTTCGCCAACGCGCTCATCACGCCTGCCAAGCCCAATGCAGCGCTCAAGCGCGCTTTCGCCAAGGCCAACAAGCTCATTGCAGCTTGAAAGCGGTTTGATGGCGACTCAATTTACGGTTGCAGCGCTGGACCTCAGCAGCGATCGATCAGCGTTTTCCTGTGGCGTCGAAGCGCTGGACCGGTACTTCCGTACCCAAGTCAGTCAAGACATCAAGCGTCGCGTCTCGGCCTGCTTTGTGGCGTGCGACACCGACGGCCAGATCGCGGGTTATTACACCCTGGCCTCGGCCAGTGTGTTGCTGTCCGATTTGCCCGAGGTGCTGGCCAAGAAGCTGCCGCGCTACCCCAGTGTGCCAGCGGTTCGCATGGGGCGCCTGGCCGTGGATCAGACTTTCAAAGGTAAGGGACTTGGCGCAGCGCTGCTGGCCGATGCCCTGCGGCGCACGGCAACGGCAGAGATTGCTGCGTATGCGCTGGTGGTTGATGCCAAGGATGAGACTGCAGCCCAGTTTTACGGCCACCACGGATTCATCGCGCTGTCAGAACGGCCGCTGTTTCTATTTCTGCCCCTGGCAACAGTCAAGCACTTGATCGGTTGATCCGACAATATTCCTGAATCCAAGGCCTCCGTTGAGGCCTTTTTTGTAAGCGGCCCGTTGGCCGCACCCCAAGTAACCACCCCGTCTTTTGGATGCGGTGGTTTTTTTACGTCCCCTGTTTTTTTTGGAGAAACCACTATGAGTAAACAACTCCGCGAGCTTCAAGCCCGCAAAGCAAGCCTGGTCAAGGACGCACGCTGCCTGACCGACATCGCTGCCGCTGAGCAGCGCGACATGAACCAAGAAGAGGTCAGTGCTTTTGAGGCCCTTAAAACCAGGATCGAAGCAGCGTCAGCCGCTATCGATCGAGAAGCAGCCTTGATTTCAGAAGAAGCACAGATGGCCCATACAACGCATTCCGCCCATACCGCTCATCTGCATCATGCTTCAGTGATCACGGTGATGGATAACGCCGCCTCGGACCCCAAACATGGCTTTCAAAGTCTGGGGGATTTTTTGCAAAACGTTTGCCATGCGCAAAAACCAGGCAACCCGATTGACGATCGCTTGTTGATTGGAAGCGGCCGGGGTGCTGCCTCTGTTGCTACGTCCAACTTTGGCAGCGAAGGCTCGGGTCAAGACGGTGGCTTCTTTGTGCCACCCCAGTTCTCCAAGGAAATCTTCCAGCTGTCTTTAGGCGAAGACTCGCTTCTGCCCCTGACCGACAACGTGGAAATCAGTGGCAACACCATGGCCTTCCCCAAAGACGAGACAACGCCCTGGGGGACCAATGGCATTCGCGCTTACTGGCAAGGTGAGGCGGTCCCTGCGGTCACCACCAAGCCGGTGTTGGGTTTGTCGACCTTGCGGCTTAAAAAATTGATGGCCCTGGTACCCACCACCGATGAGTTGTTAGAGGACGCCAATGCCTTGTCAACCTACCTCCCAGAAAAAATTGCGCATTCCATTCGCTGGAAGACCAACGAGTCCATCCTCTTTGGCGCTGGCAACGGTGTTCCGGTAGGGGCCCTGGGCTCGGGTGCCACGGTGACCGTGGCCAAGGAGACAGGTCAGGCGACGCAAACGCTGCTGCCGCAGAACCTGGCCAAGATGATGGCCCGCTTACCCTCAGGGTCCCTTGCCAACGCAGTATGGATCGTCAACAACGATGTGCTGCCGGCGCTCTTCACGCTGACCCTGGGTAACTACCCGATCTACTTGCCCACCGGACTCAATGTAGGCGGCATCCAGGTCTCTCCCTATGGCACTTTGCTCGGCCGTCCGGTATTTGTGTCGCAGCACGCCAACACCTTCTCAGCCCAAGGCGACATCTTGCTGGTGGACTTGAAGTACTACCAGACCATCACCAAGTCCGGTGGGATGCAGACCGCCACCTCGATGCATCTGTACTTCGATGCGGATATGACCGCGTTTCGAACCACTTTCCGCATGGATGGTCAATCGAAGATTTCTACCGCCATCACGCCAGCCAAAGGCAGCACCACCATGTCGCCCTTCATCCAACTCGGCGCGCGCTGATTCGCCTGAACTTCACCCTGAACACCAAGGAGTAAAACACCATGTACCCCAACGCAAAAGGCAGCGAACTGCTCGCCGTTCTCGCCACCCTCGACCCGGCCGCGCAAGCGGTCGGCACTGCCAGCACCGGCTGGATTTCGGCGGCCAACCACCACGGCCTCTTGGCCGTGATCCAGACCGGCGTGCTCGGCACCGCTGCTACGGTGGAGGCCAAGCTGCAACAGGCGCTAGATGCCACCGGAACCGGTGCCAAAGACATCGCTGGTCGCGCGATCACCCCGATCGTTAAGGCCACCGGTGACAACAAGCAGGCGCTGATCAACGTCCGACCTGAAGAGTTGGACACCGTGAATGGCTTCGGTTTCGTTCGCCTGTCGGTGACGGTGGGTGCGGCCGCCAGTCAGACGGCGGCGCAGGTGCTTGGGGTGAACCCGCGCATCTTGCCGGCGGATGCGGGCAACCAGGCGGCTGTGGTTCAGGTCGTCTGAAGCAGGTCTGATCCATGCCCCTGCAACTCGTCACCCCAGCCGCAGAGGAGCCGGTCTCGATTATCGAGGCCAAGCTGCACCTGCGGGTGGACTTTGATGAGGACGACACCTTGATCGCTTCACTCATCAGCGCCGCCCGGCAAGCCGCCGAAACCCTCACTGGCAGGCAGTTCACCACGGCCCGCTGGAAATTGGTGCTCGACAGCTTCCCCGGGCGCTCGCTCATGGGCGTGCCTGGGGGTCAAACGTTCAGCTTGCCAGGCAACGCCGTTTTGCTGTCCAAGTCGCCGGTGCAGTCGGTGGTGGCTATCGATTACCTGGACATGGCGTCCGTTTTGCAGACCTTGCCTGCATCTGCCTATACGGTGGACACGGCCTGTGAGCCTGCACGCATCACGCCAGTGTTTGGTCAAAGCTGGCCGGTCACGTTGCCGCAAATTGGCGCGGTGTCGGTCACCTTTGATGCCGGATACGGTTCGGCCGCCCAGGTGCCCGAGGGTATCAAGAGCTGGATCAAGTTGCGCGTCGGCAGTCTCTACGCGCACCGGGAAGAGGTGGCTGTGCTCAGTCGCGGTCGCATCGACCCCTTGCCGTTTGTTGACGGATTGCTTGATCCCTACAAGGTGGTACTCATATGACCGCAATTGCTTCAGGTGCACTCAATCGCCGCATCAAAATCCAGCGCCCGAGTACTGCCAAGGACAGCTTGGGTGGAACCACCCGCAGTTGGATCGATGTGGCCACCGTCTGGGCAGCCATCCAGCCCTTGTCAGGTCGTGAGGCCGTGATCGCGAACAGGCTCTCGGCCGAGATCACACACCAGATCACGCTGCGCTACCGATCCGAGCTGGCCAACCCGCAGCAGGTGGCGCAGATGCGCGTGCTGTACCGCAGCCGGATCTTCAACATCCACTCGGCGCTCAATGACGATGAGCAACGAGTCGCTGTGATCCTGCTCGCTTCAGAAGGACTGGACGATGGCTCGGGTTGAAACAGTTCAGATCAAGGGCTTAGCTGAACTGGATCGGGTGCTGCGGGAGCTGCCTGATCGGGTGGCAAGAAACGGCCTGCGGGCTTCGGTCTATGCCGGGGCCAAAGTGGTGCGGGATGAAGCCAAGGCCAGAGCCCCCAAAGCTGCGAAGTCTCTGGGCGCGAATCAACCGCCACCTGGCACGCTCAAGCGCTCGGTGATCGTCAAGCACATCCGGGAGCTTTCCAGCCTGGGTCGGCAAACCTTCTTCGTCCTGGTTCGCCACGGCAAGAAGTACAGAAAGCAAGGCAAGCGCGGCACCCTGTCGCAGGATGCTTGGTACTGGCGGTTCCTGGAATTCGGCACCCGCAAGATGCCGGCCCGACCCTTTCTGCGGCCCGCCCTGGAAGCCAAACGATTAGATGCCGCACAGGCCATCAAGGAGCGTCTGGCCCAGCGCATTGAACTGGAAGCAAAAACACTGGCTGGGCGCTAACCATGCAAGATTTTTATGATGCCATCCGGCATTTAGCCGGTGGTGAGGTGTACGCGCTGGTGGCTCCGCAGGACGCACGCTACCCCGCCATCATTTACACGCCAGTCGATCAGGCGCACGTGATGGCGCTCGACGGCCCCAACGCGATGCGGCGCGCACGGGTTCAGGTCGATGCCTACGCCCGGACTTACCTGGAAGCTTTGTCGCTGCAGGACCAGGTGTTGCAGGCACTGCTGGCTGACACCGACAAGGTGGCCGACGTTCGCATGTCGCTCACCGAGTTTGAAGAAGAAGCCCGGCTGTACCGGGTATCCGTGGACTACACCTACTTCCGTTAATTCAAGTAGGTGGGGTCCAAATAAGTTTCACGAACCCCTTTCACTTTGGAGATAAAAAACCATGGCCAGTACTGCCATTGCCGCACAAGGCATCGTCATCGCCCGCTTCGGTGCGAGCACTTTCGAGACCATCCCCAACGTCGTGTCCTTCCAGGGTCCCGGCGGTCAGGCCTCCGTCATCGATGTCACGAATCTCGCCTCCACCGCTAAAGAAAAGCGCATGGGTCTGCGCGATGAGGGTCAGTTGTCCCTGACGCTGCACTTCAACCCGGATGACACCGTGCACCAGGGCTTGCGAACTGACCGATCCAACCGCACCCGTCGCCAGTTCAGAATCACCTTCACCGACGCCACGCCAGTCACCTGGACCTTCTACGGGTTCGTCACGCAGTTCAGCGTGCAAGGGGGTGTGGACGCCGTGGTCGAGTCCAGCGTCACCATCGAGATCGATGGCGACATCACCGAGGCCTGAGTCACATGAACATCCTGACCAAAGAATCGATTCTTGCGGCTGACGACTTGCCGCGTGAACGCGTAACCGTTCCCGAGTGGGGCGGCGACGTGTTCGTGCGCACCATGACCGGGACTGAACGTGATGCGTTCGAAGCGAGTCTGATCGGCAAAGAAAGTGGCAAGGAAGGCCGTCTCGACAACGTCCGCGCCCGCCTCGTGTCGCTCGCGCTTTGCAGTGAATCCGGTGAGCGACTGTTCGATGATTTTGAGATTGCTGCTCTTGGCAAGAAGAGTGCCCGTGCCCTGGACCGTGTGTTCTCGGTTGCTCAGCGTCTCAACGGCATCGGCACCGAGCAGGTCGACGTCGCAAAAAAAGCTTAACGGCCCATCCCACCCGGCGCTTTGTGTTCCGCCTGGCGCTGGCGCTGGGCCTGCCGGTGCGCGAACTGCTTGCCCGCATCGGTTCAGACGAGCTCACCGAGTGGATGGCCTTCTACCAGTTGGAGCCGTTCGGGGACTTCAGGGCCGATGTGCGCGCGGGAATCGTGGCGTCCACCTTTGCCAACGCCAATCGCGCGAGGGATACGAAACCCTTCACGCCAGAGGATTTCATGCCCTTCGTGGACAAGCAGCCAGCGAAGGCCCCATCGCCAATCAAAACACCCCTGAACGTTGCCCAATTCAAAGCAATGTTCTCTCACAGGATCAAGAAAATGGCTGAAAAGAATGGCTGATATAGGTTCGCTCATCGTCAAGCTCTCAGCCGAGACCTCGGAGTTCCGATCTGACCTCGGGCGCAGCGCACGGCTGCTGGACAAGCACGCGAGCGAGATGAAAGCGTCGCTGCAGAGCATGGCCAGTGTGGCCAAGACCGCGTTTGCGGTGGCGATCGGTGCCACTTCGGTGGTTGCGTTGCGCGATTTCGTCACCAAGACCCTGGAAGCATCGGCTGCGTTGCAAAACCTGTCCGAGCAGACTGGGGCCAGTGCGGTGGTGCTCTCCGGTTTCGCGCCGGTGGCCACGATTTCTGGCACAGCGATGGAGGCGATCGGCGCCAGTCTGGCCAAATTCTCCAAGGGTCTGGCCGGGGTCGATGACGAGACCGCCGGTGCGACGAAAGCGCTGCAATTTCTGGGCATCCGCGCCAAGGATGCCGCCGGCAATCTGCGCGACCCGGCCGAAGTCATGAATGACGTGGCGCTCAAACTCGCCCAGTTCGAGGACGGTGCGGGAAAAACCGCTATCGCCATGGAAATGTTCGGCAAGTCGGGTGCCTTGATGCTGCCCTTCCTCAAGGACCTGGCGGAGAACCAGGACCTGAACATTCGCCTGACCGCGCAGCAGATCGAGGAAGCCGATCAGGCCTCCAAGGCCCTGGGCCGCATGAGGGCCGAACACGACTTCGTAGCCCAAACCCTGGTGACGAGTGCGATTCCCGCTATGTCGGTGCTGGCCAAGGAGTTGAAGAACATGGTGTTTGGCACTGACAACGCAGTCGAGGGCATTCAACGGCTGCGCTCGGAGGGCACGCTCACCACCTGGGCCGAGAAAACCGCCTACGCCATTGCGGTGGTCATTGATGCATTGCGCGGCATCGGACAAACGATTCGATCGGTGATCGGTAGCTTCCAGGCGGTCTGGGCCGACATTGAATTGGCCGGAATCTTCCTGGCAGGTGGCAGCGGCTTGAACCCCTTCTCCGAAGAGAACCGTGCCAGCTTGAAGGCTGCCCTGGATAAGCGCAACGCCGTCGTTGCGCAGGCCAACCAGAACTACGTCGACCTGTGGGAGATGCCGCTGCTGGCGGATGCGGTGACTAAGCGTTTCGAGGACATCCGCAAAGGCACGGACGCTGCCAATTCGGTCACCGGGGCTGGGAAGGCCCGGCCGAAGTTGAACTACAGCACCGCCACCGACAAGGTGACGGGCAACGCCATGGCTGGAATCGACAGCGATCTCAAGCGCCTGCAAGGTCTGGTCGATGTCGAAAGCGGCATCCTGAAAGACCGCCAGCGGGTGATCGATCTGTACGAGGGTCAGGGCTATCTGAGTTTCAAGCAAGCCAGCGAGGCTCGGCTGGCCGCACAGGAAGACTTCACCGAACGGCTACGTGCCTTCAATGCCGAAGAAGAAACGATCCTGAATCGAGGCCTGGCCACTGTGGCCAAGACCACCCAGGACCGGCTGAAGCTGCAGGACAAGTTGGCCGAGATCACGCTCAAACGCCAGAAACTCGAGCGCGACGCACAGCAGTCGAATCTGGAGCGCGAGATTCGACTGCCCGGTGAGACCATGCGCGACTTGCAAGAGCAGGCGGCACGGGGCCAGAACGAATTGCGTGCCGTGGAAGAAGCGGTCAAGACGCTGCGCGAGACCGGCGCGATCAGCGAGATTGATTCGCTGCGTCGTCTGGCCGAAGCCCGGCAGAGCAGCGCCAACCAGCTCGCTACCCTGGCGCAACAAGCCCGCGAGTTGGCAGATGCTGCACCCGGTAACGAGAAACTGGCCGACGCCCTCAACAAAATCGCAGAGGCCGCACGTCAGGCAGTGGACGGGGCAACGCTACTGACTCAGCGGGCCAAGGAACTGTCGGACCCCGAGGCTGGTTTTACCAAAGCCCTGCGCTCGATTGCCGAAGAAGCAGGCCAGGTCGGCAAACAGATCGAGTCAGCGACGGTCCGGGCCTTCAAGGGCATGGAAGACGCGCTGGTGAATTTCGTGCAGACCGGCAAGCTTGACTTCAAAAGCCTGGCCAACGCCATCATCGCCGACCTGATCCGCATTCAGATTCAGCAGAGCATCACCAAGCCGATGGCGCAACTGATGCAGGGTGGCGGATTCATGAACAGCGTCAAATCCCTGTTCGGTTTCGCCAACGGGGGCGTCATGTCAGCCAACGGTGCTTTGCCCTTGACACCACTGCGCGGCTACGCAAGCGGCGGCATCGCCAGTTCGCCTCAGCTGGCCGTGTTCGGCGAAGGCTCCCGGCCCGAGGCGTTTGTTCCCTTGCCCGATGGTCGCTCCATTCCGGTGACTTTGAACCAGGGTGTGAATCAAGGTAGCGGGTCGGTGGTGGTGAACCAACCCATCGTCATCCACGCCAACCACGCCAGTGCGGAGACGGTGGGCCAGATTCGCGCCCTCATGCCTGCCATGCTGGCTGAGAACAAACGCGCGATCGAGGCCGTCATTCAGCAGGCGATGCGCCGTCAGGGCGGAAGGCTTAGCGTATGAGTGGTTCACTACCCATCAGCCCTGCACCCTCAAGTGCCACGCTGCGTTCGCTTCAACCCACCCGGGTCTCGGTGGCGCACAGCTTGAAGCGCCAAGCCCGCACCCGTGGCGCACAGCGCTGGGGCATGCGACTGACTTGGGATGCGCTCACACGCGATCAGTTCGCACCACTGCAGGCTTTCTTACTCGCCCAGCGTGGTCAGGCCGATAGTTTTACCCTGACCCTGAGCGGCCACAACACGCCACGCGGTAGCTGGGCCGGCACGCCCCAGGTCAGTGGTGCCGATCAGGCCGGGCGCAGCATCAATATCGGGGGACTGGTTGCCAACCAGGCCAGTGCGGCCAAAGCCGGTGACCTGCTCAAGTTCAGTGGTCACAGCAAGGTCTATCTGGTCACGCAGGATGCCAGCAGCAACAGCGCCGGAATGGCGACCTTGACGATTGAGCCGACGCTGATCGCGCCTATTGCCAACAGTGAGGCCCTCACGGTGTTCGCCGTGCCCTTCACCGTGGCGCTGGTCAGCGACAGCTTGGACGCCAACTTGATGCCAGGTGGTTTTTACAGCCTGGACATTGACGTGGCGGAGGCTTGGTAATGAAAGTAGCTTCTTAATGGACCGTGGTGCCTCGCCAGCTTTCATCACCGAGTTGCTCAAGAGCACCAATTCGCCTTGTTTTTTAGTGGAAATGCACTTTGACGACGGCGTGGTGCGCCTGACCGATGCCTGGCGCAACGTGGTCTGGGCTGGCAACACCTTCACCGCCAACGGGCACTTCCTGGACTTCAGCGGCTTGAGTGAGACCGCCGATCTGCAAATCCCCAGCGTGACGCTGTCAGCCAGCGCGATCGATCAGGCTTGGGTGGCCGTGGCTCTGACCAAGCCCTACCTGGACCGCCGTCTGGTGATCTACAAGGCCTTGCTTGACTACCGCCAGTGCGTCATCAGCGGCGTGCTGGTGATCTTTGATGGACGCATGGACGCCATGGCGATCACGGACGCACCCGGTGACAAATGCACGGTGGCCATCACGGCTTCAAGCCAATGGGTTGATTTCGACCGACGGCCCGGGCGGCACACCAACAGTGCCGAGCAGCAGGTGTTTTTTACCGGCGACCGGTTCTTCGAGGCCTGTGGTGCGCTCAACAAAGACATTCGGTGGGGTTCGCAATGACAGAGGTCACCGAGATTGTGGTGATGCCCGAGCTCAAATCTGAGCTCATTTCAGCTGTCACGCTGCAAGCCATCCATGCCCTGGAGGACGCCATTGTGCGATCGGGTCGGGGTATCGAGCTACCCGTCACCCATTACTTCACGCCAGGCATTTACGCCCGCGAGATCCGCATTCCAGCGGGAACGGTGCTCACTGGCAAAACCCATTTGCAGACCCAACTCAACATTCTGAGTCAGGGTGAGATATCGGTGTGGATCGACGGCCAGATTCGCCGCATCTGTGCGCCGGCAACGATTGTTTCCCCCGCCGGGATCAAACGCGTGGCTTTTGCGCACACCGACTGCGTCTGGACCACGCTGCACGGAACTCACTTGACCGACCTGGCGCAGATCGAGGCCGAGTTTGTCGCGCCTGAGGTTCGCAAAATTGAGCGAACTGTTAACAAGGAAGTGGGCTAATGGCCTGGGTCGTCTCCGCAGCCGTTACCCTGGTCTCGGAGTACATCGCTGCAGAAATTGCCTTTGGCGTGCTGGAGGCCGGACTGTTCGTTGGCTCCGAGTTGGCGGTGGGCTCGGTGGTCGGGGGTGCGGCAGGCTTGGTTGCTGGCAAGACCGTATTGGGCGTGGTCAACGGTGCCATGGGAGGTGGCGACAATTCCGTCTCTGCTGGCGTGGCGCAAGGGGTTCTGCTCAACAGCGCCAGCACGGTCGAGCCTTTGCCCGTCATTTACGGCACCCGCAAAGTCGGCGGCACGCGCTGCCTGATCGGGGTCTCGGGTGCCAACAACGAGCACCTGCACTTGGTCATTGCCTTGGGCGAAGGTGAGATTGCTGCGGTGGACGCCATCTATCTGGATGACGTCAATATCAACGACCCTCGCTTTGCCGGTCTGGTGAGCAGCGAGATTTACTTAGGCACCGACAGCCAGAGTGCCAGTGCCGCACTGATCGAGGCCTTGCCCGGGCAGTGGAGCGACCAGCATGTGGGCCAATCCGTGGCCTACCTGGTGCTGCACCTGACCTACAGCCAAAGCGCCTTTGGTGGTCTGCCCACCGTGACCGCCGACGTGCGTGGACGCAAGGTGTTTGATCCGCGTACCGGCATTGCTGCTTACAGCAACAACCCGGCCTTGTGCATCCGGGACTACCTGACCCACAGCCGCTATGGCCGGGGTATCAGTGCCGATCTGATCGACGATGAGAGCTTCATCGCAGCGGCCAACCATTGCGAGGAGATAGTTTCCATTCCTGATGGCAGTCAGATGCGCTACAGCTGCGACGGCCTGGTCAATATCGACAACACGGCCTTGGACAACCTTAAGAGCCTGCTGACGAGTTGTCGCGGCATGCTGGTGTATTCAGGTGGGCGCTACAAGTTGGTGATCGACCGGCGCTGGAGCCAGGATTGTTTCGCCTTCACCGAGGACAACATCACCGGCAGCTGGACCATCAGCCAACCCGGTCGGCGTGCCAAGTACAACCGCGTGACAGCGGGGATCTTTAACCCGGACAACCACTGGCAACCCGATTTCGCCATTGCCGACAGCACGGCCTACCGGGCACAAGACAACGGACTGCTGCTGGAAACCCGGCTCGATCTGCCGTTCACGGCCAATAGGGTCCGGGGCCAGCAACTCGCAGGTCTTGTGCTCAAGCAAAGTCGCTTCGGCTTGAGCGTTCGCTTCAGCGCCCTGGCAGAAGGCCTGCGCGCCGAAGTAGGTGATGTGGTGAGCATCAGCCACAGCACGCCGGGCTGGAATGCCAAGAAGTTCAGGGTGCTGCAGATCGACCTCAAGAGTGATGACGAGGTGGACATCTCGGCTGCTGAGTACGACGACACAGTCTATGTCTTAGACACACTGACCTTGATCACAGGTACGTCCAGCACCAGTTTGCCCAATCCGTTTGCGCTGTTACCGCCGACCGACTTGGTGCTGACCAGTGGAACGAATGAGCTGCTGGTCCAGGCCGACGGTACGGTGGTCAGCCGCATCAAGGTCACCTGGCGTGCGCCGGCCGATGTGTTTGTCAGCACGGCCGAGATTCAAATCAAGCCGGTGGACTCCAGCGTCTGGCAGACAGCGGTCAGTACCTTGGCCAGTTCGGGCGCTGCCTGGCTGTCTGCGGTCAACGACGGTCTGCGTTACGACGTGCGCCTGCGCTTTTACAACGCCTTTGGCGTGGTCTCCAGCTGGTGCCAGGCAGCGCCTCACGCTGTTGTGGGCAAGACCGCACCACCCTCGAACGTGCCGTGGTTGCGACTGGATGGCACGCGGCTGACCTGGGGAGGCGTCGCTGACATGGACTTAGCAGGCTACCGCGTGCGCTGGCAACCGGGGGTGAGCCGCTCATGGTCAGACGCACTGGAACTGCACACCGGCTATCTGTCAGTCTCGCCCTGGGATCTGGCGACCATTCCCTACGGTGCGGGGCAAATCCTCATCAAGGCGGTGGACACCACGGGTAACGAGAGCGTGGCGGTGACCGCGGTCTCCTGCAATCTGGGGGATGCACCGGTCCAGAATGTCTTTGCCAGCTATCCGCTCAATAGCACCCCAGTACTGGCGATCGATGCCTCGCGCATGTGGGGCAACCCTGCCTCTCAACTGTGGACCGATGACGCAGCCGTGTTTCTATTGCCGCAGTACCAGCCGATTCAGTGGAGCGGGAGCACCGTTTTTACCGACAGCGGCCACCTCACACTGTCGGTGTCGGTCATCGGCTACGCGTGGAAGATCACCTGGAAAAAATCCACCGACGCGGCCTATGTTCCCTTCCCGGGGCGTGCCTGGGTCGATGCGGGGCTCAGCTACGAGTTTCGTATCGATGTCGAGCAAAGCGCAACGCAAGGGTCGGTCGGCATGGTCGAGGCGCTGCTGGACGTGCCGGACAAAACGATTCGTCTGCCCAACATCGGAATCGCTGCGGGCGGCAGCCGTCTTGCCATCGGCGCGGGCTGGAGGAGTGTGGTGATCGTGAACCTCACGCTGCAAGGTGATGGTGGTTCGGCAACGACCGCACGCGTGCTGGATAAATCAACAACGGGTCCGCTGGTTCAGTGTTTCAACGCCAGTGGCGCTGCAACCGCCGCGACGGTGGACGCCTACGTTCAAGGCTATTGAGAAGGATACTGAAATGAGCCTACCAACCACCAGCCCCTTCAAGCGCGGCGACACCCTGGCCTTGTCCGGCATCTACCGCGACAACGGTGTGGCCGTGGCACTCACCAATCAGGTGTTTCGCTCCCAACTGCGCACCAGCGTGGGGGCACTGATTGCCAATCTGGTGGCGGTGATCGATGCCGATCAGAGCGTGAACCCTGGGCGTTTCTACCTTGCGCTGGCAGACCCTGAACTGTCCGCCACACTCCCCGCACCGGCCAACCTGTACTGCGACGTCGAAGTGCATGACGGCGGCACGGTGCGATCCACCGAAACCTTCATCGTGCCGGTAGTGCCCGATGTGAGTCGGCCCTGATCCGATGGTGCGCCGATGAACGCCATCACTCTGAGCCTGGAGCCCCAGTGGTCCAGCATCACCATTGAACTCACGCTGGCTGTCCCCGGCCCGCAAGGCTTGCCGGGAATCAAGGGCGAGCGCGGTGAAGTGGGGCCAGCCGGGCCCTTGATCAATACCACCACCTTGGCCCTGGATGCGGGCTATTTCTAAACCGAACGCTAAACCCAAATCCAACCGGAGAACTTCATGCCCAACCTGATTCAAATCAAACGCTCAAGCACCACCGCCACGCCGCCCACCCTGGCTGTGGGCGAACTGGCTTGGTCCGAACTGACCGACAACCTCTTTATCGGCGAGTCCGGCAACGTGGTCAGTGCCATCGCCGGTCCCGGCACCTTCATGAAAAAAGCGGACGCCTATACCAAGACCGAGACCGACAGCCGGATTCAGGCGGTGGTCGGTGCCGCACCGGCAGCGCTCGATACCCTGACCGAGTTGGCTGCGGCCTTGGGTCAGGACGCCAATTACGCAGCGACCGTCACCACCGCGTTGGCCGGTAAAGCGGCATCTGACCTGTCCAACGTGGGAACGCTACCGGCTGTGGTGGTGAACCAGTTGAAGGGTGCCACGGGAGCAACAGGGTCCACGGGTGCTACTGGTGCGCAGGGTATTCAAGGACTGGCCGGAGCCACGGGGGGGACGGGTCCTGCGGGTCCTGCAGGCGCACAAGGCATTCAAGGTTTAACGGGAGCGACTGGTGCGACTTCGACAGTCGCCGGGCCGGCGGGTCCGACCGGAGCCACAGGGGCCACCGGCGCTACGGGTGCCCAGGGTATTCAAGGCTTGATGGGTGCCACCGGAGCCACTGGTGCAGCTTCCACTGTGCCCGGCCCCACCGGTGCAACTGGGGCCACGGGTCCGGCCGGCACCACGACCTGGTCGGGCATCACCACCAAGCCCACCACCCTGGCCGGTTTCGGCATCACCGACGCCATGAGTGCTGCGGCCACGCTGGACGGCGGTGCGTTCTAGCCATGGCCAACACCATCCTGCACAAGCGCAGCAGCACGGCTGGCACTGTGCCCACCGCTGCGCAGGTCACGCTGGGTGAGCTGGTGATGAATGTCGCCGACGGCAAGATTTATCTCAAACGCACTGACGGCGTGATCGTCACCTTCGTGCCGGGCTATGTGCCGGGACAGGGTGATAGCGCGCCGATGTGGAAATAACCGGAGCAAAAACAAATGACAGCACTTCCCTCCAAAGCCAGTCTGACGGGCACCAACGTGACCCAGGGGCAATTCAAGACGGCGCTCGATACCGTCAACGATTACCTGACGGGATTGCTGGGTGCCGACGGCACCCCTGCCACCGCCCGAGCCGCCCTGGGTGTGATCAATGACACGGCACCGACCTATGCGCAGGTGGTTGCTGCACTCGGGTTTACGCCTTACAGCGCCACCAGCGCTGGTGCCAAGTTGGATAAGGCGGGTGACACGATGACGGGCAACCTGGCCATCCAGAACACTGCACCCACGCTCACCCTGGTCGATACCGACAACGGTGTCACCAAGTCTGTGCACCACAACGGGGATCTGATTGGCTTCTTGGGCAACGATGCCAACTGGCGGCAGTACGTCAATAACGCGGGCCAGATGTGGGCGTCCAACTACGGCTGGTTGCATGACCGGTTTGCCCATACCACGCCGCTGCCAGATCAAGGCGCGACAGCCGATCACGGTGTGCGTAATTACCTTGGCGACGTCACCGTTTGGCAGCAGCTTAACTGCGGCTATGAAGTATTCAATGCGGGTGGCGGACAACACCAAGTTCGCTATTACATCCGGGGCTACAACGTCACCGTCAATTGCGATTGCAACTGCAATTGCGGCACCTGTTGCTTCCCCCTGGACACACAGATCACGATGGCCGATGGCTCGCTCAAACCCGTGTCCAAAGTGGCTGTGGGTGAGCGCGTGTTGTCAGCCTTGGGCGGTGAGTCTGAGGTGCTGTCACCCATCATCTGCCCCGTGGCCCCGGGTGAAATCACCATTCTGGTCAACGGCGCGGTGCGAATGACGCGCGAGCACCTGCTGCGCGGCATCGATGGCTGGCTCGCGGTTGATCTTCTTGCCTACATTGGCTGGCGTTCTTGCCAGCAACAGGACGGTCAAGACGTTGGCATCGATCCTTCCCTTCTGCGTCAAGCGGCGGTTGGCGACTTGATTGTGACCACGAACGGTCTGGTCGAGATCGAATCCCTGGAATGGGCCGCTGGATCGGAGTCCGAAACCCTGATGTCGTTCCAGTTAAAGGGCGACCGCAGCTTCTTCGCCAACGGCTATGCCGTTGAATCCAGAGCCAACCGGGAGTAATCGACATGCAACAACATTTGATTCGATGGGATGTGCCTTTAACGGGTGGCCCCAGTAACCCCAGTGACCCCCAACCCACCATGATGAGTTTGACGATCACGGACGATTCCGTGGTGGCGGTGTTGGGCATCCAGAATTTAGAGGCCGAGCCCGATCCTGGCCAAGAACCTGATCTGGCGCAGATTGAGCCGTGGTCTGCTGGGCCACTCATTCGCCCCGCACGAAGTGTTGAGACGTTCAACGCCTTGATGTTGCGCTCCCAGGGTCAGCCTGCCATGCCTGCATCGGGTGTGTTTGCAGCGCAGACGATCGACCCCCAATTCAGGGAAGGCCGAATGGAACTCAGCGCCATTCTGCGGTTACAACGTGATGGTGGTTTCCTGGGTTCTATGGAGCGCTCTGGTCCCTCTGTGATGTGTTTCCAGATGGAAGGCGGTGTTCCCCATTACCCGTTCAATCTGTTGTCGCAAACCGTCAACTCCAAGCGTGACTCGCGCTTTGCCAAACAGCCCAATCAGCGTGAAACACCGCTGATGATGTATTTGGCCCATCCTGATCTGCCGTTTACCCAAGCCACATTCGTGGTGCGTCAACCTGAAGGGTCCCAGTTTGCTTGCAACTTGCCCGGATGGGTGCAAGTCGATGCTTCGCCGCATGTGGCGTTGCGCTCCGTGTTGCCCGGTGTCTTGTTTGATACCCCCGTGCTCCAGATTCACCCTGGCATGACGGCTGAGGTGGGTTTCTCGATTCGATTCCCCGATGGCGATCTTGATCTGAGCGACGCCAATGAGGCCTTGTTTGAATCCACGGGTGGCTATCTGCCGATTCGCCGCAGCGTCACCCAGTCGGGTGTGGGTGTGCTGCGGGTGTCCGCCCTGGGCATGATGGCCGGGGATAAATTCAAGGTCAAGGCTGGGTTCAAGAACTACTCGGGTACGGATGAGTTGCTGGTCGAGGTGGTATGAGTCAGATCACCTCCATTTTTAGCACGCCGATGATGGTGCTGGATCTGCCAAGCAATGACGCGGCACTTGAGCGCATCGCGAGTGCCGCTCAGGCGTATCACTGCAGGCGTGCCGATGACGATGCGGCGTTTGCCAAACGCACCGGGCGCAGCAGGATTTCGCGGCCTGATCTGCTGGCCGACCTGACACCCCAGGACCGCGCTTATTTGCTCGAACCCATCAACGCGGCCGTGCGTCAATTCATCGGCGCTGGGCTGCAAGACCCGGCGGCAGATGAGAGACAACTGGCTGTGCGGGGTTTTGCGCGGTACTACGCGCCCGGTGGTCGGATCGTTCCACACACGCATTTCGACGCCGATGTGGTGGTGTCCATCTACTTGCAGACCGGCGCTGACGGCACCGGATTTCCAGGCGCGCCAGCTTCAGACCTGATTCTGATTGACCCGGTGCTTCGGGGTTACCCGTACCGTGCGCCATTCCACCGGATCGCAGTGCGTGCGGGAATGGCCGTGGTATTTCCGAGCTATGTGCTGCATGAAACCGACCCCAGTCCGGGCCAGCGCGTGATTGCGGGCCTGGAATACAAGGTCATCTCCCACGATATGGAAAAAGTGTTCAACCCCATTGAGAGTTATTGCTAATGTTCACCATCACCGCCATCAAACCCGGCATTAAACCCGGTAGTAGCGAGACTGCCAGTTTCCATTACGACCCGCACACCTCGAGCCTGACCGACGAGGATGGGCGCGACGTGGTGCAGGCTGGACCAGCCCAGAAATTCATGGCCGTGCAGACCACCAGCGTGGAGACGCCCGCCGGCAAGATCACCCCGCGCCTCCTCAAAATCTCCCTGGGCCTGTCGTGCAACTACGAATGCGAATACTGCTCGCAGCGTTTCGTGCCGCGTGCCGCTGAGACCAACAAGGGCGATATTGAGCCGTTTCTGTCGGGCCTGGATGAATGGGTGACACAGCCCCCGCATAAGATCGAGTTCTGGGGTGGTGAGCCGCTGGTCTATATCAAGACCCTGCGCCCACTGGCCGAAGCGCTCAAAGCCAAGTACCCGCAAGCCGTGCTGTCCTTCATCACCAATGGTTCGTTGTTGACACCGGAGATCAACGAGTGGATTGACAGAATGGGATTTGGCATTGGCCTGAGTCACGACGGCCCTGGCCAGCCGGTGCGTGGGCCTGATCCGCTGGATGACCCCGACAAACGCGCTGCCATTCTCGATCTGTATCGACGGCTGGCTCCGCAAGGTCGCATGAGTTTTAACGCGATGATGAATCGGGTTAACCAGAGCCGCGCCGAGGTGTCACGCTTCTTTGTAGAACTAACCGGCGACCCGGAGGTAAAAATTGGTGAGGGCAGCATCGTCGATGCCTACGATGAGGGCGGGATTGCCACGTCGCTCAGTGGTGCTGACCACGCGCAGTTTCGCCGTCGGGCTTTCCATGAGCTGCGCACGGGTCAGGCGCGCAACATGGAGATTGGGCAACGCAAGATTCAGGGTTTCATTGACAGCCTGCGTCAGCGCCGCCCATCGACGGCCCTGGGTCAAAAGTGTGGCATGGACAGGAGTGACGCCATTGCCGTCGATTTGAAAGGCAACGTGCTGACCTGCCAGAACGTGAGTTCAGAGGGTGTTGCGCCCAACGCACAGAGCCACCGGATTGGCCATGTGGCTGACCTGGGCGCAGTCAAGTTGAACACCGCCACCCACTGGTCGCACCGCGACGAGTGCCGACGTTGCCCGGTGCTGCAACTGTGCGCTGGTGCTTGCATGTTCCTGGAAGGGCCGCTGTGGGAGGCGACTTGCAACAACTCTTACTCCGACAACATCGTGTTCCTGGCCGGGGCGATTGAGTTCCTGACGGGCTATCTGCCGGTGCATATCGAGGGGAACTTCCGGGAGGACAGGAAGGATATTTGGGGGCAGGTGCATGGCAGCGTGACACCGCCGCCTGCAAGGCGTGTGATCCCCATCGTTCCCGCCCGGCAGCCAGCATCGGTTTAGACCGCCCCACAACTCATTTCATCAATCGCCCGCCTGGTTCGCCAGTGCGGGCTTTTTTACTTTGGAGAATCGAAATGCAAGATGTCCAACACCCCACCTCCGTGGACAACATGACGCTGCTGCGTCGGGAGGACTTTGAGGAGTTGCTCGACCGTGCGGCCGAGCGCGGGGCCAACCGGGCGCTAGCGAATCTGGGTCTGGAAAACGGTCACGCTGCCGCCGATATTCGGGATTTGCGAGATCTCATCGATGCCTGGCGGGAAGCGCGCAGAACTGCCTGGCAGACCACGGTGAAGGTGCTGACCACTGGGGTGCTGGCCGCGATCCTGGTCGGCATCGCCATCAAGTTACGGCTGGTAGGGGTCCACAATGATTGAGACCCTTCTCGGCGGCCTCCTCGGTGGGGCCTTCCGTCTCGCGCCGGAAATTCTCAAATGGGTTGACCGTCGCGGTGAGCGGGGCCACGAACTGGCGATGCAGGACAAGGCGCTGGAGTTTGAGAAGCTGCGTGGCGCACAGCGGATGAGCGAAATCAGTGCGTCGGCGGATGCGGCTTGGAACAGCGGGGCTATCGAGGCGCTGCGCGATGCTGTGCGCACCCAGGGTGAGAAAACCGGGGTGGCATGGGCTGATGCTTTGTCGACATCGGTGCGCCCCACTGTGACTTACCTCTTCGTGCTGATGTACGTTGGCGTGAAGCTGTCGACATTTGTTGGATCGGTCGGCGCTGGTGTTGCCTTTGGTGCGGCATTGATTGCGACGTGGACAGATGCTGATCAGGCACTGCTAGCGGGAATTTTGAATTTTTGGTTTATCTCGCGAGTGTGGGATCGGCGCGGTGGACACGCGTAAGGGGTGTCAATCGTGGGCCCATCTTCCACCGTGATCGATGTGCCGCAGGCCGCGATTGATCTGACCAAGCGCTTCGAGGGATTTCATCGGGTGCCGAAGTCCGATCCAAGACGCGCGCACCCGTACATCTGTCCGGCGGGGTTCTGGACAATTGGTTATGGTCATTTGTGCGAGCCAACGCATCCGTCAATCACGGAAACCGAAGCCGAGGTCTATTTGGCTCACGAATTGCAGACGGCGCTCACCGCGACGCTGCGCTACTGCCCTGTGCTGGTCAGCGAGCCAGAAGGACGGCTCGCGGCCATCGTGGATTTTACGTTCAACCTTGGGGCCGGGCGTCTGCAGACGTCGACGCTGCGGAGGCGGGTGAATCAGCGGGACTGGCCGAGTGCGGCGACAGAGTTGCGCCGGTGGGTCTATGGCGGCGGGAAAGTGCTGCCGGGACTGGTGCTCAGGCGGGAGGCGGAGGCGTTGTTGCTGTTATGAGTCTGATGATTGCAGTGTTGCGGTTGCCACCATGAACAGGTCGACTGCGTCATTTTGGCCAAAACGAACCGTGCAATTGAGTACACTTATCCATAATTACCGATTCCAAAATCAGCAGCCCGCCCAGGGTGCCAATATTCAATCAGCGCCGACAGAGGAGGTTCAGAAATGACCAAGAAGGATATTCACGTGGTGCCTCACAAGGATGGTTGGGCCACGAAGACGGAAGGCGCTACCCGCGCAGGCGCCGTCGTTGACACGCAAAGAGCCGCGATCGACCGCGCCCGCGAACAAGCCAAGCGGGAGCACGTGGAAGTCGTCATTCACCGCAAGGACGGCACTATCCGGGATAGCGACAGCTACGGCAACGATCCGATTCCCCCCAAAGACAAGAAGAACTAGAACAGGAACTTCGTCGGTGGGTTTATGGTGGCAGTGGGGTGATGCCGGGGTTGGTGGTGAGGCGGGAGGCGGAAACTGCATTACTCCGATGAGCAGCGCAATCCGATCAATTACTTTGGATCTTCCCAGGTGGGTGCCGGGTCCTTTTCAGCCAATTTGAGCAGAAGCTCGCCACCGCGCTCTTCGTCGAAAAGTTCCTGAACAAGGCGGTACACCCTGTTGGTTACATCGACCATGAGCGCCTTCATTTCGGCATCATTGAAACGCGAAAGCTCCTTCCATGGAATTTCGCCGTAGGGGGTTTTGACGATCACATCCGAGAAGTCCCCAGACTGCGAATCGGGGACTTTCCCAGCGTGAAGATCCTCAAGCAGCGAATTGCGAAAGCACTTCAATGCGATGTACTTGGCGAGCCGCTGCTGTATCTGTGGGTTGCCTATGAAGGCTTTGATGGCTCCGTCGGTGGTGGTCATAATTTTCTTAAGGCAAGGATACATTGCCGATGCTTGATTTGCGGTTAATGTAGGTTGATCAGAGTAATAGGTCAATGACAGACTTGACGCATTGCCTGCGGGCATCGACTCTGCAGCGGCGGGTCAATCAGCGGGATTGGCCGGGTGCGGCCAGCGAGTTGAGGCGATGGATCTACGGCGGCGGAAAAGTGCTGCCAGGGCTGGTGATCAGGCGGGAGGCGGAGGTGGGTTTGCTGTCGGGATCCGGTCAATCAATCAGCATATTGGAATTCGTAACCCGTGTGGTTACAATGTCGGGATGATCAAGTCGTTTTCGCACAAGGGATTGGAGCTGTTTTACAAGACAGGCAAGAAAACCGGAATTCAGACTGTGCATGCCAGACGCCTGCAAATCATGTTGACCATGCTCAACGTAGCCAAGAACGCTCAGA
>JBAQTC010000019.1:0-41383 GCA_049296795.1 Burkholderiaceae bacterium
TTGCCACCTCGGCGGGGGCCAGTGCGGCTATCACACAAGTAGATACCGCTCTTGGCCTGGTCAACACCCAGCGTGCTTCCTTCGGTGCAGTCATCAACCAGATGGCCTACGGCGCCGACAATTTGACGAACATTTCCTCGAACACCACACAGTCGCGCAGCACCATCATGGACACCGATTACGCCACAGCCACCACGCAACTGGCCAAGACCCAAATCATTCAGCAAGCCGCAACCGCCATGCTGGCGCAAGCGAATCAACAGCCACAAACCGTAATGACGCTGTTAAAGGGCTAACGGGGTGATGCCCTTATCGGTTAACTGTTATTTCAATGAGTTCACACTGAACTGACCCGTGTTCCCATGGTTTCGCTGGCTTAGGCCGATCAATTCGGCCTAAGCCCCAACACATAACGCACATGACATACCTCTCTGCAGACCCCAACACCGAATTTCTGTTGACGGTGCTGCGAGAAATGTCGGCCCATAGCGCCAAGGTATTGGAGGCCGGTTCAGTGGGGGATGACCTTGCAACCCGAGCCGCCATCGACCAAATACGCCAGCTGCGGGCTGAGATGCATGGTATTGGTCAAAATACAAAAAAACAAGTCGACGACGCGCCCACGCCTATCAAGGCTGAGCTGGTAAAGCTGTTGGCCAAAATCAACCAAAGCGACGCTTTTATAAGCGCCTGGTGTACCCGCTTTAACGGCCTTATGACCCAGGAGCAACTCTTGCTAAGCCCCGAAGGAAGACAGGCCCTGATTGACCAATTGATGCCGGCGACCTGGAACTGGGCTGTCGATATATTAACGGCCCATGACACGACCGACCCGGCATTAATCAAGGCGGCGCAAGAGCGAGGACAAATTCGCATTGTGGTCTTTTGTGCTTCAAAACCCGCTAAGGAGGAAATGATCCCTGCGGTTTACTACCTGATCGACAAAAAAGAAGCCCATGCCTACTTCCAAACACTGGACTTTTCTGAACCCCAGCGCTCCGTCAACTTTAATTCAGCTCCAACCCAAGGGAGTGAAACGGGGCGTGATGGCGCGGCCATCTACGACGAATTTCATGCTGAATTTACAAGAGCGTGGAATAACTACCTGGTGAATAAAAACACCATACGTTTCTTCGGCAAACGCTGGCTGTTGCAAGGCTTGGACAATCTGCCCTCTATTGCAGAGCACGCGACATTTTCCAGTTTAATTGGCAAGTTTGTCAACCTGCCGATGGTGATCATTTCGCCCGGCCCTTCGCTGGATAAGAACGTCCACCTGCTCAAACAACTCAAGGGCAAAGCGCTGCTGATGGCACCGGCGCAAAGTGCTTTGGCTCTGAGCAGGGTTGGTCTGGTCCCCGATGTGCTCGTCGTTGCTGACCCGGCAGATCTTCTTTACATGGTCGATGGCTTTCCGATGGACCAGGTGGGTGCCCTGTTGCTCGGCGTTGCTTGTCATCCAGCTTTCTACCAACGTTACAAAGGGAAAATCATCACCTTCAATGTGAATGCCGGCATTGATACCTGGATATCGGACATTTTTCACGACACAGCGCATGTGGGTTCAGGCGGCTCCGTGTCCACCGCCTTGTTCACCATGGGACTCTATTTGAAATGCAACCCCATTGTGCTAGTAGGTCAGGATTTGGCGTTGACCAACGGCCAGCAGTACGCATCGGATTCAGCTGATGGCCAGATGCGCATCAAGTTCGATGAAGAAAAAGAAACATTTTCATATGAAAATGTTAGCCCAGGCTATGAAAATTTGTACACCTCTGCTGGCAGTACCAGCATCGGCTTCACGGACAGAGCACTGCTACTTCCGGGCTATTACGGCGGCATGGTTCAAACCAAAGCCGACTACGTGATGTTTCACTCAGAGTTTGAAAATCACGCCGAAACTGAAAATGCCAAAGAAGCGCCGATTCGACTTGTCAATTGCACTGAGGGTGGCGCATTTATCAAAGGGTTTCAACATATTCCTTTGAGTGAGCTCATCGAAGAAATCAATGACTCTGCCCAAGCTATTACCGAAATCGAATCTAGCTTGAAGACGATTCAAACTGCCGTCGATGTCGCCGGGCGAAGGAAGCTACTTTTCCAGCGTTTACAGCACGCCAAGGATGCACTGGAAAAGAGCTATCAACTGGCCTTGCGCTGCGCAAAGATGGCCATGCAAGTGCAGAAAAATACGGTCAAGATTGGGGCTCTAACAAAGATTGAGAATGAGTTGGCCAAGGCCATCCAAGGATCAGCCTTTATAGCGCTGGCAAATCAGGCCGAGATCACCAATGCCATCCATTTGGGCTTGCGTGCCAAAACCATCCCCAAGAGCTTGGCCGCTTCTAAAATTTTGTACACACTGGTCATTCGGGAAGTACCCAAGCTGCTGCCCCTGGTGAATAAAGCAATGTTAATGCTAAACCAAGCCCATGCTCACTAACTCATCCCTCCTCATCACCGGGGGTACCGGTTCGTTTGGCCATACTTTTGTCCCGATGACGCTGGCCAAATACAAGCCGCGTCGACTGGTGATTTACTCGCGCGATGAGATGAAGCAGTGGGAGATGGCCAAGTTATACGGCAACGATGAACGGGTGCGATTTTTCATTGGCGATGTGCGTGACAAAGACCGCCTGGCACGGGCACTCAAAGGCATCGACTATGTAGTCCACGCCGCAGCGACCAAAATCGTTCCCACGGCTGAATACAATCCCTTCGAATGCGTCAAGACCAACGTGCTGGGTGCCATGAATCTGATTGACGCCTGCATTGACCAGGGTGTGAAACGGGTGGTCGCGCTGTCCACCGACAAGGCCAGCAGCCCGTCAAATCTGTACGGCGCCACCAAGCTCACTTCGGACAAATTATTTATCGCCGGCAATTCATACGCCGGCGGGGACGATACCCGCTTTGCTGTGGTGCGCTATGGCAACGTCATGGGATCACGCGGATCGGTGATTCCATTTTTTATGAGCTTGGCCGACAAAGGCGTGTTACCCATTACCGATACCCGCATGACCCGCTTCATGATTACGCTGGAGCAAGGGGTGGATCTGGTGTGGAGCGCCTTCAGGGACATGGTCGGCGGTGAAATTTATGTCAAGAAAATTCCATCGATGAAGCTGACGGATATCGCCTTGGCTACCGGGCCTGCGGCCAGCCATGACATCGTTGGCATCCGGCCCGGAGAGAAGCTGCATGAACAGATGATCGGGCCAGAAGATGCCCCCCATACCTATGAATATCAAGGGCACTATAAAGTGCTACCCGTCATTCATAACTGGAGCCATGACCCGACAAGGATCAATGGCGGAACCCTGGTCGCTCCCGACTTTACCTATTGCTCAGACAACAACAGAGAATGGATGAGCATTGCCAGTTTGCAGGCTTGGATAGCGGAAAACCGGGATCACATAGGTAGGACATGATGCCCGGCATTCCCTATGGTCGGCAAGACATTAACCAGGCTGACATCGATGCGGTAGTGGCCGTCCTACACTCAGATTTTTTAACCCAGGGCCCTTTGGTCCCTGCATTTGAAAGCGCAGTTTCCCACTATTGCGGGGCGCAATACGGTGTGGCCGTGAACAGTGCCACCAGTGCGCTGCACATCGCCTGTCTGGCTTTGGGCGTAGGTCCAGGTGATCGGGTTTGGACCACACCCATTACCTTTGTCGCCAGTGCCAACTGCGCGCTGTATTGCGGTGCAACGGTGGATTTTGTGGACATTGACCCTCGCAGCTATAATCTGAGCGCGGAGCGATTGGCAGAGAAATTGGCCATTGCAGAAAAGACCGGCACCTTACCCAAAGTCGTTATTCCGGTGCACCTGTGCGGTCAGCCCTGCGACATGGTCGGCATCCATGCCCTCAGCCGCCAGTACGGATTCAAAATCATTGAAGATGCCTCTCACGCCATCGGCGGCAAATACCAAGGCGAACCCATCGGAAACTGCCACTACAGCGACATCACGGTATTCAGTTTTCACCCGGTCAAAATCATCACAACCGCCGAAGGCGGGATGGCGCTGACCAACCGTGCCGAACTGGCCCGCAAGATGGCGCTGTTCCAGAGTCACGGCATTACCCGCGACGTCGCGCACATGACCCACGCGTCCGACGGCCCCTGGTACTACCAGCAAATCGAGCTGGGCTATAACTACCGCATGACCGAGTTGCAAGCGGCCCTGGGCATCAGCCAGCTGCAGCGGCTAGATCCCTATGTGGCCCGCCGCCACGCGCTAGCCCAGAGCTACAACCTGCTGCTGCAAGCCCTGCCAGTGACCACCCCGTGGCAACACCCTGACAGCTACTCGGGCCTGCACCTGTATGTGATTCGGCTGCAGCTGGAGCAAATCAGCAAGACCCAGCGCCAAGTGTTTGAAGCTTTGCGTGAACAGGGCATTGGCGTCAATCTGCACTACATCCCCGTGCCCACACAGCCGTATTACCAGCGCATGGGCTTCAAGCGGGAAGATTTCCCTGAGTCCGAGCGTTATTACGCCGAAGCCATCAGCCTGCCTATGTTCCCGGCAATGACGGACAGTGATCAGGATGAGGTTGTCTCTGCGGTTCAGACGAGTCTGGGTTTATGAAGCAAAAAGATATTTTTTTGTCGGGCGAAGGCAATGCTTGGTTCAACCGCAACGCCGATGCCTTGGCCAAACAGAGTCTGCCCGAGAGCGATCCGCTGTTGGTTGAGCTACTCAGTTTAAAACCGCAGCTTGACGCTGTGCACGGGGGCGGTAAGGTGCTGGAAGTGGGTTGTGGGTCGGGCGGGCGTTTGGCTTGGCTGCAGCAAAATATGGGCCTTGAATGTCACGGAATTGAACCTTCTGATATCGCTGTTGGCCAAGCAACCAGCGCAGGTGTGAGAGCCCGAATTGGGACTGCAGATGAACTACCCTTTGCCGACAAATCGTTTGACGTAGTGATCTTCGGGTTTTGTTTATACCTTTGCGACCGTGATGATTTATTTAAAATCGCAGCAGAGGCTGACCGGGTTCTGAAAAATCAAAGCTGGCTGCTGATCAAGGATTTCTACAGTCCAACGGCTCTGGCGAAGGCCTACCACCACAAAGCGGGGGTCTTTAGTTACAAAATGGATTACCCGACGCTGTTTACTTGGAATCCTGACTACAGCGTTTATTCGAACCGTGTCGCGCATCACGCAGACGGCAGTTATACAGATGACCGACAGGAGTGGGTTGCCACATCCGTACTGCGAAAATGTCGTCAATCTTGAGTTCGCACCGGCTCGCTCTTGGTACCGCCCAGTTCGGCTTGAACTACGGCATTGCCAATCAGACGGGACAAGTCCCCGTCACTGAGGCAGCAACCATCCTTGGCGATGCTGTCGCTGTAGGGCTTGATATGTTGGACACGGCTATTGCCTATGGTGACAGCGAAGAGCGGCTCGGGCAGATCGGGGTCAACCAGTGGCAGATCATAACGAAGCTGCCCCAGTTACCCGACGAGTCCCGGAATGTGAGTGCATGGGTTCGTGCATCGGTCATGGGCTCGCTAGATCGGCTGAAGGTGACTTGCCTCGGTGGATTGCTGCTTCACCATCCAGCAGACCTTCTCGGTCCGCAAGGCCAAGCCTTGTATGCGGCGATGGTTGAGCTCAAGTCGCTCGGCGTGGCTAAAAAAATCGGAATTTCAATTTACCAGCCCGCCGAACTTGATACGCTTCCTGAGCACATGGCCTTTGACGTCGTACAGGCACCCTTCAATATCCTTGATCGCCGCCTGATTGACTCTGGCTGGCTTGGTCGGCTTAATAACCTGGGTGTTGAACTGCACGTACGGTCAGTGTTCTTACAGGGATTGTTGTTGCTGTCAGCGGCTCAGCGACCCGTCAAATTTCAGCGATGGCAAGCCTTATGGGATGAATGGGACCGCTGGTTGCGCGTCCACCACCTGACGCCGCTTGAGGCGTGTTTGCGTTACGTACTCTCTTTTAATGAAATCCAGCGAATAATTGTTGGCGTTGATACGCCAGGCCAGCTTAAAGCGATCTTGACGGCGACTTCCGGTCATTTGCCGCCTCTCCCCGTCGGCTTGCAATCGTGTGACATCGCGCTACTTAACCCTTCCAACTGGCATCAGCTATGAGAATCGTTGCCATAGTCCAAGCCCGCATGGGCTCAACCCGTTTGCCCGGCAAGGTGATGAAACCAATGGGCGGTATTCCCATGATTGAGGTGCTGCTTTCGCGTCTGTCTCGTGCCTGCGAAGTCGATGAAACTATCGTTGCCACATCGGTTAATCTTCGAAACCAGCCCCTTGCAGACCATGTGGCAAGCCTCGGCTACACCTGCTTCCGAGGTAGCGAGAACGACGTGCTAGACCGCTACCTCCAAGCCGCCAAATCAGTCAATGCAGATGTTCTGGTACGAATAACAGGCGACTGCCCTCTGGTTGATCCGGTTCTGGTTGATAAAGTTATTAGTCAGTTCAAAGCCGCTCATGTTGACTATTTCAGCAACACCGCTCCCCCAACTTTTCCAGATGGCCTAGACATCGAAGTTTTTACCTTGGCGGCACTAGAAAAAGCGGCGCAAGAAACCAGCAAGCCCTATGACCGCGAACATGTAACGCCCTACCTGCGTGAGTTCGGCCGGTTTACCCAAGCTGGTATGCAAAACAATGAAGATCTCTCTCACTTGCGCTGGACGGTCGACGAGCCGGAAGACTATGAGGTAGTGTCAAAAATATTTGAATATTTCGCCCCGGACATTCATTTCAACTGGCAACAAGTCCTGCAACTACAGCACAGCCAGCCTGAAATTTTCAAAACCAACCAAAACCTGATTCGCAACGAGGGAGCCACCATGGGAACCGGTCAAAAACTCTGGAAACGCGCCAAGCAGCTTATCCCCGGTGGCAATATGCTGCTTTCCAAACGCGCTGAAATGTTTTTGCCTGAGCACTGGCCAGCTTACTTTAGCAAGGCCAAGGGTTGCCAGGTCTGGGACTTGGACGGCAATCAGTACACCGACATGTGCATCATGGGCATCGGCACCAATATCCTAGGCTACGGTCATCCTGAAGTTGACGTGGCCGTGATGCAAACTGTGGCCACCGGCAATATGTCCACTTTCAATTGTCCGGAAGAGGTATACCTGGCAGAACGTTTGGTGCGGATACACCCCTGGGCTGATATGGTTCGCTTTGCGCGTTCGGGTGGCGAGGCCAACGCCATTGCGATTCGCATTGCGCGGGCGGCTAGCGGTAAAGACAAAGTGGCGATTTGTGGCTACCACGGATGGCACGACTGGTATTTGTCGGCCAACCTAGGCGATGATGCAAGTCTGGATGGGCACCTGTTGCCCGGCCTGCAGCCTAATGGTGTGCCGCGCAACCTGAAGGGCACCGTCTTTCCGTTCAACTACAACAATTTTGACGAATTGACCAACCTGGTGAATCAGCACGACATTGGCGTGATCAAAATGGAAGTGGTTCGTAACATGGGACCAGAAGACAATTTTTTGCACAAAGTGCGTAAACTGGCTACCGACCGTGGCATTGTGCTGATTTTTGATGAATGCACATCCGGCTTTCGCGAAACCTTTGGCGGTTTGCACAAAAAGTACGGCGTTGAGCCTGACATGGCCATGTTTGGCAAGGCCCTGGGCAACGGCTACGGCATCACCGCCACCATTGGTAAACGTGAAGTCATGGAAGCGGCCCAATCCACCTTCATCAGCAGCACCTTCTGGACCGAACGCATTGGCCCCACCGCTGCCTTGAAAACGCTGGAGGTGATGGAGAGCATGAAGTCATGGGACACAATTACGCAGACTGGTTTGTCAATCCGAACAGGATGGCAACGATTGGCAGACAAACATGCACTCAAGATCGACCATTGGGGCCTACCCGCATTAACGGGCTTCACGTTCCAAAGTCCAAACGCTCTAGCCTACAAAACCCTGATCACCCAAGAAATGTTGGCCAATGGTTACCTTGCTGGCAACAGCGTCTACGTGTGCACTGAGCACACCCCTGCCATTGTGGCTGGTTTCTTGGAAACTTTGGATCCAATTTTTGGATTGATTAGCGAATGTGAAAACGGACGCGATGTGTTGGGCTTGCTGAAAGGACCGGTATGTCATGGCGGCTTCAAGCGTCTGAACTGAACAGCAAATGCAAGTCGCCTTCCGCACCGATGCTTCCCTGCAAATAGGCACCGGTCACGTCATGCGCTGCCTGACGCTGGCCGATGAACTGCGGGCGCAAGGTGCGCAATGCCTATTCATCAGCCGTGAACACCCCGGCCATTTACTGGAGGTCATTCGCCAGCGCGGCCATGCTGTGACGGCGCTCCCAACAGTCAAGCCCATGTCAACAACAGCGGATGACCCCGCGCCGCAACCGGCCCATGCCGACTGGTTGGGGTCCGATTGGCAAACAGATGCCCACCAAACCATATCTAACTTGGCTGATCTGCAATATGACTGGCTGGTGGTAGACCATTACGCGCTTGACCAGCGCTGGGAAGAGGCGCTAGCCGCCAGTTACCGCCAATTGCTGGTCATTGACGACCTGGCAGACCGCCCGCACCGCTGCGACCTGCTGCTGGACCAAAACCTGGGCCGCCTGGTGCAAGACTATGAGGGCCTGGTGCCCCTACACTGCCAGGTGTTCACCGGCCCGCACCACGCCTTGCTGCGCCCCGAGTTTGCCGCATTGCGCCCCTACAGTTTGCAGCGCCGACAAGCCCGGCCCGCCTTGTGCCAGGTGCTCATTAACATGGGCGGGGTCGATCAACCCAATGCCACAGGGCAGGTGCTGCAAGCCCTCAAAACTTGTGCATTGCCAGCCGACTGTCGCATCACGGTGGTCATGGGCTTGACAGCGCCATGGCTGCAAAACGTGCAGGAACTGGCGATGCACATGCTCTGGCCCACCGAAGTGGTGGTCAACGCTATCGACATGGCCCAGCGCATGGCCGACAGCGACTTGGCCATTGGCGCCGCCGGTAGTACCTCTTGGGAACGGTGTTGCCTGGGTTTGCCTACCTTGATGGTGGTGCTCGCAGATAACCAACAAGCTTGCGCCCAAGCCTTGGAAGTCGCACACGCAGCCCGTTTGATTGGGACCGTGCTTGATATTGCTACGCAACTACCGCAGGCTGTGCGGGAACTGGTTGATTCGGATTGCCAGATCTGGATGAGTCGTGCTGCAAGTGACATCACCGATGGGCAAGGCGTTGGGGAAATTCTGAAAGCCATGGGGCGACATAGTGCTTAAATTAAGCTCACTTTCAACTCAAATTCGGCCTATCGTTCATGCCGATCTGGCTCTTGTGTTGGCCTGGCGTAACCATCCAGACGTGCGGCGCTTCATGTACACCCAACATGAAATCACGTTAGCTGAACATCAACAATGGTTTGAACGCAGCTTGCGGGATCCCAAAAAACACCTGTTTATTTTCGAGGCCAAACATAAACCCGTGGGGTTTGTGAACTTCAGCGAGACAGAAATCCACGGCATTGCTGAGTGGGGGTTTTATACAGCGCCTGATGCCGCCAAAGGCAGTGGGCGGCAACTTGGCCACGCAGCACTCTGCCATGCTTTTTACAAACTCAAACTGCATAAAGTCAATGGCCAGGCTCTGGCTTATAACGAGCGCTCCATCCAAATGCATCAAGCCCTTGGTTTTCAGCAGGAAGGCCTCTTGCGTGAGCAACACTTTGATGGTGTTCGCTATCACCATGTCATTTTATATGGCCTGTTGTGCCATGAATGGCAACCGAGTATGTAAGAAACAAGAGAGGACAGCATGTCGGATCATCCCCACATCACCCTTGCCGGTCGTCGGATTGCCGTTGACGAAGTTCCCTACGTCATCGCCGAAATGTCCGCAAACCACAATGGCAACATTGAAACCGCATTAAAAATCATAGATGCAGCCAAACAAGCCGGGGCTGACGCCGTCAAACTCCAAACCTACCGGCCCGACACCATCACACTGAACTGCAACTCAGAAGACTTTCGTATTGACGGCGGTCTGTGGGGTGGCCGTACGCTTTACGACTTGTATGAAGAAGCTCACATGCCCTGGGAATGGCACAAGCCGCTGTTTGAGCACGCACACAAGCTCGGCATCAACATCTTCAGCTCGCCCTTCGACAACACCGCGGTCGACCTACTCGAAGACCTCAACGCCCCAGCCTACAAGATCGCCTCTTTCGAAGCGGTTGACCTGCCGCTGATCAAGTACGTTGCCCGCACCGGCAAGCCGATGATCATCTCTACTGGCATGGCCGACGCCGAGGAGATCCAGGAGGCCATCGACGCTGCGCGTGAAGGTGGCTGCAAGGAACTCGCCATCCTCCACTGCGTGAGCGGATACCCCGCCCCGGCCGAGGACTACAACTTGCGCACCATCCCCGACATGATCGAGCGCTTTGGCCTGGTCACGGGCCTGTCAGACCACACCTTGGACAACACTACAGCGATCACAAGTGTGGCCATGGGTGCTAGCATCATTGAAAAGCACTTCACACTTGATCGCAGGGGTGGCGGGCCGGATGACAGTTTTTCGTTGCAACCCGCTGAACTGGCCGCGCTTTGCAAAGATAGTAAGACGGCTTGGGCAGCGCTGGGGAAGGTGGATTACGGGCGCAAGTCGAGCGAGCAGGGGAACGTGAAGTTCCGGCGGTCACTCTATTTCGTCAATGAACTTCGCGCAGGTGACCAGATCGGACCCAACGATGTGCGGAGCGTACGTCCAGGGTTCGGGATGGCTCCCAAGCACCTTGATCGTGTGGTGGGTCGTCGCGTCAAGGTTGATGTCGTTAGAAATACGCCAGTTGTTGAAGATTACCTTGACTCAGTAGTGTCCGGTTAAACCGGGTTTATTTTTAGTGAATGCCAATACTGGCGTGGCCTAGCGGCTGATTTTTTTTGGTGCCGATTTGAAACTTGTTTTCTCATTCTTGTGTAATTTCCAAGGTTCAAGCCCCTTGGAGATTTCCCATGAATGTCGGCAAGACCTTGTTTGCTCAGATCATGGAATTCGTTCCATGGACAAGCTTTTCTCGAATCATTCAACGCTACGGTGGCGACTCGGGCGTTCGGCGCCTGAGTTGCGCCGAGCAGTTTCGCGTCATGGCCTTTGCACAGTTGACTTGGCGCGAGAGTCTTCGGGATATCGAAGTCACTCTGGGAGCCAACGCGAACAAGCTTTACGCCATGGGCTTTCGCCACAGCGTTCACCGCACCACATTGGCCGATGCCAACGAGTCTCGCGACTGGCGCATCTGGTCCGACTTGGCGGCTGTTCTGATCCGGCGCGCTCGCAAGCTTTACTTGGACGAGGACTTGGGGCTGGATCTCAAGAACACGGTCTATGCCTTGGACGCTACCACCATCGATTTGTGCCTGAGTCTGTTCGACTGGGCTCCGTTTCGCAAAGCCAAGGCCGCCGTCAAACTGCATACCTTGCTGGCCCTGCTCAAGTAACGCTCAAACTACGCACCGGGCGAAAGTCCGGTACCCGTTCCAACGCCATCCGGGGGATGGCCTTTTTGCGTGCGCCCAGCGTGGGCGCACGCCTAGGCGCCCCGGAGGGGGGGTGGCCAGAAAGATTGCAAACAACTCAAGGTGCTGGAGGAGAAATAGCGGCATCATTTGTTTGCGCCCACTGCGGCGTTTGATCTGAATCGGTACCGACAGCGTGATGCGTCCGTCGCCCACCTTGACCTTTGGGTTTGTGCAGTGGATAATTCGTTGTATTACACATGCACAGGAGTGTTACAACCATGACCGCCAGAACCATCAACGTACGCCTGCCCGAGGTGCTTTACAACCAGATCGAAGAGCTGGCCAAGGCGACCGCCCGGACCAAGAGCTTTTTGGCCATTGAAGCGCTGACCAACTACGTACAGAGTGAATCATGGCAGATTCGTGACATTCATGAAGGCATCAAGGAGGCCGATGCGGGCGAATTCGCCACCGACAAAAAGGTTAAATCGGTGTTTGCCAAATACGGCGTTTGATCCATGATGATCAAGTGGACCAAGACAGCGCTTCGATCTGTTGATGAAATCGCTGGCTTCATCGCCAAAGACAACCCGACCCGCGCCACCAGCTTTGTACTGGAGTTGCAGGCCGCTGTGACCAAACTTCAGCCCCATCCTGGCATGGGCCGGGCTGGCCGCGTCCCCGGCACGCGCGAGTTGGTCACACACAAGAACTACATCGCCATTTACCGCGTGTGTGGCGATGACGTTGAAATTTTGAGATTGCATCACGCAGTCCGAAATCTATGACGAACTGGGTCAGCCCCTGAAGCTGACCTTTGATCCCAAACCAACCCGCCCCTGGCTAAAACCTCGGTGCCCGACACAGGGCCGAATAAGTATTGACACCACCCCTTTAATGTCATAACATACAAACATTAATGCAAGACTGCGACTTCACAAACTGCCGAGGGAGCTGAAATGTCAATTCACACGTATTCAAGCCGAGACTTCACGCGCGATGTTGGTACGGCCAAGCGCGCGGCGGCCGAGGGGCCCGTATTCATCACCGACCGCGGGCGGCCCGCTTTCGCGCTACTGAAGATTGAGGACTACTACCACCTAGCAGGGCGACAGGAAGCGTCGTTTCTCGATGTCATGGATGCCATATCTGGCGGGGTGGGCATCGCATTCGAAGCACCGCGCCTGCAGGTCGCCTTCCCCGCTGCCGAGCTGGGCTAAGGCGCCAAATCGATGTACGTTCTCGACACCAATGTGATTTCGGAGTTGCGCCAGGGCAAGCCCAATCAGTCACCCGAGGTGCGGGCCTGGGCAGCGAACATGCCTGCGAGTCAGCTGTTCATGTCAGCGATCTGCATTCTTGAACTGGAAAAAGGCGTACTAGCACTTGAGCGCAGAACACCACCGCAGGGCAGCGCGTTACGCGCCTGGCTGACAGCTGTACGGGCGGCTTTCACCGGACGTATTCTGCCGTTTTCCGACAACACGGCGATGTTGTGCGCGGCCATGCATCTGCCCAATCCTCGCTCAGACCGTGATGCGATGATTGCCGCGACCGCGCTCGAACACGGCATGACCGTGGTGACGCGCAACGTGGCCGACTTCGCCGGCACGGGTGTGAAATTGATCAATCCGTTTGTTCCCCAGTCACAGGCGGGAATTGAGAACCCAGCATGATGGACGCCCTCTTCGCGATTACCGGCTTATTGGATGCTCGGTGATGAACTGGCGCAGGGTTGGACTGATGTGACTGACTTTAAGTTTTGGCATAGCTTTTTTCCTCTCGGTTGTTGGCCCATATCCCCCATATCCGGCCTCTGACTGTCAGGCCTCCGAGTTGATCAGAACCTGAAGTCGGCATACAATTAAGCTACTTTTGTAGCAAGCCGTAAAGGATCATTATCGTGGGCATGCCCGTTCGCATTGACGATCAACTCTATCAACTCGCACGCGCCGAGTCTGTGATTGAGCACCGCACCATTGCTGGCCAGATTGAGTACTGGGCCATGCTCGGCCGCGCTGCTTTGGATAATCCGGATTTGCCGGTATCCTTTATCGCCCAGTCCCTGGCCGCCATGGCCGAGCCGTTAAAAACTACTTACCGCTCATTCATCGCGCAGCCAAACACCATATAAAGCGGCTTGGTCAGATACTGTGCCGGGTGATCGGCAAAGCCGGGGAATTTCTTACTGGATTCAATCGACGCGAACACTGCACTCCATAAAAGGAGTGAACAACTTACGCCAGTTTGAACAATATGCCGACCAGTAAACCCGACTGCGCCAAGGCCAGACCGACCACCCATTTGATGAGGTCGGTTTTAAGCTCGGCCAACTTGTAATCCAAATGTTCTTTGGTCACAAGATCTTTGAGGTTGATCTCCAACACTTCAGCCAAGGCAGTGGCCTCTGCCTTGGCTTGCGCCTCAGGAACGCCAGCAGCAATCAGCTTCTCGGAGAATTTAAGCGTATCAAAAGTGACAGTAGTCATGGCCTTCATCCTATCACAGCAGCACCTAAGCACCCTCTCACCCCCCGGGGGCTAAACCCGGGGTAGTTCAAAGCCAGCTGCCAACCCAGCAGCGCATGGGCTCACACAATCACTTGGGGTGAGGCTGGCCACCTCTGCCCCACCTCCTAGCGATCATTCAGGACCAAAGCGTGCGCGGCATGGGCGGGGCTCGGTGAACAAGAAGTGCGTTGAGAAACAAGCTGCCAATCGCCAATAGGCGCAAGACAAAGGTGACGATCACGGACTTGGGCCAGTTGTCGTAGTAAAGAAAGAAATTAAAAAAGTCCATCGCCAGGCCCGAGAGTGCCAACGCAAAAACAATCAAGGCGACCTGGGCGAAATACCAGTCCCGCAAATAACTGGTCAGGTAAATCACCATGACAACGCTGAGGTACAGCGCTCTGAGCTTCAAATACTCCTTGGCATCTATGTTTGTGTTTTGGAGTGCGTGAACCACAGGCAATAAATCGTAGGAGTAGAACAGCAAGCGAATGAGCATCAGCGTCGCGGCGAGGATCAAGAACAGATTGCGCCATTTGAAAAAGCGATCAACCCCACCGTAAAGCAACGGATTCAAGGGCGCGCCGAGTGCATCCAGCTCGGATTGACTGACTTTGCATGCAGGATTTTCAGGTGTCTTCATCAGCTCGTATTTTCAGGCTTGCTTCAGGGCAGCTCAAGGTCGGGGGGGGGGCTGTCGCAAATGAGCAACATTGTATGGCATGGTCCTTGCAGATGAGCTGTCATTCATGACGCTTTATCGACACCCATTATAAGACCAAGCATGCCCGTGCCAGCTCCTCAACTTGCCCTGTGGCTAGACCCATTTCGCTCGCTTGCGCCCCAAGACCAGGCGCAGCTGAGTCTTGCCGGCTTGTCGGTTTGCGTGGTTCGCACGCAAGATGCGCTGCAAGCCGAACTCGCTAAGGGAAGCGCCACGGTGTTGGTGCTGGGGCTGGGCAGCGATATCTCGCTGCTGGTTGACAGTCTGTGTTTGCTGCAACAACAGAGCGCTTGGGCGCTACCGGTCATTTGCCGGGTCGAACGGCGTTACCTGGAACTGGCGGTGAGCGCACTGCGCCACGGTGCTTGCCATGCTCTGGCAGCAGACGACTGGTCGCTCAACAGCTGGGCGTCTGCCCTCGCATGCGCCCACAATAACCAACCCGCCTACGACACCCCGAGTAGCGAAACCGCCAGTCGCACCAAGCTGGCAACGCCCGTGTCCGCTCGCGCTGTGGCAGATGCGGCTGTGCGCAGTGTGGTCTATGTTGATCCCGTCAGCCGCAATCTGCTGGCGCTGGCGCAACGGGTAGCACAGGCCAATGTGACCGTGTTGATCGAAGGCCCGACCGGTTCGGGCAAAGAAGTGTTGGCACGGGTGTTACACGAATCCTCGCCCTTGGCGCAAGGCCCTTTTATCGGGCTGAACTGCGCCGCCATGCCCGAGCACATGATTGAGGACATGTTGTTTGGCCATGAAAAAGGGGCTTTCACAGGAGCCGTCAAAGAACACCGAGGCCTGTTTGAACAAGCCCAAGGTGGAACCCTGTTTTTAGACGAAATCGCCGAACTGGCCCTGCCCTTACAGGCCAAACTGCTGCGGGTTTTGCAAGAGCGCAGCTTGGTTCGCCTAGGCGGAGAAAAAAGCATTGCGCTGGAACTGCGGGTACTGGCCGCCACCAACCAAGATTTGCGCCAAGCCATTGCACGGCGCGAATTCAGAGAAGACTTGTACTTCCGACTGAGCACGTTCAAGCTGCGAATTCCACCTTTGAGTGAGCGCAGGGGCGACATTCCCGCCTTGGTGTCAAGGTTGCTGGCACGCCAACAGTCACTGAGCCCAACCCCGGCCCCAAGCTGGGAGATCAGTCCGGCAGCGCAAGCTCAGCTGCTGGCCTATGCTTGGCCAGGCAATGTGCGCGAACTCGAGAACGTGGTGCAACGCGCCATGGTGCTGTGCCCTGACCAGAAAATTGACACCCAACACCTGCTGTTTGACAACATGGGCGAGCCTGACTTGGGTGCCGAATCCTTGGCTACGCATTGGGCCGATGTATGGCCTGCTGCGCCGACGCACAGCCCGATGGCGCAGGGCGCTGCAGCCATGAGTTCGGAAAAACCGTTGCAAGCAGCGGTCAAACACAGTGAGCAACATGTGATACGGGCCGCGCTGGAAAGCTCCGACAGTCGGATCGAAGCAGCTCAAAAACTCGGCATCAGTCCGCGCACTCTGCGCTACAAACTGGCCCGTTTGCGCGAAGCGAATCCGGCGCTGGCGCTCAACCCCTAAACCCGCAGCGTACAAGCGACTTTCCAGGAACCACCCCATGATTGAAAAAGCCACCTCTGCCAGCAGCATCGCTGCCATGCTCAAAACCTTGCAAGCCCACGCGGCGCAAGCCAGTGGCTTGGAGCAAGACGCAGCAGCGGGCATTGCTCAGCCTAAAACCGATTTCTCCGCGCTGATTCGGCAAGCCGTGGGTCAAACCAACGCGGCCCAGATGGACTCACAGAACATCACCCAGGCTTTCGAGCGCGGCGAATCCGTGCCGCTGACCGATGTGGTGCTCAAGATGCAGAAAGCATCCCTGTCTTTTGAGGCCACGCTGCAAGTCAGAAACAAGGTGCTGAAAGCTTACGAAGACGTGATGAACATGCCGGTCTAAGGCTTTCATTTGCTCATGACTCACCCCTTACCGCGCTGAAAGACCCTCCCCATGGCAACTGCAACCGCACCCGCTGGCACCTTCATGCCCGCCACCACTGAAACCAGCAGCCCGATGGTGCGCACGGCTGTCGATGACCGGCGCGGATTAAGCAGCAGCACCAACCCCTTGCAATCACAACCCCAAGGTCTGTTCAGCCCGATCCGGCAAGTGCTGATGCAACCCGCTGTCAAAAAATCGCTGCCCTTGATGCTGGTTGCGTTGGCGCTGCTGGCTTTTGCCCTGGTTTATTCTCTGATCAACGCGCCCAGCTACCGCTCACTCCAGGCCGGCATCACCGATGGCGACCAACAAGCGGTGTTTGAAGCCTTGAAATCGGGTGAATTCAAACCCGTGATCGACACCAGCAGCGGCCAAATTACCGTGCCCAGCAACCGTTACCACGAAGCGCGCATCTTTTTATCTTCCAAGGGTTTGCCAAAAACTGCTGCCGGGAGCTTGGATACCTTGAAAGACCAGTCGTCCATGACCAGCAGCCAGTTCATGGAACAGGTGCGCTACAACGCTGTCGTTGAGCAAGAGATGGCTCGCAGCATCCTGAAAATCGAATCCATTCAAAGTGCACGCGTCCATCTGGCCACCACCAAACCGTCGGTATTTGTGCGTGACCGCACACCGCCCAAAGCCTCGGTGGTGGTGACCCCGCACATGGGCCGTAGCGTCAGCGCCATGCAAGTCCAAGCGATTGTTCATTTGGTCGCCTCCAGCGTCCCCCTGCTGACACCGAGCAATGTGGTGGTGGTCGATAACTTTGGCAAGCTGATGACCGATGCCGAATCCGACCTATCGACGGGGCTCAATGCCGGCCAGGCCAAACACAAACAAGCGATGGAGGATTTGTACCGTCAGCGCGTGATCCAAATCCTGACGCCAATCGTGGGCGAAGGCAATGTGCGATCGCAAGTCAATTTGACGCTGGACTTCAGCCAGACCGAAACCACCGTGGAAGATTTTGACAACCAAGGCAAGGGAATTAAAACCCGCTCGGAAATCAGCAGCGAAGACCGCAACAGCACCAAAGAAGCCGGCGGCGTACCTGGCACCCTCTCCAACACCGCCCCCGCTGCACCGACGACCACGCTCAACACCAGCGCCAGCACCCCGGCAGCGGCGACACCGACCGATGAACGCAGCTTGTTGGCGTCGCGCAGCACCCGCAATTACGAAATGGACCGCTCGGTGCGTCACACCAAAAGCTCTACCGGCAACGTCCAACGCTTGAGCGTGGCGGTGGTCATCAATGAACGCGCGCCCACCCCACAGCCCAAAAATGACAAAGGTGAAGCGCAGGCCGCCCTGGCCAATCCTTTTAGCCCGGAAGAAGTGGGCCGCATTCAGGAACTGGTTCGCGGGGTGGTCGGTTTTGACGAAAGCCGCAAGGACGTGGTGAGCGTGGTCCAAGCCAAATTCGAGACCGAAGCGCCGATGGACTTGTCGGTCTCCTGGCACAAGGACGAAGCGGTGATGGCGAACATCAAAACCGCTTTCCTGGGTTTGTTGTTTGTGGTGTTCTTGCTGCTGGTGGTGCGCCCCGTGGTGATGCACCTGATGAACCGCGACAAAGAAGCCGCCCAGGCCGCTGCAACCAGTTTGCAGCTCGCCCACGCCGAGGCCCTGGGTCTTGAAGGCCCGGCCAGCGCCGAGGTCGCGCCGGTCAAGGAACTGACGGCCGCCGAATCACTCGAGGAAATGAAGGCAAAAATGAAATCGAAAAAATCCAATATTTCCGCCGAAATGCTCGACACCGCCAACACCTACGACGACAAGGTTGCCCTGATTCGGATGATCGTCTCCGATGATTCAGCACGGGTTGCCAGCGTGTTGAAAAACATGATCAAGCCAGGCTGACATTAACCCTGCGAGCAAACCACCATGGCCGAACCCTCTATGACCGAGACCCGACCCCAGGGCGAATTAGCCGTTCTGGACAACGAGAGTCTGCGCAAAGAACTCGAAGAATTAACGGGAACCCAGCGCGCTGCTGTGCTGATGCTGCTGCTGGGTGAAGAACAAGCCTCGGACATCATTCGTTTCCTCAACCCCAAGGAAGTGCAAGCCCTGGGTATGGCCATGGTTCAGGTGGCCGAACTGTCGCAAGAGGCCGTCAATTCCGTATTGGACGATTTTGTGGCGACGATCAAGCGCCAAACCAGCCTGGGTCTGGGAACCTCGGACTATGTGGAGAAAGTTTTCAAACGCGCTTTGGGCAATGACAAAGCGGCTTCGGTGCTGGGTCGAATCAACCCCGGCCATGCCAGCAAGGGTTTGGAGATTTTGTCTTGGATGGATGCGCGATCCATTGCCGACATGATCCAAGACGAGCATCCCCAAGTGGTGGCCATCATTTTGTCGGTGCTTGAAAACGGGGTTGCGGCTGAAGTGCTTAATTTTCTGCCGCCCGAGTCGCGTGCTGAGGTGATGCAACGCGTGGCCAGCCTGGAGACCGTTCAACCTTCGGCCATGGAAGAGCTGGAAGCCATCATGAAAAAGCAGTTCTCCAACAACTCTTCCGCCAAGTCCTCGAGCTTCGGCGGCATCAAGGCCGCAGCCAATATCCTGAATCTGACTAAAACGGCTTTAGAAGCCTCGGTGATGGGCGGGCTGCGCACGCTCGATCCGGAGTTGATGCAAAAAATTCAGGACAATATGTTCACCTTTGAGAACCTGGTGACGGTAGAAAACAAAGGCATCCAGATCATCATGCGCAATGTTGACCCTGACCAGATGATGATTGCGCTCAAGGGCGGCAGTGACGCTGTCAAAGAGAAATTCTTCAGCAACATGTCAGAACGCGCTCGCGGCATGTTCAAAGACGACATGGAGGCCAAGGGACCGATGCGCTTGTCCGATGTGGAACAGTCCCAAAAAATCATCATGCGTACCGCCCGCAAGTTGGCCGATGCCGGAGATCTGGTCTTAGGCGGCGGGGCCGATTATGTCTAACCAGCACAGTGCCTCACCCGAGGCCGCTGCGCGTCAAATCAGTGTCCGCCCGGCAAGGGTCTGGCAAGCGATCGATTTATTGCATCCCCGAAGCCCAAGCAACGGTTTCACAGCCAGTCCCTGGGGACTGACTCCCGCGCCATTTTTTGACCCCACTGACTTTGCCAGCCTGGACCTGGGCCAGTCCAAGGCGCCAGAACATGGCCTGGGCAAGAGCGACCCGACAACGGACGAGGTCGAACCGGACCTTGCAGAAATGGCCGCTGCAGCAGCACGGGCTGCTGTCAACACTGACGCTCTGGCGCAAGCCCGCGCCGAAGGCCATGCCCAGGGCGTGGCCGAGACCCGCGCTGCATTGCAGGATGAAATGCAAAACACTTTGCAAGAGCGCTTGGCCAGCGACCAATCCCTGCTGCAGTCCATGCAGTCAGCGCTGAGCATTTTGCAGCAAAGCCCGAACACTTATTTCGAGCCCTTGAAACGTCTTGCTTTGCATCTGGCGGAACAACTGGTGTTGGCTGAACTCAGCACCGATGGCAAAGCCATTGATCGTCTAGTGCAAGCTTGTCTGGATGAGCTGGCCCAGCAGGACGAATCGATGATTCTGCTGGAACTGCATTCCAGCGACCTGGTTCAATGGCAAAACCTGCGCGAGCGCACCGGCTTGAACCATGGAGCAGGCTTGCGACTGCAAGCCAATGATGCGCTGATCCCGGGCAGCGTTCGCGCCCGTGCCAATGACACCCTGGTTGAAGATTTGATCGTCGAACGACTCGCCGGCCTGGCCACTACGCTGGGGCTTGATGGCCAGCATTGGCGCGCCAACTCGGCCTTCAATCACGACCGCGTTGCCAGTGAACGCCCAGCAGCTGTATCAGCAGCAGCGCGGCTGATGCAACGGCCCGTGCAGCCGCTGGAGCAGACCACCCTGGATTCAATCCCAGATCTGGATGCCAAGGATTTTGATGAGGTAGTCGATGCTGACTGACTTTGAGGCCGTGGTTGACCAAGCCATCAGTACCTTGCATCCGCCAAGCCCGGTTCGCAGCGGCACCTTGGTCCGTTTGGTGGGTCTGCGGTTAGAGGCACGCGGCATCATGGCGCCCATCGGTGCCTGGTGTGAAGTGCGGGGACAAAGCGGCAGTCGGATCGAGGCTGAGGTGGTGGGATTTTCGGATCAAACCATTTACCTGATGCCTTTTTCTGAACCCCATGGCATTGGGCCTGGCGCGACGGTTCGGGTACTCAGCCACAGCGGCCATGCCCAGCTGGGAGATGCGCTGCTAGGACGGGTAATTGACGCCCAAGGTGAACCGCTAGACGGTAAACCCAGACCCCGCTACAGCACCAAGCTCGGACTACAGGGCTTGCCGCTCAACCCGATGGACCGGGGCCCGATTGATCGCATTTTGGATGTCGGTGTCAAAGCCATCAACGGTCTACTCACGCTGGGACGAGGCCAGCGCGTGGGTCTCATTTCAGGCTCGGGCGTAGGCAAAAGTGTGCTGCTCGGAATGATTACCCGCTTTACCAAGGCCGACATCGTCGTGATTGGTCTGATTGGCGAACGGGGGCGCGAAGTCCAGGCCTTCATCAACGAGACGCTGGGACCCGAGGGACTGGCCAAATCGGTGGTGATTGCCGCACCAGCCAATATTTCTCCGGTGTTGCGTCTGAAAGCCGCCCATTTGTCACATGTGATTGCCGAATATTTTCGCGACCAGGGCAAGGATGTGTTGCTACTGATGGACAGCTTGACCCGGGTAGCCCACGCGCAGCGCGAGATCGGTCTGGCCATTGGTGAGCCCCCCACCTCCAAAGGCTATCCGCCATCGGTGTTTGCTTTGTTACCCAATTTGATTGAACGCGCCGGTGTCGGGCGCCATGGCCACGGCTCGATCACGGCGATTTATACGGTGCTGGCCGAAGGCGATGACGGCAATGACCCGATTGTGGACATCGCTCGGGCTTCGCTCGATGGCCAAGTCATGCTATCACGCAAACTGGCCGATGCCGCCCATTACCCAGCGATTGAGCTCAATGGATCGATCTCGCGGGTCATGCAAAACCTGCTGTCAGCCACTGATCTGAAAATGGCCAATCGCTTCCGACGCCTCTGGTCACTGTACCAACAAAATGTGGATTTGATTCAAGTCGGCGCCTACCAAATGGGCAGCAACACTGAAATTGACCAAGCGATTGAATTGCGTGAAACGATGGAAAAATTTCTGTGCCAGGACATGTTGTCCGGCGTGGATGAAGACAAGACCCGCACGGATTTGCGTGTTTTGATGGAACTCTAAGGACCGCACCATGAAAGTTCGTAGCTGCTGGTCAGCCCTTGAAAACAAAGCTGAGCAACTGTTGAACCAACTCCAATCTGAGACAGGTCAGGCGCTGAAGCTACACGACTCACTGCTCAGTAGCCGACAACGCTTAGATAAGATGCTGCAGGAATACCGGGATCAAAGCACAGGTCCGAGCAACTCCACGGGCATGTCAGACGCCCTGAATCAGCGCCAATTCATGACGCGGCTTGTAGTTCTGCGTGAACGTGTGGTGCAGGACTTGGCGCGATCCAGCCACCAACTGGCCGGTCTGAAACAGCGCACCCGCCTGGCCCAAGAGGAGCGACTCAAAATGCAAGTGCTTATGGAAACCGATCTCAAAGCCGTTAGAAAACATGTGCAGAGTCGTGAACAGAGCCAACTCGATGAGTTGGGCGTGATGCAGTTCAACCGAGCGAGTGCTGTATGAACCTAACCGGTGGCCTGCTCTGGCATTGGCGCGCCTGGCAACGCCAGTCCCAATGGCAAGAAGCGTGCACCCGCATAGCCCAATGGCTAGACCAAGTCCAGCCAGTCCACCAAGAATTGCTGATCATTGGCGCAAGCGCTGGTTGGATGATGCCGGTGCGTTGGTTACAGGGTTTTAAGAAAGTGACGACTTTTGATACCGATCGCTGGGCCGCCCCCTTGTTTCGCTGGCGCCATGGTCGCAACTTGCAAGCTTCGGGGACCCAGCTTCAGTGTCACACCAGCGATGCCTTGACGCCGCTGGACACCGTTTTGCGTACCCATCCGAAAGCCGCCGTGCTGTTTGACAACGTGCTGGGGCAACTGCGCTTTCAACAGCCCAGCATCGACCAAACCACCGCTCGAATTGAAAAAATAACCCGCAGCTTGCGAAGCCGTGAATGGGGCAGTGTGCATGACGCTTACTCGGGCCCCTTGGCCCCTGCCCGGTCGGCAACACCCACACCGTATCGCAAGCCAAGCACCCAAGAAGACCTCACTAACCACCTTGCTCAGACGCAGGTTCGATTAGCCCCGGAAATCGCCACTTTCAGCGCCGGTTACCAGCCCCAGGGCGAATGGCTGGATCACCTGACCTCCAAGGTCTTCCCCAGTGGAACGCCAGTGCACCACATTGCTTGGCCGTACTCGCCTGACTACGGCCACTGGCTCCAAGCAGGCTGGGTCAGACCATGAACATCGCACTTCAGCATCCACCGGCTGGCTGGCTCGGACGGTGTCGGGTGTTGTCCCTCGCCGCACTGCTGGCTCTGGCCGCCTGCGGTGGGAATGGTGGGAGCAGCACTGGCGACAATCCCCCCCCCGCCGACAACCCTGACAGCACAACGACCCTGCAAGGCTTTTACCAAGCCAGTGCAGGACCCTCCGGCCAGGAATTCCTCAGCCTGATCCTGCCCTTCACCAGCGGCAGCGTTCAATGGTGGGGCTGGTATTTCAGAGGCCCCGACAGCAACGCTGACCCCTATCTTTTCTCTGGCGTATTGGACTTGAGGCAGGACGGTACAGCGCAGTCCAACGCAGCCGGCATCAAAGCTTTTACCAGCGGTGCCTTGGGAACGGGTTCTGTCAGCGTGTCCAACGCCTCTTTAGAGCGCTTTCATGCCAGCGCAACGGCCGTTGCCAGTCAAACCGCCCTGGACTTCGATGCCAGCGCGGCCCCCAGCTCGAATTACAACGTTAACCGTGTCGCCCTGCCCGCTGACTTGGAGGGCCGATGGTCGGGCACCTGGTCCAGCGATCGGTCGGTTTACGGCAGTTCGACGATGACATTTTCCAACACCGGTGCGCTGACCTCCAACGCAACCAACTTCCCCTGTAGTGTCACGGGACTGAGTTTGCCCCCCCACACCAGCGGAAATGCTTTCAGTGCCAGCCTGGTGGTTCCGGTCAACACCCTGTGTAGCTGGACACCGCTATCGACGCCCAAAACACTCAATGGCATCGCTTTTATCCATACCCTGGCAAACAGCAGCACCCGCCGGCTGGAGCTGATGTTGCTAGACAGTGACGGTCGTGGTATTTCATTTCGCGGAGATCAATAACGAGAATTCAAGTTTATTCAACTCGGTCCGAATCCAAGAGAGCGCCTACCGTTTGCTGGGCGTGCTGCGGAAAAATATTTCGCAATGAACGGGCTTTCTGAGAATCCTTATGAAAAGAACTTTGATTGAAGTTGTTTTAGCCCTGGCCTTAATTGGCGCAGCTGTTTTTGGCTGGTTGAACTGGCAAGCCAATCTCAAAAGCACAAGCCAGTTGAAGACCTTGCAAACTGCTTCGGAGGAGGCCGCTAAATCGCTCGCCACCTCAGACGCGACAGCCAAGGCCGCTGAAGAACAAATCTCAGCTTTGCGCCAACAAATGGCGCCGATGCAATCCCAACTGCAGGAGCTCACAGCGGTCAAAGCCGGTTTGTCCAGCGGGGCCTCTTTGAGCGACTTGCAAGCCGCTTACAAATCCCAAAAGAATTTATCGGCCGAGCGACAAGTCGGTTTGGCGTCTCTGCTGTTGCTCACCAAGGGCAGCAATGACCCGGCCACGCAAGAAGCTTTTCGCAAGGCCATTCAGTTATCCGAATTGGGCAACCGAAAAAATACCATTTGTGCGGCTCAGCTGGGTTTGGTCGCGGGCGGGGAGAAAGTCGCTTTGCTGGCTGAATGCCAACCCCAATCGGCAAGCGGCGAAGCGAAAGAGTTAAACCCCAAGCCGGTCGAGAAAGCTGATAGCCACGCCAAGACGCAAGCCCATGACAGCGCTGGGAAAAAATCAGACAAGCATGCCGCGGCGCATTGGGGCTACGACGGCATCATGGGGCCGGAGCGCTGGGGCAAAGAGTTCCCCACCTGTGCCAAAGGCAAATCGCAATCACCGCTGGATATTCGTGGACCTTTTGTCAAGTCACGCGCCAGCGTCAGCGCAGACTACAAAGAGGGCCCGCTGAAAATCATCAACAATGGTCACACCATTCAGGTCAACGTAGCCCCTGGTAGCAAATTGCGGATTGACAGTATTCCGCACGATTTGCTGCAGTTCCATTTTCATCGCCCAAGTGAAGAAAAAATTGAGGGTCAACCCATGGCCATGGTGCTGCACTTCGTTCACAAGAACGCCGCTGGGAAATTGGCAGTACTTGGGGTCTTGCTGAAAGAAGGCAACGAAAACCCCGGCATCAAAACACTGTGGACGCATTTACCCAAGTCTGAAGGCGCCGAATTCAGCCCCGAAGGGATTAGTTTTAACCCTGGCAATCTGCTGCCTCGTGAGTTTGATTTTTACAGTTACGAAGGCTCTCTCACCACCCCACCCTGCACCGAGGATGTGAGTTTCTATATTTTGAGAACGCCAATCAATGTGTCCCAAGAGCAGGTCAATCAGTTCCCCTTCAAGAATAACGCTCGTCCCGTGCAGCCTCGCAATGGCCGCGAAATCCTGATGAATTAAATGGTTTCGACCCCAACATCCTTAAACCGAGACGCTTGGCATGCATAAAAACGGATCTGTCATTTTGTTGACCGCTTTGCTCACCTTGTTGCTGATTGGCGCTCTGGGTTGGCTGGCCGACGACCAAGGCTGGATTCATATCACCACACCCAGCGTGACTGGGCGCGACAAAGAGCTCGATAGTCCAACGTCAAAAATAGGCAAGCTACCCGAAAATTTTATTTGTGAAGTCACGGTTTCCATGCCCCAAGGCGCTTTGAATTCCGAGCCCAAGGTTTACACCGACATGCTGATTGTCGGACTCGACCTGCAAGCCAAAGCAGGTTGGTACCAAGGGGAGTATTCAATCTCGGAATCGCGCAAAGGCGCACTTCGGATGGAGGGAAACAAAGCCTTTGTTAGCCGTCCCGCCATGTTTGAACGCTTTGGCCAAATGATCACCCAAGAAGAATTCAGCCTGGACCTGAATAACGGTTCATTTGTCCAGACCCTGACTTTCAAGGGCGGGAACCAGCGCCACATGATCAAAGGCATCTGCGCCAAGTATGCCAAAGCCCCTTTTCAGTAAGCGTCAAATTTACCCTGGAGAAAATACCCATGGAAGCTTTAACCGAACCCCGCCCTGAGACGCCTCCTGCGAATTTCACTCTCTACGACGGCATTTTTTTAGTGTTCCTTGTTCTGGTATTTGTTCTTGTCACCTGGCTGGGCGTCCATACCCGGCAAGAAGCTTTAAAGACTGAGGCAACCAAGGGCAACGGCGAAGCTTGGGTCGCCTGGTTTAAGCAAGCCAGTGAAAAGCGTTTTGACGCCAACTACGCTTATGCCGCCTGTGTCGGCGGCGCCCAAGCGGATTCCGCCAAACCCAGCCCAGTGCTCGAAGCGGTGGTTGCATCGTCCGAGACTAAGGCCGAAGACGCCATCAAGCCAACCAGCGTCAGCCCAGCGACAGGTACCTGGGGCGCTTGCCTGGCCGAATTACTGAAAAAGTCCAGCCTAAAAGACTTGCGAAACCCGTTTAACGGTGAGGCCCCAAAGTATGTTGAAGCCTGCGTCCCAGGCGACCTCAGCCTCATCGGCGGCATCGACATCGATAAGTCCATCGCGACCCCAGCGGGCTCGGCCATTCCTTTTGTCAAATCGAATCTGGCGCCGACCGACTCGATCAAGGAAAAGCAACTGCTCACCGTCACTGTCTGTGACAAGGGTGGTTATCCCATCAAGATCGCTGAAATTGAATTCTGAGGTGCATCATGAAAAAAAAACACGCCATCTCGATCAAAGACTTAGACGTCAATGACATTCTGGGTGTCACAGTTCAGGCTGAAATTCCCAACAATTTGCCCTTGCGTAAATGGCTGCACTCCTGGCTGCTCGACCCCCATATTCCTGGCAACTTCCAAAAAAGCTTCGATAAATGGATTGGCATACTGATTGTTGTCAATCTATTTGCCCTGGTTTTTGAGCATGTCCCGGCCGTTTATGAAGCCAATAAACATTGGTTTCGTTTTTTCGATATTTTCTCGGTCGTTGTTTTTACCCTCGAGTACCTGCTGCGGTTTTATCTGGCACCGGAAGATGAAGAGTTCAAAAACAAAAGTAATCCCCGCTTACGCTATGTAGGCAGCCCCTTCGCCATCATTGATTTTCTCGCTGTTGCGCCGTTTTATCTCCAGGCCTTCATCCCCATTGATTTGCGGGTGCTGCGATTCCTGCGTTTGCTGCGGATTTTGAAGCTGTTCCGGGTCATTATTCCGGCTTACCACGAATTTTCGGCCTTGAACCAAGGCCGTACTTTCCGCCAAAAAATGCATGCGCTGATGTTTGTCAGCCCTTTTGGTGGCAAGTTGCAGGAATATTTCAATACCTTTATTGGTATCTGGGTCCTGATTTCGGTATTGGCCGTGGTGCTGGAGTCCGTGCACAGTGTCTCCTACATATTGCACGTTGAATTCGTTATTTTGGACTCATTGGCGGTGGCCATTTTCAGCATTGAATATTGCATGCGGCTGTACTGCTGCGTCGAGGAGCCAGGCTACAAAAATGGACTGTCAGGTCGCTTGAAACAAGCCAAAAATCCCTCAACGTTCATTGACTTGCTGGCGATTCTCCCCTTCTTCTTAGAAGTATTCCTCCACCATTTGATCGATTTGCGTTTTCTGCGGGTGTTCCGACTGGCGCGACTGCTCAAACTTACCCGTGGCAGCGATGCGACCGCCACGCTAGGCCGCGTGATCAAACGTGAGTGGCCCGTCATCGCAGCAGCCGGCTTCATCATGCTCCTCTTGGTGGTGCTGACTGCCTCGCTGGGCTACCTGTTCGAGCACGATGCCCAACCCGATAAATTTGACAACATCCCCAACTCTATTTACTGGGCAGTCATCACCCTTGCCTCGGTGGGTTATGGTGATATTTCCCCCATCACGACGGCAGGGCGTGCCATGACCATCGTCTTGGCCTTGATCGGGATCGGTATTTTTGCCATTCCGGCGGCCCTGTTGTCATCTGCGTTCAGTGACGAATTGGTCAAGGAACGTAATGCACTCAAAAATCAAATTCACCATATATTGCACGATGGGGAAATTGATCCGCAAGAAATGATCTTAATTCGTCAAGAATCCAAACGCCTGCATCTGAACGCCGTCGAGATCAATACCTTGATACAACAGGTGCAGCAAGAGCTGGAAAACGAAGCCAATTTTAGTGCGATGCCCATTCATACGATTGCCGAAAATTCCGCGTATGCGGTTGAGCACTTCAAATCATTGCTCAGCGATATTCGCCAACTGACCCTGCTCACTGATCCCGTTCAATTTCAAGAAATTGCCGTTGCCCAAGACCGCCTAACCGCCAGCGAGTTGGCCTTCTGGCAACAAATTCAAGGCAAGACTTAAATTCAACCGCCCATCAACAAGGACCCCCATGGAAGCCCACGAATCCTCAGAATTGATTGAACACCAAAGTGGTGACAAATCAAAAAACCGCACCGCACTGACCATCTCGATCCTCGCCATGGTGTTGGCAATTGCCAGCCTAGGGGGTTCAAACGCGATGAAAGAAGCCACCCACCAAAATATTTTGGCGGCCAATACTTACTCTTTTTACCAAGCCAAAACCATACGGCAAACCAGCTTGAAGATTGCCGTGACCGACATGGAATTGCAATTGTTACGGGATGTAGCCTTGCCAAGCAACACCAAAGAAGTGATTCAAAAAAAGATCGATGAATACAAGAAGACTGTTGACCGCTATGAATCAGAGCCTGATACCAAAGAAGGGAAAAAAGAACTGCTTGCGCGCGCCCGAGAACATGAAAAAATCAGAGATCTGGCGATGCGACAAGACCCTTGGTTTGATTATGCCGAGGGCATGCTCCAAATCGCCATCGTCTTGCTATCCGTGTCAATTTTAGGTGCCATACCTACCCTCTTCGTAGTCGGCAGCCTACTGGGGCTACTGGGAGCACTCTCGACCCTCAACGGATTTCTCCTGCTGATTTGAGCGACTGTCTATCTGGCCATTACCGCCTTCTGCGTGTTCATTTCTGACCCTTTAGCTTGGGGCCATATGCGAACACTTTACGCATTCAAATCCACGGAATACCAACACGGATGAACCAGCCCAAGGCCGCATCCGCTTTATTCCGTTGGCCCATGCCTGCCTTGATCACCTGGGCCTCGGCTTGGTTTTTATATGAAATTATGTTGCATGGTGGAACGAGCCAACTACCCGCCATGTTGCTGGCTTCTTTGGCTGGTATAGCCGCTGGCGGTGTGGCTTGGAGGCGCGGTGACTCCAAAGCCCGGATGTTCGCATTACTGCTGGGTTTCCCGATTTCTTTGTGGCTATCGGGTACAGCGAGTCTGCCGACCTGGGTCTGGTTACTGACCTTGGTGCTGACTTTGCTAATTTATCCCATCCATGCATGGCGCGATGCACCCGTATTTCCAACACCACGCCAAGCCTTGCGTGACCTTCCCCACTGTGCACCGTTAGCCCCCAATGCCTTGCTACTCGACGCTGGTTGCGGCGCGGGTGACGGCCTCTTGGCCTTGCGTGTGGCCTACCCACATGCACGATGGGTCGGCATTGAATTCAGCCGACCGTTGCGCTGGCTGGCCAAACTGCGTTGCCTGTGGGCCAAAGTTCTACACGGTGATATTTGGCTCGACCACTGGGGTGCTTATGATTTGGTTTACTTGTTCCAGCGTCCAGAGACCATGCCACGTGCGGTAGCCAAGGCGCAAAAAGACATGAAGCCCGGTGCCTGGTTAGTGAGCCTGGAGTTTGAAGCATTTGCACTCAAACCCGACGCCACGGTTTACGCCAGCCCAGATCGCCCGGTCTGGTTGTATCAAGTCCCTTTTAAGCCCAGATGATCGATGCGAAACTCAAAATTTGCGCACGAAAAACCAAGATAACTCATGACTGGACTACCTGACAAACTGGTTAAGCTGGATGATGGGCAGTAATACAGCCAGCACAATCAGCATCACGACCAGACCCATAGCGACAATCAACAGCGGCTCCAAAATCGTTGCCAGCTGTAAAGCGCGGCGTTGTACTTCGGTGCCGAGCTGATTGGCAGCACGGCCCAGCATCAACGGCAACTGGCCCGTTTGTTCACCCAGCCGTGCAAACATAGGCAGCAGGCTGGGAAAGCATTTTTTCTGCGCCAGGGCTGAGGCCAGTGGCGCACCCTCGCGCACCATGACCAAGGCATCGAGCGCATCAGCCCGCATGGCGCGGTTGTTGAGCGTTTCGGCGGCAGCTTGCAACGCTTTGAGAATCGGAACACCCGCTGCGCTCAGCATGGCCAAGGTCGTCGCAAAGCGTGCACCGTTATAGCCGCGGGCGAGTTTGCCCAGCACGGGCATCGTGAGCCAAGCAGCATCAAAATTTTCCCGGAACTCAGAATTTCTCAGCATCAGCAGCAAGCCCGCACCGGCGCTGCTCACGAGCAACACCATAAGCCAACCATAGTCGCGAACAAAGCTGCTAATGGCCAGCATCGCCACCGTGAGAATGGGCAGACTGCGCTGGGTGCCGGCAAACACACTGGCCACCTGGGGCACCACATAGCTCACCAAAAACAACACGATCACCACAGCAACCAGGGTCACAATGGCCGGGTACAGTGCCGCACCGATTAACTTAGCCTGGAGTTCTTGCTGCTGTTCGAGCTCATCAGCCAGCCGCTCCAGCACCAGCCCCAGATTGCCGCTTTGTTCGCCCGCACCAATGACGGCGATGTAGATGCTTGAAAACTCACGCGGGTGCTGTGACAAAGCTCGGCCAAATGATGATCCCCCATTGACTTCAGCGCGCAGCGCAGCCACCAGATTGCGTTGGGCTTCATCATCGGCCTCATCGAGCAAAGAGCTCAGGGCGCGCTCCAAGGGCAGACCCGCACTGACCAGACCAGCGAGCTGGCGGGTCCAGATCGTCAGCCTTGGGGCAGTGAAAACCCGTTTTGTAAAGAACCGAACAAAACCACTCAATTCATCGCCTTGGGCTGCATTGGTTTGACCCGTCGTCAGCGCTTCAACCGAGAGTGGGACCAGCGCTTGAGCCCGCAACAGACTGCGTACCGACTTGGCACTGTCAGCTTCCATAATCCCTTTGCGGGCTTGACCTTGAACATCAAGGGCTTCGAAAGAATAAGCGGGCATGGCCTGACATTAACATGTCTTCGCAGGGTTCATTTTGATTGCCAATCATTGAAGACATGAGATGAACGTGAACTCCAAAAATGGCAATCCATCGAGTGATGCCTAGCGGGGCTTGGCCAAGGTCTGGATGAGCTTGTTTCATTTCTTTTTCAATCAAGCAAATGGCCACCATTGAGGCCGGTTTTGCTTGGGCTACTACGGGTTGTCCGTCTGTTGCGCTGGATTTAGTCTCGGGTAACCCGGACCAACTCTTCGCGCGACGTCAGACCTGAGTGCACCAGTCTTTCACCATCCTCACGCATCAGCCGCATGCCGGCCTGCATAGCATTTGCACGAATTTCAGCTTCGGAGGCCTGGTTATGAATCAAGGCGCGAATTTTCTCGTCACTCACCAGCAACTCAAAAATTCCAGTACGTCCCTGGTAACCGGTCTGATTGCACGCAATGCAACTGCCGCCATGACAGGCGGGGCATAGTTTGCGCACCAGTCGTTGCGCCAACACGCCCAGCAGGCTGGAGCTTAGCAAGAAGGGCTCAACCCCCATGTCAATCAAACGGGTCACGGCACTGGCAGCGTCATTGGTGTGCAAGGTGGCCAGCACCAAATGGCCCGTCAGTGAGGCCTGGATGGCGATTTGAGCGGTCTCAAAATCTCGGATCTCGCCGATCATGATGACATCCGGGTCTTGCCTCAGGATGGCGCGCAGGGCTTTGGCAAAGCTCAAATCAATCTTGGGATTGACCTGGGTTTGCCCTATGCCTGAGAGTTCATATTCGATCGGGTCTTCCACCGTCATGATGTTGCTGCCCGCTGCATCGAGCCGACTTAGGGCGGCATACAGCGTAGTGGTTTTACCCGAACCCGTGGGTCCGGTAACAAGAATGATGCCGTGCGGCTGGTCAATCAGACGTTGCAGTCCAGCCAGCACCTCGCCCTGCATGCCGACGGCTTCCAAATGAAGTTTGCTCTGACTTTTATCAAGCAGTCGCAATACCGCACGTTCGCCCTGGGCGCTGGGCAAGGTGCTGACACGCACATCCATGGCGCGCGTTCCGATGCGCAGGGAAATTCGACCGTCTTGCGGCAGGCGTTTCTCGGAAATGTCCAATTCGGCCATGATCTTCAGTCGCGATATCAAAGCAGCGTGCAGTGCCCGGTTCGGTTGCACCACTTCGCGCAGCGTGCCATCAACCCGGAAGCGAACACTGGAATGCCGCTCATAAGGTTCGATGTGGATGTCACTTGCACCATCGCGCGCAGCCTGGGTCAGCAAGGCGTTGAGCATGCGAATGATGGGTGCATCGTCCGATGTCTCCAGCAAGTCTTCTATGGCTGGCAAATCCTGCATCATGCGCGAGAGGTCAACGTCACTCTCGACCTCGCTTACCACGCTGGCTGCGCTCGACTCGCTTTGTGCGTAGGCCGAGCTGATGCGCTGAATAAGCTCTTGTTCTGGCAAAGAGGCCATACTTTGCACAGCATATTTGCGCATCACCTCGCCCACCCCACTGGGGGGTGAACCGGGATGCAGCCAGAGGGTCAGCGCACCCGCTTCTTCCTCCAGCAGCACTTGCTGGCTACGGGCAAAAGCATAGGGCAGGCGTTGGCGCATGGTGACCGATTCAGCGACTTGTTGCTGAGGTGGGCGTTGGATTCAGTGCAGGTAGCACAGGCACATCCTGGAGGGGTGGCAGGACTTCGCTCGGCGCAGGCAGCGTGGCGGCCTGTGTTGCACGCATGAGATCGTAGCGTCCCATAGACAGCGCATCGCTGGCTGTTGCGTCACGCACCACCACAGGCCGCAGGAACACCATCAGATTGGTTTTTTTACGGCCACGCGATTCACTTTTAAACAGGTTGCCGAACAGTGGAATATCGGCCAATCCGGGTACTCGTTCCTGGTTGCCCGAGTGTTCGTCTTGCAACAAGCCGCCGAGCACGACGATCGATCCATCATCGACCAGCACATTGGACTCGATCGAGCGCTTATTGGTAATCAAGCCTGTGGCTGAATTGACAGAAGAGGGCTGAACACTTGAGACCTCTTGGTAAATGGACAATTTGACCGTGCCGTTTTCACTGATCTGGGGTTTGACCCGCAGCGTCAAGCCAACGTCTTTGCGTTCAATGGTCTGAAACGGGTTGACCGCCCCGGCGCCGCTAACACTGGCGTTGGTGTATTGACCGGTCACGAAAGGCACATTCTGGCCGATCACGATCTTGGCTTCTTCGTTGTCCAAGGTCAGCAAGTTAGGCGTCGACAAAATATTGCCGTTACCCGTTTGCTCTAGAAAGCGCGCCAAAAACCCCAGGACATAGACGCCATTGGTCTGGTTAGCCACACCCAAATTCAGTCCTTTTCCCGGGGTAACGGCGCCACTGGCACCTTGGCTGGCCAAGCTGATGATGTTGTTGCCACCCGAGCCAAAATTGGTTCCGATCAAGCCAATGCTTCTGTCGCCCGCTTGGCCTATCGGGCCTTGCCATTGGATGCCGAACTCGGCCGCTTTGTCGGCGTTGACTTCTGCAATCAGGCTTTCAACAAATACCTGGGCGCGACGGGTATCGAGCTTGTCGATCACCGCGCGTAACTGACGGTATTGCGGTTCGGGCGCGGTAATGATGAGGGAGTTGGTTGCGGGGTCAGCCTGAATTTGACCGCCCGTGGTGACCGGGCTGAGCGCAGCTGAGCTGGTGGTGCTTGCGCTCCCAGGCGGGGTCGGTGTCGCGCTGCTTGTTGTGCGCGTATCGCCGGACAGCGCTCCTCTTAAAGTGTTCGCCAGTTTAGTGGCGTCGGCATTCTTCAAATAGACCACATAGATATTGCCGCTGGCGCTGTTGCCTTGCGGCGTAGGCTGATCGAGTTTTTCAATCAAAGACTTAACCAGGGCCAACCGTGCCGGGTTGGCGGCACGCAAAATCAAAGAATTGCTGCGCGGCTCGGCCACCAAAGTTGTCTTGAAAGTGGAATCGGTCTGCCCCTGTCCCGGCGCTGCAATCGGACTGCTACCGGATTCAACCAGACGCAACACCAGGGGAGCCAGGTCATTGGCAATGGCGTGTTTCAGGTTGACGATCTCCACATCAGTGGCGTTGGAGACATCCATGGCCGCGATGATGCGGGCTAAGCGCTGCAAGTTATCAGCATAGTCGGTGATGGTCAGCGAATTGTTGCCGGGGTTGAAATTAATCGTGTTGTTGGGGCTGATCAACGGACGCAACACCGGAACCAGGTTATTGGCGTTCTCAAAATTGAGTTTGAAAATTTGCGTCATGACCTGGTTGCTGCGGTTTGTTACCGCACCCGCCGACACCGTGCTGCTTTGCAATTTGGCATCGGCTTCGGGCACCACTTTATCCAGACCCGCTGCTTCCACCACGGTATAACCCTGCAGCCTCAATGCGGCCAGAAATTGGTTGTAAGCCGTGCTGGGTGACACCGGTCGCTCCGTGTTCAGGTTCATCGTTCCTTTGACACGGGGATCAACCACCACGTTGCGCCCCGTGATGCTGGCCATGGCACGCGCAACCGCTTCTATCTCGGTATTTGAAAAATTCAGCGTCACAGGCTCCCCCCGTTTGGCTGGGCTAGGCTTGCTTTCAACGCTGGACTGGGCCCTGGCCTGGGACAAAAAAGAGCTGTTGCTGCCGTAACAAAAGGCTAGAAGCCCCATTGAAAAGAGTGCCCATTGGATTCGGTTTGAACTTAGGTATTCCATAGGTTTAGCCCACTTTAATGATGGAACGTGCGCCATCGCGGCGCCCAATAATATTGAGAAGATTGGAAAGGGCATCGACCTGTGCCGGCTCAGCACTGGCGAGTCCTTGAAAGTGTAGTCGAGAGCCCAACCAAAGACCATCACCCGAGAGTTGCAAACTACCTTCGAGGGTGCTGAGTTGGAACGTTGCACTGGTCCCGCCCAGAAGCGTCAAACGGTAACTGCCCATGGGCTTGAGGGTCGACAAGCGTGATGACATACCAAGCGCTTCGAGTTGGGCTTGTCCCGCAATGGCGAGTCGGCCCTGAGTCAACGTCAGCGACAAACTCTGGGTCACCAGCTTCAAAACACCTTCGGCCTGCACGGTGTTCCAGGGCGTTCCCAAACCCGCCAACAGGGCGCCAGGCCACTGTGATTGGCCATCAGTCAATGCCAGCTGCACGCCAGCCCAGCGTGGTCGCAGCTGTAACTGCAGCGATTGCGGCGTGCAACAAGATGCGTCCAAGACAATGGACAAGTTATCCCATGCCGGTCGTAACTGCCAGTTCACGCGCCCTGGCAAAGCGCTAGCATCACGGCTGCCAACTCCGCCACTGAGAAGCAATTGCGCCGAGCCATTCCACAGAGTTCCTCGGGGCTCAAGCAAAATCAGACGCTCATTGCTGAAGTCCTGCAAGGTCGAAGCCACCCAACGTGCTGGCGCAAACAGTAACACGGCCATGAACAAACCAGTCAAGGCACCGCCGATGGCCCAACCCCACGGCGTTGCTTGAAAGGTTGTGGGCTGTCGTCGTGCCATGGGCGTGTGGGGTCGGGGCCTTTCAGCGCGACGCAAACTCCAATACCAAGGTGCCATCCCAGCTCGTGCTGGCTGCGTCGCTGCGTTTCAAGCTCGCCTGGTTCGGCAAAACGTGGGCCTGGCTCCGGGCTTGCGCCAACCATTGAGCCAGGGCTTCAGACGAAGCCCCTTTGAGGGTAATCGTGGCCCGTTGCCCGCCCATCTGGAGTTGGGCCGTACTGCCAAAGTGCTGTTTGACTGAGACCTCCAATGACGCTTGCGCTTGCTCTGGTGTCACCCGTGTTTGTGCTTGCAGCAGCCGGGCCTGGGCTTGTAAAGCCTGCATTTTTTGAAATTGCACATCGAGTTTGCTGCGGACTTGTTCGGCGTTGCGCCAGGTGTGCAAGGCGGGTGCCAGCATCAGCCACCACAAGAGGGCTGCACCCATCAGCCATGTGGCCAGCCAGAGGGCGTTTTTCTCCCTTGAGGAGAAGCGGCTCAGGATGGTTTTTAATGGGCTAACTAGTTTCATCAACCGCCCTCCTGCCGAACGACCAGGATGTCGCCTTCAATCCGGCTGGCATAAGCTCGGGCTTTCAATTGGGCCACTAAATTTGAAGTCTCTGCCGCAGTGAGCTTAAGTCCGTTTGGCCTGAAAGTTAAGCGCGCCTCCCCCACCACAAATTCAATCGAGCTGAGCGACGACTCAGCAGGCAACAACGGGCCTAGACGTGCCAAGATGGCTTCAAGATCACGGTCGGATGCCGCTCCGCTGCGCTGCTGTAAGTCTGCGACGGCGCGTTCCATTTGCAGCGGTGCATCGACGATCACACTGACGCTGGGAAAGGTTTGGCTCAAGACGGCCCGGATGGCCAGCCGTTGCTGGTCTTGTGCTGCTCGCTCAGCCCAGGCCCAGGCGTTCAATCCCAGCAAGTTGATCGCCAGCAAACCAACTGAGCTCCAACGGGCAGCACGCCACTGGGGTGAAGTCAGAAAACTGCGCCAGCAACCGAGCAGGCGCTTCATGTGACGCGCACGATCCGAGTTGGCGAGATCAAATTGCGCCAGATTCCAGGCTGATTGGGCTGCCTGCAACCAGCGCTGCTCGCTTGACTGCAGAGTCGCCACCCGCTTAAAAAATTGCTCAGCCAACGCGGCAACAGAGGGTTCGGCCACCAACTCGAACTGCTGCGGCATAGTCAGCAAAGCCACAGAAACAGCACTCAGCGGCAGCACGGTTACGCCGTGGGTTCCTGGCATAAGCAACTGAGCTGGCGACAGCCCCTCGGTGACATAGAGCGTGGTTGCTGGGTTGGGGTTCAAGTCTGGGGAGAATTCCGGAACAATGCGCGTGACCTGAATAGGGCTGGCCTCGAAGGCTTGCAGATAGGCCTGCAACCAGGACCGGTCGCAAACAGCGACCCAGGCCGCTTGCTCGGCCTTGGCCTGGGGCGCCAGTGCGAAGTGCAAGACATCGACTTCGTCCAGCAAGCGCTCTTCAAGCAGTCCGCAGAGCACGGCACGCAGGCGCTGCGGATTGCCCAAGCGACTGGTGAGCGTGCCTTTGGGCAATACGACTTGGTGCCAAGACAGAGCGAGCGCTGGAACCACCAGCACCACTTCACTGCCAAATTTGGGCGGCGCTGGCAACAAAGCGGCAGTGGCTCGTCCATGGCTCGCCAAACTTATCCCGTCTGGGCTGAACAGGTAGCCGTACTCCGTGTTGGCGTTGGCTACCGCGAGGGGGAGTGAAATAATCAGCGTTGTCATGGTGGGACTTGAACGATCATTGTAGTGAGCTACCATGACTGTGTGTTAGCTCGCTTAAAACGGCTCGCTCGCGCCAAACTGTTTTCACTTCGATTCCGTCACGCCGCACCAAGGAGCGTTCCTCCACTGTCGTTTGCCCCACTCGCAAGCGACCTCGGACTTCGAAGTAGCGCGATCCCACGCTGAGTCGATCAGAGTAGTTCTGCAGCGTCTTGGCGGCGTCGGCCAGGGTTCGAAAGTGCTGGTTGGCACGCGCCCTCACCATGCCATTGGCCTCATTCAATTCCAATTCCGCAACGCTGGCGTAAATGACCATCGCACTGGCCGTGTTGAGGTTGACCGTGGTCCGTTCGGGCAGCCAGCAAATATAGGGTTTGAGAATTTGTAAGCTTTTGACTGACAGACCTAGCCAGACCAGTTGCTCCAGCGTCTGGGGCATCAAAGGAGCCTGGGCAGCGAAGCTGTCGTTGGCAAGAATTAAATTGCTCGACAACAAATCAAGCTCCGAGAGTGGCAAGTTCAACGCCTCAAACAGCTTGCCAAAACTTTGCAAAACAGGCTCGTAAACTTTATTGCCATCGACCAGATTGAACACATTCAGACGCGACTGCAAGTCGGTAATTTGACCCGACAAAAAGAGATCTTGCTCCGGGTTGCTGTTGTTTTTATCAACGGCCAAGAAACTCGACAACCGGGATTCCTGCAAGGGAATGGCCCAGGGTTCGGCCAGATGGTCAGTCGTTCCCGAGCGTGCGTCTTCACGCAAAATCAGTCGGGCCCAGTCCTGTGCCCCCGTCAACAGCCATCTCATTTGCGCTCGGTTTCGCTCGGCCAATTCGACCTCTACATTGCGCCATTGTTGCCACAAAGCCGTCGCCGCAAAAGTGGCGACCAAAGTAACCGTGAGCATGGCCGTTAGCAGGGCCGCGCCAGTTTGTTTGGCGGGTGCTAGTCGGCGCTTCATAACTTGGCCCCGCTCCCGGTGGTGCGCACCCAATCCCGTGTCAGCGTGCCACTCAGGGCTTGTCCACTGGGCAGTGTCAGCACCAAGCGCACGCCCTCTGGGACGCTGGCGACAGGCTGGTTTGGCGCCGCAGTGGTGCCAGGGCTTGTGCTGCTGTCATTGCTGGACAACGGGTTGCTCCAGGTCTCACCACGGAAGTAAAAAATCTGCCACTGCGCCAACGCTGTGATGGCGACTTCGCTTTTTTTCATTTCGTCGCTTTGGTTGCGGCCCCACAGCATGGCCAAACTCCAGGCTTCTTGCCATTCTTTTCGGCTGCGCAGTGGGGGGGATTGCCAGCGCAGCCATTGCGTTGTGCCATCCACAGAACGCTGCGACCAGGCCACGACCAGCAGATCCTGCGCTGTGCTGCGCCGGGTCATACGCAGTACCAGACCGTCCCAATCGAGCGCCTCAATTTGCGCATTCTGCGCCAAGGCATCGAGGTCGGCAGTCCACTGTGCAAGCGCAGTTTGCAGTGTCAGCACAGCCGTGCTGTGCGCTTGAGTTTGCGTCTGCGATCGCGTCATGCCGTCGAGTCCACGCCAGCTCAACACCGTCATGAGTGCCATGACCGCCAGCGCCACCAGCAACTCGATGAGGGTGAAGCCGCGTTGCTTGCAAGCTGCTGTGGGCATTAAATCCGCCCGACCACGGTTGCCAGTTGCAACAGATGTGAACCGTCCTCGTGCACCTGCGCTTCGACCCGGCGAAAATTCGGGTTGGGCGTAGGTCGAACTGAAACCATCACCGTCAATTGGCGGCCGGCTTGTTCGCAGACCAACTGGCTGTCCCCTACCACGGGCATCTGTTTGGAGAGTCGGATCTTGACCAATTCGTTTTCGGCGCACAGCTGCGCCAGCAGCATGGATGACTGGCGCATGGCGTTGCGGGTCAGTGCCGATGTAGCTTGCAATCCTGCCAGCAAGGCAATGGCCACAATCGCCAGTGCCACCAGCACTTCAATCAAGGTGAAACCTGAAACGCTGCTTTGCTTCATGGCTGGACAGTAAAAGGCCGCAACCCATCCGTGCTGACACGCACCATCCGATCGGGTTGTTGCGTTGAAACCAGGGTGATGCTTTGAGCTTCAATCATGGGTTCCGGTCCCAGCCATAGGGTGATCTGCGTTTGCACCGACGTGTAGTGACTGAGCCAGTTTTCTGGCAAGGTCTTGTCAGCCAAACCCTCAAAGCGAAAACCAGGCGCTTCGTCCTGCGTCGCTATGCGCCAACGCACGGCCACACCTGTGGCGCGGGATTGAGCACGGGCTGATTCGAGCAAAGCGGCCAGCCTTTGCGCATCGCGCTCCAAACTGGATTGCGAGGAATCGCGCAGCGCAAAACCGACACCGGCTGAAGCAACGGCAATGATCGCCACCACCAGCAGCAGCTCCAGCAGCGTGAACCCACGTGAACGCGCGGGTGTCACAGCCGCAGTGCCGGGCAGCCCCAAGAAAGGCACGGCCCCCTTGGGGGGCAAGGAGCTACACGCAGTGGCGACCGTGGGGGCCACAGCCGCAGCGCCGGGCCGCCCCAAGAAAGGCACGGCCCCCTTGGGGGGCAGGGAGCGACACGCAGTGGCGACCGTGGGGGCCACACACTTACTGCCAACTGCCTACATCGGCATTTTTCCCTTCGCCCCCAGCTTGACCGTCAGCGCCGAAAGACAGGACATCGACCTCCCCCTTGATCCCCGGATTGAGGTAGAGATAAGGACGACCCCAGGGGTCGTTTGGAAGCTTTTCGAGGTAGGGTTTCCAGTTGACCGGTATCGGGGCAGTACTGGGCTTGCTCACCAGAGCTTGCAAACCTTGCTCCATCACTGGGTAGCGCTGATTGTCGAGTTTGTAGAGCTTGAGCGCTTGTGCCAGGTTGTTGACGTCGGTTTTTGCTGCCGTCGCCCGTGCATCATCGGCGCGGTCCAGCACATTGGGAACAATCAGTGCGGCCAACACACCAATGATCACCAACACCACCATGAGTTCAATCAAGGTAAAGCCGTTTAACGTGAAGCTGTTTCTGCGACGCTTCAAAATCGTGTGGATTTGTGTCATAGGCGCTCAAGCTGCAAAGTTTGTTGAAGTGTAGTTCAACCGAGATTGTCCATTGGGGCGCGAGTGCATGGCGAGGCGAGTTGCGAGTTGCGAGTCAGTTTGGTGGGTCGTGAGGAGTTCATAGCCCCGCTATGGACGACGAGGGAGTCGCCGAAATGGTCGCAAATCGTCCGCCAGGCTTCGCGTAGGGCCTAAGGCCCGCCCAATGGACAATCTCGGTTCATTGATAATGAAACTTATGCTGATGAATCTGAAAAACAAATGGTGGTCACGCTGCGTGACATTTGCCGTGGCGGCATTGACCGCTGCCAGCGGGGTTTACTGGCTATTCCAATGGCCCAGTGCGGCGCCGGCACGAACCGCAGCTGTGTTGGCAAGCACCACCGTGACCAACGACCCGCAGGCCATTGCCAAGCTGCTAGGCAGCACTGCCCCCACCGAGGCTGCAACATCCCATGCCAGCAGTCGCTTTGTCTTGACCGGCGTCGTGGCCGGCACGCCAACCGGCGGCGCCGCCGTGATCGCCATCGATGGCCAGCCAGCCAAAACTTACCGTGTGGGTAGCCGACTGGACGAAAACTGGATCCTGCAATCGGTCGCAACGCGCCGTGCCGTGCTGGCCCCCGACCTGAGCGCAACGGCGTCTATTACCCTGGAAATGAAACCACCGAAAAAATAAGCCCGAAAGGGAAAATGGCTCAGGGCTTGACGATGGTCACCGATTTAACGCTGTTCTTGCTCGGGTCGTAGCTCAAAAGCGAACCCGTAATACTGTTGGCCGTCAGGGTGGTGCTCGAAGTTCCGCTCATCTTCAGCGTAGCGCTGCTGAGTGTTGCCGCCGACCGAATACTGAGCCACGTATAGGGGTTGTGCCGATTCAAAACTGAGCCAGGTGTTTTACTAGCTCTGCCTACTTTTTGGGCAGGAGACTAACAAGGTGATCACCATGGAACT
>JBAQTC010000020.1:0-2787 GCA_049296795.1 Burkholderiaceae bacterium
AACTGAACGACCGGATTAAAGGGGTCCGGGTTCACCCAGCTGATAAGCGCGCGGACCAGGATCAGCCAGTACAAAACTGTGAGGATGAGTTCGGCCATTTTGGCGCACGCCATAAAAAAATTGCTCAAGACAAACACGCGTCACATCCTTTCTTGCCCATGTCCCTATGACTTTTGGCCGGGCGCCTTCGCTTAAAACACCTTAAACAAATTCCCTTCGATGACTTTCTGTTCAACGCGGTCCAGCAAACGTTTTGTTTTTTTGGTGATCTCCTGCAATTCTTCCATGAGCTCGTTAAGCTCTCGGGAAGTGATCAAAAGGGATTGAGAACTATCTTCCAGGACGTTGCTAAGGCCGACAACGTCGATCTTATTCAATTGATCGGCGGTGGCGGTAAAGGATTCAGCCGCCTTGGCAAAGACCTCGGCCATGTCCTCGACGTCCAGCGGGTCTTCCCCGATAACGGGATTCTTCAGATCGACCTGCGGCCCTTCGCGCAGGACATCGATCTCGATCAATTTTTCTCCCAGGATCCCTTCCGTCTGGATCGTAAAACGCAGATTATTCTCCAGCTGTTTTCGGTATTTCGAAAGAATATTGAGCGTCACCGCGACGCGGCGGCCGTCGAACTCCCGGTTAAGGAATTCAACCCTGTCCACCGTACCGACGTTAACACCGGAGAGACGTACCGGAGCGCCCTCCATCAACCCGCCGACATTACGGTAGAGCACCGTGACCTGGAATTTGGATTGGGCCAGCCCCTTATTGCCTCCCAGGATAATGACAAACGTCACCAGGAGAAATATCCCCAGAAAGAAAAATAATCCGGCCAGCAGCTCTTTGGTCAGCTCCTTTTTATCCATCAGCTGATGAACTCCTTCACAAACACATTGTTGGAGGCCTTGAATTCCGATGGCGTGCCCATCGCGGCGATCCGGCCGTTCTGCAAAAGCGCCAAACGGTCGGCAATGCGCAACGAATTTTGGATGTCATGGGAAGTGACGACCGTCGTGCAACGCAGTTTGCGCGCCACGTCGCGGATCAGATCCGAAATATCGCGGCTGCGCAAAGGATCAAGCCCTGAGGTCGGCTCATCGCACAGCAATATCCTGGAATCCAGGATGATCGCCCGGGCCAGGGCCACGCGTTTTTTCATGCCGCCGCTTAACTCGGCCGGATACTTCTCCCCGGTCCCTTCCAACCCGATCAGTTTCAAAATATTCTCGACTTTTTCCCGGATAATCTTTCCATCGAAAGCGGTATGCTCCCTCAAAGGGAAAGCGATGTTCTCAAAAACGTTCATAAAATCGTACAGCGCCCCTTCCTGGAACAAGTAACCGATGTCCTTACGCAACCCCAAAAGTTCCCGCTCAGACATTTTCGTAATATCTCTCGCCTCGATCAAAACACTTCCCTGATCCGGCTTAAGCAGCCCGATCAGGTGTTTGAGCAAAACGCTTTTCCCCGTCCCGCTTTCACCTAAAATGACCAGGATCTCGCCTTTTTTGACCTGCAGGTTGATGTCTTCAAGCACCTGCTGGCCGTTAAACGATTTGTGCAGATGCCGCACCTGGATCATGGCTGTTTCTCCTTCTCGAAATAACGGAACTGATTTTTTCCGTACTTGGTATAAAGACGTTCATACGGACGCACATCGAGCTTGTCGATAAAAAACTGCGCGCCTTTATATTCGCCGATATGATACACCTCGGAATCCATCAAGCTTTCGATCCCGTCGGCCGGGTACCACAATGCTCCCTCGAATTCGATGGGCTCGCCGTCACGGATCCACTTCTCCTCAAGCGCCGGAGCGGAATAACTCTGGAGATTACCCACGTTGCCCGTCTTTGTGACACAACCTGTCACAAACAACAGACTAAAGATCAAAGACCAAAGACTAAATAAAAGCCTCATTTTATCCCCACAGTGTCAGTATAATTTTGGTTAATACCGCATTAGACAAGATAACAAAAATATAAGAAAAAGCAACAGCCTTGGTGGTGAACCGCCCGACACCCAGCGAACCGCCTTTGGTCGAATATCCCTGATAACAGCAGATCCATCCGATAATGATAGCGAAAAAGAATACTTTGGCAAACCCTCCCCAGAAATCAACATACTGGATGGCCTTGATCGTCTGGTTGATGTAAAACGTCCCTGGTATACCGGCCTCCGTGATGGCGATAAGATAGCCGCCGGTAATCCCTACGATCTCTCCAATGATCGTCAAGATGGGCAAAACCAAAAAACAGGCTACCATCCGCGGGACGACCAAAAATTCGACCGGGTCGACCCCCATCGTGCGGGTGGCCAGCACCTGATCGTTGACGCTCATCGTGCCCAATTCCGCCGTGATCCGGGCCCCGGCCTTGCCGGAAAAAATAAGAGCGGTAAAAACAGGTCCGAGTTCCCGCACCAGAGAAAGCCCCACCAGATGCGCGATGTATTCTTTGGCGCCGAAACGTACCATCGCCGTGTATCCCTGCAAGGCCAAAACCGCACCGGAGGCGAGTGAAGTCAGGACGATGATCATCACAGACTGGATGCCCTGCTCATACATCTGTTTGAGGACCTCCGGCCAGCGGATACGCCCCCGGGCGATGTGGCCGGTGATTTCTCCCAAAAAACACACCGCGCTGCCCGAGCGCGCGACATATCCGGTCCCCCAATCAATCAGCGCCTTCATGTTTTTCTGCCCTTTTTCTTTTCTACCCAGATCTGGGTGAATTCAGATGTGATCTTATGCTCCAGGGTCTTAGAAATATTTTTGTCAGATCCAGGCTCAAC
>JBAQTC010000021.1:0-7562 GCA_049296795.1 Burkholderiaceae bacterium
TCCCGGTTTTTGGGGTTCTCGCTATGCCATCGGACTGTTGGTGATGGGTGGCATAGCGGCCTATTTCCTTTTGACTGAGCACTTGGCGCATGTCGTTGGGGCCTTGCCTTATCTTTTGTTCCTCGCCGTTCTTCGGCGCGGTATTGAATTGCATCAAATTTAACCCACATCAAACTCTGGAAGCTGTAGGTTGATAAGCGCAACTACCAGCCACTGTTCCTATCGGCCTCAGGCACTACTCTCAACAGCATGACAACTTCGAATCCCACCAAATCATGGCGCCTCACCTGGATAGTGGCCGCGCCACACCGCCTGGGTTTTTTTGCTGCCGCATTGATGCTGGCAACCAGCTCAATTTGGTGGAGCGGCGTACTAGTGTCGCGCGAATTAGGCCACGCGTTGGCGTGGTCAGTGTCACCTACCGTTGCGCATTCATTGCTCATGAGCCTGGGTTTTACACCCTTTTTTATCGTGGGATTTCTGTTTACCGCCGGCCCAAAATGGCTGGACTTACCGGAAGTCAACGCGCGCAGCCTGCTCTCCTTTGTGGTTCTCATGTTATGCGGTTGGGCATTAACAGTGACCGGGATTCACACTCATAGGATCTTGGCCAGCGCGGGTACCGCCCTAGTGGCCGCTGGCTGGACCGGACTGTGCCTCAAGTTCATTTCTCTACTTCGCCAGAGCCGTGTACATGATCGGTTCCATGCCACTGTGGTGGCCACAGCGTGCAGCGTGGGTGCCATAGCGTTGTGGCTGGCTTCTGCATCGCTCACTGTAGGCTCGGAACTACTATTGCGATCAGCCATTCAGATTGCCATATGGGGCTTTATTGCCACGGTCTTTGCCGCAGTGTCGCACCGAATGATCCCGTTCTTCAGTGCCAGCTCCATTGCTCGTCTCGATGCCTGGCGACCCATGTGGCTGCTGTGGGTCATGCTGGCTGTGATGTGGCTAGAACTCCTGCCTGCCGTCGCCGAGTTGTGGTGGTGGCCCTTGCCCGCGGGATTGCGCTGGACCCAGATCGTCATCGAAATACCCGCATCCAGTCTGCTACTGTGGCTGGCCGTGCGCTGGGGTCTTGTCCAAAGCCTGAAGATTCGCCTGCTGGCCATGTTGCATGGCGGCTTCATGTGGTTGGGGCTTGCCTTAGCACTCTACGCCATTTCGCACGTATTGATGGCCCTCACAGGCGGTGATATCTCGCTCGGCCTGGCCCCGCTGCATGCCATGACCATGGGCTATCTGGGTGCAACCCTGATTGCGATGAGCACTCGCGTCAGCAGCGGCCACAGCGGACGGCCTCTAGCCGCGGACAACATAGCCTGGACTTTGTACTGGGTGCTTCAGTCAGCTGTTGTGCTGCGAGTGATCGCTGCATTATGGATCTCTGCCGCCACTCCCCTCATCTTGCTTGGGGTCATGGCATGGGCGACTGCCACGGTGGGCTGGGCGCTGCGCTATGGTAGCTGGTTCGGTCGTCCGCGTTTGGATGGACGCCCCGGATAAATCATTCGCTCAAGATCAAGCTCTAGTCCATGTCGCATTGCCAGTTCCATGGTCACTGACCATGTTCCAATTGTTTGCGCGGCTTAAAGTGGAATGCCGTAGTCGCGCCAGCGTTGTGTCACCGCCTGCACCACCTGCGTATCCATTTGGATCGGGCGACCCCAAGTTCGCGAGGTCTCGGGTGCCATCTTGTGTGTGGCATCGATCCCCATCTTTCCGCTCAGGCCGGACACTGGCGAAGCAAAGTCCAGATAGTCGATCGGCGTATCCCCAATCAGAACAGTGTCTCGTACCGGGTCGGCGCGAGTAGTAATGGCCCAAATCACATCCTTCCATTGGCGCACATTAATGTCTTCATCCACGATCACGACGTACTTGGTATAGGCAAACTGTCGCAGATACGACCAGATGCCCATCATGATGCGCCGCGCGTGGCCAGGGTAGGCCTTGTTAATGGAGACGATGGCCATGCGGTAGGAACAAGCCTCCGGTGGAAGCCAAAAATCGACCACTTCGGGAAACTGCTGACGCAGCAAGGGAATGAACACGTCGTTAAGTGCCTCGCTGATAACTGAGGGCTCGTCTGGCGGACGACTCAGAAGGGTCGACATATAAATCGGGTCGCGCCGCATGGTGATGGTATCGATGGTGAATACCGGGAAACGTTCAACAGAATTGAAATAGCCAGTGTGGTCGGCATATGGACCCTCTTCAGCGGTTTCCGTCAGAGACACATGACCTTCAAGTACGATCTCGGCATTGGCCGGCACATGAAGTGGCAGAGTCAGACAAGCTGCCAGCTCAGTCTTGCGGCCACTGATCAAACCAGCCAACTGGTATTCGGAAATCGTGTCGGGTGCGGGGATCACGGCCGCCATCAAGGTCACAGGGTCGGCTCCGAGAACGACCGCTACAGGAAACGGTTCGCTGCGCGCTTGCTTCCAGCGGGCGAATTGTTGAGCTCCACCGCGGTGCGGCAGCCAGCGCATGATGGTCCGGTTGCGCCCAATGATCTGCATACGGTAGATGCCTAGGTTGTAGTTGTCTTGATGCGCCTCTGATGGACCCTGAGTTATTACCATGCCCCAGGTAATCAGCGGTGCAGGCTCGCCCGGCCAGAAATGCTGCACCGGCAGCTTGCTCAAATTCACCTGATCGTCACGCCAAATCAGTTCCTGACATGGCGGCCGCGTGACTGTCTTGGGCCGCGTGGCACCAACGAGCTTCAGTTGTTTGAACAGGTCGGTGCCTTCCGCCCAGGAGCGCGGCAGACGCGGCTGACGGAAAAAGGCCAGCATTTCACCCAACTGGCTGAGCTCGTGACTCTCCCGCCCCAGAGCCCAGGCCACGCGCTGGCGAGTACCAAACAGATTCACCAGCACCGGGAAGTCATAGGGCTGGCCTTGGGTATTCAGGACATGCTTGAACAGCAAAGCTGGCCCGCCCACCTTCAGGACACGGCGGTGAATTTCGGTGATCTCGTACGCAGAGCAAACCGGTGTTTCAATCGTGATCAGCTGATTTTGTTTCTGCAAGAACTGGAGATAAGCGCGGAGGTCGGGAAAGTACATATCGATTCTGAGAGTAGAAGGCTCATGCTGCCAGCGTAGAGGAGGAGGAGGATTGACGTGGGACAAAAAAACACGTGATGAGTTCGACTATTTTTCAGCTAGGGAGTCCACGCATGGGTTTTTCTTGATGCAAATCAAACCTCTGTCACAAATGCTCTGCTACTGTGGTACTCCTACTCGTCAACCTGACTCGCCGTGCTATGTCCGTCCTAAGAAACCCACCCGAGCTGGTGTGCCCAGCCGGTAGCTTGCCGGCCCTCAAGGCCGCCATTGATCATGGCGCCGATGCCGTCTATATCGGGCTGAAGAACGACACCAATGCCCGCAATTTCGCTGGTTTGAACTTTGACGATCAGAGCGCTCGGAATGGTATTCGTTACGCTCATCAGCGCAAGCGCAAGGTCATACTGGCGATCAACACCTATGCCCAGGGCAGCGATATTAACCGCTGGCAACGTGCGGTGGATGAAGGAGCCAACCTTGGTGTGGATGCAGTCATCCTTGCAGACCTGGGTCTGATGGATTATGCAGCCCGTCGCCACCCCAAACTGCGCCTGCATTTGTCGGTGCAAAGCTCGTCTACCAATTACGAAGCCATCAACTTGGCGCAGGAGTTGTTCGGCATCCAACGAGCTGTTCTTCCTCGGGTTTTGACCATCGACCAAGTGCGCGATGTGATTGCTCATACCGACGTGGAAATTGAAGTGTTCGGGTTTGGCAGCTTGTGTGTGATGGTGGAGGGGCGCTGCTTGCTTTCCAGTTATGCCACCGGTGAGTCGCCCAATACCCACGGTGTTTGTTCGCCGGCCAAGTTCGTTCGCTGGGACAACACCCCGCAGGCGATGCAGGCACGGCTGAATGGTATTTTGATCGACCGTTACACGCCCAGCGAGCCAGCTGGCTATCCCACCCTATGCAAAGGACGCTTCGAGGTGCAGGATGAAATTTACTACGCGCTGGAAGAACCCACCAGTCTTAACGTCATCGCCATGTTGCCGAAAATCATCGAAATCGGTGTGTCTGCCATTAAGGTCGAAGGGCGTCAACGCAGCCCAGCTTACGTGGCACAGGTGACCCAGACCCTGCGCGAAGCGTTGGACTCAGCGGTCGGCTCTGGCACACGCTTCAGCGTGAAACCGGTCTGGCAGCAAACTCTGGGCAAGGTGGCCGAAGGCCAACAGCAAACCTTGGGTGCCTATAACCGTCCTTGGAAATAACACCAAATCTTGTAAATAAAACCTCATGAATCCGCATTCCCTTCGGCTTGCCCTCGGCCCGGTGCTGTTCTTCTGGTCGCGCGACGATCTCTTGCATTTTTACGCCGAGGCCGCACAGTGGCCGCTCGATGTCATTTACATCGGTGAAGTTGTTTGCGCCCACCGCCAGCAAATGCGGTCCGACGATTGGATCGCCTTAGCCAACGATCTGTCGGATGCCGGGAAGGAGGTCGTCCTTTCCAGCCAATTTCTATTGGAGAGTGAAACCGATCTGCGTCGGCTGCGAAAATTGGTGGTAAACGGTAGGTTTCATCTGGAAGCCAATGATTTGGGCGCGGTCCGTCTAGCCCAGCAGCAGGGCATTCCCTTTGTCGCCGGCTCCCACCTGAATCTTTACAACGTTGATACGCTGGCCGTGCTACACCAGTTGGGCGCACGCCGTTGGCTACCACCGGTCGAGATGGGACGCGACCTACTGGCGAGCATGCTTACTGAAATGCAGTGTCGGGGACTGACATTGGAGACCGAGGTGTTTGCCTGGGGTAAATTGCCACTAGCTCTGTCGGCTCGATGCTTCATTGCAAGACACTACAACCTCAACAAAGACGACTGCCAATTTCGCTGCCTGGACCACCCAGATGGACTGACCTTGGCCACACGCGAAGCGCAGGACTTCCTCACCCTCAACGGAACCCAGACCCTGTCTCACGGTTGTCAGTCTCTATTGCCGCACTTGGCTGACATGCGTGCCATAGGCGTCAACCTCGTGCGCATCAGCCCGCAGTGGCAGCACACTGAGCTCATCGTCAATGTTTTCCGCCAGGCCATCCAGGGTGGGCCGTCCACCACCGACCTGCGCAAGGAGGCAGCAGCCCCGATGGTTGATGGTTACTGGCGCAGCTTGGCCGGCATGGTCCCTTTAGAAGAATCAACTCATGCGTCTGCCTGACATCACATTGCCCCCCACCATTGCTGGCCTTATCGCCAAGTTACCGGCAGCACCTCCGGCCTGGGCCTGGGTAGTCTTGCTCAATCAGCTAATGCGCCGCGGCGTATTGCCACTGGATCTAGGTCTGCTGGCCGGACGCCGCTTTGAAATACGGGTACTGGATCTAGGTCTGAGTTTGGCATTTGCTGCCGACAACCACCAATTCATCAGGGACTGCAGCCAAGGCGAACCGGACTTGTGCTTTTCGGCCAGGCTGGTCGATTTCGCCCGAATGATGCTACGCGAAGAGGACCCGGACACCCTATTTTTCAATCGGAAATTACTGATTGAAGGCGATACTGAGTTGGGGTTGATCGTCAAGAATCTGCTAGACAGTCTTGACTGGAGCAATACCCCAATGGCTCAATTCATGACTACCTAAAGGGTAGCGGCCGAACCTCTGACGAATTATGCAATGACAACCCAAAATTCTGCTGATATCTCGAACGGCATACCCTGTGATGGCTCCAAAGAAATTGAACTCAATGGCGCACCGCATCGAATCAAAGGCGATTGCACTTTACAGAATTTGGTTGAAGGGCTGGGCTTGACCCAGCAGGTACTGGCAGTTGCCGTCAACCGTGAAGTAGTACCGCGCCCGTTCTGGGGGAAATGTTTGTTACAGCCGAAGGATCGGGTCGACCTTGTGCGTCCTATCGGTGGAGGCTAAAGGAACAACAGACAGCAACAATGGACAAATCAACCATGAACACACCCATTTCCAAAATAAACATGATCGAATCGAAGGGTTTAACCATTGCCGGAAAAACTTTTCGATCCCGTCTGTTGGTAGGAAGCGGAAAATATCGCGATCTTGAAGAAACCCGCCTCGCCATCGAAGCTTCAGGCGCGGATATCGTCACGTTTGCCATCCGGAGGGTCAATATAGGTCAAGATCCGAATGCTCCAAATCTGCTCGATGTGCTGCCGCTCGAACGCTATACCCTGCTGCCTAACACGGCCGGCTGTTATTCCGCCAAGGATGCTGTCTATACCCTACAGCTTGCCCGGGAATTATTGGGCGGTCACAAGTTGGTCAAGCTGGAGGTACTCGGGGATGCAAAAACCTTATTCCCCCATATGCCCGAAACTTTGAAGGCGGCGGAGAAGCTGGTGTGCGATGGTTTTGATGTGATGGTGTACTGTAGCGACGATCCGATCCAGGCTCAACTGCTGGAGGAAATTGGCTGTGTGGCCGTGATGCCGCTGGCCTCGTTGATTGGTTCTGGCATGGGTATCTTGAACCCGTGGAATCTTTCCCTGATCATCGAGCAAGCCCAAGTTCCGGTGCTGATCGATGCCGGTGTTGGAACAGCGTCGGATGCAGCCACCGCTATGGAATTGGGCTGCGATGGCGTGCTAATGAACAGCGCGATTGCCGGGGCACGTGAACCCATACGCATGGCGAACGCTATGCGAATGTCTGTCTTAGCTGGGCGTGAAGCTTACCTGGCGGGACGGATTCCAAAGGAATTCATTGCTTCACCTTCTTCACCTTTAGCAGGTCGCGTAACGACATAGCCCTTTTATTCCGACAACTTTGGGCCCTTGCCCTGGCATACGAACTTGGTTTGTAGTGGGTCAATTGAAGTGCGTGACCAGATCCTGTAATCTTGCGCGATATTGGTTGACGGCCTTCAGATCGGCCAAAACTCCAGCATCCCCAGCGACACCCCCGAAGTGATTTGGAACCCTTCTTCAATGTTGTCGTGCTCCAGTTCGGGATTGGCCGCCGGATCTGCAGCGCCAAATGCGCAGCCGCACACGAAGGGATACACGAACAAAAAAGGCGGTATTTCTGGCGATATCTTGAAGTAAATGTTTATAAAAACCTTTGTTCCATGCGGGTTACAGGCGCATTTGTGATTCCGGCCCCGGCAGCCCGATGTGACCGATGTGCTGGTGCAACCGGGCTGGAGCAAGGAGCAAGCCCTGCGTTTGGCCGCGAGTCTGGAAGCCAGGTCGGAGCATCCCTTGGCGCAGGCCATCCTGCGCGGTGCGCAGGCCCTGAACATCAGACCCTTGAACGTAGAGGACTTCGACTCCGTTCCGGGGCAGGGCGTTAGCGGCCGGGTTGACGGTCAATCTGTTGTGTTGGGGAATCGGCGTTTGATGGTCAGCGTCGAGGTGTCGATCACAACTGTCCAACACGACATGGAGCAGTTGCAGGCTGTTGGCAAGACCGTCATGCTGCTGGCCAGTGGCACGGATTTGGTGGCCTTGATTGCATTGGCCGACACGGTCAAACCCGAAGCGGCCCAGGCCATCGCTGGTCTG
>JBAQTC010000022.1:0-71418 GCA_049296795.1 Burkholderiaceae bacterium
CAAGGAGGCCAGATAAAACCAGAGATTGAGTACACTTATCCACAGTTGCTGGGTCAAAACTCAGCAACCCGCCCTGGCTCAGTATTGGATCGGCAGGGTGGCTCAATATTCAATCGGCGCCAAGAATGCTGGCGCCAAAAGCTGCCAATGGCTCAGCCTTGGCGCGAGAGCGGTTCCAGGCATGGACCTGATGACCAGCCTCACACAGACGGCGGGCCATCGGTAAGCCCATAAAGCCGGTTCCCAAGAATGCAATTTTCATGATGATTTCAGATTGTCTTCAATACCAGGTAGTTGTACAGCATTTTCAACTCGCAGCGCACACGCTAGGCGTCTCAGGGTTTCTCATCTTGCTAAAAGTAACCAACTGGTTATGATGGTTTGACAACAAGCGAGCGCCAAGCGCCAGAGGAGACCCTGATGAGCATGCACACCCCGGGTATGGAAGACCAACACGGCGCCTTGGCCGTGCTGTCTTCGCGTTATGTGGATGTCCAAGCCCTGCCTTGGCAAGAGACGCGGTTTCCTGGAATTCGGATCAAAGTCCTGATGCAAGACCCGCAAACCGGCCTGCAAACTATCCTCACAGAAATGGCCCCGGGTGCGGTGCTGACAGACCACGAGCACACCCAGGTCGAGCAAAGCTGGGTGCTGCAAGGCAGCTTGGTCGATCACGAAGGCGAGGTTACAACGGGCAACTATGTATGGCGTCCCGCCGGCAGCCGACACTCGGCCCATGCTCCTCAGGGTGCCTTGGTGCTGGGTTTTTTCCTTCAGCCCAACCGTTTTTATTGATTTCACTGGACACACGGCATGAAATTTGGAGACTTCGTCAAAGTTAAATCTCTGACCAGCCCGGCTGGCTTCAAAGACAACCTGCAACGCCTGGGGCTGAACATGCCGTGCGATGAGGTACTGGAGTCGGGTCCTCAGGCGGTGATGTCGCAGGCGTTGAAGGTCGGCCCTTTCACCGTAGGCAATCGTTATGCGGTCCACCCGATGGAGGGTTGGGACGGCGAGGCCGATGGCCGACCGAGCGACAACACGCGCCGGCGTTGGCGCAATTTTGGTTTGTCGGGCGCCAAAATGATCTGGGGTGGCGAGGCTGTAGCCGTGCGCCACGATGGCCGCGCCAACCCGCGCCAACTGGTGATAAGCGAGAAAACACAGTCTGCCCTTGCAGATTTGCGCAGTACCCTGGTGCAAGCCCATCGCGAAAGCATGGGGGATGACAAAGACCTGGTGATAGGCTTGCAATTGACGCATTCCGGTCGTTTTTGCAAACCTAATGACGACACCCGCATGGAGCCCAGAATCCTTTACCGACATCCCTTGCTCGATGGCAAGTTCGGCCCTAAAGAAAACTTGGTCTTGATGAGTGATGGTGATATCCGCCAACTAATTGACGATTATGTTTTGGCAGCCAAGCGGGCCTGGGATTGCGGCTTTCAGTTCGTTGACCTGAAGCATTGCCACGGTTACCTGGGCCATGAATTTCTGTCTGCCAAAACCCGTACCGGCGATTACGGCGGCTCGATGAGCAACCGCAGCCGGTTTTTGCGCGAACTGGCTCAAGGTATCCGCGCCGAAGTTCCCGGTATGGAGCTAGGAGTGCGACTGTCTGCCGTGGATTTTCTGCCCTACCAGCCTGATCCAACCCTCTCGAATGCCGAGTTACTAGGACCAGGCATAGCGGTCGATGCCTCCTTGGCCATGCCTTACCGCTACGGCTTTGGCATCGACGAGGCGGACCCCACCCAAATTCAGATCGATGAAACGGCCGAATTCCTGGAGGTGATGAGCCAACTCCAAATTTCATTGGTCAACATAACCATTGGCAGCCCTTACTACACCCCGCATGTGACCCGTCCTGCCTTGTATCCGCCATCCGATGGCTACCAGCCCCCCGAAGATCCATTGATAGGCGTGATGCGTCACCTGACCTTGGTGCGAGACTTGAAAAAACGATTCCCACACCTATGTTTTGTGGGCAGCGGCTACACCTACTTGCAGGAATTTTTACCTTATGTGGCGCAGGCGGTGGTGCGTGAGGGATGGACTGACTTGGTGGGCTTGGGCCGGATGATGCTTTCCTATCCTGAGCTGGCAGCCGATGTGCTGGCCGGGCGACCAATGCAACGCAAGCGATTGTGCCGCACCTTCAGTGACTGCACCACAGCGCCACGCAATGGCATGGTCTCCGGTTGCTTCCCTTTGGATGGGCATTACAAAAAATCACCCCAAATGGTCCGACTCACTCAGGTCAAGAAAGACGCCAAGCTGGCTTGACATGGCAACCCGCACCGCATCCATTGCAGTACGGACCTCAGAACAGAGCCGTGCCCGCATTCTGCAGGCGGCGCGTCAGGAGTTCGCCAATAATGGATTTGGTGGTGCGCGGGTAGACCAGATTGCGGCAAGCGCAGGCATCAATAAGCGCATGCTCTACCACTACTTTGGCAACAAGGACGACTTGTTTGGTGCTGTTCTAGAAGCGAACTATGCGCACAAGCGCGATTCCGAACGGGCTCTGGCCCTGGAGAAAGACGAACCAAGCGAGGCGATCCGCAAATGGGTAACGCTGAGTTGGAATTACTACCTCATGCATCCAGAATTTCTGAGTTTGCTGAACAGCGCTAACTTGCATCTGGCTCGCCATGTTCGCACTTCGGCAGCGGTCAAAAAAATGCGAATGCCTTTTGTCAAGATGATGGCTGCCATTTTGGACAAAGGTGCCAGTCAAGGGGTATTTCGCGTCGGTGTTGATCCGGTACAGTTGTACATCAGCATTGCTGGAATGTCGTACTTCTACCTTTCCAACCAATACACCTTGTCAGCCACTTTTGGACGATCCTTGCTCAGCCCACGGGCCAAAAAAGAGCGGCTTGCACACATGATCGATGTGGTGCTGTCATTTCTGGAGCGGCACTGAGATGAACTTGCCGTCAGCGTTTGAAAATGTGGCTCACCTCGAAGACGTCATGAGCACACCTTCGGATGCTTTGGTGCAAGACCTGGCCCAGCTCGACGGTGATCTGCTCATCCTTGGCGTGGGTGGCAAGATGGGGCCCAGCCTGGCGCGCATGGCCAAGCGCGCGGCACCACACAAGCGCGTGCTGGGCGTGGCGCGATTCACCGAGCCAGGCTTGCAAGAGACTTTGACGGCCCAGGGCATTGAATGCATTGCCACCGATCTGTTGTCCCGCGAGGCGCTGACGGCTCTGCCCGAGGTGGCCAACGTGGTGTTCATGGCCGGTCGAAAATTTGGTTCGCACGGCAGCGAGTGGCTGACATGGGCCATGAATACCCATCTACCGGCCCTGGTGGCCGAGCGCTACAAAGCGTCTCGTATCGTGGCATTTTCAACCGCTTGTGTGTACCCGTTTGTCCCCGTATCGGGGCCGGGGGCACCCGAGTCGCTCGCACCCACCCCGGTGGGCGAGTACGCCAATTCATGCGTGGGACGCGAACGCTTGTTTGAACATTTTTCACACCAGTATCACACCCCTGGTCGGCTGATTCGCTTGTCGTATGCGATCGACATGCGCTATGGGGTGTTGCATGACCTGGCACAACAGATCATGCTGGACCAACCCATCTCCTTGTCAATGAGTCATGCCAACCTGATTTGGCAGGGTGACGCCAATGAAAGAAGCCTGCGCGCATTGCGCCATTGCACCCCTGCCACTACAGCCTTGAATCTGTCGGGACCCAAGATGTCGATCCACGATGCGGCTACCGGTTTGGGACGTCGCTTGGGACGCTCACCCCAATTTACCGGGGTCGAATCCGCGACGGCCTGGCTGGTCGATTGCAGCCAGGCCGATCGCTTGTGGGGACCGCCCGTTGTCAGCCTTGAGCGCTTGCTGGACTGGACGGCCGACTGGGTGCAGCGTGGTCAGCCCAGCCTCAACAAACCGACCCATTTCGAGATTCGCGATGGTCAATACTGACGCCGCGCTTGCCATGCTTCACCACGGCACCGTGATCCCAGCGCATCCGCTGGCCTTGAACGCCCAGCGACAGTTCGACATGCAACGCCAACAAGCTCTGAGCCGGTATTACCTGGATGCGGGGGTGGGGGGGCTGGCGGTCGGCGTACACACCACCCAATTCGCCATTCGCGACTGTGGCTTGTACCGCCCCGTGCTGGAATCGGCGATGCACACCGCCTTGAACTGGGAGCCCCTGGGTGGGCAGAGGCCATTGGTGATGGTGGCGGGACTGGCAGGTAACACCCACCAAGCGGAACAAGAGGCACAACTGGCCAGAGACATCGGTTACCACGCGGGCTTGCTCAGTCTGGCCGCGCTGCGCACCGCCTCTGATGAAGAATTGTTGAACCATTGCCAGTGCGTGGCCAGGTACCTGCCCTTGGTCGGGTTTTACTTGCAGCCGGCCGTCGGCGGACGGGTGCTGTCTGCAGCTTTCTGGGAAGCCTTTGCCCGCATCGAACAGGTGGTGGCCATCAAGGTCGCCCCTTTCCATCGCTACCGCACACTGGACGTGGTGCGCGGGGTGGTTGCAGCGGGCGCGCAAGAGCGCATCACGCTGTACACCGGTAACGATGACCACATCCTGCTGGATTTGCTCACTCCCTGGACCGTCATGCACCAGGGCGATCCTGTCACGGTTCGAATGCGGGGCGGGTTGTTGGGGCACTGGAGTGTTTGGACACAGCGTGCTGTGTCACTTTTCGCGCGCTGCCAAGAAGCAGCCCGTCAAACCCAGGTGTCGGCCCAGTTGCTGGCGCTGGACGCGCAAGTCACCGACTGCAACAGTGCTTTGTTCGATGTGGTAAATGACTTTGCCGGCTGCATCGCGGGTTGCCACGAAGTGCTGCGACGCCAAGGCTTGCTGGAAGGCATCTGGTGCCTCGACCCCAAGGAGGGCTTGAGTACCGGCCAAGCTGAACAAATCACACGGGTCAGCCAGGCTTACCCGCATTTGTGCGACGACGATTTTGTGCGACAGCACAGAGAACGCTGGCTTTCGTGAAGCAGCCCCTTTTTTTCAACCCGATGTTCAACCAAGGAGACTCTCTATGAAAAAGCGCCAATCACTTATGTGGCTAATCACCGCCATGGGTTTTGGTCTGGGTCTGGTCAGTGCGGTTCATGCACAGGCCACCTGGAAGCCCAACAAACCCATCAACCTGATCGTGCCCTGGGCCGCAGGGGGATCAACCGATCAGGTCAGCCGCATAGCAGCGGCCGAATTGGAAAAGGTGTTGGGTCAAAAAATCGTGGTGATCAACCAGCCTGGTGCTGCCGGTTCGATTGGCACCAAGAACGCCTGGGAAGCTCCACGCGACGGCTACACCTGGGCCGCTGGGGCCGCACAAGACTTGGGGGCTTACCAGTCGTTGGGCATGCTCAATGTCAGCATCAAGGACTGGCACCTGTTCCTGCATGTGGCCAACATTCCCGTCATCAGCGTGAACCCAGGAACTCCCTATCAAAATGCACGCCAATTGCTGGATGCGATGAAAACCAAGCCAGACCTCAAGGTGGCAACCGCTGGCGTCACCTCGGGGGGGCACAATGCCATGGAAGCCATCTCCCAAGCCACCGGGGTCAAGTACCGGCATGTGACCTACGATGGCGGTAACCCGGCGGTGGTGGCCACCGTGTCTGGCGAAACCGACATCACCACTCAACTGGCGGTGGAGCAAGCCGAAATGATCCGTGGCAAGCGCCTGCGTCCCCTGGCCACGGTGTCAGACAAGGCTTTGGAAATCGAAGGCTTTGGCACCATCGAGCCGATTGCCAAAACATTGCCAGGCTTCAAGTCGGCGGCCAACTATTTCGGCATCTTCATTCCCAAAGGGGTACCAGCTGAGGTGGTTGCCACGATGGAAAAAATCTGGGCCGATCACATGACGCCAAATGACGCCATTAAAAAGTATGCGATGAACCGAGGTGCGTTCTTCGGCCCATCCATGGGTGAAGCAGCTCAGACCAATGCCTTTCCTGCGGTGCAGGCCAATGTCTGGTTGCTGCACAACGGTGGCAAAACCAAGGTATCGCCTGACACGGTGGGCATCCCCAAACCATGAGCATCGAAATCGAGGACCAAGCCCCCGTCCCGCCACGCAGCGATCTGATTGCAGCCGTGGTGTGGATGGTATTTGGTACCGCTGTGGCGGTGGGCGCTTGGCGCATGGATCGGCTGGAAAAGCTGAACATCAACCCCTATGAAATTCCGGGACTGGTGCCCTTTATGTTGGGCGTGATCATTTTGTTGCTCGGTGGGGTATTGGCCGTGCGGGCCTTGGGCCAGGGGGCGCTGATCTCTCGTCCACTGGACAGGGCGAGCACCGACCCAGCGTTGGCACGCCATATGGCCTGGGTGTTTGGCTTGATGCTGGTCTATGCACTGGTGTTGGTGGGGTCGGGCTTCCTGCCCTTCTGGCTTGCCACGCTGTTGTTTGTCATGGTGTTCATTGGTGTGCTGGACCGGCAGCGTCAACACGCGCTGGGTCGAAGCCCAGCCCAGCAGTGGGGGCGGGCGCTGGTGTATGCCGCAGTCTGGAGCGCGGTGGTATCGCTTTCCTTCGAGCATATATTTTTGGTTAGGTTGCCCTGATGTTCGATGGACTTTTTGCTTTTGGCCATTCGATAGCCGCCTTCATGACCTTGGAGTCGATTTTTTTTGCACTGGCTTCCTGTCTGGTCGGGGTGATCATTGGAGCCTTGCCGGGACTGACTGCCACCATGGGCGTGGCGTTGATGACCACGCTGACCATCAAGCTGCCCTCCAACCAAGCTTTGCTGATCCTGATTTGTACTTATGTGGGTGCCATCTACGGCGGTAGCCGAAGTGCAATCTTGCTGAACATTCCCGGTACACCTGCCTCTGCGGCCAGTTGCCTGGATGGCTATGCGCTGGCGCGACAGGGCCACGCCGGTCGGGCCATGGGCATTGCAACCACCGGCTCGGTGATGGGTACGCTAATCGGCATGTTTTTTTTGGTCTTGTTCACACCCTTGCTAGGCGACTTGGCCCTCAAATTTGGTGCCTACGAGTTTTTCTGGCTGGCGGTGTTTGGGGTGATCATTTCGGCCACTCTGAGCGGCGGCGACCCGCTCAAGGGTTGGATCAGTGGCATCACGGGCTTGTTCATCGCCACCATCGGTCAGGACGGTATCCATGCCTATGAACGTTTTTCATTTGACAACCGTGACCTAGCTGGAGGATTTTCGTTGGTTCCTGCACTGGTGGGTGCTTTTGGTTTTGCCGAAGTTCTGGTGGCCATGAAGGAGCGACGGCCGGTGCCTCAGATCAATCCGTTTGACACGGTGATTCCCAAAGCGATGGACGTCTTGCGTTACTGGAAAACCATTCTGCGTTCGGGCGTGATCGGCACCTTCATCGGCATTGTGCCTGGCGTCGGTGAAGACGTGGCGGCCTGGTCTTCGTACGCCGCCGCCAAACGTGCCAGCAAAGAAAAAGAAAAATTTGGCAAGGGCTCTATCGACGGTCTCATGGCAGCCGAAACCGGCGACAACGCCTGCGTGCCCGGCGCCATCATTCCGGTGCTGACTCTGCAAGTTCCCGGTTCGGCCCCGGCCGCCGTTTTGATGGCAGCCATGCTGATACATGGCGTGACGCCTGGCCCCATGATCATGATCGAGTCGCCCCAATTTGTCTATGACGTGGTCGCCATGATGTTATTCGCCACACTGGGCATTTTCATTTACGGACTGGTGTTGACCAAGTTGCTGGTGCAGGTGTTGCGGGTGCCCACCACCATCATTGTGCCCATGCTGTTCGTGCTCTGCGTGGTCGGCACGTACGCCCTGTCATCACGCTTGTTTGATGTCTGGACCATGCTGCTGTTCGGTCTCCTGGGCTATGGCTTGCGCAAGTACCAGTTTCCTGTGGCGCCCATGGTATTGGGCATTGTGTTGGGTGACCTGATGGAGAAAAGTCTGCGCCGTGGCTTGGTCTTGTCCGATGGTGATCTGTTGCCATTTGTGTCGCGCCCGATCTCGGCGGTATTGTTCGCTGCCATTGCCATCATCCTGGTCTTGCGCATACCGGCGCTGCGCCGATGGCTTAAGCTGGACAAAGACGCATGAAACTGACCCTGTGCAATGAAGTGCTGGGCACACTGCCTTTTGCAGCCCAGTGTCAGTTGGCCAAGTCCTTGGGCTATGAAGGGCTGGAACTCGCCCCATTCACGCTCAGTGACGATCCCGCTACCCTTTCCACTGCACAAGCCCAACAATGGGCGGCCATCGCCCAGGATCACGGCTTGGTGATCACCGGACTGCATTGGCTTTTGGTCAAGCCAGACGGTTTGTCCATCACCCATCCCGACTTGGCGGTGCGCCAACGCACCATCGCATTCATGCAGCATCTGTGTGAGTTGTGCGCTGCCCTGGGCGGTCAATACCTGGTACACGGCTCGCCCAAGCAACGCCTGATTCACGCGGGCGATACGTATGAACTCGCGCTTGGCCGAGCCAGCGAATGTTGGGCGCAGGCGGCGCAAGCCGCCCAGCGCTTTGGCGTCATGTATTGCATTGAACCGTTGTCTTCTGACCAGACCCCACTGGTCAACACCTTGGCACAGGCGGTGGCGGTGGTTCGCTGCGTCAACCACCCCAACTTGCGCACCATGCTCGACACCAGTTCAGCCGGTCTGACCGAAGACTTGCCCGTGGCAGATTTGATCGATCGCTGGTTTCCCACCGGACTGATCAGCCATGTCCAACTCAACGACCCGAATCGCCAAGGGCCGGGCCAGGGTGCCATGCCCTTCGGCCCCATTCTGGCGGCCTTAAAGCGTCACGCTTATGCCGGTCCTTTGGCGGTTGAACCGTTTGAGTATGTTCCGGACGGCCCTGGCTGTGCAGCGCGCGCTGCGGGCTACCTCCAGGGCCTATGGGAGAGTCTGGCATGAGCGCATCGTCTGCCCCCTTGTTTCGTGTTGCCGAAGTGGAATTGCTGGAAATGCCGGTGGTGTTGCGCATGCCGTTTCGTTTTGGTGTGGTCACCTTGCGGCAGTGCTTTCAGGCTGTGGTGCGTACGCGCATCGAAACCTCTGCGGGGCAAAGCCATTGGGGTGCCGCAGCCGAAATGGTGGTGCCCAAATGGTTTGACAAAAACCCCAACCTCACCGATGCCGATAATTTTGAACAGGAGCGCACCGTTTTGCGGCTGGCTCGCCAGGCCTACCTCAGCGAGCACCGGCCAGCCACCGCCTTTGGCCACTTTGCGCGCCACCATCATGCGCACCAACAACACTGCGAGGCACAGGGACTGAACCCTTTGCTGGCGAGTTATGGACCGGCGTTGCTGGATCGGGCCGTGCTTGACGCCTTGTGTCGGCAAACGGGAACATCGTTTTACCAAGCCATGCAAAACAACCTGCCAGGCATGGGCGAAGCCATGCCCGAGTTTGCGGGCTTGAACCTGGACGTCTTCTTGCGCCAATTGCAACCCGCCCAGCAAATCGATGCGCGCCACACCGTGGGATTGGTGGATGCCATCACGCATGCCGACATCACGGCGCCCGTGAACGATGGCCTGCCCGAAACGCTAGAGGAGGTGGTGAGCACTTATGGACACCGCTATTTCAAACTCAAGGTGTGCGGCAACTTGGACGCAGACATGGCTCGCCTGAGCGCCATAGCTGCCGTGCTCGATCGCATGCCACAAGCCTATCGGACCTCGCTCGACGGCAACGAACAATACCCTGATGCAGCGGGCCTGAACGAACTGCTGCACCGCATGCGTGCTGAGCCTGCTTTGCGCCGCCTGTGTGCGAGTATCCTGTTCATCGAACAACCCATTGCACGCCAGCAGGCGTTGACGGCCGATCTGAAAAGTATGCAGCTGGGCTGGCCGGTGATCATTGACGAGTCCGATGGCATGCTCGATGCTTTTGTGCAAGCCCGTTCCTGTGGTTACAGCGGCATCTCCAGCAAAACCTGCAAGGGGGTTTACCGGTCTTTGTTGAATGCGGCGCGTTGCGCGCAATGGAATGCACAAGAGGGAACCCAGCGTTTTTTCATGTCGGGCGAGGACCTCACGGTGCAAGCCGGCTTGTCGCTGCAGCAAGACCTGGCGCTGGTGAACCTGATTGGCATCACCCATGTGGAGCGCAACGGCCATCACTACGTGAATGGGTTAGCCTCGCGCCCAGCGTATGAGCAGCAGGCATTTCTGCAAGCGCATCCCGACCTCTACACCCGCAGCCATGGCGCTGTGCGCTTGAACATTCAGGCCGGTCAAATCCGTCTGGACAGCCTCAACACCGTGGGATATGCCAGCGCGGTTTGGCCCGATTTTTCTGCCATGTTCGCATTGGGACAATGCCCCTCTCCTTAAAATAACCATGAACCAACTCACGCTCGTTAATTGGCGGGGGCAACTCGAGCCCTACCGTTTGCAAGGGCAGGCTTTGGAGGTCAAGCCCGTACTGGCTTTCAATCGGATCGCTTATTCAGCAGCCCATGTGGTGGCAGATGCCCGGGCTGCCAACGATCCCTGGAAGAAGTCGAGGCTGGATTGGGAGGCCACCTTGGCTTACCGCCACCACCTGTGGTCCCTGGGTCTGGGCGTGGCCGAAGCCATGGATACGGCTCAACGCGGCATGGGCTTGGATTGGGCCACTTCGCGGGAGTTGATTCAACGAAGCTTGCAGGCGGCCAGAACGGTGCCTGGTGCCCGAATTGCTAGCGGTTGTGGGACCGACCACCTCGATTTGCCCACTGTGAACAGCTTGGATGATGTGATTCGAGCCTACGACGAACAAATCGAAGCCATCGAATGCATGGGGGGGCAATTGATCATCATGGCAAGCCGTGCGTTGGTGAAAGTGGCGCGCTCAGCGGCTGACTATGAAAAGGTCTATGACCACATCCTCTCCCAAGTTCGCCAACCGGTCATCTTGCATTGGCTGGGTGATATGTTTGATCCATCGCTGGCCGGGTACTGGGGTAACAGTGACTTGGACGCGGCCAGCGCAACAGCCTTGGGGGTGATTCAGTCCCATGCCAACAAGGTCGATGGCATTAAGATCTCCTTGCTCGACAAGAACCGCGAGATCAGCTTGCGCCGCCAACTTCCGCCGGGGGTTCGGATGTACACCGGCGATGACTTCAACTATGCCGAGTTGATTGCGGGCGACGGGCAGGGCGCAGAGGAAGTGCATCGGCACAGCGATGCCTTGCTGGGAATTTTTGATGCCATTGCCCCTGCGGCCAGTGCGGCGCTGGGTGAGTTGGCCCAGGGTCACGTTGCACAGTTTCATCGCATCCTAGCCCCCACTTTGCCGTTGTCACGCCTGATTTTTCAGGCACCCACCCAGTTTTACAAAACCGGTGTTGTTTTTATGGCCTGGCTCAATGGCCATCAATCGCATTTCGTGATGGTGGGAGGGCAACAAAGCGCACGTTCCCTTCCGCATTTGTGTGACATTTTTCGTTTGGCTGACCAAGCCAACCTGCTGTATGAACCTGACCTAGCGATGTTTCGCATGAGGCATCTGTTGGCTGTCCATGGGGTTGATTGAAATATTGCCTTCTGCGTCGGGTCAAAAATTAAACCACGTGCTGCGATTTCATTGCCACTTGGGCTGGTATTGGCAGTTGTTGCCAGTTCAGGGATTACGAAGCTCTCACATGGGGCAGTGAACGTTACCCCGTATCGGACTGCATCAACAACTTCTACTTATAAATGAGCGAGCATTGAGAGCCCAAACGTTGCTCGACCAGTGATTCGCGAGGGTTAACGCCAATGGTCAAACTTCTTGACTGGGCGAGGATGGCAGCTTGAAGCGCTGACTTGACTATTGGGTTGCAAAATACTTGCTACCTTGCGCAAGTCAAAATCTGACATGAACCGCCGTAAAAGGAGTCGACAAAAATGTTGAAAAAATTGTTAACGGGGATGGTATGGACAGCGTTTGCCTTAAATGTCCATGCCCAGTCTTACCCGAATAAACCGGTGCGAGTAATTGTCGGCTACGCGCCTGGCGGGGCCGCCGATGCCGGTATCCGACCCCTTTCGAAAGTGCTCGAAGCGCTGCTCGGTCAACCTGTGGTCATTGAATATAAGCCCGGGAATGCTGGGGGTGTGGCGATGGAATTTATTGCCAAAGCGCCCGCTGATGGCTATACGCTGTACTACGCCGATAGTGGTCCCCTGACCGTTGCGCCGCATTTAAACAAGGTCGGCTATGACATCCTGACGTCATTCACGCATCTGGGCCACGTCTGCGGCAGCGGAAGCATGCTGGTGGTGCATGCGTCCCAGCCGTTCAAGAATATGAATGATGTGGTCGCCCTTTCGAAAACCGACCCCGGGAAATGGAGCTATGGCACTTCGGGTGTTGGCGGGCCGCATCACTTGTCGGGCGAATATTTCAAGAATGTGAGCGGCGCCAAATTGCTGCATATTCCCTACAAAGGTGGTGGTCCGGCCATGGCGGATTTGATGGGCAATCAGGTTCCGATGTTGTTCTCATCTCTCGGGCCCGCAGTCGGTGCCATCAAGAGTGGAAAAATTCGTCCGCTAGCCATAACCTCCCTCAAGCGCTCGGCAGCGTTCCCCGACGTTCCGACCATGGACGAGTTGGGATTGAGCGGCTTCGATTCGACCGCTTGGTATGGCCTGGTCGGTCCGACGGGTTTGCCGCAGGAAGTGGTGACGCGTGTTTCGCAGGCACTGTTAAAAGCGGGCCAAGATAGGGCGCTCAATGATCAATTGAATGCGACTGGTTGCGAAACTGAAATTTTGACGCCCGTGCAAACAGTGGAAAAAATCAAGACCGATGCGGCCAAGTGGGGCAAGGTGGTGAAAGAAGCCAACGTCAAGGCTGAGTAGTGGATCCTTGTATTTGCGAGCAATCGTTAAGAAGAACCCTTGAGTATTGCGGGTTCAGTGGACGAGCAGGCCAACTGATAAACATCTGAAATCACCCCGGTGTCTGCACCGTGGCTCATCAGGGCTTCGCCGCTCAGCTCGGCACGGGACAAGTTGTTGGCACTATCAACACAATAACTGGTGACAAGTAACACCCAATCTACGCTAGCATCACGGCCACGAATGCTTTGTTCCGCCGTCATCGCTGGTGCACCATCAGATTGAAAGAGGGACGCGTTGCAAAAACCCTTGCGCTGCAAGATGTCAGGGATGAAGTCGTTAACCAGCCATTGCTGCAACTGGTTTTCTCGTCCGGGGCCGGGGCTGAACCGAACCACAAGGGCGGTCGTCCCGAGAACCGTTCCATGACTTTGTTTGACCTGACAAAAACCCCGTGTCATGCCCCGAAAATAGGACATCGTCTGACTGGTCCAGGGGCTTGGATGATTGAGTCGCTCCAGGTAAGGCGCCGATGACAAGACATCAATGTCAGATACCTCATACATCACGAAGTACCGTCGCTGCCCCGAATTCGATACCCAGCGTTGTGCGCGCTTGAATCCTGGAATTCCAAGTCTTTCCGGGAAATGCTCACGCGTATGCCAGTCGTCGTGCTCAGCGATTTGTTCCTCAATAATGTTGTACCAAAGCAGCATGGCTGCGGTGCCAAGTAGGGCCATTGATTTGTCCTCGGGTTATGCACAGTCGGCGAACCAACAGTTGAAATTTTGAAATGTAGCATGACGATAAACTCGGCTGCATCAAGCCCAATGCGGCGCCAACACAGGAAAATAATTGTGGAAAAAATAGTCGTGATCGGAACCGGAACCATGGCCGTTGGCATAGGTGCGGGGTTTATGGATGCGGGTTTTGATGTGGTGTTTTTGGGGCGGTCGTTAGACAAGGCTCAGGAGGTGCTGAATCAGGCCGATCATGTCGCCCTTGGTCTGGCTGCGGGCGCGGCGCGCAAGCAGGTCTCTGCGGGTATTGGTTTGATTGACAGCTGGAATGATTGGCAGGGTGTGGTCTGGGTGATCGAGACGATTGCGGAAGACTTCGATCTGAAGCAAAAGTTGTTCGCTGATCTTGATCGACGGGTTCCAGCTGACATCGCCATTGGCAGCAACAGTTCGGGCTTTCCGATTACGCGCATGGCCCAGGGCTTGGCCACACGGCGCCGTATGTTCAATGCCCATTACTTCATGCCGGCGCACTTGGTTCCCCTGGTTGAAATCGCCTTAGGGGAGGATTCAGACGCCGCAATGGCCGAGACGGTGTGTGAGCTGTACCGCCGAGCAGGCAAAAAACCGGTGCTGGTTCGAAAGGACATCCCGGGTTTTTTGGCAAATCGAATTCAGCATGCGTTGATGCGCGAAGCCTTGTCGTTGATCGACAGCGGGATTGCGTCACCAGCGGACGTCGATACCGCGGTTCGCTACAGTTTTGGGTTTCGTTACGCAGCCGCCGGCCCGGTGTTGCAGAAAGAAATTTCCGGTTGGGACAGCATGGCCCGAGCAGCCACCGAAATCTATCCCACCTTGTCCAACACCCATGTGCTGGCCGATTGTGTGGCAGACATCATTGCCCAGGGTAAAACCGGAATGAAAGCGGGGGCAGGTTTCATGGATTGGCCGGCTGACTTGGCGACCAAGGAACGCGCTGCTTACGAAAAACGCTTGAAAGCTGCTTTCGACATTCTCAAGCCCCAGCCTTGATATTGTTCTCGCGCACCACCTTGCCCCACATTTCGACTTCCTTTTGAATGAATTTGGCAAAGTCCTCGGGCGAGGAGGCAGTCACCAGAACACCCATTTGAATCAAACGCTCCTGGACGGCAGGAATTTTGAGGATTTTGGCCAATTCCAAGTTCATGCGTGCAACGATTTCGCTAGAGACCCCGGCTGGACCGAGAACGCCCCACCAGGCTTCGGCTTCGAAACCGGCCAAACCTTGCTCTGCGACGGTCGGCACATCGGGCAGCTGCGCCATGCGGCGCGGAGAAGTAACTGCCAGGGCCCGCAATTTTCCGCTGGTTAAATGAGGTGCCCACAGCGCATAGGTGGCCATGGTGACAGGAATGTGACCGGCCACACCGTCAACCGCTAGCGGTCCCCCGCCTTTGTAGGGAATGTGAGTCCAGTCAACCTTGTATTGGTTCGCCATGGCGGTCATCGCCAAGTGCGCCAAGCTGCCCGAACCTATGGTTCCGTAGCTGATGGCACCGGGTTTGGTTCGGGCAGCTTGCAGCATTTCGCTAAATGTTTTGTAAGGTGTGCTGGCGTGCGCTGTGACGACCATGGCGCCTTTGCCAATCAGCATCACGGGCGTCAAATCCTTGAGCGTGTCAAACGGCAGGTTGGGGATCAGGCTGGGGTTGACACCATGGGTGTCGAAAACAAAGACCCAGTTGTTGCCATCCGGGGCGGCTTTGGCCGCAGCAGCTGTGCCGATGGAACCTGAGGCACCGATCCGGTTCTCGATGATGATGGCTTGGCCCAACGCTTGTTGCAAATGCGGCTGCAGCAAACGGGCAATCTGATCAACCGTCCCGCCGGGCGGGAACGGATTGATGATTTTGATCGGCTGATTGGGCCACTGAGCGCAGGCTGCCCCGGCAAAAGCCAGCAGGGAAAGAAGCAAGGTTTTTTTAAGCCACAGCATGCGGATCTCCAGAGAGGTTGATGTGAATTCAAGTATGGATTGTGCCGCAGCCGTGGTCACTCCAGATTGGAATCCCCCAGCTTTCTTGCCGGTAAAAACCCTTGCTGCGCTGCTGCCTTACTGGGCTAGCCAACCGCCGTCCATGTTCCAAGCCGCGCCGCGCACGTTATTGGCAGCGGATGAACAGAGAAACACGGCCAGCTCACCCAACTCTTCGGGTGAAGTGAATTGCAGTGAGGGTGATTTTTCTCCAAGCAACAGGCTGGAAGCTTGGTCATTGGAAATTCCCAGGGCTGTGGCCTTGGCATCCACTTGTTTTTGCACCAGCGGTGTGAGCACCCAGCCCGGACAAATGGCGTTGCAAGTCACGCCGCTGGTGGCATTTTCCAGCGCAGTGACCTTGGTCAGTCCAACGATGCCATGTTTGGCCGCCACATAAGCTGATTTCTCGATCGAACCCACCAGACCGTGGGTCGATGCAATGTTGATAATGCGGCCCCAGTTGGCGGCCTGCATGGCAGGCAAGGCCAGGCGTGTAGTGTGAAAAGCGCTCGACAGGTTGATGGCGATGATGGCATCCCATTGAAGGGGCGGGAAACTCTCGATCCGCGCCACATGCTGAATCCCTGCGTTGTTGATCAGGATGTCGACTCGCCCCAGTTTTTTTGCGGTGTAGTCCATCATCGCGCTAATTTCTTCGGCACGACTCATGTCTGCAGGGTGGTGCAGCGCTTTGACACCCAAAGCTTCGACCTGAGCCATGGGGCCAGCGCTGTCGCCAAAACCATTGAGCATGATGTTGGCGCCTTGCTTTGCCAAGGCTTTGGCAATGCCCAGTCCGATGCCGCTGGTCGAGCCGGTGATGAGCGCATTTTTTCCGTGGAGCATGGTGTCTTTCTAATGAGGGTTCGTGATTAAATGGCATTATCCAATCATTGACCTCATCATGTCTGAACCCACGCTGCATACCCTTAGCTGCCCCGACATCGACGGTACGCACCGCATGGCCTATTGGCAATGGGGTGACCCCGAAAACGACCATGTCGTGCTGTGCGTCCACGGACTGACACGCCAAGGCCGAGACTTTGATGAATTAGCGCAAGACCTGTGTACTGAGTTCCGGGTAATTTGCCCCGATGTTGTGGGCCGGGGCCAAAGCGAGTGGTTGAAAACTCCCCAGTCCTACCAGATTACGCAGTATGCATCGGACATTCGCTTGTTGTTGAAGCAGCTTCAGCCATCCACGTTGGATTGGGTTGGAACCAGCATGGGTGGACTGATCGCCATGGTCCTGTGCGGAGCTGACGAGCCCCTGCTGCCGGTTGCCGTGCGTCGCTTGGTTCTCAACGATGTCGGCCCAACCATGCAATGGCAGGCCTTGCAACGGATTGGATCGAGTTTGGGTCAAAGCTCGCGCTTTGACTCCGTGCAACAGGCCGCCGGTGCTTTATGGCAAACCTCGAGCAGTTTCGGCCCCCACAGTCCCGCGCAATGGCTTGCGTTATCGCGACCCATGGTCAAACCCGTGGGCGATGGAACGGCGGCATTGACACTGAATTACGATCCCGCCATTGCGCTGCCGTTTCATGCGATCACGCCCGAGTCGGCTGCTCGCAGCGAGGCCAGCCTGTGGCATTTTTATGACAATATTTCGGCTGAAACTTTGTTGATTCACGGTGCTGAGTCTGATTTCTTGTCGTCGGCTACGGCGCTTGAAATGACTCGGCGCGGCCCCAAGGCACAACTGGTCGAATTTGGGGGCGTTGGACATGCACCGACTTTGGTGTCTGCGCAGCAACGCCAGGTGATCAAGTCATTTTTGTTGGCGCCCCAGGACATCCGAGCAGTCGCATGAAAACACGAAGCATCGAGCCCGTCCCAGGTTTACCTCGGTCTGAATTGATACAGGTCGCTGAGGAGAGCCTGCCTGAATTGGCCGATGCCTTGGTGCAGGCGCGCTCTTTTGCCCAACCTTTGATTGGCGGCGAAACGCTCGATACCGGTGAAAACACTTTGGCCCATGCCGATGCGGTGGCTGCCATTCTCAAGACCATAGGTGGTTCACAAGCCATGCAGGCGGCGAGCTACTTGGTCTATACCTGTGACCATTTGAAAAATCCACAGGAGGTGATTGCCAAGGCTTTTGGCGAAAATTATGCAGCGCTCGCCGTAGAGACCACCAAGCTGGTTCGGGTGCAACGCCAGGCCAGATCGGCCCGGAGCGGTCAGGACCATGGCGCCATGCCGATGGCGCAAAGCGCAGCATCACAAACCGAGAATGTTCGGAAAATGCTGTTGGCTTTTTCACGTGATCTGCGGGTGGTTTTGTTACGCTTGGCATCTCGGCTACAAACGCTGCGCTACTGCACGGCCAACAAACGGAGTGACACCACCGCGTTGGCACTTGAATCGCTACAGGTTTTTGCACCTTTGGCGAACCGGCTGGGGATTCGTGACATCAAATGGGAAATGGAGGATCTGGCTTTTCGGTTTCTAGAGCCCGAGACTTACCGCGATGTGGCAGGCCTGCTTGACGAAAAGAGAACCGAGCGTGAGGCAGGGGTCGAACAGTTGCGACAACGACTTGAACTCGAATTGCTGGAGCAAGGCATCCGTTCAACAGTGCAAGGTCGCCCCAAACACATCTACAGCATTGTTAAAAAAATGCGAGGCAAGTCACTGGGCTTCGATCAGGTCTATGACATTCGAGCTTTGCGTATCGTAGTGCCATCGATCCCCGATTGCTACGCAGCCTTGAGTTGGGTTCATAGCCAGTTTCAGCCAATCACCAAGGAGTTTGATGATTACATCGCCAAGCCCAAGACTAACGGTTACCAATCGCTGCACACGATTGTTCGTGATCGATTGGGAAAACCCATAGAAATACAAATTCGAACCCAAGCCATGCACGAACACGCTGAGCACGGGGTGGCTGCCCACTGGGCCTACAAGGAAGCTGGGGTAAAAGGTTATTCGGGCGTTAGTGCCAGCAGTGACTACGACGCCAAGATCGCGGTGTTGCGGCAATTGTTGGCCTGGGAGCGTGATTTGTCGGTGACCCGCCATGGTGCAGGCGTACTCGATGATTTGATTTATGTGTTGACGCCAGATGCGGCCATTGTGGAGTTGGCGCAGGGCGCGACTGCGGTTGATTTTGCTTACAGCGTGCACACCACCTTGGGACATCGCTGCCGTGGTGCACGGGTCGATGGCCAGATGGTCCCACTCAATACCCCTCTGAAAAACGGTCAGACAGTAGAGATTAGCGCGGTCAAGGAAGGCGGCCCATCGCGCGATTGGCTCAATCCCGAGCTCGGCTTTCTGGTCAGTCACCGGGCGCGTTCCAAGGTACGGGCCTGGTTCAATGCATTGGCCATGCACGAGACTGTGGCACGGGGGCGTGAGGCCGTGGAAAAAATGCTGCAACGCGAAGGTAAAACTTCAGTCAAGCTTGACGATTTGGCAGCTGGGTTGGGGTTCAAGTCGGCTGAATCCCTGTTTGAGCTGGTCGGCAAAGACGAATTCTCGGTTCGCACCATTGAGCAAATGCTGCGTCCGGCGGAACCCGCTGTTCCAGCGCAAGATTTTGTTGCGCTAAAAAAACCCAGTCAACGCGACCCCTCGGCCCGCGGCGCTGTGCTGGTGGTCGGGGTGGATTCTTTGTTGACCCAAATGGCGAAATGCTGCAAGCCCGCTCCACCCGACCCGATTTGTGGGTTTGTAACGCGGGGTAAAGGTGTGAGCGTGCATCGCCGGGATTGTTCCAATTTGCGGGAAATGGTGGCCAAAAATAGCGAGCGCCTGATTGATGTTCAATGGGGCTTGCCGCAGTCGCATCGGCCGCTGTTGTATCCGGTGGACCTGCTGGTCCAGGCCCACGAGCGACCCGCGTTGATAAGGGACATTTCCGAACTCATTTCTAAAGAAAAAATGAATGTGACTGGAGTTCAGACCCGTTCCATCAAGAGCAATCTTTGGATGACGTTCACGGTCGAATTGAATGACTCGGCCAGATTGTCCAAAGTTCTGTCCCTGGTAGCTGAACTGCCCGGGGTGAGGTCAGCACGTCGTCTTTAACGGCTAAATCGTGTGAGGGAGTCGGGGCCGTTTGCAAACGTACAATTCGGGTCGTAGCTTAACGAAATTGAAGGACTTAAGGTGGCTGGACACAGTAAATGGGCCAATATTCAACACCGCAAAGGTCGGCAAGATGAGAAGCGGGGCAAAGTGTGGACCCGCGTGATTCGTGAAATCATGGTGGCGGCTCGCACTGGCGGAGGCGATATCGGTGCCAATCCGCGACTGCGATTGGCGGTTGAAAAAGCCAAGGCCGCCAATTTGCCGGCCGATACGGTGAAACGTAATATCGACAAAGCCACGGGCAACCTCGAAGGTGTGAATTACGAAGAAATTCGTTATGAGGGTTATGGCATTGGCGGTGCAGCTATTTTGGTTGATACCATGACCGATAACCGAGTTCGAACTGTGGCTGAAGTCCGCCACGCTTTCAGTAAGAACGGTGGCAATATGGGAACCGAAGGATCGGTGGTGTTTCAGTTCAAGCACTGTGGCCAGTTGATTTTTGCGCCCGGGACCGATGAGGACAAACTGATGGATCTGGCGCTAGACGCTGGGGCAGAAGATGTGATCACCGACGAAGAGGGAACGATCGAGGTGTTGACCAGTGTTGCTGATTTTGAAGCAGTGAAGAACGCGCTGCAAGCTGCAGGTTTAAAGCCGGAAATGGCCGAGGTCACGATGCGTGCCGAAAACACCATTGAAATTCAAGGCGAGGACGCATTAAAAATGCAAAAACTACTGGATGTGCTGGAGGACTTGGACGATGTCCAGGCGATCTACCACAACGCTGCGTTATGAAAATACTGGTGATTGGCGGCGGTGGCCGAGAACACGCGATGGCATGGAAACTGGCTCAGTCCAGCAAGGTCCAAAAAGTCTATGTCGCACCCGGTAACGGGGGTACGGCAACCCATGATTTTCTCGAAAATTTGCCGATCTCCGACGTTAAAGAATTGCGGGCTTGGGCCCAAGTCAACAAAATTGCTTTGACTGTGGTGGGGCCCGAAGCGCCTTTGGCCGCTGGTGTCGTCGATGAATTCCGAGCCCATGGCCTGCGAATTTTCGGTCCAACCCGGGCGGCGGCCCAATTGGAGAGTTCCAAAGCTTTTTCCAAAGCTTTCATGCAGCGCCACGGCATTCCGACAGCGGCCTACGACAGCTTCACGGATGCTGCGCTGGCCCATGCCTATGTGGATCAAATGGGTGCGCCGATTGTGGTCAAGGCCGATGGCCTGGCCGCTGGCAAAGGGGTGGTGGTGGCCATGACTTTGAACGAGGCACACGAAGCGATTGACTTTATGCTGCTGGATAACGCCCTGGGCGTGAGCCACAACATGGGCGGCGCTCGGGTGGTGATCGAAGAATTCCTGATGGGCGAAGAAGCCAGCTTCATTGTGCTGTGCGATGGCAAAAATGTTCTCCCCTTGGCCACCAGCCAAGACCATAAACGCCTGCTCGATGGTGACGCTGGCCCCAATACCGGCGGCATGGGCGCGTATTCCCCGGCACCGGTGGTGACGCCCGAAGTTCATGCCCGTGCCATGCGCGAAGTGATCATGCCGACCATCAAGGGCATGGAAAAAGATGGCATCCCTTACACCGGCTTTCTATACGCAGGGCTGATGATTGACGAGCTGGGGGCCATCAAAACCCTGGAGTTCAACTGCCGTATGGGTGATCCGGAAACTCAGCCAATTTTGATGCGACTCAAGAGTGACTTGGTCGATGTGCTGTGGTCTGCAACCGAACCCGGTCCGCATGGCAGCCTGGATCAGGTGGAGTTAATTTGGGATCGACGCTGTGCTTTGGGCGTGGTGGTGGCGGCCCCCGGTTATCCGATGCAGCCGCGCAAAGGCGACCGCATGACTGGATTACCCCAAGAGGCCGACGATGCCGTGGTGTTTCATGCCGGCACTGCGCTGCAAGACGGCCAGCTTCTGACAACAGGAGGCCGCGTGCTGTGCGTCACGGCCTTGGCTGAAACTGTCAAGCAAGCCCAGCAGCGCGCTTACGACTACTTGCAAGGGATTCACTTCGACGGCATGCAATACCGCACTGACATTGGCTACCGGGCCATCAAGCACTGATGGGTTGAAACCTAGCGCCTCATGATCACCAGCGATTTTGTGCCACCTTTTGCAATCCAATTCAAAGGAAACAGTTGCGCACGCTGGGTATTGCGCCGCTTGGGTTGGCAGCTTCGTTTTGATGGCTTACCAGCGTTGCAAGGCGTATTTGCTGTTTACCCGCACACCAGTAACTGGGACTTTGTCGTTCTGGTCTTGGTTAAATGGGCCAGTGGCGTGCCAGTTCGGTTTTGGGCAAAAGACAAATTATTCAGTGTGCCTGTATTAGGGCGCTGGTTACGTTTGCTCGGTGGCGTTCCGGTGGAGCGAAATTCACCACACGGTCTGGTCGGGCAAACGGTGAAGCATTTTGCCGATTGCAAATCACGCGGCGTCTATTTTTGGCTGGCGGTGGCGCCAGAGGGAACGCGCAAAGCGACTCCGGGATGGCGTAGTGGTTTTTACCAAGCAACCGTCCAAGCCCAAGTTCCGTTGTGCTTGGTTAAATTGGACTATGCAAAACGCGAAGTGACGATTGAAAACTTTATCGCGCTCAAAGGTGAGCCTGAACATGATTTTGCTCGGATCAAACAGGTGTTCGAGGGTGTTCGGGCTTATCGTCCGCGCCAAGCTGCGCCGGTTCGGCTGTTGGGTAGTCCGGATCCAGACACCAAGAAAGCCGGTTCATGAACACAGCAGTTGACGCCCCAGTGCCGGTGTTGCCGAATAGCCAAGCGGTGCGCAGCTACCTGCTTGGTTTGCAGGCGAACATCGTTTTGGCCATGGCCGAGATCGACGGCGGATCTTTTTTAAGCGATGCTTGGACCAAGGAGGCCGGCGAACCTTTGCAGGGCCAGGGGATCACGCAGATTCTTGAAGGCGGTACGGTTTTCGAGCGCGCTGGCTGTGGTTTTTCCCATGTGAGCGGAACACGTTTGCCTCCTTCGGCCACCCAACATCGACCCGAGCTCAGCGGCGCCCCTTTTGAAGCCATGGGTGTGTCATTGGTGTTTCACCCGCGTAACCCGTATGTGCCCATCGTTCACATGAATGTGCGCATGTTGTCAGCCCAGGCCAGTGACGGGACATCCGTGTGCTGGTTCGGCGGCGGCATGGATTTGACGCCCTGCTACGGTTTTGAGGAAGACGCGCAACATTTCCATGCGACCTGTAAAGCAGCCTTGGAGGGTTTTGGCGCTGACAAATACCCACGCTTCAAGACCTGGTGCGACGAGTACTTCTACCTCAAGCACCGCAAGGAGCAACGTGGTGTTGGGGGAATTTTCTTTGATGATTTTTCCGAGTTGGGTTTTGCGTCTGGTTTTGCCATGCTGCGTTCGGTCGGTGACGCTTTGTTGGGAGCTTATTTGCCGATTGTGCAACGCCGCAAGGACATGGCCTATGGCGCACGTGAGCGTGAATTCCAACTCTATCGGCGTGGGCGCTACGTCGAGTTCAACCTGGTGTGGGACCGTGGCACCCATTTTGGTTTGCAGTCGGGTGGGCGCACCGAGTCGATTTTGTTATCCATGCCACCCTTGGCCAGTTGGTCCTACCAATCGGTTGCGGCTACCGGATCAGCGGAAGCTGAGTTGCTTGAAAAATTTCTCATCCGTCGGGAGTGGATTTGAGCGTGAAACCACGCCGCATCGGTGTCTTCGGCGGTGCCTTTGATCCACCGCATCAGGCGCATCTGGCTTTGCTGCGCGTTGCAGTCGAGCAGCTAGCACTCGATGAAGTCAGGGTATTGCCCACGGGTCAGGCTTGGCACAAATCAAGGCCCTTGAGTCCAGCCTTTCACAGGCAGGCGATGGTCGAGCTGGCTTTTTCATCTGAGCCCAAGTTCGTTCTGGACAAGCGTGAAATCTTGCGCTCCGGCCCCAGTTACACGGTAGATACTTTGCGCGAGATCCAGGCCGAACTGCCCGGTGCTGAGTTGTTCCTGGTGATTGGGGCCGATCAGGCGCGAGCGTTGTCCAGCTGGCACGAAGGTGGACTACTGCCCCAACTTGCTATAATTTGCGTAGCTGAAAGAGAAGATTTGACAGGCTACACCTTGCCATTTTGTCCTCCGAAAGAGCTGCAATCACGTTTTCGACAGTTGAAAATGTCCGCATTGCCCATCAGCGCCACTGAAATCAGGTTGCGTCGCGCGGCGCATCAGGGTATTGTCCCCCTGGTAAGCGAATCGGTTGCGAAGTATATTGACCACCACCACCTTTACCAGACCATTTGATGACTACAGACTCCGCTGCTTCCAAAGCCACCCAAAAACTTCAACGCACCATTGTTGATGCCCTGGAGGATGTGAAGGCCCAGGACATCCTGGTGTTCAACACGGAGCACCTGAGTGCTTTGTTTGAGCGAGTCATCATTGCCTCGGGCACTTCGAATCGGCAAACCAAGGCCTTGGCCGCCAGCGTGCGCGATGCAGTACGTGATGCGGGTTTTCCAAAACCGCGTAGCGAAGGCGAAGAAAACGGCGAATGGATCATTGTGGATTGTGGTCAAGCGGTGGTCCACATCATGCAACCCAGCATTCGCCAGTACTACCACTTGGAAGAGCTCTGGGGTGACAAGCCGGTGCGGTTGAAATTTGGCGCTGACAAGCCTGTCGTCAAAGTTGCAGTCAAGCCTGCGGCCAAAACAGACAAACCAACAACCAGTCTGAAACGCTCCAGCGCAGCCAAAACCGGTGTGATGGAAGCTTTCCCCAGCAAGGCGCAAATTAAAAAAGTAGCTGCTAAAACAACGGCCAAAGCTGCGGGAAAATCTGCGGTCACAGCCAAGCCCCAAGCCGCCCGTAAAACCAAGCCCAAGGCCTGACCCAGCGCAATGAAACTGCTGATCGTCGCGGTGGGTCAGCGGATTCCAGACTGGGCCCAAACCGCTTGGGACGACTACGCCAAACGCTTTCCGCCTGAGTTGAAGGTTGAACTCAAAGCGGTGAAAACTGAGCCGCGGGGTTCCAAGACGCTGGAAACCCTATACGCAGCTGAACGCGGCCGAATTGAAACCGCGATCCCCAAAGGTGCCCGCATCGTGGCGCTGGACGAACGCGGCAGCGCCCTGACCACCCAAGCCTTGGCAAGCAAGTTGCGGCACTGGCAGCTCGAGGGCGATGATGTGGCGCTGCTCATCGGTGGCCCCGATGGACTCGATCCCGGATTGAGGCAGGCCGCTCACGAGCGTATTCGTTTGTCCGACCTGACCTTGCCCCACGCTTTCGCCCGCGTGCTGCTGATCGAGCAGCTTTACCGCGCTTGGTCCATCAACGCCAACCACCCCTACCACCGTGAGTAAATTGATTTACCTGGCCTCGCAAAGCCCGCGCCGGCGTCAGTTGTTGGAGCAACTCGGTGTTCGCTATGAATTGTTGTTGCCTGAGGCGGATGAAGATGCCGAAAGTCTGGAACAAATAGTGCCAGCAGAGTCCCCACTGGCTTATGTGCAACGGGTGACGCAACTCAAGCTGGACGCTGCGTTGGTGCGCTTGAAACGCCGTGGCTTGCCGGCCGCGCCGATCATGTGCTCGGATACAACGGTTGCCCTGGGTCGAAAAATCTATGGCAAACCCGCTGATGCAGTCGAGGCCAAAACCATGCTGGCAGAGCTTGGCGGTCATAGGCATCGTGTGCTGACCGCAGTGGCGCTGGGGACTGCGCGCAAACGGCAACAACTTGTCAGCACCTCGCGAGTGACTTTTGCCCCGCTCACAGCGCGCCAGATCAGTGCCTATGTTGCCAGCGGAGAACCCTTGGGCAAAGCCGGAGCCTACGCCGTGCAGGGCAGGGCGGCGGCGTTCATTTCCCATATTAGCGGCTCTTACTCTGGCATCATGGGCTTGCCCATGTTTGAAACTGCGCAGTTATTACGCAGTTTCGGCATGTTGCGGGCTGGTTCATAGCGCGCTGCTTTGACTCCCCTACAACAAAACACGCAGATGAACCAAGATATTTTGATCAACTGGTCACCGCAGGAAACTCGGGTCGCGCTGGTGGAGAACGCCGTAGTGCAGGAGCTCCATATTGAGCGCGCCCATGAACGCGGGCTGGTCGGCAATATTTACCTGGGCAAAATTGCGCGAGTCTTGCCCGGCATGCAGTCGGCATTTATTGATATCGGTCTGGAGCGTGCTGCGTTTTTACATGTGGCTGATGTCTGGCAACGTACGCCTGAGGGCGAGTCATTGAGCCAGGCGCGTAGCACGCAAGCACAAATCGGAATTGAAAAACAGGTGTTCGAGGGCCAGACCTTGATGGTGCAAGTCATCAAAGACCCGATCGGTACCAAAGGCGCACGCCTGTCAACCCAGATCAGTATCGCGGGCCGCTTGCTGGTGTTTCTGCCGCAAGACGACCATGTTGGTGTCTCACAAAAAATCCCACTCGAACAGCGCAATGAGTTGCGCAACCGTTTGCTGCGCTTGACCGAAAAAGAGGGCGGCGGTTTTATTCTTCGCACCAATGGTGAGGACGCCAGTGAAGCCGAACTGGCGGACGATATCGCCTATTTGCGCAAGGCCTGGGCGCGTATCAAACAAGCGTCACAGCGCTTGCCATCAACTTCGCTGCTGCAGCAGGACTTGAGCCTGATCCAACGAGTCTTGCGCGATTTGGTGGGCGACTCTACCCAGAGCATCAAGGTCGACTCCAAGGAACAGTTCGAGTCATTGCGAAATTTTGGCTTGGAGTTCATGCCTGCGGCGACTGAAAAATTGCAGCACTACAAAGGTGAGCGGCCGATTTTTGACCTGTTTGGCATTGATGAAGAAATTAGCAAGGCCCTGAGCCGTCGGGTCGATCTCAAGTCCGGCGGTTATTTGATCGTTGACCAGACCGAAGCGCTGACCACCATCGATGTCAATACCGGTGGTTTTGTTGGCGCACGCAATTTTGACGACACGATTTTCAAGACCAATCTGGAAGCCGCGCAGGCCATCGCACGGCAGTTGCGACTGCGTAACCTGGGCGGAATCATCATTGCTGATTTCATCGACATGGTGCGAACGGATCACAGGGAAGCGGTGTTGGACGAGTTTCGCAAACAGCTGTCACGCGACAAGGTCAAGACCATGATGGGTGGCTTCTCGCAATTGGGTCTGGTCGAGCTGACGCGCAAAAGAACCCGAGAATCACTGGCTCATATGTTGTGCGAGCCCTGTCCGAGTTGCGAGGGCAAAGGCAGTGTCAAGACAGCACGCAGCGTGACTTTCGACATATTTCGGGAGATTTTGCGGGAAGCCCGCCAGTTCAACCCGCGAGAGTTCCGCATTGTGGCCTCACCCAAAGTCATCGAGTTGTTCCTTGACGAAGAAAGTCAACACCTGGCGGGACTAAGTGAGTTCATCGGTAAACCTGTGTCCTTGCAAAGCGAAAGCGCCATGGGCCAGGAACAATACGATATTGTGTTGTTGTAGCGTCATGCGCATTGCTGTCATTACTCGGGTTTTTTCCAAGACGGGCGGTGGTGCCGAGAGCTATGCGGTTGCCATGGTGCAGGAACTCATTGAGCGCCACGATATCCATGTGTTTTGCCAAGAGACAAACCGTCCAGTGACCGGGGCGACCTACCACCGCGTGTTTTGTTTGAGCCGTAAACCGCGCTGGCTTAATCAACTGCTGTTTGCATTAGCCACCTGGATCAAGACCCGGCGTGGTTTTGATGTGGTGCATTCACACGAGAATACCTGGCATGGACAGATCCAGACCATTCATGTCAAACCGATACGTCTGAACCTGTTTGTCGGGCATGACTCGGTTGGGCTTGTGTGGCAGTGGATCAAAGTGGCTCTAAGCCCGCGCTTGCTGACCTATGTCTGGCTTGAGGCTGCTCGCTTCAAGTTCAAGTCGAACAGAAAAATAGTGGCTACATCTCAGAGCCTTGGCGCCCAATGTGCAAAGACCTATCCACCCAGTGCAGCAGGGCTTTCGGTCATCACTCCTGGTACCTCTGTGGCTCTGCACCAGCCTACCCGCGTAGCGGCGCATCAGCAGCTCGGTCTATCCGGCCTAGGCCAGCAGAGGCTAGTGCTTTTTGTTGCCAATGATTACAGGCGTAAAGGTCTGGACACTTTGTTGCAGGCAATGTGCTTGTTGCCGCTGAATGTCAGTCTGCTGATTGCAGGCAACACCGAACAGATGGCGAAATATGCTCAACAAGCTAAAAGACTGGGGCTGAGCCAGCGGGTGCGGTTTTTGGGGCCGCTTACAAATCTCTGCGTGGCTTACTGTGCCGCCGATTGCCTGGCTCATCCCACGTTGGAGGATAGTTTTGCCATGGTGGTGCTTGAAGCCATGGCCCATGGTTTGCCGGTGGTCGTCAGTGGACCAGCATATTGCGGGATATCGCAGCAATTGACCGATGGCCGCCATGCCTTGCTGCTGCAAGACCCGCAGGATCCCAATCAGCTGTCGGACCGGCTGCGTGCCGTGCTGGAGCAACCCGAACTGGACACGCAGTTGAGCCAACAGGGTTTGTTGTTTGCCCAAGCGCATTCATGGGAAAGTGCCGCCCTACAATACGAGGCCCTGTACCAGCAGGCAGCCGCGCTCACTGCAGTGTGATGAGACGCTCAAAAATCATGAAAAAAAATCACATCGTTCCGGTCATTCTTTGCGGTGGATCAGGCACTCGGCTCTGGCCGCTGTCCCGTGCGGGTTTCCCAAAACAGTTTCTAGTGCTCTCAGGTACGACCAGCCTGTTCCAGCAAGCAGTCGAGCGTGTCAATGGGCTGGCAGCACCGGATATTCAAGTAGGCGAAACCCTGGTGGTGACCAATGAAGAGCATCGGTTCTTGGTACTCGATCAATTGCGTGAACTCAAGACCGTGTCAGCCACCTTGCTGCTCGAACCTATGGGACGCAACACTGCACCTGCGCTCACGTTGGCCGCGCTACAAGCCACTGCCGATGGAGATGACCCGATTCTTGTCGTGACGCCGGCTGACCAAACTGTGAAGAATGGGGCTGCGTTTACTGAAGCCTTACAGCAAAGCGTGCGCGCCGCTGCGGACGGGCGCATCGTGATTCTTGGGATCACGCCGGTCAATCCCGAAACTGGTTATGGCTACATCAAGGCCGATGGCCCAAGCTTTAATGTCGGCACGTTTGCCGAAAAACCCGACCTTGAAACTGCCCAACGTTACCTAGAGCAAGGTGGCTATTACTGGAATGCCGGCATGTTCGTGCTGCGCGCCAGTAGCTGGCTCAAAGCCTTGTCGCAATTTCGTCCCGAGATGGCACGGGCAACTCAAAAAGCCTGGGCTGGAAAAACGGCTGATGCGACGTTCATCCGTCCCGACCCCTGCGCTTTTGCCGCCGTTCCGAGTGAATCGGTAGATTATGCGGTCATGGAGCAGTGCCCAGGTTCGGTATTCCCGATTCAAATGGTGCCGCTGGACGCTGGCTGGAGCGATTTAGGCGCTTGGGATGCGGTTTGGGCGATGAACCAAGCCGATGAGCAGGGCAATGTGGTGCAAGGTGATGCGCTGTTGGCAGATACCCGCAACACGTTGATTCATGCCAGCAGTCGCTTGGTCGGCGCGGTCGGTGTCAACAACCTCGTGATTGTCGAAACGGCTGATGCGGTCTTGGTCGCTGAGCGCAGCCAAAGCCAGCATGTGAAGAAACTGGTGACTCAGATGGAAGCGAAGAAACGCGAAGAATTGACGCTGCACCGTAAAGTCCACCGCCCTTGGGGTTGGTACGACAGCATTGACGAATCAGCCCGTTTCAAAGTCAAACGCATCAATGTCAAGCCTGGTGCCACCTTGAGCCTGCAAAAGCACCACCACCGCGCCGAGCATTGGGTCGTGGTGAAGGGAACTGCTGAGGTGACCTGCGGCGACAAAGTGGTCTTGCTCACGGAAAACCAATCGACTTACATCCCCTTGGGCGAAGTCCACCGATTAGCCAACCCCGGAACCATCCCGCTAGAAATCATCGAAGTGCAATCCGGTAGTTATCTCGGTGAAGATGACATTGTGCGGTTTGAAGACAGTTACGGGCGGACCAAGACGGTTTGATGTCGCAACAAAAACCACGAGAGCGCTGGTTGATTCTGGCCCATGCCTTCAATATGGATGGACGGGCCGCCAGCCAGACCATCACCGACAAAATCCCACATTTGCGGCGAGCCGGGATTGAGGTCGTCGTCCTGAGTGGAGTTTCCGGGACGCACGATACCGAGGTGGAGCACCACCAGATCTGGCCTGCCGGACCTGCGGGCTTGCGCTTCGAATTGCGGCATGTGCTGCGCAGGCGCTTCGGCAAAGGGCTGATGTACCGCAGCCTGATGGTAGTGGCCACGCTGGCATTACTACCGGGACTGATCGTTGAAAAACTTCTACGACCGGTGGAGAGCTCCTGGTCTTGGTGGATCAGTGCTTTTTTCAAAGGCTGGTCATTGTCACGGCAACAACCGTTTGACCTAATTTACTCCACGGGTGGCGCTTTTTCGGCTCACGTGGCAGGTCGTTCCCTGAAACGGGCAATTGGCGTACCCTGGTTGGCCGAGGTGCATGACCCGATGGTCGTGCCTGGTACCACACCACACACAGCCCACCAGAAGATGCAGGCAAAAATCGAGCAGCAGATTTGCACCGATGCTGATGTTGCGATCTGGTTCACCGAACAAGCCTTGGCAAGTGCCCGCCAACGTCATCCCCAACTGGGCGAACGCGGCAAGATGATGTTGCCGGGGATTGACGCTCCATTTAAGACTTTGCCACCCTATCAGCCAGGGCCGAAATTCATCATCGGACATTTCGGATCACTCTCCACCACAAGAAATCTTGGGCCCATCATCAGCGCGCTGGAGCAGTTGCAACAGAGCCGTCCCGAGTTGGTGGCAGCAATCGAATTGCAAGTGTATGGTGGCCCGCTGGACAGTGTTTCGTCCGGCTTGCTGGCCGGCTCACCGGTGTGCGAGCGTGTACGCCACTTTGGCCGAATTGAAGCGGATCAACAAACGGGTTTGAGCGGACGCGAACAGATTTTGCAACGCATGAGAGCGGTCGATGTGCTGCTGCTGCTGCATGGTGAGGAGCCCATTTGCGCCGAGTACATCCCCTCCAAACTCTACGAATATCTGTGGATGCAGCGCCCGATACTGGCCATCGTTCACTGTAATTCTCAGATGGCTGAAATGCTGCGCGTGCAGGGGCATGACGTGGTAGTGACTATTACCCAGAGGCATGGGCGTGAGGGTGCCCTAAATGCATTTGCCGATTCAATAGTGCAGCTGTTTGACCGATGGCGAACTGATGGCCTACCCGATAGCGGTCAGGCCAGTCCCTACACTACAGCAGCTTCAGTCAGGCAGTTGATTGACTGGGGGAGTGAGTGCCATGCCGTACCGCTAAACTAACGGTCTGCAAATGAAGATTGCACGCATTTTAATAACACATGAAAAGCACACCCAAAGTAGCTCTTATCACCGGCATTACCGGCCAAGATGGCTCCTACCTAGCCGAATTTCTGCTTGAAAAAGGCTATATGGTGCACGGCATCAAGCGCCGCGCCAGCTCGTTCAACACCGAGCGCGTGGACCACCTGTACCAAGACCCGCATGTCAACCAACGCAACTTTGTGCTCCACTATGGTGACCTGACGGACAGCAGCAACCTGATGCGCATCGTGCAGCAGGTGCAGCCCGATGAGGTGTACAACCTGGGCGCGCAAAGCCATGTGGCGGTGAGCTTTGAGAGCCCGGAATACACGGCAGACGTTGATGCCATCGGCCCGCTGCGCTTGTTGGAGGCCATCCGTATTCTGGGGCTGGAGAAAAAGACCCGCTACTACCAGGCCAGTACCAGCGAGTTGTACGGTCTGGTGCAAGAAATACCGCAGAAAGAAACCACGCCCTTTTATCCCCGCAGCCCCTACGGCGTGGCCAAGCTCTATGCTTACTGGATCACGGTCAACTACCGCGAAGCCTATGGCTTGTATGCCTGCAATGGCATTCTCTTTAATCATGAAAGCCCGCGCCGTGGCGAAACCTTCGTCACACGCAAAATCACGCGCGCCCTGGCCAACATCGCCCAAGGGTTGGACACCTGTCTCTATCTGGGCAATATGGATGCCCTGCGTGACTGGGGCCACGCCAAAGACTACGTGCGTATGCAGTGGATGATGTTGCAGCAAGACGCGCCCAAAGATTACGTCATTGCCACTGGTGTTCAGTACAGCGTGCGCCAGTTCATCGCAAAATCTGCCGCCCAGCTAGGCATCAGCCTGCGCTTTGAAGGGCAAGGAGTAGAAGAATACGCTGTGGTTTGCGCCATTGAGGGCGACAAGGCCCCGGCGCTGAAGGTGGGCGAGGTCATTGTGCGCGTTGACCCGCACTATTTCCGCCCGACCGAGGTAGAGACCTTGCTGGGCGACCCCAGCCTGGCCAAACAAGACCTGGGCTGGATCCCGCAAATCAGCCTGGACGAGATGGTGCAAGAAATGGTGGCGCATGATTTGGAGCACGCTAAGAAACATGCCCTTCTCAAGCACCATGGTTATACGGTGCCGGTTTCGCGGGAGAAATAAATACGATGGACCGAGCAGCCAAAATATTTGTCGCGGGTCATCGCGGCATGGTCGGCAGCGCCATCGTGCGCACTCTGCTGGCACAAGGGCATGACCCGCAGCGCATCGTGGCCCGAACCCACGCCGAGCTAGACCTAACCGATCAGCGCGCCGTCAACGACTTCTTTGCCAGTGAAAAGCCGGATCAGGTTTTCCTGGCCGCCGCCAAGGTGGGCGGCATCTTGGCCAACAACACTTACCCGGCCGAATTCATTTACCAAAACTTGATGATGCAGGCCAATGTCATCCATGCCGCCCACGTGCATGGTGTACAAAAACTGCTCTTCCTCGGCTCCAGCTGCATCTATCCAATGCTGGCGCCCCAACCCATGACGGAAGACGCCCTGCTGACGGGCAAGCTCGAACCCACCAACGAACCCTATGCGGTGGCCAAGATTGCCGGCATCAAGCTGTGCGAGAGCTACAACCGCCAGTATGGGCGCGACTACCGCAGTGTGATGCCCACCAACCTGTACGGACCCGGGGACAACTACCACTCTGAAAACAGTCACGTCATCCCGGCCATGCTGGGCCGCTTTCATGAAGCGAAGGTGGCGAACGCGCCAGAGGTTGCCATCTGGGGCACCGGTACACCGCGGCGTGAGTTTCTCTACGTGGACGACATGGCCGCTGCCAGCGTCTTCGTCATGAACCTGTCCGTCAGCGAATACGAATCCCAGGTGCAGCCGCAACTCAGCCACATCAACGTGGGGTATGGCGCCGATGTGACCATTACCGAACTGGCCGCCACGGTGGCACGCGTGGTGGGGTATCAGGGACGCATTACTTTTGACGCCACCAAGCCGGATGGGGCGCCGCGCAAGTTGATGGACTCCGGTAGACTCAACGCCGTGGGATGGAACGCTAGAATTGACTTGGATCAGGGGCTTAAGCAGTCCTACCAGGACATGCTAGAGCGCCACGTAGGCCAGGCCATTCCAATCTAATGACGTCGATCTCTCTTCAATGTACGCTATAAGCCCACTGCAAATCCTCGTCATCTCCCTGAAGCACTCCAAGGAGCGCCAGGCCAAGGTGGGAGGCGAAATGGGCAAGACCGGGCTCGAATGGGACTTCCTTGACGCGGTGGACGGCAGCAAGCTCGACATGTCCCGCGTGGCCTACAACGCAGCCAAGGTCCGGCGCCTGCTAGGCTTTGAACTTACGCTGCGGGAGATCGGCTGCTACCTCTCGCACATGAAGTGCTGGCAGGCCTGTGTCGACGCGGGCCGTCCGACGCTGGTCTTCGAGGATGATTTCGTCGTACAGCCGCATTTCGAGACCGTGCTTAGGACCTTGATGAATGATCACCGGGACTGGCAGATTGCGCGTCTGCAGGCGCTGTGCGACAGCAGCCATGCGCTTGTCGCCGACTTCGGTGGTTACCGGCTCGTGAAGAATGACAGCGATCCCCTGGGTGCCACGGCCTACCTCGTCAACCCTGCGTCTGCCCGGGTGCTGCTCGAGGGGTCGACCGAGATCTTCGAGCCACTGGACCACTACATCGAGCACCATGAGAAACATGGCCTGCAGATGCTGGCCATCTTGCCGTACCCGATTACGGTGGTGGATCCGACTCGTGCCACATCGACCATCACTGACCGCCCGGATCGTCCCTCAATAAAGGGGCTAAGGAAGGTCTCCCGCTCTTTCTACAGGATGATGGACCGCACCTTTTCTCGCAACCCTTGGTTTCCCAAAGGTTGATAAAAGCGACTGGTTGGCAGCAGTTTTCCCGCATCGGTAGATAGCATTGAAGCTCTTCCAAAAAATCAGGTCGCTGTTGCGCGGAAGCCGCTTGTCCAGAAAGCGGGTGAAAGAAACCGTCCTGTACTTCAATTCGGAACATGATGATGTCATTCGGGACTACTACCTGTATGTGCTGCGCCTATTGACGCAGGCGGCGCAAACCAGCTACCTGAAGGCCGACGTCGTGCTCGGTGCCTATGAGGTCCGGCACCGTGGGTCCAGGCTGCAGTTCCGGGTCGACTTCCAAATCGAGCACACACTGGTCAAGAAAGGCGGGCGGGGGGCGGGGCACGCGCCCGAGGGCGTAGTGCCGGTGCCGGGCGATCCGGGCCGCCGCTACCTGGTGCGGGTGCAGGACATGGCCCGGCTCGACCGTGCCGATGTGGTGATCGAATACAGCTGCCCCAACCTGGTCAATCTGAAGTCCAGCGGCCTGTACCCGGAGCTGGTAGCCAGGCTGCACTACATCGCGCCCCTGGTCTACCCGGTAGATGCGCTCGTGCCCGGCGCCGCGCCGCGCGATCTGGAGGTCATCACCCTCTTCGGCAATCCCAAGGAGCCCCGGCGCAAGGCGCTGCTCGACACGCTCAGGCACTGGAACCCGGTCTGCCAGAACATTCGGGGCTGTTTCGACGACATCCACGACATCTACCGACGCACTCGTATCCTGGTCAACATTCGCCAGACCGACCACCACGACACGCTGGAGGAACTTCGCGTGCTGCCGGCACTTCTGTCAGGAGTGGTCGTCATCAGCGAGGACGTGCCCTTGCGCAGCGAAGTTCCTTATCGGGACTTCATCCTCTGGGCGCCCCTACAGGAACTGCCCGCGCTAGTGCGGGAGGTGCACGAGAGCTACGCGCACCACCACGAACGCATTTTTTCCGGCGCTGCCTTGCGCCAGTGCCTGTCTGCTATGGAAAAGGCCAACCGCGACACAGCCCGCCTCCTGCTTGCGCAACTCGAGGCACGCCACCCCGGCAGCTGAGATGTCCAGTCGTATCGACATGTTAGATGCCAATCACTACGGAGACTAAAACGAAGCATTCAGTCCCGCAAAAAGACGTCAAATAAAGGCAAAATCTAAACCCGAAAGATGTCCGTTTGAGTCCCTCCAGCGGGTCTCTATATGCCGAAAAATGACAGGATGTATTGCGGATTTTATTTCGTTGTGTTTCGATGCCTATCGTGGTGTGAACGCCGAACGCTTCACGTAGACGAAGATCTCGCCCTGGCAGTCGGGTTCGCAGGGCCAGGTGGCATTGGCCGGGGAGTCCTGGATTTCCCGCAGGAGGGCGTAGGAACGGTTGGCGTTCAGGATGGACAGGAAGTTCCTGTAGGGGGCCGTCAGACCTTCGTGCGTTCCCTGCAGCAGAATGATGTCGAAGGCCTGACCGGCGAGCGTTTCATTGAGCTGATCGATCTGCCTGGGAAAGATCGAAACCTTGGTGTGGAACCACAGCGGAAGCCCCTTGGGCGGCGCGGCGCTGAGCTCGGTGTAGATGGGCGTGAGTTCGGTGAGGTTCAGCACCTTGAGCTCCGCGCCCGGGGCGGCGGCCCGTTTCTCGGCGGCGATGCGCTTCAATTCCAGAATGGTGTCGATCGTCTGCTGCGGAGCCTGCATATGCGGGCTGAAGGCCTGGAGTTCGGCCGGGAAACCGGCCATGGGCCTGGAGAGCTTCCGGTAGTCGAAGAAGAAGTGTTCGGGCTGGTGCAGCGCCACTGATTCGAACACGTGGTAGACGTCACTGACGGGCCGGATCATCACGCGCGCGGAGGTGTACAGCTCCACCAGTACCACCAGCGCCTTGAACCGGATCTTCAGCTGCAGGCATTCGTCGACGATGACGGGCAGAAAGGCTACGAAATAATAGTGCGTGAAACCCAGGCCGCTGGTGGTGCGGCTGACCGAGGCAGCGGTGATGAAGATGGAGGCGACCAGCAGGCGGAAGTTGTTTCGGGCCAGGGCGATGAGCGACGTGACCCAGCCCAGGGTGCCGAAGGAGTTGCCGAACAGGTCCCGCAGCGAGATCGACCGGGCTTCGTGCGGCTTCTGACCGTAGTTGAACCAGTATTTGAACTGCTCGGCGTCCGTGGCCTGAATGAAAAGGGCGATGACCGCCACGGCGGAGAAGGCGAAGAGCAGCAGGTTGATGGCCAGGGCCAGCAGCCGCGCCCTGTCCCGCATGCAGTCCAGGCCGGGCAGAATCTTGTCGCGGTCCGAACCCAGGCTGACCACGGCGACAAAAAAGCCCGCGATCAGCAGCGTGAGCAGCCCGAAGTCCTGCTTGGCCAGCACGGCCAGGCCGGCCAGCAGGCCGGCGGCCACTACTGAGATGCGGCTGGAGCCCAGCGCGCATAGCGCCCCGGCGACCAGCAGGAGGGCGCCGGTGCTATTGTACCAGGGGTGGGTCAGCAGCAGCAGGTAGAAGACGGAGAAGGAGAGCAGCGCAATGCGCCTGATGAGTGCCCGGGTGCCGATCCTGCCCAGCAGGGCATAGACGAGGACCAGCAGGCAGGCATTCTGGAACTGCTGCGAAAGCAGGAAGACGGTCCAGTTCGGCTCGAAAAGCTTGAAGAAGAGGGCCGGGATGACGAAGGAGGCCGGCCCGACTGGAGCGCCGAAATCCCGGTAGGGGACCTGCCCGAGGAAGAGTCGGTAGGAACCCTCGAAGGCGATGGCGTAGTCGCGGAAATAGGCGAAGTCCCGGATTTCGAAGGCGATGAAGACGCCGAGCAAGCACAGGGCCATGACGGCATAGTCGACGAGGTTCTGACGGGTATCCGGGGCGTATGTGCTTGCCATACCGCGCTTTCTTGGGCTAGGTTCAGGGGGCCGACTGGTTGAGCGTGAACCGGTATTTCTCGGCATCCCAGTTGAGCAGGCTTGCGATCTGTTCGTGGCTCAGGGGCTCGAGACGCTGCCCGACCGGCTGCCGTGCCATCACGTCCAGGTAGAAGGCCAGCTGCGCCTTTTGCGCCGGCGTGACAGCTCGGTTTTCGAGTACGCCCGCCCCCTTGACGAAGACGAAGGGCGGGGCCGGGTCGGCCGCCTTCAGTGCGTCGCGCAAGGCGGCTGGCTCGTCGATGCGGATCGCATATGCCCCGAGGAACACGACGTGATCGGGGCAGATCGCCCAGCTGTCGTCCAGGCGCTCGTACAGTTCGGGATCGGTCGCAAGGTACTGCAGCGCTGCATGGGAAAAGACTTGGTAGGCCGTGCCGTCCAGCGCGGCGGCAGAAAGCCCGGGGGCGCCATGTGCGGTGCCGTCCAGCGGCCGCGGCCGGCTGCCTAGGCGCCGGCACAGGGTCTGCAGGTGACCGTCGATCTCCTCGATCGTTTCGGCGCCCAGGATCACACCATGGTTCTTGAGCAGCACGACCTGGATGCCTGGCTTCTCGCGCATCCTAGCGTGGATGGCCTGGGCCAGGTCGGCGCCGGGCTTGTGGTAGTCGACCAGCTCCCAGGCGAAGGTATCGCCGAGGGCGGCCTGGAGATCGGCCCTGCAGTTGCGGCGTGCGAGGTGGACTACCGCGTCCACCGGGTGCAGGTGCACGACGAACTGCTGCGGCATCAACGCATGCAGCAGGGTTTCGATGGAGGGGCGCAGCGTATAACCTTCCAGGGCCCTGGGGTTGAAAGCGTAGTCGCCGCGCGCGAGTGCAGCATCGACCGGCGGCCGGTCAACCGGGACGAAGATCTCCTGTTGCTCTGCGTCGGCCAACCAGGTCCCGGAGGCCTTGATCCAGAGTGTATCGCCGGATTTCCAGGAGACGTTGCCGCCCGCCGCCTGCACGAGCAGGCGGTCCCGGGCGATGGACGCGCAGTAGCGCTGGACCTCGGTCCGCAGCGGGTCGTCAGCTGGCATGGGGCACCTCCGCGGCGAGTCTGGCGATCAGGGCTCGCAGCTCCCTGAATTCGCCGAAGAGGGCGTCCGGGGCGCAGGCGCCGGTGCCGGCTTCGGTGCCGCTGTGGATCTTCTGCAGGGTGACGGCGTTAATCTTTTCTCGTGCGCCCTGGATGTCATTGACCGGGTTGTCTCCAACCATCCAGATGCAGTCCCCCTTGGGGCACATCTTCTCGATCGCGATCTGGAACGGCGACTGGTGCGGCTTGTCGTGGCCGGCTTCCTCGCTGGTGACGATGTAATCAAAATAGTGGTCCAGGCCGAAGTAGACGACCTTCCGGAACTGGATCTGCGCCGTAAGGTCGGTGACGATGGCGGTCGGGATGCCCAGCAGCCGGATGTCGTCCAGCACGTCCTTCACTCCGTCGAATAGGATGGCGTTGCTCAAGAAGGTACGCCAGTAGGTCTGCTCGAAATCCAGCGCCAGCAGGACCTGCGAGCCTAGGCCCATTATCTCCAGCATGCGCTGCAGGTACAGCAGACGGCTGTGCGAGGAGGCGGTGTGCTTGAGCCGGTTCTTGACCTGCTTGCGGGCCTCGTCGAAGGCCTTGTCGAAGTCCGCCCCTGCGATGGAGAAGGTCGTGGTCACCTTCTGCCGGATGGCGCGCATGGCTGCGGCATGGGCCGGGTCGTACGGATACAGCGTGTTGTCCGTATCGAACAGGAATGCATCCGGCAGGCGGGTGAATCGCTCGGTGTTCTGGATTTTCATTTGGCCTAGATGATCCGCTTGGTCAGGGCTTGGTTGATGTGGGAGAGCGTGATCAACTGCATCAAGCCGATTACGCCCGCTTGCCATTGCGGTTGGATGTCGAGGAACTCGATGATACGCGGGCAAAGGATATGGGCGGCCAGGGCGATGTCCTCCGCAGAGGTCTCGCCCTCGATGGTGATGGTCATTTCAGCCCCGTCGCTGGAGGGCTCGATGTCGACATGCAGGCCGCAGACGCCGACCAGCACGCGCGTGAGCGAGAGCTCGTTGAAGCCGTGCCGGGTGCGCACGACGAGCTTGAGTCGCAGGGGCTGGGCGTCGTCCAGTTCGTCGAGCACGCGCGGGTGGATGGGCTGCAGGGACAGGATGAGGTCGGCATGCAGGGCCTGGGGGCGGATGAAGCGTTCCGAGTCAGGTTCACGCTTCTGGAAAGACGAGAGCACGCGTTCCACTGTGTGGCCGCGCTGCTTGACGTCGCGCTGGAGCTTGAAGTAGCGGCGCAGTGCTTCGTCGATGTCCAGGTAGATCTTGAGGTTGTAGCACTCCCTGAGGATGGGGAGGTACAGGGCGTGCAGTCCGCTGGCGATGATGAAGTCGTTGCTCTCGATGAGATGCGGCTTGCTCATCTTGCCTGTCTGGTGGTCGTAATGCCTAGACTGGATGGATTTTCCGTCCGTCAGGGCGATGAGGTCGTTGCAGAACCCTTCGAGGTCGTTGGCCATGGGGTTCAGGTGCGTCATCACCTGCCACATGGGTTTCTGCCGATCCCAGAGATGGTAGTCGTCGCCCGACAGTTTGACTACGGAGTGGATGCCAAACAGACCGGTGATGGAGTCCGCGTATGTGTCCTTGCCTGCACCGGAGTCGCCGGCGATACCGATGACGAAGGGCTTGCGACTGAGCCGGAAGTAGTCGTTGCGGTTGATGGTCTCGCGCCAGATCCGCAGGGCCAGCACGATGCCGATGGCCACCATGCCCGTGAGCAGCAGCGAGCGCGCGTGCGTACCCAGCTGGTTGCTCAGGTGCAGGGCCCGGTGGAAGTCGAACTCGCCGCCGCTGGACAGGCGCAGCGGGGAATTGATCAGGGTGCTCAGCACGTACAGGCCCGAGAAGGCCGCCGTGAGGGTGATGGCCATGCGTCCGCTCGTTGCCTGGTAGAGGACCAGGAAGGGGATGCTCCAGACGAACCAGCCGGGCGAGGCGGGCGTCATGAAGACGATCATCAGGAAGGCCAGGCCGGTAATGCCCTGGAAGAGCTCGAAGTTCAGGCGCCGCACCCGCCATGCGTAATAGAGCATGAGCAGGTACACGAGCGGCACGACGTAGACGGCGGTGTGGCTGCCTAGGTCCAGGGCCAGGAAGTAGATCTTGCCCATCTCGGGGTTGCTCAGGAGCATGCGGATGCCGCTGGCCGAGAACAGGAAGGGAACGAAGAGCATGACCCCCACCATGACAAAACCGGCCACGAACTCGGCCAGGCGCTGCCGTAGGGGACGGTTGTTGTACAGGAAGACGAGGAAGAAGGGCAGCGCGACGACCATGCTCAGCTTGGCGGAGATCGCCGCTGCGCACAGCGCCCCCGCCAGCCGCAACTGGTGGCTGCGTGTGAAATGGATGGAGAGCGTCAGGAGCAGCACGGGGATCAGGTCGTTGAGACCCAGTCCGTAGCTGGCGAGGATGACGATGGGCGAGAGCCAGTAGGCGGCCAGCAGTAACCGTATGCGGTCGGGCAGCAGGCGCTGCAGCACGAGCAGCAGCAGGACGTCGCACACGAGCAGCGTCAGCGCATAGGCGAGGATGGACGACAGGCCTAGCAGCTTGGCGGCGATGGTCATGGGCAGGAAGGCCACCCACATGGCGTAGCCATACGGGAAGGCGGCCGGCGTGCCGCCATCGGCCAGCCAGGTCGACCAGGGGTCCGGGCTCAGGTGGTCGATGCTGGCGTCGAGGAAGGGTGCATACCAGTCCACCACGGCCAGGGGTGCCAGTCCGGCGATCAGGGCCAGGCGGATGAGCAGGCCGAGGGCAAACAGCGGATGAAGGAAAAGCAGCTTCATGCGGGGGTGGTCGCCTGTTCCCACAGGTCGGGTCGTTTGGTGCACACGGCTTCGGCAACGATGCCGCGCTGGCCGAGCAGTTCGATCAGGTCGGGGATTTCCGTGGCCGCATCGCGGCCCTGCAGTTCGGGGGACACCAGGCACAGCTTGAAGCCTGCCTGATGCAACTGCCGCGCGGCTTCACGCGTCAGCGGGAACTTGGTGAAACAGTCGACCCAGACCCAGTCCACCTTGCCGGCCAGGGTCATGGCCGTCTCGACCGACTCGAACTCCGACACGCGCACGGCGCAGCGGTGTTCGCCGGCGCGGGACCATTTCACGAGGTAGGGGAAGGACTGGTCGAGGAAGAAGTAGTCCTCGAAGCCGCGGCATTTCATGAGCTCGATCAGGCGGCCCTCGAGGCCTTCTTCCTTGACATTGAGGATCAGGGTACCGTGCTGGTAGGCCCGGAACCAGTCTTCGAAGGGCTCGCCGGCAACGAAGGGGTCGTGGTGGATGACGAGGTCCTTGCCCTGGCTGCGGATGTCGACCTCGACCCCATACTTCGACGGCGTGGTCCGGAGTTCGGCCAGGGTGTTGCGGCGATGCGATATGAGCTTCACTTGGACAGGTTCCTTTTCAGGTCGATGCTGAAGTCCACCGTCCTGCGTATGAACTTCTTCTTGGCGGCCCAGTTCACGTTCCAGTGCGAAACGCCGTGGGCGCGGGGTCCGAACCGGACGGGAAAGCGGTGCACCGCCAGGCCCTGCACGCGGGCCTGGTAGTAGGCATACAGGTCGAGGGCGAAGTCGTGCGGGGGCGAGGCCCAGGTCTCGAAGAAGCGGCGGGAGAACAGGGTGGGTTGCGCATTGATGTCCCACATGGGACGGGCCAGCAGCAGGGTTTCGAAGAAGCTCATGCCGACCGTGAACAGGACGTCCATGGCAGGGCGGCCGTAGCGGCGGCCCTTGACGAAGACCCGGTCGGGGTCTGCCCCGAAGTAGGCGAGCCCGGCCAGCGCATCCTGCGGGTCGGTCTGCATGTCCGCATGGGTCCAGCCCAGGATGTCCCCGTGCGCGGCGCGCAGGCCGGCGAGGATGCCGAAGCCGTAGCCCTGGTTGACCTCGACGCGCACGCTGCGGCAGCCGCGGTAGGCCGGCAGCAGTCTGGCGAGCACGGCGGGGCTGTTGTCCGTCGAGCCGTTGTCGACGAAGATGACCTCGACGCTTTCGCGTGCACCGAGGGTCTCGCAGCGCTCGAGCAGAAGCGGCAGGTTGGCCGCCTCGTTGTAGCAGGGGATGACTAGCGAAAACTTCATGTCGCCCCACCCGGCCGCGTACTGACAAAAACGAAATGCTTCATGCCCAGGAAGTTGAGGGTTGCGGAAACTCCGGTCGCAATCACGAAAGCCGCCGGAACCGGATAGGGGAGGCCGGACAGGATGCTGAGCGTGAGTGCGTTGGCATAGATGTTAATCAGAAGCGTCAGGGCGTACAGGGCCGCGAAGCGCCAGGCGCTGCCCGCGGCATGCGCACAGGTGCCGAAGGTCCAGAGGCGGTTGGCGAAATACGCGAAGACGGTGCCCGTGAGGAAGCCGGCACCTTTGGCCAGGTTGGTCTCGAGCAGCCCCGTCCAGACGATGCCGCGGTAGGTCAGGTAGTCGACCAGGACCGTCAGGCCACCGACAACCAGGAAGACGGCGAGTTCCTTCTTGATCATGGACGCCGTCCAGGGAGTGAGGGAGCCGTCGGCTGGTAGCGCCGGGCGAGGTCGGGTACGGCCGCGGGCGGAATCCGCGCGTCTTGCTCGAGCGTGTAGGGGTGGCCGGCCCATTTGTGGAAGCAGGACTGCCAGTATTCGAAGGTCCGAAGATCGTCCGGGGTGCCCCAGGAGAGGAAGCTGTCCACCTCGAAGAGATGGCAGCGCAGTCCCAGTTCGATGGCGTCGTTGATGGCCGCGTCGATGTAGAACTCGTTGTTGATGCGGCCGTTGCGCCCGATCAGGCGCTCGACCGACGCGCGGAAGTCGGCGGCCCGCCGGAAGGTGAAGGTGCCCAGGACGATCGGGTCCGTGGACGGCGATGCCAGCGGCGTCTTGACCGAGATCCGGCGGATGCGCCCGTCCTGGTCGGCGTCGATCCAGCCAAACATGGCCGGGCGGCGCACGGCGTTGGTGTGGCCGCGCACGCCCCAGACGATGACGTCGACGTCTGGGTTCTGCGTCAACTTTGCGAAGGCCTGCGCGTCGTACAGGGCGCCGTTATCGCAGGCACCGAAGGTGACGGGCGCCGGCACCGGCTTTTGCCTGCGCTCGAGCGCGTCCGAGCCGATCAGGGCGGTGCAGGCCTGCCCCTCGGTGACCGATGGAATGGACTCGACCACGGCGTTCGGGTAGATCGATTTCAACTCGGCGGTGATCTCCGCGTGGCCTGGCATGTCCGAGCGCAGGACGAAGGCATGCTGACTTGCCGGCGGCAGGTCGTGCGTGGCCTGGGCCACCATGGGCTTGCCGGATACCGGGATCAGCGGCTTGGTCAGGCGGTAGCCCTCGTTCTGGAAACGCTGCCCCAGTCCCGCCATGGGCATGACCAGGCTGCCCGCGGGTTCGAGCCGGTTGCCGGCGGGGGCCAGCAGTTGCCAGAAGGCGCTGGACCAGTTCCGGTATTCGGCGACATCGTCGGGTGTTCCCCACTGCATGAAGTGCTGGAGGTCGTACACGGCGACGGGTTGCCCTGCGGCCAGCAGCGGCTTGTAGGCAAGGCTCACGTAATACTCACTGCCGACATTGAGGTTCTGCTCGAAGGCCTGGCGGAAGGCGTCCAGCATGGTCCGGCCGCTGGAGAAGTAGTAGGTGCCGCTGGAGGCATACTCCTCCATCCTATTGCTCGTGTAGGGCTGCTTTTCCTGGATGTCGAGTACCCAGCCGTTTGCTTCCCGCATGTAGGCATAGTTGGTGCTGCCCAGGGTGTGCGGGTGGAAGCCCTTGTAGGCCGGGATGCATCCGGCGCAGGCGGTGGCCCCGACGAACTGCTTGAAGTGCTGCCAGTCCCAGTAGCAAGTGAAGTCGCAGTAGTTGATGACGACGGGCTGAGCCGGATCGATCAGGTGCTCGACCTGGCGCACGGCATGGTTGGGACCCAGCTTGTGGGGGGCGATACCGACGATCTTTCCAGTGGGGCAGTACTGCCGCAGGATGGTTTCCATCCGGTACCCGGGCACGTCGAGGTGGTCCTGGTTGCAGATGAAGATGAAGTCGGTTTCCCCCGGGAACATGTCGATGACGTGCGCGATGATGGGCTTGCCGTCGATCTCGATGAGCGGCTTGGGCACGGTGTAGCCGGCCTTGCGGAAACGCTCGCCGAAGCCGGACATGGGGATGACGATTTTCATGGTGGGTGTGGACATGGGCTTAGCTGCAGGCTTCGGCGGCAATGTGTTGGAGCAGGTCGGTGACGGGCTGGAGCGTCGGCTTGTGCAGCAGGAGCGGCTGCTCCGCGAAGCGCGCGAGCCGGACAGGGTCAAGCAGTTCACCCGACAACTCCCGGAACTCATGCGCCGTCATTGGTGCCAAATTCAGGATGGCCTGGGGATTGAAGTCTACGGCCACGTTGCCGTCTGTCCAGGTTAGGGGCAGACAGTCAGCCATAAAAGCCTCGGGGATCTTCTCGGTATAGTAGCCAGGGTATATGCTGTTCTCCGGGCACAGATTGAAGGCGAAGTCCCTAAGCACGTTGAGCTTGGTGAAGTCGCTTTGCGAATGGTGCATGATCGTCGGGTCGAAGATTGGGCCGAAGCCCTGCACAGGTAGCAATTGTCCTACGGCTCGAACTAGCGTCGCACGCGGCTCCCGCAGGTGACTGGCAAAAATGGCAGCGCGGTGAGCCTTCTGCAAGAAGGCCTTGCCGAGGGGCTGGGCTAGCCGGTCCAGGTTGAGCAACCGGCCGAAGCGCGGGTTGCGGTTGCCGTAGATGTCCTCGTGCTGCCAATCCACCATCTCCAGCCAATAGGGGAAGCGCCGGTGGCGGGCCGCTTCGACGGCGAGATCGAAGCTAAGCGCATAGTCGCAGGGGATGTGATCGTGGCGCAGGTTTTCCGCCGTCTGGAACAGCGTCAGTGGCCGGTGACTGGATTGCATCCGCCGATTCCATGCTTGTACGGCGGGGCGCAAGGATCGGGGCACCCAGCGCAACTCTTGGCCAGGTTTGAAGAAGGGACCGAAAATGACCAAATCAGCCTTGCCGACCAGCGTCCATTCGATCCTATAGCCAAGGTTCTGGAAGATCAGGGGTACCAGGGAGTGACGGTAGTCCTCTGCTACTCCCGATGTGGCAATGCGTATCGACTTTGGCATGGCTATCGCTATACTTGGTCCTTGTTCTGCCGGTAGAACGTCTCGTAGGGATACTGTGGAGCGTCGGGTACTTGCTTCTTGACGCGCTTGTCAAACATGCCCCGGTAGCCGCCAAGCAGGACTTCCTTGTACTTGACATTCTTGATGTAGTCCCGATTGAACTTGGCCGCAGTGCGGATTCCTTTGGTGTATCCATCGTCTGCAATGTCGGAATTGATGTTGTCGATGCTTGGAAGCTCAACCGACGGAATTTCACGCCCGTATTTTTCGTGGTAGCGCCAGAAGAAATCACCATCTTCTTCGCCGAGGCCAAGGAGGCGCTCATCGAAGAACCCAACTTCGATCAGTTCCTGTTTGGTGACCACGTAGTGGGAAAAACTTCCGTTGATTTTGAAGGTCCTATGGTTGTCCATGAGAACCTGTTCGAGTTGATCAAAGAAGCCCATACCGGCTGGAATGTTCAGGTCATCGTTGAGCACCAATATGTGTTCGTGGCTGGCTGTCAGTACACCTCTGTTCCACATCTTGGCCAGAGACTGGAAGTTGGGAAAGATGAGGGGGAAACAATTGTTCTGGCTAGCGAGAAAGGTCAGCAAATTTTGCCGGTAGTTCTCATTGAATAGGGCGCGACAGGAACCATTAGCGGTAATGATTATCTCTACAGAGGGTCTCTCATGCTTGATGCTCTTGATCAGGGGAATGAGAAATTTCTCATATCTCTTATCAAAGGTTGTGATGACTATTGAGTAGTTCATATTCGACTCAGTAAGCGTCTGATTTTTCGTCCCAGACGGGAGAGACGTCCGCCACCTTCCTGCGGCCAATCCATATCCCGCTCCCACGCCGACTGATAAATCACACCGCAGTAAAACTGGGCCAGTTGCTGCGGAGTGATGCCGGCACGCCGATCCTGATCCAGCTGCCATGCGTAGTGATAGACCTTGAAAAGCGCCTGACAGGGGAGCAGCGGCACGGCTTTGTAGGCCAGCAGGGCTTCGCCGTACCAGCGCGATTCAATCGGTGCCTGCGCAATGGCGTCGGCAAAGCTCATGCCTTTAGTCTTTAGATAGTGGGTGTCCAGGCTTTCCCAGACGGCACGGTGCCAGACCAACGGGAATGGGCCAAAGCTATAGCGTCGTCCCTCGCGTTGGAACAGTTGTTGTACTTGTGCGGCCTCTTTGTTAAAGGCGTCCACTAGGCGTGTTTTCTTGTGCCGAAGGGCGTCGTCAATCAGCTCGTGGGCTTCGTCCATCACAGTGTAGGGGGCACCGTCTGGCGTCAAAAAGTCGGCCTGGCCAAAGGGGCGGATGAAGAGTGCATCGGAGTCCAGGCACAAATAGGCGCTAGACAGGCCCAGGCGCCAGAACTCGGACTTGACGACTTGCTGCGACACACTGCCCGCCATGCGTTGAACTTGCTCAGCGTTGATGCGTGGTGAAGCCTGGATAATGGCTTCATCGACCAGCAATTTGACATCCAGGCCGCCCAAGTGCTCCCGAAACAGTGGCAACTCTGCCTGCGGGACCGAGACATAAAAGTGCAGATGGTCGGTGTTGAATTGGTGCACCGACTGGGCCAACCGTACCACACGCCTGATGTCGGTGCTGTAGCTCTTGCAGTAGAGTGCCAAGGGCTTCATGCGCGGCGGTCTTCGTAGTCGGTCATCACTTTGGCCGCAAACAGGCCCGGGTGGGTTGCGCGGGCCACCATGATGCGGCGCAGAGTAAAGGGGTCGGCACCTTCGTGCACACGCCCACGCTGGACGGTGGTAGCGGTGACGTAGCCCGCTTCTTTGACCATGGCAGCGTGTTCCGGCAAAAACTTGCCATAGGGATAGCAAAAATGCCGAACTTCGCTGTCCAGGGCGAACTCCAGCTCATGCTTGGATGCAGCAATTTGTTGGCGTGCTTCTTCAGAGGGTAGCTCGGTCAGATTGGCGTGCGTGCGCGTGTGGGAGCCGATGTCCATCCCCGCATCCCTCCAGCCTTGCCAGTCGCTGAGTGTCATCAAAGGCTTTTCTGCGATGCCTTTCTCGAGGTCCCAGCTATTGGTGCCGCTCATCATGCCGCTGACGCCATAGCAGGTAGCGGTAAAGCCGTTTTTCTTGAGTACGGGCAGTGCATTGCCCACATTGTTCTGATAGCCATCGTCAAATGTGAGGCCCACCACTTTGCCGCGCTTCTCGCCCTTCAGGTAAGGCACTAAGTCGCTCATCGACAGACCTTTGTAACCAAATAACCTGAGTAACCACATCTGCCGGGCAAACGCTGCTGGAGCCACGACCAAGCCACGCAGCGGTGTACCACTCGCTGGCGGCACATCGATTTGGTGGTACATGAGGATTGGGATATTCATGTCTGAATCTGACGTAGTTTGGCGTAACCGCCGCTGGTGTGTATTAGTTCGGCATGGGTTCCGGTTTCCACGATGCGGCCCTGGTCCAGTACCAGGATGCAATCGGCGTGCTCAATGGTGCTCAGACGGTGGGCAATGACCAGCGTCGTGCGATTATTCATCAACGTGGCCAGGGCGGCCTGTACCTGACGTTCAGATTCGGTGTCTAGCGCCGAAGTGGCCTCGTCCAGGATCAGGATGGGGGCATTTTTGAGAAGGGCGCGCGCAATGGCAATACGCTGTCGCTGGCCTCCGGAGAGCTTGGCGCCGTCTTCGCCGATGTTGGTGTCCAGCCCCTCGGGGAGTTGCTGGACGAAGTCCCACGCATTGGCAGCCTTGGCGGCTTTGATGACGTCCTCTCGGGTACAAGTATCGCGAGAGCCGAACGCGATATTGGCTTCTACCGTGTCATTGAAAAGCACGATATCCTGGCTGACCAGCGCGATGTTGTGGCGCAGGCTGGCCAGGGTCAGCTCATTAATGTCAATGCCGTCAATTTTTATCTGGCCGGTGGTGGGGCGGTAAAAGCGGGGGATCAGCGCACTGATGGTGGTCTTGCCGCCACCAGAGGCGCCTATAAGAGCGATAGTTTTACCGGCAGCTGCTTTAAAGCTGATGTTATGAAGAGCGGGACGTTCTGCGCCGGGGTAACTGAAGCAAATTTGGTCAAACTCGATTTCGCCACGGGCATGGGGCAGCTCGTGTGTTCCTGTATCTTCTTCGCCTGGTGTGTCGAGCAGTTCAAACACGCTTTCACAGGCCGCCAGACCTCGCTGCATGGTGGTGTTGATGGTGCTTAATTGTTTGATGGGTGCAATAAGCATCAGCATGGTCATAATGAAGGCGATAAAACCACCTGCCGATGCACCGGCCTGTCCCGTTGTCTGTCCTAGGGCTATAAAAATGATGGCGGCCACGGCCAGAGAGGCGACCATATGGGTGACGGGTGTAGTGGCGGATGTTGCGACAGCCTCACGCATCATAGATCTACGAAGATATTCTGTGGCCGCACGAAAGCGTTTCCCTTGAACTTCTTGGCCACCATAAATTTTGATGACTTTATTGGCTGTCGCTGCCTCCTCGATTGCATGCGACATGAGCCGATTTGATTCGATGGTGTTTCGGCTCGCTGCCCGCATGCGCTGGCCGAAACCCCGAATGATCAACGTGATCAACGGGCCAATTGATAAGGTGATGAGGGTGAGCTTCCAATCCAGATAGAACAGGTAGGTCAGCAGTGCCACTGTTGTAATGGATTCACGCACCGTAGTGACCAGAATGTTAGTCGCGGCATCATTGACATTGCTTGCATCGTTAATCAGCCTAGAAATCAATTTTCCCGGTGATTGATCGTGATGGGTTTGTGCAGGGAAGCTCAGAATTTTTGCAAATAGTTGCTGACGAAGATCATTGACGAGACGGGTGGAAATCCACGCCATTAAATAGCTACTGCAGAACGTCAAAATACCTCTAAACAGAAAAAGCAGAACGATGGCTATTGGAATCAGCCAGACCATGCGCGCGTCTTCTGTCTTGAATCCATGGTCGAGCAGGTACTTCATGATGGCCGGGAAGACCGGCTCAGTGGCTGCTGTTCCTATTAAACCGACAATTGCCAGGGCAAAAACTTTCCAGTAGGGACGAAGATAGGAAAACAGCCGGGTGTAGAGGACTCGGTTGCTGGTTGTTGTAGGCGTCATCATTTGTAATGATATTGGGACTGGTTGCGATTGCCGAAAGTGGGACGAGAGGGCTCGCAGCAGATTGGCACACCACATGGTGATTATGGCTCTGCTATGCTGTAAAAACTTTGGGCAAGGCCAATGATTTCTGTATTTTATTGCAACGAATAGCGAAAGGCGACCCTTGACCAGCTTGTCTGTGATTGTGATTACAAAGAACGAAGCCAACAATATTGCAGCCTGTTTGCAATCCGTTTCGTTTGCCGACCAACTGGTGGTGCTGGACTCAGGTAGCACAGATGGAACAGTTGAAATAGCGCGAAAAATGGGGGCGGAGGTTAGCCAGAATAATGACTGGCAAGGTTTTGGGTGCCAAAAAAATCGTGCGCTGGCACTGGCCCGTTGTGATTGGGTGTTATCAGTTGATGCCGACGAAATAGTGACGCCTTCGCTACAGGCGCTGATCAGGAATGCGCTTGATCAGCCCGAATTCGAGGCCTATGAATTTCCTCGTCTCTCGAGTTATTGCGGGCAATACATGCACTTTTCCGGCTGGTACCCCGACCGGATCACCCGCCTGTTCAAGCGAAATTCTGCGGAGTTCTCAGATGATCTTATTCATGAAAAAGTGATTTCATCCCGTAAACTTGGGAAACTCAATTCCCCCTTACTGCATGAAGGTTTCAGAGATTTAGCAGCCGTTCTTGACAAGGTCAATCGCTATTCTACGGATGGAGCGCAGCTGATGTTCGATCGTGGCAAGAGGTCTTCTTTGGGGAAGTCCATTGCGCACGGATTTTGGGCGTTTTTCCGTACCTATGTGGTTCAGCTGGGTTTCCTGGACGGGCGTAGGGGGGTAATGCTGGCCATATCTAATGCTGAAGGTACTTATTACCGCTACTTGAAACTCTGGTTTCTCACCCAAGACAAAGACCAAGAGAAGTTGCATTTTCCGAAATGAGCAAGACGCAAATTTTACGCTTTGGGTGGTCATATTCAGTGAGCTGTAGTTGACCGTGAGGAGTGTGGTTTACCGGCTCAAAAGACTATTAAGATGAACGCTTCCGACCTTGTTTCCGTGGTAATCACAACCTACAACCGCAGTGATGCTTTGTTGGCGGTTCTTGATAGTTTGGCGCGTCAGACCGATTCAAACTTTGAAGTGATTGTCGCCGACGATGGCTCTAGTGAAGAACATCGAGAATGCATTCTTGCCTCGGGTGTTGCGCTGTCATTGAAGTTATGCCACGTTTGGCATCCCGATACGGGTTTCACCGCCTCTCTCATTCGAAACCTTGGCGTGGCCGAGACAATAAGCGCCTATTTTGTTTTTCTGGATGGAGACTGTGTTCCTGAGCTGGACTTTATTGCCCGCCACAAGGCGCTGGTTCAAACCGGCTGTTTTGTTAACGGCAGTCGGGTTTTGTTATCGCCTGATTTGACCCGGCGGGTGCTGTCAGGGACCGAATCAATTTGTAGGCGAGACCGTCTTTTCTGGCTTAAGCAACGCCTGCAAGGTCATGCCAGCAAGCTCAGCCATTTACTGCGTTTACCTAACGCATTTGTCCGGGTGCGGCGTAAATTTTCCCTCAGAGGCATACGCAGTTGCAATATGGGTGTCTGGAAGGCCGACTTTGAACGTGTGAATGGTTTTGATGAGTCCTTTATCGGCTGGGGCCATGAAGACGCCGATTTTGTTTTACGTCTACATCACAGTGGCGTGAAACGAAAAAATGGATTTTGTGCAACAGAGGTGTTTCACCTCTGGCACAAGGAAGCGAGCCGCGCTAGGGAATCACAAAATGCCCATATTGTTCGAGCGCGGGCTAAAACTGGCGAGACCCAGCCCGTCTTGGGTTATTCTGTGCAGCGTGAAAACGGCGGTGTCGTCGTCACCCGACTGGGATAAAGAAACAATGATCAAGCGTTACTTCTGTGTGTTTTGGGTTGGCCTAGCGTGCTTGCCCACCTTCGCCCAGTTCCGGGTTGAAGTTTCTGGCGTGGGTTTGACTCAGCAACCGATTGCGGTGGCGGCGTTTCGGGGCGAAGCGGCTAGCTCACAAAAAATCAGCGCAATTGTTCAGGCCGATCTGGAGCGTAGCGGGCAGTTTCGCGCGGTCGATACCGGTGCGGGCCAGTACGACGAAGTGAGCCGCCCCGACTTGAGCTTGTGGCGGCAAAAAGCGGCGGATTCTCTGGTGCTCGGCAGCGTCAGTCGGCTGGCTGATGGCCGCTTTGATGTGCGCTACCGACTCTGGGATGTGGTGCGGGGCCAGGATCTGGCGGGGCAGAGTTATGCCGTGGTGCAGGGCGATTTGCGCTTGGCGGCGCACCGGATTGCGGATGCGATTTATGAAAAACTGACTGGGGAGAAAGGGGTTTTTTCAACCCGTATTTCCTATGTCACCAAAGCCGCTGGTCGCTACCACCTGTGGGTGGCAGATGCCGATGGTGAGAACGCGCAAACTGCGCTGACCAGTCCGGAGCCGATTATTTCGCCAGCCTGGTCACCCAATGGCATGCAACTGGCTTATGTGTCGTTTGAGTCGCGTAAACCCGTGGTTTATGTCCACGATGTGGCCACCGGCAAGCGCCGTTTGATCGCCAATTTCAAGGGATCCAACAGTGCGCCAGCATGGTCACCTGACGGCGCGACCCTGGCTGTCACTTTGAGCCGTGATGGCGGCTCACAGCTCTTCAGCATGGACGCGACCGGGGGTGAGCCGCGTCGCTTGGCCCAATCGTCCAGCATCGACACTGAACCAGTCTTTGCACCGGATGGCAAGACCCTTTACTTTGTCAGTGACCGAGGCGGTGCGCCGCAGATTTACCGCATGGGTGCCAGGGGCGGTCAAGCGGAGCGGGTTACTTTTTCGGGCTCGTACAATATTTCGCCGTCCATCAGTCCCGATGGCCGTTGGCTGGCTTATATTTCACGGGTGAGCGGCGTTTTCAAGCTGCACGTGATGGAGTTGGCAACGGGTAATACCAGCGCCGTGACGGATTCAAGTGCTGATGAGCGCCCCAGTTTTGCCCCCAATAGCCGCTTGATTGTTTATGCAACCCAACTCAATGGCCGTGAAGCCCTGATGACGGTAACGCTCGATGGTAAAGTGAAAGCACGTTTGGCGGGTCAGGGCGGCGATATTCGGGAGCCCAATTGGGGCCCGTTTCAGAAATAAATGAAATTAGAGGAGTTAATTGATCATGATAAAAATTATTTTGAGTTTGGCAATGGCCTTGTTGTTGGTGGCTTGCGGCTCCTCGGTGAAGCTCGATTCGGTCCCGGTTGAAGACCGCACTGGCGCTGCGGTAACACCTGACGCAGCAGGCGTCCCGGCGGTCGATGCTGGTACGGTGGGTAAAAGTGCTGTGACTTCGATCGATTTGGACAAGTCAGCCCAGGGTGTGAACGGCCCGCTGGCTGAACGTACGGTGTATTTTGAATACGACAGCTTCGCGATCAAACCAGAGTTTCAGTCTGTGATCGAGAAACAGGCCAATTTACTCAAGGCCAACAAGGCCAGAAAAGTGGCGATTGAAGGCCACACCGACGAGCGTGGCGGACGTGAATACAACCTGGCCTTGGGTCAGAAGCGTTCGGAAGCGGTGCGCCGTGCGCTGAGTCTGTTGGGGGTGTCCGATAGTCAAATGGAAGCAGTCAGTTTTGGCGAAGAGAAACCGGCACAACCAGGCAGCGATGAGGCCTCCATGGCGAAAAATCGCCGTGCTGAAATCAGCAGTCGTTGATTTTCATTCGGGCAGCGGGCGTGAGAACATTTAAAAACCTGGCCTTCATCCTGCTGGCTGCTGGCTGGCTGATTTCGGCCCAGGCTGCTTTGTTTGAGGATGACGGTGCGCGCCGTGCCATTTTGGAGTTGCGTGAGCGATTGGAGTCTTTGCGTACCGGAATGGAACAAAGAATCATCAGTATTCGTGAAGAGTCGCGTGAAGAAACTCGGCTCGGGCTGGAGAAGTCCAACGAGGAAAATGCGCAGATGCGGCGCAGCTTGCTCGAATTACAAAACCAGATTGAAGTTGTGCGCAAGGAGTTGCAGCAAACGCGGGGTCAAAATGAACAACTCGCACGGGATCTGTCCGAGTCACAGCGTGTGCAAAAAGATGTGGTTCAGCTGGTTGACGATCGGCTTCGTAAGTTTGAGCCGCTGAAGGTTTCGATCGATGGCAAGGACGCCGAGGTTGATCCGGCAGAAAAAAGAGAGTTCGATAACGCGCTGGCCATTTTTCGCAAAGGCGACTTTGTGATGGCCAACACCTTGTTTGAGAGTTTCCTCAAGCGTTATTCGCAAAGTCCTTATCGGGCTTCCGCTTTGTTCTGGCAGGGCAACTCCCAATACGCCAATCGACAATTCAAGGAAGCCATTGCGATCTTTCGCAGCCTGTTGGCCCATGCGCAAGATCATGCCCGGGCACCCGAGGCGGTACTTTCAATTGCTAACTGTCAAATCGAGCTCAAAGACAACAAGGCCGCACGCAAGACGCTGGAAGATCTGATCAAGGCCTACCCCCAATCAGAAGCAGCCCCTGCAGCCAAAGAGCGGTTGACACGCTTGAAGTAAGCAGCGCTGGCCCAGGGCCAAGTTTGTCCCTATAAAATCTTGGCATGCAGATTTCCGAGATATCCAACCTCAACAGCCAGGTGCTTTGGGCGACATTTTTCCTGTCTTTGACGCTCGGAGCCTTGTTGCAGCGTACCCATTTTTGCACCATGGGCGCGGTCAGCGATGTCGTCAATATGGGCGATTGGACGCGCATGCGGCAGTGGATTCTTGCCATCGGTGTGGCCATGTGCGGATTTGCTGCTCTAGGCTATGCCGGCTGGATCGATCCGAGCAAAGCCCTTTATGTCAGCAGCCGCTGGATCTGGTTATCCGCGACCGTGGGGGGGCTCATGTTTGGTTTTGGCATGGTGCTGGCTTCGGGTTGTGGCAGCAAGACCTTGGTGCGTGTCGGCGGCGGTAGTCTTAAGTCGCTAATCGTTTTGATGGTCATGGGTTTGGCTGCTTTTGCCACGCTCAAGGGAATCACCGCCGTGCTCAGGGTGGCCACTGTTGATCGGGTGGCGATTGACTTTTCAGCCTTGGCAACTTTGGGGCAGGGGTTGGCGCTTGTATTCGGAATCCAAGTTACGCTGGCCAATTTGCTGGCCGGGTTGGGCTTGGGGTCTGCATTGATGCTTTGGGCGCTTGCAGGCAAAGAATTTCGCAGTCTAGAGAATTTGTCAGCCGGCATCGGGGCTGGCGCCGTGGTGGTCGCCATGTGGTGGGTCAGTGGAAATCTGGGTTACATCGCCGAGCATCCAGAGACTTTGCAGGAAGCTTTTTTGGCCAGTGCCTCGGGCCGGATGGAAGCCTTGAGTTTTGTGGCACCGGTGGCCTACGCGCTGGACTGGTTGATGTTTTTCAGTGACAAAAGCAAGGTTCTGACCCTCGGTATTGTTTCGGTTGTTGGCATGATTTTAGGATCCAGCGTCTGTGCGGTCTGGCAAAAAAGCTTTCGCTGGGAAGGTTTCGGCAGTACGGAAGACGTGGCCAACCATTTGATCGGGGCGGTGTTGATGGGGATCGGTGGTGTGACTGCGATGGGTTGCACCATAGGCCAGGGTTTGAGTGGTGTTTCCACCCTCTCGGCCACCAGTCTGGTCGCTTTGCTGGCGATCATTGCCGGCGCAGTGGCGGCCCTGAAATACCAAATCTGGCGGCTCGATCGCCTTGCTTGAACTTGATCGTCGCTTTGGAGGGCTTGACCGACTCTACGGTGTAGATGGCGCCCAACGCATCCGACAGGCCCATGTGGCTGTCATCGGTATCGGTGGCGTGGGTTCCTGGGCAGTTGAGGCTTTGGCCCGTAGCGGGGTAGGGCGTCTGACCTTGTTCGATCTGGATCACATTGCTGAATCCAATATCAATCGTCAGGTGCATGCGCTCGATAACACGCTGGGACAGGCAAAAGTGCTGGCCATGCGGGAAAGAATTTCCAGAATCAATCCGGATTGTCAAGTCGATTGCCTAGAGGAATTCGTCAGTCCCGAGAACTGGTCCAGCCTAGTTCCTGCGGATGTGACAGCCGTGATCGACGCCTGTGACCAGGTACAAGCCAAAACAGCCATGGCAGCTTGGTCGCTGCGTGTTGAAAAACTGTTCATTTCGGTTGGTGCTGCAGGCGGCAAACGCCACGCCTACAAGGTCGATATCGATGATCTTTGTCACACCACGCACGACCCTTTGTTGGCCCAGTTGCGCTATCGACTGCGCAAGCAGCATGGTGCTGCCCGTGAGGGTAAGAAAATTGGCGTGAGCTGTGTCTTTAGCCGTGAAGCGGTAAGTCCGCCCGACGCTTCTTGCTTGGTCGAGGGTGACGGTTCGCTTAACTGCCATGGTTACGGATCCGTGGTCAGCGTCACGGCTACTTTTGGACAGTGTGCAGCGGGCTGGATTCTTGATCAAATTTCGATTGGCGCCAAGGATCAATCTAAAACAACGTTATAATTTGAGGCTCGACAGGGTGTGAAAATTACCCGGTCAAAAAGTTTCAGGGATGTTAGCTCAGTTGGTAGAGCAGCGGACTTTTAATCCGTTTGTCGTGGGTTCGACCCCCGCACATCCCACCATATAAGCCTTAAAGGCATTGAAAAGCCTGCTACTTAATTGCTAGCAGGCTTTTTTGTTGTAACTTGGAGTTGTTTAAACTACGGATTGACTACAGCGAAATACTTATGAACGACTCATCACCATTGCCGCCCCTGCCTGATCATCTGTCTGTTGATCCGCGCAGTCCTCACCACGTTGCAGCTGTGTTTGCATACGAAGTTGGCATTCGGTTCAACGACAAGGAGCGCATGGATGTCGAGGAATATTGCATCAGCGAGGGCTGGGTTAAGGTTCCGGCGGGTAAAACGCTGGATCGCAAAGGCCATCCGCTGATGATCAAGCTGAAGGGAAAAGTCGAGGCTTTTTACCGCTAAAGCGCAAGCGCTGATCGGATCTGATGCTGGAGCTTGGCGGCTACGATTTCTGGCTGAGCAGCAGACACGATGGCACGCACCACAGCAACCGAACCGACTCCACTGGCGAGAACCTCGTTCATGCTGTTGGCGTCGATACCTCCGATGGCGACCAGGGGATAGTCCCGCATCAATCGCGCGTAAGCATGCAAGCGTCCTGTACCTTGTGCTGCAGTGGCCATTCGTTTGAGCGTGGTCGGAAAGACGGCGCCCATGGCGATATAACTTGGACTGAAACTGTCGGCATACAACATTTCGGCGTAGCCGTGGCTGCTCAGACCTAGCCTGAGGCCGGCAGATCTTATGGATTGCAGATCGGCCTGCGCCAAATCTTCTTGACCCAGGTGAACGCCGTATGCGCCGGCATCGATCGCAGCTTGCCAATGGTCGTTGATAAAGAGCAAGGATGAGGTGCCCTGAACCGCGGCGACGGCAGCTCGAGTTTCGTTTTGCACCGCCTGGGCATCGTCAGACTTGAAACGCAGCTGAACTGTCGGCACACCGGCTTGCGCCATCCGTCCAACCCAGGCCGCATCGGGTAGTACGGCGTACAAACCCAGTTGTCGAGGGCAAGGCGCAAAAGACTGAGATCTTGGCCAGGCAGATAGGGCGAAATCTGCAGGGTGATCAGGCCAGTCGGTTGGATTGAATTGACCGGTTCGTTGCACGCTGTTCTGCCAAGCCTGAGCCAGCACTTCGGCATCAATTTCGATGAATCCTAGCATCAGGCAAGCCTGTTTGGTGGCCCGGTAAATTGGGTCGTCGCTACTGAACTTCAGATCAAGCGAGTCCTCGACCGGCAGCCCGAGTTTGCTGTGCTGGGCCAACACGATGGCATGCACTCGGTTCAAGTGATCGCTCATGTTCAAGCCTGATGCCAAAAAGGAGTGCCCAACACCGGTGTGCTGGGTTGGGCCGAGTCTTGCGCGACCATGGCGCCCGATAGAAATGCCGAGCGTCCGGCTTGGACGGCAGCGGCGAACGCTTGGGCCATCACCACCGGGTCCTGCGCCAAAGCGACAGCGGTATTGAGTAAAACAGCGTCAAAGCCCCATTCCATGACCTGGCAAGCGTGCGACGGCAGGCCTAATCCGGCATCGACGATTAGCGGGACACTCAAGCGCTCGCGCAGAGTACGAAGTGCGTAGGGGTTGATCGGGCCTTTGCCGGTACCGATGGGGGCGGCCCAAGGCATGACCGCCTGACAACCCACATCAACCAAACGCTGGCACAGCACCAGATCTTCCGTGCAATAGGGCAGGACTTGAAAGCCTTCTTTGATCAAGTGTTCAGCAGCTTGGACCAGGTTCAGTGTATCGGGCTGTAAAGTGTAATCGTCACCAATGAGCTCAAGTTTGATCCAGGGGGTGTCAAATACCTCACGCGCCATCTGGGCCGTGGTAATCACTTCTTGAACGCTGTGGCAACCCGCTGTATTGGGCAAAACGGGCACCTTGAGCTGGCGCAGCAAGCCCCAAAACCCGTTGCTGCTTTCTTCCGGGGCAGCTGTTTGACGTCGCAGCGATGCCGTAAGCATGGCCGGGTTGGACTGCCGGACAGCCGACTCCAGTAGGGCAGGCGATGGGTAACGGGCCGTACCAAGCAACAAGCGGCTGTGAAAGGTTTGGCCGTAGAGGATGAGGGGATCGGTTGAGCTTGACATGATGAGATGGGTTTAACCGCCGGTTACCGGAAAAATGATGTCAATGCGGTCATTAGGCTGCAAAATTTTCTGGAGGTACTGGGTGTTGGGGACGAATTGCAAGTTCACAGCCGCAGCAAAAGGCGGTTTAGCATCGAGCCGGGCCACTGCATCAGCCAGCGTTGACCCCTCATCGAATTCGTGCGAGGTTTTATTGATCGAAACGTTCATGGTCAAGTGTCAGGGGTTTGCAGGTTCAGCGCCCATTGTGCCGCCAAGCTAGACTCACCCTGCACCAGCAGTTCCATCACAACGTCGAGCAGAGCCGGTGCGATCAGAAAGCCATGGCGGTACAAGCCATTAATTTGCAGGCTGCGCGGTCCAATCTGCTGGATTGCCGGCAGATTGTCGGGCAGGGCGGGGCGGCATTGGGTGGCAATCTCCAGGATTCGAGCTTCAGCAAAACCGGTGTGCACGGCATAGGCCGCACTGAGCAACTCCAAAGTGGAACGAACGCTGGCGGGGGAAAAGTCTTCTGACTCAATTTCCGTTGCGCCTATCACGAAAACATGGTCGGGCTTGGGAGCTATGTAGATCGGGTAACGTGGGTGCAACAGCCGCGTTGGTCGGCTCAGAGAGACTTCGGGGGCGTGAACCCGGATCACTTCGCCGCGCACACCACGCAGAGCGGGCCAATTCATTTGCGCTCCCAGTCCGCGGCAGTCAAACACCCAATCGGGTTGACCGGTCTGACCGGGACTGAAATCAGAAGGTGAGCGTGGACTGTTCCAATGCATGTTTGCGCCCAGAGTTTGCATTTGTTGCAACAAGGCAGCAAGCAGTTCTCGGTTGTCGAGTTGACCTTCACCTGGAAGATAAAGGCCTTGGGAAAATCGTACACCGAGTGAGGGCTCGAGTTGGGCAATCTGGGACGAGCTCAGACTTTGGGCCTGAGGTAATTCAGGAATGCGACTGCTGGTATGGGCCATTTGGCGAGAGAAACGAACGGCTTCGGCGCCATCTTGGCGATGCCACAAAATCAAGCTGCCCTGTTGCTGAAAGAAAACTGGCTGGCTGAGCTGAGCGATCAGTTCAGGCCATCGGCGCAAGGCGTGCCGTCCCATTTGAACCACCGAGGTTTCAGTCACGGCTGATTCGGCCAAGGGGGCCAACATGGCAGCCGCAACCCGAGCGGCAGAACCTTGGCCATCAGCACCCGCGGCCTCAAACACAGTGACCTGATGGCCGCAACGCAACAGTTCACAGGACAACAGCCTTCCCATCAGGCCGGCACCAAGAACCACCATCGACTGTGGGGATGAGGCGTAACTCATAGATAATTTCCAGCATGGAAAACAAGCCAACTTATCCCCGTGCGAAACAGCGCTACGTCCGGGTACTGACGATTGCAGGTTCTGATAGCAGCGGTGGCGCGGGCATTCAAGCTGATTTGAAAACGATAAGCGCTTTGGGCTGTTACGGCATGACGGCGATCACGGCGATCACGGCTCAAAACACCGTCGGTGTGAAAGCTGTCCAAGTGCTGCCCGCCGACCTGTTGCAAGCGCAAATTGAAGCGGTGGTCGAGGACATCGGGGTTGATGCCGTGAAAATTGGCATGCTGCCTTCGATTGAGCAGATTCAGGTGGTGGCCCAGGCCATTGAGCATTACCAATTTCCCTGGGTGGTGCTCGATCCGGTGATGGTTTCCAGCAGTGGCACGGCGTTGATGGAGCCGGGCAGTGTGGCGGCCATGGTGGCTGAGCTGTTTCCCCGGGTTAGTTTGGTCACGCCCAATCTGGATGAAGCCAGTTTGTTGTTGGGACGCAGCGTGGCTCGAACCGAGGAGATGGATAACGCGGCCAGCGCTTTGTTGACCCTGGGCGCCAAAGCGGTTTTGCTCAAAGGAGGTCATTTGCCGGGAGATCAAATGGTGGATGTGCTGGCCCAGCCCGGACTTGGCGTGGTACGTTGGCAATCGCCACGCATTGTCAGCGGCAATCTGCACGGTACCGGTTGCACTTTGGCCTCGGCCATTGCTTCCTATCTGGCTTTGGGTCATGGCCTGGGGCAAGCGATTTCGCTGGCACGAGATTACCTGATGCACGCCATTGTGCGTGGTGCTGAAGTCCAAACGGGACAAGGTCAGGGTCCTTTGAATCATGGTCATTCGCCAGTAGCCCTGTGCCTGCGGCCTGCTGACCCTGCTGCCCAAGACGAGCAGGGTTAATCGAACACTGGGGTTTCCACGCCCAACACCTTGTGCAGCTTGGGGCTGGTGGTGGTGTATTGGAGATGAATTTTTTTGTCCGGGAAGATGTAAGGTGCAGCGGCAAATGCAGCCAACGCACATTCATGAAAACCCGACAGAATCAATTTCTTTTTCCCCGGGTAGGTATTGATGTCGCCAACAGCGAAAATGCCCGGTGTATTGGTAGCAAATTTTTCGGTATCGACCTTGAGCTGCTTGCGTTCGATCTCAAGCCCCCAATCGGCGATGGGGCCGAGTTTTGGCGATAGGCCAAAGAACACCAAAAGCATGTCCAGCGGCACCACCCGGGTCACGCCGTCGGCGCCCGCGACTTTGATGCCACTGAGCAAGCCCTGAGTCTCTTCGTAACCTGTGACTTGGCCGACGATGAACTGCATTTCATAGTCATCACACAAGGCCTTCATTTTCGCGACGCTGGCCGGTGCTGCTTTGAAGCCGTCACGGCGGTGAATCAAAATCACACTTTCGGCCCTGTTCGGACCTTCGCTACTCAAGTTCAAAGCCCAGTCGAGCGCCGAGTCACCACCACCGACGATGACCAGATTTTTGCCCGCAAAGTCGCTCGGATTCTTGACCCGGTAGAACAACTGTGAATCATTGAACTTGTCCAAGCCTTCGACCTTCAGCGTTCGCGGCTGGAATGCACCCACGCCGGCGGCAATGAAAATTGTTTTGGTTAAGAACTTGGTTCCTTTGGAGGTGGCCACAAAGAAGCGACCGTCGGCTTGTTGTTCAACCGCTGTGACTTCCTGACCGAAATGGAAAGTTGCGCCAAAGGGCTCAATTTGTTTGAGCAGGTTGTCAGTCAGTTCTTGCCCGGTGCACACCGGTACCGCAGGGATGTCGTAGATCGGTTTGTCTGGGTACAGTTCGACGCATTGACCACCTGGGTAAGCCAGGGAATCAATGACATGGGCCTTGATCTCCAGCAGACCTAGTTCGAACACTTGAAACAATCCTACCGGGCCGGCTCCGACAATCACAGCATCGGTTTCGATCGGTCCTTCATGAGCTTGGGCAGTATTGATCACTTCTTGATTCAGCTTGGGTTCCATAATTCTCGAGGTTCTGTCCTGCTCAGCGCTGCAGCTCAGAGAGCTTGCCTGTTTTGTCTTTCCAGTCATCGGCATCGGTCGGCGCGGTTTTGCGTTTGGTGATGCTTTTCCATGTGGGTAATTTGCTCAATTCGGCATTGAGCGCGGTCATGTGTTGCTGATCGGCTGGAACGTCCTCTTCAGCATAGATCGCATTGACCGGGCACTCGGGAATGCAAACGGCGCAATCAATGCATTCATCCGGGTCGATTACCAAAAAATTGGGGCCTTCGCGAAAACAGTCGACGGGACAAACGTCAACGCAATCGGTGTATTTGCAGCGGATGCAGGCTTCTGTGACGGTATGGGTCATTGGGTAAGTGGTAGCAGGGGAAGAATAGACGGCTTATTTTAATCGAGCATCACGGCGCCAGCGGTTTTGTGGGTTGCTGTGTCAACCAGGACCAGGGATCCCATTCCTCGGGATTTGGCATAGGGCAAGCTAAGCAGCGCTTCTTGCAAGCTCAGTTCAACCACACCGATGGCGTTGGCATCGAGTTGTGTCGCCACTGTTCGATTCAGGGTATGGATGTCGAGTTGCTCCACAATGCGCTTGATTTTGGTCTTGACCCAGCGGTGACCATGCAGGGCCCAATAGACGCGACCTGGTACCAGGGGTTCATCGTCTAGCCAGGCTACCGTGGCCCGAAGCTCACGGCTGGATTGGCCGCTTTGCTCCGTATCGGCAAGCAACCAATCACCGCGGGAAACGTCAAGTTCACGGTCCAGCACAATGCCCGCACTGTTGCCCGCGCTGACGCTTTGGCGCTCACGAACATGGTTGAGCACCTGAGCCACCGTGGCACTTTGACCGCCGGGGAAAATCCGAACTTTTTGGCCTGGCTGAACTTGGCCCGAGCTCAGTCGGCCCCAGAATACACGGCGGCCCTGTTGGGTGTCGCTGGAAGATGAGAATTTTTCAACCCACTGCACCGGGAAGGCGAAGTCCAGCGCTAGGTCGGCCGGCATCGCAGGAAGCTGCTCGAGGATTTGCAGCAGTCCTGGGCCCTGGTAGCCGCACCAATCGGGCCGGGGATCGACCACGTTGTAACCCTGGAGGGCCGAAATGGGAACCACCGCATCGATGCTGATGCCAGCAGCCTGGGCAAAATCGTTCAGCGCTGCACGAATATGGGCAAAGGCCAGATCGGGGTCGGCGACTGCATCGAGCTTGTTGACTGCAAATATGGTTGAAGGAACCCGCAGCAAATGCAGCAGCAAGCTGTGGCGACGGGTTTGCGGTAGCAGTTGGAGCTTGGGATCTTGCCACTTAAGCTTGGTGGCATCGACCAGGACCACCGCAGCGTCGGCGCTGGAGGCCGCTGTCACCATATTGCGGGTGTATTGCTCGTGCCCGGGGCAGTCACCGATGATGAATTTGCGGTTTTCCGTGGCGAAATAGCGGTAGGCCACGTCAATCGTGATGCCTTGCTCGCGCTCGGCTGAGAGTCCATCGGTGAGCAAGGCCAGGTCGGTCTGACCACCGCGCTGAACACCAGCTAAGTGGTCTTGCAAAACGGCTTTACTGTCAACCAGCAAGCGCCCGATCAAGGTGCTCTTGCCATCGTCAACGCTGCCGCAGGTGATGAATTTGAGGGCGGAATGTGCCAGCATCAGAAATACCCGTCTTTCTTTCTTTTTTCCATTGAAGCATCGGAGGTTTTGTCGTCCATCCGGGTGGCACCTCGTTCACTCACATCCGCCGCCAGGGTTTCGATCACGATCTCGGCGGCTGTCGTCGCTGTACTTTCGACTGGGCAGGTGCAGGTGACGTCCCCCACTGTGCGAAAACGAACTTGACGCTTGACGACGATTTCACCTTCACGCGCCGGGGTCAGTTCAGTCACCGGGACCAACAAACCTTTGCGCTCAACCACGTTGCGCGAGTGGCTGTAATAGAGCGAAGGCAGGGCAATAGGTTCGCGGGCTATGTATTGCCAGACGTCGAGCTCAGTCCAGTTCGAGATGGGGAAAACGCGGAAATGCTCGCCCTGATGCAAACGGGTATTGAATAAATTCCAGAGCTCAGGCCGCTGGGCCTTGGGTTGCCACTGGCCGAAACTGTCGCGGTGCGAAAAAATACGTTCTTTGGCACGGGCTTTTTCTTCGTCACGTCGTGCACCGCCGATCAAGGCGTCAAAGCGAAATTCCTCAATCGCCTCCAGCAGGGTGACCGACTGGTGCACATTGCGTGATTCGCCCGGGTGGGCCAGTCGCACCGTGCCGCGCGCCATCGAATCTTCGACGCTTCTGATGTGCAACTCGGCCTGTAGTTCCTTGGCACGGAAATCACGAAAGTCGGTGACTTCGTGAAAGTTATGCCCGGTGTCTATCATTAACAAGGGGTAAGGAATACGGCCCACGCCGAATGCCTTTTCAGCGCAGCGCAACAAAACCAGCGAGTCTTTACCCCCGGAAAACAACAGGGTGGGGCGCTCAAACACAGCGGCCACTTCGCGCAGGATAAAAATGGTTTCTTCCTCGAGCGCGTCAAGGTGTTGGTTGCTGAGCTGATGGAGCATGGAGGGTTCGGTACGGGCGTTCATCCGGGTTCACTTAAGGGGTTGCAGACAAAGCAGGTTGGCTTTGCAGTTGTGGGTCAGGGGCTTGCGCAATCTCGGCGGATTTCACATGCAAGCCACATTCCTTGGCGGCACCGCCCTCAAGCGAGGCCTCCCACCACCAGCGGCCGGAACGAAAATCCTCGCCCAAGCTGATGGCCCGGGTGCAGGGCGCGCAACCTATGCTGGGGAAAAACTGATCGTGCAAAGGGTTGTAACTGACCTTGTTATTGCTGATGTAATGCCAGACATCGCCCCAAGTCCAGTTGGCCAGGGGGTTGAACTTGACACGGCGCGGATCGGTCTCATCGACCAGCGGTACTTCAGAGCGCTCACCCGACTGTTCTCGGCGCAATCCAGTGATCCAAGCTTTTTTCCCCTGAAGTGCGCGCTCGAGAGGCTCCACTTTTCGAATTTGGCAGCAGGTTTTGCGCAGTGCCAGACTCTGGACCATGGCGTCTTTACCTTCTTTGGCGACAAAACGCAGCACCGCTTCATGGACGGGTTTGAAAACTGTCACCGGGGCACGCGAGTTGGCCTGTGTTTGAGCCAGCAGGGTCAGGGTTTCGGGATGCAATTGACCAGTTTCGAGTACAAAAATACCGATATCGAGCAGCAGCGAGTTGATCAAATCCGTGATCACCATGTCTTCAGCGCCCAGGCTGGAGGCCTGACTCACCAGCGGTTGAGCGCCAGCAGGACCGGCGTAATCGGCAGCGATTTGCAGCAGCAAGGCCTGGGTTTGCTTGAGTTTGGCGCTGTAATCCGCACTCGGCTTGGCATGGAGATCGATAGCATGCACTTCAATTGGTCCCGCTGAACAAGGGCTCAAGCGCAGTGGCGTCACCCTGGTAGAAATCGGGGTAACGTGCAAATTGTCGTTGGGCGAAGCTTTCATCCTGGTCTTCACGCAATACCGCACTGTCAAAACCGGAGCGAGCCATTTGCACCAATTGATCGATCAAAACATCGCCTGTGGCACGGATCTCACCTTGAAAACCCATTCTTCGGCGCAGCAAAAATGCTTGACTGAAAGCGCGACCGTCACTGAATTTGGGAAAATTCAGATCGATTCGGTCAACTACTTTGAGATCCAGCGTGCGCGGGTCTATGTCATTTTCCAACGCTAAGACGTGTTGATTCGGGTTGGATATCGAGCCAAGTTTGAATGGGATGAGTTTCATGCGACGGCGTGTTCGGTTATGTGACGGGCGCTGTTGGCAGCTTGTTTAAAAGTGTCAAAGCCGACCCTGCGTAAAGCGCTGATAAAGTTTTCTCCGCTGTGGCGTTTGCTGCGGTAGCAGTCCAGCAGAGCTTCGATCACATCGGGGACTTCATGGGCGCCAAAAGAGGGGCCAACAACTTTGGCAGCAGCCGAAAGACCGCTCAGGGTCGAACCGTCGGAGCCGCCCAGCAGCACTTGGTACCACTCTTGACCATCTTTATCGACGCCCAATATGCCAATGTGGCCGGTGTGGTGGTGACCGCAGGAGTTGATGCAACCACTGATGTGCAGGTCAATTTCACCCAAGTCATGCAACTCGTCCAAATCTTGATAGCGCTCGGTAATGGCGTGGGCAATCGGAATCGAACGGGCATTGGCCAGAGCGCAGAAATCGCCACCGGGGCAGGCGATCATATCGGTCAGCAAGCGGATGTTGGAGCGTGCTAATCCGGCTTGGCGCGCGGCCTGCCAGAGTTGTGGCAGCTGATCGGCCTGAACCCAGGGCAGCAACAGGTTTTGATCGTGGGTGACACGAACTTCGCCGGCGCTGAATTTCTCAGCCAGCTCTGCCGCCATGTCGAGCTGATCCGCCGTGGCGTCCCCTGGGGCCTGACCCAGGCGCTTGTAGGACAGGGTGACGGCCCGCAGTTGGGGGTTTTTGTGTGCAGCGACGTTTTGTTTGAGCCAACGACCATATTCAGGGTGATTTTTTGCCAGGACTAGCAAAGCTGCGTCGCTCTTGGCTTGCGCTTCTGAGCGATTGATTTTCAGCACTGGCGCTACAAAACAAACGCTGACGCGCTCAAGCTCGGCTTGGGAGATGGTGTGTTGCGCGCCATCGATCTGCAGGATTTGCTGGTACTCGGTTTCGACTTCGTTGACAAATCGTTGTCCTTCAGCTTTGACCAGGATCTTGATTCTGGCTTTGTAGATGTTGTCGCGCCGACCCCAGCGGTTGTAAACCCGAACCACGGCTTCCAAATAATTCAGGATTTGATTCCAGGGCAGGAATTCGCGAAACGTCTGAGCCAGTAGCGGTGTGCGGCCCATGCCGCCACCGACCAGCACCTTAAAGCCGACTTCGCCCTCGGCGTTGCGCAGCAGTTGCAAGCCGACATCGTGCCAAAGTGTGTCGGCGCGGTCTTCCTGAGCGCCAATGACAGCGATCTTGAACTTGCGAGGTAAAAAAGCAAACTCGGGATGCAGGGTGCTCCACTGACGCAGGATTTCGCAGTAGGGCCGCGGGTCAACTTCTTCGTCAACCGCAATACCGGCACGCTCATCGCTGGTGATGTTTCGGATGCAGTTTCCACTGGTTTGTATGCCGTGCATGTCCACACTGGCTAACAAGTCCATGACATCAGCACTCTTGTCCAAGGGGATCCAGTTGAATTGAACGTTTTGGCGGGTGGTGAAATGCCCGTACTGAATCGGCATATGGCCGGTCCCCAGTTTGCCCTGGGTCGTGATTGCGGTTTGGTAAACGGCCTCGCTAGGCTGGTCGTAGTTCCTCGCAATGATGGCCAAGACCCGCAACTGGGCGCTGGAGAGTTCGCCATAGGGGACGGCGACGCGCAACATGGGCGCATAACGTTGAACATACCAACCGTTTTGCAGGCGCAAAGGTCGGAATTCATCGTCCCCTAATTGGCCTGCCAGGTTACGCTCCAGCTGGTCACGGTATTGGTCCGCGCGCTGCTTGATGAACTGTCGGTCGAAGTCGCTGTATTGGTACATGGTGAGTGAAAATCGATTCAGGTTTTGATAAATTCGGTGCCGATTGTCACGGTTCTTAAAGAGCGATTAATTTGAATCCGGCAAAAGCCAACAACACCGACAAGCCAGAGCGTACGATCCGCTCAGAAATCCGTGTCATCCAATGGGTACCTAGCCAGATTCCTGGCAATGAACCCGCCAGCAGTTTGGCCAGAAGTGGCCAGTCCACCGAACCCAGCGAAGCATGGCCCAGTCCAGCTACCAGGGTCAGGGGAACAGCGTAGGCGATATCCGCAGCAACGATACGAGGCAAGGGCAGCAAGGGGTAAAGGATCAGCAAAATACTCACCCCAATGGCGCCAGCACCGACCGATGTCAAAGTCACCAAGCTACCAATCAGGACGCCAAACATCAGCGGCAGACTCCAGTGGCGTGGCGTGGTGGCGGCAGCCTCTTGACCTGGACGCAGTAGCTTGGGGGTGTTACGCAAAGCTTTGTAGAGGGTGGCGGCGGCCGTCAGCAACAAGGCCGCACCGAGCATCGTGGTCATCAAAACTTGAACCCCTGGATGCGCTGGCCCGAATACTCGCAGCAGATACAAGGTCAGCAGTGAGGCTGGAATACTGCCAGCTGACAAATGCAACACGATGCGCCAGTCGATCACTCGCGCCCGCGCCAGCTGAATGGTTCCACCCAACTTGGTGCCTGCGGCAAATAACAAGTCGGTGCCGATGGCCAAGTAAGGCTTGAAGCCAAAAAAGAAAATCAAAATCGGTGTCATGAGAGAGCCGCCGCCCACCCCAGTCAATCCGACCACGGTACCCACCGAAAAACCCACCAATATCAGTGCTAAATCTTCCATGGGTCGCACTTTAGAGGGGTTTTGTTATTCAGTAAAATATATATTAATTATTTTGTTATTCTAAATAAGCATATAGATGGATTCGTTTAAGTTCTAAAAGCTTCGAGCGATCGGGCCAAGTTGGCCTCAATCGGCCAAGGCTCAGCCCCCATTTTGGCTGCCAGCAACTCGGCGCAAAGAACACAAAAACTCAGTCCACGTGAACCCATGGCGCTACTGATCCAGAGCGTTGGATGTTCGCTGGTCTGCAAGGGACCGAGCAGAGGCAAACGATCTTTCGTGACACAGCGTGTTTGGCTCCAGTCTTGCAGCGAGGTGTCGGTGTTTTGATCACTCCACGGGACACACAGGGCGCTTGCAGTGACGGGAAGCAAAGTGCTCAGCTTCTGAAAATTCATTTGATGATGCTCAGCAACGTTGATCGGTTCTGATTGCTCGGCTTCGTAGCTGGCCCCGTAAAACCAGGCCAATTCACCTTGCCAGGGAATGTTGGGAATCAAACTGCCCAAACCGTTGACCGGGTAAGGCGGGACTGCGCCAGCATCAGCGTCACGCTGAAATGCCCAACTGACCTGTCCGCGTAGGCCCTGCAAGCCCGGTAGGTTCGCAAGCTGGGGTTCGGATTGCGTGTCATCCGCGTGCAACCTCTTGACTAAGGCTTCGACGCCCAAGCCATTGGCCAGGACAAGCTGGTCGCAGCGAGCCAATTCTTCATCTCGTGGGCCCAGGATTAACCATTGACCCTGGTCTCGTTGCAGTTTGACGACTCGGGACTGCCCCACAAAGCTGACGCCGGCTTGACTGAGCCAAGCCTCTATCAGCCGAGCCGGTTTGAGCCAACCGCCTTGGCTGTGCCAAAGCGTTGCAACATTTTCGTCCATGCCGATGGCCCACGGCTGGCCGGTTTTCATGTCGTTGGCCAGACGGGTCCACTCAGCGCCACTCTGCGAAAAAACCTCGGGTAAACCCGTGGTTCGACCTATTCGGTGCTCCAAGACCCCGCTGCAGTCCCAATCGAGCCCTTGTCTAAGAAACTGTCGGGCTTGTTCAATTAGAAGTCGAACGCCGCTGCGCGATAGTCGTGAGCGAGGGCTGTCATCAACCGAGGTGTGTGGATAAAACAGACCCACAGGCAAAGCGGAAGCCCCGCCAGCGGGTGAGTCGGCTTGGTCAAGGACCTGGACCTGCCAACCACGCCTGGCCAATGCGTAAGCCACACTGGCGCCGGCCAAGCCGGCACCGATGACAACGCAACTGCTTATGGCAGTTTTTGCAATTCGGTCAGAACGTCTGCTGGTTTTTAACGCCCAATGGGGGCGGTAGCGATAGACCTCATCGGGGTTTTCGCTCCATGCGGGATGGCTGTTGAAGTCCTGATTTGAGTGGCGTAGAAATCCTTGTGCTGTCAGCCATGCTAGTAAGGTGCCGGCCCCGCCCCACACAGCCAGCGTGGTGTCGCGACGACAGCAAAGGACCAAGGCCTTGAGGTGCCAAATATCCCAAGGCGCATGGTCCGCAGCATTTCCGCGCAAATCGAGCAAAACACAATCAGCAGAAAAGCGTTGCTCGCGCAACATGGTCTTGGCTTCACCAATGCACAAGGTCAGCAGTACCGCTCCGTGAGCCAGCGAAATCCGGTGAAACCCGGGCAGCAGGCCGTGCCATTGCATACTCAAAGCCCGAGCCAGCGGAATCAGTTCAGGAAATGGCGCTGCGGCGTGCAGCAGTTCGTGGGGCTGACAGGGTGTTCCGCAAAGGGCAACATAGTGGAGTTGGCGCGGCCGTTGTGCATCGGCCATCCAGCCCAGCCAACACTTGAGAAACGCCAAACCCTGGTGGAAATCACTTGCCAGGATTTGACAATTCGCTTGCCCGTGCCAAGCCTGCGACACGTCAATGGACCGTCACAGGGTTTCAGGCACTGGGTGGGACGTAGCCCTGGGCCTGATCGGCACCGCCGCCAAAGAAATGGTTTTCCATCTGGCGCGCCAGATATTGACGAGCCCGCGCATCGGCCAGGTTCAGGCGGTTTTCATTGACCAACATGGTTTGGTGCTTGAGCCAAAGCCCCCAGGCTTCTTTGCTGACGTTTTCCCAAATGCGCTTGCCCAATTCACCGGGATAGGGGGCGAAATCCAGCCCTTCGGCCTCTTTTGCGAGTTTGATGCAGTTGACCATGCGTGCCATGTTTGTCCTTGATGTCCGGTTAAGATGAATCTCGAAATTGTCGTTGGTTTCGGATAACCCGCCAGCTTCTGGTGTGAAATATTCAGATTTTTGTATTGGGGTTCCGCTCTTGGGTCGATTCACTGTGCGTTTTGTCCTGGTCGCCATCGCTTTGGGCTCGTTTGGGCTGCTGGCTTTCGGTCTGTATTTACAGCACGGCTTGGGGCTGGATCCTTGCCCCATGTGCATCGTTCAGCGTTACACCTTGGTCTTAATTGCGCTACTGGGCGGGATCTCTGTGTTGTCCAGCCGCAGAGTTTTTCATACGGTTTTAAGTATGCTGATCGCTTTATTGGCTGGTTTCGGTGCTTTTGTTGCCGCACGCCAGAGTTGGCTGCAGTGGTATCCGCCTGAAGTGGTGTCTTGTGGCCGCGACTTGTATGGAATGATTGAAACTTTCCCGCTTAAACGCGTCGTCCCAATGATCTTCAAGGGTAGCGGCGATTGCAGCAAAGTGGATTGGACATTTCTTGGCGGCTCGATTGCCAACTGGTCTTTCTTGAACTTCTGTCTGATCGCCGTCGTGGCCTTGCTGTTGATGCGCCGGCTGCTTATTCGGCCCTGATGCCCGCCTGCTTGATCACCTTGCCCCAGTTATCGTATTCGCGTTGCATGGTGACCGCCAGTTCGGCAGGTGTGCTGGGGCTGGGGTCCAAGCCCTGTTTTTGCAATAGATCGACCACCTCTGGACTGTTGAGCGACTTCACCAGCGCCTGATTCAGCTTATCGACCACGGGTTTTGGCGTTTTGGCCGGAACCACGAAGGCATACCAGTTCATGGCTTCGAAACCAGGGTAGCCCGACTCAGCCACAGTGGGTACATCGGGTAATAAGCGATCACGTTTAAGACCGGTGGTGGCCAGAGCCCGTACTTTGGTCGATTTGATTTGACTGCCAGCCGAAACTGGGGTGCCGAAAATCGCATTGACCTCGCCACTCAAGACTGCCAGCATGGCTGGACCGCCGCCCTTGTAAGCCACGTGAATGGTGTCAATGTCGGCCCGGATTTTCAGCAATTCACCAGCCAAATGCCCTGCGCCACCGATGCCCGAAGAACCATAGGTGAGGGAGCCAGGTTTTGCCTTGCTCAGTTTCACGAACTCTTCCAGCGTCTTGGCCGGGACTGCTGGATGAACCACCAGCACGTTGGAGAAAACAACCGCCATGCTGACCGGCGCAAAATCAAGCAAAGGGCGAAAACTCAGTTTGGGCAAGATGTGCGGGGCCACAGCGAGTGACCCGACGTTGCCCAACAGCAGGGTATAGCCATCGGGTTCTGCCCGGGCCACGTAATCCGTGGCGATATTGCCACCAGCACCTGCCCGGTTTTCGACGACGACTTGCTGACCCAGGTTCTCACTCAGGGTTTTGGCGATGATGCGCCCCACTGTGTCGGTTCCCCCTCCCGGTGCAAAGCCAACCACCAGGGTGACCGGCCGGCTGGGGAAGGCTGTTTGGGCTTGGGCTAAAGGCAGCAGGCAAAGGGTCATCAAGCTAAGCAAAAGACGATTCATGGCATCTCCTGAGGTGTCTGGACACTGAAATTATCGTTTCTTATTTGAAATCTCAGCCACTAGGGAAATGCTGATTAATGGACCATCCAGTGGTCTCTGATTTTGGCAATACGTCTTTTTTCATGATGCGGGAAGATTGTCTTCAATCGAGTCGGATTTGCTTCGATAAACGACCATTTTCAGCCCTA
>JBAQTC010000023.1:0-2602 GCA_049296795.1 Burkholderiaceae bacterium
GTTTTACTAGCTCTGCCTACTTTTTGGGCAGGAGACTAACAAGGTGATCACCATGGAACTTTTAGGCAAGATAAGGCGCATGCATTTGCGCGAGAAGCTCTCAGAGCGAGCGATAGCAAAACGCACGGGCTTGTCCCGAAACACCGTACACAAATGGCTCCAAACGCCACAAGAGGTTAAAGCACCCAAGTACGCTCGGGCCAAGGGCTTTAGCAAACTGGGGGCCTTTACGCAGGAGTTGGAGCAAGCGCTCAAGGTGGATGCGCTGCGTCTCAAGAAGGAGCGACGCAGCAGCCGCGCACTGTTTGCGCAAATCAAGGCCAGCGGCTACGCCGGTGGCTATAGCCGCCTCACCGACTACATCCGCGCCTGGCGGTCCAGCGCTGGCAAAGACATGAAAGCCTTCGTCCCATTGAAGTTCGAGCTGGGCGAGGCCTTCCAGTTTGACTGGAGCGAAGAGGGCATGGTGGTGGGCGGAATCTACCACCGCATGCAAGTCTCCCATCTGAAGCTGTGTGCCAGCCGCGCCTTCTGGCTGGTGGCCTACCCCAGCCAGGGGCACGAGATGCTGTTTGATGCCCACACTCGCTCCTTTGCAGCCTTGGGCGGTGTTGCCCGGCGTGGCATTTACGACAATATGAAAACCGCCGTGGACAAGGTCAAACGCGGCAAGGGCCGCACCGTCAATGCCCGCTTTGCCGTCATGTGCGCGCACTACCTTTTTGACGCTGACTTCTGCAACGTAGCCAGCGGCTGGGAGAAGGGCGTGGTCGAGAAGAACGTGCAAGACAGCAGGCGGCGCATCTGGATTGATGCGCAGAGCCGAAAATGGGGCAGCTTCGAAGAACTTAACGCCTGGCTGGGCGAGCGCTGCCGGGCCTTGTGGAGCGAGATACGCCACCCCGAATACAAGCAGTTCAGCGTGGCAGAAATGCTGGAGCAAGAACGCGATGAGCTCATGCCGATGCCAACGCCGTTTGACGGCTACGTTGAGGCGTCAGCCAAGGTCTCAAGCACCTGCTTGGTGACGGTGGCGCGCAATCGTTATTCCGTGCCATGCGAGCTGGCCGGGCAGCGGGTGAGCACGCGGCTGTACCCCAGTCGGGTGGAAATTGCTGCGCAAGACGAGATCGTTGCGCGCCACGCGCGCGTGGCCGACCGGGGCCACATCTGCTACGACTGGCAGCACTACATCGCACTGGTGCAGCGCAAGCCCGGCGCCTTGAGAAACGGAGCCCCCTTTGCCGACATGCCAGAGCCACTTTTACGCCTGCGCCAAGGATTGATGCGCCATGCTGGGGGCGACAAGACCATGGCCCAGGTCCTGAATTGCGTCAGTAGTCACGGCCTGGAGGCGGTGCTGGTGGCGGTGGAATTGGTCATCGAGTCCGGTGTACTCAGCACGGAACACGTCCTCAATGTCTTGGCCCGGCTCAATGCGCCACCCCTACCGGAATCGGTCCAGAGCAGCTTGCATTTGGGGGAGGCGCCAGTGGCCAATACCGGCCGCTATGACAGCCTGCGTGGTGTGACCGATACCGATGAGAACGCCCAGGCCATAGTGGAGGCGAATCATGCAGCGTGATATCACCAAGGAGCTTAAAGAGCTACGCCTGCACGGCATGGCCGGGGCCTGGGATGAGCTGACAACGCACGAGGGCAGGCCAACCGATGTGGGCATCCAGACCTCACGTTGGTTGATTGAACACTTACTGCAAGCCGAACATACGCAACGAGCCATGGCCTCGGTTCGCCACCAGATGAAAGCGGCCAAGTTCCCACTGCACCGGGATCTGGCGGGCTTTGACTTTGAGGGCACCAAGGTGGACAAAAAGCTGGTGGGCCAATTGAGCACATTGGACTTCACCGACACGGCGCAAAACGCCGTGTTCATTGGCGGGCCAGGCACGGGCAAGACGCACCTGGCCACGGCCATTGGGGTGGCGGGGATAGCTGCCAAGGGCAAGCGGGTGCGTTTTTACTCCACGGTGGATTTGGTCAATGAGTTGGAGCGGGAAAAGCGCGAAGGCAAGGCTGGGCGCATTGCTCTGGCACTCATGCGCATGGACTTGGTCATTCTGGACGAGCTGGGGTATCTGCCCTTTAGCCAGGCCGGTGGAGCCTTGCTGTTTCACCTGCTCTCCAAGCTGTACGAGCACACCAGCGTGGTGATCACCACCAACCTGAGTTTCTCGGAGTGGTCGGCCGTGTTTGGGGATGCCAAGATGACCACAGCATTGCTTGACCGGCTCACCCACCATTGCCACATTGTGGAGACAGGCAATGAGTCCTATCGGTTTCGGCACAGCACCCTGGCGGCGAAGACGCGTATCAAGGCCAGGGAGAACGAGCGCAAAGGGGCCAAGGCGGCACCAGAAGCAGCGCCACCAGACGAGCCGTTCTGAGTCGCCGCGAGCAGGGGGAATTGCACTACGGGCTACGCCCTTTGCTACATTCCCCCTGCTCGCAATCCAGAACAAGGAGGCCAGATAAAACCAGAGATTGAGTACACTTATCCACAGTTGCTGGGTCAAAACTCAGCAACCCGCCCTGGCTCAGTATTGGATCGGCAGGGTGGCTCAATATTCAATCGGCGCCAAGA
>JBAQTC010000024.1:0-10310 GCA_049296795.1 Burkholderiaceae bacterium
GACGTTCGACTCGAAGCCGCATGCACCATGGCGCTCGGCCTAGGCACCAGCAAATACACGCATATTCGCGACATCTTGCTCAACCGGCGCGACCTACTGCAAATCAGCACGGCCACTGAGTGGAGCAGCCCCGCCCACGCCCATCTGCGCGGCCCAGGCTATTACCAATGAAACCCAACCGGAACAAACCCAACATGATGATGAACACCACCTTGAACCAACTGCGCGGCCTGCGCCTGGAGACCATGGCCCAAGCACTGGAGCAGCAACTCACGCAAAGCGGCATCAACGCCATGAGCTTTGAAGAACGCCTGGCCCTGCTGGTTGACCGTGAGGTGCATGGCCGACAAGACCGGCGCTGCGCACGCTTGCTCAAACTGGCCAAACTCAAATATCCGCAAGCCGCCATTGAAGACTTGGACAGCCGCGCCACACGTGGCCTGGAGCGCAGTGCGGTGATGAGCCTGGCGCTGGGCGAATGGGTCAACAGCGGCCACGCGGTATTGATCACTGGCCCTACCGGCGCGGGCAAGTCGTGGCTGGCTTGCGCCCTGACCCAGCACGCCTGTCGGCGAGGCCATAGCGCCCTGTATCAACGCGTGCCACGCCTGGACGAAGATCTGCGCATTCGCCACGCCAATGGCACATTCACGCGCTGGCTTGACACCCTCAAAAACACCGATGTCTTGCTGTTGGACGACTGGGGCATGGCCGCCATGGACAGACAAACCCGGGCCGATCTGCTGGAGATCATTGACGACCGCGCCGGCCATCGCGCCACCATCATCACCAGTCAATTGCCCATCGAACATTGGCACGAGTGGATAGGTGACCAGACCATGGCCGACGCCATGCTCGATCGGCTAATGCAAAACCATCACCGCTTCACGCTTACGGGCGAGTCGCTGCGCAAGAAAAGCCCGGCAACAAAAGTAAAAACCGACCCCTGACCCGGCAGAAATTATTACGTCGAGGGTTTGCTACCCTGCCGGGGACAGGTCATGCATGAGTACATGCCCGACCAGGGGGGGGCCTCCGGCGGCCTGGCAGGGGCCCATGAAATTAACAACAGACCAATACGGGGAAAGGAAAACCAGTCGGAAAAGCAAGCCGGCATAAAATCAAAACGCGCAACACCGCCCCTTGGTCACGTTCGCCGGAATGCCGGTCACGATGCCGGAATCAGCGGTCACGTTCACCGGAATACGCATCAATGGCAAAAATGCCATGAGTTGAGAGAAAACAAGCTTGCCTTGGTTCATTGCGGTCCTTTGCGTGCAGGCGCAAAAGACCATAAGTCATGGAATCGAAGTTCAAATCGAGACCAGACTGAAGTTGTGAAAAGCCAAGGTAAATCATTAACTTACGAAGCCCTGATGTAACAACGTTGGGACACTACTGATTTTAGTAAGAAGTTTAAATTTTCCAAATTTACATCAGAAGCCTGAACACGTCTTGCATTTATTGGTGAACAGAATACACGCCGGTTTGTTTAGTTTGGGTGATACTTGTCTTGTAGGGTTTCTTTTTTTACATACCAATCCATCGCCAATTCCAGCCCCTCGCCAATTCGGTGGGTGGGTTGGTAACCCAATAGTGTTGCGGCTTTTCTGATGTCGGCCAGCGAGTGGCGCACATCGCCTGCGCGGAAATCTCTATAAACGGGTTGCACGTCCTTCAGGTGAGGATAGCCGGGTAGCAAGTTGAAGTGCAGTTGCTCGTAAAGTTGGTTCAGCGTGGTGCGGTCGCCCACGGCCACGTTGTAAACCTGATTTATGGCTTCGGGATTTTGCGTGGTAGCGGCCAGAAGGTTGGCTTGCACTACGTTGGCAATAAAGCAGAAGTCGCGGCTGGTTTCACCGTCGCCGTTGATATAGATGGGCTCGCCTTTGATCATGCTTGCGATCCACTTGGGGATGACCGCTGCGTAGGCGCCATTGGGGTCTTGGCGCCGACCAAAGACGTTGAAATAGCGCAGGCCGATGCTTTGCAGGCCGTAGGTTTTGCCAAACACGTCTGCGTACAGTTCATTGACGTACTTGGTCACGGCATACGGCGACAGTGGTTTTCCGATGGTGTCTTCCACCTTGGGCAAGCCCGGGTGGTCGCCGTAGGTGCTACTGCTGGCTGCGTAGACAAAACGTCGGACCTTGGCGTCGCGGGCAGCGACCAGCATGTTCAAGAAGCCGGTGACGTTAACAGCGTTGGTGGTAATGGGGTCGGCCACGCTGCGGGGCACGCTGCCCAGGGCTGCTTGGTGCAGGATGTAATCCACGCCTTGGGTGGCCTTTTGGCAGTCGTCTAGGTTACGAATGTCGCCTTGGATGAATTGGAAGTTGGCCCACTGCGCGAGGGTGACAAGGCTTTGCACTTCATCCAGGTTGCTCTTGTGGCCGGTGGCAAAGTTGTCCAGGCCGACGACGCGTTGGTTGAGCTTTAGCAGGGCTTCCAGCAGGTTGCTGCCGATGAAGCCAGCCACGCCGGTGACCAGCCAAGTATGGGGCTCAGTCTGTCGGCTGGATTGGAGTTGGGTGAAATGGTTCATAAACGAATGTCGCTATCTGACGCTTGCAACAGGTATTTCAGGTCGTACAGCACATGTTCGGGCTTGCCCAGGGCGCGGATGACCTCTGCTCCCATGGCTTTGAACTGATGATGAGCGACGGCGATGATGATGGCGTCATAGGCCCCGAGCTCGGGCTGCTGCACAGGGGTGATGCCGTATTCGTGCACGGCGGCGGCGGCGTTGGCCCAAGGGTCGAACACGTCGGCCCGCACATGGTACTCGGCCAGTTCTTTGACGATGTCAACCACCCGGGTGTTGCGCAAGTCGGGGCAGTTTTCTTTGAAGGTGAGGCCCATGACTAGCACGCGGGCGCCTTGCACATGGATGCGACGCTGGGTCATGACTTTGACGAGCTGAGTGACCACGTAGGCACCCATGCTGTCGTTCAGGCGGCGGCCCGCCAAGATGATCTGCGGGTGGTAGCCAATGGACTCGGCCTTGTGGGTGAGGTAATACGGGTCGACACCAATGCAGTGCCCGCCTACCAGACCGGGGCGAAATGGCAAAAAGTTCCACTTGCTGCCGGCAGCCTGCAGCACGGCTTCGGTGTCAATGTCCATCTTGTTGAAGATGATGGCCAGTTCGTTGATGAGGGCAATGTTGAGGTCGCGCTGGGTGTTCTCAATGACCTTGGCTGCTTCGGCTACTTTGATGCTGGGGGCTTTGTGGGTGCCAGCGATAATTATTTGGTTGTAAAGCGCATCCACTAAGTCGGCAATTTCTGGTGTAGAACCAGAGGTGACTTTCTTGATGGTAGTTACGCGGTGCTCTTTGTCGCCTGGGTTGATGCGCTCAGGACTGTAGCCGCAGTAGAAGTCTTGGTTGAATTTGAGGCCAGAGAACTGCTCCAGCACGGGCACACAGTCTTCTTCGGTGCAGCCGGGGTACACGGTGGATTCATAAATGACGATGTCGCCCGCCTTGAGCACTTTGCCAACGGTTTCACTGGCCTTGATGAGAGGCGTGAGGTCTGGTCGCTTGTGATCGTCGATGGGTGTGGGCACGGTGACGATGTAGACGTTGCAGCCGCGCAGGTCTTCAATGTCGGTGCTGAACTGCAGGTGGCTGGCGGCTTGCAGTTCTTCAGGCTCGGTCTCTAGCGTGAAGTCGTGCCCCGCTTTGAGCTGGTCAATTCGCTTTTGGTTGATGTCAAACCCGACTACGCTTCGTTGCTTACCAAACTCCACCGCTAGCGGCAAGCCTACGTAGCCTAGGCCAATGATGGCGAGTTTGATTTTGGAGAGAGAGTTCAACACGGGGCCTTGGTAGATGGGATGGATTGCCGTGCTTCGCTCGCAATGACGGGGTTGGGGATGAAGGCGGCTGTTGATCTCATTTTTTGGACAGCTTTTCGCCGTCTTGGGCGTTAATTTCAGACTTCATGAGCGGCACAAACTGCTTTGGAAAGCTCTTCCGGCTGAGCGGCCAAAGCCGCGTGCGGGAGCCGCCGCAGAGGACGACGGGGGTAATCATTCAAGCGCCTTATTCATTTGAAACTTCCATGTGCTGCGGCACATATCATCCAGCGGCCGTGAGGCAACCCAGCCAAGCACCTGTGCCACGGCCAGTGCCTAGACTAAAGAAGTCGAAGGGCGCACCCTCAGCATTCACCGCATTGACTGCAGCCAAGTGACCCTCCGCCAGGTCCATGACGTGTATGTAGTCACGAACGCCTGTGCCATCAAGCGTGTCGTAGTCACCCCCAAAGATATTGAGACAAGGAAGCTTGCCTGCCGCCACACGGGCCAAGAAGGGCATCAGGTTGTTTGGCACGCCGTTGGGGTCTTCACCAATCAAACCGCTCTCGTGCGCACCAACGGGATTGAAGTAGCGCAAACAGGTCATGCGCCAGCTCGCGTCAGATGCGGCCAAGTCTTCCAGTATGTTTTCTATTTGGAGCTTGGTGCGGCCGTAGGGGTTGGTCGCGCTTCTGGGGTGGGCCTCGTCGATTGGGAGGTACTGCGGGTCGCCGTAGACGGTGGCGCTGCTGCTGAAGACAAATTTTTTGATGCCGACCTCAGTCATGGCATTGAGAAGACTGATAGTGCCACCCACGTTGTTGTCGTAGTACTCAAGCGGGTTTTGGACAGATTCCCCAACCGCTTTGAGGCCTGCAAAATGAATGACAGCTTCAACGCCATAAGACTTCAAGGTTGAAGCCAGAAGGTCTGTGTTACGGATATCGCCCTCGACAAAAGGCAACTTCACCCCGGTAATTTTTTCTAATTTGCTGACCACAGACGCATTGCTGTTGACTAAATTGTCATAGAGGACAACTTTATGCCCTGCATTTGTGAGCGTGACTGCGGTGTGGCTGGCAATGTAGCCGGTGCCGCCTGTCAGAAGAATAATCACTGCGCTCCTCGCTTGAGCGGTGAAATCTTGTCTTCTTCTATTTCAGACGTTAATCCATCAATTTCGGCCCGTAGTGCCTTGTATTCTTCTTGCTTGCGTTTGAGGAATCGACCGGTCAGCGCGACTTTTTCTAAGATGCCTTGAGGTGTCAGCACATAGATGTAGCCAAACTTGTTTTTGGATTGGCTGAAGTTCTGCACCTTGACCCAACCCTTGTCGATCAGGGCGTTGAGGCAGTAGTTCAGCCCGCTGGTGCTGATGCCCAGCTTTTCGGCAATCTCGCGCTGGGTCATATCAGGGTTGTCTTGCAGCATGCGCAAGACCCGGAAGTAGGTGTCTTCTTGAAGCTTTGAGCGGCGGCTTTTCATTTGGTGGGGGCTTATTGGCTTTTACCACGCTACCGCCATGTTGTGTCACGATCAACAAGCGCGTTCGGGTGTAATCCGCGGGGGACCTTTTGTACGAATTTGAATCATTCTAGGACCATCTTTGCCATAATTTGACGCCAGCAGTGAATTATTTATCGAAATCCTCATTAATCTGTCGCTTCAGTGACATCTGCCGGGGTGGTTTCGGCATGTTGCTGCACCGCCTCTTCCATGCTGACAGTGTTCACCACAAGCTCAAACTGCTCCAGAATCTCGGGCTCGTGGCGCTGGATATAGCTTTTGACCGCCTCGTTGGACAACAGCTTGGTCATGTAACCCTTGGCCACAACCAAATTCAGCAGGTCTGACCCGTAGTTCTGCTCGGCGTCTTTGTATTGAGTTTGCACCTGGCTCATTTCTTTTTCGAGCTTGACGATCTGCTCGATAGGCGAGGTCTTGTCGCGCTCAGCAGGTTTGAGGTCTGTGCGCTGCTCGGGCGGGGTGGCTTTGAGCAGTGCTTCGGCATGCGCCACCGTGATGGTGTTGCTGGCGACCATCAGCTCCACCGCCTCCACCTGCCGGGCTGACTTCATATTGCGCAAAATGCGCGTGACATCGGGGGTGAACTGCTTGTCTTGCAGTAAGTTGATGGCCTCGGGGCAGATTCCTTCCAGTAGATTGATGCGCCGGTTGATGGAACTCAGATTGACATTGAACGCCCTTGCCAGGCGCTCGCGACTGACGCCCCGGTCGATGGCGCGGCGTAGCATGTAGTGCTCTTGCACCGTGGAGAGGCGGTTGATGCGGTGGTTGTAGCTGAAGGTTTCATCATCTTTGGCCATCAGGCACGGGGCTGTTTCCATGCCCAGCTCTTTGAGCGCCAGTACGCGCAGATGACCGTCCAGCAACAGGAACTCCGACTTTTTGGGGTCTGGCTGGATGACGGACAAAGGTTCGATGAGACCGATTTCGTGAATGGACGAGACCACCTGTTTGTATTTACGGGTGCTCATGGTGCCATCTATGATTTTTTTGCTGGGCAACAGATGCTCCAACGGCACCTGGTAAGTTTCCAGATAAAACCCCAACAAAGTGTTGAGGGGCCGAATGGGCAGATCTGGACCGCCTCCCTCCGATTGTTCATCAGACTGGTAGATGCCGGGGTACATCTCGGCAATTTTGGGTTGGGTGTTGAGGCTAGGGTTCAAGATGGGGCTCCTTCGAGTTGGTTTTCAGTGATGTGGGTGGTGGTAGCGGTGCTGGTAATCGGGTTCTTAGGGTTATTTGGGTTGGGGCTGAAGATGCTGATCCGTTCGGCCAGGTACTTGGGCAGGGTGTCTAGCCCCTCGGCGCGCAGCAAGGTGACGAAGTTTTCATCGGAAAACAGTTTTTTAAGGCCCTGCACTACCAGCAGCAGGCGCTGGTAGGCGTGCTCGGCTTTGAGCACCATCTTGCGTTGGCGCTCCACCTCTTTTTGGTAGGTGCGCACCAGGCTGTAGCTGGAGGTGGGTGGTTTGATCTGCGCTGCGTTGGGGGAAGACGGTCCCAACTCCTGGCGTTTTTCGATCAACCGCTTGGCTTCGATGATCTGGCGGCCTTTGAGTTGGCCGTTTTCATAAGCCTCTTGCAGCAGGTCGCCCAGGTTGGATCCGCCGCCCTCGCCCCCACCCTCGCCATTTACGTTTTGTGGATCGTTGGCACTGGCCCGAGCGATCTCTAAGGCCGTGGTCAACGGAATCGAGCCGCGCTGCACGCCCTCAATCAAGCGCTCTTCACCCTGTTCCAGCAAAAATACGATGTCGCGCACGTATTTGGGCGACAGTCCTGTTTTCTGGATGATGACATCGGCCGAGTAGCCCCGGTTGCGCAGCAACTCGATGTCGGCCAGAATTTCGAGCGGCCGAAACCCCCGACGGGCGATGTTCTCGGCCAGGCTCATGATGAAGGCGTCTTCATCGCTCACATCCACCACCAAGGCTGGAATGTGCGTTTCACCCAAGATCCGAAAGGCGTTCAGGCGCCCCTCCCCACAGACCAACACGTATTTGGTCTGGCCATCTTCGCTAGGGCGCTCGGCCACGGTGATGGGTTTTTTGAGGCCAATGAGCTGGATGCTCTCAACGATTTCCTCAAAGACCTTCATATTGCGGTCCCGCGAGTTGAGCACTTCGATGCGCGCAATCGGCACCAGGCTCACGTTTTCTGGAATGTCAGTCATCATGATGGCCTCCGTGGGGTCGTGGTTGATGCGTATTGGCGGGTGTGGTTTATCCACATGGCTAACTCCTTTCTGGTTAAAAAACTCTGGTTAAAACTTGCGCTGAATCCGCTTGCGCTCGGACATGCCGTAGAAAAAACTCAGATCGTCAAATCGAAAGCACTCAAAATTGGCGCTGTTGCGCTGGCTGACCCGGATTTCTGGGTCAGGCAGGTCCAAGCGGGGTAATAGGTAGTAGTCGAGCTCATTGATGTTTTGCGGATCCAGCCGCACCGCCACCGTGAGGTCAGGGTTGAAACGCTCGGTGTCAAACCGGATGCGCCAGTGGTGCTGACCGTTGGGCAAGGTTTGGCAGCGCGCCAGCACCAGGCTGATGACCAATTCGTCGTTGAGGGTGAGCAGGTCGGTTTTTCCGTCGCGGTGAACGCTGCCGCCCAACTCGGCTATTGCGTCTTCGGTGCGGCGCACGATCTCGGGGTGCAGTTGGCGCAGGCGCCGGTTGATTTCAAGAAACGCCAGCGGCCGCTCAGGACGAAAACCCACCAACGCGTAGGCTCGGCTGAGGCTGCCAAAGCGATTGACATAGACACTGGCGCTGGCCCTGGCCCTGGCACTGACATTGCCCAGTGCCTGATCGATGATCTCAGCAGACAAGCTGCCGCGTTCGCTGTACAAGCCCCTCAGGTGATCGAGCAACTCCTGGTCGGAGATTTTTCGAGTGCGCTCGGTCAGGATTTCTTGGGCGGCCATGAAAGTCGCCACCGGCACCACCCCGGCAAAAGCACCTTCTTTTCTGATCCACATGTCGGGCGGGTTGTCGACATGCTTTTTCTTGAGCTTGAAGGAGTGTCGGTTGTAGACGTTGTTGCCCACGTACTTCTCATTGGTCAGCACTTGGCGCACTGTGCTGTAAGTCCAGCGCCGGTCCAGGTCAGTGGCCACGGCCATGCCGTTGAGCCGGTTGGCAATGGCCGTGATGCCCAGATCATCTGCAATGACCCACTGAAAAATCTGATTCACGGTGGCCAATTCAAAATCTGTGCCTGGCACCAGAATGACCCGGTCGGTTTGCAAACTTTTTTGTTCCCCAGGTTTGAGCTCGCTTTTGATGGCGCCACTCTGGTCAATCAACACCCGGCGCAAGCCGTAACCAGCAGGCCCACCTTGTCGGAACCCCAGCTCAATCAAGCGGCACTGGCCAGCAAACACCTTGGCCGAGAGTTCTCGGCTGTACTCCCCGGCCATGGCACGTTTGACACTTTTGACGATGGTTGAAACTGGGGAGCCATCGTTTTCGAACTGCTCAGCAACGTAGGCCACGTGGATGTTCTTGCGCTTGCAGATGTACTCGTAATAAGCTGATTCGTCTGCATCTTGAAACCGGCCCCAACGACTAACGTCGTAAACCAGGATCAAGTTGAAATCGGCCGATCCCGATTCGACATCGGAGATGAGCTTTCGCAGGGAGGCGCGCCCACCGATGGACAAGCCACTTTTACCGTCATCGGCATAGGTGCGCACGATCTCGATTCCGCGGCGATCGGCGTATTCTTGAATCTTGTCGGCTTGGTTGAGCGTTGAGTACTGCTGGTGCTCGGTGGACATGCGCACGTATTGAGCAGCTCTGAGTTTTTTGGTTTCTTCTTCAATCGTCATGGTCTGTGGTCCGGGATTTTTTGGGTTGGTTTTGGTTGTTTTGGGTTCAGACCATGTTGGCTTCGAATGCCAAGCGCTATCAAGTCGTTTCTGACGGATATGCGAAGACTTTTTTGCAATTAGCCACATTGACGCAACTTCTCTGGCTCTATTCGCAACAAAACGGGTTTGTTGAGCATGGACAGCAGAATCATCGAGCGCCGTTCGGCGTCAATCGTTTGGTAAATGGCCGATAGGCCTGCAAATGGGCCGTCGGTCACCATCACTTTGTCGCCTGCAGTGAATAAAGCCTGTGGATCTGCTTGCTGCTGTTGCTCACGCTCGTACAGCGCCATGACCAGATCGACATCAATCTTTGGCGCCTGGCCGCCAAAGCGGACCAACTCGCGCACCCCCAGGGTGGACCTGATGGGTGACCAGCTTTGACCCTTGCTGTTTTCACTGGTTTCCAACTGCACGAAGACGTAACTGGGAAACATAGGTTCTTCCACGATCACACTTTTGCCCCGACGGATTTTTTGCAGGTACATCATGGGCAGGTAGCAGCGGAAGTTTTGCCGCTGCAAATTGGTGATGGCGGTTTCCTCCTGTCTGGACTTGGTGTGGACCAAGTACCAAGCCGCGTTGGGCGGCAGGGTCAGGTCCTGTGCCTTCTTAGGCTTTGACTCTGGCTTGGGTGATTGCAGAACTGCAAGCACTGGCGTGGGGGCCTTGACCTTGGGTGCGGGTTTGAGGTCTTCGCGCACGGCTGGCCTGAAATCCCTGGGCTCGCTCTCAACGCCTTGGGTGTTGATCGGCAAATCCAACGAGCGTGCAATGGCGCGAATAAGGGGCAGCGGCCGATCGTGCTGCAGCACTTGCTTGAGCAGGGCTCTCAGTTCGCGTTGCTCAAAGGCCTCCAGGTCAACGAGCCGGTAGTGAACGTCCAGGCCTTGTTGAAAGATGGGAAGGCCATCGTCTTGCCAGCGCAGCTTTTGCAGGCTCCCCGGGGTCAGACCCAAGCGGTCAGCGGCTTCTTGTGTGGTCAAAAGCCTGGGGGTCATGCAACGCTGGTCATGGGTGTCATGCCAGCATGAACGCTCGGGCCGACACACAAGTCAAGCGATCAGCACGGTATTTTGGTTCCCCAAACGACAAAAACCCCGCC
>JBAQTC010000025.1:0-2188 GCA_049296795.1 Burkholderiaceae bacterium
GTTCAGTATTCATGTCGCCAATCTCCCTTCGTTAGATTACAAGTCTATCGGGCATTTTGGCGCTTGTCAAGCCCTTTCAAAGCACGATGCTGAATCCATGTCGTTGCCTGCATTGCTCCGGCGGTTACCCCTCGCGCCGCGCCCGCTTGCCGATACAGTTCCGCGCACGTGCGGTACCTGCGATCAGTCAAACGCGGCGCAGTGACGTTGTTGCGAATTGGGCCGATGGTACCCAGCGCGATATTCCACGCATGGCCGTCAACTACAACGTCACTGCAATCGCCACGCGCCCGAATCGATCGATAAAATGCAATCACCTTTGGGCCACGCAATACGTCCTCGGGCAGCTCGCCGCGTAGAATTGCTCGCGCTCGCGCTGTGAATAGTGCGCGGTACGTAGGCACTACGTGCCGTTGCCGGTTGCGCATGGCCTTGTGCAGCATGCCTACGTGCGCGATCGTTAGACTCCAGCGCATGCCCGGCGATATCGCTGCGGCCGCGCCAATCACGCTGATTGCTGGCAGGCCAAGGTCGCGGGCGAGCGCGGCGCAGTCATCGTGTGCGACAGCGTACCATTCTGCGCCAGCGCGGCGCGTCTCTGCGTCGGAGCTGTCGTATATGGCCAGGATATTGCCAGTTAATGGTTCCATAATTAAATAATACCTCGTGGTTAATTCTACGTTTTTCGGTGCGTTTAGACGAATTCCATCCGCTTTTGTACTGCGTCTAAGGCCCAGTAAGCACGCCACTCTCCGTGAGTGCATCCGCTATTCGAAAAGTGACGTTTTTCGTCATACGTTTCTATCCGTTTTCCATACGGTTCGGCTGCGCCATGGAATCAACAGGTTACCAAGGGAAAGCGGATAAAAGCGGATGACGTTTTTCGGCTTGTCCAATGATATCCGTTTTTCCGAGTGTGTCTTTAGACACTCGGAAACGGATGCGGACCGGATGTTTTTGAAACAACCCATTGGTGTTATTTTTAATTCTTGGCGTAGGGCTCATGCCGTAATCATCCCGAGTAGCGAGTAGGCCCACAGCGTGAGCACGGCGACCGGCAGAATTTGTCGCCAAATGTAGCGGACCCCTGAGATTGGGCGCTCGGCTGGCAAGGGCTTTGATTGGTATTCGCTGATCATGCGCGATACTCCGCTGGCACAATGCGCTTGAGCACTTCGTCCTCGGATGCTTGCTCCATCGCTTGGCGTGCTGCGACTCGCTCGTTCTCGCGTGCCTGCCAGATACGCTCAAGCTCAACCGGGTCGGTTACGCGCGGCTGTCCTTGGTACAGGTCTTGATTGGTGCATTGATCGCGGAGCTTGCCCCATTTTTCGGAGTCGGCATGCGCCGCGATAGACGCCGCGGCATCCCTGTCCGCGATCAAGGCACGTAACGCGCCTTCAGCGTCCCGCACATCGAATTGTTTGAAGAGACGGGCGAACGCGTCACCTTCCGCCCAAGTGTCCGCGTAGGTCAATTCCTCGCCGGCCAGACTCACAACGATTTTCGAGGACACGAGAACGCCATCGCGCCACACTTCGCGCAAGTGCGTTATGTACGGGAATGTTTCGCCCGCGCTGTGAGACTGGATGCCACTACTTTTTCCAAGGTGTGCCATGTTTAATCCCCTTTGTACGCGTGATTGTACAGTATTTTTCCCTCAACCGTAGGGCACCAGACTCGGCGCACTTCGTATGATAATGGCCCGTATTTTTGAAATAAGCACGCGGCGACAAAGTGCCATTGTGACTCGAAGCAATATCTTTCGAGCAACCAATGCAAGACCGGTTTGTGTTCGTCCTTCGAGTACAGGTCAATTTCTTGCCGTACTTTCATGTTAGTCCCCTTTCAGTTTAGGCGCAGGAGTGTCTGCGTTTACAGCGTCAATGAAGCGATCATGATTGAAACGTGGATTGCTCAGTACAAAATAGTTTGATAGGTCGAACGCGACGTCTTCCACTACCGCGAGCATAGCCGCGCGCGAGTCAGAATTTTCGTCTGGAAACAAAGCCGCTATTTCCTGTCGTTGCTGGGACAGCATCCGCGCAATTGCGACAAAGTCTTTCTTGGTCATGATTGCATCGCTTTGATGGCAGCAATTGACTCTTGCCTGGAGTCATACCGACTAGCAGTCCAGCGGTGAACTCCGTCTGCTTCGCAAAGGCAGATGTGCCACGCGCCATCTTTT
>JBAQTC010000026.1:0-10752 GCA_049296795.1 Burkholderiaceae bacterium
CCCTTGTCGACCTCTGGTCGACAATTCCTCCTTGATGCCGCTGCGCCGCCCACCCCAAACACCCGGGCATCCAACAGAGTTGCTATTGGTCGTTGTGGGTGTTGTGGGCTTTGGAAAACACTATGCCATGCCAGATGGGCAGGTGGTGCGGGTGTCCGGGCGTAGGCCCGATTCGCGGTTGCTACATAGCGGGTGCGCCAATGAAGGCGTTAACGCGGCACTGTCCGAACGAACCGGCAAACGCCCGCGAGCCTGGGCTGGAGAACGGGCACCCAATCCACCGGCCTTGCCCACACCTACGCACGCATCTGGTTTTGAGCAATTTCACGCCAAGACCTCGCGCTAGGCGGGCGGCGCCGCTGCCCTGCTCCGTCTCAGCTCGCGGGCAAGGGCTTCTGAAACGCCAGCGGATTTTCGTCAAGGACGTGACAGGGATTTAGCCTCTGTGGCAACCGCAAATCGAACCCAGGTTGGAGATCGGATACCCAATCCACCGGTCTTGCCAACGCCTGCGAGTGAGAGGCGTTTTGACTTCGAATAATTGGATTCTGACCCCAATTAACCAACTGGTCGCAGGTAGACTCAGGCTTGCTGGCTTGCATTTCGAAACTCTCCATCCCACTTTATGGCCTCCATCATTGATTCAAAAATTTTTGGCGACATCTTCAGCGACGCCAGCATGAAACACATCTGGTCCGACGAAAACCGGACCGCCAAATACCTCGATGTCGAGCGCGCCCTGGCCAAAGTCCAGGGTCAGCTCGGCATCATTCCGCAAGAAGCGGCCGACGAGATCGTTCGCCATTGCGAGTTGTCGCAAATCGACTGGGCCAAGCTCAAGGCCAAGACCGAGCAAATCGGCTACCCCATCATTGCCGTGGTGAACCAGATCAACAGCGCTTGTCGCGACGGACTGGGCGAGTACTGCCACTGGGGCGCGACCACCCAGGACATCACCGACACCGCCACCGTGCTGCAAATGCGCGAATCGCTGGCTCTGGTCGAAGCCGATCTGGTGGCGATCTCCGCCGCACTGGCGGCGCTGGCCCTGCGCTACCGCGACACGCCGGTGGCCGGCCGCAGCAATTTGCAACAAGCCATTCCGGTGACTTTTGGTTACAAAATGGCCGGCATTCTGGCAGCGATCGAGCGTCATCGGGAACGGCTCGAACAGCTCAAACCCCGTTTGCTGGTCGGTGAGTTCGGTGGCGCTTGCGGCACGCTGGCGTCGCTGCAGACCGGCGCCATGCAGACCCAGGAAGGGCTGATGCGCGAGTTGGGGCTGGGCCAGCCGCTGATTGCCTGGCACACGGTGCGCGACAACATCGCCGAGGTTGGCGCTTTTCTCGGTCTGGTCGGCGGCACGCTGGGCAAAATTGCGCTTGACGTCAAGCTGATGATGCAAACCGAAGTGGCCGAAGTGTTCGAGCCCTATGCCCCGGGTCGGGGTTCGTCGTCGACCATGCCGCAAAAACGCAACCCGATTTCCTGCTTGTATATCCACGCCAATATTTCGGTGGTGCGGCAACAGGCGGCGGCCTTGATGGACGCGATGGTGGCCGATCACGAACGCTCGACCGGCCCCTGGGAAATCGAATGGGTGGTGTTGCCCGATATTTTTTGTCTGATGGCCGGTGCGTTGAAACAAACCCGCTTCATCCTGGAAGGACTGGAGGTCGACCAAGCCCGTATGCGCGCCAACATCGACATCACCAACGGTTTGCTGATGTCCGAAGCGGTGATGATGGGCCTAGGCCCTTACATCGGCCGCGAAGTCGCCCACGACCTGGTCTACGACTTGTGTCGCCAAGCTCTGGCGCAAGACCGCCATTTGCTGGAGGTGTTGTGCGAACACCCCGACATTAAAGCTCACGTCAGCCGCGAACAGCTCGCTGCGATGCTGAACCCCGCCAATTACCTGGGCCAGTCCGGCGTTATGGTGGACCGGGTGCTGGCCAGCCTGAAACATTGAGATCCCAGCGCGACACGAACAGATCCCGGTGCAGCACTCAGCGCCTGAATGTCCTGCGCCCTTCACCCCGACCTCAGAAACCAGCCACTGCCTAGGGTTTCCCCCAGCTTTTCGGGGGGGGGGGGGAGTTATCCTAGAATGACGGCAACATTGCACTGACACCCTCTAGCCAGCCCACCCAAGGAAGCTATTTGAACGCCACCCTGCCAGCCACCAGCGCCAACCCTGAGCCAGCGACTGTGCTGGCGCAATTGGCACGCATTACCCGCGGCTGTGCTGTCGCTGTGCTGTTACTCGTCGGTTCGGTGCTGATGGGTTGGCTGCTGAATTTCAATCCCCTGCAATCCCTGTGGCCCGGGCTGGCCAGCATGTCGTCCAATACCATGGTGTGTTTCGCGCTGGCCGCTGGCGTGCTCCTGTTCAAGCCCAGCCCAAGGGGCTACTTTGGCGCTGCGCTGGTGATCGCCGCGATCGCCAGTGCAGCGCTGATCGAAGATTTTTTCGGTCTGCATCTCCTGCCCCATGACTTCGGGTTCAACCCTGACGCCGGCCACCACACCGACAGCTTGATGTCGCAAACCGCGGCGCTGCTTTTTTTGCTGTTCGCCGCAGCTCTGGTGCTGCGCCCGGCCCGCCAGCGCCGGCTGCAGCGCAGTTTGGAGCTGATTTGCCTGCTGATCTTCGCCGTCGCGTCGCTGGTCGTGTTGGGCTATGGCTTTGGACGCGAATCGGTGCTTGCCCTGCCGGGTTTTGAAAACTTTGCGGTGCGCACTGCCCTGTCCTTTTTGCTGCTGGCGCTGGGTCTGCTGTGCACGCGGGGCGACGGCATGGCGGCTTATGTGGCGGGGCCCAGCCTGGGTGGGGGGTTGCTGCGGTTGTTCCTGCCCCTGGTGCTCGTGGTTCCTGCTGTGCTGGGCTGGTCGCTACTTCAAATGGGGCTGGCGCACTGGTTTGACGGCACGCAAGAAATCATCATTTTTTCGGTGCTGCTCACGACCTTTTTTTCCACGCTATGTTGGAGACTGGCACAACGAATCGACCAGCAAGCCGATCTCAAACTGCAGTCCGAAACCAAGCGCGAGCAGTCCGACGAGTTGTACCGCTCCTTGTTCAACGGTAGCCTGGATGCGATTTTCTCGCTCGGGATCGATGGCCGCTTCACGGTCGCCAACCCGGCGGCGCTAGCGCTGACCGGGCTGAGCCTGGCGCAATTGCAATCCACCCATTTTCTAACGCTGTGCCCCCCTGATCAGCGGCCAGCGGCCGATGCCGCTTTTCGCGCCGCTTTTTGCTCCAAGGCGCTGACGCTGCAAACCCAGTTCATCAACGCCCAAAAGGAACGGGTCGATCTCTACATCGCCGGTGCGCCCGCACTGATCGATGGCGAGCTGGTCGGCGTTTCGTGCATCGCGCGCAATACCACAGCGCAAAAAAAGGCGGAGCGCGAATTGCTCACGCTGAACCAGACCCTGGAGCAACGCGTGCTGGAGCGCTCGGCGCAATTGGTCGATTTGCAGTCCAACTACCAAGCGCTGTACACCTCGATGGAAGAGGCTTTTTTCACGCTCGAGCTCGTGTTTGATCAGCAGCAACAAGCGGTTGATTACCGATTTTTGAGCTGCAACCCGGCGTTTGAAAAACAAACCAGCATCCAAAACCCCACGGGTCGGCTGATCAGCGAGCTGATCGAAACGCCCGATCCGCTGCGCCTCAAGCTGTTTGGCGACGTGGCAAACACCGGTGTGCCTGTGCGTTTTGAGCGGCACTCCAGTTTCAATGACCGCTGGTTTGATATTTATGCTTTTCGCATCGATAAAGAGGACGCCAAGCACGTCGGCGTCATCATGCACGACCTCACCGAGCATCGCAATGCCCAACAAGCCATTGAAAAATTAGCGTTTTATGACGCTCTGACCGGCCTGCCCAATCGGCGCATGCTGCTAGACCGTTTGCAGCAGGCGCTGGCCCGCAGTGAGCGCAGTGGTCAAAGCGGCGCGCTGATCTTCATGGACCTGGACAATTTCAAGACGCTCAACGACACCCAGGGCCATGACGCGGGTGATCGTTTGCTGATCCGGGTGGCTCAGGTGTTGCAGCAAAGCCTGCGCGAAACCGACAGCGTGGCCCGGTTTGGCGGTGATGAGTTTGTCATGCTGCTCGAAAACATCAACGAAAGTGAAGCCAGCGTACAGGATCAGCTCCAAAGCGTGGGCGATCATGTGCTGGCGGCTTTTGCGCTCGATGCCGAACTCAATTCCAATGGCTATCACTGCCGCTGCAGCATGGGAGTCACCCTGTTCTCGGGCCAGCAGGTGGGTAGCGAAGAACTGCTCAAACAAGCCGATATGGCGCTGTACCAGGCCAAGGCTGATGGCCGCGATGCCCTGCGCTTTTTCGACAACGCCATCCAGAGCAAGCTCATCGGTCGCGCCGAACTCGAAGCTGACCTGCGGCACGCCTTGAGCACGGCCTCCAACATGGGGCAATTCAGCCTGCACTACCAGCCGGTGGTCAACCAAGCCGGCCAACTGACCGATGTCGAGGCCTTGCTGCGTTGGAACCATCCGACCAAAGGCGTGCTGTTACCCGGCACCTTCATCAGCGTGGCCGAAGAAACCGGCTTGATTCACCCCCTGGGGCAGTGGGTGCTCAATGCCGCTTGTCGCCAGCTCGCGCGCTGGGCTGAGCAGCCCAGTACCGCCGGCTGGAATTTAGCGGTCAACGTCAGCACCAAACAGTTCCACCGCAGCGATTTCATCGACCAAATCAACACCGCGCTGGCGATCTCAGGGGCCTCGGCCTCTCAACTCAAATTGGAGATCACCGAGAGCTTGTTGATCGACGATGCGAATGATTCGATCCGGAAAATGAAGCTGCTGCAGGCCCAGGGCATTGGTTTTCTGCTCGACGATTTTGGCACCGGCTACTCCTCGCTGAGTTATCTCAGCCGCCTGCCGCTGGACTACCTCAAAATCGACCGCTCCTTTGTCATCAATCTACCCGACCATGAGGCTGACAACCACATCGTTCAAGCGATTTTGGCGATGGCGCACCGCTTGGGGATCAAGGTGGTGGCCGAAGGGGTCGAGACCGCGGCTCAGTGGCAGTTCCTCAAAGACCACGGTTGCCAGGCGTTCCAAGGCCATTTGTTTGGCCATGCCGTCCAAGCCCAAGACCTGCCCACCCACGGCGCCGCGCTGGCAGCTTGAGCGCTCGCCAATGACGCGCCCGTCCGCCCAGCTGTTCGCAGCAGTCGCGGGACTTCGAATCAGTCCAGGGCGCGCTTGAGCCGGATGTGCTCGATCCGATCCGGGCCCACGGCCACGGTTTTTAGGCTGCTCATTTCACGCTTGAAGCCGGCGAGCTCGACAAAACGCAAGGCCCGCTCACTGGCCAGCGGCAACCAAATCGTGACCTGGGTACAGCCTTCGTCGATCAGGCCTTCGCGCGCTGCGTCCCACAGCGCCAACCCCACACCCTGATCCCAATAGGCGGGCGACACATAAAGCGCCCAAAGCTCACCCACGGTGGGTTTGGTTTTGGGGTCGCGCGAGCGGTCATAACCGACAAAACCGATGATCCTCTGGTCGGCTAGTGCCAGCAGCACCTGGGGTTCGCCGAACTCGATGGCGTCACGCCAAAAAGCCAAGTCTTCCAGCGTGGCGCTGGCGCTGCCGGCCTGCAGGGCAGCGACCGCTTTGGCGTCGCTCAATTGGGCGGGTTGGATATCGATCTGCTTCATTTTTTCGTTGACTCAAGACCACGGCAAGAGCCGGGACCGGATTTTAGCCCAGGGCCCATGAACCCCGCTTATTCGAGTTTGACGCCAGCGTCTTTGACCAGTTTGACCCAGAACTTGGCGTCTTCCTGTAAAAAAGCAGCAAAATTCGCCGGCGAGCTCGACAGCGTGACATCGGTGCCTTCACGCGCCAAAGCGGCTTTGACCGAAGGTTGTTGCATGGCCAAGGTGGCGGCCTCGAACAGTTTATTCACAATCGCAGCGGGCGTGGCGGCTGGTACGAACAAGCCGTACCAGAAGGATATCGCGTAATCGGGCAAACCGGCTTCGGCCATGCCGGCGACCCCGGGCACCAGCGTCGTTCGCTCCCGGGTGCTGACTGCCAAAGCGCGCAAGCGCCCAGCGTTGACCATGGGCAGGACCGAAGGCGGCGTACCAAACGTCACCTGGGTGTCACCCGCGACCACCGATTGAATCGCCGGGCCACCGCCGCGGTAAGGAATATGCGTCATGTTGACGCCAGCGACTTGCAAAAACAAAGCGCCGCCCAAGTGCGGGGCCGAACCGTTGCCGGCCGTGGCGTAGTTCAGCGTGCCAGGCGCTTTTTTGGCGCGGGCAATCAAGTCTTGCACCGAAGTGATGCCCGATGTCGGGTTGGCCGCAATCACCAGCGGCGAGCTGCTGATCTGGGTGATGGGAGCAAAGTCGCTGGGACTGTAATTGAGCTTGGGGTTGAGCGAAGGGTTGACCGAAATGCTGCTGGGGCTGGCGATCAAAACGGTGTAGCCGTCGGGCGCGGCTTTGGCCACCATTTCGGCCGCGATGCTGGAGCCCGCACCAGCGCGGTTCTCCACCACGATGGGCTGACCCAGGTTGCGTCCCAAAATATCGCTCATGGCACGCGAGACGTAATCGGCCGCGCCACCGGGGGCAAAACCCACGACCAGCTTGATCGGTTTGACCGGATAGGCTTGGGATTGCGACTGGGCTAGTTGGGGAAATAGCAGCGCCAGGCAGGTGAGCGCCGTAAATTTGAATTTCATGATCTTCCTTTCACCGGTGGTGTAGTCAGCTGACCGCTTATTGCGGGCTGATTGATCTTTTCTTAAATAATGACACTCGACCTTCCTTTCGTCTTGGCTCCGACTTGGCTGGAACGGGAGCCGGTCAGCGGCGCACTCAGCTCTGTTGGATGCCCGGGTGTTTGGGGTGGGCGGCGCAGCGGCATCAAGGCGGAGACCGAAGGGCGGGGGACAGCCGCGGAGCTGCCCACCCCAAGCGCCTGGGCGCTCACCAATACGCAACCAGCATCCTTGCATCGGTACCCTGACTGACCTGGAAACTGTCATGAATTTTGAAACTCTCAATATTTATTCCGTATCCGGCATGGCCAACACGATTTTCCCTACGTGCTGGTTATTTTCCATTTGGGCTTTGGCCGCCGCCAGTTGCGCAAACGGGTACACATGGTCGACCAGGGGTTTGATCCGGCCATCAGCAATCGCTGGCATCACGTCGGCCAAGAAAGCCGGCAGCGACTGGGCCCGCTGCTCGGCGCTGCGCAACTTGTTGGAGACGCCGAACAAGCACAGGCGCTTGGCGTGCAGTGCTTCAATGTCGATCGCGGCATTGAGCACACCGTCGACATAACCGACCGTGGCCAAGCGACCTTCAAATGCCAGGCAGCGCACACTCTGCGCAAAGACCGATCCACCCACGGTGTTGACCACCAGGTTGACCCCTTTGCCGGCGGTGGCCTGCATGACGGCGTCATAAAAATCGGGCTTGCGGGTGCACAGCCCCAAGTCCAGACCCTGGCTTTGCAAGCGCGCCAGTTTGTCGGCAGAACCCGACGTGCCGATCACCTTGGCGCCCATGGCCTTGGCCAGTTGCAAAGCGGCTACACCGACCCCGGACGACACCCCATTGATCAGCAGCCATTCATCGGCTTTTAACCGGCCTTGCAGCACCAGCATGTCGTACACCACCAAAAAAGTCAGGGGCACGCTGGCAGCTTCGGACCACGACAGGTGCTGGGGCACCACCATGGCTTCAACTTCGTCCATCAGCGCGTACTCACTGAAAGCGCCGGGGCAGCGCCCCATCACCCGCTCACCCAGCTGACGCTGCGTCACGGCCGACCCCAGCTTGACCACTTCGCCCGCACCTTCCATGCCAATCGCTTTGGCGGTTCCAGGCTTGCCGTGCAGGCCGTGGCCGACGATGAACTCGCCGCGGTTCAAACTCGCAGCGTGCAAGCGCACCAGCACCTGATGGGGGCCGGGTTCGGGTTGGGCCACTTCGCGCAATTCCAGCGTGGTGTGGTCCTCTGACATGTGCATCCAGTAAGACTGCATAGGGCGCTCTCTTTCTTAGGTTCTATTGATCTTTTCTTAAATGGTGACACTCGACATTCCTTTTGTCGTGACTCCGACTTGGCGGGAACGGAGCTGGTCAGCGGTGCACTCAACTCCGCGGCTGTCGTCGGCCTAGGGCCGACGACTCCTCCTTGATGCCGCTGCGCTGAGTGAACCACTGCCCTGCTCCTGCCAAGGTATCTGGTTTTCCAACGCCAACAACGCCCAATGGCAAATCTCATTGGTGCCCGGGTGTTTGGGGTGGACGGCGCAGCGGCATCAAGGCGGAGCCCAAAGGGCGGGGGACAGCCGCGGAGCTGCCCACCCCAAGCGCCTGGGCGCACACCAGTACGCAAGCAGCATCCTTGCATCGGTACGCAGACTGACCTCGAGACCCTAGCTGTCATGAATTTTGAAACTCTCAATAGGGCTGTGTCCGGCTTACTTGCCGGTGAACACGGGTTTGCGTTTTTCCATGAAAGCCTGGCGACCTTCGGCGTAATCGGCGCTGTCAAAACAGCCCCGAATCAGCTGCTGGCACAAGGCCAGATCCAGCTCAGGCGAAGGCTTGAGAATTTCGCCCATGATGGTCTTGGCAGCCCGAATCGTCAGCGGCGCGTTGGCGGCCATGGCATCGGTGTATTCCTTCAACAAAACCGGCAAATCTTCCGGGGCACAGACCCTGGAGACCAGGCCCAGCGCTTTGGCCTCTTGCGCATCAATACGACGCGCGGTGAAAAACAAGTCTTTGGCCGCGCCAGGACCGATCAGGTCAACCAGATTTTTCATGGCCGAATAGCGGTAACCCAGGCCAAGACGCGCTGCCGGAATCGAGAACACGGCATTGCTGGCGGCAATCCGGATGTCGCAACTGATGGCCACGTTGACGCCGCCGCCAATGCAATAGCCCTGAATGCACGACAGCGTGGGTTTGCTGAAGCGGTAAATACCCATTAAAGCGTTTTCGGCCATCAGCTCGTAGCGCGTCACCGCTTCGCGTGCGGCACGCTGGTCTTCAAATTGCGAGATGTCAGCGCCGGAGACAAAGGCTTTTTCGCCCGCGCCAGAAAACACCACCAGCCGCACCCGGTCGTCAGTCTCGGCCTGCGTTAACAGCGCCGGAACAGCTTCCCACATGTCCACCGACAGCGCGTTGTGACGCGCCGGATTGTTAAAACGAATGTGCAAGGTGCTGGCATCAAGCCAGGTCTGAACCCGCTCGGTCGGGGAGGTGTAATCGCTCATCAATAAACTCCGGTTGCTTTCATTCTTACCAAATCGTCACTGGACAGGCCCAGCTCGCCCAAAATTTCTTCCGTGTGTTCGCCACGCCGTGGCGCAGCGCGCACCACGGTGCTGGGGGTGCGCTCCAGTTGCACCGGCTGGCCCACCATGCGTTGCGCCCCATGGTGTTTGGAAACCACGTCCTTGACCATTTTCAGGTGCTGGATTTGCGGCTCCTCAAACACTTCGCGCACATTGTTGATCAGGCCACAAGCCACCCCGCCGGCGTTGAGCCGCTCAATCCAATAAGCGCGGTCTTGCGCAGCGAGTCGGCGATTGATTTCGGCGTTGAGCGTGTCGCGGTTGACCGAGCGCCCCATTTTGTCGTGGTAACGCGGGTCACTGACCCACTCTGGCGCGCCCAAAATGTCGCAAAAGCGTTCCCAGATTTTGGAGCCAAACACGGCAATGTTCATATAGCCGTCGCGTGCTTTGTAAACCCCGGTCGGAATGCTGGTGGGATGGAAGTTGCCGGCCTGGGTCGCCACCTCACCTTCGATCAGCCAGCGTGAAGTCTGGAAATCCATCATGTAGACCATGGACTCGAGCAGTGAGGTGTGCAGCCACTGGCCTTTGCCTGATGCTTCGCGCTCGAGCAGTGCGACCAAAATGCCTTGCGCAGCAAAAATGCCGGCGCACAAATCGGCAATCGGAATGCCGACCCGCATCGGCCCCTGCTCGGCCGCGCCAGTGACCGACATCAGGCCGCCCATGCCCTGGGCGATTTGGTCAAAGCCAGGGCGTGCGCTGAGCGGACCGGTCTGGCCAAAGCCCGAGATGCTGGCGTAAACCAGGCCGGGATGCTCGGCGCTCAGGGATTCGTAATCAATCCCGAGACGAAATTTAACGTCGGGTCGAAAGTTCTCCACCACCACATCGGCGCCGGCGATCAAGCGTTTGAGCACTTGAATGCCTTCGGCTTCTTTCAAGTTCAACGTGATCGAGCGTTTGTTGCGGTGGGTGTATTGGTAATCCGACCCATCCTGCCCGCCCAGCGTATCGTCGCCGCGCATGTGCTCGGGCATCTGGACCTGAATCACATCAGCTCCCCAATCGGCCAGTTGCCGACACGCCGTGGGACCGGCCCGGACCTGGGTCAAATCGATCACACGAAAACGTTGCAGTGCGCCGGAAGCTGGAATATGAGGCATGGTGAATGAAGCAGAGTATCTAAAGTGACGACATCGAGGCCAGAGTCTAACCGCGCGTAGGTGTTGGCTTAGGCAAGGCCGGTGGATTGACTGGAACGGGAGAGCCGGTCAGCGGCGCACTCAACTCCGCGGCTGTCCCCCTTGTCGGCTTGGGGCCGACAATTCCTCCTTGATGCCGCTGCGCTGAGCGCACTACTGCCCTGCTCCTGCCGAGGTATCGGGTTTTCCAGCGCCGCATACCAACCATGC
>JBAQTC010000027.1:0-1955 GCA_049296795.1 Burkholderiaceae bacterium
AGAAAGCGCCGCTCTCATATTACGCCCGAAAGCTTCAAGCCTACTCTCGCCTGTGACTTTATTTTCTTTTCGGATGTTTCCTTCCATTACGCCCCCACTGGTTGCGCTACAGCTGCTCTCGCTTGCGCGATGTTCTTGCCCGCTTTAGACGCGCCCTCCGCGAGTTCCACCTGTTGTGCTTCCTGTTGCACTTTAGCTATCGCCTGCCGTTTCTTCTTCACATCGTCATCTGAGAAAAGAATACCGTCGGGCGCGCCTGAAAGCTCGCTCGACTTTTCGAGTACCATATCCGTATTCACCTTAAGAAGTGCGTCGGTACCCGCACCCGTAAGTTGTATAGCGTTATTCACCGTTTCCATAAGGCCGCGGTACTCTTCGTCACGCATGACACGCGCCGCCGGAGAAATGTAATTTATCTCGTATATCCTGCGCCCCTCTTCTATCGCCAGGACTATCTCCGCGGGTATGATTATGGGATTGATACCGTTCGCGTAAAGCACAGCCTGCATAACCACATCATTCTCGCGCACACCAAGAAGACCCATATCAAACATGATATTGAACGACCTGTTTATAAGCGGATTCAATTTCTCGTTGGTGTTCCTCGCGTATACAGCAGATAGGGCGTCGCTGCGTATCTGGTATCTCATCTCAGCTTCGCCAAGCGTCATACGTGACTTGTTGTTGAGGTCGTAGAGACGGTCGATAAGAAAATGCTGGAGTATCTCTTCTTTGGTCTCAACTATCGCCGCCGCGCAACTCTGGAGTTCGCCTATGTCAAATATCGTTCCTATCGGGGACGACATACCCGTTTTGCCCATAGCGTTAAATACCGATAGACCGCGAGCGGATGTGTCCACCACGCCAGCACCGAGCGAACCGTCGTCAAGTACCCAAAGCGGTGGCTCGACTTTCTTTTCCACACCGACGAGAAACCCCTCTTTAAGGGCGTTAATCTGCATTATCGCCGGAAGCGCGTCCATACCAGGGGAACGCCCATAGACTTCGTTAGCAAGTTTGTACCACCGACCCACATATACCGGAAGTTCGGTAAACCCGCTCTCGCGCAACATAACTTTGTCCGAAGAAAGAAAGTGGTACGTAGCCATCGGCATACCATAAACGCCCGAACCTATACGTTCGTCTTCGGGGCGTGGTTCGATAGCCACTGTGAGCACCACTCTGTCCTGTTTTGTTTTGGCGTTATCATATTTATCCCGGATGGATTTAGGCAAGTTTTCCAGACCATATCTCGCGGCGAGATTTGCTATCGTTACCGATTCGTCGTAATAGACAGTATCGATGTATCCTCTCTCGCCCTCGACTATCAGAAGATTTTGTATGCTCCAACTCTTGAATATAAGCGGGTTCGCGTAATCCCCCTGAAAGAGAGCAAGACTACTCGTACCAAAAACCCCTTCTTCGCAAAGTTCTTCATGGAACGCCGTTTCGAGTCCGGCCTGGGGGGATTCCATCGCCCCCCAAAGTTCGCGGTTTATCGACCTGAAATATTTGCGGACGGCTTCAGTATCGAGTATTCCGTCCGACGGAATAAGTTTAAAAGTCTTACCGCCGTTCTTCCAGAGAGCGCCCATTATCGCGGAGGCCATAGCCGAGTTCGCGCGGATAGCGGTAGAATCGTTTATCATGCCGTCGTTCAAGAACGCGCCGTCGTAGTAATTCTCCATGAACGACTGTTTTTTAGAATAGACATATTTGCCGAGTATCTGATACTGATAGAGCCACGGGTCTTTGAGCCGCTTAAGCGCGTCACGTTTCTCTATAAGATAATCTATGTTAGCCAGCATTAACTTCTCCTTCAGACCACCATTTTGCTTTCGGAACCCACACATTTAAGAAAGGCTCAAGACCCCATTAACCTTGAGCGGCCACGCGAACCGCCGACCGTGGTTCCGGTGGGAGACGTAAAGTATAGCCCCTGCCGAAACGCTTTC
>JBAQTC010000028.1:0-1667 GCA_049296795.1 Burkholderiaceae bacterium
GATATACTCTATCACGAAGGGGTAAAACAATGTGCGATGCATAACTGAGGAGGTAAGCGCATGCGAAGAAAGAAAGCAGAGTGGATCGCCGCCTGGGCCGCGCAGATACTCACGCGGCAAGAAGGCATAAACACACGGCCGCCGGCGTATGCGGAGCGTGATGCAGATTTAATCGCCAGCGAAGACGGCCGCCGTATTTTAGTGGTTTACTTTTCCGGCAGAAGCTATCCCCGCCGGCAGCGCAAATGCGCGCATGGCGGAGTAGACGCTGCTATTATAATCGACGAAGACAGCGGGCAATACGCGCTTGAGCGCAACGTGTCGAAATTTGTGGTTCCTGAGGGTTATAGGTTTTCGCCGGCCAAGATCGAGAGCGAGAGTTGGAAACGTATAGGGACTATACACCCGGAAACGCTTGTCCGTGAAATGTTCAAATAACGGTATATAGCAAATAACACAAACAATGTCTTGACAAATAGGAAAAATAGTGTATAATATATATTGTCGAGGCAATTCCGCCGCGACAAAAAAACAGGAGGGCAAAAAATGAAAACGAAAAAAAACTACTGGCAAATCGAGGTTACAGCGTCTGACACGTGGAACACAGACGGGACCAAAATTATTGAACGGGATTGCGGCCACAGACACAGCACAGAGTCCGGAGCCGAGAGGTGTTTGGCGTATCTGACCCGCCGTTTGAGCGACGGGAGTCTCTCATTGACGTGGCACCGCGCCGCGCTCGCTGAGTACGAACGCTAAAACAGAAAAAAAACAAAACACAAAACAAACAAAAAAGGAGAAAATCTGATAATTCTTGCGATTATTGGCTTGGCGGCGTGGGTTATCGTGGCCCTGGCCGCCTTTATTGACGTTAAAAAACTCAACAAACGCGAGGAGGAGGGACAATGAAATACCAATACAAGTCAATATGTACGCGGACAGCGCATGGTTGGCGGATGATTCAGTACGGTTTTACCAATATCTAATTGCGGAGGCGGGGACTCCCGGGTCCCAGGCGGAGAGAGTATATAAGGAAGGGCGGTACTAACAAGGAGGTTCTAGCATGGAAGACTACAGAAAGGTAAGGGAAGACGAGAAAGCGCGGACTCAGGAAGTACACGAACGGATAAAAACCGCATGTATCAAGCTTGGATATACGCCCGCTAAAGGGACGGCGGATTCAGAAACGCAGGGTCCTTGGCAGACGATAGCGGCAAAAGAAGGCGCGCCGGACTTGTTTTTTCGTTGTCATGGCGGCGACAAGCGCATTGAGGCGCGCGGGGGCTATCCCAGGAGCGCCGACGGTACCAATTCCGGCACGTTGTATTTTACCGTTGAGGAGCGGGAAGCGATAAAGGCGGGAACATTCTCCGGGCCTTTGGCCAGGTACGCCGGAGCATATGGTACGATAGACCAGCCGAAGATCACGCTGGACCGCGGGAAAAACCCGGAACAGATAGCGAAAGATGTTAAGCGGCGGCTTATCCCGGCCATAACGGCATATTATGAGCGCGTTACGGCGTGGGTCGCGGAACATGATGACTACAACACAACAAGCGCCGCGACGCTGGCGGCTATAAAAGCCGCGGCGCTTACTAAAGACGAGGCGCGCGGTTTTGGGTACACCGAATATATCGCGCCAAAAGACGGTCGAAAAAATGCTATAC
>JBAQTC010000029.1:0-30191 GCA_049296795.1 Burkholderiaceae bacterium
ACAAGGAGGCCAGATAAAACCAGAGATTGAGTACACTTATCCACAGTTGCTGGGTCAAAACTCAGCAACCCGCCCTGGCTCAGTATTGGATCGGCAGGGTGGCTCAATATTCAATCGGCGCCAAGACTTTGTGCTTGAAAAGAATGGGCCAGGACAATCTATCCTATCCTAGTACTACTGGGCCGACCTAGAAGAAATTCAGATATTCGACACCCGGTGGATGTGGAAATACAATCACGATCGACCCAATATGGCCCTGGGTTGACTTTGACAGTTTTGGTGTCATATTTGGACACAACGAAACTGAACAATTACCATCTTAGGCGGATCACTGGAAGACGTTCTTGGACTACGTGGTGCAGAGAATAATCCGCCAGCTGACACCGTGGCATCCGCCAGATCAGGTTGCGATGACCGGGCACGATTGCCAGAACGATCGGTCACGGCCACCAGAATACGCACTGCGCAAATTACGGTAGATCTTCGACGTAAATCCGACCAACTCCGCCTCGGTGAGCTGGGTGATGAGCTGAAAGTGAATTATTCAGGGACGACTCTTTATGACGTGGTTAAGTCCAGCAAGGTTCGCGCGATAACCTTGGTCGCGCGACGAAGATCCTCGAGGTCCAGACGTTCATCTGCCCGTTTTGCATGTGACTTAAGTACGGTACGCGGTCCCGCGCCATAAATAACGCCCGGAATGCCGCGCTCAACATAGAGGCGAACGTCGGTATAAAGGGGGGTCCCCAAGTCAGGGATTGCTTCACCAAATACCGCTTTACCGTGCATTTGAATAGCTGCTACCAGGGGTTGGTTGCCCGCCAACGGTTTCATGGCGCGCGACAGCAACAAACGACGAACGTCCACGCTGATTTCACGACCACCCCGCGGGGGCTTAAAGCTGGCAGCGGCATGTTCAATGGTTTGACGCAACGATGCTTCAACCACTGCTGGGTCTTCCTCAGGGATCATGCGGCGATCGACCTTAAACGTTACAGATCCGGGGATGACGTTGGTATTGGTTCCACCAACAATTTGTCCCACGTTAAGGTAGGGGTGGGTGATACCTGCGACATCAGAGCTGACCTTTAAGTAATCTGCGTTAAGCGCGTAAAGTGCATTCAAAATATGCACGGCCGCTTGCAATGCATCTGTGCCACTATCAGGAATGGCCGCATGCGCCATGTCACCATGCACGGTGACTTCCAACTGCAGGCAACCGTTGTGCGCCACGATAACTTGGTAGCTGAAACCCGCAGCGATCATCAAGTCTGGCTTGGTTAAGCCCTTGTTGAGCAGCCAGTCTGGACCGACAATGCCTCCGTACTCTTCATCGTAGGTGAAGTGCAGCTCCACACTGCCGGAGAGTTTCGTACCCAAAGACTCGAGGGCTCGCACGGCAAATGCGAAGGTCGCCATGTCACACTTGCTCACCGCTGTCGCTCGGCCGTACATTTTGCCGTCGATAATTTCACCGCCGTAAGGGTCATGCGTCCAGCCTTCGCCCGGTGGAACCACGTCACCGTGCGCATTCAGTGCAATGGTCTTTCCCTCGCCATATTTCCTGCGCACGATCAGGTTGGTGATGGTTTCCAGCCCCGCCGCGATGACCTCCTCCTGAGGTACCACGTGTTTTTCCGCCTTCAACCCCATGGCTTCAAGCAACTCTGCGGTGCGCTCAGCGTGAGGGGCGTTGTTGCCAGGCGGCGTGTCACTGGGTACCCGCACAAGCTCCTGAAGAAATTTCACTTCTTCATCAAAGTGGGCATCCACCCAAGCGTCGATAGCGTTGTAATTTAAGTTTGAGTTTGAGATCATGAAAGCTCCGTTGCAAGTTGCTCCAGCAGGTTAAGGAATGCGCGAACGCATAAATCGGTATCGTTGTTGGTGATAGATTCGAGTGGGTTGTGGCTGATGCCAGCGTTCAGTCCCCGCATGAAAAGCATCGCTTGGGGCATGATTTCATGCATCTTCATGGCGTCGTGTCCGGCGCCGCTAGGCATCTGGAAAACAGGTAGCCCCAAGGCCTGCACCGCAGTTTCCCAGCGTGCTTGCCAATCCGGGGCGCTGGGCGCTGCCGCTGCGCGCATGGTCTCCTCCAGCTCGTATGACAGGCCACGGCGCTCGCAGATATTTCTCAATTCACCTTGAATGTCGGTGGCGCACGCATCCATCACGTCATTGGTCGTGGCCCGGATGTCCAGGCTGAAGTTGCACCGACCCGGGATGACGTTGGTAGAGCCATTGGGCACTTCGAGCATGCCGACAGTAGCAACGAGATCAGGCACGGCTACCCCACGTTTCTCGACATACAACGTCAGCTCTGCCGCCGCCGCCGCCGCATCGCGACGGCGATCCATGGGGGTGGTGCCAGCGTGGCTGGCAACACCCCTTATTGAGCCGGCGAATCGAACGCTTCCGTTGATGGACGTCACCACGCCCAGCAGCAGATCCAGTTCGTTAAGAACCGGGCCCTGTTCAATATGGACCTCGACAAACCCCAAGTACTTGCTGGCGTCGCGCTTCAGTTTGGCAATGTCATCAGGACACAGGCCGGCGTGCTGCATGGCCTCACGCATCGAAATGCCGCAAGAGTCTTTCTGATCAAGCCAGGCTGTGTTGAAAGTACCTGTTAACGCGCCGGACCCCAGGAAGACCGCCTTGTAGCGCTGCCCTTCTTCTTCGGAGAATCCGACGACCTCAATCCCATAGGGAAGTCGACGCCCCTGGCGATGCAATTCGCGCACACAGGCCATAGGGACAAAAATGCCCAATCGGCCGTCGTATTTGCCACCGTTTCGCACCGTGTCGTAGTGCGATCCGGTCAGCAATCGTTTGGCACCGGGATCGGTGCCGTGATAAACCCCCACCACGTTGCCTACCGCATCGATCTCCGTAGAGTCAAAGCCACAGTTCGTCAGCATCCAGTGCGCCAGACGTTGTGCGCAAGCCCGATGCGCGTCAGTCAGGTAGGTCACGGTCAACTCGCCCCGCTCTGCAAAACCGGGGTCACTGAGGCTGGACAACCGTTCGGCCCAGTCCCACACGTCGTTGCCCAGTTCTGGAACGTGATTGAACTTGTCGTCGAGCCGGATTTCAGCGATCCGGTGGATATTGCGCAGGCACTCTGCGAGTTCAAAATCAGGGTGATTCCCCAGCCGTCTTTCGAACGTGGCGATGATCTCGGCTTTGCTGAGGCCTGTGCCGCGCGGGCCGCGTACTGCCAGAATGAAGGGGAAGCAAAACTTGGTGTTGTAGTCGGCATTCAGACGCTGAATACGCACAAACTCCTCGGGCGTGCAATCAGTCAGGCCTGCTTTGCCTTGCTCATTGGTTGATTCCGCGGTCAGGGTCTTGGACACCATGGCTTTGCCGGCCAATTCCGGGTGGGCGCGGATTAGGCCGAGCTGTGCTTCGCGGTCAGCGTCTCTCACCACCTCCACCAGTGCGCGTTTGAGTTGCGCCAGACTAAGAAAAGGCTTTTTCGCGAACGCCTGCTCGGCGATCCAGGGGGAGTGTTCGTAGGTGCCATCCAGCAAATTGACAAATTCGCTCGTCTCCGCGGCGTTGAGTTCGATGAAGGTGGTCATTTGTTGTCCCATGCAAATGCGTTGTCGGAGCTATAGGGGTGTTCTGCTTTCCAATGACGTGCAATGTCGATACGCCGCGTCACCCAAACCTGGTCGTGCTGTTCGATGTGGTCCAGAAAACGTTGGAGACTTCGCAAGCGTCCAGGTCGACCCAGCAAGCGGCAGTGCATACCGATACTCATCATCGATGGGTGTTCTTCACCCTGCGCGTACTGCACGTCAAACGCATCGCGCAGATATTCAAAAAATTCGTCGCCGTGAGAAAATCCCTGGGGCAGTGCAAAACGCATGTCGTTGCAATCGAGTGTGTATGGCACGACCAGGTGGGGAGCGGCGACACCATCTGATTTCTGCACCGTCATCCAGAAGGGTAAATCATCACCGTAGTAGTCGCTGTCGTACTCGAAGCCGCCAAAGTCCGCGACCAACCGGCGGGTATTGATGCTGTCCCGTCCGGTGTACCAGCCTAGGGCGCGCTGGCCAGTCAGGAGTTGAATTGCTTCCATCCCTTGCACCATGTGTGCTCGCTCGGTCGCTTCGTCAACGGACTGGTAGTTGATCCATCGATGACCATGGCAGGCAATTTCATGGCCCAGTTCAACGAACGCATCGGTCACGTCCGGGTTTCGTTCCAGCGCCATGCCAACACCGAACACGGTCAAAGGCAGCTGGCGTTTTTCGAACTCGCGAAGCAGGTTCCAGACGCCAACCCGGGAGCCGTATTCATAAATGCTCTCCATGCTGAGGTGACGTGCAGGGAATGCGGGTGGATTGAACATCTCAGACAGGAATTGCTCGCTACCAGGATCGCCATGGAGGACGGCATTTTCCCCACCCTCCTCAAAATTGAGGACGAACTGTACGGCCACTCGGGCGCGCCCTGGCCAGTTTGCATGGGGCGGATTCCGGCCGTAACCTTTCAAGTCGCGGGGATAGTTAGATTTCATGGTGTTTAGACTCGCAGAACTTGTGAAAGATCGGGCGCAAAGGGGTCGAGTCTCAAGGTCGTCTCGAGGTGGTCGAGGTGCTCAATCGTCAGGCGAATGGCCGTTTTGACGTCCCGCGCTTCAAAAGCATTCACGATCGCCACATGTTCTTCCTGTGATTCGGTGGCGGAAAGCGTTGACTGGTACATCAAGGCGATTAACGACGAACGAGTCAACAACTCCGACAACATCTTGGTCAGCACTGTGTTGCCTAGCATCATGGACAGCACAACATGAAAATCGGCTAACAGCTGAGTACGCCCCGTCACATTGGGGTTGGACAAAGCCGCTTTTTCGGCGCGAAGGTGGGCGCGAAGTTCGGTAATCTGCGCATCGGTAACCATTGGGCAAAGTCTGCGGGTCATGTCAGTCTCGAGCACACGCCGAACTTCAAACACTTCACGGGCCTCTTCAACAGAAGGCATGGCGACAAAAGCGCCGCGGGACGGTTCCAGCACGACCAACTGATCGCGGCTGAGTTGATTGAGCGCTTGTCGAACCAAGGTACGCGACACCTTGAAGAGGTCCGCAATTTTTTGCTCAGACAGTTTGGTGCCAGGACGCAATTTCCGCTCGGCAATGGCTGTTGTGATGGATGCGACGATGCGTTGCGTGTTGCTCACAGGTGCGGGAGCTCGCAGACTTATCTCTTTCGCATTGGATCGACCAGCGGGCCCACTTGGCTTTGTTGTATCGACTGCCTTCAATTTCGTAATGTTGGATGCCATCATGAATCCAGATAAATATATTGCCAATTGTGAACATTATTGTATACACTTTATCACAAGTTGATGCAGACAGGTGTATGCCCTGTATGTTGGGGCGTACACAGTCATTCAGAGCGCACTCTTCGTAAATCTAGACATCTCACAGGAGAAATTTCAATGGGACATTTAAGTACGCACGTTCTCGACACCACGAATGGTTGCCCCGCTGTAGGTATGGCCGTAAAGCTTCAACGCAGAAACGGCAGCGACTTCGAAACAATTGCAGATTTCGATCTGAATGTAGATGGCCGCTACGAGGGGGGAGCGTTGTTGGATGGGACATCTATCGCCGCTGGGTGTTATCGATTGGTGTTTTCAGTGGCTCCTTACTTTAAGGCACGGGGTATTGAGTTACCTGATCCACCCTTCATCAATGATGTGTTGCTGGATTTCGGGATAGCAAATCCCACCGACCGTTATCACGTTCCACTTCTCGTAAGTCCCTGGGCGTACTCCACGTATCGCGGCTCCTAGCAGTAATCTCAAATCAAGTATTTTCGAACTCTAAGGGTATTCACTAAGATAAATTGTATTCTTACTTGTATACAATTTATCTGTCGCCGCGGAGCACGATTGCGCTGGTCTAAACAAACCATATTCAATCGGTTGCGACATTCACACCTTACAGAGCCCGCTGTGGTGAGGTGAAGGCAGCAGATTTTGCTACACTTCGCCTATGTGAGCTCTAAATGGAAGCCTACTTGCTCGAAATGGCCAACTTGCTTTTGCGTTGGGTCCATGTAATCACTGCCATTGCCTGGATTGGTTCGTCGTTCTACTTTGTTTTTCTCGACAACAGCCTTACCAAACCAGAATCCGAGGACCTGGTAAATAAGGGTGTCGATGGTGAGCTCTGGGCGGTGCATGGTGGTGGTTTCTACCACCCTCAAAAATACCTAGTAGCGCCCAAGCAGATGCCCGAACATTTGCACTGGTTCTACTGGGAGAGTTACTCCACCTGGCTTTCAGGTTTTGCCTTGTTCACGGTGTTGTACCTGTTCAATGCAGGAACTTTTTTGGTAGACAAGAGTGTCTATGACTGGGCACCCAACATGGCTATTGCTGCCGCTCTGGCTTTCCTGGTCTTCTGCTGGTTCGTCTATGACACGATCTGCCGGGCGTTTGGTCGAAAGAAGAACGGTGACCTCATCGTTGGCCTCACGCTGTTTGTATTCGTTGCCTTTGCATCCTGGTTGGCCTGTCATCTCTTTTCAGGCCGGGCTGCGTTTCTTTTGGTGGGCGCCATGCTCGCCACATCCATGAGTGCTAACGTATTTGTCTGGATTATTCCAGGCCAGCGAAAGGTAGTTGCTCAGCTCAAGGCCGGTCAACCTGTTGATCCCATCTATGGGTGGCGTGCCAAGCAGCGCAGTGTGCACAACACTTACTTCACCTTGCCCGTCCTCTTTGCCATGTTGTCCAACCACTATGGCTGGTTGTATCAGCGCCCGAACAATTGGTTGGTATTGGTCTTAATGATGCTGGCCGGAGCGCTGATTCGTCACAGCTTTGTTGCCCGTCACAAGGCCCTTGTACAGGGCAAGCGAGTGACCTGGGAATACGCCATCATCGGAGCGCTGGTCATTGCAGGGCTGACCCTTTGGCTGGCACCTTTACCACTCACGGCCAAACAAAAACTGGCCCAAGCAGCGCCAGTCACTTTTGGCCAGATCGATGCTGTCATTCAGCAGCGATGCGTGATGTGCCACAACTCTGATTTACAGGGCAAGGGCATTGCATTGCACACGCCCGAGCTCGTCAAAGAGCATGCCCAGAAGATTTACCAGCAAACGGCCGTTCTCAAACTCATGCCCATGAACAACGCCACCCAGATTACTGAGGATGAGCGCTCCATGATTAAAAAATGGTTTGAGTCTGGAACCCACTCGAACTGACTTAGCCCATCCCCACCCGTGTTATTACTATTTTTATAGGAGACAACCATGAATACAACAACTGTCCACCCAGTGGACGAAGTCCTGCCAGTCGGAAGGCTTGGTGTGCTTGGTCTACAGCACGTCCTTGTCATGTATGCAGGGGCAATTGCGGTCCCGCTAATCGTTGGTCGTGCGCTTAATCTAAGCCCAGAACAAGTCGCCATGTTGATTTCAGCTGATCTTTTTGTGTGCGGCATCGTCTCGCTTATTCAGTCGTTTGGTATGGGCAAATGGCTTGGCGTCAAATTGCCGGTGATGATGGGGGTAACCTTCGCCGCAGTAGGTCCGATGGTTGCCATGGCGAACGCAAACCCGGGTACGGAAGGCGCGCGTATGATTTTTGGTGCCATCATCGGCGCCGGTATCATTGCGATTCTGATGGCTCCCGTGATGGGGCGTTTGTTGCGTTTCTTTCCGCCGGTCGTCACTGGCACCATCATTGCCATTATCGGTATCAGCTTGATGCGCGTCGGCGTGGGCTGGGCTCTTGGTGGTCCAGCGTTCCTTGCACAACGCACAGATGTGCCCAAGCTGGTCGCCATGGTAGACGCAGCCAAAGAAACGGCTATTGCAAAAGGCGCAGCAATCAGCCTCGGCAAGATTCCCCTAGTCAATAACCCGAACTACGGAGCGCTCGACAACCTGGCCATCGCCGGCTTCGTGTTGCTTGTTGTATTGCTGTTGGTCAAGTACGGTCGTGGTTTCTTGGCCAATATCGCTGTGTTGCTCGGAATCGTGGCGGGCTGTGTTGTTGCCGCAGCCGCTGGCAAGATGGGCTTTGAGAAAGTAGCCAATGCGCATTGGCTCGATGTGGTCACGCCTTTTGCGTTTGGTATGCCCATTTTTGAACCGATCGCGATATTGACTATGACGCTGGTCATGATCGTGGTGATGATCGAATCGACGGGCATGTTCCTCGCGTTGTCAGATATCACCGGAAAGAAGATTAACCAGGCCGAGCTGACTGCGGGCCTGCGCACAGACGGCCTTGGCACCCTGATTGGTGGAATTTTTAATACTTTTCCATACACCAGCTTTTCCCAGAACGTGGGCTTGGTCAGCGTCACCGGCGTGCGCAGTCGATTCGTCTGTGTGGCAGGCGGCGTCATCATGATTGTGTTGGGCCTTTTGCCCAAGCTGGCTGCCTTGGTGGAATCGGTGCCTTTGTTCGTGCTTGGAGGCGCTGGCTTGGTGATGTTCGGCATGGTGGCTGCCACCGGCATCCGCATCCTGACGGCTGTGGACTTCAAGAAGAACAAGTTCAACCTGTACATCGTCGCCATTTCGATCGGCGCGGGTCTGATCCCCTTGGTTGCACCCCAGTGGACGCAACAGATGCCGCACAGTCTGCACCCGCTGCTGGAGTCCGGCATTTTGCTGACCTCGCTAACTGCCGTGGTATTGAACTTCTTTTTCAACGGAAGCAGTGGCGACCAGGCCGGGGCTGTTGAAGCTGCCAAGTCTGCTGAAGCCCACTAAGCCCACTGGGCCCAAAACAGACCTATCCAAACTGGTAGGTCTCTTTCCGTCTGCTGAATTCCTAACATTGACCTCGGTTTCAGCTTGTTTTCGAACAAGAGAAACCGGAGTTTCACCCTTTTGTTTCAGATTGATGCAATTGTCTCAAACGCGGAAGGAACCCCTCCAAAAGCTTGATAGGCACATCTGTTGCTTGTACAGAAACCATCTGTGCTTTACACATGTTCGCAGGCATGAAATCAAACAAACCATATGGACTTTTCACCTTAGGTGTCTTGTTAGCGGTCGTTCGTGACTACCGGCCACTGTTTATTGTGGCAAGATGCCCACCCGCGTAAGGATTGGATAGTCTCAATAAGTTGCATAGCCGCGTCTTTTTCTTCTCGAGCGGGCTAATTTGAGCCCGTTATGCTACTCAGGTCCAGCCCACCAATTTGAGCCCAGTTCACCTTGCAGCCAGGTGATTAACCCGCTGACCTTGGCCGGTAGAAAACGTGGTGAAGGGAACACCGCGTTAATCTCCTGAGATGGCAAGGTCCAGTCGCAAAGCACCTGTTGCACTGACCCAGTCATGATCGACTGATGGGCTACATAACTAGGCAATGCGGCCAAACCCATGCCAAGCCGGACCGCCGAAAGCAGTGCTGACAAGTTATTGGAGCGTAGCGGGCCTCGCACCGTGGCGGATTGAAGATCACCACCCGGTCCGGTGAAAAGCCAGCGTGCATCGCCCTGCACGGTGCTGTAGACGAGTGCGTCATGCGCATCCAGATCAATGGGTACCAAAGGTATGCCGCGCTTTTCCAAGTACTCAGGTGACGCCACCACCACCCAAGGATTAATGCCTAGGTAGCGTGCGCCTAAGGTGGAGTCGGCGAGCCTTCCCATGCGTATCGCCATGTCGATGCCTTGTTCAACCAGATCGACGTAACGATCTTCAAAGCTGAGCTCGATTTGAAGCTTCGGGTTGAGCTTCATAAAGCGCATCACCAGCGGGACAAGGACACGACGGCCAAAAGCCACTGAGGTGCTGATCCGCAAACCACCTTGTACTTGTGATTGCATCAAGGCGGCCACCGATTCGGCCTCTTCGACATGGTGCGCAATTAATTTGCACTTGTCGTAGTACAGCAGCCCGATTTCGGTCGGTGTGACGCCATGCGTTGAGCGGTGCAGCAAGCGGGAACCCAGTTGCGCTTCGAGCTGCGCCACCAGCTTCGTGGCGGAAGGCTGGCCGATGCCCATGTCAATCGCGGCTTTGCTGAATGAGCCGAGATCGACCACGCGAATGAAAAGTTTTACGCCTTGTATGCGGTCCATGAGATGGAATTAAGACAAAAGCTGAAGCCTAGCAGATATTCCAACTGGGAATAACGGTAATGCCAGTGACACGGATTCCCTCTTTTGAACAAGTTCGTGATGATTGCCACTTCAATTTAACCCCCGACAGGAGACTTCCAAATGGCAAAGATGAAAGCAGCAATGGCCGCCGTGCTGGTCATGGAGAAAGAAGGCATCACGCAAGCCTTTGGTGTGCCTGGTGCCGCTATCAACCCGCTGTACGCCTCGCTGCGTGAACGCGGTTCTATTTCGCACATTCTGGCGCGCCATGTCGAAGGCGCATCGCACATGGCCGAGGGATACACCCGCGCAGCAACGGGCAATATCGGCGTGTGCATCGGAACCAGCGGCCCGGGTGGCACAGACATGATAACTGGCTTGTACTCGGCCATCGCCGACAGCATACCCATCTTGTGCATCACCGGCCAAGCCCCGCGCGCTCGCCTCTACAAGGAGGACTTTCAGGCGGTCGATATCGAGGCGATCAGCAAGCCTGTAACCAAGTGGTCGTACCTCGTGCGTGAACCCGGTCAAGTGCCGCGCGCTTTTCAACAGGCCTTTCATCTAATGCGCTCTGGCCGCCCTGGCCCGGTGCTGCTGGACCTGCCATTCGATGTGCAGATGGCCGAAATCGAGTTCGACATCGACACCTACGAGCCGCTGCCGGTCTACAAACCCCACGCCACCCGCAAGCAGATCGACAAGGCGCTGGACATGCTGAGTGCATCGAAACGACCCCTGATCGTGGCGGGTGGCGGCATCATCAACGCCGATGCGAGCGACTTGCTGGTTGAGCTCGCCGAGTTGACCGGTGTGCCGGTGATTCCTACCCTGATGGGCTGGGGTACCATTCCCGACGACCACCCTTTGATGGCTGGCATGGTGGGTTTGCAAACCAGCCACCGCTACGGCAACGCGACGCTGCTGGCCAGCGACTTCGTCCTGGGCATCGGCAACCGCTGGGCAAATCGTCACACCGGCTCAACCGAGGTGTATTGCAAGGGCCGCACCTTTGTCCACGTGGATATCGAACCCACCCAGATCGGCCGCATCTTCACGCCTGAACTCGGTATCGTTTCTGATGCCAAGTTTGCACTGCAGTTGTTCGTCCAGGCCGCACGCGAGCGCAAGGCGGCTGGCAACCTGCCCGATCGAAGCGACTGGGCTCTGCGCTGTGCCGAGCGCAAGCGCCTGATGCACCGCAAGACCCACTACGACAACGTGCCGATCAAGCCGCAGCGCGTCTACGAAGAGATTAATCAGGCCTTTCCGCGCAACACGATCTACGTCAGCAACATCGGCCTGAGCCAGATTGCAGCCGGGCAGTTTCTGCAAATCTTCGGGCCGCGCCAATGGGTCAATTGCGGCCAAGCCGGCCCGCTAGGCTGGTCGGTGCCTGCCGCCTTGGGCGTGGTGGCAGCCGACCCGACACGCACGGTAGTAGCTATCACTGGCGACTACGACTTCCAGTTCTTGATCGAAGAGCTGGCTGTCGGCGCGCAGTTCAAGCTGCCTTACGTTCATGTGTTGGTCAACAACTCTTACCTCGGCCTGATCCGGCAGAGCCAACGCGGTTTCGACATGGACTTCTGCGTCCAACTGGCCTTCGACAACATCAACGTACCGGAGTCAAATGACCAGTTGCGCAGCTACGGCGTCGACCATGTCGCCGTCGTCGAAGGTCTGGGCTGCAAGGCAATCCGCGTGAAGAACCCCGGCGAGATCCAGGCCGCACTGCGTGCTGCCCAAGCCATGGCGGTCGAATTCAGCGTGCCGGTGGTGGTGGAGATCATTCTGGAGAAGGTCACCAACATCGCGATGGGGACCGAAATCGACAAGGTCATCGAGTTTGAAGACATCGACTGCCGTCACCCCGAAGGCAGTGAAGGGCTCGAACTCGCCGGCCTGCTCGAGTAAGCCCCCACGGAATTAAAAAACAAAGGAGACACAAGATGCCCAAGTTCTCAGCCAATTTGTCTATGCTTTTCACTGAGCTACCCTTTCTCGACCGCTTCGGAGCAGCAGCCAATGCGGGCTTCGACGCGGTTGAGTTCCTCTTCCCCTACGCATGGACCGCGCAGGAAATCAAGCAACGGCTCGACCTGCACGGCTTGCAGCTGGTGCTGCACAACCTGCCTGCAGGTGACTGGGACGCGGGCGAGCGTGGCATCGCGTGTCATCCCGACCGCGTCGAAGAGTTCCGTGCTGGCGTCGGCCGCGCCATCGACTATGCCAAGGCATTGGGTGTGGGCCAATTGAATTGTTTAGCAGGCAAAGCGCCAACCGGTGTCAGTGAGGATCGGCTTCGCCAGACCTTTGTAGACAACTTGACCTATGCAGCAGCCCAACTGAAACAAGCTGGCCTCAAGTTATTGATCGAGCCGATCAATAACTTCGACATCCCAGGCTTTTATCTGACACGAACTACGCAGGTAGCCGCGATTCTGGTCGAGGTTGGCGCTGACAACGCGTTCATTCAGTACGACATTTACCACGCCCAACGTATGGAGGGCGAGTTGGCTGAAACGATGCAGAATTACCTGCCGCGCATCGGCCATATCCAACTCGCCGACAACCCTGGCCGCAACGAGCCTGGCACAGGGGAAATCAATTACCCCTTTCTCTTTGCCCACCTCGACAAGATCGGCTATCAGGGCTGGATCGGCTGCGAATACAAGCCAGCCACCAACACCGTGGCGGGTCTTGGCTGGCGCCAACGCCTGACCGCTTGATAACAGACTGCAACCATCCACCAAAAAAGGAAACAACATGACTTCATCACCTCTCAATATTGGCTTCATCGGCTTGGGCATCATGGGCGCACCCATGGCCAACCACTTGATTGCGGCAGGCCACCAACTCTTCGTCTTCACACTGGGCAAGATGCCTGAGTCGATCAGCAGCAGCAGGGCCACGCAATGCCTGAACGCCCGCGGCGTCGCCGAGCGGGCCGACATCATCATCATCATGGTGCCGGACACGCCTGATGTCGAGACGGCCCTGTTCAGTGACAACGGGATTGCCGCCGGAGTCAAGCCGGGAAAAATCGTCATCGATATGAGTTCGATCTCGCCGATCGCGACTAAAGCCTTCGCCAAGAAGATCAATGTCCTCGGCTGCGACTACCTTGACGCGCCAGTTTCCGGTGGCGAGGTCGGTGCCAAGAACGCAAGCTTGTCGATCATGGTCGGCGGACCCGAAGCCTGCTTCAAGAAAATCAAACCGTTGTTCGAGTTGATGGGCAAGAACATCACTTGGGTTGGCGGCAATGGCGATGGGCAGACGGCGAAGGTCGCAAACCAGATCATCGTGGCACTGAATATCGAGGCCGTTGCCGAAGCGCTGCTGTTTGCAGCCAAGGCCGGTGCCGATCCGGCGCGCGTTCGTCAAGCCTTGATGGGTGGATTTGCATCGTCGAAGATTCTCGAGGTTCATGGTGAGCGCATGATCAAACGAACTTTCGATCCGGGCTTTCGCATTGAGCTGCACCAGAAAGATTTGAATCTGGCACTGGCCAGCGCCCGCGCCTTAGGTGTGTCGCTGCCCAACACAGCTATGGCTCAGGAACTGTTCAATTCTTGCGCTGCTCATGGCGGCAAGGCATGGGACCATTCGGCAATGGTCAAGGCTCTGGAGAAGATGTCCAACTTCGAAATCGGACAGACCGTCGCTTGACAATGCCGGCGATCTATTCAGTCACTTCGAGTGGCGCTGCTCAGGCCTTGCTGCTGCGCATGTTTGAAGCTGCGATCGCCAGCGTCCAACCGGCGCTGTGTATTCCACAGCATCTGCCTGCCGCACCGAAGGGTCGACTGATCGTGATCGGTGCTGGGAAGGCGTCAGCGGCCATGGCCCAAGCACTAGAAGCCAATTGGCCGGGCCCCTTGTCCGGCATGGTGGTCACACGCTACGGCTGTGCCGTGGCTTGCGAGCGAATCGAGATCGTCGAGGCCGCACACCCCCTGCCCGACGCAGCCGGTCTGGCAGCAGCGCAGCGGATGCTGGAACTTGTTGCAGGTTTGAGCGAAGATGACCTGGTGCTTTGCCTAATATCCGGCGGCGGCTCTTCTTTGCTGCCATTGCCGGCACAAGGCCTTACGCTTGAACACAAGCTGGCGCTGAGCCGAGCCTTGTTGAAGTCGGGGGCAACCATCAGCGAAATGAACTGCGTGCGCCGCCATCTGTCCGCGATAAAGGGCGGGAGACTCGCCGCTGCCTGCCACCCGGCACGTGTGCTGACACTAGTGATCTCGGATGTACCCGGGGATGACCCCATCAACATCGCCTCCGGCCCAACAGTCGCTGACCCCAGCAGCTGCGATGATGCACTGGAGATTCTTCGCCGGTATCAGATCGATTTACCTGACGAAGTTCGCGCGTTGTTGGAGAGCGGCGCTGGCGAATCAGTCAATCCCGGCGATTCGCGACTGGTCAGGACTGAATACCGCATCATCGCCACGCCACAGATGGCACTCGAAGCTGCAGCAGCGGTGGCACGCGATGCAGGCTTCGCGGTGCATATTCTTGGCGACGCGATAGAAGGCGAAGCGCGCGATGTCGGCAAAGTCCTCGCCGGGATCGCGCTGCAAGTGGCTGAGCGCGCCCAGCCGTTCACCGCGCCCTGCGTCATCCTTTCAGGCGGCGAAACAACCGTGACCGTGCGGGGCAGCGGCCGCGGTGGTCGTAATGTCGAATGTCTGCTGTCGATGGGCATTGCGCTGGCGGGCCACCCGCGAATCCACGCTATGACAGCAGACACCGATGGCGTCGATGGTCAGGAAGAAATCGCTGGTGCCATGCTGGCACCGGACTCGCTCGGACGGGCGCATCAACTCGGATTGAAGCCTATCGACTCGCTTGCCAATAACGACGGTCATGGTTTTTTCGGAGCGCTCGGCAACTCCGTGATCACCGGGCCAACCCTCACCAATGTCAACGACTTTCGCGGCATGCTGATCCTGGCCGAAATACCCTCAAGGAAATAAAATGCACAGAACAAGAAACGCCAAAATTGTGGCGACGCTCGGCCCAGCAAGCTCAAACCGGGAAACCGTCCAGAAGCTGTTCATGGCCGGTGTCGACGTCTTCAGACTCAACTTCAGCCATGGCAGCGCCGCCGATCATCGTGAGCGCTTCCAGATGTTGCGCTCGATAGAAACCGAAACTGATCGACCTATCGCCATCCTTGCAGACCTGCAAGGCCCGAAGCTGCGGGTCGGCACCTTTGCAGACGGCGCGGTGCTCCTGACGGAAGGCAGCAGCTTTCGGCTCGACCTCGACACCGCACCCGGCAACATTCAGCGGGCAAGTCTGCCGCACCCAGAGATCTTCGCTGCGCTGGTGCCGGGGGCTGAACTTTTACTCGACGACGGTAAGCTGCGTCTGGTGGTCGAGCACTGTGGCCCTGATTTCGCCGATACAAAAGTGATGGTCGGCGGCAAGTTGTCCGAGTGCAAGGGCGTCAACGTGCCAGGCATGGTGTTGCCGATCACGGCGCTCACAAGCAAAGACCGGCGGGACCTCGCTTTGGCGCTTGAGCTCGGAGCCGACTGGATTGCGCTCAGCTTCGTCCAGCGGCCGGAAGATGTGACCGAAGCGCGAGATCTGATCGGCGACCGCGCATTGATCGTCTCCAAACTCGAGAAACCAGCAGCCATCGACCAGCTCGATGCCATTGTCGCGATGTCCGACGCCGTGATGATTGCCCGAGGCGATCTGGGCGTCGAGCTGCCTGCCGAGCAGGTCCCGGCGATCCAGAAGCGCATCATTCGAGTCTGCCGGCGTCTGGGGAAACCGGTGATCGTCGCGACGCAAATGCTGGAGTCCATGATTGACAGCCCGGTGCCGACGCGCGCCGAGGCTTCCGATGTCGCGACGGCTATTTATGACGGTGCTGACGCGGTGATGCTATCGGCTGAATCAGCCGCTGGCAAGCACCCGATTGCGGCGGTCAAGATGATGAACCGCATCATTGTGGAGGTCGAGCAAGATCCGGCTTATCGTCAATTGATCGATGCATCGCACACAGCGGCTGTCCCAGGGCAGGCGGACATGGCTGAAGCGGTTTGCTGCGCGATGCGGCGCGCCGTCTCGCTGCTTCGGGCAGCAGCGATCGTCTGCTACACCAGCTCGGGCTACACCAGTCTGCGGGCAGCGCGTGAAAGACCTGAAGCCCCGATATTGAGCCTGACGCCGAATCTGGGCGCGGCGCGTCGGCTGGCGCTGGTTTGGGGTATCCATTCTGTCCACATCAAAGATGTGGCAGATGTACGGCAGATGACCGCGATCGCTTGCGAAATCGCCAGGCGCGAAGGCTTTGCCGACACCGACCAGACCATCGTCGCTATCGCTGGCATGCCCTTCGGCACCAGTGGCACGACCAATCTGCTGCGTATCGCCACCGTCTAACTTGGACAGCCATCCACATGAGTCAAATCAAACATATCCGGGGACTTGAAGTTCTTGATTCCCGGGGCAACCCGACCGTAGGCGTTACATATCATGGCTTGTCTTGGGGTTGCATGGCAATGGCATGGGGCAGTGCACAGTCAGCACCTGGATCAACATCGAGTCGGCACCCCCGAGTTCGACACTTCAAACACCAAAAACCCGATCCAAGACACCCAGTTGAGCCTTTTGTAGTGACAAGTTTGAACCTGGCTCGATATAAATCAACTAGTGTCATTTACTGTCGAACTCGGAGGCACCAACAGGAGAGCGAAACCCCATCGTATGGAGCAACTCCTCACCGGCCGCAACATCTCCATAAAATACGTTGGTCTTTTAACTAATTCCGAACTACGCATGACCGGAAAACTTACTACGGAAAAAATAAAACCCTCTGCTACTGCACGCGCCGCACTGCAAGCTAGAGAAAACGAACGCCCTTTGGTCGAAGACATTCGATTGCTCGGCCACATCTTGGGCGACGTGATTCGCGAGCAAGAAGGACGCGACGCCTATGAATTGGTTGAGCAAGTGCGCAAACTTTCGGTGGCGTTTCGCCGCGACTCAGATGCCAAAGCCGACAAGTCCTTGAAAAAACTCTTGGCCTCGCTCAGTGCAGAAGACACGGTGAGTGTGATTCGCGCCTTCACCTACTTCAGCCACTTGGCCAACCTCGCGGAAGACCGCCACCACATCCGTCGCCGCGTCATCCACGAGCGTGCTGGGGACACACAAGAAGGTAGCTTGCACATGGCGCTGAGTCGCCTGAAGGTTGCGGGCATTGCGCCCAAGACCATCGTGCAAACACTAGCGCACAGCCATGTGTCGCCTGTGCTCACAGCTCACCCCACCGAAGTGCAACGCAAAAGCATCTTAGATGCCGAGCGTGGCATTGCTCAGCTCTTAGGCTTACGTGACGACATAAAATCTCGCTCCGCATTGCACGCATCTGCCAAAGTCCTAGACGTTTTGGCGCAACGCGAACTGGTGGCCAATGAAATGCAATTGCGCGCGCGCATATTGCAACTGTGGCAAACCCGCCTGCTGCGTTTCACCAAGCTCACCGTTTCAGATGAAATTGAAAACGCATTGAGTTATTACGAGTCTACGTTCCTGATCGAAATCCCCAAGCTCTATGCCGACCTCGAAGCCGAGTTGGGCCACGCGCATGTGCACAGCTTTTTGCGCATGGGCCAATGGATTGGCGGCGACCGCGATGGCAACCCCAATGTAAACGCCGACACCTTGCGCTTCGCACTGCGCCGCCAGTGCGATGTGGCTTTGCGCCACTACCTGACCGAGCTGCACTACCTTGGCGCAGAGTTGTCGATGTCTGCGATGTTGGTCGATGTCACACCCGAAATGCAAACACTGGCCGACCGCTCGCCCGATAACAACGCCCACCGTCAAGACGAGCCGTATCGCCGCGCCCTCACCGGCATGTACGCACGTTTGGCGGCCGCACTAAGAAACCTCACGGGTGGTGACGCAGCTCGTCATGCAGTGGCCCCACAAAACCCTTACCTGTCAGCACAAGAACTTTTGGCCGATTTGCGCGTGATTGCCGAATCTCTGAAATCCCAACACGGCAGCGCTTTGATGGCCCAGCGCCTCACGCCGCTCATGCGTTCTGTGGAAGTGTTTGGTTTTCACCTCGCCACTGTGGACTTGCGTCAAAGCTCAGACCAACACGAATTGGTCGTGGCCGAGTTGTTGGCCACGTCGGGCGTGGAAATGAACTATGCCAAGCTCAATGAAGCACAGCGCATTGTTGTGCTCAACAAATTGTTGCGCGATGCGCGTCCTCTGCGTGTGATGGGTGCGAACTACTCCGAACTCGCGCTGAATGAACTCGCGATTTTTGAAACTACTCGCGAAATGCTAAAGACTTTTGGCAAAGACGCCATTCGCCACTACATCATCAGTCACACCGAAACCGTGAGCGATCTACTTGAAGTATTGTTACTGCAAAAAGAAACCGGCTTGATGCGCGGCACCCTCAGCAGCAAAACATCCAACTGCAATTTGGTTGTGGTTCCGCTGTTTGAAACCATCAGTGACTTGCGCCGTGCCGCGGACATCATGGGCGATTTTTATGCCATCGACGGCGTGGCCAATTTGGTCAAGCGCAGTGGCGCTGAGCAAGACATCATGCTGGGCTACTCAGACAGCAACAAAGACGGCGGCATCTTCACCAGCAACTGGGAACTTTACCGCGCTGAGATTGCGTTGGTCACTTTGTTTGATGGTCTATTCAAACAACACGACATCACCCTACGCATGTTCCACGGCCGTGGCGGCACAGTTGGACGTGGTGGGGGCCCCAGCTACCAAGCGATTTTGGCGCAGCCCCCAGGCACCGTGCGCGGGCAAATTCGCCTAACAGAACAAGGCGAAGTGATTGGCTCCAAATACGCCAACCCCGAAATTGGACGTCGCAATTTAGAAACCCTTGTGGCCGCCACCTTGGAAGCCACGATGCTGCAAACCACCAAGCCCGTACCCCAAGCGTTTTTGGATGCGGCGCAATGGTTGTCTGAGGCCAGCATGGCTGCTTACCGTGACTTGGTTTACGAGACACCAGGCTTTACTGAATACTTCTTTGCCTCGACACCCTTTCGTGAAATTGCAGAGCTCAACATTGGCTCACGTCCTGCGGCACGCCCCAAGAGCGACAATGCGTCCCCTCGCATTGAAGACTTGCGCGCGATTCCATGGGGCTTCAGCTGGGGACAATGTCGACTGACCCTGCCAGGATGGCTGGGCTTTGGATCGGCAGTGGACCAGTTCATCCACCAACACCCCACGCTCAAATCCAAAGATGCCTTGGCCTTGCTGCAAAAAATGCAACGTCAATGGCCGTTTCTCCGCTCACTTTTGTCTAACCTCGATATGGTATTGTCGAAGAGCGATTTGGGACTGGCTTCACGCTATGCCGAGTTGGTCAGTGACACCCGTTTACGCAAAAAGATTTTTGGTTTGATCAAAACCGAATGGCACCGCACATCAGACGCGTTGAACCTCATCACGGGTGACAAGCAACGTTTGGTAAACAACGCGGCGCTGGAGCGCTCCATGCGTCACCGCTTCCCCTACATCGACCCATTACACCATTTGCAAGTAGAATTAATTCGGCGGTACCGCGAAGGCAAGTGCCCGCAAGACCGTGATGAAAAAATCCAACGTGGCATTCACATCTCCATCAACGGCATTGCCGCAGGTTTGCGCAACACTGGGTAAAAAGCACACCGTTACGCCTTAGCACAGTCGAGACCAAGTTTTTCGCCCCAAAAAAAAGCTCATCCATCAACAACCGTAGCTTCGCCACCTCGTTGTCGGTGGTTCTAAAGCTCGACAAGGTCGATGTCTCACGCGCCTTTGGCCAGGTGAGATTCAGCTGCCAGGCTTAAAGCCCGAGGCTTTGATCACCGGACCCCACTTGTCGTAATCTCTGCGTAAGATGCGTGCGAGTTCTTCGGGTCCATAGCCGGTCGGCTCGAGACCCAACTGCTCCAGGCGCTGCTTCATGTCTGGTGAATGCACAACTTCTATAACTGCCTTGGCGTACTTGTCGATCAAGTCCTTAGGCGTACCAATTGGTGCGAAGAGTGCATACCATGCACTCGCCTCAAGGTCGAAACCGAGTTCTTTAAAAGTCGGCACGTCCGGGGCCATAGAAGCTCGTTTGGAACCTGCCACAGCCAGCAGGCGCGCATTGCCCGAGCGCACAGTTGTCAGCGCATCGGCAAGCACCAGCATTGCCGCATTGACCTCGCCTCCGATCAACGCCTGTAGCGCGGGCGCAGTGCCGCGGTAGGGAACGTGTGTCAAATTGAGCCCTGTGGCGCTCGAGAACATCACGCCCAAGTAGTGCGGCAGGGACCCCGCCGCTGCTGAGGCATAGTTGCCGTTTTTGGGGTCGCGTTTCACCAGCGCCACGTAATCCTCGACGTTCTTCACCGGCAGCTTGGCGTTGACCACTAACGCGAGTTGGAAGTCGGAGACGTGCGCGACCGGCGCGAAGTCCTTGAATGGATCGTATCGCACCGCGGACCCATGCGAATGCGGGAAAGCGACCATCGGCGCGAGTGGCGAGAGCAGGATCGTCAAACCGTCGGGCGGTGAGTTCTTCACTGCCTCGGTACCTATGATTCCGGCGGCGCCGGTGCGGTTCTCGACAATGGTGTTCATGCCGAGAGCGGGGCGCATCTTGTCGGCGAGAAGACGTGTAAGCACATCGCTCGATGCGCCCGGCGGATAGGCGAGCACGAACTTCAGGTTCTTGTCCTGTGCGCCGGTAGGCAGCACGAGAGTAAGTAGTAGCAACAAAAATGTCGTGAGTCTTGTCATAGCTGTTCCTCCTAATAGATGATGCTAGCACCTGAAGTCAATAGGTGCTGCACTCAGGTGAATCCAGGCCAATCCTGGGTTCTTTCAACCGGCACCTGCGTATACGAAGACAGGAAGCAGAACTTTAAATTGGTAATGCCCTGCGTGAACAATGGTTAGCCACAAATGTAGGCATGAGTTAAAAAATTATTAACTAAATTTCTGATTTATCTTTGAGGCATATGGTCGTAGGAAAAACCAAGACTGACAGAGGCATCTTCTGGAATTTCTGGGATTGTTGCGCTCCATTGCAACCATTGCTGTCGCAGGTCATCCATCAAGTTGGGAAGGTGCGATGCAAGATTTGCTCTTTCTCTTGCATCTTTTTCCAGATTGAAAAGGTATTCGTTTTCATCGACTTTCAAATATTTCCATTGGCCTTTGCGCATAGCGCGTTGCTGTCTATGGTTCATGCGCCAAAAAAGTGGTCGCTCAAACATCAGGTTAGGTTTGCTCAGGATTGCGCGAAGTGAAACACCATCCAACGGGTAGTTGGGGTTGGCTTTGCCTCCTCCAATGTCCAGCAAGGTAGCCGACCAATCCATGGTCATGCACTGTTGCTCCGAGACGATGTTTGCAGGGATTACTTTCGGCCAGTGTGCAATCCAAGGAACTCTTATGCCGCCTTCGGTGAGATCCATCTTGCCGCCCACCAGTGGCCAGTTGTCGCTGAATCGCTCACCTCCGTTGTCACTGGTGAATACGATCAGTGTGTCCTCCAGTAAGTTTTCATGGCGCAAAGCCTCTACCAATTGGCCTATGCCTTCGTCCATGTGATGGATCATGCGGCGGTAGGTCTCAACGTTGCCACCATGAAGATGAAACAGGTTGTCCTTGACCTCGTCGGTCAGATGGGCGTCATCTCTCGTTTCCCAAGGCCAGTGAGGCGCGGTGTAATGAAGGCTTAAAAAAAACGGTCGCCCTTTTCGAGCAGAGGCAGCTTGGCGATGAACGTAGTCTACTGCCCGTTTTGATAGTAGGTCGGTGAGGTAGCCGTTCTCATGATGCTCTTCATCCCCGATGTAAAGATCATGGTCGCCTTTGCCTGAGCAATGCGAAAAGTAGTCCACACCACCAGCCATGATGCCGTAGAACTCGTCATAGCCTGAGTGCAGGGGTCCGAACGTTGGGGGGTACCCTAGGTGCCACTTGCCAATCAATCCTGTGGCATAACCGCTTTTTCGAAGCAGCGAAGGCAGGGTCGGAATTTCTGGTGGTAGGCCCAGCACCGGATTTCCCTTGCTTCTGCTGTTGATGGGTTCTTCCATACCTCCCCGCAAGCGGTACTGATAACGCATGGTGATCATGGCAAACCGCGTGGGCGAACAAACCGGGGAGTTTGAATAGCCAGCGGTCAGTCTCAGACCATTGGCAGCAAGCGCGTCAATGTTCGGCGATACATCACCAAACTGAGCCTGTCGCCCCCCATAGCAACCGAGGTCAGCAAAGCCAAGATCGTCGGCAACGATGAAGATGATGTTAGGTTTCATGGACTTGACCCGTTTCCACGGACGGTTTGAACTTCTTCATTGAAGCTTGTAGATTATCTGGTTTTGTGGCTTGATGGTTTTTTCTTATGCATCATTTCGAAGTTATTGGGTGACTGGTAATTCAATCCAGAGTGCCGGCGCACTGGGTTCGGCGGCAAAGCCAAGCTCTTTCGCGCGTTTCGTGATCAGGTGTTGCGAAGCAGCCAATCGACCTCGACCTCCCGCCTGATCACCAACCCCGGCAACACAACCCCACCGCCGTATACCCACCGCCGCAACTCCGTCGCTGAACTGACCCAATCCCGCTGATTCACCCGCCGCCGCCGCGTCGACATCTGTAGCCGCCCCGCACCAAGATTGAACGTGAAATCCACAATAGCCGCCAACCGACCTTCAGGCTCAGTGACTAGCACCGGGCAGTAGCGCAGGGTCGCGGCGAGTGCCGTTTTCAAGTCGTGCGCCAGATAGGCCCTCGGCTTCGGTCTCCGTGACCGGCGGATGTGTGGCACCGCACAGATGGCCGTAACCGATGGTGTAAAACCCCGCCGGGCAGATGTACGGGGGTGCCCCGTTTAATGTTCAACTATGAGAGAAAATTCTAAGAGAGCAACGAAAAGCACAAATGAAATTTGTCGGGCATGAAAGAAAGCCCCGACAAAAGGCGTAAATCTCTGGTGAAAAGCGCAGCGTTCAGCGCAGAATGATATTTGTAGGATGCCTTGGAAGCCGCATGGATACTGTGTTTAGGCCACTTTTTGCAAAGTTACGAACATACCCTTGTAAGGCACATGCACCGTGTTCACACCCGCATCACGCTTGAACATTTCGCCAGCCAGGTGGGGCGAAGAGCCATTGCCGGCCGAACCGTAGGCGTACTTGCCGGGACTGGCTTTGAGGTAGCGGATGAATTCCTGGATGTTGTTGGCCGCATTGCTGGGCTTGACCACTAGAAATAGCAAGGCGCGGGCGACACCAGCGATGGGAGCCAAATCCTTATTCGGATCAAACGGTGTCTTTTCATAAACTGAGGGAACAATGGCCATCAGACTGCCCGGTGTGGCCAGCAGTGTGTAGCCATCGGGTGCCGATTTGGCGACCAAATCGCCACCAATCATTCCTCCTGCACCGGCCCGGTTGTCGATCACCATCTGCTGACCCAGCGCTTCCGACAGCGGCGGTGCCAGCACGCGGGCGATGGAGTCCATGGCAGTTCCAGCGGGCAGATTGACCACCAGGCGAATCGGTTTGCTGGGTTGCCAGCGCGCCTCGCTTGATTGAGCCACCGCGCTGCCGACCATCAGTGTCGCGCTCAGGGCCAGAGCGCAAGCGCCCAGAAAATTGAATCTTCGGCCTTGAACTTGGGTTGGGATCTGTCGATGTTTCATTTGATGATCTCCGCGGGTTGTGATTTCAATCGGCGTAGCCCGGCAGATGCCGGTCCACCACCCGTCGCAGGGCGGCCCAATCGGCTTTGAAGCCGGTCTGGCGCTCCTGCGCTTCAAACTGATCTCGTGTGTGGCGGCAGACCTCGGGCGCTATTTCCAGCGCAGGCGTCGGACCGGCACAGGCCAGCAGCTGTGCCTGTGCGCACAGCAACAGGTTTTGCATGCGTGAGAAAGCACCCTGCACGGTAGAGGACGCAATCGCCAATCCATGGTTGCGCAGGATCAGGGTGTTGTGATGCGGCGCCAGCGCTGCTGCCAGTGCCAGCGCTTCATCCGGGCGCTCTTCAATGCCCTCGAACTGGTAGTAAGAGATGCGGTCATAAAAAAAGGCCGCTTCCTGGTTCAGGAACATGAAGCCTTCTGGCCGTGCCGACAGCGCAATGCCCGCCGGTGTATGCAGGTGCAGCGTGACATTCACATCAGGGCGAGACGAGAGAATGGCGGTGTGAATGGCAAAGGCAGCAGGGTTGACGTCGTCATCAAAAGACAGTGCCTGGCCCCTGAGATTGATCTTCACCAAGCTCGAAGCTGTGACTTCTTCAAAGGTGTGGCCATGACGTTTGACAAGAAAGTGCTCAGGCTCAGCGGGAACGCGGCAGGCAAAGTGGTTGTAGATGGTGTCGTTCCAGCCAAAATACGCCGCCGCTCGGTAAGCAGCGGCCAGATCGACTCGGGCAGCCCATTCGGCATCTCCCGTGGATTGGCCTTGGGTGGTTTGCACTGTGTTCATGCTTGCTCAATCTCCTTTGTTTTGAGAATGGACGGGTTCTGCCAACGCTGACGCCAAGCCTGGACCGCCTGGGGGTTACGGATCATGGGTGGAAGTTGCCCCAGCAACAGGGCCTGTACGTTGGCAATAGCTGCCGGGGTCAAGGACTCGTCGGCTTCGTGGGTGTGGCCAACGCGATGGGGGGTGAGGATCAGGTTAGGGCAGGCCCACAGCGGCGAATCATTCGGCAGCGGCTCAACCGAAAACACATCGAGCGCAGCGCCTGCAATGCGCCCGGCCTGCAAGGCTTGGGCCACGGCCAGTTCGTCGGTTGTGCTCCCTCTGGAAAGATTCATGAAATAGGCCGACGGTTTCATGCGGGCCAGCTGCTCGCGACCGACTATGGGTGGGGCCCCAGCTTCTGCCCCTGCCACAACGCACACGACATCGCTGCAAGACATCAATTCGTCCAGGGATGCCGCTCTGGCATAGCTTGGCAGATCATCAGGCGTGCCGCGTCGGCTGAAGACCCGTAATTGCACACCCCAACCCTGCAGCAAAGATGCCGTCATGGACGCTATCTTGCCCCAACCCACAAGACCAATGGTCTTGCCATGCAGGGATTGCGCATTCATCGGAAAGGGTCGGGCCAGACCCTGTTGCATCGCGGTGCGCGCACCATCCAGGTTATGCATCAGGTGCAGCATCAACAAAACGGCAGACTCAGCCATGCCACGAAAACTCTCGGGTGTGCAGGCATGCGCCACCAGCACACCGCGTTGGGTCGCGGCATCCAGATCAATGCCGTCTGTTCCCGACACGCAAGAGACTACACCGTGCAGTTGGGGTGCCGCCTGCATCACCTCTGAGCTAATGGGTAGATTACCGTAGCCAACGATCACCCGAACGTCCTGCAGCAGATCAGAACTGCTCAACAATTCATGGTGCGAGCTGAGGTAGCCATAACGATAACCCCGCATTTGCAGCCAGGAACAAACCCCTTTAAATATAGGATCCAGGTGCGGCCAGGTCGGGCTGGCGCAAACAGCTACGTCGATAGCGTGTGATGTCAAGTTGTCTCCAAGAGCTTCGCTATGCACATATTTTTTGAAGTGGTCAACATTGGCATCCTACCTGCAACCGTGAGTCCTTGTTTTGCAAGCCCTTGTAATGGTGCGAATCAATCGCAAATACTCGGTAAACCCGTAGCACCTAAAGGCGGAGGGCGGAAGCAAAGGCGTTAACGCTGGCAAACAGGATGACGCCAGCGCTGACGGGACTGCGCTCCGCACCTGCATAAGCACAGCTGGTAGGTCAAGCCATTATTCTTTCAATCAGCCAGACGCTGGCCATCAGGAGCACCGCTAGCGAGCCGTAGCGCACCAACTTTTGCTTAGCCTGCTCGCGCTGGAAAAGCAGCAACATTGGAACCGCCACTACGATCACCGCGGTCAACTGTCCCAGTTCCACGCCCAGATTGAAAGCAAAAAGCGTTTCCAGAAAAAACATGGAGGTCAAACCAAGTTCTTTCAATCCATTGGCAAACCCCATCCCGTGGATCAAACCAAACACAAAGGCCAATTTCCAGTGCTTGAGATGAAAACGGTTTTGTAAATTCAACAAGGCTGAAAAAATAATCGATAGTGCAATCATCGACTCAATGAATTTGTCCGGCAAACTGATCCAACCCAAGACTGACAAGGCCAAAGTGATGGAATGCGCCACGGTGAAAGCGGTAATCACTTTCAATGCGAATTTTTCAGCCTCCCTGCTCCTGACAGGCTGCGAACTGGAAAGCCCTGCTAGCCGGTTGGTCAGCAACAAACCAGGGAGCAGCAGTGACAGCAAAAACAATAAGTGATCCACACCTTCCCAAATGTGTTTGGCACCTTCCTGCGTGAACAATCCAATAGTTGCCCAGCGCTTGGATTCACCCATGACAAAGCGCTGAATAGCATGGTCCTGGTCGAATACCGACGAGATTTCCTCGCCCTTGATCACCATTTTGAAAAAGGCTCGACCCAACTTGTCATTTTGAGTGAAGAATCCATACCGGAGGACAACAAAACCGACGGTTTCAGGCAAGTCTTGTGTTGTGAAACGCTGACGCACATACAAACCGTCGTTGTGCAACACCACCGACTGGGCGCTGAAATCCAACGCCATCGCTTGTTCGTTGACCGTGATGTTCAAAGACTGCTGAATCGTATGCGTGATGGCCGATTGCATCAATTGGATCTGTTCAGGCGTTGCAGATGAGTCCTTGGCTTGACCCGATTCTTGCAATAAATAGCTCAGATCTCTCACAATGAAATCGATTTCCACTTGGAGTCGACCCTTGGTTTCAGTCACCATCAGGTAACTGTTGCCGCTTTGATGCGCACTGGCTGGATTAACGAGCAGCCCCACGAAAAACAAGACCAAGCCAAGCTGAAACATCAGAGAAGAAAATACTCTTTTCAAAGTATTCTTGGTTTGATTTTTCCTCATTGATTCAAAGCCTCAAGCGTCAAAGGTTTTAGGCTTTGCGGGAAGTCTTTTCGCAACTCATCCAGCAATTTTTTAAATTTCTTCTGTCCCTCTTCTTTCCCTATGAGTTTTTGATTGATGGCTTGCAAGTAGTGAATGGCCAGGATGAACTTGACTTCCTCGGCATTGATGTTTGCCCCCCTAACCTTGAGCAACCCCTCGCCAATGTTCAGCAATTCAAGTAATTCTTCCCGAGCTTGAGACAGGGGTTCCAAGGGGTCGTTAGTGAAGCTGTCATAAAAATGACTTTTCAACAACTGGTACCTGGCGTGGTCGGCAAAAGCGGCTTTAGAATCGAGCCGAATAGCTTCCCGGTAGAAATGCAGATCTGCCAAGTACAAACCAATTTTGCTTGACAGCACCTGCTGGAAACCGGCTCGACCGAGTTCACTCAGCAACAAGCTCGATTCCAAACCTTTGACGGCGCCATGGCTGATGATGTCCTGGTTGAACAATTCCCGTATTTCATCAAGAATGACGCCAATTTGGTAAAGCGCCTGGGCCCGCGTGCTGACCGAATTGTTGCCCGCCTGAATTTTCTGCGCCTCTTGCAAGCGGCTTAGGTAGTTTTTGCGTGCTTCGGTCGTGATCGATTCGTGAGCCAGCGCCGAGACTGCGCATAACAAGACCACCATCAAAGCGCAAGTACGCCCACAAAGCAGAAGAAAAGATTTCATTGCACTGGCGGCGGTGGCTCCGGCTTTTCCCCGTTAAAAAAGGCTTTGCTGCCAGCGTGCAAGGCCATGCCGAACCGGCCTTTACCTGGGTTGATCAATTGCAGTTTGTTAGCGGCTTCCATCAATGCCACGGTTAGCAGATAGCCGTGGTAAAGAGGCAGGTCGGGTCGGGTCACCAGCAGATATTTACCGTTGTCCACCAGAATATTGAGCGGCAGGGGGGCAAATTCCTCAAACGGCGGCTCGCCGGTGAACAACAATCGCGCATGTAGATAGGACAGTACGGCTATCTTGACCTGATTGGTTTTGAGCAAACTCGCAATGCGTGGAATGTCATGAGCGCGACTGACCATGGCCCGACTCAGTGGCAGATTTTCTCTTAATACGGCAACCCAGTCTTCGCCTACATCATCCCCTGTGTAATCAGCGTGCGAGGTGAGTATCTGCATATTTTGCTTGCGAAACACATCCCAAAAACGGTAAGGCGTGTGTGCAAAAGCATGGGTCAATGGCAACAGGGGCCAGGCGGCAGAAAGCGCCAAGCGGGCAAAGAAAGAACGTCGGTGCATGGTGAAATCTCAAAAAAAAGAGCGAGGTGACTCTCGCTCTTTTGGCAAAGCGTTATGGTCTTATTTTTTACCGAAGATTTCCATCGGGCAAATGGTGGTCACTGCATAGTTGGGAACGTCAACCACATTACTGATGCGCAGGTCGCAAGCCACGCTGGCCACCACCATCGCCTGCTCTTTGTTCAATCCCTTGGTCGCCATCAACCAGTCGATCATGGCAATCAATGAATTGCGAGCGGCCAAAGTCACGTCATTGGACAGGTTGGTCAAAGGTTTGATTTTTGCGCTGTCCAGATAAGCCCATTGGGGTGGTACTTCACCGGCTTTTTTCAGGGGGTAACCGACCACCGCGTGGAAGCTATCGGGCTCGAGTTTCTTGAGTTGAGAACCGCCTTCAAACATGGGCTGTTTCACCAGCGAGGCCATGCCTTTGCGAATTTCGGTGCTGACCGTAACGACAGCCCCCATTTCGATGGCAGTACCTGCGACTTCACCATCGCCCTGGGCATAGTGAACGTCGCCGATGAAGAAACCACAACCGTCAATAAAACAGGGCAACAACAAAGTGGTTCCTTGAACCATTTGTTTGACGTCCATATTGCCGCCGTTCTCACGCGGTGGAATGGTGCGCAGGCACTTGTCCTTGTGGCTGCCCTTGGGGCCGCAAATTTCCGCCGGACGAGCGTTGGTTGGCTCTGGCGGCAGTGCAACACCGCCGGCTGCTGCCAACTGGGTCTCGCGCGCCAGCCATTTATCGACTTCCTGTTCACCGGGCATGACGCCGACCGAACCCATGAAACCGTTCATGGGAATCCGCACACCGGGTAACTGCGCTGAAACAGCTCCAACCCGATCTAATTTCCAGTTGGCGATGTAGGGATCGGGGAACATATCGGGCAGAAAACCGAAGCCCGGTATCAAGGTGGTGTAACCGTATTCATTCGGATTGATGTCGATCAATTTGATGGCCAGCACATCGCCGCGTTTGGCGCCTTCGATGTAGATCGGACCCGTCATCGGGTGAATCAAGTTGATGTCAATCGCTGTCACATCCTTGGGTTTGGAATTGATGTTCAGGTTGGAATCGAGCGCATCACGGGTATGCACCACGATCAGATCGCCTGGCTTGGCGCGCGCGACAGGCTTGATGGCAGGGTGGTAGCGATTAAAGCAATTCGGATCCTGCTCGCAATGACCTCCGCTTTTTTTCACTTCCACAATGGTTTGTGTTTTGACCTGGGCTGTGTCTGCATTTGCATTGATCCATGCCAGACTCAACAGCAAGATCGACAGCGTATTCAATTTCATTGACATGAACGTTCACCTCAGATTGGTTGATTGGATTGACTCATCTGTTGCAGCCAACATTTCTAACATAGGCTCGAGTTCCTCACAACTGATTGAAACTCGGTATTTACCCTGATCAATGCGAAATAATCCTGTGACACACAGAGCCCGTCGGAATGCCCTTGCGCCACCCGACCCACACCCCAGAACCGAAGGAGGCGGAACTCAGTTCCCTGGTCTGGCAGGGCCTTGGGTTCTAGGGGACGATTACCAGCCTGATTTGGCTGAAGAACAATTTGTTACCCCCGGATTGGGGCGAACAGCATGCGTTGTTTGAAGAATTTGATGCTTCAGATTAGGTTTGTTATGCGACTGGCTAGTTCAGTTGACGCACAACCATCGCAGCGTTACCCGCATGGAATCTAGGGTTCGAGTGTCGGCTAGCCACAGGTCGAATGGAGAAAAGAGAGGATTCGGCTCGCCAAAGGGTAGCAAAATGCACTGCGGATCCGATGGTAAAACACCAGACCTCGCTGTAAGCCGCGCCAA
>JBAQTC010000030.1:0-155653 GCA_049296795.1 Burkholderiaceae bacterium
TTGCTTTGGTGTTCGGCAGTGGCAAAGCTGAGTTGTTGCATGTTGATTCTTGTCGGGTGGCTGTAGCTATATGATGACTCAAAGTCGTGGGCGGCTGACATTCAAAGCTGTTAAATCAGCGTTTCCCTAGAATCGGCTCGAATCAAATGAACCTCAAGAAAGCTCAGAATTTATGCCCAAAAAACTCGATGCCTCAGCCACAGGCGTGTACCTGATTGCCGTTACGCCCTTCACCGATGAGGGCGCACTCGATTTGGTCAGCACTGACCGCATGGTGGATTTTTACCTTGACTGTGGTGTCACCGGCTTGACGGTGCTGGGCATCATGGGCGAGGCGACCAAACTTACGGCGCAAGAGTCACGTGCTTTTGTCAAACAGGTGGTGAACCGGGTTGACGGTCGGGTACCGGTGGTGGTGGGCGCTTCTGCGCCGGGATTCGCTCCGATGCGTGAACTGACGGATAGCGTGATGGCCATGGGTGCAGCTGGCGTGATGGTGGCGCCGCCGTCGACTGTACGCACCGACGATCAGATCGCGGCCTACTTTGATATGGTCAACGAGACACTGGGTGCTGATGTGCCGTGGGTGTTGCAAGACCATCCGGTTTCCACTGGGGTTCAAATGTCAACGGCAGTCGTGCTGCGCATTCTGAAGAATTCGCCCAACTGCGTCATGCTTAAACACGAAGACTGTCCTGGACTTGCCAAGCTTTCGGCCATTCGTGCTGCCAGCGACAAGGGTGATCTCAAGCGCGTGTCGATCCTCACCGGCAACGGCGGCGGCCTGTTCTTGCCTGAAGAACTTACACGCGGAGCTGACGGTGCGATGACCGGTTTTGCCTATCCAGAAATGATGGTTGATGTATGTCGATCCCACGCGAGTGGCGATGTGGAACGGGCTCACGATATTTTTGATGCCTATTTGCCACTGGCACGCTATGAGCAGCAAGCCGGAATTGGCCTGGCGGTGCGCAAGCACATCATGGCGCAGCGCGGCGTGATTGCCAGTGCGGCGGTGCGTAAACCTGGCCCCAAGCTTTCAGCGGCCGATGTGGCTGACATCGAGCGCTTGACGCGACGCCAAACGCGAAAACTGGCTGAACTTGAATAAATTTCCCTATGCCGACCTTTGTCCCCCATCACACGCTGCATTACTTTACGACTAGGCTGGTGCTTGCACTGCCCATTATTTTGACGGCCTGCGGTCCTTCGGTGGGGAACACACCCACGGGTCTAGGCGGCGCCATGCCGCCGCCTGAGGTCAGCGTCATCACGCTGCAAGCCAAGACACAGCCGCTGGCGATTGAATATGTAGGTCAGACCGCAGGTTCGCGTGAAACCGAGGTGCGGGCGCGGGTGGCGGGTATTCTGCAGCAACGTCTTTTTGTCGAGGGCGCAGCAGTGCAGGCGGGAACGCCTTTATTTCAGATCGACCCAGCCACTTTCCAGAACCAGCTCGCATCGGCGGAAGCCAATTTGGCCGTGGCCGAGGCCAGGGTGAAACAGGCCCGACGCGACCAGGCCCGTGCCGCTCCGCTGGCGGCTGAAAAAGCCATCAGCCAGAAGGAAGCCGACGACAGCCAATCAGCACTCGAATCGGCCGAGGCCTTGCGGAAGCTGTCGCAGGCGCAAGTCAATGAAGCCCGTCTGAATCTGATCTACACCAAGGTGGTGGCACCGATTGCGGGTGTCACTAGCGTGGCGGCCAAGTCCGACGGCAACCTGATCAGCGCCAGCGATAGCCTGCTGACCACCATCGTGCAAACCCACCCGATGTATGTGAACTTCAGCCTGTCGGAAGCCGATGTGTTGCGCCTGACGCAGCAGCTCGGTGCCGGGCAGTTGAACCTGCCGGGCAATGGCAAGCGCGCTGCCAATGGCAGTCTGGGTTTTAACGTGAGCGTCAAACTGGCTGACGGTAGCAGCTACCCGCGCACGGGAAAACTCAACTTCACCAGCGAAAAGGCCAACCCGCAGACCGGCAGTTTTGAAGCCCGAGCCGAGTTGCCCAATCCCGATGGGGTCTTGCGTCCGGGTCAGTTTGTGCGCGTGGTGTTGGGCGGTGCCAGCCGACCTAATAGCTTGAGCGTGCCGCAGCGAGCAGTGATCGACAGCCCTTTTGGCAAGATCGTTTTTGTCGTTAACAAGGAAAACAAACTGGAGCCGCGCCCGGTCGAGCTCGACGGCTGGAGTCAGGGCGAGTGGATTGTGACCAAGGGCGTTCAAGCCGGGGAGCGGGTGCTGGTCGAAGGTTTCATCAAAGCGCATGACCCAGGCATGACGGTGAAACCCGTTCCCTATGCGCCAGCCCCAACGGGTGCAGCACCAGCCGCGCCCAAATAAACAGCAACAAACCCATGTTCTCCAAGTTTTTCATTGACCGTCCGATCTTCGCGACGGTGCTCTCGCTGTTCCTGGTCATGGCCGGATTGGCAGCGATGCAGATTTTGCCGATCTCGCGTTACCCGGAAATTTCTCCGCCGGTGGTCAACGTGCGGGCGATTTATCCCGGCGCCTCGGCCGAGGTGCTGGAAACCACGGTAGCCGCGCCGATTGAACAATCCATCAACGGCGTAGAGAAAATGCTCTACATGGACAGTACGTCTTCGGGCGACGGCGTGGTGTCGATCAATGTGACGTTTGATGTCGGCACCAACCTGGACATTGCAGCCGTCAACGTGAACAACCGCGTCAATCAGGTCTTGAGCAAGCTGCCGCAAGAAGTGCAGCGCCAGGGACTCACGGTGAGCAAGAGTTCGGCCAATTTTCTGGTAGTGGCGGCGGTGTATTCGCCCGATGACCGCTATGACGCGCTGTTCATTTCCAACTACGTTACGCAAAACATGCTGGACGCGGTCAAGCGCGTTCCCGGCACCACCAATGTGCAAATCTTTGGTGCAAAGGACTACGCCATGCGCCTGTGGCTGCGGCCCGATCGGATGGCGCAACTGGGCATCACGGTGGGCGATATCAGCAGCGCCGTGACTGAGCAAAACGCCCAGTACGCGGCCGGCAAGATCGGCTCGCCGCCCAACAACACCGAAGAGCTGACGCTGACCGTCACGGCACGCGGTCGCCTGTTGGAGCCCGAGCAGTTTGGCAACATCGTGCTCCGCTCTGGCGACAAAGGCGCGATCGTTCGCCTCAAAGACGTGGCGCGGGTCGAGCTGGGCTCCAAGGACTACAACTTCTACGGCCGCGTTAACGGCCACCCCTCGGTGCCGGTGGGCGTGTTTTTGCAAACCGGCGCCAATGCGCTGGAAACTCGCGCGGCGGTGGAAAAAACCCTGGTCGCGTTAAAGGCCAAGTTTCCTGCTGGCTTGACCTATTCCACGCCTTATGACACCACGCCTTTCGTCGCCGAGTCCATCCACGAGGTGCTCAAAACCCTGATCGAAGCGATGGTGCTGGTGTTCCTCGTCGTGTACCTGTTTTTGCAAAGCTGGCGCGCCACAATCATTCCGACGCTGGCGGTTCCGGTCTCGCTGATCGGTACCCTGGCCGGCCTGCACCTGTTGGGCTACAGCATCAACACGCTGACGCTGTTTGGCATGGTGCTGTCGATCGGCATCGTAGTGGATGATGCCATCGTGGTGCTGGAAAACGTCGAGCGCCTGATGCACGAGGAAAACATGAGTCCGCGCGACGCGGCGATTGAAGCCATGCGCGAGGTGACGCGCCCGGTGATTGCCATTGTGCTAGTGTTGTGCGCGGCCTTTATTCCGGTGGCATTTTTGGGCGGTTTGGCGGGAGAGTTGTACCGCCAGTTCTCGGTGACGATTTCCATCGCCGTGGTGCTGTCGGGTTTTGTTGCGCTGACACTGACACCGGCCCTGTGCGCGGTGTTGCTCAAGCCCGGGGCCGAGCGCAAGAACAAATTCTTTGACCATTTCAACGCTGGCTTCAAGCGCCTGACGCGGCGCTACACCCAGGGTGTGGCTTTCTTTCTCAAACGCGGCGTGCTGGGCATGTTGTTGTTTGGCTGCATGTTGGGGCTGACCGGCTTGATGGTGAAAATCGTTCCCGGCGCCCTGGTGCCGGATGAAGACCAGGGCTATTTCATTGGCGCGGTGATCTTGCCCGAGGGCTCGTCGCTGGAGCGCACGAATCAGGTGGTCAAGCAGGTGGAGGCGGCCATGTCACCCAACAAAAACATCGACTCCGTGTTCAGTTTGGTGGGCCTGAATTTCCTGGGGGGAGGGGGGCTGAAATCGTCTGCCGCCACCCTGTTCTTCCCGCTCAAGCCCTGGGCCGAGCGCGACCAGACGGCCAAAGAGCTGGTGATGGAAACCTATATGAAAACCGGTGGCATCAAGGCCGGCCTGCCGCTGGCCTTTGCCCCACCCGCCATTCAAGGCCTGGGCCAGACCGGCGGCTTTGAGTTCTACTTGCAAAACAAGGGCGATGGCGGCGTTCGGCGTTTGGCGCAACTCTTGCCCGGACTGCTGGAAGAAGCCAATAAACAGCCCGAGCTGCAAGGTGTCAAAACCATCTGGCAGGCCAACTCGCCCCAGCTTTTTGTCAATGTGGACACCGAGAAAGTGCGCGCCCTGGGCCTGAACGTGGCTGACATCTACAACACCCTGGCGGCCACGCTGGGCAGCTACTACGTCAACGACTTTAATAAGAGCGGTCGAATTTACCAGGTGCTGATGCAGGCCGAAGGCCAGTACCGCGCCAAACCGGAGGACATTGGTGCTTTGTACGTGCGCGCCAAGTCGGGCCAGATGGTGCCGATCCGCGCCGTGGCCGAGGTTAAGTTTGTGGCCGGCCCCGATTCGGTTCAGCACTTCAACGCGTTACCCAGCATCCAGATTCTGGGTGAGCCTAAACCCGGCTACAGCTCGGGCCAGGCCATCGCCGCGATGGAGCGGGTGGCCAACCAGGTCTTGCCGACGGATGCGGGATACGACTGGGGCGGCAGCGCTTTCCAGCAAAAGCGCAGCAGCAGCGCAGCGGGGATCGCCCTGGGTGCAGGCATCCTGATGATCTTTTTGATTCTGGCGGCTCAGTACGAAAAATGGACCTTGCCTTTGTCGGTGTTGCTGGCCCTGCCTTTTGGAATTTTTGGGGCGCTGGCAGCGGTGTACTTGCGCCATTTCACCAACGACGTGTACTTCCAGATTGGCTTGGTCACCCTGTTGGGCTTGTCGGCCAAAAATGCGATTTTGATTGTGGAATTTGCCAGTGTGCTGGTGCAGCAGGGCCAGTCGCCCGTGGCGGCGGCGCTGGAGGCGGCACGCCTGCGTTTCCGGCCGATTTTGATGACTTCGCTGGCTTTTATTCTGGGCGTTCTGCCGCTGGCTTTTTCCAGTGGCGCGGGCGCAGCGGCGCGCCAATCCATAGGCACCGGCGTGCTGGGTGGCATGCTGGCGGCGACCTTTTTGGCGATCTTCATGGTGCCGCTGTTTTTCAAGCTGGTGAACGACTGGCACTTCAGAAGCAAGCCCGAAGACTATGCCCATGTGAATCAGCCGCTGCACCTGGACGGGGGGAATCATCATGCTTAATCGATTCGCTCAAACTGGAAAAATCACGATGGCGATCGTCGTTGCGTCCACCCTGTCGGCCTGCGGTGTTGCCAAGTTAGGGCCCGATTACCAACGCCCAGTCATCGACGTGCCGAGCAGTCTGCCGTCGCTTGGCGGGGCGAGCAATGTGAACTGGCTGAGTTGGTGGAGAAATTTTAACGATCCGGTGCTCGACGCCATGCTGCAAGAGGCCGCCAGCAACAGCCAGGACCTGGCCCAGGCCAGCGCCCGTATGGCTGAGGCGCGCGCCATGCTGGACCAAAGCCAATCCAATTTCTACCCCACGGTGGATTTGAGCGCCAGTTCTTCACGTCAACGCACCAGTCAACAAGCCAGTCACTTTATTCCCAGCGTGGGCCCCTACTCGAACAACCAGCAACTCGGTTTGAGTGCCAGTTACGAAATAGATTTTTGGGGTAAATATGCTCGGGCTGACGAAGCGGCCCAGGCCCGTTTGCTCGGTCAGGCCGCCGCCCGCGGCACGGTGCTCACAACGCTGTACGCCAACGTCGCGCAAAGCTACTTTGCCTTGCGCGCCCTGGATGCGCAGTTGGAGTTGGCGGTGCAAACTTTGGCCACGCGGCAAGAAAATCTTCGCTTGCAAACACTTCGCTTTGCGGCCGGTGTGATTGGGGAGATCGACTTGCGACAAGCCGACTCTGAAGCGCTGAGCCTGCAAGCCACTCAGCAACAAGTCCTGCAAAACCGAAGCAATGCCGAGTCGGCTCTGGCGCTGTTATTGGGCCGAAAACCGGCCGATATTTTGCGACCGGTTCTGGCGCGTGGCTCAGAAGTGGGCAGTTTGGTCACGCAATGGGCAATACCCGCCAATCTGCCCTCCGATGTGTTGCGCCAGCGCCCTGATGTGGTGAGTGCCGAACAGGCGCTGATTGCAGCTAACGCCGACATCGGCCAGGCCAAAGCATCGTATTTCCCCAAGATCAGTTTGACGGCTGGGCTTGGGCAGCAGTCTAAAGACTTGGCCAATCTGTTCGATCCACTCTCGTTGTTTTGGACCTTGATGGGCAACTTGACGCAACCCGTGTTTCGCGCCGGCGCGGCAGACGCGGTCGTGGCAGCCGCTACTGCCAGAGAGCAACAGGCGCTGGCCCAGTACACCCAGTCTGTGCAAAACGCTTTTCGGGATGTGCACGATGCGCTCAACAATGTGGCGACTGGACGCGACTTGGTGGCGACCAGCACGCAACGTGTTGTAGCCCTGCGCTCAACGCTGCGCTTGGCCGATTTGCGTTACAAGGGCGGTTACGCTAGTTTCCTTGAAGTGCTCAACGCCCAGCGCGATCTAGCCCAGGCGCAAGCGGCTCTGGTTGAAGGCCAGCGCAACCAACTGACGGCAGTGGTGGCCTTGTACAAGGCGCTGGGTGGCGGCTGGGATGCAAGCTCCTCGGGCGCTCGGAGTGCCGTCAAATCCTGAGTCACAAGGTGGGCTGCGATGGGCTCAGTGCAACTCTTACTGTAGGCAGAGTTAGTTGCCCTCGGTTTCCTTGAACCATGCGGCTTTTGAGTCCACGAACTTGCAGATGTGGTTGACCGAGGTGAGGTCGGGCAGGTCGTTGTCCTCAAACACCACGCTCCGGCGCTCAAGCGCATGGATTTCTAAATCGATGTCATCGACCTCGAAGCGCGCAATGGTGCAGACGGCCTTGGTTCCGCCTGCCCTCGGCCTTTAGCCCCAGCTCTTGCTCGTAAAAATTGCGTGCCCGAATCGTGCCCATGACTGGGACGATGGAGGTAAGTGGGGCAACATTGAGCATGATCCTCCTGAAAACGAGTGTCCCCCAAACGGTGAATCTCGGTATAGGAAGACTTGGCAAAATTTCCAGTCAGTGAACCTATGGGCCGGTCCTGCCATCTTTTAGGTCAGTTTTTTAACCAATACTTGAGACTTCCGATCCCAGTTGTACTTGCGTTTGCGCGCTTCTGGCAGTTGTTCCGGGTCAGCTTGCACGAAGCCCCGGCGCAAAAACCAATGCGTGGTGCGGGTTGTGAGTACAAAGATGCTTTCCAGCCCCAGGCTCCTGGCGCGTTGCTCGATGCGTTTGAGCACCTTGCCGCCGTCGCCCTGACCCTGGCTTTGGTGTGAGACTGTCAATGCGGCCATTTCGGCTGTTTTAGATTCAGGATAGGGGTAGAAGGCAGCACAGGCGAAGATCACGCCGTCGTGTTCCAGAATGGTGTAGTTGCCTATGTCGCGTTCAATTTCAGTACGGTCACGTTTGACCAGCGTGCCGTCTTTCTCGAAGGGCTCAATCAACTGCAAAATACCACCCACATCGTCGGACGTGGCCTCGCGCAGCTCTTCGAGTTTTTCATCCACCACCATGGTGCCAATGCCGTCGTGCACATAAATCTCAAGCAGTAGTGAGCCATCCCGTTCAAAGGGGATGATGTGACTGCGCTCAACGCCGGCTTTGCAGGCTTTCACGCAATGCTGGAGGTAAAACCCGGTATCGCAGGTCAGTTTTGGCTCGGGCAACTCGGCCAGCAATTTTTCAGCGGCTGCCAGCGGCAGCTCGGTGTCGATGGGGTTGTCCGGGCTTTCGGGTTCGGTCGCTCGGATCCGGATGCCAGGACTTTCGGTCAGAAAGATCAGTTTGTCCGCTTGCAAGGCCACGGCCACTGAAGTGGCGACCTCTTCCATGTTGAGGTTAAAAGCCTCGCCCGTGGGGGAGAAACCAAAGGGCGACAGCAGGACCATGGCGCCAAAGTCCAGCGTGTGTTGGATGGCGGCGGTATCCACCTTGCGCACCAGTCCTGAGTGTTTGAAATCCACCCCATCCAAAATGCCAACCGGTCGAGCAGTGATGAAATTGCCTGAAATTACCCGCACCGTTGCCCCCGCCATGGGCGTGTTGGGCAGGCCTTGGCTGAAAGCGGCCTCGATCTCGTAGCGCAACTGCCCCGCAGCTTCTTGCGCACAGTCCAGCGTCACTGCGTCGGTAATGCGGATGCCATGGGAGTATTTGGGCGTATGGCCTTTGGCCAGGAGCTGTTCGTTAACCTGCGGGCGAAAACCGTGCACCAAAACGATCTTCACGCCCATGCTCTGGATCAAAGCCAGGTCTTGTGCCAAGTGGTGCAACTTACCGGCCGCAATGGCTTCGCCCGCAATGCCCACCACAAAGGTTTTGCCCCGGTGCATGTGGATGTAGGGCGCGACCGAGCGGAACCAGGGGACGAAGGTGGATTCAAAAGCGGTGGACATGCGTAGTAATCTGCAGATGCATCAATTCGGGCGGGGATAATTGCCGATTCTCTACGAAGTTAATGCCTTGTCACTCTTTGCCTTGAAAATCGAGTTCCCAGAATCGCTGCCGGTGTCGGCTAAACGCGACGAGATCATGGCCGCCATTGCGGCGCATCAGGTCGTCATCGTCTGCGGTGAGACCGGATCGGGCAAGACCACGCAGCTGCCCAAAATTGCGCTGGCCATGGGAAGAGGCAAGCTGAATTACCCGCCTGGCGAACGCGGCAAGCTGATCGGTCACACCCAGCCCCGGCGCATCGCCGCCAGCAGCGTGGCCAAGCGCATTGCCGACGAGTTGGCCACGCCACTGGGCGAAGTGGTCGGCTACAAAGTGCGGTTTCAGGATCGCCTGTCACGTGACGCTTCGGTCAAACTGATGACGGATGGCATCTTGCTGGCCGAGACGCAGAACGACCCACTGCTCAAAGCTTACGACACCATCATCATTGACGAGGCACACGAACGCAGTCTGAACATCGACTTCTTGCTGGGGTACTTGCGCCAGATCCTGCCGCGCCGCCCGGACCTGAAAATCATCGTGACCTCGGCCACGATTGATGCGGACCGCTTTGCCAAGCATTTCGCGAGCCACCCGGTGCCGGGCCGCCCCAAGCCGGGTGAAGCCCCCTCGGGGGGCAGCGACGACGCGCAGCGCAGAGCGTGGGGGCAAGAGCTTCGCCCAGCGCCTGTCATCCTGGTGTCGGGTCGCATGTTCCCAGTCGAGCAGCGCTGGCGTCCGTTTGAAGAGCGCCGTGACTACGGACTGAACGAAGCCATTGCAGACGCGGTGGATGAGTTGTGGGTAGGGCACGCCACAGGTGACATTCTTATTTTTCTACCTGGCGAGCGCGAAATCCGCGAGGCCGCCGACTACCTGCGTGGCCATCTCCAGCATCATGCAGTGACTCGTTCGGCCGAAGTGCTGCCGCTATTTGCGCGGCTGAACCAGGCTGAGCAGGAGCGCATTTTTGACAGCCACACTGGTCGGCGCATCGTGTTGGCCACCAATGTGGCCGAGACCTCGCTTACCGTTCCCGGTATTCGTTACGTGATTGATGCCGGCACGGCGCGCGTCAAGCGCTACAGCTTCAGAAGCAAAGTGGAGCAGCTGCTGGTCGAGCCCATTAGCCAAAGCTCGGCCAACCAACGCGCCGGGCGGTGTGGCCGGGTGGCCGACGGCATCTGTATCCGCCTGTATGACGTACAAGACTTTGCCGGTCGAGCGCGCTTTACCGACCCCGAGATCCTGCGCTCCTCACTCGCCGGGGTGATTTTGCGCATGAAGTCCCTGCACCTGGGCGTGGTGGAAGACTTCCCCTTTATCGAAGCGCCTTCGGGGCGCGCCATTGCCGACGGCTACCAGTTGCTGACCGAGTTAGGCGCAGTGGATGACGCCAATGAGTTGACGCCCATGGGGCAAGAGCTGTCCCGCTTGCCGCTGGACCCCCGCGTGGGTCGGATGATTCTGGAGGCGCGCAGCCGCGGTGCGCTGGACGAGGTATTGGTGATCGCCAGCGCTCTCTCCGTGCAAGATGTGCGCGACCGTCCAATGGACGCGCAGACCCAGGCCGACCAAGCGCATGCCAAGTTTGACGATGAGAAGAGCGAGTTCAGCGGTTATTTGAAACTGTGGAAGTGGGTTAACGACGCAAGAGGAGGCACGCAAAGTGGAGGGGTCAGAGCCCGATCTACCGAGCCTGCCACGGACGTGGCCGTCGCCGGTAATCGGGGTCTGACACCTCAGTCACATAAGCTTAGCAACCGCCAGTACGAGCAACTGCTGCGCCAGAACTTCATCAGCCTACGCCGCCTGCGCGAGTGGCGCGACATTCATTCGCAGCTGCTCACTGTGGTGGCCGAGCACAAGTGGCCATTGAACGCAGTCCCGGCCAGCTATGAGCAACTGCACCTCTCCATGCTGGCGGGACTCTTAGGCAACATCGGCTGCAAGCTCGATGAAGAAGCTAATTCGGGCGAGTACCTGGGTGCCCGCGGCATCAAGTTCCACCGTCATCCGGGCGCACACCTGAGTAAAAAGCCGGGTCGCTGGATCGTCGTGGCCGAGTTGGTGGAGACCACACGCTTGTTTGGCCGAGGCATCGCCGCGATTGAGCCGCAATGGGTGGAGCAGGTGGCGGGCCACTTGCTGAAAAAGCAGTTGCTCGATCCGCACTGGGAGAAAAAAGCCGCCGAAGTGGTGGCGCTGGAGCGGGCCACGCTCTACGGCATCGTGATCTACAACGGGCGGCGTACCAATTATGGCCGGGTCGATCCGCCCGCCGCACGCGAGATATTCATCCGCGAAGCGCTGGTGAGCGGCCAGTGGGACACGAACTTGCCGTTTCTTAGCGCCAACCAAAAACTCGTGACCCAGGTGGAGGAGCTGGAGCACAAATCGCGCCGCCAGGATGTGCTGGTGGACGATGAGTTGATTTACGCGTTTTACGACCAAGCTTTGCCGGCTGAGGTGTGCAGCGGCCACAGCTTTGAGCGCTGGTACCGAGAGGCGTCACGCACACCGGACTACGCGCCAATCAAAGCCGGTGCGCCCTCGCGCCTGTTGCTGCTTACGCGCGACGAACTGATGCGCCACGAGGCTGCAGGCATCACCACCAACGCCTTCCCCAAAACGATCCGCCTCGGTGGCGTGGATTGTGCGGCCACCTATTTGCATGAACCGGGCGACGTCAAGGACGGCTTGACTGTGACCGTGCCGCTGTTTGTGCTGAACCAGGTCAATGAGGAGCGTTGCGAGTGGTTGGTGCCTGGCATGCTGAAAGACAAAATCCAGGCCCTGCTCAAGAGCCTGCCGCAGCGCTCGCGCGGCCGTTTTGTACCCCTACCTGAGAACGCCACTCGGTTGGCTGCAATGCTGGGCACGCCGGATTTGTGGGGCCACACCAGCTTGACCGACGCGTTGCTCAAGCAGGTACGCCAGGAATGCTCTCTGGATGTCAAAAGGGGTGACTTCAAGCTCGACATGCTCAACCCACACCTGTTCATGAATTTTCGCGTGGTGGACGAACACGGCCGCCAGCTCGGACACGGGCGCAACTTGGGTGCGTTGAAGGCTGAGCTGGGCGCACAGGCGCGCGGGGCATTTCAGGCGCTGGCGGGTCTCAAACTCGCGCCGGCCTCTGCGGTGCAGACTGAGCTGGGCAGCGCGCAGCCCCGGGTTCCTCATGGCTTGGACAAATCGTTACCCGGCGCTGCACGTCACCTAGCCCCGTCGGTGGCGGACGTGGTTGGCGGGCCAGTGGCAGGAAGGGCGCAGCGCTACACCAGCTGGACTTTTGGTGAGCTGCCCGAGCTGATGGAAATCCAGTCTTCAGCACGCGCCGGTGGGCAAACCCTGATCGGATTTCCGGCCTTGATGGACCAGGGCGACGGGGTGGGCATTGAAGTGTTTGACGAACCCGATGTCGCTGCAGCCCGACACCGGATTGGCTTGCGCCGCTTGTTTGCACTGCAAATCAAGGACGCGCTCAAGTACCTGGAGAAGAACATCCCCGATTTGCAAAAGATGGCGGTGACCTTTATGCAGGTAGGGCGCACGGGAGATGGCAATTCGGCTGGCGGCACCATCGAGGAATTACGCGAACAAATTCTCGCCGTCGCGCTGGACCGCGCTTTTTTGCTGGAGCCTTTGCCCGCGAATGAATTTGACTTCAAACGTCGCCTAGACGAGGGCCGGAGTCGCTTGACCTTGATAGCCAACGAGGTGGCTCGCCTGGCCGCCACCATCCTCGCCGAATACGCGCTAGCCGCACGCAAAATTAAAGACAGCAAAAACGCGCCAGAGGCCACTGCGGATTGTGCGCAGCAACTGCAACGCTTGTGCACCAAGCGTTTCTTGGTGCAAACGCCCTGGGCACAACTGCAACACTTTGCCCGCTACCTCAAGGCTATCACCCTGCGGCTGGACAAAGTCCGCGCTGACCCGGCGCGCGATACCAACCGCTTGACCGAGCTGCGCCCGCAAGAGCAGCGCTACTGGCGTCTGGTGGTCGAGCGCAAAGGGGTGACTGATAGCCGCATGCAGGAATTTCGCTGGCTGTTGGAGGAGTTGCGCGTGAGTTTTTTTGCGCAGGAGTTGCGTACCCCCCAGCCCGTGAGCAGCAAACGATTGGACAAAGCCTGGGCTCAAATCAGTCATTGAGCGTCACGGTCCCCAAAGCGACTGGCTCATCATGGGGGTCGCGCTAGTCTTCCAGAATGGTTTTTCGCCCCCGACCCGGAAAATACCGACCCCAAGGGTTGGCACGTCTTTTGTCTATCAATCGACGACGGGCACAGAGGATGAATCCCGTTGTGAAAGGTATGCTGTGGAGTGCTCTGGCGGGTCTTGGTTTTTGTCTGCTTAATACGTTGATGCGGCTGCTGACCTTGCAGCTCGATTTATTTCAGGTCCAATTTTTGCGCTACCTGTTTGGATTTTTGGTAATGCTGCCTTTGATGCTTCGGTCCGGTTTGTTAACTTACCGGCCCAAGAAAATCGGCCTGCAATTGGGTCGGGGTGCGATCCACACGCTGGGTTTGTGTTTCTGGTTTGCTGCCCTGCCTCAGATCCCCTTGGCGGATATGACGGCTATCGGCTTTACCCAACCTATCTTTATTTTGATCGGGGCCTATCTGTTCATGCGTGAGCCCATGCATTGGGAACGCTGGTTGGCTGCTGTCATCGGTTTTTCCGGCATTCTGTTGGTGGTGGGACCAAAGCTCACAGGTAACGGAGGTCTCTACAACCTGGTCATGCTGGCCTCAGCACCCTTGTTCGCCCTGTCATTTCTCATGGCCAAAGCATTAACGCGCCATGAAAAACCCGTGGTCATTGTCGTTTGGCTCGCTTTCAGCGTGACCTTGTTCAGTCTTCCGATGGCGCTGCTGCATTGGCAAACGCCAACACTTTTGCAATGGGGTTTGTTTTTGGTGTGTGGCACGCTCGGAAGCCTGTCGCATTACTGCTTGACGCGTTCTTTTGGTTTGGCCGATATTTCCTCAACCCAGTCCCTCAAATTTCTGGATTTGATTTGGGCCTCCATGCTGGGTTGGTTGGTATTTTCCGACCGTCCAAGCCAATCCACATTGATCGGTGGCTTAGTGATTTTTTCTTCAACCGTTTGGATCGCCCGACGCGAAGCGCGCCGGACTGAGGTAACTGGAACTTAGAGCCGTGCCAGGCGCTCAAGTGCCAGTTCAAGGGTTTCATCTTTCTTGGCAAAACAAAAACGAACCACCCCTTGATTCAATCCGCTAACGTAAAGCGCTGAGAGCGGTATCGCAGCGACACCGATGTCGTTGATCAGCCAAAAACAGAAGTCGGCTTCCGACAAGCTGCTCAACGCTGTGATATCAACGCATTGAAAATAAGTTCCTTCACAGGGGAGCAACTTGAAGCGGGTCTTTTGCAAGCCGGCACGAAAAAGGTCGCGTTTGCGTTGGTAAAAAGCAGGCAATTCGAGATAAGGTTCGGGGTCAGCCATGTAGGCTGCCAAGCCGTATTGCATGGCCGAGTTAACGGAGAACACGGCGAATTGATGCACTTTCCGAAATTCGTTCATCAAGGCCTTGGGCGCAGCAACGAAGCCCACTTTCCAGCCCGTCACATGGTAGGTCTTGCCAAAGCTGGAAACGATGAAAGCGCGTTCGGCCAAGCCGGGGAAACGTGCTGCACTGAGATGCTGCTGGCCATCAAACACCATGTGTTCGTATACCTCGTCACTGATCAGGAGAATATCGGTTGGCGCCAAAATAGTTTGCAAGCGTAACAATTCGGCATGGCTCCATACCGTCGCGCTGGGGTTATGTGGCGAATTGATGACGATGGCCCGGGTTCGGGTAGAGATGGCGGCTTCGATCTTGTCAAAATCGGGGCGGAAGCTGCCCGGCAACAGCGGCACACGAATGACGCGCCCGCCGGCGAGCTCGACATTAGGGATGTAGCTGTCGTAGCAAGGTTCCAGAACGATCACTTCATCACCGGGATGAACTATGGCGAGTATGGCGGTCAGAATGGCTTGGGTAGCGCCAGCGGTGATGGTGATTTCATGCGCAGCGTCGTAGCAACGACCGTGCAATTTTTCAATTTTTTGGGAGATGGCTACGCGCAACTCCAATACCCCAGCCATCGGCGCGTATTGGTTCTGCCCCTTGAGCATGGCCTGATGGACCAGTTGGGGTAGTTTGGGGTCACATTGAAAATCGGGAAAACCTTGACCCAGATTCACGGCGGATTTGTCGCTGGCCAGGCCAGACATCACCGTGAAGATGGTGGTTCCTACACTGGGCAGTTTTGAGATTAGCTTGGGGCTGAAAGGGGCTTCGGGGGACGCAGACATTTTTTTATGGCGGGTGGGCATTCACAATTCGGTGTTGTCGCCTTGGCCCTTCATGGCCTTGGCGATCAGCTTGCGGTTCAGACGATCGCTGAGTAGCTCGGCAAAGGTGAAGACAAAATTGCGCAGGTAGGCGCCGCGCTTGAATGCAACACGTGCGACATTCTGACCGAACAAATGTCCCACCGGGCGCACGCGCAAGCCACTGGCTCCAGCGTCATCCAACAGATCACGCACGGCCATCTCAGCGGCAATGCCCAGCCCCAAGCCCAGGCGCACGTAGGTCTTGATCACATCCGAATCTATGGCCTCCAGCGCAATGCGGGGCTTGAGTTTGCGCTGGGCAAAAGCATGGTCAATCTTGTTCCGACCAGTAAATGCCGGGTGGTAGGTGATCAGCGGCTCTTGGGCCAGATCTTCCAGGCTGATTCGCTCTTTGCCACACAGGGGGTGGTCGCTCGGTAAAACCAGCATGTGTTGCCACTCGTAACAGGGCAGGGTAACCAACTCGGTGTATTGCGCCAGTGATTCGGTCGCGATACCGATTTCAGCCACTTCCTCGATCAGCATCGCTGCCACCTGGTCGGGCGCGCCTTGGTGCAAGCTAATGTCAACTTTGGGATAAGCCTTGCGCAGTTTGGCAACGGGTTCGGGCAGCACGTAGCGGGCCTGGGTATGGGTGGTAGCAATCGACAAAATTCCGCTGTCCTGTGCACTGTACTCTTGACCAATGCGTTTGAGATTCCCGATTTCACGCATGATCAGGTCAATGCTTTGGAGCACCAGAATTCCAGGCTCGGTCACGCGTTTGAGGCGCTTGCCATGGCGGGCAAAAATATCAACCCCTAATTCCTCTTCCAGTTCGATGATGGCCTTGGACACGCCGGGTTGGGAGGTGTGCAAGGCCTTGGCCGCCTCGGTCAAATTCAGGTTGCGGCGACTGGCCTCTTGTATGAAGCGAAATTGATGCAAATTCATTTCAATGAACTTTTCATGGTGAGTTAAGAAGCCTTCATGTCCTCACTTTGCCGCAATTTCAGCAATCACAGCAAGAACGTTCGGATTTTCCCCAATGGCCGCCTGGAGTATGAATTCAAGTTCAGGGTGCTTTTGTTGCAAGACTTGCAATAAGACCGGAAGGTCGTCCCTGGCGTGTTTACCAAGACCCAAAAACATGGGAACAATGGTGACGGACTGCAGGCCCTGGCTGACCATGACGGCGACCGCACCCTCGAGCCCGGGTTCGGTCAACTCCAGGTAGGCGCAGCCAACGACGAGTTGAGGATCGCGCTGGGAAATCAGTTGCGCAACATTTTCAATGGGCAAGCGCCACAGCGGATCACGTGAACCGTGCGCCAACAAAATAATTCCACGTTGAAGCATGAAGTCCCTAGCGCCTCAAGACCAACCACGCAAATGCGCTGAGCGAGAACCCGCTGTAAATCAGTCCGGGAAGTGCAGCCGATAACCAGGGTTGCCAGTTTTGCAAATTTCCGATGTGGCCAAACATATTGTTGAGCAGAAAGAAACTGATGCCGGCCATGACGCCGCCAAACACGTAGCCAGAAATACTGCCAGATCGAAAGTGAAGGTAGGCAAATGGCAGGGCCAAGACCACCATGACCAAGCAACTAAGAGGGTAAAAAACTTTTTTCCAGAATTCGATTTCATAGCGTTGCGCGGATTGCCCATTGGCAACCAGATGCCTGATGTACTGATACAGATCAATGGCTTTCATTCTTTCGGGTTTGAGCAGGGCGGCCGACACCATTTCGGCACTGATTTGAGTTGGCCAGCGAAAACTCGCAAAAGAAGTACGCTCAACCCTGGCGTTGTCGTTACTGGTGTTGCTGAACTCCGTGCGCTCAACCTGTTGCAACAACCATGCTTCATCTGTAGCGAATTGTCCGGTTTTACCGTCCACCATGGAGATTAAAAAGCCGCGGCTGTCGAGTTCAAAAATGCGAATTTGGCGCATATTGCCATCGGGATCAAGGGCGCCAATATTGACAGTGAAATGGCTGTGCCGTTGTTTTTCCTTGAGCCAGGCCCCTGTTTGGCCAATGCTGATTTGGCCTTGAAAACGGGCTTTGAGCAATTGAGCATGGCGATCAGCCCATGGAGCGAGATAGTCTCCGATGGCAAATGTCAGCAGTACAAAGCCTAAAGCCAAGCCAAGTAAAGTGTTCAATGCGCGCCAAGGACCCAGCCCGCTGGTTCTCAAAATCGTGAACTCTGAACTTTGAGCCAGTCTGGCCATGACGAAAATGGTTCCAATTAAAACGGTGATCGGCAGCAGTTCATAAAGATGACTGGGGACCAGGAGCGCTACATAGGTCAGGGCATGGGTCAGTTGGTAGCCTGATGCACTGGCCTGGCCCAGTGCCTTGAGTTCTTCGACAAAATCAAAAAAGAAAAAAAGAGCCAGGAAGGCCAAGCTTGAAAAAGCCACCGAGACATAAATTTCCCGGTAAATCAGGCGTCGTATGGTTTTCAAACGACACTCCGGTCAGGCGTGGTCAATTGCTTGTGCCGCGTGGGCAAGTGCCAATTGTGGTGTCGGATCGCTAACCAGAGCAGCCCTAAAAATCCAATGCCGCCATGGGCCCACAACAAGAATTCAAAAAATCCAATTTGCCCGCTTCTGATCCAGCTCTGGCCTAGATTGAGAAGATTGAAGTAAATGATAAAGGCGAACATGGCGAACAACATGTTCCAGCTTCGGCTAGCCCGTGGGTTGGAGCCGGCCACACCGAGCGCAATGATGATGAAATTAAAGGTGGCCACAACCAGGCCGATGCGCCATGCCAATTCAGCCCAATGGGGCAAGCTGGGACGGCTCAGCAAACTAAAAGTTGAGAGTATGCTGGGCGGCACATAAGCTTTGACGTCGAGCGTATTGCTGCCTATCTGGCTACCAAATTCCAGAAACTCACTGATTTTTAAACCGGATTGACCTGAAACCAACTCGAGTTGTTGACCGTTTTGCAGCATCAGGAATGAGTTTTCCCCTATGTTTTGTAGGTGTCCACTGCGTGCTGAGGTGATGGTTTGTTTGCCGCGATCCGTGCTGGAGATGAAAACTTGATGGGCAGACTGCTGTGCAACGGAGTCCTTGTCAACAAAAAAGACCCGATTCCCGCTGGAAGATTCTTGGAACCGACCGGCTTCGACACGTTCTAAATCGCCGCGCTGTTCATAATTGTTTTTCATGTCTTCGACCTGGGCTTTCGACCAAGGCAGGATCCCAAAGGCCAACACGGCTACAACCAGCAAAATTGGCCAAGAAAACCGAATCAAGGGGGGCAGCAAACCGAACAAGCCCTTGCCACTGCAAAACCAGATTACCATTTCGCTATCGCGGTACATCCGGGTTAAGGTGCTGACAATGGCTATGAACAGACTCATGGCCAAAATGGTAGGCATTTGTCCGATCACGGTAAACCCCATCACCTGCATCACTTCCGCCGGGTTAAAACTTCCACGCGAAGCTTGCCCCAGGGTGCGGATCAAGGTCATCGTCATGATGATCGTGATCAGCACGATTAAGGTTGCACCGAAACTACGCGCCAGTTCTTTGCGAAGTGAAGAATGGAATAACATAAGGACCGAAGGAAACCTCAATTATGAACTTTGAGCTCAAGTCGTTGCCCTTGTCGGCCGTTATTTTGGAGAAATGTGATGTCTTGGTCGTGTTGGTGACGCAAGATTTCAAATCTGCAACTGATGGTTTGTCGGGTTTGATTGCTAAAGCCGTCAAGTCAGGTGATCTGGAAACCAAGCCCGGAAAACTGTTGCAACTCTACCAGCCCGAAGCCTGCGCCTGTACCCGTTTGATCCTGGTCGGTGCTGGCGATGGTTCGGCCAAACAGGTGCGCCAAGCGATTCAGGCCGCGTTAGTGACGGCCGCTGGCAGTCGCGTCAAGAAAATGGTTTTGGCTTTTGCGTTTGATGCGACGCCGATCGCTTTGCGCTCAGCCATTCGATCGGTAGCTGATAGCAGCTACCGCTACAACACGACCAAATCCATTCCCGAACCTAGGGCCTTGGCCCGGGTCATCGTGGCACTGGCAGAAACAAAGGACTATCGAGAAGCGTTTAGCCAAGCTTGTGCCGAAGTCAAGGGTATCGAGTTGGCCAAAGAATGGGGGAATCGCCCAGCCAACCATGCCACCCCGCGCTTGCTCGCTCTTGCGGCTAAAGAATTGGCCAAATTGCCTTCTGTCAGTTGCACGGTCATGGGCCCGGCACAGGTGGCGAAACTGGGTATGGGGTCCTTCATGGCCGTGGCGCAAGGCTCGCGTGAGGAGTTGCGCTTTATCGTTTTGCGCTACCAGGGTGGCGCCAAGTCCGATGCGCCGGTGGTGTTGGTTGGCAAGGGAATCACTTTTGATACCGGTGGCATTTCGATCAAGCCAGCCGCTGAAATGGACGAAATGAAATTTGACATGTGTGGTGCTGCCAGCGTGTTAGGTGTTTTTCGCGCACTGGCCGAACTCGGCCCCCAGCTCAACGTGGTCGGATTGATCCCAGCCTGCGAGAACATGCCCGATGGACTGGCTCTCAAACCTGGCGATGTGGTCACCAGCATGAGTGGTCAAACCATTGAGGTGCTTAATACTGATGCTGAAGGGCGCTTGATCCTGTGTGACGCTTTAACCTACGCTGAGCGTTTCAAGCCACGCGCCGTGATCGACATTGCCACGCTCACCGGGGCGTGTGTGATTGCCTTGGGCGCGGTGCGCAGTGGCATGTACGCTTCGAACGACGAATTGGCGGCCCAGTTGCTGGCCGCTGGCGAATCGGCGCTCGACCCTTGCTGGCGCATGCCGCTGGATGATGAATACGCCGAAGGTCTGAAATCGAATTTTGCCGATGTGGCCAACGTGGCGGGGCGTGCTGGTGGATCGATAACGGCTGCCAAGTTTTTGCAGCGCTTTGTTGGCAAATTTTCCTGGGCCCACCTGGACATCGCAGGAACGGCCTGGAAGAGTGGTGTCCATAAAGGAGCAACCGGTCGGCCGGTTGCATTGCTGCTGGATTATTTGCTGGCGGTGGCTGAGGTTCGAACCCCATCCAAACCGATCAAGAAGAGCAAAACGGCTAAAACGAGTGCAGCCGCAGCTTGATACCGATTGAGTGATGACCGAAGTTGCCTTTCATTTCAATTTACCCGACAAGCTGGCCTACAGTTGCCGACTGCTGCGCAAGGCCGTGGTTGCGGGTTCCAAAATTGTCGTAACCGGGCCGAGCCCCATGCTGGCGCAAATGGATCAGGATTTGTGGACTTTTTCAAGTACGGATTTCGTCGCCCATTGCAGCCAAGATGACTCAGAGCTGCTGCGCGCCAACTCGCCCGTGCTCTTGGCTTCCAAGCTGGAGCAACTGCCCCATCTTAAGGTTCTACTTAATTTAGGCGACCAAGTACCCACGGGTTTTGAGCGTTTCGAACGCGTCATTGAGCTGGTAGAGCAGAGTGACGAAGATAAAAAAATGGCCCGCAATCGATGGCGGCAGTATTCGGATCTGGGCTATCACATCATTCGCCACGATGTGTTGCTCAAAGGGGCTTGATGACTTCAGAATTCAGAGCTCCTGCGCGTCAGGTTCCTACCTTGACTGAGGTGGTTCGGTTCTCCAAGCCAGCCTCAGAGCCGATTCAACCCATCGTGCGGGTCGAAACTGTGGTTGAACAAGTGATGCTTCGTCTGCAGCCTTCGCTCGAATCACGTTTATTGCAAGGACTCGATACGGTATTACTCGAACAACTCGAAGCCCTGGAGTTGCGTTTGCGTGAAAAAATTCAAAAAGTTTTACTTGAAGCCGTGCAGGAGGAGGTCAAGCGCCAGCTCGACACTCAGGCCAAGCGATTTTGATGGGCAATGGTTTTCCCCTATGGAGAACACACCGGATTGAGTTAAATTTCGGATCGCCTCAACGAATCTGAAGCATTTGTCTTTAATTATCCAAGGGAGTTTGTATGCCAATGAAACTGAAAATCATCGCCGCCGCTGCCATGACTTTGTCCACCAGCATGGTTTGGGCCCAGGAAGTCGTCAGAATTGGCCACGTTGCACCGACTTCGGGTGCGATTGCCCATTTAGGCAAAGACAATGAGAACGGAGCACGATTAGCGATTGAAGACTTGAATGCTAAAGGCATCAAAATTGGCGGCAAGACCGTTAAATTTGAGTTGCTGGCCGAAGATGATGCGGGCGACCCCAAGCAGGGTTCAGCCGTCGCACAAAAGCTGGTTGACCAAAAGGTCAAAGGTGTTGTGGGTCACTTGAATTCTGGTACTTCGATTCCTGCTTCTAAAATTTACAGCGATGCTGGCGTGCCGCAAATTTCTCCTTCAGCAACCAATCCAAAATTCACCCGTCAAGGATATAAAACCACGTTCCGCGTGGTGGCCGATGACGTGCATCTCGGTGGCACTTTGGGGAAGTACGCTGTCAACACCTTGAAAGGCAAATCCATTGCTGTGATTGATGATCGGACCGCTTATGGCCAAGGCGTTGCTGACGAATTTGAGAAAGCCGTCAAGGGCGCCAAGGGAAGCATCGTTGGACGTGAGTTCACCACCGACAAATCGACGGATTTCATGGCTATCCTGACCTCGATCAAAGCCAAAAAGCCCGATGTGGTGTTTTTTGGTGGAATGGACGCTGTGGCTGGACCGATGCTGCGTCAAATGAAGTCGCTCGGAATCAACGCCAAGTTCATGGGTGGTGACGGCATTTGTTCATCCGAATTGGCCAAGCTGGCAGGTGATGCCATGGCGGATAATCAAGTTTATTGTGCAGAAGCCGGTGGGGTTGAAGGTCAGCAAAAAGCAGGCATGGATGCTTTCAAAGCCAAGTTCAAAACCAAGTTTGGTGCTGAAGTCCAAATTTATGCACCTTATGTATATGACGCGACCAACATCATGGTCGCGGCCATGATCAAGGCTGATTCAACCGATCCCAAGAAATATCTTCCTGTCTTGGCCAACACAACCAATTACGCAGGTGTCACCGGCCCGATCTCGTTTGATGAAAAGGGCGATGTTAAAAATGGTGCGCTGACGCTGAAGACCTACCGTGGCGGTAAAGCGGTCGACTTGGCCGTGATTCGCTAAACCTGGCCTGCTGCCGGTTGGGGCAGGGCTTAGATTGAGCCGGCGCAAGCCGGCTTTTTTATTTGGGGCAGGTCGGTCTCGGCATTTCACGGCCTACGCATCGGTTAAACTTCGCGCACTGGAGCGGTGGATGAGTGGTTTAAGTCACACGCCTGGAAAGCGTGCGAGGGGTTAAACCCTCCGCGGGTTCGAATCCCGCCTGCTCCGCCAGTAACCGGGGGATCCTTCCAAGATCCTCCCTTGAAAGCCCCGCTTGTTGTTGCAATGCGGGGCTTTTTTGCCACTCAAGCGGCAGAAGTCTTTACACTTCGCGCCTGTTGAGTTGTATTTTCGTCTCTCGGTCTGGAGTTCCGCATGAAATTTCGCTTTCCCATTGTCATCATCGACGAAGACTTTCGCTCTGAAAACACGTCCGGTCTGGGAATTCGTGCCTTGGCCCAGGCCATTGAGTCTGAGGGCTTTGAAGTCCTGGGCGTTACCAGCTACGGCGATCTGAGTCAGTTTGCCCAGCAACAAAGTCGTGCCAGCGCCTTTATCTTGTCCATTGATGACGAGGAATTCACACCAGGTCCCGATCTCGATCCTGCCGTCTTGAACCTGCGCCATTTCATTGAGGAAGTGCGGCGCAAGAACTTGGATGTTCCGATTTACGTTTATGGCGAAACAAAAACCTCACGCCATATTCCTAACGACATCCTGCGTGAACTCCATGGTTTTATTCACATGTTTGAGGACACGCCGGAATTTGTGGCTCGCCACATCCTGCGCGAAGCCAAGAGTTACCTCGAAGGGGTGCAACCTCCCTTTTTTAAAGCGCTGCTCGATTACGCCGAGGATGGCTCCTACTCCTGGCATTGCCCAGGGCATTCCGGTGGCGTGGCATTTCTCAAAAGCCCCGTTGGTCAGATGTTTCATCAGTTTTTTGGTGAGAACATGCTGCGCGCCGACGTTTGCAATGCGGTTGAAGAGTTGGGCCAGTTGCTCGACCATGACGGTCCGGTGGGCGACTCAGAGCGCAATGCAGCGCGTATCTTCAACGCAGACCATTGCTTTTTTGTCACCAATGGGACTTCGACGTCCAACAAAATGGTGTGGCACCACACGGTAGCGCCGGGCGATGTAGTGGTGGTTGATCGCAACTGCCACAAATCCATCCTGCACGCCATCATCATGACCGGCGCCATTCCGGTGTTTCTGAAACCCACCCGTAACCACTTCGGCATCATCGGGCCGATACCGAAAGAAGAGTTTGAGGTGGCCTCCATTCAGGCTAAAATTAAGGCGAACCCCTTGCTCAAGGGGGTCGATCCCAAGCAGGTTAAACCCCGGGTTTTGACCCTAACCCAGTCGACTTACGACGGTGTGCTCTACAACACAGAAACCATCAAAGCCATGCTTGACGGTTATGTGGAGAACCTGCATTTCGACGAAGCCTGGCTGCCGCACGCGGCTTTTCACCCCTTTTATGGCAGCTACCATGCGATGGGGAAGAAACGAGCCCGACCCAAACACGCCATGGTGTATTCGACCCAGTCGATTCACAAGTTGCTGGCCGGCATCAGCCAGGCCAGTCATGTGCTGGTGCAGGACTCGCAAACTACCAAGCTCGATCGGCACCTGTTTAACGAAGCCTATCTGATGCACACGTCAACCAGCCCGCAATACAGCATCATTGCCAGTTGCGATGTGGCAGCCGCGATGATGGAGCCGCCTGGCGGTACGGCCTTGGTGGAAGAAAGCATTGCTGAAGCGCTGGATTTTCGGCGTGCCATGCGCAAAGTTGACGAGGAATATGGCGACGACTGGTGGTTCAAAGTCTGGGGGCCGGAGAAACTGGTGGACGAAGGCATTGGCCGCAGTGACGACTGGATCATCAAAGGCGAAGCAAAAAAAGCCAAAGCTGGCGTGAATTGGCACGGGTTTGGCAAGATGGCTACCGGCTTCAACATGCTGGATCCCATCAAGTCCACCGTGGTCACCCCGGGTATGGATTTGAATGGGCGCTTCGCCAAGACCGGTATACCGGCCAGTATCGTGACCAAGTTCTTGGCTGAGCACGGTGTGGTGGTCGAGAAAACCGGCCTCTACAGCTTCTTCATCATGTTCACCATCGGGATCACCAAAGGACGCTGGAACAGCATGTTGACTGCATTACAGCAGTTCAAGGATGACTTCGACAAGAACCAGCCGATGTGGCGCATCCTGCCTGAGTTTTGCCAGAAACATCCACGCTACGAAAAAATGGGGCTGGCCGATTTGTGTCTGCACCTGCACAACCTGTACGCCAAGTACGACATTGCTCGGCTCACCACCGACATGTACCTGAGCGATCTGACGCCAGCCATGAAACCCAGCGATGCCTACGCCCACATTGCTTTGCGCAAAACCGAGCGGGTTGAAATCGACAATCTGGAAGGGCGCATCACCGTGGGGCTGGTCACGCCTTACCCACCCGGCATTCCACTGTTGATTCCGGGCGAAGTGTTCAACAAAAAAATTGTTGATTACCTCAAGTTCTCACGCGAGTTCAACACCCTGTGTCCGGGTTTCGAGACCGATATTCACGGACTGGTCGAGGAAGAGGGCGCTGATGGTCAGATTCACTATTACGCCGATTGCGTTAAAGCCTGAGGCATCAGTGTGGATGGCCAGCCACGTCGCCCGCCTAGCGCGAGGTGGTGGCGTGAAACTGCATAAATCCCTTTGCGAGCGTAAGTGTTGGCAGGGCCGGTGGATTGGGTGCCCGTTCTCCAGCCCAGGCTCGCGAGTGGCTGCCTATGTTTTCGAAAGTGGCCGCAGCAACGCCTTGATCGGCACACCAGCTTTGTAGCAGCCGCGAATCGGGCCTGCGCCCGGACACCCGCAGCACCAGCCTCAACAGCATTTTTGGTGCTGCTAAGTGCAGTCTAAAAATCCTGACTTCATGAACCCCATAAGCCAGAGACAATTTTTGAGGGTGAGATTGGGGTGAATGGCGCAGCGGCATCAAGGAGGAAGCCGAAGGCTGGGGGACAGCCGCGGAGCTATTTACCCCGGTCTCATCAGCGACAGCCAGGGGAATTCAAACTTTACTGCGCCTATTCGTAGAAGGGTGGGCAAAGCCAGTTTGGGAATTCCGGCTCTGCAAGATGAAGTCCTTGCAAGCTCAGTTGCCCATAATCGCCACTGCCGTCTGGCTGAAACCGCCATCGACGTACGTGATTTCGGCTGTCACACCGCCTGCCAGATCGGACAGCAAAAAAGCGGCGACGTTGCCGACATCTTCAATCGTCACATTGCGCCGGATCGGAGATGCGTTGGCCACCACGTTGAGCAGCTTGCTGAAATCCTTGATGCCGCTGGCAGCCAGGGTTTTGATGGGACCGGCACTGATGCCGTTGACCCGCATGCTGCGGCCGTCGGGCAAGCTGCCAATGGCTTCAGCCAGGTAGCGTACCGAGGCTTCCAGTGACGCCTTGGCCAGACCCATGGTGTTGTAGTTGGGGATAGCACGCAAAGAACCCAGGTAGCTCAAGGTCAGCAGCGCTGATTTATCCTTGAGGTAGGGCAGGGCAGCTTTGGCCATGGCGGGGAAGCTGTAAGCACTGATGTCGTGGGCAATTTTGAAGCCTTCTCGGCTCAGGCCATCCAGAAAATTACCGGCAATCGCTTCGCGCGGGGCAAAACCGATGCTGTGAACCAGGCCATCAAACTGACCCCAATGGCCAGACAAATCGGTGAACAGTTGGTCGATCTGGGCGTCGTCGCCGACATCACAGTCAAAGATCAGCTTGGAATCGAAATCGGCAGCGAACTCGGTGATACGGTCTTTGAAGCGCTCGCCGACATAACTGAAAGCCAGTTCAGCGCCTTGACCATGGCAGGCCTTGGCAATGCCGTAAGCGATCGAGCGGTTGCTCAGAACGCCAGTAATTAATAATTTTTTCCCGTTTAAAAAGCCCATTGTTTTCTTCCATGCAGTTGATGCAGAATTGTCGCATGCGCATGGTTTTTTATTGCTGGCTTCTGACTTGCTCGTGTTCGTCCTGGGCTTTGCATGCTTATTCCCAATTTGGCGATGTCAAATATCCACCCGGATTTTCCCACTTTGATTACGTCAACCCCCATGCTCCCAAGGGAGGTGACATTGCCCTGGTTTCTCCGACCCGGCTTTCGAACTTTGATAAATACAACCCCTTTACGCTTAAAGGCAGTCCGCCGCCCAATCTCAATGGTTTCATTTTTGAAACCCTGTTGACCGGGACGCTGGACGAACCCACAACTGGCTACGGACTCTTAGCTGAGGATATTGAGTTGTCCGCAAACCGCATGTCGGCCACATTCCGGCTCAATCCACTGGCACGTTTTCATAATGGTGACCCGGTGTTGGCCGTTGATGTCAAACACTCATTCGATCAACTCAACTCACAACAAGCTGCACCCCAATATCGCACCTTGTTAGGGGATATAAAAGGGGTGGTTTTGTTGGGCGAAAGGCTGGTTCGATTTGACTTCAAGCGGGTCAATGCCGAGTTGCCCTTGATTGCGGGAAGCATGCCCGTATTCAGCCGGAAATGGGGCCAAGGTAAAGCACTGGACAAAATCATTACCGACATCCCTTTGGGAAGTGGTCCGTACCGGATTGGCAAGGTTAATTTTGGTAAAGACATCAGCTACCAGCTCGACCGTAACTACTGGGCCAGTCAACTCAATGTGCGCCGCGGGATGTTTAATTTCGAGCGCATCAGCTTCAAAATCTACAAAGACAATACCGCTCAGCTTGAGGCCTTCAAAGCCGGAGAATTCGACTATATCCAAGCCTTTGTGGCTCGTGAATGGGCCAGGGCCTACTCTGGACGGGATTTTGATTCCGGTAAATTAATTAAAAAAGAGCTGCGCCACGGCAATGCGGGTGACTTCCAGGGCTTTATGTTCAACACCCGTTTACCCAAGTTCCAGGACCCCAGAGTCAGGCAGGCGATTGCGCTGGCGATGGACTTTGAATGGCTTAACCGTCAACTTTTCTACAACGCCTACACGCGGGTTCGTGGTTATTTTGTGGCGAGCGATTTTGAGGCCCAAGATTTGCCTAGTCCGCAGGAGTTAGTCTTGCTCAGACCTTTGCGAGAACAGCTGAGTCCGGACGTGTTTGAGCAGCCCGTACCGCAGCCCCCGGTCACCAGTTTGGAGCCCTCATCTGGTTTGACGCTGCGCGATAACTTACGTCGAGCGCGTGACCTCTTGGCTGATGCAGGTTGGACTTACCGCGATGGCGCTCTGCGTAACGCGGCAGGCGTTACTTTTGGCATTGAATTTTTGGACAGTTCGGGCTCGATGGGACGGGTCATCACGCCATTTTCGAAGAACCTGGAGAAGCTCGGCATCTCGGTCAATTACAAAGTGATTGACTTTGCTATTTTGCAAAAGCGGATGGATGTGTTTGATTTTGAAGTGGTTAGCAATCGCTATGTGGGCAGTGAGTCGCCCGGGGTTGAACTGCTTGAACGCTTTGGTTCCAAAGCCGCAGACACAGAAGGCTCGGGCAACATCCTCGGGGTCAAAAGCGCCGTGATAGACGCTTTGTTGGAGAACGTGATCTCCGCTCAAAAGCGTCCTGATTTGGTGACCGGACTGCAGGCTTTGGATCGGGTTTTGCGTCATCAACACTATGTGGTTCCCCACTGGTACGGGGGGGTTCACCGAGTCGCCTACCGTTCGGGACGCTTCGAGCAACCGGCGACCTTACCGCGCTATTACCAGCCCGAGAACTGGGTCACCTCTACTTGGTGGGCTACGCCAGCGAATCGACTCGAGCAAACCAAAGCAGCCCACTGACCATGTTTGCCTATATCCTCAAACGCTTGTTGCTGATGATCCCGACCTTGCTCGGGGTTTTGTTGTTGACTTTTATCGTGATTCAGTTCGTTCCGGGCGGGCCTGTTGAGCAAATGGTGTCTCAATTACAAGGGCGCGACAGCGGCGGCGAGGGCGCTGCGTTGTCAGGCGCGGGTTACCGTGGGCGGCAAGGGGTTGATGCCGCGCGCATTGCTGAAATCAAACAACTCTATGGCTTTGATCAACCCGCGCCGCAACGATTTATGCAGATGATTGGACAATTCGCGCGGTTTGATTTAGGTAAAAGTTTTTTTTATCCCAAAGATGTGTGGCAGTTGGTGAAGGAAAAACTCCCTGTGTCCATCAGCCTGGGCTTGTGGACTTTTTTCCTCAGTTACTTGATTTCTGTGCCGCTGGGGATTGCCAAAGCAGTTCGAGCCGGTACCCGGTTTGACACGATCAGCAGTCTCTTGGTGTTGGTTGGTTACGCCATTCCGGGTTTTGTTTTAGGTGTGGCCTTGCTGGTTATTTTTGGTGGTCAACTGCAATGGTTTCCTCTTCGAGGACTGACTTCAGGCAACTGGGAGAGCTTAAGTTGGGGCGCCCGGATTGTCGATTACCTTTGGCACATCACGCTTCCGATCACAGCCAGCGTCCTTGGTGCGTTTGCGGTCACCACCATGTTGACGAAAAACTCATTTCTTGAAGAAATTCGAAAACAATATGTGCTGACCGCCCGTGCCAAGGGTCTGGAGGAGCGTAGGGTGTTGTGGCGTCATGTGTTTAGAAACGCTTTGATCCCCCTGGTCACGGGCTTTCCGGCTGCTTTTATTGGATCTTTTTTTACCGGTTCTTTGCTGATCGAAACGTTGTTTTCACTCGATGGATTAGGCTTGCTGTCGTATGAATCAGTGATGCGACGCGATTACCCCGTCGTGCTGGGTACACTTTATTTCTTCACCTTGATCGGTTTGGTGACCAAACTGATTTCAGACCTTTGTTACGTTTGGGTTGATCCTCGGGTGAAGTTTGACTGATATGGCAACTGATAACCCGTCCTCTTCGGTGCCTTTAGCCATCAGGGTCAGCTTGTCACCAACACAGCGTTCTTGGCATCGCTTTAAACGGAATCGATTGGGATTTTGGAGCTTGATCGTTTTCAGTCTGCTTTTTGTTTTGAGCCTAGGTGCTGAACTGATCTCCAATGACAAACCTTTGGTCGCTCGATATGAGGGTCAATGGTTTTCACCCATTTTCATGAGCTTGCCGGAAATCCGATTCGGAGGTGATTTTCAGACGCCAACCGATTACTTGGACCCCTTTATTGCGAAGCAGTTTGACAAGCCGGGCAATTTCGCCCTCTACCCCGTCAATCGCTATCACCACAGCACGATCAACTACTTTGCCAAAGAGCCCAACCCGTCGGGCCCGTCAACTGAGAATTGGTTAGGTACGGACGACAGAGGGCGCGACGTGGCGGCCCGTCTACTTTATGGTTTTCGGATCTCTGTTCTATTTGCTTTGACCTTGACGCTGATCGGCGTTCTTCTGGGTATCTTTATGGGGGCAATACAGGGATTTTTTGTCGGTAAAACTGATCTTTTGCTTCAGCGTTTTATTGAGATCTGGGGCTCCATGCCGGAACTGTATCTGCTGATTATTTTTGCTGCTGTGTTTGACCCCAGCCTTGGGTTGTTGCTGGTCTTGCTCAGCCTGTTTGGATGGATGGGCTTGTCGGATTATGTCAGGGCCGAATTTCTCAGAAATCGCCAACTCGATTACGTCAGGGCTGCGCGCGCTTTGGGCTTGAGCGATTGGCAAATCATCTGGCGCCACATGCTGCCCAACAGCCTGACACCGGTTGTCACTTTTCTGCCTTTTCGCATGAGTGCAGCCATTTTGGCGCTAACTTCTCTGGATTTTCTGGGTCTTGGTGTTCCACCTGGGACACCTTCCCTGGGTGAGTTGCTAGCGCAGGGAAAAAATAACATTGATGCTTGGTGGATTTCTTTGACAACCTTCGGCGTATTGGTCATTACGTTGCTGCTACTCACCTTCATGGGCGATGCGTTGCGCGATGCACTCGATCCGCGTAAAGCAGATCAAGACCCTGTGGCCGCCGCGAAGGACGCGCCATGATCGCCCCGCATTCCCAAACTGCCTTATTGGAAGTCAAGAACCTTAAAGTCGCCTTTGGCGGTAAAGAGGTGGTGCGCGGTATCAGTTTTTCGGTAATGCCGGGTGAAAAAGTGGCTTTAGTGGGTGAATCAGGTTCGGGCAAGACGGTGACTGCGCTGAGTTTGTTGCGACTGGTTCAGGATGGACAGATCAGCGGCCAAGCACACTGGTCGGGTCAAGCTGCCAGCGTTGATTTGTTTACCTTGTCGGAACCCGAGCTGCGTCGTATTCGGGGTCAGGACATCGCGATGATTTTTCAAGAACCCATGACGGCGCTCAATCCCTTGTTCACCATTGGAGATCAAATTGCAGAAGTCCTCGAAATCAAGCAGGGACTAAGCTATGCCAAAGCCAGTCTGGCGGCCATCGACCTACTGGACAGAACCGGAATCCCTGAGCCGCAGCGGCGTGCCAAGTCCTTTCCGCATCAACTCAGTGGCGGTCAACGCCAGCGCGCCATGATTTCTATGGCGCTGGCGTGTCAACCCCGGCTTTTGTTGGCTGACGAGCCGACCACTGCACTGGATGTCAGTTTGCGGGGGCAAATCTTGGATCTGCTTGATGATTTGCAGCATAAAAATGGCATGGCCGTACTCATGATCACGCATGACCTCAATTTGGTGCGACGCTTTGCAGATCGGGTGATCGTGATGGAGAACGGTCATATCGTGGAGCAGGGCTTGGTCAGCGAGGTGTTTACAAGTCCACAACACAGCTATACCCGTCGACTGCTCGACAGCAAGCCGGTGCGTGATGTCCTTGAACGGCCCTTGCAAGAGACGGCGCAACCCTTGCTGCATGCGCGTGGGCTCAGAGTGACTTATCCCACACCATTAACGGGTTTTCGGGGCTGGATAAAAAGTGGTGTTTTTGTGGCTTTGCATGGCGCGAGTTGGACGCTTGCGCCAGGGCAGACCCTGGGCGTGGTCGGAGAGTCTGGCTCGGGCAAGTCCACGCTGGCATTGGCTGCTCTGGGCCTGATTCCCTATGCTGGATCGATCGACGTGACGGGACAAGCCTGGAGTCAAAAATCCGAGTCCAATCGCGCTTTGCGGCGAACTGTTCAAGTGGTGTTCCAGGATCCTTTTTCATCTTTGTCGCCTCGCTTGACGGTGGAGGAAATTGTAGGAGAGGGCCTGTCCATTCACGAGCCCGGCTTAGCGCCGCTGCAGCGGCGTCAACGGGTGGCACGCGTGCTGAGCGATGTGGGTTTGAATGAATCGCAGTTTGAAGGTTTGATGCAGCGCTATCCCCATGAGTTCTCGGGTGGGCAAAGGCAGCGTATGGCTATCGCCCGGGCACTGATCATTGAGCCAAGCATCCTGGTGCTCGACGAGCCAACCAGTGCGCTTGATGTCACCATTCAGAAGCAAATCCTGGAGTTGCTCCAAAGCCAGCAGCGTGAACGCGGTTTGGGTTATTTGCTGATTACCCATGATGTGGACGTGATTCGCGCCATGGCGCACCAGGTGATCGTTATGAAAGACGGCTTGATTGTCGAGTCCGGTCCGGTTGCCCAGGTGATGGAAACTCCGCAGCATGATTACACCCGGACATTGCTCGCGGCAGTTGGATAAACCCTTGAAATACAAGGATTTTTACCGAAAACTACGGTACAATCATGGCTCACGACCAAACGGGCGGGTAATTACCGCCCGTTTTTTTTGGTCTATTGTTTTTGAATGTTCGGTTCCAAGCATCAAAAAATGAACAGGGTTTGAGTGTCAGCACAAGCAATTATTGAGCAAACTGTCAGCGGTTTGGGTTATGACCTGGTGGAGGTCGAGCGCTCTGCCGGTGGCCTGCTGCGTATCACGATTGATCTGCCCTGGGTGGCAGAGGCACCGGAGCAGTTTGTGACCGTTGAAGATTGCGAGAAAGTGACTCGCCAGTTGCAATTCGCTTTGGAAGTCGATGGCGATCTGTACAAGCGGCTGGAAGTGTCTTCGCCCGGGATTGACAGGTTGTTGCGCGGACTGGTGGATTTTGAGCGTTTTGTGGGTCGAGAGATTGATCTTACTTTGCGTGCCCCAATGGGTCTGGCTGCGCAAGGTCAGGTCAGCGCTAACCGCAAGAAATTTCGCGGAACCCTGGAGCGGGTGGAGGGCGGTGCGGCCTGGCAAATCGTCTGGAGCGATGCGCCCAAAGCCAAGCCGGGACAGAAGATTAGCAAGAAAAGACTGCCAGCGCCGTTGCAGGCACTGGGTTTTACTTTGGAAGAGTTGCGCGAAGCCCGCTTGGCGCCGATTGTTAGTTTCAAGGGTCGTGCTAGCCAGCAGGCTGACGATCAGAACGAAGATTGAACTAGGAGAGTGATGTCATGAATCGCGAGTTATTGATGTTGGTAGAGGCTATTTCACGTGAGAAGAGCGTGGAGCTTGATGTGGTGATGGCTGCTGTCGAAGCAGCTTTGGCGCAGGCCACCAAAAAGCTTTATTCAGGTGATGTAGATATCCGTGTTGAGTTGGACCGCGACAGCGGACATTACGAGACTTTTCGACGCTGGCACGTGGTCCCGGATGAAGCGGGTCTGCAACTGCCAGATCAGGAAATCTTGTTATTTGAAGCCAAAGAACAGATTCCCGATATCGAGGTGGATGAATATATCGAAGAGGCGATTGAATCCGTGCCGATCGGTCGCATTGGCGCGATGGCAGCCAAGCAGACTATTCTGCAAAAAATCCGTGATGCCGAACGTGAAATGCTGCTCAACGAGTTCATGTCACGCGGAGAGAAGATTCTGGTCGGCACCGTCAAGCGCATGGACAAGGGCGATCTGATTGTCGAGAGCGGTCGGGTCGAGGGTCGTTTGCGTCGCAGTGAAATGATCCCGAAAGAAAACCTGAGAACCGGGGACCGGGTTCGCGCCATGATCATGGAAGTTGATCTCACTTTACGTGGTGCACCGATCATTTTGTCGCGCTCTGCGCCAGAGTTCATGATTGAATTGTTCCGCCAGGAAGTCCCTGAAATCGAACAGGGTTTGCTCGAGATCAAATCTTGCGCCCGTGACCCTGGCTCGCGTGCCAAGATCGCCGTGTTGTCACACGACAAACGGGTTGATCCGATTGGCACCTGTGTTGGCGTTCGGGGAACCCGCGTCAACGGCGTGACCAACGAGCTCGCAGGCGAGCGGGTTGATATCGTTTTGTGGAGCGAAGATCCAGCCCAGTTCGTGATTGGTGCGCTTGCGCCAGCGAACGTGAGCTCCATCGTGGTGGACGAAGAGCGTCATGCCATGGACGTGGTGGTGGATGAGGAAAACCTGGCTATCGCCATTGGTCGTGGTGGTCAGAATGTCCGTTTGGCGTCTGAACTGACGGGTTGGAAAATCAATATTTTGGATGCTGCTGAGTCGAGCCAAAAACAAGCGACCGAGACCGATGCCGGGCGCAAGTTGTTCATGGAAAAACTCGATGTAGACGAAGAAATTGCCGACATCCTGATTGCTGAAGGCTTCACCAATTTGGAGGAAATTGCTTACGTTCCCTTGCAGGAAATGCTCGAGATCGAGAGCTTCGATGAAGACACGGTCAACGAATTGCGCAACCGGGCCAAAGATGCTTTGCTGACCATGGAAATTGCGCAGGAAGAAAGTGTTGAGGCTTTGTCCCAAGATCTGCGAGATCTTCAGGGCATGACTCCCGAGTTGATCAGCAAATTGGCTGATAGCAGCGTTGTTACGCTGGACGATCTGGCTGATCTGTCGGTTGACGAGTTGATCGACATTACCGGCCAATCGCAAGAGCAGGCCAAAAACATGATCATGAAAGCACGTGAGCATTGGTTTGCCAATGATGAATCACCGCAGCCGTGATGAGCATGAAAACGAAAAGTAAGCGCAAATCAACAATTGCCCATGGGCTTGTTATGTTGTAAATAGAAAAATTTCAGTAATGGCCTGCATTAAACCAGGTGGTTTGCAAAGCCGTAACTAAAGGTGTCCTTAAAAATGTCCAGCACGACCGTTGCCGAGTTCGCAGCAGAACTCAAAAAATCAACTGCAACCCTGCTTGAGCAGCTCAACTCAGCAGGGGTGTCAAAAGCCGATGCCTCAGACGTTTTGTCCGAGGCTGACAAGCACAGCTTGTTGAACTTCTTGCATGCCAGCCACGGTACGGCTAGTCCTGATCGTAAAAAGATTACCTTGATCAAAAAGTCAACGACCGAGATCAAGCAAGCTGATTCAACGGGCAAAGCGCGAACCATTCAAGTTGAGATTCGCAAAAAGCGGACATTTATCCGGCGTGATGAAGGTTCTGACGCGGCTGAAGCCATGACCCAAGCCGCGGTAGATCTGGTGCCTGATGAGCCAGAGAGCGAAATCAAACCCGTTATCGATACGGCTGAACTGCTTCGTCGCGAGGACGAAGCCAAGCGGCAGGCGGAACTGATTCGGCGTCAAGAAGCCGAGTTGGCGGATCGTCGTCGGTTACGTGAAGAGCAGGAAAAGCGCGATCAACAAGCGCAAGAACAAGCCGAAGCGAAAGAAGCCCAGGAAAAATTAGAACGGCAAAGCCAGAGTCAGCAGACTGAAGCAGTCAATGCTGAGAACTTGGCGCGCGAGCAGGAGCAAGCCCAAATCAAGGAAGATGGCCGACTCAAGGTCGCCGCCGCAGCTAAGGCGCAAGCTGACGAAGAGTTGGCACGTGCTGCTGACCTGGGCGAGCGTCGTCGCAAGGCTGAGGCCGAAGCCTTGGCCATTCGCACGATGATGTCTGCCCCCCCCAGAAAGTTGGAGGCGCCCAAAAAGCCAGAAGCCCCGAAGGTGGCTGTCAAGCCGAGCGGGACTGAAGGTGCTAAAGCTGGAATGAAAGGCACTTTGCACAAGCCCGCTGCTGGTGCTGCTGTTGTTAAGAGTGCGCCTAGCAAGGAAGCCGGCGCAGCGACAGCTGGTCCTGGCAAGGAAGTCAAATCAGCCAAGTTGTCGTCCAGTTGGGCCGGTGATCCAGCCAAGAAAAAGGGGATTCCTACCCGAGGTGATACCGGAGCGGGCGCCGGTCGCGGCAATTGGCGTGGTGGGCCACGAGGACGACGCGGCAATGATCGCGATCAGCATCATCACCATGATCAGTCGGTCGTGGCAGAAGCACGCGTGATTGAAGTTCATGTGCCAGAAACCATTACAGTGGCTGAGCTGGCGCACAAAATGGCGGTCAAAGCCTCTGAAGTCATCAAACAATTGATGGTTTTGGGTCAAATGGTGACCATCAATCAGCCCTTGGACCAAGACACGGCGATGATTGTGGTTGAAGAATTGGGTCACAAGGCGGTCGTGGCTGCACTTGACGACCCTGAAGCATTCACCATCGAAGAAGGGTCGCAGAAAGAGTTCGAGGCCGTGCCCCGAGCACCGGTGGTGACCGTCATGGGTCACGTCGATCACGGTAAAACTTCTTTGCTGGACTACATTCGTCGAGCCAAGGTTGCCACGGGTGAAGCCGGGGGCATCACCCAACACATCGGGGCTTACCATGTGGAAACACCGCGTGGAATGATTTCGTTCCTAGATACGCCCGGTCACGAAGCGTTTACAGCGATGCGGGCCCGTGGCGCAAAAGCCACCGATATCGTGATTCTGGTGGTGGCTGCTGATGACGGCGTCATGCCACAAACACGTGAAGCCATTAAACATGCCAAAGCTGCTGGTGTGCCGATCGTGGTTGCGATCAACAAGATTGACAAACCTGACGCCAATCCAGAGCGCGTGAAAAACGAGTTGGTAGTCGAAGAAGTGGTTCCTGAGGAATTCGGCGGTGAATCACCGTTTGTCACAGTTTCGGCCAAGACAGGACAAGGGGTTGACGATTTACTCGAACAAGTTCTGCTACAGGCTGAAGTGCTCGAACTCAAGGCGCCGGTTGAATCGATGGCCAAAGGTTTGGTAATTGAAGCCCGACTTGACAAGGGTCGAGGCCCAGTGGCCACGGTGCTGGTTCAATCGGGTACCTTGAAAACGGGTGATGTGGTACTTGCAGGCTCTACCTACGGGCGGGTACGCGCCATGCTGGATGAAAATGGCAAGTCGATCAAAGCGGCTGGCCCATCGATACCGGTTGAAATCCAGGGTTTGACCGAGGTCCCCCAAGCAGGCGATGAATTCATGGTGATGACGGATGAGCGCCGGGCACGTGAAATTTCCACTTACCGTGCCGGAAAATTCCGCAATACCAAATTGGCCAAGCAGCAGGCCGCCAAACTGGAAAACATGTTTACCGACATGACTGCGGGCGAAGTCAAAATGGTCCCCATTATTGTCAAGGCCGATGTGCAAGGTTCCCAGGAAGCATTGGCGCAGTCGCTGCTTAAGTTGTCGACCGATGAGGTCAAAGTCCAATTGGTCTATGCCGCTGTGGGTGGGATCAGTGAGTCCGATGTCAATTTGGCTATTGCTTCGAAGGCCTTGATCATTGGCTTCAATACCCGTGCCGATGCAGGCGCCCGCAAACTGGCTGAGAACAATGGTGTCGACGTTCGCTACTACAACATTATTTATGACGCAGTAGACGAATTGAAAGCCGCCATGTCGGGCATGCTGACGCCTGATAAGAAGGAAGAAATTATTGGTACGGCCGAGATCCGGCAAGTGTTCAAAGTCAGCAAAATCGGCTCTATTGCCGGCTGTATGGTCACTGCCGGTGTGGTTCGTCGCGCGGCTAGGTTGCGTTTGTTGCGCGACAACGTCGTCATCTTCACGGGTGAACTCGAGTCACTCAAGCGTTTCAAGGACGATGCGCGCGAAGTCAAGGAAAGTTTTGAGTGCGGCTTGAACATCAAGAATTACAACGATATTCAGGAAAATGACGTGCTTGAATTCTTTGAAATCAAGGAAGTCGCCCGGACACTGTGATCGTGCGTAAAAAATCTACTACCCCGAATCGTGGCTTTCGAGTTGCTGATCAGATCCAACGGGATCTGACCGAGTTGATCGCGCGCGAGCTGAAAGATCCTCGGGTTGGAATGGTCACGATTCAGGCTGTTGAAGTCACACCAGATTACGCCCACGCCAAAGTATTTTTCAGTTTGATGAAGGGTGACCCGGTCCAATGCGCAGAGGGATTAAACCAGGCAGCAGGATTTTTACGAGCCGGTTTGTTCAAGCGCTTGCACATTCATACCGTGCCAACCCTGCATTTTCAGTTTGATCGCACCACCGAACGGGCTTCCGACATGAATGCCTTGATAGCGCAGGCGGTTGCTTCGCGCTCCAAGAACGAGGAATAACACGATGAATGCGCCACGTGCACGGGTTGCCAGGCGCCCCGTGCATGGGGTGCTGTTGTTAGACAAGCCACTGGGCCTGTCGAGCAACGATGCTTTGCAGAAAGTTAAATGGTTGCTGCGGGCTGAGAAAGCTGGACATACCGGCACGCTCGATCCCTTGGCCACCGGTGTGTTGCCCTTGTGCTTTGGCGCGGCAACTAAATTTAGCCAGCTGCACCTGGATGCCGATAAATCTTACGCAGCACGGGCCCGTTTGGGTATTAAAACCCGCACTGGTGATGCTGAAGGCGCGGTAGTTTTGGAGCGCGATGTCCAAGTGAGCGAGTCGCAGCTGCAAGCCGTGATCCAAGCCTTCAGGGGCAAGATTGATCAAACGCCGCCAATGTACAGTGCCTTGAAAAAGGATGGCAAGCCCTTGTATCAATATGCCAGGGACGGAATTGAGATTGACCGCGAACCGCGTAGCGTTTCGATTCTGGAATTGAATGTGGCGCTGGATCTTGAGGAACCCGGAGCACCCGCATTGGAGTTAAAAGTCAGGTGCAGCAAGGGAACTTATATCCGGACCCTGGCTGAAGATATCGGTGAAGCACTGGGTTGTGGTGCTCACTTGACCCGTTTGCGTCGTACGGCGACGGGGCCATTTGAATTGGCCCAATGCCTAACGATTGAAAAGCTGCAAGCGCTGAGCGAGGAAGAACGACTGGCTTGTCTGCTGCCGGTTCAGTCTTTGTTGCCAGAGCATCAGATTGTCACCCTTGACAGTGACAATGCGGGACGGTTTCTCAGCGGAGTCCGTCGTCGTGGAGATTGGGCCGATGCCAGCGCAGTCGCTGTATTCGGCCCGGCAACTGGAGCGGCCAAGGGGGCTGCCTTTTTAGGCAGTGCCCATATCAAGGCCGGAGAGCTCATACCCGGGAGGTTGTTGAGTCCGCCAGAGATCGAGCAGTCTTTGGCGCAACAGCCTTGAGTGAAACAAATTTAAGAGAAAGTGAACCATGAGCATTAAACAAATCCGTAACATCGCCATCATTGCCCACGTTGACCATGGCAAAACCACCATGGTCGATCAACTGCTGCGTCAGTCTGGCACCTTCGCCGAACACGAAAAAATAGTTGACACCGTGATGGACAACAACGCCATTGAAAAAGAGCGTGGCATCACGATTCTGGCCAAAAACTGTGCCGTAACCTGGGAAGGTACGCACATTAATATCGTAGATACCCCCGGCCACGCCGATTTTGGTGGCGAAGTGGAACGCGCCTTGTCCATGGTGGACGGCGTTGTGCTGTTGATTGACGCGCAAGAAGGCCCCATGCCTCAGACCCGCTTTGTGACCAAAAAGGCCTTGGCCTTGGGTCTCAAGCCGATTCTGGTGGTGAACAAGGTGGACAAGCCCGGGGCGCGACCTGACTTTGTCGTCAACGCAGCATTTGACCTGTTCGACAAACTCGGTGCTACCGATGAACAGTTGGACTTCCCCGTGGTTTACGCTTCAGGCATCAACGGCTGGTCGTCGATGGACGAAGGCGAGCCCGGTGAGCAGTGGGGCCCCGACATGTCAGCGCTGTTCAACACTGTGCTCAAGCATGTGCCGTCACAAAAAGGCGATCCGGCTGCACCACTTCAATTGCAAATTTCGGCGCTTGATTTCTCCACCTTTGTCGGACGCATTGGCGTTGGTCGTATCAGCCAAGGCACCATCAAACCCATGATGGACGTGGTGGTGATGGATGGTCTCGATGGCAAACCCGTCAAAGGCCGCATCAACCAAGTTTTAACGTTCCAGGGTTTGGAGCGGGTTCAAGCCACTGAAGCGGGCCCTGGTGAAATTGTATTGATCAACGGCATTACCGATATCGGCATTGGCGTGACGCTAACTGACCCGATCAACCCGATGCCGTTGCCCATGCTCAAGGTCGATGAGCCAACCTTGACCATGAATTTTTGTGTCAACACCAGCCCACTGGCCGGTCGTGAAGGCAAATACGTCACCAGCCGTCAAATCTGGGATCGGCTGCAAAAAGAGTTGCAACACAATGTGGCGCTGCGCGTCAAGGAAACCGACGAAGAGGGCATCTTCGAAGTCATGGGCCGTGGTGAATTACACCTGACGATTTTGTTGGAAAACATGCGCCGAGAAGGCTACGAACTGGCAGTCTCCAAGCCACGCGTGGTGTTCAAAGACGTCAACGGAGAGCGTCACGAACCCATTGAGTTGGTGACAGCCGACATCGAAGACCAACACCAAGGCGGCGTCATGCAAGCCTTGGGCGAGCGCAAGGGTGAATTGGTCAACATGGAGCCGGACGGCCGTGGCCGGGTTCGCCTGGAATACCGAATCCCTGCACGTGGACTGATCGGTTTTACCAATGAATTTTTGAATTTGACTCGTGGCTCCGGCTTGATTTCCAACATTTTTGACGGCTACGAGGCGCACAAAGGGGATATCGGTGGCCGCAAAAACGGCGTTTTGATTTCCATGGACGCGGGCGAAATTTTCACCTACGCCCTGGGCAAGCTGGACGACCGAGGTCGCATGTTTGTGCGCGCCAACGACCCGGTTTACGAAGGCATGATCGTCGGCATTCACAGCCGCGACAACGATTTGGTAGTCAACGCCACCCGCACCAAGCAACTGACCAACTTTCGGGTCAGCGGCAAGGAAGATGCGATCAAGATCACACCGCCTATCGAATGCACGCTGGAGTACGGCGTTGAGTTCATTGAGGACGATGAGTTGGTCGAAATCACGCCCAAATCGATCCGCTTGCGCAAGCGCCACTTGAGCGAGAGCGAGCGCAAGCGAGCCGGTCGCTGACACAGTTGGACCGAACGGCTTCAAAGCGATTGAGATTGCTCTGATGCGATTGAGTCACGGCCGAGCTGTTGCGGTGATGGTGGTGGTCCCCTTGTTGTGGTCGATTGCTGGCGTGGTGACCCGTCAGCTGTCACAGGCACACAGCTTTGAGATCACGTTCTGGCGCAGCTTTTTCACAGCGCTTTCTCTGCTGCTCATCCTGCCGCTATGGCAAGGTCCTGCTGTTTTCAAGACCATGCCTTGGAAGCATTTGGCATTTTGGGCTTCAGGTCTGTGCTGGAGCATCATGTTCACCGCTTTCATGCTGGCCTTGCTGCTCACCACTGTGGCCAATGTGTTGGTCACTTTGGCGCTCGGGCCTTTGCTGACAGCCGTGGTAGCCCGCATTTTTACGGGGCAACGCATTAGCTTTCGGACTTGGTTGGCTATAGCCGTGGCGGGGCTGGGCGTAGCCTGGATGTTCGGCGCACAGCTCCAATTTGGACAGAACTCAGCCCTGTTGGGCTCGGTGGTCGCTTTGTGTGTGCCCATCGCAGCGGCCTTTAACTGGACCGTGGTTCAACGCAGTCAAAGCCACGGACAGACCATCGATATGGTTCCAGCAGTTCTGCTGGGAGCCGTTATCTCCAGCTTACTGACGCTGCCGTTGGCCTTACCTTTGCGGGCCAGTGGGGCTGACATCAGCTGGCTGGCTTTGCTGGGACTTTTCCAGCTGGCCATCCCGTGCAGCCTATCGGTGATTTGTGCACGGGTTCTTAAAGCACCAGAAATTTCTTTGTTGGCCTTGTTGGAAATTATTTTTGGTATTTTGTGGGCTTGGCTGGGTGCCAATGAAGTGCCCAGCAGCCAGGTTCTGTTCGGGGGCTCAACGGTTTTACTCGCTTTGAGCATCAATGAAGTATGGGCCTGGCGTGAGCGCGTCAAAATTGATTCAACCCAAATTTTAAAATCTAGAACATGAGCGATATACACAGCGAAATTCGAGGACAAGCCGGTTTAATCACCTTGAACCGGCCCCAAGCTTTGAATGCCTTGTCCTTGAGCATGATTCGCGAATTGAATCGGATTTTGCGCAGCTGGCAGGATCTGCAGCAAGTCAAATTGGTCGCAATCCGAGGTTCAAGCAGAAATAAAACCAGTGGCGATGTTTCTCCTTTTGGCGCTTTTTCAGCAGGTGGAGATATTCGTTTTTTCCATCAGGCCGTGCTCAACGCCGACGCCCAACTGGAAGATTTTTTTACCGAGGAATACAGCCTCAATCATTTGATTCACCATTATCCCAAGCCCTATCTTGCTTTCATGGACGGCATCGTGATGGGCGGCGGGATGGGCATCAGTCAAGGCGCGCAACTGCGCATCGTCACTGAACGGACCAAGATGGCCATGCCTGAAACCCATATCGGTTTGTTTCCTGATGTGGGTGGCGGTTACTTCCTGAGTCGCTGTCCGGGTTTCAGTGGTGAATGGTTGGCCTTAAGTGGCGCGCAGATAAGCCCGCAGCATGCCATCGCCCTGAATCTGGCCGATGTCATGCTTAACTCAGCGCAATTGGGCTTGGCTTGGGACGAGTTGACTACCCTGGATTTGACGCAGGCTAGCAGCCTGACTGCTTGGGTGCAACGCTACGGCAACAGCGACTGCGCAGTATTGCCACTGGAGCAGGTTGAAATCGACAGCATTTTTTCGCTCGACACCGTGAGCGCCATCATCGCTGCCCTGGAGGCAAGCAGCTCCGAATGGGCTAAGCAAACTGCATCCCAGTTGCGCCGTGCCTCTCCGCTGATGCTGGCGGTGACCTTGGCGCAAATTCGGCGGGCCCGAACCCTCGATCTGGGCGAAGATTTGCGAATGGAGCGGGACCTGGTGCGCCATTGTTTCAACACCCGTCATTTGGACCGCTTTGGGGTAAAGAGTGAAACCATGGAAGGCATACGGGCGCTTGCGGTGGACAAGGACCACCAGCCGAAATGGCAACCGGCGCGGATCGAAGAGGTCAAGGCCGAGATGGTTTTGCCATTTTTTGATTCGCCTTGGCCAACAGCCGATCATCCCCTGAGAGATTTGAGTTAGCGCTGGCGGCTTTTCATCGCGCGTTCGACTTCGCGCTTGCCTTCGCGGTCCTTGATCGTGTCACGCTTATCGTGCTCTGCCTTACCTTTGGCCAGCGCAATCTCGCACTTCACTTTGCCGTTTTTCCAATGCAGATTTAACGGCACCAAGGTGTGGCCTTTTTGCTCCACTTTACCAATCAAGCGCTTGATTTCCTCTTTGTGCAACAGCAGTTTTTTGGTTCGTACCGAGTCTGGACTGATGTGGGTGGAGGCCGAATTCAGGGGATTGATCTGGCAGCCGATCAAGAACAATTCACCGTTACGAATGACCACATAGCCATCGGTTAATTGGACCTTGCCTTCGCGCAGGGATTTGATTTCCCAACCTTGAAGCACCATGCCAGCCTCAAAGCGTTCTTCAATGAAGTAATTGAAGATGGCTTTTTTGTTATCAGCTATCCGGGAGGGTTTTCCAGCAGGTTCGGGTTTTTTGGCCATGAGTCCAGAGAGGTTTGTCTACAATCGTCGCACCTGTGTATTCTATGAAAACCGTAAAGAAGTCCGTCCTGATCTGGTACAGCGCCGATGAAATGTTTTCTTTGGTGACTGATGTAGCCCAATATCCCCAATTTCTTCCCTGGTGTGGGCAGGCGCGAGTGATCAGCGGCGACGCAGACGGAATGACGGCGGAAATAGGCATTCGCTTCAGCGGTATCCATCAGACCTTCACAACGCAAAACCAGCATGTCGCGGGTCGACAGGTCAGCATGAAACTGGTGAAAGGCCCTTTTTCACGGCTCGATGGGCTCTGGCGTTTTATGCCTATGGCCGATTCAAGCCAGCGTGCATGTCGGGTTGAACTTGAACTTCACTATGGTTTTGACAACGCACTTTTGTCCAGAATGGTAGGGCCGGTGTTTGACAAAATCGCAGCCAGTCTGGTCGATGCTTTTGTCAAGCGAGCACAGCAGGTTTACGGGGACTGAGATGACGATCCAGGTCAGCGTCCTGTATTCGCCCCGTGCACGTCAGGTTGAAGAAATGGTGCTGCAGCTGGCCGATCACAGCTCGGTGCTGCAAGCTTTGCAGTCTTGTGGACTGATGCAGCGCCTGAGCGAAATTGAACTCGCCAGCGTAGGCGTCTGGGGTCGAAAAATCCAACTCGGCTATCTCCTGAGAGACCTCGACCGGGTGGAGATTTATCGGCCCTTGAAGGTGGACCCCAAAGTTGCTCGGCGTGAAAGGTTTGCCAAGCAGGGTGCCAAAACCACTGGGCTGTTTGCTAAAAAAAGGGTCGGAGCCAAAGCCGGTTACTGAGGCACGCTGCAATCTGACTCGATGATGGCGTGCAGTCGTTGCAGTTCTAATTCTCGCGTTGAATCGTCAAGCACTTCGCGCTCACCCTGTGGGTTGATGATGAAAATGCGCGCGCCTGAGGAATAACTCATGACCCCGCGTTGCGCCCGCTGGCAGTTTTCGGCTCGAATCTGGTTGATCTTGTCTTCCTCGGCTTTGCGTTTGTTGCTCTCAGCTTGTTTCTCCAGTCTGCCTTTCTCAAGGGCTTTGGGGTCTGCCGGCTGCCCAGCAGCCGGGACGCTCTGGGGCGATGCTGTGGCGCTGGGTTCTGAGTTGGCGCTTGGCGTGGGCGCGTCGTCAGGCCGTGTCGCCCCAGCTTGTCGGACTATGTTTTTTTGCGGGATTTCCGGTGGCGGGGGGCGGTCGCTATAGACACGCCGTCCATTCTGGTCGATCCACTGCCACTGAGCGACGGAGGATAGACTCACAAAGCAGATCAGGGAAGCCCCCATAAGAGTTCGAATCTGACGCATGCGAACAGTGTAGCGTGAGCGCGGGTACAATGCACGATTTGGAGCTTTGAAATGCGCCTGCTCGGAAAAGCGCTCACCTTCGACGATGTTCTGTTGGTGCCAGCGTACTCCCAAGTCCTGCCCAAGGACACCTCTCTGACAACCCGGTTTTCACGCAATATCACTCTGAATTTGCCTCTGGTGTCTGCGGCTATGGACACAGTGACCGAAGCCAGACTAGCCATCGCCATTGCCCAAGAAGGCGGTATTGGCATCGTGCACAAAAACCTGACGGCTGCTGAGCAAGCAGCACAAGTGGCCAAGGTCAAGCGCTATGAGTCTGGCGTTTTGCGCGATCCTGTCGTCATCACACCCCACCACACTGTGCGCCAGGTGATTGCGCTGTCCGAGCAACTCGGCGTGTCGGGCTTTCCGGTCTGCGATGCGGGCAAAGTAGTCGGCCTTGTGACCGGACGTGATTTGCGTTTTGAGACCCGCTACGATCTGGCTGTCAGTCAGATCATGACCCCGCGCGACAAGCTCATTACCGTAGCCGACGGAACCACTTTGCTCGAGGCCAAAGCCCTGCTGAACAAGCACAAGCTCGAACGCTTGCTGGTGGTCAACAACAGTTTTGAACTCAAGGGCCTGATCACGGTCAAAGACATCACCAAGCAAACCAGTTTCCCCAACGCGGCCCGCGATGGCCAAGGCAAGTTGCGCGTAGGTGCTGCTGTGGGTGTGGGAGAAGGCACCGAAGAACGGGTTGAGGCGCTGGTGCGTGCGGGGGTTGATGCGATTGTGGTGGATACAGCGCATGGACACAGCCATGGGGTGATCGAGCGCGTGCGCTGGGTCAAACAGAACTACCCGCATATCGAAGTGATCGGCGGGAATATCGCCACCGGTGCTGCTGCTTTAGCCCTGGCCGAGGCGGGCGCTGATGCCGTCAAAGTCGGTATCGGCCCGGGATCAATCTGTACTACCCGAATTGTGGCCGGGGTCGGCGTGCCACAAATCATGGCGATTGACAGCGTGGCCACCGCACTCAAGGGCAGTGGCATTCCCTTGATTGCTGATGGTGGAATCCGTTACAGCGGAGACATTGCCAAGGCCATCGCCGCGGGCGCCAGCACGGTGATGATGGGAGGCATGTTTGCCGGAACCGAGGAAGCCCCTGGGGAAGTTATTTTGTACCAAGGTCGCAGCTACAAAAGTTACCGCGGCATGGGCAGCATTGGTGCCATGCAGCAAGGCAGTGCCGACCGTTATTTTCAGGAGTCGAGCACCGGTAACCCCAATGCCGACAAACTGGTGCCTGAGGGCATTGAAGGTCGAGTTCCTTACAAAGGATCAATGGTTTCCATCGTTTACCAAATGGCCGGTGGCATTCGTGCCAGCATGGGTTACTGCGGTTGCGCAACGCTCGAACAGATGCAAGACCAGGCCGAGTTTGTTGAAATCACCACCGCCGGTATCCGGGAAAGCCATGTGCACGATGTGCAGATTACCAAGGAAGCTCCGAATTACCGGGCGGACTGAAGTGGGGGCCGCATTTTGCCTTGGGGCGGCCCGGCGGCAAAACATGGTCTCATCCTCTTTTCCCAATAGGCGCTTTGCCTCATGCATCAAAAAATTCTGATTCTCGATTTCGGCTCTCAGCTTACGCAGCTCATCGCACGGCGTGTGCGCGAAGCACATGTGTACTGTGAAGTCCATCCCTGTGATGTGTCCTCGGACTGGCTGCGTGACTACGCCAAAGACGGCTCACTCAAAGGCATCATCCTGTCGGGTAGCCACGCCAGCGTTTACGAAGACAGTACCGACAAAGCACCGGATGCCGTGTTTGAACTCGGCCTGCCGGTGCTGGGTATCTGCTATGGCATGCAGACCATGGCGCAGCAGCTCGGCGGTAAGGTTGAAGCCGGTAACAAACGCGAATTTGGTTTTGCTGCCGTGCGTGCCCATGGCCACACCGCGCTACTCAAAGACATTGCCGACTTCACCACGGCAGAGGGTCATGGCATGCTTAACGCCTGGATGAGCCACGGCGACAAGGTGACTGAGCTGCCGCCTGGCTTCAAGCTCATGGCCTCGACCGACTCCTGCCCAATTGCTGGCATGGCCGATGAAACACGCCAGTTTTACGCGTTGCAGTTTCACCCTGAAGTCACGCACACAGTGCAAGGCGCGGCCCTGCTGGAGCGCTTTGTTATTGGGATCTGCGGCGCACAACCCGACTGGGTGATGCGCGACCACATTGCCGAGGCGGTCGAACTCATCCGCCAGCAGGTGGGCGACGAAGAGGTGCTATTGGGTCTGAGCGGCGGGGTCGATTCGTCAGTAGCTGCCGCGCTGATCCACCGTGCCATTGGGGATCAGTTGACCTGCGTGTTTGTCGATCATGGCTTGCTGCGCTTGAACGAAGGCGACATGGTGATGGACATGTTTGTCGGCAAACTGCACGCCAAAGTCATTCGGGTTGATGCTGCTGATCAGTTTCTCGGACACTTGAAGGGCGTGAGCGACCCGGAAGCCAAACGCAAGATTATTGGCCGAGAGTTCGTCGAAGTATTCAAGGCCGAGGCAGCCAAGCTCAAGGCCTCGGGCGCCTCAAGCCAGGGTGCCAAGTGGCTGGCCCAGGGCACCATCTACCCCGACGTGATCGAGTCCGGCGGCGCAAAAGATGGGAAGGGCGGCAAGAAGGCCGTCACCATCAAGAGCCACCACAACGTCGGTGGCCTGCCCGAGCAACTGGGCCTGAAGTTGCTCGAGCCGCTACGCGATCTGTTCAAAGACGAAGTGCGCGAACTCGGCGTGGCCTTGGGCCTGCCACACGGCATGGTCTATCGCCACCCTTTCCCTGGCCCTGGCCTGGGCGTGCGCATCTTGGGTGAAGTCAAGCAGGAATACGCCGACCTGCTGCGCCGGGCTGACGCCATCTTTATCGAAGAGCTGCACAATTTTAAAGACGAAACCAGCGGTAAAACCTGGTACGAGCTCACCAGCCAGGCCTTTACCGTCTTTCTTCCCGTTAAAAGCGTGGGCGTGATGGGCGACGGCCGTACCTACGACTACGTGGTGGCCCTGCGCGCCGTACAAACCAGCGACTTCATGACCGCCGACTGGGCTGAACTGCCTTATGCCTTGTTGAAAAAAGTGTCAGGCCGCATCATCAACGAAGTGCGCGGCATCAACCGCGTGACCTATGATGTGTCGAGCAAACCGCCAGCTACGATTGAGTGGGAGTAATCGGCTATAAAACACGTGGGCAACGTCGTCGCCTTGATGCCCATTGTTAACACTTAGAAGGAATATCCCATGCACTTTGCTTTGCGTTTTTTCGTATTGATGTTCGCCGCCATGCTTGGCGTTGGTGTGGCTTTGGCCCAGCCCTATCCAAACAAACCGATCAAGGCGATCGTTCCGTTCGCTGCCGGTAGCGCTACCGACCAGATTGGCCGCGCCTTCGCTGCCAAGATGGCCGAGTCCTTGGGCCAGAGCATCGTGGTGGAGAACAAGGCCGGTGTCAACGGGATGCTGGGAGCCGATGCGGTGGCCAAGTCACCGGCCGATGGCTACACGATTTTGATTGGCACCAACAGCACAAACGCTGCCTTGAAGAGCTTGATGAAAAAGCTCCCCTATGATCAGGACACCGCCTTCGCGCCACTGGGTTACCTGGGCTCGGTGCCGCTGATCATCGCCATCAACAACGATGTTCCGGCCAAGAACCTGCGCGAATTGGTCAGTCTGGGGAAAACCAAGGCCGGTCATATCACGTTCGCCAGCGCCAGCACCTCGCAACTGGTATCGGCCGAGATGATGGCCAATATGGCAGGATTTGAGATGACCAACGTGCCTTATAAAAGCGGCCCCGCCGCGATGATCGATTTGATCGGCGGCCAGGTGATGCTTTTCAGCGCCGACTTCGCGGTCACGCTGCCCCAAGTCAAGGCTGGAAAAATCCGTGGTCTGGCCGTGACATCGGCCAAGCGCTCACCGGCGATTCCGGAGTTGCCCGCAGTCAACGAGGCACTGGGCCTGAAGGACTACGAGCTGATCGCCTACTTCGCGATGTTCGCGCCGGCCGGCACGCCACCCGAAATCGTGGCCAAGCTGAATCAAGCGATCAACAGCGCAGCCCAAAGCAAGGACTTGCAGGAAAAATTCGCTGCAATCGGTTTCGTGGTGGAACCAGGCAGCCCCGAAGCCTTGGCTCAGCGCAGCCGGCTTGAAACGGCTAAATGGGCCAAAGCGATCCGTGATGCAAAGATAGAACCACAGTGAATCAACTCTGCTACGGGCTGTGGAACTGGCCCGGTCGGTCTAGGCGTTGATAAGTATGGGCACCAAAATAATCCCGTTGGGCCTGCAACAGGTTGGCGGGTAGTCGGGCCGAGCGGTATCCATCGTAGTAGCTCAGTGAGCTCATGAAAGAGGGTATCGCCACTCCATGTTGGGCGCCCATTGCGACCACGTCGCGCAAGCTTTGTTGGCAATCGGCCAGAACGCTGGAGAAATGCGAGTCGAGCAACAGGTTGCTCAAATCAGGCGTGTGTTCATAGGCTTGGCGAATGTTGTCCAGCAGGCGGGCACGGATGATGCACCCGGCGCGCCAGACAGAGGCCACCGTACGTAAGGGCAGTTGCCACTGGTGGTGCCGATCAGCAGCCCGCAGCAAGCCAAAGCCTTGGGCATAGGCGCAAATTTTGGCCGCCAGCAGAGACTGTTTTATTTTTTCCAGCACCTGTTCCCGCTCTGCCAGGGGAGGGCTGGCGGGACCGCAGAGGACTTGGGCTGCTTGCAGCCGCTCGGTCTTGAGGGAACTAAGCGTGCGGGCCAACACGGCGCTGACCAGGGTTGGGGTAGCCACCCCCAAGTCCAGCGCGACTTGGCTGGCCCATCGCCCCGTGCCTTTTTGCTCGGCGCTGTCCAGAATCAGATCGACCAAGGGCTGGCCGGTTTCAGGATCGGTGTAGGCCAGGATGTCGGCTGTGATGCCCATCAAATAGCTGCTCAACTCGCCCTGGTTCCATTGCCTAAAGCAGTCGCTCATTTCGCGGGCAGACATCCCCAACACGTTTTGCATCAAGTCATAGGCTTCGCAGATGGTCTGCATATCGGCGTATTCGATGCCGTTATGCACCATTTTGACGAAGTGACCGGAGCCGCCCGGACCCATCCATTCGCAGCAGGGCTGGCCGTCTTCGGCCTTGGCAGCGATGGCTTGCAGCAGGGGTTGAAGTCTGGGCCAGGCCAACGCATCACCCCCGGGCATCAGGGCCGGTCCGTTCAGCGCGCCTGCTTCACCGCCACTGACCCCCAGCCCGACATAGTGGATGCCCGAGCTATGTAGCGCAGTCATGCGGCGCTCGGTATCGGTGTAGAGCGTGTTGCCACCATCGATCACCACGTCGCCCGCGCTCAGCAGCGGTTGCAACTGGGCCAACACGGCATCGACGGCCGAACCCGCCGGCACCATCAGCCAGATGCAGCGCGGGGCGGGCAAACTGGCCACCAGTTGCTCCAATGAGTCAACGGCCAGGGCAGACTGGCCTTGGGTGCGCACGCCAAAACTTGCAAGCTTGACGTCATCCAGATCAAAACCACTGATGGCGCAACCATGACGCAGCAAGTTGAGCGCCAGGTTTTCGCCCATGACGCCCAGCCCGACCAGACCAATCTGCATTTGACTCATGCTGTACTTACCAGGAAGTTGGAACCATCTTTAAACTGCGTCGGCAAAAGCCAGTTGCACTTTCAACGATTGACGCTTGTCGCAGGCCAGCTCAAACGCTTCGACGGCGCGCTGCATCGGCAGGATTTTGGTGATGACCGGTTTGCCGTTGATCAAACCTTGGTTGAGAAAGCGCACGGCGGTAGCAAATTCGCCATGAAAGCGGAAAGTGCCGCGCAGTTCAATTTCCTTGGCGACCACCTGGGTCATGGGCAAACTGATATCGCCGCCCATGCCCACCGTGATCAGAACGCCACGTGGCGCTATCAAGTCCAGACCCAGACGCAGCGCAGCTTCACTGCCCGAGGCTTCAAATACGACGTCGAACTGCCCTTTGTCAATCCTGTAGCGGTCAAGTGCAGCGCCCTGGGTTTTGAGGTTGACGGTCTCATCGGCGCCCATGGCTTGAGCGCAAGTCAAAGGCAAGTCAGCTAAATCAGCCGCCACGATACGGGCCGCACCGGCTCGGCGTAAAGCAGCAATCAACAGCGAGCCAATCGGACCGCAACCCGTGACCAGCACTTGCTTGCCCAGCACACTGCCAGCACGCGCGATGGCGTGCAAACCCACCGACAGCGGTTCAGCCAAGGCCGCTTCAGACAAGCTCAAGTGGTCAGCAATCGGATGCGCCTGATAGGCATCGATGATCAGTTGCTCACTGAAGGCGCCCTGGATATGCGGAAAAGGCATGGCACTCCCGTAAAAGCGCATGTTCAGGCAGTGATTGTGCTGGCCCGCTTGACAAAAGCGGCAGTACAGACAGGGGCGCGAAGGCGAAATGGCGATGCGCTGGCCCACTTGGAATCCGCTGACTGCAGCACCCAGTTGGTCGACGATGCCCGAGACTTCGTGGCCCAGTGTGATCGGTTGCTTGATGCGCACCGTTCCAAAACCACCATGCTGGTAGTAGTGCAGATCGGAGCCGCAAATGCCGCCATAAGCCATCTGGACTCTGATTTGTTGCTCACCCAGCGCTGGCAGCTCGGTGTTTTCAATGCGAAGGTCTTTGGCTGAATGGCAGATGACGGATTTCAAGGGCTGACTTTCTGAATAAGGGGATTCAAAGGCTGGCGGTCACACCACCATCGACATACAGAATGTGGCCGTTGACAAAACGTGAGGCATCGCTGGCCAAAAACACGGCTGCACCGCCCAAGTCTTGCACATCGCCCCAACGCCGACTCGGAGTTCGCCCCAACAGCCAGGTACTGAAAGTCGGGTCGTCCACCAGCTTCTGATTCAGCTCGGTCTTGAAGTAACCCGGCCCGATGCCATTGACATTGATGCCGTATTGGCCCCAATCGATCGCCATGCCCTTGGTCAGCATTTTGACGGCGCCTTTGGTGGCTGCGTAGGGCGCAATACCGGGACGGCCCAACTCACTTTGCACCGAGCAAATGTTGATGATCTTGCCGCCACCGCGTTCAATCATTTTTCTGGCCACGGCCTGGCCGACGTAATACACGCTGTCCAGATTGGTCCTCATGATGGTGTGCCAGTCGTCATCGTCATAGTCTTGCAAGGGACCACGCAGTTGCATGCCCGCATTGTTGACCAAGATGTCGATCGGCCCTTGCGCCTCGATGTGTTGCACGGCCGCACGAACACTGTCGGCATCGGTCACATCAAACACCGAACTGCTGACCGACAGACCTTGGCGCTGTAAATCTTGTTGGGCGTTCAACACTTTGTCCGAGCGGCGGCCGTTCAAAATCACATGGGCACCGGCCTGAGCCAAAGCCTGGGCCAATGCCAGTCCAATACCAGCGGAAGAGCCGGTGATTAGGGCGCGTCGTCCGTGGAGTTGAAAAGAATCGAGCACATTAGTAGACATAGGCAGTCCTGTACAAAAATCAGACCCGTAACTGACGACGGGCTTGCAATGCCGCCAGTACTTCATCGAGCAAGACCGCAACCGGTTGGCTGCTGTCGAGATGAATCACATCGGTTTCGTCCGCGCCGGGTATTTCCAGCGTCTGGAATTGGCTTTGCAACAAGTCGGTTGGCATGTAATGGCCAACGCGTTGCTGCAAGCGTTTTTCAATCAGCGCAAAGTCGCCCTGGAGAAATACAAACGACACCTGGCCGCTTTGCTGGCGAATCCGATCACGGTAAATTTTTTTCAGTGCCGAACAGGCCACGACCCGCCCTTGACTGTCAGTACTTTGGTTCAGGTACTGCGCAATGCGGTCGAGCCAAGGCCAGCGGTCGCTGTCTTGTAGCGCCTGGCCGGAACGCATTTTGGCCACGCTCTGGGGCAAATGCAGCTCGTCACCATCGACCATCGCCAGACCTAGCCGTTGACCCAGCGCCGTGGCCAAGGTGGTTTTACCGCAACCCGATACCCCCATGACGATGAGGCGCAAGGCGAAGGAAGAGGAGTGCTTCAAAATGATTTAAAGTGCAAGCGGGGTGGTAGCGCTGAACCCGTCACCCGCGTTCATGCTTGGCTTTTAAGCCAGTGCTGCGACCAGGCCAGCAGCTCCGACGCTGGCAGTGATTTAGCCATGTGCCAACCTTGGGCCCGGTCGCAAGTGGCTGCTTTGAGCCAGTCATAGATGGCCTGGTTTTCTACACCTTCGGCCAAAACCGTGAGGCCGAGTTGCTGACCCAGGTCAATCGCGCTGGTCACGATGCTTTGCGACACCGAGTCAGTCAGCAGAGAGCGAATAAAACTCATGTCGATTTTGAGTTCAGTGAAGGGCAGCAACTTCAACTGCAACATCGACGAATGGCCGGTGCCGAAATCGTCGATGGCCAGACCAAAGCCACTGAGCCGCAAGCGGGTCAGGACTTCGGCTGCCTGGATCGGATCGGCCGCTACCGACGTTTCTGTCAGCTCAAAAATCAGTCGACTTTCACTAAAACCATGTTGCTGGCACACCAGCTTGACGTCTTGCGGAAAATTTTTATCGTTCAGTGCCACCGGTGGCAAATTCACCGATACCGTCCCGCTGAACTCGGTGTTCAAGGGACTGCTGGAAAAATCGCTGATGGTTTTCTCCAGCACCGTGCGCGTCAGCAGCATGGCTAAGCCACTGCTTTCGGCCAAGGCAATGAAGGACTGGGGCAGGAGTCGACCATGTTGGGGGTGTTGCCAGGTGACCAGGGCTTCGACACCCACCCACTTCCCGTCGGCCAGCGTGATCTGAGGTTGGTAGCGCACCTCTAATTCGCCAGCCTCGATGCCGCGACGCAAGTCCTGTGCGTCAATCGCCTTGGCAGGGGCAGGGGCAGGGGCAGGGGCAAGCTCCTGACTCAACCATTGACGCAAGGTGGCGACACGCAAGGGTTTGTCCAGATGGGTGATGACACGCAAGCCCTGCATCTGAGCAATGTTGGCAGCACTACGCAGCACATTGGCGTCAAAACCACTGATCAAAATCAAACCCGCTTGGCAGTTGCGTTCAGCCAGATCGCGCAGGGTAGCAATGCCATCAACGCCTGGCATCGACAGATCTAAAACAATCACATCGGGCATCTGCTTCAGGTGGACAGACAAGTCCGTTGAATCGATGCAGGTTGTGCTGACGAAACCCATCCTGCTCCCCACCTCGGCAATGAAGTCTGCAATCTCGATCTCATCGTCGATCACCAACAAGTGTTTCTTGCGCGCACTGTCGGGACTGTTTAATTGGTCAGAATTCATGGTCGGGTAACTCAAGCAAGGGGCTGACTGGGTTGAGGCCGCTGGTCGAGCAGTTGTCGCACCGCCAATGCCAGCACCGGTCTACGGTAGGGCTTTTCGATCAGGGGTGACAAGTTAGCCCGCTGACCGGCTATTTCGGGGAAACCACTGAGATAGATCACCCGCAAATCACTTTGGAAATCGAGTGCACGCCGGGCCAACTCGGCGCCGTCCATTCCACCAGGAATCACCACGTCGGTCAGCAGTAAATCAAAAGGTGGGTGGGCGGATTTTATTTTTTCCAGGGCCTCAGTCGCGCTGGCCGACGCTTGCACTTGGTAACCAAGCCGCTCCAGCCAGTCGGCGGTCATCGCCAGCAATTCGGGCTCGTCATCGACCACCAGCAAGCGCTCGAAACCCCGAGGCAGGGCTTGCTCGGGTGATGCAAGGGTATCTATCGGCTCGCTGGTCGCCACTGGCAGGTAGAACCCAATCACCGTTCCTTTTCCTAGCTGTGAGCTCAGCGTGACGTTGCCACCGGATTGTTTGGCAAAACCCAGCACCATGGCCAGCCCCAGACCGGTGCCTTGTCCACGCTCTTTGGTGGTGAAGAAAGGATCGAAAGCGTGTTGCTGAACATCGTGGGCCATGCCCTGGCCACTGTCGGTGACGCTGACATGGACGTAATTGCCTGGCTTGAGTCCGGCGTCTTTGAGTTGCTCAGCGCTTTGTTGGCTGGCATGTGCAGCGATCTGGATCTGGCCGCCATGGGGCATGGCATCGCGCGCATTGAGCACCAAGTTGATCAGAGCAGACTCCAGACCCGATCGATCGACCAAGACGGCGGGCAAATCGGGTTCTAGGTTCAGCCGCAACGCATTGCTCGCACCCGCACTGCTGTGCAGCAAGTCAAATAACTCGGTCAGCGTCGTATTGAGATCGAGTGAGCGAGCTTGCAGCGGTTGACGCCTGGCCACCGCCAGCAGGCTTTTGACCAAACCAGCGCCACGCAACGCTGCGTTCAGGGCTACTGTCACGTCGCGTTTGACCCAGGGCTGTACCTCGGTTTCTTCCGCCAGCAGGTCGAGCCGGCCGATGACGATGCCCAGCAAGTTGTTGAAATCGTGGGCCAGCCCGCCTGTCATTTGACCCACGGCTTCCATTTTTTGCGATTCGAGCAGGTGGTTGGTGGTGGCCTTGACCTCGGTCTGGTCGTTCAAAACCACCAGGGTGCCGCCATCACGGGTGCGATAGTGGCGAATGAGTAACCAACGATCTCCTTCGGAAGTGTGGGCGAGATACTCGATGTTTTGCAACGCTAGAAACTGCGCGATCCGCCAAGCTTTTTTGTTTTCGGCCAACGGTGCCTGGTAACCACTTTGCGGCACATCATCAATCAAGTCCTCGAATTGGATGCCGAGCTGCGGTTGCACACCCAGGACCGCCATCAATTTTGAGTAGCTGTCGTTGAATTGAATCAAGCAGTGGTCAGCATCAAACAAAGCGATGCCGTCACTGGCGCTGTCCAGCGCGTCAGTCAAACGAGCTTGTACAAACGAGGTGGTTTGGTTGGCTTGTCGAGTTTTCTCGCCTTGGATCAGTAAAGCCGTCAAACTCAATCCCAGCAACAATATCGCCAAGGCCATCAAGCTGGGTGCGGCACTTCGACCCGAGGCGATGGCCACGGGCGTGGCTTGGGCCAAGATCAGCCAGCGCCGACTGGCGAATTGCACTTCAGCCGTGTCATACAAGCCGGTTTTCAGGCTCTCGAGGCTCAGGCCTGAGCTGGGCGGCGCGCCAGTACCCGGATCGCTGTTTGATCGATGAAAAGCCAACAGCTGCTCGCCGCTGGCCAAGCTGGTATCAAACAGATAGACATGATGACCCCCCACCGACAAAGAAGCGAGGGCTTGTTCCAGCAAATCGCCGATCCGGAATACGCCGACGGAAAAGCCCAGGAGCTGCTCCGATCGTTGCTGTGCGTTGGCACCGGGGCTGGTTGGTGAGAACAGCGGATTGAGAAGAAGAAAACCTTTTTGTTCTCCGCGCTCTTGCACCAGCTTGATCGGTGCAGTGGCCACCGGCTGGCCCAGACGACGCGCCTGCTCAATGGCCGGTCGCCGGGCTGGATGGGTGGCGATGTCAAAACCCAAGGCGGCTTGATTGGCTGCCATCGGTTCAATGTAGTAAACCCCGACGTACTCGGAACGTTGACCGGCTGCAGTCAATTGCCCTTGGGCATTGCGCTCAGTAAACTGAAAATTAGCCAGTCCATCAGAGCGGGCTTGTTGCTCCAAACCGATGCGGCTGACCGGGTCAAAGCGCGGGTTCCACGAGACGGCATGTAACGCCGTATTGGCCTGCGACCCTTGCAGCAGCGGGCTGACAAAGGCCTTGAATTCTTGACGCGTGAGTTGGGGATTGGCCTGGACCAAACGGGCCACACTTTCTATGTCATTCGATGCGAGTTTGAGCTGAACTTGCAAAGCGTCGGCGACCTCTTGGGTCCGGTAGTTCAGGGCTTGGCTGAAACGTTGGGTTTCCAGTTGCCAACTGAACGAGAAAGTCAGAACGGCCGCGCCCACGCTCAAACCAAACGTCAATAAAGTGGTTTTGTTGACCGCGGGTTTGAAACCCCAAAAGCTAGCGAGCGCCAGCAACAAAGGGGTCAGGACCAAAATACCCAAAACATCACCCAGCCACCAAGCGCCCCAGCTCAGAAAGAAGGACAGAGTCTTGAGCAAGCCTGCCAGTTGCAAGCTGAGCAGACCGACGCTGGAGGCAATCAAACAGGCGAGGGCCATGCTGATGATGAGTTGGAACAGCATCGTCATGCTGGCCCAGGTGGGTGCCGTGATGGCTGGCACCCGAATGCGCTTGATTAGAAGGGCGCCTACCCAGGCTTGCAGGGTCGAGCCGGTGGCAATGGTCAAGCAGACTAACAGCGTGCTGAGTAGGCTGCTGGTCGGGAAAGCCAGCAAGTTGGCGCTGAATGCGCCCAATGCAATACCGGGCAAGGCTTGGCGTCGAAATAACAGGACGGCAGTCACGGCCAAGCCCGCAGGAGGCCAAAAAATACTGATGTTGCCTGGTGGCAGCGCGACCAATAACCCAATTTGCGCCAGAACGACGTAGAGCAGGGCGATCGCCAGTGTTTTGGCCAGAAGCTTCATCGCGCAAATCATACAACTTGTCAGGCCGGCCCCTGCTTGCGCGCAGACTGCTACAGTCAAGCCCACCATGTACCTGCCGCCACAATTCGATTCCCGGGATCAAGACCACGCCTGTGCGCTGATGCGCACCTACCCGTTTGCCAGCCTGATCAGCTGCGACGACAGTGGCCTGCCCTATGTGAGTCACATCCCATTGCATTTGCAAGAGCGCGGCGCGCAACTGGTGTTGCTAGGCCATGTGGCCAAACCTAATCCGCATTGGCGTTACCTGCAAGACCGGCCGGCGGCGCTGGTCACTTTCTTAGGGCCGCACAGCTATATGTCGCCCCAGGTTTATCCCGATCTGGTGCGGGTTCCGACCTGGAGTTATTTGGCCGTGCATTGCAAGGTACAAGCCAGCTTGGTGCAAGAGCCGCAGGCCAAGGACAGGCTGCTTAAAACCTTGATCGCTGACCACGAACCGGCTTACGCCGCACAGTGGCGCAGTCTGGGCGAAGAATTTCAACAAAAAATGCTCTCAGGCATTGTGGGTTTTGAGCTCTTGATCACCGACTTGCAATGCAAACTCAAGCTCAATCAGCACCGGCCAGAAGCCCATGATGCAATGAAAGCGGTTTATTCTGGCGGCAGTGAGCAGGAGCGGGCGTTGGCGCACTGGATGGACAAACTTGGTTTAGGCTCCAAACCCAAGCAAGATGCAAACTGACGATCAGTTGATGGCCTTGGCGCTACGGCAAGCCCATGGTGCTGCCGTAGCGGGCGAAGTGCCCGTAGGTGCGGTGCTGGTTAAAGACGGTCAAGTGATTGCCAGTGGCCAGAACGCGCCGATTCAGAACAAAGACCCCACAGCGCATGCCGAGATGGTGGCCTTGCGGGCTGCGGCCTTGACTTTGGGTAATTACCGGCTCGAAGATTGCGAATTGTTTGTCACGCTGGAGCCTTGCGCCATGTGTGCGGGCGCCATGCTGCATTCGCGCTTGAAAAGAGTGGTGTTCGGCGCATACGACCCCAAGACTGGCGCTGCCGGTTCTGTCATCAACCTGTTCGAGCAGCCTTTGCTGAATCACCAAACCCAGGTGCAAGGCGGAATTTTGGCGGATGAATGTGCACAGTTGCTGCAAACATTTTTTCAGGCCAAGCGCGACGACAACCGAATCAAAATCTGGCCGTTGCGCGAAGACGCTGTGCGTACCCCGGATAGCTGCTTTGCCCATCTGTCGGATTACCCCTGGCAGCCGCATTACCTGAACGACCTGGCAACGCTCGACGGTTTGCGCCTGCATTACCTCGATGAGGGTCCGACCGACGCCGCCCTGACTTATTTGTGTCTGCACAGCAAGACGGGCTGGAGTTATGTTTTTCGCCATCTGCTGCCTGCTTATCTGGCCCAAGGTGCGCGCGTCGTGGCCCCCGATCTGATAGGTTTTGGCAAAAGCGATAAGCCCAAAAGGGTGAACTTTCACCGGCTTGAATGGCAGAACCAAAATTTGCTGGAGTTGCTTGAGCGTCTCGATTTGAAAAACGTGGTGCTGGTACTGCAAGATGCCGGCGATGCGCTGGGGTTGGCGCTGTCGCGTGCCATGCACCAGCGATATAGCGGGCAGATGCTACTGGCTCCGGCGCTGGTCTGGAATGAGGCCGAGCGGATAGCTTTGGAAGCGCCTTTTCCAGACTCCGGCCACCGCGCCGCCTTGCGCGCTTTCTCTTCGGTCTTGCCATAATCTCCAACGTGACTCAAAAACATATTTACATTTACTCACCCTCGGGTGCAGTGCGCGACAAAGTTGCATTTCGACGTGGCCTGGCACGCCTCAAATTGCTGGGCCATCAGGTTGAAGTCGACGAGTCTGCTTTGGCGAGTCATTTGCGCTTTGCCGGCGATGATGAGACCCGCCTTGCAGCCATTGTGCGGGCCGCTGCCAGTGGTGCTGACATCGCGTTAATTTCGCGCGGGGGTTATGGGCTAACCCGTCTCTTGCCCAAATTGCCTTGCAAAGCGCTGGCACGGGCGATTGACAAAGGGATGCAATTCGTTGGCATGAGTGACTTCACCGCTTTGCAGTGCGCTGTCTTGGCTCAGACTGGTGCAGTGACTTGGGCCGGTCCTTCCCTGTGTGAAGGCTTTGGCGTGGCTGGCACCCCAGACGACATCATGGAAGCCTGTTTTGATGATTTGGCATGCGGTACGGGGGAGGGTGCGGGTTGGCGGCAAGACCGAATCAATCCCGCTGAGTTGAGCCCAACCCAAGCTGACTACACCTTGAAAGAGGCTGTGTTGTGGGGTGGCAACCTGAGCATTTTGACCTCACTGTTGGGAACACCTTATTTCCCGAACATCAAGGGCGGCATCTTATTTTTGGAAGATATTGCCGAACATCCTTACCGCATTGAAAGGATGTTGACGCAGTTGCTCCACGCGGGCATTCTGGCCAAGCAAAAAGCAATTGTTTTGGGTCAATTTACCGATTACAAACTGAGTTCCCATGACAAAGGCTTCAGTCTCAAAACCGTGCAGAGTTGGTTGCGCGGACAGCTGAAAATTCCTGTTCTGAGCAACCTGCCTTTTGGTCATGTGCCAACCAAGGTGTTGTTACCGGTTGGGGAAAAAGTCAAATTGATCGTCAATGGGCGCGATGCCTTGTTGTACTGGGGTTGATTCCGAATTTCAGGCCAAGGCCTGGGGCAGGGCTACCTTGAACTTCTCAGCCCAAACTGCCAAACCCGGCAGCACGCTGGGGTAGAGCGCCAAGCCCTGTTCTTTTTGCAGGCTAGCCAAGGCCAAGCCTCTTTCTCCGGGCGTGCGTACCGCTTGTCCGGCATTGGCCGGGCGCGAAGCGCGGCACATCGCGGCAACGGTTGAGGTCTGGCGGGTGAAAGCATCGAGCCCGGCAAAAGCGCGCGGGTCGATGATTTGCAAAAACACGGTGGCGCCCCAGCCTTCTTTAGCATCAGCCCGACCATGACCGGCCAGACCACCGGTCAAGGCCTCGACCATCAGCGTTAAGCCATAGCCTTTGTGGCCTGAATCTTTCCCGCCCAGCGGCAAAATGGTTCCCTTCGGCTCATTAAATAGCACGGCGGGGTTGTTGCTGGGGGCGCCAAAACCATCCATCAACCAGGCCGCAGGCAGCAGCTTGCCTTCAGTATGCGAACGCTTGGTCAATCCATTGGTGGTAGCCGAGGTCGACACATCGATCAGCAGCGGAATATCCTGGGTCGGGATGCCGATCGACATCGGGTTGGGTGTGAAAACTGGATCCAAGCCGCCGTAAGGCGCAACGCTGGCCGAATTGCGGTCAGAGCAGTGCAACTGCATCAGCATGCCCTGATCAGTCGCTCGCTTCAGGTAGGCCGCCAGACACGCAATGTGGTGGCTGCGCCGAATCACGACGGTGCAACTGCCTTGACTGCTTGCGCGTTGCATGGCGATTTCCATCGCTTTGACCACCAACCAGGGTCCGGGCAGTCGCATGCCGTCCCAGGTTAAGGCGGCCGGAAAGTCGGAAACCACTTCAGGTTCACCACGGGGTGTCATGGCGTTTTTCTCGAGTTCATCGAGGTAAGACGGCAACAGGCCCAGGCCGTGGGTATCGTGTCCCATCAAGTCGCCTTCAACCAGAATCTCGGCGACGGTTTGGGCTTTGTCCGGCTCCATGCCTGCGCGGCAGAGCAGTGTGTTGGCAAACACGGTTAAATCGCCGACATCGTATCTTGATTCTTTAGTTAACATAATATACATCGTATGAAGTGATAATCGCTGTCAAGGGGGCTAGCGCGCTGCAGAATCGCGCTCCAGCCGTTTGCGCTTGGAGCGGTTAAATGGACGCACTACATTGGTTGGGGCTTCGTCTGGCTTGGTCAACTGGCGCAAGGCTGCGTTACGGCGTGCTTGGCGTCGGGTTTTGAAGAAGGCAAAAGCCCGCACACCCAAGAAAGTCGCAGCAAATGCGACAGCGGCCACCAAAGTATTGTTGAGTGAAGAATCCACGGCTCAAATCCAATCAAAGAATCAGTTGCCGCGTGCTAGACGGGCGGCAACAAATGCGCCAATGATGGCGGCAGACTCATCGCGCTTGGCTTGCTGGGCAAAATTCTGGGCTGTGAGCCCACGCTCATTGGTCAACATTGGGTCGGCACCTTCCTCCAACAGCAATTTCACGGCCGAAGCCGTCCCGTACATGGCGGCCAGCATCAAGGGTGTACTCCCATTGGGCGAACTGGCGTCGATATAGGCGTCGTTCTCCAGCAGCAAGCGGATCACAGCAACCTGACCAGCTGTCGCAGCGTAATGCAAGGGTGTCCAGCCAGGCTTGTTGACATCGGCTTCTCGGGCGATGAGTTGCTCGACCAGCTGCAATTGACCTTTTAAAGCGGCCAGCATCAAGGGGCTTTCGTCATTGGTGTTGCGGCTCTCAACCGTGGTCTGGGGCCAAGCAATCAATACCGCCGCCACCTTGAGCGAAGATGTGCGTAGCGCCAGTAACAAGGGGTTCTCGCCTTGTGGATTGGGCGTGTTGGCGTCAAAACCACGCCGTAACAACTGACTGACGGTGGCCGCATCATCGAATTGAATGGCCTTAAAATAATCGTCGTAAGAACCAGCGTGACAGACTGAAAATACATATAAAACAATGAAGTAGAGAAATTTCTTCATGTTAAATATTAGGAATTTCAGGTTTAAATAAATGGTTGAAATTCTGGCTTGTGAGCCGCCCTATTTCCTCAACCGGTAATTTCCTCAATTCAGCCAACTGCTGCGCCACGTAGGGCACATAAGACGGGTTGTTGGTCTTGCCTCGAAATGGGATGGGTGCCAGATACGGACTGTCGGTTTCGATCAAAAGACGGTCTAGCGGGACAAATGCAGCGACATCCCTGAGATCCTGGGCATTTTTAAAAGTCAAAATACCGGAAAAAGAAATGTAAAAACCCAAATCGAGTGCCGCTTTGGCCACTGCAGCGCTTTCGGTAAAGCAATGAAAAACGCCACCGGCGCTGTCCAATGTGCCGTCTTCGCCCTCCTCCTTGACGATGGCCAAAGTGTCCTCAGAAGCGTTGCGGGTGTGGATGACCAGGGGTTTTTGTAACTGACGTGCGGCCCGAATATGGGTTCGAAAGCGCTGACGCTGCCATTCCATGTCGGCCACGCTGCGGCCTTCGAGTCGGTAATAGTCCAAACCGGTTTCACCCAAGGCCAGTACTTTAGGCAAACTGCCTCGGCTCAGTAAATCGTCCAGCGTTGGCTCAGAAGGAACGTCGTTGTCGGGATGGACACCGACAGTGGCCCAAAAATTGTCGAATTGCAATGCCAATCCATGAACCTCTTCAAATTCCTCAATTCGGGTACAAATGCACAAAGCACGATCGACCCGGGCTTGCGCCATGGCTAGGCGAATTTGAGGAAGCTGGATTTTGAGTTCGGGGAAAGTGAGGTGGCAGTGGGAATCGGTAAACATCTCAAAACGTCTGGGTATGCGGGTTAGGGCTCTGGTAAGCAGTCAAAATTTCCTCGATTTTGAGCTTGAGTGCCAATGACCTCTCGTCTTTAGGAAATTGAATACCCACGCCCTGCGAGCGTCCGCCTGCGGCTTTGTCGGGTGTCATCCAAGATACTTTTCCCGCAATCGGATAGCGGTGTGGTTCATCCAGCAGGGTGAGCAACAAGTAGATGTCATCGCCGAGTTGAAAGTCACGTGCGGTCACGATGAAAATTCCACCATCGACAAACTGCGGTATATAACAGTCAAATAACTCAGCCGAGTCCTTGAAGGACACTTGTATGACCGTGGGTCGAGGTGGGGCTTTGGCTAAGCTGGACATGGGGCTTCTTACTCAGGTCCTTGAGTTTAGGGCTTTTTGAGCTTGACTGATCAAGGCTTCGAGCATTAAGCCTGAATTGAATGGATGCTCCAGTGTCCGCTGGGTTTGGCTCAGTTCCTTGGCCCATTGACTCAGACTGGTCCAAGATCCCATGGGTTGTAGCAGTTGTGGCGCAAAGAAACGCGGCGTTGAACCGGCTTTGAGCGTCAATAAATCATGACATAGTTTGTGCAGGGCATCGACCAGTTGGGCCGGTGTCCACTCTTTGAAAAAACTGATGTCTCCCCGCTCAATCGCCTTGGCTAGGGTCGACCACGGTGTGACGCCAGCTTGCGCCAACAGCAGCGCGTCCTGCGGCCTGCCACCAGCAGCGCGCAAAGCGGTTTGAGCGTCTGCGTCTGCGATGCCTTGGGAAAGCAACCAAGCGTGTGCCGCCGCTGGCTCTGGCCAAGGCATGCGGTGACCCAGGCAACGGCTGCGGATCGTAGGCAGCAACTGGTGTGCAGCTTCAGTAGCCAGTGCAAAACGAACATCCCCTGGCGGCTCTTCGAGCGTTTTGAGCAAGGCGTTGGCCGTGACGGTATTCATGCGCTCAGCCGGATAGATCAACACGGCCTTGGCTTTGCCGCGGGCGCTGGTGCGCTGGGAAAATTCGATCGCATCGCGCAGAGCATCAACCCGGATTTCTTTGCTGGGTTTGCGTTTTTTGTCGTCGATTTCAGCTTGGGCTTTTTCGCTCAAAGGCCAACCCAAGTCCAACATCACCGTCTCGGGCATCAATAAGCACAGATCAGCGTGGATTCGGACTTCGATGGCATGGCAACTGGCACAGTGACCACAAGCCCCTTGACTGGTCGGCTGGTCACACAACCAAGCTTGGACCAGAGACAGGCCCAGGCTGTACTGTCCCAGGCCCGAGGGGCCGTACAACAACCATGCGTGACCGGACTGCTGGAGTAGTCGTTCGGTCTGGGCCGCAATCCAGGGCGCAAGGCTGCTCATCGCAACCAGCCTCTGGACTGGAAAACACCATAAACCTGAGCGGCTACTGATGCCCGTGGCTGGTCGGCAACAATGCGCGCAAAGCGCTCGGGGAAATCCTGCATGCGCTGGGCATAACCGGCTGCAACACGCCGGAAGAATTCAAGTGGTTGTGATTCAAATTTATCCGGAGCCCGGGCAGATTCGAGTCGTTGTGCCGCTATTTCCGGTGCCAAATCAAACCACAGTGTCAGGTCTGGCTGTCGGATGAGATCGCTGTCGAGGCTTTGTTGGACCCAACGTTCGAGCGTTGACAAGATCTGCCAATCAAAGCCCCGGCCTGCCCCCTGGTAAGCAAACGTGGCATCGCTGAAACGGTCACACAAAACCACTTCACCGCGCGCCAGTGCCGGCGCTATGCGCTGGCACAAATGATCGCGACGGGCAGCAAACACCAGCAAAGCTTCGGTCATGGCGTCCATCTCGTCATTTAAAACCATGGTGCGAAGTTTCTCAGCCAAGGCGGTACCGCCGGGTTCACGGCTGAGGCAGACAATTCGTCCCTGGTCGCGAAATAACTGCGCCAGTCCCTCAATGTGGCTCGATTTCCCAGCGCCATCGATGCCTTCAAAACTGATGAAAAGCCCGCCCGTTGCCATAGTCATTTTTTCCGCTGGTAGGTATTAACTGCCCGATTGTGCGCTTGCAGCGTCTCACTGAACTCACTGCTGCCGTCGCCGCGGGCCACAAAGTACAAGGCTTTGCTGGTTTCGGGGCGAACCGCAGCCTGCAAGGATGCTTTACCCGGCATGGCGATCGGTGTCGGCGGCAAACCGCCACGGGTATAGGTATTCCAGGGCGTATCGGTTTGTAAATCACGTTTACGCAAATTACCGTCGAAACGCTCAGCCATTCCATAAATCACGCTGGGGTCGGTTTGCAGGGGCATGCCAAGTTGCAAGCGATTGGAGAAAACAGCTGCAATCCGGCTGCGGTCTTGCGGGCGTCCAGTTTCTTTTTCAATGATGCTGGCCAGAATCAGCGCTTGTTCGGGCGATTTCAAAGGACTCGTGGCGCTGCGCTGCTCCCAAGCCGCTTTCAATTGCAAATCCATGGCCTGCAAAGCGCGTTGGTAGATCAGCAGATCGCTCGTTCCTTTGGCATAGCTGTAACTGTCTGGGAAAAATCGGCCTTCTGGATGCTGGCCAGGGCGACCCAGTTTCTCCATCAACTGCGAGGCCGACCAGTGCTGGGTGTCGGGTTGGAGTCGATCCGATTTCAGCAGCGCGAGACGCAACTGGCGAAAGTTCCAGCCCTCAACCAAGGTCACAGAGCGCAAAGCTTGCTCACCGTTGACCAATTTTCGCAACAAACTGCGCGGTGTCGCGCCCGGAACGATTTCATAGCTGCCGGCCTTGATCTGACGAGAATGACCCGACAAACGAAACCAGGCGTACAACAGCAGGGGGTTGACCTTCACCCCGGCGGCGGACACAGCGTTGGCAACGCCATAGGCTGAGGTCCCTTTGTCCACAGTGAGATCAACCAGTTCGGCGTTCAAGGTCAACGCATGATTGACCCACCAGACCGAGGACCCCAGAGACAGGCCCAGGGCCAATAGCAGCATCAAGAAAAAACCTCGCACAGCCCTAGCACCCTTAAGCCAATGATGGGCGATGATAATCCGAGATTGGCCATTAAGCGGGACTTCGGCCCTGCGCGGTGCCTGACGGACGATTTGCAGCCATTTCGGCGGCTCCCTCGTCGTCCATAGCGTGGCTATGAACTCCTCACGACCCACCAAACTGCCTCGCAACTCGCCTCGCCATGCACACACGCCCTAATGGCCAATCTCGGATAATTCACAACATGAACCTGCAATTAAACAAAGAGATCGAAGGTGTTGTTGCCCTGCCCCATCTGGGCGTGATTCGGGCGCAAGGCGAGGAAGCTGTCAAATTTTTACAAGCTCAGTTGACGCAGGACTTTGCCCTGATCGACCCATCGCTGGCACGGCTTGCAGCATTTTGTTCGGCCAAGGGTCGGATGCAAGCGAGTTTCATCGGTGTGAAACGCAGTGAAACCGAAGTTTTGCTCATTTGTAGCAAAGACTTGCTAGCCGCCACCCTCAAACGTTTGTCGATGTTTGTGATGCGCGCTAAGGCCAAGCTGAGCGATGCCAGTGCTGATTTCACGCTCTACGGTTTGGCTGGCACTGCAGCCCAGCAAGGCTTAGGCAGGGCCAGCCCACCCTGGCGCAAAATTGAGCAAGGCGAGGTCAGCATTGTCAGTCTGTACCCGGCAGACGGCGTGAACCGAGCCTTGTGGCTGGCGCCGTCGACTGAACCCGCGCCGCTAGGACAAGCCTTGCGTTACGCCGACTGGCTTTGGTCTGAGGTTCGCTCGGGTGTGGCAACTGTCAGCGCGCCGATTGTCGAAGCCTTTGTTCCGCAAATGCTTAATTACGAATCGCTAGGGGGGGTGAATTTCAAGAAAGGTTGTTACCCGGGTCAAGAGGTCGTGGCACGCAGCCAATTTCGCGGCGTTCTTAAGCGGCGCACTTATCTGGCGCATTGCGCACAGGCTCTGCAAGCCAGTGATGAACTGTTCGAGTTGAACGACCCGAGTCAGCCCTGTGGCATCGTGGTCCAGGCTGCAGAGTCGCCGTTCGGTGGTTTTGACGCCCTGATTTCGATCCAGACCAGTGCTGCCCAAGGCCAGCTTCATTTGGGCGCAATGAGCGGTCCCGAACTGGTTTTGCAGACCCTGCCCTACCCCTTGCTCGAAGACATTTGACTCAAGTCAGTTCGGCTGGGTTCAGTGTCTTGAACATTTCGATGTGCTCGATCCCGGCTTCGTCGAACAGTTCGCCTCGGGTAGCAAAGCCTTGTGCTTGGTAAAAGCCTTTGGCACTGGTTTGGGCGTGCAGCAGCAGTTCCCGGTCGCCGCGATGCGTGGCGGCTTGCACCAGGGTTTGCAAAATCTGGCGACCGGCACCGGTACCGCGCAGCACCCGGGTCACAGCCATCCGGCCTATTTTTCCAATACCGCGGCTGTGCTGCAATAAACGTCCGGTAGCCACGGCTGCGCCCAAGTGGTTGAAAGCCACGGCATGCAGCGCAGCTTCATCAGCGTCGTCCCACTCCAGCTCAATAGGGATGCGCTGCTCTTGCAAAAACACTTCACTGCGCAGGCTGCGCGCTGCTTCTCTGAGTTCAGACCAAGGCCCTGCGACTACTTTCAGCATCGGTTCGCCCGCTTCAAAACCATCCAGAATTGCGCGTAGATTAGTCGGAACGGCTTGTGATTTTTGTGTCAATGGATCAGCAAAAACGTACAACAATTCAGCGCTGACCAGCAAATCGTCAGACCGAAAAATGCCAGCCGTGAACAGGATGGAAGAATTTCCAATTTTGGTGCATCGAAGGCCGATATCGAGCTGATCGTCGTAACGTGCCGAGCCGTGGTACTCGAGACTGGCTTTCTTGACATACAAATCACCACCGAGCGCAAGCATACTGGCCTCGTAGGGCAAGGCCAGGGCGCGCCAGTAATCGCCCATGGCGGTGTCAAAGTACATCAAGTAATGTGCGTTGAACACTATTTTTTGCATATCCACTTCAGCCCAGCGCACCCGTAGCCGATGCTGGAAGCGAAAATCTTTGCGTCTGACCGTGGTTTTCTGGTGCATGGCCAATAGTAAATAGATTTAAATCGATCAGGAAAACGCTTGGCGCAAAGCCCGTGCCGCATCCAACTGGGCTTGTCGCGCTTCTGGAATCACGCGTCCCATTTTGATGAATTCATGGACCATGCCCCGGTAAATTTCCAGATCCACCGACACACCGGCCATGCGTAATTTGTCAGCGTAGAGTATCCCTTCATCGACCAAGGTATCGCATTCGGCCAGCGCGATCCAGGCTGGCGCCACGCCTTCGAGCTCGTCAGCATTGAGTGGTGAAAACCGCCAGTCATCACGCTCAGCGCTGTGATTGAGGTAGTGGTTAAAGAAGTAATTGATGTGGGTTTCTTCCAGCAGAAAACCTTTGGCAAAAGTTTGATGCGAAGGCGTTTCCTGGTGCGCAGCACAACCGGGATAAATCAGCAACTGCAGCGCAATGGGAATGTGTACATCGCGTGCCAACAGGGCGCAAACGGTGGCCAAGGTGGCGCCAGCGCTGTCACCGGCCAGTGCCAGACGATTGGGATCCAAACCCAGTTGATCGGCATAACGCGCCAACCATTGCAATGCATCCCACGCGTCATTGACTGCGGTCGGGAATTTATGTTCGGGTGCTAAGCGGTAGTCCAGCGAGACCACGGCGCAATGGGCCAAGTGGCTCAATGTTCGGCACAGTGCGTCATGCGTGGCAATGGAGCCGACGGTGAATCCACCGCCGTGAAAAAACAGCAGCAAAGGCAGCTTTTCATGCGAGGGGGCATAGAGTCTTGCTGCCAACACCTGTGCGTCGCGTGCCGGCAGGGTGAAATCCTCAACCCGGGACAGTGGGTGCGAAGGAATTTCCAAGACACCGGCACCGGCCTCGTAAGCGGCCCTGGCTTGTTGTGGGCTCAAGGCATGCAGCGGTACATGACCAGCCCGTGCCATGCCCTCGAGCACCTTGTGCATGGCGGGCGTCAATAAAGCGCGAGGGTTGCGCTGCAGCTTCACCGCCGTCTATTTCAAGGCAACGCTAAACCCTTTGGCCACGCCCGGGCGCGCCATCAGCGTATTGAACCAACGTTTGACATGGGGAAAATCGTTGAGGTCGACCTTGTGCCGTGGATGACGCCAGACCCAGCCCAGGATGGCAAAGTCAGCAATCGAAAGTTCGTCAGCGAAGAATTCATGCGAGGCCAAACGCTGGTCCATCACGTTGTACAAGCGTCGGGTCTCAGCCATGTAACGCTTTAAGCCGTATTCTTGTTCGCGCTCATCGCTCAAACCCAGGAAATGATGAACCTGGCCAGGCATCGGACCAAAGCCACCCATCTGGAACATCAACCATTCCAGTGCTGCAACCCGTGCCACCGGATCTTTCGGCATGAACTTGCCGGTTTTCTCAGCCAGATAAAGCAAAATAGCGCCCGACTCAAAAACGCTGATCGGCTGACCCTTGGGCCCCTCGGGATCAACAATCGCCGGGATTTTATTGTTGGGGCTGATTTTCAGGAACTCGGGTTCAAATTGCTGGCCCTTGCCGATATCGACCACATGGACCTCGTAGGCCAGGCCCATTTCTTCCAGCGCCACGCTGATCTTGCGCGCGTTGGGGGTGTCAAAACTGTAGAGTTGAATGCTCATTGAATTTCCATCAGGTTAAAAAAATATGCCGCACAGACCCGCGGCTAAACAGCTCTCAGGGCTGAGCGCAATTCCTCCCCCAGCGCCGGTTTGTGGGCAAAAGGGTCAGTCGGGTTGCGTTGCAACAGGATGTCTTCCATCCGGGTCTGCACCGAGGCAATGGCTTTGGGGTGGCTGTAAATGTAGAACTGGTTTTGCCTGACAGCGTCAAACACCAGCTGCGCCACCGCGCTGGCCGAGACCTTGCCCGAGCGCACCGCTTTGTCGCTCATGGCCTGACCCAGCAATTGGCTTGGGCTGGACGGATTGGCAGCCAACTCAGCCGGGCGATTGCGCTGGCTGTTGCTGATTGCGGTCGGGACAAAGAAGGGGCACAGCACCGAGGCGCTGATTTGATCGGTGACCAGGGCCAAATCCTGGTACAGCGTTTCGCTCAAAGCAACCACGGCGTGTTTGCTGACGTTGTAAATCCCCATATTGGGCGGGTTGAGCAGACCGGCCATGCTGGCCGTGTTGACAATATGGCCCTGGTAATGAGGGTCTTGCTTGGCCGCCGCCAGCATCATGGGCGTCAACAGCCTGACGCCATGAACCACGCCCATCAGGTTAACGCCGAGCACCCATTCCCAGTCCTGCGCCGTGTTTTCCCAAACCAGGCCACCGACCGAAACCCCGGCATTGTTGAACACCAAGTGCGGCGCACCAAAGCGTTGCGCCACCATCTGCGCCATCTGCTCCATTTCGCCGGCGTTGGACACATCGACCTGGATCGCCAACAGCTTGCTGCCGCCCGATTGCAGTTCCTGGGCCGCCTGGTCGAGCGCGTCTTGTTGCACATCGAGCAACACCAGATTCATTCCCAGGCCGGCGGCCAAGCGCGCCGTTTCCAGTCCAAAACCCGAACCGGCGCCGCTAATGACGGCGGTCTTGTTAGCGAAATCTCTGATCACAGTTTGACCAGCTGCTTGCCAAAATTGCGGCCTTTGAGTAAACCCAGAAAAGCCTCGGGTGCAGCTGCCAGACCTTGCGCAACGGTTTCGCGGGGCCGCAACTTGCCGCTGGCGACCAGCTGGCCCAGCTCTTTGAGCGCCTCAGGCCAGAATTCCATGTGTTCGCTGACGATGAATCCTTGCAGTCGCAGGCGATTGGTCAGAATCAGTGCCGGATAGCTCAAGGGCACAGGCGCACCGTCATAGCCCGAAATCATGCCGCACACGGCAATCCGGCCAAAAGGGTTCATGCGTTGGATGACAGCGTCGAGCACCATGCCGCCAACGTTTTCGAAATAGCCGTCAATCCCGTCAGGACAGGCTTGTTTGAGCGCCTTGGACAGGGAGGAAGCATCTTCATACTGCTTATAGTCAACGCAGGCATCAAAGCCGAGTTCAGTCTGCGCGTAATGGCACTTGTCTACCCCACCCGCAATGCCGACGACCCGACAGCCTCGGGCTTTGGCCAAGGCCGCAAACGCACTGCCCACTGCGCCAGTGGCGGCGCTGACCACCACGGTTTGACCGGCTTGAGGTTCAATAATTTTCACCAGCCCATACCAAGCGGTGACGCCGGGCATACCAACCGCACCGAGATAATGGCTCAAACCAATGTGCTGGGTATCGACTTTGCGCAGGGTGGCGGACTGTGCCGCATCGACCACGCTGAACTCCTGCCAGCCCCCCATGCCAACCACACGGTCACCCACGGAGAACTTGGGATTCTTGCTTTGCACCACCTCACCGGCCGTGCCGCCAATCATGACCTGCCCCAGGGCCTGCGGCTGGGCATAGCTTTTACTCTCGCTCATGCGGCCCCGCATATAGGGATCCAGACTCAAAAAATGATGGCGCACCAGCACCTGGCCTTCAGTCAAGTCAGGGGTTTCACTGCGGATCAGTTTGAAATTGCTGGCCTGGGCCGTGCCCTGGGGACGACTGTCGAGAATGATTTGTTGGTTGGTTGGCATGGATCAATTCCAGTTGAAAATTTAATCAGTAGAAATCACATTCAGCGGATTGGAACTCTTGGCGCCGGTGGCCAAGCGCTTGACATATTTGAACGTGCCCGTGGCGTGTGCGCAGGCGCGTCCTTGTGCATCAAAAATGGTCGCTTCGGTAAAAGCCAGGGTCGCCGTGCGGTGCATCAAATGGCCTTTGGCCGTCAGCGGGCCGCGGGCTGCTTGCATGAAACTGGTTTTCATCTCAATCGTGACCACCCCCATGTCGTCTTGCACACTGCGCGCTGCAGTGGCCATGGAAACGTCGAGCAGCGTCATGCTGGCGCCGCCATGGGTGACATCAAAAGAATTGAGATGTTCGGGTTTGGGCGTGAACTCAATCAACGAATGGCCGCCCTCAAACAACTTGAGCTCAAACCCCAGGTGGCTGACAAAGGGAATTTCTACACCAAAGCTCATGCCGACCCCTTCACTGCACTGACGCCGCCATCAACTGCCAAGTACTGGCCGGTGATGTGTTTTCCCGCATCTGACGCGTAGAGAACGCACAGGCCTTTGAGGTCTTCGTCGTCACCCAGCCGTTTCAGCGGCGCATGGGCGGCGAGCTTGTCCACTCCGCGTGCCTTGAGCGTTCCAGCGGTCATCTTGCTGGGGAAAAAGCCCGGGCAAATGGCGTTGACGTTGATGTTGTACTTGCCCCATTCGCCACACAGAGCACGGGTGAAATTGATGACAGCGGCTTTGGAGGTGTTGTAGGCAATAGTGTTCATTTCCGGTGCATTGCCGGCCAATCCGGCAATCGAGGCAATGTTGATGATGCGGCCGGACTTGCGCGGAATCATGCTTTTTTTGCCAACCGCCTGGCTCATCAAAAAATAGCCGCGAACGTTGACGTTCATCACTTTGTCCCAGGCTTCAATCGGATGGTCCTCGGCCGGAGCGCCCCAAGCGGCGCCAGCGTTGTTGACCAGAATGTCGATGTTTCCCATGCGGTGCAGGGTTTCATCGACCAAGTGATGGATGTCCTGCTCTTTGGCGCAATCGGCTGCGATCCAGCGCGCGTCAATCCCGTCGGCCTGCAATTCGGCGACGGCCAGCTCCAGATCTTCGGCCTTGCGTGAGCTCAACATAATTTTTGCACCCGCTTCACCCAGCGCATGAGCCATTTGCAATCCTAGGCCACGCGAGCCGCCAGTGACCAAGGCAGTTTTCCCCTGGAGGTCAAAAAGTTGTTGGATGGTACGGGTCATTTTTCCACTTTTAAAATTGAGCGGACCCCGATCAAGGTCACGCCGATAACAACAAAAATACCGCCGACCCATTGCATGATGCTGGCGCTTGCCCCATTACTGGGCGCCACAAATAGCGACAGGACAATCGACAGCAGACCGCCATAGATATAAACCCAGATCAGGCGCTCAATCCATTTCACAGTGTTGGCTTTGGCCATCAAAGCACTTCAAACACGCCGGCCGCACCCATGCCGCCACCAATACACATGGTGACGCAAACGCGTTTGGCGCCACGTCGACGACCTTCGATCAGGGCGTGTCCGGTCAAACGCTGGCCGCTGACGCCGTAAGGGTGTCCAACCGCAATGGCGCCGCCATTCACGTTGAGCAAGTCAGCGGGAATACCCAGCTTGTCGCGGCAGTAAATTACCTGGACGGCAAAGGCCTCGTTGAGCTCCCACAGGTCGATGTCACTGACTTTCAAGCCCAGGCGCGCAAGCACTTTGGGTACGGCATAGACCGGGCCGATGCCCATTTCATCAGGTTCGCAACCGGCCACAGCAAACCCCAGAAAACGGCCCAGCGGTTGTAGACCTTTTTTCTCAGCCCAGGTTTCGCTGGTCAAAACGCAAGCCCCAGCACCATCAGAAAATTGACTGGCGTTGCCGGCAGAAATCAAGCCACCCGGCAAAGCGGGACGGATGCCACTGATAGCCTCAACCGTCGTTCCTTGGCGAATGCCTTCGTCCTGGCTGATGGTGACCTCTCTGCTGCGCAGTCCCAATACCGGATCGGCGACTCCGGCCGTCACGGTGATCGCTGCAATCTCGGCCAAGAATCGCCCTTCAGCCAAGGCTGCACAGGCTTTTTGCTGGCTGGCCGCTCCATACTCATCCATCCGTTCGCGGCTAATCTGGTAACGCTTGGCCACCTGTTCAGCCGTTTGCAACATATTCCAGTAAATCTCGGGCTTGATGCTCTCAAGAGCCGGATCGCGCAACATATGGGTGTTGGCTTCTTGCTGAACACAAGAAATACTTTCCACCCCACCTGCCACATAGACCTCGCCCTCCCCGCTCATGATGCGCTGCGCTGCCAGTGCAATGGCTTGCAAACCTGAAGAGCAAAAACGGTTGATCGTCATGCCCGACACGCTGACCGGGCAGCCCGCCATCAGCGCGGCTTGGCGTGCAATATTGGCGCCGGTCGCGCCCTCGGGTGTGGCGCAGCCCATGATCACGTCTTCGACGTTAGCGGCTTCAATCCCGGCGCGAACCAGCGACTCTCGCACCACGTGGCCACCCAAAGTGGCCCCGTGCGTCATATTGAAAGCGCCTTTCCAGCTCTTGGCCAAGGGTGTACGGGCGGTCGAGACGATGACAGCAGATGACATGTGATGCTCCTTAATTAAAGGTTTTACCCTGGGCCACCAGTTGCGTCAGCAGGGGCGCGGGTTGCCAGAAATTGGCATCGTCGTGGGGGTTTTGGGCAAAGCGGGACATGCTTTGCACCACGTTGAACAAGCCGACCTGATCAGCGTAGTGCATGGGCCCGCCTCGGTGCACGGGGAAACCGTAACCCGTGATGTAGACCATGTCGATGTCGCTGGCTTTGGCGGCAATACCTTCTTCGAGCAGATGAGCCGCTTCATTGACCAGTGAATAGACCAGCCGTTGCACGATTTCTTCGGCCGTTATTTTTCGGGTCTGTAGGCCCAAGGTCTTACGTTGTTGCTCAATCATCTCCAGCACTTGCTGGCTAGGAATGGCATCGCGCTTACCGGCCTGGTAGTCATACCAGCCGGAACCTGTTTTCTGCCCGAAACGCCCCATCTCACACAGCAAGTCGGCGGTTTTGCTGTAGCGCAAATTGGGTTTTTCGGTGTAACGACGTTTGCGAATGGCCCAACCGATGTCGTTGCCGGCCAGGTCGCTCATGCGAAACGGTCCCATGGCAAAACCAAATTTTTCGATGGCTTGGTCCACTTGGCTTGGCGTGCAGCCTTCTTCCAGCAGAAAACCAGCTTGTCTTATGTACTGTTCGATCATCCGGTTGCCAATGAATCCATCACAAACGCCAGAGACCACGGCTGTTTTTCGGATCTTCTTGGCGCAAGCCATGACGCTGGCCAATACGTCTTTCGCAGTCTTAACGCCGCGCACCACTTCGAGCAACTTCATCACATTGGCTGGGCTGAAAAAGTGCATACCCACCACATCCTGTGGCCGCTGCGTGAAGCCAGCGATTTTGTTGAGGTCCAGCGTTGACGTGTTGCTGGCCAAAATCGCGCCGGGTTTCATGACACGATCGAGTTGCTGGAACACTTGTTCCTTGACGGCTAAATCTTCAAAAACGGCTTCAATCACCAGGTCGACGTCGCGCAGATCGTCGTAATTCAAGGTGCTGCTCAACAAGCCCATGCGTTGCTCATATTTGTCCTGCTTGAGCTTGCCTTTTTTGATTTGTGCTTCGTAGTTTTTACGAATCGTCGCGATGCCGCGGTCCAACGCTTGCTGCCGGGTTTCAAGCAACATAACCGGAATCCCCGCATTGAGGAAATTCATGCTGATGCCCCCGCCCATGGTTCCAGCACCGATCACCGCCACCGATTTGATGTCACGTGTTGGGGTATCGGGCGGAACATCGGCAATTTTGGACGCGGCGCGCTCAGCGCCAAACAAATGTCGCAGGGCCCGGCTCTCAGGCGTCCACATCAGGTTGATGAAAGTCTCTCGTTCAAAGGCCATGCCGTCGTTGAACTGCTTGCGGGTCGAGGCTTGAACGGCTTCGACACATTGGAGTGGCGCAGGAAAATTTTTGGCCATGGCTTTGACCGTGTTGCGAGCAAACTGGAAAAAGGCATCGCTATTGGGATGTTGGCAGGGCAGGTTGCGCACCAAAGGCAAAGGACGCACAGACGCCACAGACTGGGCCAAGGCCAACGTTTCGGCCTCCAGCGTTTCAGCGGATGACGACAGTTTGTCAAAGAGTTTCTGACCAGGCAGGCTGGCCAACACCTCGCTCTTCACGGATTCGCCGCTGACAATCAGGTTCAGTGCAGTCTCAACGCCCAGCACCCGTGGCAGTCGCTGGGTACCCCCAGCGCCGGGGATTAGACCGAGCTTTACTTCCGGTAACGCCACGGCGCAGCCAGGCGCTGCTATGCGGTAGTGACAGGCCAACGCCAACTCCAGACCACCGCCCATACATACGCTGTGAATGGCAGCCAACACCGGCTTGCTGGAGTTTTCAATCGCCAGAATCAGGCTCAAGAGATTGGGTTCCTGCAAAGCTTTGGCCGAACCAAATTCCTTGATGTCGGCACCGCCCGAGAAGGCCTTGCCAGCACCCGTGATCACAACAGCCTGAACCAATGGATCGACATTGGCTTGTGACAGGCCCGCAGCAATGGCTTGGCGGGTGCTCAAGCCCAGTCCGTTGACCGGGGGATTGTTCAGCGTGATCACGGCCACGTTGGCCGTGACTTGGTAGTCTGCACTCATGAGAATTCCCCTTGGTTGGAATGAATATTCTGCCTTGATTGTAAAAACCAAATTCCCATGAACCGCACGGGGCTGTCCCGGCTGGGACAAAGTTCCCGCAACACGGTGACCCTACACCGCCTGAGCTTGCTTGGCCACCACGCCTGCGTTGCGGTTCAGATACCCGACAATCAGGCCATGGATCTTGACCTTGGTTTAACTTGGCGCAACAGTTTCGCGCAATTGGGTGGAAAATTTTATACCGAGCTGTCACCCCAGCCTTTGCCCTCGCCCTACTGGGTGGGTCGCAGCCAGCGGGTCGCGCAGGAAATCGGTCTTTCGCCAAGCTGGCTGGAAAGCGCCGATCTGTTGCAAGCCCTGAGCGGTAATGCCAAGCTGGTCGGAACCCAGAGCCTGGCCAGTGTTTACAGTGGCCATCAGTTTGGCGTGTGGGCCGGGCAGCTCGGTGATGGGCGAGCCCTGTTGTTGGGTGAAACCAGTGCCGGCCTGGAGCTCCAGCTCAAAGGTGCGGGGCGGACGCCCTACTCCCGAATGGGTGATGGTCGGGCTGTTTTGCGCTCCAGCATCCGCGAATTTTTATGCAGCGAAGCCATGGCGGGACTGGGTATTCCGACCTCGCGCGCGCTGTGCGTCACCGGCTCTGACGCGCCGATTCGGCGCGAAACCCTGGAAACTGCAGCCGTGGTGACACGGGTAGCGCCAAGTTTTATCCGTTTCGGGCATTTTGAGCATTTCAGCTACAGCGGTCAGCACGAACAACTGAGACAGTTGGCCGATTACGTGATCGACCGGTTTTACCCCGAGTGCCGAGAATCTGATCAATTCGTCAATCGCTACGCCGCGTTACTGCAGGCCGTGAGCGAACGCACGGCGCAGATGGTGGCGCAGTGGCAGGCTGTTGGGTTTTGTCATGGGGTGATGAATACCGACAACATGAGTATTTTGGGCCTGACCATCGATTACGGCCCGTTCCAGTTTCTGGACGGTTTCAACCCCGGCCATATTTGCAACCACTCGGATGAACAGGGTCGTTACGCCTACAACCAACAAGCTCAGGTTGCTTACTGGAATTTGTTTTGCCTAGCGCAGGCGCTCTTACCCCTGATTGAAGATCAGGAACTGGCCGTGGCCGCACTGGAGTCTTACAAAGCCGTTTTTCCCTCAGCGCTGAGCGCACGCATGCGTGACAAACTTGGATTGCTACAAAGCCAACCACAAGACAAGGACTTGATCGACGCGGTCTTAACGCTGCTGGCACAAGATCGGGTGGATTACCCCATTTTTTGGCGCCGCTTGAGCCACGCCGTCGCCGGCCAAGGCGCTGCGACCCTGCGTGATTTGTTCCTCGACCGCCCCGCAATCGACGCCTGGTGGCAGCTTTACCAGCAACGGATCGCCCAGCAAGATGTGGCTCAAACCAGCGACTTGATGCTGAAAACCAACCCCAAGTATGTCCTGCGCAATCATTTGGGTGAACAAGCAATACGATTGGCCCAGGCCAAAGATTTCTCCGGGGTCGGGCAACTTTTGAATTTGTTGGAGAATCCCTTTGATGAGCATCCGGCTTTCGATGCTTTTGCCGACTTCCCGCCCGATTGGGCTGCTTCAATTGAAATCAGTTGTTCTTCATGACCTTTAAAAAAACTGACGCCGAATGGAAAACCATTCTGAAAGAAAAAAATGCGGAAGCTGTTGCTTTTGAAGTGACACGCCACGCAGCGACCGAACGCCCGTTCACTGGAAAATATGAGAGCCATTGGGCTACAGGCAGTTATGGCTGCATCTGTTGTGGCGCCAAGTTGTTCGACTCAAGCCGTAAATTTGACGCAGGCTGCGGCTGGCCCAGCTTTTCCAAAGCAGTTGAACCAGGCGTGATCACAGAAGTTGTTGATCGTCAACACGGGATGCTGCGTACCGAAACCCTGTGTGCTCAGTGTGGTGCCCATCTGGGCCATGTGTTTGAAGACGGCCCGAGCGAGACCGGATTGCGCTATTGCATGAACTCTGCTTCGCTAGAATTCAAGCCATGAAAATCCTGATTGATTTCTTCCCCATTCTTTTGTTCTTTGGGGCTTACAAAACTTATGAAATTTACACCGCCACTGCGGTGTTAATGGCCGCCACCGTACTGCAAATGGCACTGATTTATGCCATCGATCGCAAGTTGCAGGTGATGCACAAAATCACTTTGGCCTTGATTTTGGTTTTTGGCACCCTCACCTTGGTACTTCAAGATGATCGTTTCATTAAATGGAAGCCCACGGTTCTGTATGCGGCCATGGCATTGGCGCTGGCGTTGACGGTTTGGTTGCTAAAGAAAAACTCACTCAAACTGCTGTTGGGGAGTCAACTTGAATTGCCCGATTTCGTCTGGCAACGCTTGAACCTGATCTGGATAGGCTATTGCATTTTTATGGCCGCCATCAACGGCTATGTGGCTGCTTATTTCAGCACTGAAACCTGGGTCAATTTCAAGCTTTGGGGTTATGCTTTTCCATTGGTCTTCATTGTTGGCCAGGGCCTGTATATCGCCCGCCACATCAAGAGCGACCCGTCCAGCCAGACCCCTTCCTGAGCGCCATCACCATGCCCCATACTGCCGAGCAACTTGAACAGCGTTTGCGCGCCAGACTTGACCCTAGCCAACTGGTTGTGATGGATGAAAGTGCTGTGCACGCTGGCCATTCCGGTGCCAATTCGGCCGGTTACGGAACCCATTTCAGAGTTCGCATCGCGTCTGCCCAGTTCACGGGAAAAAGTCGGGTGGCGCGTCACCGTCTTGTGTATGATGCGCTGCAAGATTTCATTGACCAAGGCGTCCATGCCATTGCGATCGAAACCCTTTAAATTAAGACCTTCAGGAAACATGATGAATAAAAAGCTTTTGTCCGCTCTTATTGCAGCCGCTCTGTTGGGGGCATTTGCAAGTTCCGCAGCGGCACAAAATATTGCGATTGTTAATGGCAAGGCTGTACCAAAATCCCGTGTCGATGCCCTGGCTCAGCAGCTTGAGCGTTCCGGTCGCCCGGTCACGCCCGAGATGCAAGGCCAGTTGAAAGAGGAAGTGATTGCGCGGGAAATTTTTGTGCAGGAAGCACAGAAGCAAGGAATCGATGCGCGCGATGATTACAAAACTCAACTCGAGTTGGCTCGCCAGGCTATTTTGATTCGTGAACTGTTTGCTGAATTCCAGAAAACCAACCCGGTCAGCGACGCCGACATCAAGGCTGAATACGATCAATTTGTAGCGGCCAACAGTGGCAAAGAATACCGTGCCCGTCATATTTTGGTGGAAAAAGAAGACCAGGCCAAAGCCATCATCGCTTCGATCAAAAAAGGCGCGAAGTTTGAAGACATTGCCAAAAAATCTTCGAAAGATCCAGGCTCTGGTGCCAAAGGTGGTGACCTGGACTGGGCTGCCGGTGGTAACTACGTCAAGGAATTTTCCGAGGCTATGGTTAAACTGGCCAAAGGAAAAATGACAGAAATCCCTGTGAAATCCCAGTTTGGTTTTCACATCATCCGGCTCGACGATGTGCGGGATGCCCAGCTGCCAAAATTTGAGGAAGTCAAACCCCAGATCAGCCAGCAGTTGCAACAGCAAAAACTGGCCAAGTTCCAGGACGAACTGCGCGCCAAAGCCAAAGTGGAATAAACACTGCCGCTGTCTCTCTCTCTTAACGCGGCTTCGGCCGCGTTACTTTTATAGGCCTAGCCCAAATCATGACGACTGATTCATCCGCCCTACTGGATTTTCCTTACACCTCGCAGCGCATGCCCTTGCTGGCGCGCAATGTGGTCAGCACTTCGCAGCCCCTGGCCTCAGCTGCCGGACTTTTGACACTGGCGCGTGGCGGCAACGCTGTCGATGCTGCGCTGGCCACTGCCATCACCCTGACGGTGGTTGAACCCTGCATGAATGGAATTGGTGGCGATGCTTTTGCCATCATCTGGGATGGAAAGCAGATACACGGTCTCAACGCCAGCGGACGGGCCCCTCAAAAATGGACGCCCGAGTATTTTTCGCGTTACACGAGCATGCCGATGCGAGGCTGGGACTCGGTCACTGTCCCGGGAACGGTTTCGGCCTGGCGCGCTTTGTCGGACCGCTTTGGTGCGCTCCCTTTTGCTGAATTATTTGAGCCTGCACTGCGTTATGCCCGCAACGGTTACATGGTTTCTCCCACAGTACATCGGCAGTGGCAGGCGCAGGTGGCTGAGCTCCTGCCCCAACCCGGTTACCGCGAAGCATTTGCACCTCAGGGTCGCGCACCCCTGCCCGGCGAGCAATTCATTTGTCCCGGCCAGGCTAATACATTGGAGCGGATTGCAGCCAGCAAGGGCGACGATTTCTACCATGGTGAATTGGCTAAAGCGATTGCCGACCATGCACGCAACACCGGTGGGCTGATTGACGAGGCTGATTTGGCTGCGCACCAAGCTGACTGGGTCGAACCGATCTCAATGCGCTACCGCGATCTGACGCTGCTTGAAATTGGCCCTAATGGTCAAGGTATTGGCGCTTTGATGGCGCTGGGCATGCTCGAACATTTCGATCTCAAGGCCGCAGGCCTGGACAGCGCCCTGTCTCACCATTTGCAAATCGAGGCCATGAAACTGGCGTTTGCCGACATGCAAGAATTTGTTGCCGATGCGAACAGCATGCGAGCGGTTGTCGCCAGCGATCTATTGAATCCGGCGTACCTGGCCCAGCGCGCTAAACTGATCAAGCCGGACCAAGCTTTGCCGGTTCGTCCGGGTTCACCGCACAACGGTGGCACGGTTTATCTGACCGCCGCTGATCAAAGCGGCATGATGATTTCCTACATCCAGTCCAACTTCAAGGGATTTGGTTCGGGTGTAGTAGTTCCCAATACCGGTATTGCCTTGCAAAACCGCGGTGGCGGTTTCAATTTAACAGCAGGCCATCCCAATCAAGTGGCACCAGGCAAGCGCCCATTCCACACCATCATTCCTGGCTTTCTGATGCGTGGCGCAGCACCGCTGATGAGTTTTGGTGTGATGGGCGGATCGATGCAAGCGCAAGGGCACTTACAAGTCACCAGCCGGGTCGCTGACCACGGCCAGAACCCGCAAGCGGCCAGTGATGCGCCACGCTGGCGCGTAATGGACGACAACAGCACAGTTGCGGTGGAGTGGAACTTTCCGAAAGAAGCGATTGAAGGTCTGATCGCCCGCGGCCACCGGGTTCGGGTCGCGCAACGCTTTGACAATGAATTCGGCTGTGCCCAACTCGCCATGAAAACCAGCCACGGTTACATCGCCGCATCCGACCACCGTAAGGATGGTTACCCAGTTGGGATGTGATGGGTCGGGAATTGGTCCCGATTCTGTTATTTGCCGCTAATGCCAGTGAACTGGTAGGCCAGGGACAGGCCCATTACATTGGCTTTCATAGGTCCGCCGAATGAATTGATCCGGCCAATTCCAGCCATCAAAGACAAGTCTTTGGAAATCCGATAGCCAAGCAATCCGTTGAATTGGCCGACCAGCCCCCCACCTACGGCCAATCCACCGCCACCAGCAGCGCCCAGCAGTGCTTCGGTCTCAACAAACCAATCCCCGTACACAGGCCAATGGCTACCAACGCCAATCTGACCTGTCATATAGGCACCCGCATTTCCAGCGTAAGCAGCGAGTCCCTGGCCGCTCAGGAACCAGACCGGGGTGAGGAAATAATCGAGCTGAACTCCCAGGTTGCTGACTGATTCGTCAACTGAGCGGTTGCGCCACTGCGGATCAGCTTTCAAATAAGTCTGATTGGCGAATCGAACTCTCAAATGATTTACGTCAAACTCACCCAGGTCAGTCCAGGGTATGGGTCGTGCCGAAACCAGCGGCAATTCAAATAAATAATTGATTTTGAGGTCGGCACTGGTGGCTGCGAAGCTGCGTGATGGCGCTCGGACCTGGGCCAGCGTCAACTCCAGAGATGTGCGCGAGTTTAATTTTTTTTGCAGAGCAAAACCTGCGTCGAACAACAAGCCCCCACCCGTGTCTACACCACCTCCGCCAGCAGGACCAGTAACAAGATGAAACTTGAGACCCGTACTGTCAGAAATGGGCAGCCGGTATCCGAGCCCAGCAAGAATTTGCATGTAACCATTGCTCTGACCACCCATGGCACCTTCTGACTCGAGCTTGAGAAACCAATGAGGATCAAGGTAGCTAAGCCACTCCACGCCAAGCAAGGCCATGCGCGGATGCTGAGGCAGGCCATCATCTCGCACCACCCCGGATTTGATCCTGTAATTGCGAGCCACAACTGCAAACTCATTGTTGCTTGATGCAAGGGTATTGCGACTCAGATCATTTTTGCTCGTCTTTTTATCTAGCCAACCCGTGGCTAACAGACTGTAAAAAGGGTAATCCAATTGCAGGTAAGGTTGGGTACTGGCAATAACACCGGATGGAAATCGGACATGGCTCAAACCAAAACCGTAGTTGCCATAGGCGGCTGACTCGTAAGTCAGGCCGATGTCACCGCGCAGCATTAACCCGCCACCAGACAATGTGTAGCCACCTCGCCCGCCCCCAGCGCCAACGAATAGACCGGTATGGCTGACCCAGGAAGAACTCAAGCGTTGCCTTAGTTCTCCCGCAACACCCAAGGTAATGAAGCCGCCACGTTCGCCGCGAACAGCACCATAAGAGCCTATTCCAAGACGCATTGAATCACTGACGTCAAATAACAAATTTCCACCCAGCATTCCCATTTTTTCGGATCCGGGTAGCTTGAGTGTTTCGGTGTTTAAACGCCAGCTGCTAGGGACGGTCGTAATAGACGTGTGCTGTTCACTGGTACCCTGCGCAAAACTTTGACTAGGCTGCCAGACAGCAACAGCCAAATTGAGCAAAAAAACCAGTAAAAACAAACAAGCGTTTTGTTTTCTACAAAGCTTAGGCAAGATAGGTGTCATGAAGGGTGACCTCAAAATTCGGACTGCTCAGGACAAGCCCAAAGATGAATACGCTCACTAAAAACAAGCTAACTTTAAGCCACCCACCTCCTGGCGTTTTCCCATAAGCGCAGCCAGGGGCTGAAGTCGTTGACGTCGCCGTTGGTCCAACTCATCTGGATGTTGCGAAACACCCGCTCCGGGTGCGGCATCATGGCGGTGAAACGGCCATCGGCGGTGGTGACTGCGGTTAGGCCCGCACGGCTACCGTTGGGGTTGTAAGGGTAGGCCTCGGTGGGTTGGCCGTGGTTATCGACAAAGCGCATGGCAGCGATGGCTTGGCTGGCGTTGCCGCGATGGGAGAAGTTGGCATAACCTTCGCCGTGCGCTACGGCGATCGGCAAGCGGGTGCCGGCCATGCCTTGAAAAAACAAGCTGGGCGACTGCAGCACTTCTACCATCGACAGGCGGGCTTCGAACCGCTCGCTTTGGTTGGTCGTGAAGCGTGGCCAATCCTGGGCACCAGGAATGATGTCAGCCAATTCTGCGAACATCTGGCAGCCATTGCAAACCCCAAGACCAAACGTGTCAGACCGGCCAAAGAAGGATTTGAATTGATCGGCCAAGATCGGGTTGAATGTGATCGAGCGGGCCCAGCCTATACCTGCACCCAGGGTGTCGCCATAGCTGAAGCCACCGCAAGCCACCACGCCTTTGAAGTCTTGCAGATGGGCTCGGCCCGATTGCAAATCACTCATGTGGACGTCAAAGGCCTCAAAACCCGCTTGGTTAAAAGCGTAAGCCATTTCCACGTGGGAATTAACGCCTTGCTCGCGCAGAACCGCTATGGCGGGTCGGCTCAGCATCAATGCTGGCGCAACTGGTACTGGCGGCGTCAAACTTAAGTGCTGGTGCAGCCCAGGATCGCTAGCCTCGCCGGCCACTGCGTGCTCGGCATCAGCGCCGGCCGGATTGTCGCGTTGCTGGCAAATCTTCCAACTCACACTGTCCCAAACCTGATGCAAATCTTGCAAACTCGCACTGAAAACAGTTTTCGCATCACGCCAAACTTGGATCTGATCCAAGCCGTTGCTCAAGTTAGCTGAACGCGGACGGGTTTTTCCAATGAAATGGCTGTGCTGGCTTAATCCGTGATCGCGCAGAGTTTGCATCACCTCGCTGCGTTGAGCCGTACGCACTTGCAATACGACGCCCAATTCTTCGTTGAATAAGGCTTTGAGCGTGAGTTCTTCGCGTCGAGCACTGACCTGGGTGGTCCAATTTTTACTGTCCCCGTGCTCGGCCAGGCTGTCGTTGATTCCGTCGCCCTGGGTCACCAGTAAATCGACATTAAGTGCCACCCCCACATGACCGGCAAAAGCCATTTCGCAAACTGCTGTGAACAGGCCACCATCGCTGCGGTCGTGGTAAGCCAAAATCTTACCCTGCTCGCGCAAGTGATTAACCGCATTAACCAAGTTGATCAGGTCCTGCGGCTGATCCAAATCCGGAACGGGGTCGCCGCTTTGGTTGCGCGTTTGCGCCAGGATGCTGCCACCCATTCGATTCTTGCCCCGACCCAGATCAATCAACACCAAGGTGGTGTCGGCTTCGCTGGCATCGAGTTGCGGTGTCAGCGTGCCACGAACGTCTTTCAGCGTGGCAAATGCGCTCACGATCAAAGAGACCGGTGAACTGACTTTTTTGGCCTTTCCGTCGGATTCAAGCCATTGGGTGCGCATCGACAAAGAGTCTTTGCCCACAGGAATGGAGATACCCAGCTCGGGGCACAGTTCCATGGCTACTGCTTTGACCGTGGCGTACAGCGCTGCGTCTTCACCGTCTTCGCCACAGGCCGCCATCCAGTTGGCAGAGAGTTTGACCCGGGGCAATTCGATCGGCGCGGCCAGCAAATTGGTAATGGCTTCAGCCACGGCCATGCGACCCGAGGCCGGCGCATTCGTGCTCGCCAGCGGTGTGCGCTCGCCCATGGCCATGGCTTCGCCGGCAAAACCCACGAAGTCGGCCAGGGTCACGGCGCAATCGGCAACCGGGACCTGCCACGGACCGACCATCTGATCACGGTGAGTCAAACCGCCGACGGTCCGGTCGCCAATGGTGATGAGAAAACGTTTGGAAGCGACCGTCGGGTTGGACAGCACGGCGATGGCGGACTGTTCCAAGGAAACCCCAGTCCAGTCGATCGCTGTGAATGTCCGAACGATGCTGTGGACATCACGGTGCATTTTGGGTGGCTTGCCCAGCAAAACGTCCATCGGCATATCCACTGGGGAGGCTGCAGCAGCGTCTGCCAACACCAGTTGACGGTTATCTGTGGCGACTCCGACCACAGAAAATGGGCAACGTTCACGCGCACAGAATGCCTTGAACATGTCAAGTGATTCGGGGGCGATAGCCAGCACATAACGCTCTTGGCTTTCATTGCACCAGATTTCTTTGGGCGCCATGCCACTTTCTTCCAGCGGGACTGCGCGCAAATCAAAACGGGCACCACGGCCAGCGTCGTTGACCAGTTCGGGAAAAGCGTTACTCAGACCACCGGCACCGACGTCATGGATAGCCAGAATTGGATTGTCTGCACCGAGCACCCAGCACTGGTTGATGACCTCCTGCGCGCGTCGCTCGATTTCGGGATTGCCGCGCTGGACGGAATCAAAATCGAGTTGGGCTGCGTTGCTGCCGGTGGCCATCGAACTGGCAGCGCTACCACCCATGCCAATGCGCATTCCAGGACCGCCGAGCTGAATCAGTAAGCTGCCGGGAGGAAAAACGATTTTGTGCGTCATTGCCGCATCAATCACGCCCAAGCCGCCAGCAATCATGATCGGCTTGTGGTAGCCGCGCTGCAGACTGTCCACATCGGAGATGACCAGTTGCTCGTACTCGCGAAAATACCCCAGCAAATTGGGGCGACCAAACTCATTGTTAAAAGCGGCGCCTCCGAGCGGGCCCTCGGTCATGATTTGCAGTGGGCTGGCAATGTGATCTGGCTTGCCGTAATGAGTCGACTTAAGTTCCTGCGGATCTGGCCACAGCTTGGAGACCGTGAAGCCCGTGATGCCGGCTTTGGGCTTAGAGCCGCGTCCGGTCGCGCCTTCGTCCCGTATCTCACCTCCAGCGCCGGTCGATGCGCCGGGATAGGGGGAGATCGCCGTCGGGTGGTTATGCGTTTCCACTTTCATCAGCACATGGTGAGTCGCGGACTCCCTTTGGTAGCTGGCGACCTTGGCTGGTGACGCGACGCCCGAGCTTGCAACAAAACGCTCAAGCACCGAACCTTCCATCACCGATGAATTGTCCGAATAAGCCACCAGCATGTGCTGGGGGTGAGTTTGATGCGTGTGCCGGATCATGCCGAACATGCTCTTGTCTTGCGCTACGCCATCAATGGTGAATTGCGCGTTGAAAATCTTGTGTCGGCAGTGTTCACTATTGGCCTGTGCAAACATCATCAATTCGACATCGCTGGGGTTGCGCTGAAGCCCAGTAAAGGCCTGGACCAGGTAGTCGATTTCGTCGGAAGCCAAGGCCAGGCCAAACTCGGTATTGGCCGCTTCCAGCGCGGCTCGACCCAGGTTCAGGACATCAACGCTGACCATGGTCGCGGCATTGAGCTCGGTAAACAGATGCAAAGCTTGGTCGCGCTCGAACATCACGCTTTCGGTCATCCGGTCATGCAATAAGTCAGCAACTTGCTGGCGCTGCGTCTGCGTCAAATGGGCTTGGCCCAGCAACGATGACTTCAAGCTGATGCGGTACTCAACAATGCGCTCGACCCGGCGCAGCAGCAAACCACAGTTGCGGGCTATGTCGGTAGCTTTTGAAGCCCAGGGAGACACCGTACCAAAGCGTGGCGTGACAACGATCAATAGCCCATCACTGGGGCCGTGGTAGGGCTCACCATAACGGAGCAGGGAAGCAAGTTGCTGCGTTAGCAGGGTTGAGGCTGCCTGCTCGGTGTTCACCAAATGGACAAAACGCGCGGAAATCCCGTTGATTTTGTCGTTGATGGCCTGCAATTGGGGCAAAAGTTGCTGGACACGAAAACTGCTCAGGGCGCTGCCGCCCTCGAATTGACTGATATGCAAGGTCACTGTGCTGGCCTAGGGTGGGAAATGAAGCCTGATTTTAACTTCGCAGACGCCCTGCCTTCCCGGATTTGCGGTCAATGTGATAATTCCCACCATGACGATCACTTACAAAGACGCCCAAGGAATTGCGGGCATGCGCATTGCTGGCAGGCTGGCCTCGGAGGTCCTGGATTTCCTGACCCCCTATGTCAAGCCCGGTGTCACCACCAATGAACTCGACAAGCTGGCTCACGACTACATCACGGGCGTGCAACAGGCCATCCCAGCGCCCCTGAATTACACACCCAAGGGCTATATTCCCTACCCCAAATCGATCTGTACTTCGATCAATCACCAGGTTTGCCATGGCATCCCCAACGACAAACCGCTTAAGAAAAGCGATATCCTGAACATTGACGTCACGGTCATCAAAGACGGTTGGCACGGCGACACCAGTCGGATGTTCTTCGTTGGAGAGGCTTCGATTGCTGCCAAACGCTTGGCCGCCATCACTTACGACGCGATGTGGCATGGCATCGAGATGGTCAAGCCTGGCGCCTACCTTGGTGACATAGGCTGGGCGATTCAAAAGTTTGCTGAACACCAGGGTTTCAGCGTGGTTCGTGAGTTTTGTGGCCATGGCATCGGCCTGGTGTTTCATGAAGAACCCCAAGTCTTGCATTACGGCAAACCTGGAACGCTCGAACAACTTAAACCCGGTATGACGTTCACCATCGAGCCCATGATCAACGCGGGTCGGCGTGACATCAAGGAGTTGGGTGACGGTTGGACCATTGTCACCAAGGATCACTCGCTCTCCGCCCAATGGGAGCACACCATCTTGGTGACCGAAACCGGCTACGAGGTGTTGACGTTGTCAGCCGGTAGCCCGCCACCCCCATCGTTTGTCACAGCCTGACGTGCCCTCCCCCTGCCCGCCCCCGCCCAGGACTGCTGTACCCGTCCTGCGTGAGCATTACCTGAAGCAAAAAGCCCTGCTATTGCAGGCCATTGTCGACACCGGGAGCTCGACCCGAGGCATACGCAGCACCCTGCTCAAGTTGTCGAACTTGGTCGACGAGATCCTGCGCCAGCTCTGGTCTCAAGCTGGGCTTGATGCGGCACTGGTCGCCGTCGGGGGCTATGGTCGCGCCGAAATGCTGCCGCATTCCGACGCCGATGTACTGGTACTACTGCCTGAAGGGGTGGTGCCCGACAGTGACCTCGAGCTCAAATCTAAGATTGAAGCCTTTATCGGGAGTTGCTGGGACAGCGGATTGGAAATTGGCTCGAGTGTGCGCACCGTATCGGACTGTTTAGCCGAATCTGCGAAGGACGTGACAGTTCAAACTTCGCTGCTCGAATCTCGATTGATCTGCGGCGATCCAGTCTTGTACCAGTCTTTTTGCCAGGAATTCCAGGCCGTTGTCGATCCCAAGGCTTTCTTTGTGGCCAAGACGCTTGAGCTGCAGCAGCGGCACAGTAAATTTGAGAACACGCCCTACGCCCTGGAGCCCAACTGCAAAGAATCACCCGGGGGTTTGCGCGACTTGCAAGTGATCCTATGGGTGGCGCGGGCTGCCGGTCTTGGTAAAAATTGGGATGAGCTAGCGAAGAATGGTTTGGCCACGGCTTTCGAGATCAAACAGATCAAACAGAATGAAGCCTTGTTGCGACTGGTCAGGGCCCGCCTGCATCTGATTGCCAAACGGCGTGAAGACCGATTGGTGTTTGATCTGCAATCTGCAGTAGCCGAATCTTTTGGCTACCAATCCGTTTCGCCTGATGGGAATAAATTACCGGTGCGCGCCAGTGAAGCCCTGATGCGTCGCTATTACTGGGCGGCCAAGGCGGTGACTCAGTTGCACCAGATCCTGATGCTCAACATCGAGGAGCGACTCAACCCCAGCACCCACGTGCCACAGCCGATCAACCAGCGCTTTAGCGACAAAGCCGGGATGATCGACATCAACAGTGACGATCTGTACCAGCGCGAGCCGCATGCCATCTTGGAAACTTTCCTGATTTTCCAGAGTAGTCGCGGGGCCAAAGGTCTGTCGGCCCGGACTCTGCGTGCGCTTTACAACGCACGCAACATCATGAATGCGAAGTTTCGCTCCGATCCCCAGAATCATGAAACTTTCAAACGTATCCTGTGTGAACCCGAAGGCATCACCCACGCGATGCGGCTGATGAACCAGACTTCAGTGCTGGGACGCTATTTGTGGGTATTCCGAAAAATCGTGGGTCAGATGCAGCATGACCTGTTCCATGTTTACACGGTCGATCAGCACATCCTGATGGTGTTGCGCAATGTGCGGCGCTTTTTCCTGCCCGAACACGCGCATGAATACCCTTTTTGCTCCCAGTTGGCCGCCGGCTGGGACAAGCCCTGGCTGCTCTATACCGCGGCGCTATTTCATGATATTGCCAAGGGGCGCGGCGGTGATCACTCCGAACTCGGCGCCCATGATGTGAGGCGTTTTTGCAAACAACATGGCATAGATAGCCAAGATGCCGGTCTAATCGAATTTGTCGTCAAAGAGCATTTGTCCATGAGCCGGATCGCCCAAAAATCCGACCTGAGCGACCCCGATGTGATCGCTGCTTTTGCTAAACGGGTCGGTACCGAGCGGCAACTGACGGCCCTTTATTTGTTCACTGTGGCCGATATACGGGGCACCTCACCCAAGGTATGGAATGCTTGGAAAGGCAAGTTGCTGCAAGACCTGTTCCGTGCCACCTTGCTCACCTTGGGTGGTCGAGCACCGGATCCGGGTGCTGAAATCGAAACACGCAAGCGCGAAGCTCTGGTCGAGCTGGCCTTGAAAGCCGAGCCGCACCAGGGTTACCAAGCGCTGTGGGCCACACTGGATATGGCCTATTTCATGCGGCATACCGCCAATGACATTGCCTGGCATACCCGGCAACTGTCACGCCATCTTGACCAACCCAAAGCCATTGTGCGAGCCCGTCGTTCCTTGCTGGGTGAAGGCTTGCAAGTTGTGGCCTATACACCCGACCAGCCCGATCTTTTTGCGCGGATTTGCGCCTACTTTGACCAGGCAGGTTTTAGCATTCTGGACGCCCGGATCTACACCACCAATAAGGCCTATGCCCTGGATACTTTCCAGGTCATCAGTTCAGTTTTACCCGAGCATTACCATGAACTCACCAGCATGGTTGAGTCTGAACTGGCCCGCGCCATTGACCAAGTCGGACCCCTGCCCCCCAGCAGCCGAGGCCGTGTTTCGCGGCGGGTCAAGAGTTTCCCGATTGCTCCACGCGTTACGTTGCAACCCGACGAAAAGGCCCAAAGCTGGTTGCTCAACATCATGGCCAGTGACCGTGCAGGACTCCTGTACAGCGTAGCGCGGATTTTGGCGCTGCACCATTTGAGCGTTCATTCGGCCAAAGTGGCCACGCTGGGCGAACGGGTTGAAGACACCTTCCTTATTTCGGGTCCTGAGTTGCAGAACAACCGCTCCCAGATCGAAATTGAAACCGAACTGCTCAAGGCGCTGGAAAACTAAGACTTAGGGCTCGTAATGGGGTTGATGTTAAGACTACTTGCTTGAAGTAAGTAGGCGTTGTCGACCTGCCAGAATGTGGGCTTTGGCATGGGCTTCAGCTTTGAGATTGGAACCTTTTGAAATCGCGTCATAGATTTGACGGTGCTCCATATTGGACCGACGCATATTTCCCGGCCTATCGAAATTCTGACGCCTAAAAAGATGCAATTCTTGAACGTACTCTTTATAGACCCGATGAGCACGCTGATTTCCTGAAAGTGTGAGTATCAAATCATGAAATTGAATGTTTAATCCATAGTAAGAATCGCTATTCTCAGCTAGACAAGCTGCATCCATTTGATCTAGCAAATCCTCGAATTGAATGCGATGTCTATCCGTCAAATTATTAACGGAACGCTCCGCGGCAAAACTGAAAACCAAAGCCCGCAATTCATATATTTCAAGCATTTCAGCGACAGAAATCTCCCGCACGAATACACCACGATTTTTGACCGCCTTTACCAGACCGGTACCGGCGAGAATTCGTATGGCTTCTCGTACGGGTCCGCGGCTGGTCCCCACTCTAATTGCCAGCATCGCCTCGTTGAGTCTGTCGCCAGGTTTAAATTCACCCGCATAAATCAATTGCGTGATTTTTTCCGCTAGGGCCAGTGGTAACCCCTGATCTTCGAGTAGCGTTACGCTATCAGTCATTCAATGACCAAGAGTAAAAAATCGATTAAGTGCTTCATAGGTTTCCGTAGGACATTCTTCCTGTAGGTAATGACCAGAAGGCACTGTTCCAGCTTGCACAATATTGCTGGCGTAGTTGCCCCAAACCTCTACCGCTTTGTGATTGCGACCTACGCCACCATTGGCGCCCCATAAGATTAGGGAGGGACAGGTTACCCGACGTCCTTGATCGAAGTCTTCCGAGTCCATGGCGAGATCAATTCCGGCAGTTGCACGGTATTCCTCACACATTGCCCGAACTGTTTCAGGGTTGCTAATACAACGGATGTAGTCGGCCAAAGCTGTGGGATTAAAAAAATCCGTACCCTTGTCTGTCTTTGATAATTTTCTTCTTATATAGAACTCAGGGTCAGCGCTGATCATTCTCTCTGGAGTGGGGGACGGTTGGATCATAAAAAACCAATGCCAAGAAAATCTCCCCCACTGCAAAGTTACGTTGTTCAGCAAATGATGCTGTGGCAACATATCCATGAACCCTGCTCGCAATACCCGCTCTGGACTGTCTAAGCACATGCGATGTAAAACACGTGCCCCTCTGTCATGGCCAGCGGCATAGAATTTGTCAAAGCCCAAGGATTGCATGACCTCCACCTGATCCTGCGCCATCGCTCTAAAGGAATAGGCTGCATGATCCACCCCGCCGGGCGGCTTGGAACTGTCACCGTACCCTCGAAGATCGGTACATACAACGGTAAAATCTCGTGCGAGTTGAGGTGCCACTGCATTCCAAGTCAAATGGTTAAAGGGGTTGCCATGCATGAGAAGTAAAGGAGGTCCACTGCCCCCAACTACGGTGACGATTTCTGCACCTGTTGTTTTGACAACTGTTTTTGAAAAATTTTCAAACATGAAAATGCTTTCTGAGTTACCCAATGAAATTAACAATGGCTTGTGTCATATCTGCCGTCGTAGCCACACCCCGGATATCACCTGTGCGCGTCTTTGAATCGGACAACGTCAGGTCAATGGCGGCCCCCATACTCTGTGCTGCAGCAATGGCCTGCGGTATGTCTTTCCTTCGACCTAGCCAATCGATCAACATGCGAGTTGATTCGATCATGGCATAAGGATTAGCACAGCCCTTACCTGCAATGTCTGGCGCTGAACCGTGGGTAGCTTGGGCCATCGCAAAGTCGCCATCACCGATACACAAACCTGGAGCCATACCCAAGCCACCGACAAGTCCTGCAGCCTCATCAGTCAAGATATCACCAAACAAATTAGTGGTTACAACAACGTCAAAATTTTGTGGGTCTCGCACTAATCTCATGGCCATGGTATCGACACTGACTTCGCTCACTTTGACATCTGGAAAGTCTTTTGCCACCCGATAACATTCCTCTACAAACATTCCGCAACCAAGTTTGAACACTGAACTTTTGTGAACGACGGTTAACTGCTTTCGACGCTGGCGCGCCAAGTTAAACGCCACTCTTGCCACTCGCTCGCTACCGACCCGAGTGATGACACGAACCGATATGGTCATGTCCTCGCTGGGTCGGAACTCACCGGAACCAGCAACCACATTTCGGTCGGGCTGAAAGCCTTCGTTGTTCTCCCGCACAATGATCAAATCAATATCATCATAAAGACAACCGATGTCCTTGTAGGACCGGGTTGGCCTAACGTTGGCAAAAAGATTGAATTTTTTCCGCATGATGGGGTGCGGATTGATTGCTCCGGGGCCCGCTGGATACTCTCGGTGTCCAATCGGACCGAGTAAAAACCCATTCATGTTTGATAAGATTTCGAGCGTTCCAGGGGGAAAGGTAGTACCCACGGTATCCAACGCTCGTCGACCAATTGGCATTTCTCGCCATTCAATACGTAAACCATGTCTCTTGGCAGCCGCACTGGCAATTGCGACTGCAGCTGGAACGATTTCATGACCAATGTCATCGCCATTTAAAACACCTAAGACCAGATGGGGAGAATGCATGGATATTCCTTTGATTCACAACTAGTCAGCAATTGCCTATAACGAAGCCGATCCCGTTACCCTCAATTTTCTGGCTCCTGCCATACGGGAGGCTATGCGTAACGCTTGTTCCAATGCCCCTGTGTCAGCCTTACCTTGTCCAACAATGTCAAAAGCTGTGCCATGAGCAGGTGTCGTGAACACGACATTCATGCCCGCGGTCACAGTGACCCCCTTGTTAAATCCAAGTAATTTGGTTGCGATCTGTCCTTGATCGTGGTACATCATGACCACGCCGTCATACTCACCCTTTAATGCCTTTAGAAATATGGCATCTGAAGAAATTGGTCCCGTGCATTGAATCCCACTGGAGACAAGACTTTCTACCGTAGGTTTGATGATGGTAATTTCTTCGTGACCGAATAATCCACCTTCGCCACAGTGAGGGTTGAGAGCTGCAACACCAATTCGAGGAATTTCAATACCGTTAGCCCGTAAAGTGTTGTGTGCAAGGTTAACGGCCGATTTAATCCTATCCGGGGAAATCATTCCGATAGCCTCGCTCAAGGCCACATGCGAAGTCACACGAAAAGTGGCGAATTCCTTGATAACATTCATTTCCCCAAAGAATCCCTGATGACCAGTCAGGGCAGCAAACATTTGATGCTCATCGTGGTATTTCCATCCTCCTCTATGCAAAGCAGCTTTGTTCAGGGGCGCAAAACTAATACCATCGAGCTCGCCTTGACTTGCTAAATCGATCATGTACTTCAACGTCTCGCCAGTTAAGCGGCCAGATTCTTGTGAAATTTCACGACGCTTAATAGTCTTCGGGTCAATATTTCCCAAATCAATCAGCGGTATTTCGTTGCAAGCCCAATCAATTTCTGTAATATTTTTGTAACAACGCCAGTTCAATTCAACCCCAGCGTCTTTTACGCCGAGCTCCAACACACGTGCATCGCCCACTAGCACTATGCGAGCGACTGATTTCAGAATGTCAGAAGCAAGAAGTTTTGCGCTGATTTCAGGACCGATACCGGTCATATCGCCCAGCATCAAGCCAATGATTGGGAGTTGGTTCATCGGTTGCTCCAGTATGTTCATGCAGCTTTGCGGGATAAGGTCGACATCAGGGCGTGGATTGAAGGCAACCTCTCGAACTCCCTCACCATCGCAACTACCTCTTTGGCTGCCTGAGTCGAAAACTTGGCGAAATCAGCATTCTCGAGAAATTTGAAGGCCACTTCTTCGTAACTCATGGGATCGGCAGGGCTCCCTTTACCAAAATCAGCACGACCCGTCAGCCTGCGTCCATCAACAAGTTCAATGTCAATCAAGGTTGTCATCTTGTGATAACCAGCTGCTTCGGCATCTTTATCGACAACAAAATCAACCTTCTCAATCATTGCCCTAACTTCAGGGCGCATAACCACCTCGTCTGTGAACTCACCCAATCCCGCACGCCCCTCTATCAAAAGAATGGCCATGCAAAATTCCATAGAAAATTTAGCCTGCAGCTCATTAGTAGGTCGATGGTGGATCAAAGCATTGGGCATATTCTGGTTGGTTCCGACCCGGACTCGAGCCACGTCCTTGGCCTGAATTTTGTGAGTCTTGATCAGCCTGAGCATTTCCGTCATCCCGGGATGGGTGAGCGAACCTGATGGATGCGGCTTGATAGAAACACCCGGATTTGCAAAAGTCCAAGGCGAGCCAAGTTTTCCAGCAATAGATTGCGCGTCAAATCCTCCCCCTGCTGCGCTGAAGAATCCCCGTGGTGCCTCAAGAATATGATCTGTCGCAGTCCAACCGTAAGACGCAAATTGTGCAGCAGTAACCCCGCTTTCCGAAGAACGACCTGCATGAAATGGCTTGGTCATTGTCCCGAAATTTTCCCGCAAACCAGCAGATTGGCTGCCTGCTATGGACAAGGCACGAGCTGTTGTCTGCGTATCGAGTCCCATTAATTTGGCGCTCGCGGCGGCGGCTGCAAACGTCCCGCAAGTTCCAGTGGCATGAAAACCAGTCTGATAATGACGCGGATTAATGGCTTCGGCAATTTTGCACTCAACTTCAACACCGAGATGATAGGCAAGCATGGTGTCAGCTCCAGAGGCATTCATCAGCTCACCCATGGCAAGTGCCGCAGGCAGGGCGGGGGCTGTGGGATGGGTCAACAGACCATAAACCCTGTCTGTCGCCACGGCAAGTTGTGTATCGTCATAGTCATCGGCATGGATTGCGACCCCATTAGCAAATGCGGCAAAGCGAGGTGCAATCTTCAACTGGGTTCCTATGACAGTCGCCGGCCCGTGGCCAAGGTTGAGCTCTGACAAATGCTGACGCACCAATCCACCGCAATGTGCAGCTCCTCCTGATAGAGCTAATCCCAATCCATCGAGAATAGATTTTTTGCCAACCTCGATGACAGTTGCCGACAAATCAGTTACTTTCGCTTCTGAAATGAACTGCGAGAGGTAGTTGGTCAAATGTTTTGTTTGTTGATCGATAGTTTTTTCCATGTGTTTCTCCTATGAATTGAGCCAAACTGGCTAGGGTTTGTGTTCGGCATGAACACCGATTAATGAATTGAATTCGTGCCTGATTTCATCCGCTGTGCTGACAAAATCAACCAGATTTGAGTCCTCTTTGCCATCTCCTAAGAGGCAAGTGCCCGACAGTGTTCAGGTGGGAAATGTAGCCAAGTGTGGCTTCCTTCTTCGATAAGGACATTGACAGGCGCTGTGACCCTGATGGTCTGCCCCCCAGCTAGAGCCACCAAATAGTCCCGATGCGGACCCAAATAGACTTGACGGGTTACCGTACCTTGTATCCAGTTGGACTCCATACTGTCGGGTCTAGATGTCGCCATCCGAATATCGTGGTGTCGGATCGAAACCGCACTTTCTCCCCGACCAGAAAACTCACCTGAACCACATCTAAGCACAAGTCCGTTTTCGCAATCAATGGTATTTTGGCCATCCCAACGGCCTTTGAACACATTGGCTGACCCAATAAACTTGGCAACAAACTCAGTACGAGGTCTCTGATAAATATCCTCGGGGGAACCAGCTTGTTCAATCACGCCCTGGTTCATGATGACAATTAGGTTGGCCGTTGTCATCGCTTCAGCTTGGTCGTGTGTCACATAAACCGTGGTGTAGCGGTACTTGTCATGCAGACGGCGGATTTCAAAACGCATTTCCTCTCTTAAATTTGCGTCTAGATTGGACAAAGGTTCATCAAGTAACAATATTTCTGGCTCAATCACTAGCGCACGTGCCAGTGAGACTCGCTGCTGTTGCCCCCCAGACAAATTGCCCGGATATCGTTGTGCCAACGCAGTGAGTTTGGTGGCCGTCAATATGGTGTCCGCCCTCTTTTGTATTTCTTCTTTCGAGAGTCCGCGCAAACGCAAGCCATAAGCGATATTTTCAAACACTGTCATATGTGGCCACAGTGCGTAACTCTGAAAAATCATCGACATATTTCTCTTCTCAGGTGGCTCTGTATGAGATGGCGCTGAGATGCGACGACCCCCCACATGAATTTCACCCTTGTCAGGCTCAAGGAAACCTGCAATCAGTCTTAATGTAGTTGTCTTCCCACAACCGGAAGGGCCTAGCAAACAAACCAAATTTCCCTTCTCAATAGCGAGTGAAATATCTTTAACCACCGTGAGATCACCATACCTCTTGGTTAAACCCGTTAACTCTAAAAAACTCATCGAATCGATCCTCTATTTTTGTTATCTGGACAACATCGTTCAAGAAGAAGAGACTTCTCTCGTTGCAAACATTGCGTCCTCTTATTGTTACTTTGCGGGCTGTCTTTGCCCCCCTAGACTTAGCAATCGGTTGGCCAGAAATACCACCGTGAAAGAGACTGCTAGAAGTGCGAGACCGAGAACGGAAATGGCACCCAAATCTCCGCTTTCGTTCAAGTCATAAATAATGACTGAAACCAGTTTCGTATTCGATGTTGTCAACAAAATTGCAGCTGATAGCTCCCTGATCGTCCCTATGAATATGAAGCACCATGTCGCTATCACACTGGTTCTCAACAGCGGGGCCGTGATCAAGCGCAGGGTTTTGAGGCGGCTTGCTCCGAGAATTCGACTTGCTTCCTCAAGCTCGGGGTGAATACCGTGAAAAGCCGATGACATTTGCTGATAGCCAGCCGGCATTTCAATCGTCAAAAAAGCGATGAGCAATATCCACAGCGTCCCGTAAAGCATCAACTCAGGGTGTGAATAAGTCAAAAACATACCCACACCCAACACAATCCCAGGTATGGCAACTGGTGCTGTTGCGAGAAATCCCAGAACCTTTGTTCCAGGCACCGCATTGCGAGACACCATGTAAGCTGTCAAAAGAGCAATCCCGGCTCCAATAGTTGCCGTTAAAAATCCCAAGAGAAAAGTGTTGTACATGGCAAGTTTGGTAGCCGAAAATTCAAAGAACACGAAGTTGAAGTTGTGTAGCGTCAGTGAAGCCCAGGTCAGCGGCTCCGAGACATTCCTTGTCAATGCGGTTTTCATCAATGCCAGGTAAGGAAAGATAACTGTCAACGACATGACTATCACGACAAATACAACGGCCAAACCTTTAAATCTCCCCAGACTTGTTAGTTTGGGTTCGCCACTTTTCCCGCCTAGGACTGTGTAGCCCCTACTACCCAAAATCCAGCTTTTCCCTTGTAGCAATAAAACCGTGATTAGCAACAGGGGTAAGGAGGCGGCCGCCGCCAATCCAGGCTTGGGTGGGTACTGAAACAGGCTCCATATCTTGGTGGTAATCACATGAAAACCAGCTGGAAGAGCCAGAATGGCCGGTGAACCAAACATGGTGAGCGCTTGGAGAATCGCAATCAATGACCCAGCAAGCATGGCTGGTAACACCAAGGGAATCGTCACCCGTCGCAAGGTGGTGAATTTTCGTCCACCCAGAATAGATGAAGCATCCTCTAGATCTGAAGGAACTCGATCTAAACCATTAGCCACCAAAGTGAAGATGTAAGGAAAGGTATAGCAAGCAATGGCAATCACCAGCCCAGTGAAAGTATAGATATTGACCAAATGCACTTCTGCGGGCGAATTGGTCAGGTGGCGGTGAAACACATTGAACATTCCACTGTTGGGGGCTGCGAGAATTTCCCAAGCAACCGCCCCCAGAAAAGGAGGAGTTACAAACGAGGCAGTCACCAGGGCCCTGACCACGCGTCTACCAGGCAAATCTGTGCGTGATACCAGCCAGGCCAGTGGAGTAGCGATCAAACAAGACAGGGCGCCAACGCCTAGTGCCATACCTACGGCCAACAGGAAGGGCCGACGCAAGGTGGCATCAGTTAAGATCGTCTCGAAATGTACCAAACTGAACGCCCGTTCGGCGTCTGTCAGGCTGTAGAGAAGCAACCACGACAGTGGAAGGACGACCAATGCGGCAAGGATCAGTATCAGAATCACAAATACAGGCCGGAACAAGTCAAGCCGAAAGGCCGGATTGTTCGCTGTCAGGCTGTTCCCAGACATAAATCAAGTGCCGAAAAACTGTTCATAGTTTTTCTTGATCGTTTCGATTTGCTTCTCGAGTCCCTGAGGGTCTGTTCTCAACAACTTGATCTGACTCAAAGGTGTACGACCAGTCTTTTCTTTCACCTCCGAATGGAAGGATCTGAGTCCACCAACGTCACTCCCGATTTGTTGTGCTTCCCGAGTAAACAAGAAATGATAGAACAGCTTTCCCGCGTTTGGATGGGGTGCATTTTTAAGCAAGGCCGCATTTCCAATGACAAGTGGCGTTCCTTCCGTCGCATAGACAGGCTCAATCGGAACACCTGATTCCTTCAGTATAAAAACGTTGTATTCATTACCATCGGCCATCACTTGACGCTCCCCCAATGCCAATTTTTTTGGAGGCTCGGTAGACGACTGGGTTTGCATCACACGTTGTTTTCCCAATTTGACGAAATAATCCCATCCCAGCTGTTGGCTGATGGCATAGGTTCCCGTCATAACGGTACCGCTGTACCCAGGGTGCGCCTTGATCATTTTTCCAGACCACTTAGGGTCTAACAAGTCAGCGTGACTTTTCGGAGCATCCTCTTTTTTCACCAATTTCGTGTTGTAAGCTATTACGGATAGGTGAGCGCGGTACGCTGCAAATTGTCCATCTGCATCTTTTTCTGTGGCAGGCCAAAATTTCGCCAATTCACTTGGGACAGCTACTTGTAACCAGTTATTCCTTTTCAAGTGAATAAAGTGAACCGAATCGGAGGTCTCAATCACGTCGGCCAGATAGATCTTGTTGCCGTATTCTTGGTTGATCCGCTGAAAAATTCGCTCTGCGCCAGCACGTTCTACTTGCACCTTGATTCCAGGATATTTTGCCTCGAAGGCGCGCGCAATTTTTTCTGAAACCAGCACATCAGTTGATGCGTAAAACACAACCTTGCCCTCCTTCACCGCTGAAGCAACAAGTTGTGATGTAGCCTCATAAGGCGCCGGGGTCTGCGCGCCAATTGGGCCAGCCATCAGCAACGTGACGGAAATTAAACTGCTAAATAAAAATATTTTTAGCATCTTGTCCCCTTTGTTAATTGGTCTTCATAAACTGCCATTTCAGGGAAAACAACCAACGCAGGCAGTTTCCTGTTCGAGCTGTCTAACCCAGCCCTTTTCCAAGCCAAGCCCCAGAAATGCACTTTGTAACCAAGGCTAGCTCGGATCAAATAATGCCAATAAATTAAAAAAGTGTCAACACTTTTATATATTTTGATGACAATTATGCTGCGAGCAGGAGGGTCAAGTCGAGCACTGAAGGCGGTCTTCAAGGAAGTTGGCATTGCATCAGAAACACTGCAACGCTGGAGAGAAGTCATTCTGTCCAAGCCCTCTTGAGAGCTGGCTTGGACCGCGCCAGCCAGAATACTGGCGTGAGCCCCAGGGCCCTCGTGCCAGCCTGCCAGCCTGCCAGCCAAACGCCAAGACAGACAGACAGACTTGACAGAAGTTATGCAGAAGGGAACTATAGGAGCCTCAATCTGTTAACCACTTTTTAGAAAGGGTGAGCCATGTATCAAAAAATTCTCATCGCCAACGATGGTTCCGAGTTGGCTGAAAAAGCCATTGAAGCCGGTATTGAGCTTGGGAAAATGTCAGGTGCACAAATTGTTATGTTGCACATGGGAATGCCCTTGATCATGGCAACCGACATGCCCGGCTTTCAACCGGCGGCCTATATCGAGGAATCAGGGGTACATCCGGCGAATCACGACTATGCGGCCGAACTGCAGGCCTCCAACGATGCCGTTGATAAAAAGGTAGCTATCGCAGAAGCGACTCATGGCGTGAAGATTGAAGTGGTCCATGTGGTCGCTGCTGAAGTCTGGTACACCGTTATTGAGAATGCCACCATCCTGGGTTGTGATGTCATCGTGATGGCCTCGCATGGTCGGGGGGCTCTCAAATCGTTACTGCTCGGCAGTGAGACCCTCTCGGTGCTATCGCATTGCAAACTGCCGGTGCTGGTGGTTCGTTAATCGTCTTGCAGCGCCAACCCGGGAAACAGCACGTCAGTGAAACCAAACTGACTGAAATCACGAACCCGCATCGGGTAAAGGATTCCCTGCAAATGGTCACATTCGTGCTGCACCACCCGAGCATGAAAGCCTTGGGCTCGCCGTTCGATCGGCTCACCGAATTGATTCATGCCGCGATACAGAATATGAGAATAGCGCGGCACCACCGCGCGTAAACCCGGAACGGAGAGACAACCCTCCCAACCCGACTCCATAGCTGGATCGAGATCGCCAGCTCCAGTCAGCGCTGTGATCACCGGATTGATCAATACCGTGCGCGGAACCAGTGGAGCATCCGGATAGCGCGAATTAAGCGCATCACTGCCAAAAATAACCAATTGCAAATCAACGCCAATTTGAGGTGCTGCCAAACCTGCACCATTCGCAGCCGCCATGGTGTCGAGCATGTCGGTGATCAAGAGATGAAGTGCGTCACTGTCAAATTCCGTCACGGCTTGTGCGCAACGCAGCAAGCGAGGATCGCCCATTTTGAGAATTTCACGCACTGCCATTGAGCATCTCCAGTAAACGGTTTTCATCGATCACTTGCAAGCCCAGCGCCTGGGCTTTGTCAAGCTTGCCCCCGGCATCGGCACCGCTGACGACCCAGCTGGTTTTCTTACTAACCGAACTGGAAATCTTGCCCCCAGCGGCCTCGATTAAATCCCGGGCTTGATCGCGGCTTAACGTGGGTAAGCTGCCAGTGATCACAAAAGTTTGGCCTGCCAGTGGCTGGTTCGTGCTCGAAAGCGCCTGCCCTTCTGGCCAGCTCACGCCGCAAGCACGCAATTGCGCCACTACCTCAAGATTGTGCTGTTGGGCGAAGAACAGGTGGATGCTTTTGGCCACGATAGGACCTATATCGTTGACTTGCAGCAATTGTTCTTCGGACGCCTGTGCAATGGCATCGAACTGGCCGAAATGGCGCGCCAGTTCTTTGGCTGTGGCTTCTCCTACATGCCTTATCCCCAAACCAAACAGGAACCGGGGCAAATTGGTTTGTTTTGATTTTTCTATGGCGGCGAGCAACTTGTGGGCTGATTTATCGGCCATCCGGTCCAGTGCAGCCAAGGCGGTCAAACCGAGTCGATACAGATCTGCCAGCGTGCGAATCAGATTCGCATCGACCAGCTGATCGACCAACTTATCGCCCAGACCCTCGATCTCGACGGCACGGCGCTGGGCAAAGTGCAAAATCGCTTGCTTGCGTTGGGCAGCACAGTACAAGCCCCCGCTGCAACGATGGTTGACCTCGGTTTTTTCACGCAGTACCGCGCTGGCGCATACTGGGCAGTATCTGGGCATACGGAAGTTGGTATGTTGCGCCTGCTTCAGGCCGGGGACTACCCCAACCACCTCGGGTATGACGTCTCCGGCACGGCGCACGATCACTGTATCGCCAACACGGACGCGCTTGCGGCGCAATTCAAACAGGTTGTGCAAAGTGGCGTTAGTAACCGTCACGCCACCGACAAATACTGGAGCCAGCCGCGCCACTGGCGTTAGCTTACCGGTTCGCCCCACTTGGACATCAATTCCCAGTACCTGCGTCAGCTGCTCTTGGGCGGGGTATTTGTGCGCCACAGCCCAGCGTGGTTCACGACTCAGGAAACCTAGTTCTTGTTGCAAGCTCAGTAAATCGATTTTGTAGACCACCCCATCAATGTCAAATGGCAAGCCATCGCGAAGTGCGCCGATATCTTGGTAGTAGCCCAATAAACCAGCCGGTCCTTGAACCTGACGCACCAGATCAGACACCGGGATAGACCAAGATTTGAGCAGTTGCAAGAGTTCAAGCTGACTTGAAAACAAGCTGACCTGAGACGCTGAGAGAATAATTTCTCCAACGCCATAAGCAAAAAAACTCAAGGGACGTTGCGCCGCAATGGCCGGATCGAGCTGGCGCACGGCGCCGGCAGCTGCATTACGCGGATTGACAAAGGTTTTCTCGCTCTTCTCGCGTTGGCGTTCGTTCAACGCTTCGAAGTCGGCCCTGCGCATATAAACCTCGCCCCGAATCTCAATCACGGTGGGTGGAGCGCTTGAATTCAACCGCAGCGGAACTTGCCCTATGGTTCGAATGTTTTGTGTCACATCTTCACCGGTTTCTCCATCGCCTCGAGTCGTGGCTTGGACCAGAACGCCCTGTTCATAACGCAGGTTCAGGGCCAAGCCATCAAATTTGGGCTCAGCCAAGTACGTCAGTGGAGGTGCATCGCTGTCAAGCCCGAGTTCTCGCCGCACCCTGGCGTCAAAGTTCTCCGCGCCACTGGCCTGGGTATCGGTCTCGGTGCGGATGCTCAACATCGCGACGGCATGGCGTACGCTGCTGAAATGTGAAAGCGGTTTGGCGCCGACCCGTTGCGTTGGCGAATCTGGTGTGATCAGTTCAGGGTGCGCTGTCTCTAACGCTTGCAGTTCAGCGAAAAGTCGGTCGTATTCAGCATCTGGAACTTGCGGCTGATCAAGCACGTAATACTGGTGGCCATGGTATTGCAGCGACTGACGCAAGGCAGCAGCCCGGGCAGAGGGCAAGCCACCAAGTTCGGACGAAGCTGGGGGATCAGGCTGGGAAAACAGGTCCAAAGTCTGCATGAGAAGGGAGAGTGACTCAGCTGAACAAGCGTCTGGCCAGGGGCGAACCTGCGCTGAAGTCATGGCCATCGAGTGTGTCGTAAAGTTTTTCGAGTTCAGCGGCCACACCTGCCATGGCACTGGTTTGCAGGGGCTGTTGCTGGTCATCAATCAGCACGCCATCCATCGCCAGTGCCAGTACGTTGGCAGTCTCGCACATCCGTTCAAAAGCCTTTAACTGGCGGTCTACCTGTGCCACGTCCAGACCTAAATGAATTTCCCGTACTGCGCTTTGGGTCAGATCTTCGGCCAAAGCCGCTTGGGTATCGAAGGACAGCACCAAAACGGGCGGCAAGCCGGGACTTTGTGCCGCGAGCACCATGCGCCCTGGGATCACACCGCTGACAAAGCCCTGACGTGCCGCATTTTGTTGAATATAGCCCGGACTCCAGGCAGAATTGCGCGCCCTCAGGGTGAAGCCCAGTTCGGCATCATGGCTGCTGGCAAATTGGTCAAGTTCCCTTGCCCTGGCCACCTCGTCAAGCATCTCTGGGAAGTCAGGGGTTCCATTGATGATGTCGGCGAATGATTGCGTTTTCATCACGAATTCGGAATATTCGATTTCGTTGAGTGGCCCCGAGCGATTGGCCAACTGCACACCCGCTTGAAATGCGTCATAGCGCTGACCAGTTCGTGGTAACTCCCAATGTTGCAGGGTTTCGTGACGGCCTTCAATGGCAAAAGGTTTGCTTCCAACACGACGGGTCGTTGGCATGCTGGCCAATGCAGCGTCGCCAGACACAGGACCGTCGAGATAGATCGGCGCAATCACGTCAATCAGCGCATCGAGTAGGGGTTTCGTCTCGGGTAGCGGCAGGTTCAATCGGCCAGCCTCAAACTCGATTTCACTCAATTGGGCGTCAAGCGGTGGGTCGACCAGTTTTCCTCCCTGCCCCGGTTCAGTCTGCGCCTGCCGGGGTGAATTTTTACGCGAATTCCAAGCACTGTGGGCCACGACAGCGGCCAACACCAGCCCGCCTGTAATGGCCAATCCGATTTGTAAATTACTCATGGTGATATTCAGACGGTGACAGGGCTGTTGGCAGCCCCTGCGGTTTGGTCATTGTCCAACGCCTGGGAGACAGCTGATTCCATGTCAACCGCAACAATCCGTGAAACACCCTGCTCCTGCATGGTGACACCAATCAACTGTTCGGCCATTTCCATGGCGATCTTGTTGTGGCTGATGAATAAAAATTGGGTCTGCCGACTCATGGCACTCACCAGTTTGGCGTAACGCTCGGTATTGGCATCGTCCAGCGGTGCATCAACTTCGTCGAGCAAACAAAATGGTGCTGGATTGAGCTGAAAAATCGCAAATACCAAAGCAATCGCGGTCAGGGCTTTTTCACCACCTGAAAGCAGATGAATGGTCTGGTTTTTCTTGCCTGGAGGCTGGGCCATGACCTGAACACCAGAGTCAAGTATTTCACTACCGGTAATCATCAAGCGGGCGTTGCCCCCACCAAACAGCTCGGGGAACATCTTGCCGAAGTGATGATTGACGCTGTCGAACGTCGCCGACAACAAGTCACGCGTTTCCCCGTCAATTTTCTTGATGGCCGACTCCAGCGTGGTCATAGCCTCCAACAGATCGGCAGACTGGGCATCAAGGAATTGCTTGCGCTCGCGTGCGCTTGAGAGTTCGTCCAACGCTGCCAAGTTAACCGAGCCCAAGGCCGCTAGTTCACGCTGGTATTTTTCGATTTCTCCCTGTAGTCCGGTCAGGCGTACTGACCCCGACTCAAGGGATCCAGCCACGGCCAATAGATCGGCCTGGGCCTGGGTCAGCTGCTGGTCATATTGCTCGAAACCCAGGCGAGCAGCTTGCTCTTTAAGTTGATATTCGGTGATGCGCTGGCGCAATGGGTCGAGTTCGCGCTCAATTTGCAAGCGCCCCTCATCACTGGACCGCAATTGGGCGGTCAATCCGTCGTATTCGCTGCGTTTGGAACCCAAAACATGTTCGCGTTCGAGTTTGACTGTCAGCGCATTTTGTAAACCAGCTTGGGCTACGGTATCGGTCAGTCGTTCCAACTCAATCCGTGCATTTTGTTCTTCTAACAGCAAGCTGGCAGTTTGGAGTTGCGCTGTTTCGATAGATCGGCCCAATTCAGCTTGGCGAGCTTGCAGACTGCGCATGGCAAACAGGGCCTCCTGGGCCTGGCTCTCTAAAGTACGCAGCTGGCCTCGCCCCGCCTGCAAGCCCGTTTCAGCGTGGCGCACAAGATCGTCAAGCTGGGCAAGACGTTCCTGGGTGTCTGCTAATTGAAGATCAAGTTGCTCAAATTGCGCTTGGGCGTCCACACGACGTTGTTCCAATGCGCTTGAGCCGGCTTCGATTTCAGCCATATCCACTGAAATCTGTTCATTGCGGCTGCGAACCTGCTCCAGTTGCTGGTTCAAACGAAGGGCTTCAACCTGCACCCCATGGACTTGCGTTTGGGCTTGCGACGCTGCGCGCCTGGACAAGTCCAAGGCTTGAGTCGCTTCACTGTAGGCGGCCTCGGAGCGCATCAGCAGTAAACGCGCCTCATCCGTAATCAGTGTCTGCCCCTTATGTTGCTTCTCAAGGTTATGGATTTCTTGGGCACGGGCCAGCAAACCCGCCTGCTCAGAATCCTGCGCATAAAAACTCACACTGTGTAAGCTCACCGCATGCCCACTCTGGGTGAAAATCAATTCACCAGGCTTGAGCTGGGACCGCCTGCTCAGCGCCTCATCCAAGGTGGCCAGGGTGTAAGCGCCTTGCAGCCAATCCTGCAGCACGGCCATTTGTCCTGGGTCACTGATGCGTAACCAACTCGACAAAGCTTGCAAAGCGTTCAGCCCAGTATCAGCAACAGTGGGGGCGGCAGAGGATGCGCCTGTCAGCTCAGAGGAGCTGTAAAAAGTCAGTTTGGCAGCCGGTGCATCGGCTGCAAAGGCGCGAACCAGTTCGAGCCGACTGACCTCAAGTGCGCCTAGTCGCTCGCGCAATGCCGCCTCCAAGGCGGTTTCCCAACCCGGCTCGATATGGATACGACTCCACAGGGCCGGCAGTGACTGCAACTCGTGTTGGGTCAGCCAGGGCTTCAGTTTGCCATCGGTCTTAACCCTGTCTTGCAAGGATTTGAGTGCACCGAGGCGGGCTGACAATTCGGTCTGTCGTGCTGACTCGGTGTTGACCTTGCGTTGTTGCTCAGAGCGGGCTTGATCGAGCTGAGGAACGCTTTCTTGCAGATTTTGCAAGCGCGCCTGAGCCACTTTCTCCAGCTCAATACATTCAGCTAACTGCTGCTGCAACTGGAGCAAACGCTGTGGGTCGGGACTGGCGAGCGCACGACGGTCAGCGCCAAGCCGGGACCCACGCAGCTCGAGTTGACGTAGCTGCTCGGAAATACTGCGCTGATCAGCCGCGAGCACCTGAATTTTCTGCTGCACCTGCGCTACGCCAGAACGTTGCTCCGTGGCTCGGGTTTGAGCCTGGCGCAAAGCTTCTTCCTGCGTGGGAAGGGCTTGCAACTGGAGTTCAAGCTGAAGCTTCAAAGCTTGCTGTTCGTTCGCACCGGCCAGGGCGGCCTCGGCCAGCGATTGCTGCTCGGTTTGAGCCTGCGCCTGGCGTTGTTCCCATTGAACGGTTTGATCTTTCAGACTTTGCAGTCGTAACTCCACGCGTTGTCGGCCTTCGACTACGTAGCGAATTTCAGCTTCAAGCCGCCCCACTTCCGTACTGGCCTCGTACAGCAGCCCCTGCGCTTGATTGACCAGATCGCCTGCCGCATAGTGGGCGAGTCTCACGCTTTCGAGTTGAGCCTCGATTTGGCGTAAATCAGCCAGTCGTGATTCCAGCTGATTGATGGTTTTTTCGGCTTCAAGCTTGACCTTGATCTGTTCAGCCTCGGCTTCTGAGCGTTTGAGGTACCACAGCTGATGCTGCTTGAGTGTCAAGTCAGCATTTAAGCGCTTGTAGAGCTGGGCAACTTCAGCCTGTTTTTCAAGTTTATCCAGATTGGCGTTGAGCTCACGCAGGATATCTTCGACCCGGGTTAAGTTTTCACGGGTGTCCGAAAGGCGATTTTCGGTCTCCCGGCGGCGCTCTTTGTACTTAGATACACCGGCAGCCTCTTCCAGGAACAAACGTAACTCTTCCGGCTTGGACTCGATAATCCGGCTGATAGTTCCTTGCCCAATAATCGCGTAGGCACGCGGCCCCAGTCCCGTCCCCAGAAACACGTCCTGCACATCGCGCCGGCGTACCGGCTGGTTGTTGATGTAGTAACTGGATGTTCCATCACGGGTCAGCACCCGTTTGACCGCGATCTCAGCGAATTGCCCCCACTGGCCGCCAGCGCGGTGATCTGTATTGTCAAATACCAGCTCGACACTGGCTCGGCTGGACGGTTTACGACTGGTAGTACCATTAAAAATGACGTCCTGCATCGACTCGCCACGCAGCTCGCTGGCCCGGCTTTCCCCCAAAACCCAGCGCACCGCATCCATGATGTTGGATTTTCCACAGCCGTTGGGGCCGACCACGCCAACCAATTGGCCCGGCAAATGGAAGGTAGTGGGTTCAACAAAAGATTTGAAACCCGACAACTTGATGGATGAAAGACGCACAACAAAACCTCTGATTGGCGACCCTGAGTCAGGCCCGTGTGATGATGTTACCCGACCCTGCTGCAGTTTCTTGGCTAGGCAGGATAATCACAGACCATGAATCCCTTGCTTACCCGCCTTCAGCCCTATCCCTTTGAGCGCCTGCGCCAGCTTTTCTCTGGTGTCAGCCCGAACCCGGGCTACTCCCCCATCAGCTTAGGGATTGGTGAGCCGCGCCACCCGACACCGCCCTTCATCCAGCAAGCCATGATGGATGCGATCAGCCAAAACCCCAGTGGCCTGTCGTCCTACCCGGCAACCTTGGGGGAAGCTTCGCTGCGCGAGGCCTGCGCCCACTGGCTCAAGCGCCGCTATGGGCTAGAACTCCATCCAGCCAGCCAGATCCTCCCGGTCAACGGAACCCGGGAGGCTCTGTTTGCTTTAACTCAGACCATCATCAATCCTGCTTCAGGTCAGGCCACCGTTGTCTGCCCCAATCCTTTTTATCAAATCTATGAAGGCGCAGCACTGCTGGCAGGCGCTCAGCCCTATTTTGTGGCGAGCGACCCGGCCAGAAACTTCGCCCAGAACTGGGACAGTGTGCCGACTGAAGTCTGGAGCCGCACACAGCTTTTATTTGTTTGCTCTCCGGGCAACCCCACGGGCGCGGTGATGCCACTGTCCGAGTGGAAAAAATTGTTTGATTTGAGCGATCGCTATGGCTTCGTCATCGCCTCCGATGAGTGTTACAGCGAAATTTACTTTCGCGAAGAAGCACCCTTGGGTGGTTTAGAGGCCGCCGAGCGTTTGGGGCGCCATGATTTTAAAAATCTGATTTCTTTGACCAGCTTGTCAAAACGCAGCAGCGTGCCGGGCATGCGCAGCGGATTTGTGGCGGGCGATGCGGCGCTTATCAAACAGTTTCTGCTCTACCGCACCTACCATGGTTCGGCCATGAGCTTGGTGGTGCAGTCTGCCAGCGTGGCGGCCTGGAATGACGAAACCCATGTCGTTGCCAACCGCGACCTGTACCGTGAAAAGTTTGCCGCAGTTACCCCGCTTCTGGCCGAAGTCATGGATGTTGCTTTGCCGGATGCCGGTTTTTACTTGTGGGCTGCAGTTCCTGGCAGCGACACCGAGTTCGCACGTGACTTACTGGCTCTTTACAATGTGACCGTTTTACCTGGTAGCTATTTGGCGCGTGAACAGCACGGCCATAATCCGGGCGCCAACCGAATTCGAATGGCCTTGGTGGCGCAAACCGCCGAATGTGTAGAAGCTGCCCAAAGAATTGTTCAGTTTGTCAAATCTCGAAATCCCCATTAATCTATCCAAACTCACTATGACCCAACAACTCCAGACCCTGATCGATAGCGCATGGGACAACCGTGCCGAGTTTTCTCCCCAATCGGCCCCTGCTGACGTGATACAGGCGGTCGATCACGTGATCGCTGAACTCAACACCGGTAAGCTCAGGGTCGCTACTCGGCAAGCCATCGGTCAATGGACGGTTCATCAGTGGATCAAGAAGGCGGTTCTGCTTTCGTTCCGACTCAAAGACAATGCCGTGATGAAAGCTGGGGAGCTTGGCTTTTATGACAAAGTTCCGACCAAGTTTGCGCACCTCACGGAAGCTGAAATGAAAGCCACCGGTGTCCGCGTGGTTCCTCCAGCCGTAGCCCGACGTGGCAGTTATATTGCCAAAGGCGCGATTTTGATGCCCTCTTACGTCAACATCGGCGCCTATGTCGATGAAGGCACTATGGTTGACACTTGGGCCACTGTGGGTTCTTGTGCCCAAGTCGGTAAAAACGTTCACCTCTCTGGGGGTGTGGGCCTCGGCGGCGTGCTCGAGCCCTTGCAAGCCAACCCCACCATCATTGAAGACAATTGTTTCATTGGCGCCCGTTCAGAAGTGGTTGAAGGCGTCATCGTCGAAGAAAATTCCGTGATTTCGATGGGCGTATATCTGGGTCAAAGTACGCCCATTTATGACCGCGCCACGGATACGGTGAGCTATGGTCGAATCCCTGCCGGATCGGTGGTGATCAGTGGCAGCCTGCCTAAAGCGGGCGGCAAATATAGCTTGTACGCGGCCATCATCGTCAAGCGGGTGGACGCTCAAACGCGTGCCAAAACCAGCCTGAATGACTTGTTACGCGATTGAGCTTGGCAAAGACAGCGTTTGAACCGGGAGACTGACAATGAGTACCATGGAACGAATCCTTCACTTGATGAGTGAAAAAAAGGCTTCAGATATCTATTTGTCGGCTCACTCCCCAGCGCTGATCCGGATCAATGGTATTTGCCATCCAGTGAACAACCAAATCCTGTCGGTCGAAGCGCCACGTAACTTGCTGGCTGAGATTTTGACCCCGGAACAGTTGAGCGAACTCGATCAGACCGGTGAAATCAATGTGGGCTATGCCCTGCCAGGCATTGGGCGCTTTCGCATCAGCGGGATGAAGCAGCGCGGCACCTGTGCCGCTGTCTTGCGTTTCATCGCCGTAACCATTCCATCATTGCCGAGTTTGTCGCTGCCGCCAGTTCTGTCTGAACTGATCATGGAAAAACGCGGATTGATTCTGTTGGTCGGCGCCACCGGTTCGGGTAAAAGCACCACCTTGGCCGCCATGCTCGACTTGAGAAACGAGAGCGAATCGGGCCACATCCTCACGCTTGAAGATCCAATCGAATACCTGTTCAAAAACAAAAAATCCATTGTGAATCAACGAGAGATCGGTACTGATACTGAGTCGCTGCAAGTGGCGCTGAGGAATGCCTTGCGCCAAGCACCCGATGTGATTTCCATTGGTGAAATTCGCGATCGTGAAACCATGTCAGCGGCTATTTCCTATGCCCAGTCGGGCCACTTGTGTTTGGCCACTATGCATTCCAACAACAGTGTCCATGCGATGAATCGGATTCTGAGTTTTTACCCGGTGGAAGTTCGCTCCACCATGCTCAGCGACCTAGCGCATTCACTCAAGGCGGTGATATCGCAACGCTTATTGCGCACCCCTAACGGATCCCGGGTAGCGGCGAGTGAAATACTCCTGAACACCACCTTGGTCGCAGAACTGATTGAAAAAGGGGACTTTTTCGGCGTCAAAGAAGCCTTGGAGAAATCCATGGCCCAGGGTTCACAAACCTTCGAACAAGACATTGCCCGTCTGATTATTGAGGGCACGATTGATCGCAAAGAAGGGCTAAGCCATGCCGATTCGCCAACCAACCTGATGTGGCGCTTGCAAAACGATTTCAGCCAGCGCGGCTCGTCCGAAGTGACCGAGGTTGCCAAAGATGATGTGCCCACCTTCACTGAATTTACCTTGGACGTAAAAAGCTGATGTCCAGAACGATTGCACTTGCCGAGCAATTGATATCGATTGCCTCGGTTACTCCCCATGACGCAGGTTGTCAGGACATCATTCGCGCCAGGCTAACGCCTTTGGGCTTTGTTTGCGAAACAATTGAAAGCGGTCCTGACAATTTTCGGGTGCGTAATCTCTGGGCCAAACGGCCCTCAGCTTCTGCTCAGCATCCGGCTAAGTTGCTGGTTTTTGCCGGCCACACCGATGTAGTTCCTACCGGACCACTGGATCAGTGGGACAGCGATCCGTTCACCCCGACCGTTCGCAACGGCCGACTGTACGGCAGGGGCAGCAGTGACATGAAAACATCGATCGCCGCTTTTGTGGTGGCGCTTGAAGATTACTTGGCGCAACATCCTCAAACCCCCTTGTCCTTGGGTTTGCTGCTGACCAGTGATGAAGAAGGGCCAGCACTTGACGGGACGGTCGTGGTCTGTCAAACCTTGGCGCAACGTGGCGAGCAGATAGATTACTGCATCGTGGGCGAGCCGACTTCGGTCAAGCGCAGCGGTGACATGATCAAAAACGGTAGGCGCGGCACCCTGAGCGGCAAGCTGACCGTTAAGGGGATTCAAGGACACATTGCTTATCCGCAACTCGCCAGCAACCCCATCCACAAAGTGGCCCCGGCCCTGGCCGAGCTAGTGGGCATTCAATGGGATAGCGGCAATACGTTTTTTCAGCCCACCAGATGGCAGATCAGCAACATTCACGGCGGAACGGGTGCCAGTAATGTGATTCCTGGCACGGTAGTGATTGATTTCAATTTCCGATTTTCAACCGAGTCCACGCCTGAGTCTTTGCAAGCTAGATTGCAAGGCGTGCTCGATCAACATGGACTGGACTACGAGCTGAGCTGGGTTTTGGGGGGGCTGCCTTTTCTCACCACCCCAGGCACCCTAGTTGAAGCCGTGCGTCAAGCTGTACGGCAGGAGAGCGGCATTGAAACCGAGCTTTCCACCTCGGGTGGCACCAGTGATGGCCGTTTCATAGCCCCTTATTGCCCACAAGTGATTGAACTGGGCCCACCCAACGCCTCGATTCACAAAATCAATGAATACGTCGAGTTGCAAGACATAGAGCCTCTGAAAAATATTTACCGGCGCGTGCTGGAAATTCTCTGACCATGCGCGTGATTGACTTGATTGAAGTGAGCGCCAAACAGCTCGCCGATGCCGGCGTGGTGTTCGGGCACGGCACCGATAACGCGTTTGACGAAGCCGCCTGGCTGGTGTTGTGGCAACTGAGATTGCCCCTTGACGATCTCGATGGCGTTGCCAATCAATCGATCGATGAGAAGCAGAGACAACAGTGCACGGCTTTGATCGAATCCCGAATCTCTTCCCGTAAACCAGCTGCTTACTTGACGCACGAAGCTTGGCTGCAAGGCCTGTCGTTTTATGTTGATGAGCGCGTGATCGTTCCGCGCTCTTTGATTGCCGAACTTCTGGTCCATGCTGCCATCGACCCCTGGCTTAACCCGCATAGTCATCAGATCCTGGATTTGTGCACGGGTAACGGCAGTTTGGCGATACTGGCGGCCATCACCTATCCCGAGACCCAGGTCGAGGCCTGCGATATCTCGGCCGATGCCTTGGTGGTGGCTGCCATCAATGTGCAGCGCCATCATTTACAAGACCGAATCAGTTTGTTGGCGTCAGATGGATTGACTTCTCTGCAAAGCCGCTACGATCTGATTTTATGCAATCCACCCTATGTCAATGCTTTGAGCATGTCCGAACTACCCCCGGAATACCGGGCCGAGCCAGCGCTGGCGCTTGACGGCAATTTGAGCGGAGGGCGCGACGGCATGGATTTCATCCGTAAGTTTCTGCGCGAGGCACCTCGCTACCTGAATTCCGAAGGCGTGGTGGTGCTCGAAATTGGTCACGAACGCGAGCATTTTGAAACCGCTTTTCCTGAGCTTGAAGCGGTATGGTTGTCAACCAGCGCTGGCGAAGATCAGGTTCTCCTTTTAACCCGCCAAGCGCTTACCCGTTGAGGATAAAGCTGGCTCACTGCCAGTGCTGCGTGCCGTCTCAACCTCTCTTAGTTTTATGATTTCCCTGAAAAACATCACTTTACGTCGCAGTGCCAAAGTACTGCTCTCAGAAGCTTCCGTCACCATTAATCCGGGTGAAAAAGTTGGCCTGGTCGGCCGCAATGGTGCTGGCAAGTCCACGATCTTTGCCATGCTCAATGGCAGCTTGCATGAAGACGCAGGTGACCTGTCCGTTCCTTTGCAGTGGCGTATGGCTCAGGTAGCACAAGATATGCCTGAGACTGACATGGGTGCGACTGAATTCGTGATCGAAGGCGACACGCAACTGTTGGCAGCACAGGAAGAAGTAAACCAAGCTGAAGCCTCAGACGATGGCGAGCGCATGGCCAATGCCTATATGGGCTTGCAAGATGCTGGTGCCCATGATGCGTCAGCACGCGCCCAAGCACTGATTCTGGGTCTGGGGTTCAAGAGCGCCGAACTCAACAATCCGGTCAACAGCTTCTCCGGAGGTTGGCGCATGCGCTTGCAACTGGCACGGGCTTTGATGTGTCCGTCCGACCTGTTGTTGCTCGACGAGCCGACCAATCACCTGGATCTCGACGCTTTGGTCTGGCTTGAGTCTTGGCTTATGCGCTATCAAGGAACGATGCTGGTGATCAGTCATGACCGCGAGTTTCTCGATGCCGTCACCGACGTGACGCTGCACATCGAAAACACCAAACTCAACCGCTATGGCGGCAACTACAGCAAGTTTGAAGATATGCGCTCCGAGCAACTCGAATTGCAACAAGCGTCTTATTCCAAGCAACAAGAAAAAATTGCGCATTTGCAAAAATTCATCGACCGCTTCAAGGCCAAGGCCAGCAAAGCCAAACAAGCGCAAAGCCGGGTCAAGGCGCTGGACCGGATGGAAAAAATTGCACCTTTGCTGGCTGAAGCTGACTTCAGTTTCGAGTTCAAGGAACCCGCCAATTTACCCAACCCGATGCTGGCGATGCAGAACCTTGATTTCGGTTACCCAGCAGCTGCAGACGGCTCAGAGGGAAGCAACCCCAATATCATCGTGAGGAACGTCAATAAATCGGTTCTGGCGGGACAGCGTATCGGAATTTTGGGCGCCAACGGACAGGGCAAATCGACCGTGGTGAAAACCATAGCACGCGCCCTGGCACCAGTTGCTGGCGAAATGACTGAAGGCCGTGGTTTGAATATTGGGTATTTCGCTCAACAAGAACTCGACGTTTTGCGTCCCGCCGATACACCGATTGAACACATGATTCGACTGGTGAAGGAATTGACCCTAGCGGGAAAAATCAGCGGACAAGCTACCCGTGAGCAGGACTTGCGCAGTTTTCTGGGTCAATTTAATTTCGGCGGCGACATGGTCAAACAGGCTGTTGGCAGTATGAGTGGCGGTGAAAAAGCGCGCTTAGTTCTGTGCATGATCGTCTGGCAGCGCCCTAACCTGTTACTACTTGATGAGCCAACTAACCACTTGGATTTGGCCACGCGCGAAGCGCTCAGTGTGGCCCTCAACGAATTCGAAGGCACCGTCATGCTGGTCAGCCACGACCGCGCTTTGCTGCGCGCCGTATGCGATGAATTCTGGCTGGTCTCGCGCGGCGGCGTTGAACCATTCGACGGTGATCTGGATGACTACCAGCGTTACTTGCTCGATGAAGCCAAGCGCCAACGCGAGGATTTGAAGGAAAGCACCTCAAGCAAAGGCAAAAACAAGAAATCAAAAGCCAGCCCTTCCAACACCAAGCAGCGAACGATTGAACAGATAGAGGGCAAGATGGCCAGCCTGAATCAGGAAGGCCGCAGCTTAGAGGCCAGGCTCTTGGTGTTGCAGCACGCCAAAGAGATTGCCGAACTCGGTCAAAGACTCAAAAGTGTCAACGCCGAGTTGCAAGTGCTGGAAGACCAGTGGCTTGAATTGTCGAGTCAGGTGGAAGCCAGTAAAGTCTGATCACGAAACCCATTTGGTCGTGTCGTTGAGTTCGAAAGAGTTCACATCGCCGAGCATGTACTCACGTAGATTATGGATATCCATCAATACTTCGAAAGTAAAACCTCTGCGATTGCCACGCTGATCCTTGGTTAAGCCGTCAAAGCAGGCCTTCAATTTTTCCGGTTCAGCTTTGAGGCAGACCAATTCATTGGCGATGCGCGGAAACTTGCTGGCCAAAGCCAAGGGGTAACTGAGCTGATCGCTCGAGCGAAGGTATTGCTCGGTTGCCTCATTCAATGTGTCGAGTCCAGGGTCAGGGATATCGCTCATAAAGTCCCTCCTCAAATCAATTCAAGTGGCTCAGTATCCCATTGCCAGACGATTCAAGCAAGCCCGTCGGCAATCTGTCCAAGCTCGATAAAATAAGCCATGAATTTTTTGAACCGACATCTCAGTTGCGTCAATTGGCCACGCTTGAGTTTCAAGCTGGCTCGTCAGGAGGCGCTGGCTGCGCTGTCCATTGCCTTGGTCATGGTGCCGCAAGCCGTGGCCTATGCTGGGCTGGCAGGTATGCCTTTGGTCACGGGCTTGTACGCCTGCCTGATTCCAGCGCTGTTGGCCGTCATGTTTGGCAGCGCCAACCGTATATCGGTGGGACCGGCCGCACTAACCTGTGTCTTGATTTCCGCCTCGCTCAATGGCCTGGCCGAACCCGGTAGTGCACAGTGGGTCGAGTTGGCGGTCTGGTTGGCCCTGCTAGCGGGCTTGATCCAGTTTGGCTTGGGCGCGCTTTCTTACGGCTGGTTACTCAACCTGATCAGTTCTCCCGTATTGATGGGTTTTACCCAGGCAGCTGCTCTGTTGATCATGGCTTCGCAACTTCCTGCGCTGCTAGGCAGCAGTGCCAAAGATTGGCAGATTGATGCGCTGTCGGCCCTGTTTTTTGGATGGCCGGGAGCGTTTGGTTTGACCAGCCTGGGTCTGCTGCTGCTGGCGCGAAAATTCAAGCCGCGTTGGCCTGCCATCATGGGGGTCGTGGCTTTGAGCGCGGTACTGGCTTGGGCGCTCGACTATGCCGAGCACGGCGCTGTGATTGGTGTCCTTCCAACCGGTCTGCCTCAGCTCTATCTTCCCACTTGGCCTGGCTGGGTTCTATTGCAACAATTGGCGCTACCTGCTCTGGTGATTGCCTTGGTGAGCTTTATGGAAGCCGCCGCCAGTGCCCGCATCGAATGTCAGCTTGATGGCAAACGTTGGGATGAAAACAAGGAATTAATCGGCCAAGGCTTGGCCAAGCTGGCCTCAGGATTAAGCGGAAGTTTTGCCACAGGAACCTCTTTTTCGCGCTCTGCGCTGGTCCTTTATGTCGGGGCCCGCAGTGGCTGGGCCATCGTATTTTGCAGCTTTTATGTGCTGCTGGCCTTGCTATTGTTCATGCCCTTGTTGCGCCACGTGCCGATGTCCGTGCTAGCCGCGGCGGTGATCGTAGCCGTCCTTAACCTGTTTCAGCCCTACCAATTCATCAGGCTGTGGCGTATTTCTCCGCCCGAGGCCATCACCGCAGGTCTGACTTTTGTAATTACGATTTGGACCGCGCCAGCCATCTACGGCGGTGTGGTCGCGGGTGTTTTGATCACCCTGGTTCATTTTTTATACACACGGCTGCATCCGCGCATCATTGAAATCGGACTGCATCCCGATGGCAGCTTACGTGATCGCCATCTGCTGCAGCTCCCGCCTTTGGCACCCAAACTCTTTGCTTTGCGAATGGATGCCGAACTCGACTTTGCAGCAGCCAGCACCCTTGAGCGCTATATCGTTGAGTATTTGAACCAACACCGGCAAGTCAATCATGTCTGTCTGTTTGCTTTCCCCATTAACCGGGTAGATATCACCGGGGCTGAGACTTTCCAAAAACTCGAGTCCATGTTGCAGCAGCGCCAGGTCACGTTGCACATCAGTGGGCTGAAACTACCCGCCGAGACCCTGTTGCGTCGAGCGGGTTGTTTGCAAACGCGCGAGGGCTTGCGCTTGTACCGCAGCGACCGCGAAGCGATTGAGGCTTTGCAACAACTACCGTCGGATGATTGAAGCGCTACGCATCAGGGCGTTGACGACTCAGACTAGACCGGCATAAGAGCCACCGTCGAGTTGCAGGTTCTGTCCCGAAATGAAGCCGGCCTGAACGCTGCACAGGTAAGCACAAGCGTCACCAAACTCTTTGCTGGTCCCAAAGCGTTTGGCTGCAACGGTTTCGACAATCCGTTGCCGTGCCTGGATCATGTCAATCCCATGCAATTTCATCAAACGTTCGGCCATGAACTTTTGCCGCGGAGTGTCGATTCGCTCTGGCAGCAAATTATTAAGCGTAACGTTGTCCACCGCGACCTCGAGTGACAGTGACTTGGAAAATGCTGTCAAACCTGTTCTGGCGGTGGTGGACAAAGCCATGTGCGGGCGCGGGCTTTTCACCATGGCCGAAGTGATGTTGACAATGCGTCCAAACTTGCGCTGCCGCATGCCAGGCAAGAAGCCTCGTATCAGTAAAATTGGCGCCAACATATTGGCTTCCAGCGCGCTAATCCAGGCCGCGTGATCCCAGTCAGCCAGAACCCCAGGCGCAGGCCCGGCATTGTTATTGACCAAAATATCCAACTCCGGGCAGGCATCCAACAAAGCCATGCGTCCCGATTCGGTGGTGATGTCAGCCACTTGTGTTGCAACGATGGCACCGGTTTCACTTTCGATCTGGCTGCGGGCATTGCTCAAGCGTTGCGCATCGCGCCCGTTGAGTGTGACCCGGCAACCCTCGCGCGCCAGCGCCAGAGCACAGGCCAAACCCAAACCTTGAGAAGAAGCGCACACCAGTGCTTTTTTGTTTTTGATTCCCAAATCCACGGCAATATCCCTTTGCTACAACGCAGCGATCGCGCCCTGCCCGACCAATTGTTGGCTCATTGTTTTTTGGTTGACACATTGGCCGTTTTGATGGCCGCTGCCCATTGGTTGCGTTCAACCGCCATCATTCGAATGAAATCCTGTGAACTGTAGGCCACGGGGTCAAAACTCATGGCCCGCATTCTCTTTTCGAACGCCGGGTCTTTGGACAACGCTAACAATTCACGCTCCCAGAAACCGAGCAATTCAGGCGAGGTTTTAGCGGGTAAGAACACCCCATACCAGTTCATGATGCCCAAATTGGAAAGTGCACTTTCAGTCAAGGTGGGAAGTTCCGGGAACGCATCAATTCGGCTGGGCTCCAGCGTTGCCAAAGCACGCAATCGCCCCGATTTCACATGTTCTCGAACGGCCTCAACCGATTGGACTAAAAATTGCACATCGCCACTGAGGACGCCCAACACAGCAGGCCCACTGCCCTGGTAGGGAACGTGCGTCATGCTCACACCAGCTTGGGTAAAGAGGATTTCCGAGGTCAAATGGAAAGCGTGGCCCATGCCCGGCGACCCATAAAAATACTTGCTCGGCTCACGTTTGACCAAAGCAAAGAATTCCTGCAGGGTATTCGCTTTAACTGCACTGTTGATCACAATCACAGCGGGATTGCGCCCAATCAAGGCCGCCGGTACCAGATCGCGCCCCACGTCGTAGGCCGGTTTGGGTTCAAACTGCTCGGCGATGGTGATCGGTGTCGGAGGAGCAAACAGCAAGGTGTAGCCATCGGCTTGCGAGCGAACTACAGCCTGAGTCCCAATTTGACCAGATGCCCCGGGAATGTTCTCCACCACCAACTGCTGACCGAGCTTTTGAGACAACATCTGGGCCACCAGCCGAGCTACGGCATCGACCCCACCACCAACCGGAAACGGAACCAACAGTCTGACGGGGCGAATCGGAAACTTGGGCGCCTGGGCCCAGCTATTGAAATTGGCAAAAACAGTGCCAAGAGAAGCCAGCAAAAGCTGACGGCGCTTAAAAAATGAGTTCATCATGAAAATCATCCTAAGTTGAAAGTGAACAATTTGACTTTAGCGTCATGGGTGTGAATGCTTATGGTCGTGGTCGATCAGATGATCAAAAAACTCTTGGTGTTGTTGTCTCGCCCTTTGATGCCCTATGTCCTGGCCACTGTGACCAGGCCGGGTGTCCGTATGGTGCTGATGTGCATAGTGCATGCGCAACAAATCGGCACCGTAGTCATTGCCGTTGGGGGTTCGAACGATGGTGTGAATATGAAATTTGGCCGGCATTTCATTGGTTAAGAATACGCCTGAGTGGTGGTCAAACTCAATCATGATTACCGGGCTCTGGATTCGGTAGTAAAAGGTATCTTCTTCACCAAAACCGCCAATCCAAGCGAAGTAGGTTTGTTCCAAGTGGCGCGTAATTTCATCGATGCGCACGGTTCTTGGCCCCTGGGGCAAGGTTTCGATATAGGCGTTGATCAGTCTTAAAAGTTTTTCACGCTGCAGCACAGTGAAATCGCAAGCCTGGATCCCCTCATAGGGAATGACCCGGTTGTCTTGTAAAGCTCCGCCCAAATGCAATTGATCGGCCTTATGGCGCCGTCCTGCAGGCAGGTCGCCCTCCACCACGGAATGAAAAAGAATGGCGCTGTTGCGTTGCTCCATGCTCAGGCTGCGCATCAATTCCAGGCCGAGATTCTCTTCATCCTCAAACAGTCTTGTTCCCGCGAAAGGGCCCGTGTCAATGGTATTCGGCTCGGCGCCCATAAAAGTCGGCGTCAACACCATCTGACCGCCAAGCACCATGCAATTCAGCGCCAAGTGATGGCCCATCAATTGCCAGCCCCAAGGCTCAGTGGCTGAAGGTTCGCCAAACAAAGTGAAGTTATAGCTCCACTCGCCGAGTACCCGCGTATTGCCAGTCAACTCACCCAGAAAATGGTTGATCCGCATCACATGGCGTGTTTTCTCGTAGCCCGCATCACTCAAGCTAGCGCGCAATACCGCCAGCATGGCTTCACGTACTTCCAAAGAGACCTCCTCCAAGCGCAGACCGTATTGGTAGATATATATCTCGGTGTTGTTCCAATGGCGCCACTGTCGGGAATTGCAAGGGAGAACCAGCTGCTGTTTTTGTTGATCTGAGACCAGCACAAGGAGTTCCAGCGTGGCCGCAACCATAGAAGCGCTTGGCGCTTGGTTGGCCTCGAGCTGGTACAAGCCCTCAATCACTTCGCCGTTGCTTGTGATGCCTTTGAATGGCTCGCGATAAAGCAGCTCCCAGGGTTTAAACAGCAGTTCCTGCGGCACCGGATTGGCTAGTCCTGCTGCCGCATGCTGTTGGGCATCCCTGCCCTGCATAGCAGCGACTCTTGGATAGTCCAGTGTCGGTACGAAGGGGCGGAAATCCTGGGTATTGTTCATTCAAATTACGCTGACGAACTCAAATCACTTTCGAATTTGATCGAAAAAAAGTAACCACATCATGCCGTAATTTTGAATTGGCCTAGGGCCGTGGGATGTCACTGAGATGACTTAGACTGTTGCATCTTGACACGGTGAAACAATATGACATCAGCATTAACTCCCCCCAAATTCTGGCTGCGCTTGGCCACTTTGGTGTTTGCTTCAGGACTGTTTTGTTGTATGGCGCTTGGGCAGAATACTGACATTTTTCGGCCCTTGTTGGAGCAGACCCACCGCAGTCCAGAGAATATAGCGCGCGACCCGCAGCGCCATCCGGCGGAAACGTTGGCGTTTTTTGGAATCCAAGCTAGCAGCACTGTGGTCGAGATTTTGCCGGGCAGTCGCGCTTACTACATGGAGATTCTGGCGCCCTGGATGAGAGGACAAGGTCGCTACATCGCGGCTGACCGTGACGATTCATTGCCGCAGTACATTGCAGACCGGCAAAAACTGGTGCAGCGCCTGAAAGACCAGCCCGCGCTTTATGACCAGGTACAAGTCACCCAGTTTCGTGCCAACCATCACGAGATTGCACCCGCTGGCAGTGTCGATTTTGTGATCAGCTTTCGTAATTTGCACAACTGGATGGAGCGCAACGAATTGAAAGAGTCTTTGGCCGCTTTTCACAAAGCGTTAAAGCCTGCGGGGATCTTGGGCATCGTTGATCACCGCGGACGATCGGACGTGAGCCAAGCGCAACAAATGGCCTCCGGCTATGTTCGGCAAGACGAGGCGATTGCCCTGATTGAGCAGCACGGCTTCAAACTCGCTGCCACCTCCGAGGTCAATGCCAACCCCAAGGACAGCAAAGATCACCCCGCAGGCGTGTGGAGCTTAGCGCCGACCTACAGACTCAAAGAGATCGACCGAGCCAAGTACCAAGCTATCGGTGAAAGCGACCGTTTCACCTTGCGCTTTGTTAAAAAGCCCTGAGCTTCAAATCCCCTCAATGATTCGCATATCGCGAACCACGGCATTGGTTCCCAACGCAGCCAAAGCCGCTTTATAGCCAGGGCTGTCATAGGCCGCCAACGCCGCGTCAACACTTTCGAATTCAATCAGGACAGTTCTTTGCATGGCACCGGATTCTTTGACAGCGGCCGGAACGCCACGCGCCAGAAATTTCCCGCCAGCAGCGCTCAGCGAAGGCCCAGCCAATTTGGCGTAAGCGGCCAGTGCATCGGTGTCGGTGATCGAGCGGTAAGCGCTGATCCAATAAGCTTTGGGCATGAGTAGCTCCTGAAAAATTTAAAATGGTTTGAATGAACTGGCGTGAGTTTAATGCCAGCCGCATTACTGGGTAGGCCTGATCCCATCTTCGTCAACCTCAATTGGCTTGAACCCCGGCCTTGATCAGCAAGGGGGTAAGTGACTCTATTTCAGCTTTCAGATGCGCTCGCAGAGCATCTGGCTTTCCCCGCTCAGGCGCGACAGCAGCCACGCCCATGGCTTCGAAACGAGCGCGCAACTCGGGCTCTTTCAGCGCCAGTTGCAAAGCATTTGACAATTTCTCGATCACCAGAGCAGGCGTGCCTTTGGGCGCATACAGGCCGAAGTTAATGCTGATATCAAAACCGGTCACCCCGGTTTCACTTAAAGCAGGTAAATCGGGCAGAGAAGCAAGTCTGTTTTTCCCGGCGGCGGCGTAGGCTTTGACTTTGCCGGCACTGATCACGGGGATGGTGGTGGAGGTTTGGTCACACAGAATATCAAGCTGCCCACCCATCAAATCGTTCAAGACGGGCGCTGTGCCCTTGTAAGGCACCTGGGTTAAATCCACTTTGATGGCGTTCATGAACAGCAAGCCACAAAGATGCGAGGCCGAGCCCACCCCGGCGTGGCCTAGTGAGATTTTGCTGCTATTCGCTTTGACGTAGGCCACAAATTCTTTGGCGTCTTTAGGCGGGAAGTCTTTTCGAGTCAGCAACACCATAGGGCCTTCAGTGGCCTGGCCAATGGGTTCAAAATCATCCACCGGATGGTAGGGCAGATTTTTGAACAAGGCCTGGTTGGTCGCATGACTGACATGAATCATCAGCAAGGTATAGCCATCGGGCTTGGCCCGCGCCACTTTGGCCGTTCCTATGCTGCCCGACGCACCCGCGGTGTTGTCAACCACTATTTGTTGCCCCAATGATTTTTGCATCGCAGCAGCAAAGATACGCGTCACCAAATCGCCCGGGCCACCTGGCGCATAAGGCATCACCATGGTGATGGGGCGGATTGGAAAGTCTTGGGCCTTGATACTGGTAGTCAAGCCCAGCAGCAGACTCAGTACAAATATAAACGTGCGGCAGGTCATGGCATCTTCTCCAAAATAGCTTGCAGTATGACGTTGTTCGTCATCGGTGAACCTAGGTGAAATCCTCAATGACGAAATCAAAGTCTGCGTTTAACGCCGTCTTGATCGGGCGGGCAAAAGCACCACCGACATCGCCGAAAGAATCAACAACAGAGCCGCGATATCCAACCAGGAAATTTCTTCGCCCAGCACCAAAGCGCCACCAAAAACACCAAATACCGGGACCAGCATGATGGACAAACCGCTGGTAGCTGGCGAAAGCTTTCGGGCCACCCGAAACCACGCCACGTAGCTGATCGCGAAAGTCACGATGCCGCCATAACAAATAGCCAACCATTCAAGGCTGTTGGGCCAGCGCCAGGCATCGCGCTCCAAGTACCAGGCTAAGGCGGAAAATATAAAAAAGGCAATCAACAGGTTCCAAAAATTAAGCACCACGCTGCTGATGGCGAGCCTGGAATGTCTCATCATCGCAATCCCTATACCCCAGGTTAGGGCGGCGAACAGCATCAAAGCAATCCCTAGCGGCTGGCCGGTCAGATTGGAGACGTCGCCCATGGCCAGCAACAGGGTGGCCGACAGGGCGAAAACAACCCCGAGCAAGGCTGATCCGGTCAGCCGTTCCTTGTAAAAAATCACACTGGCCAGGAGTGCCCATACGGGCATGGTGTAGCCAACGATTGCTGCCCGCCCCGAGCTTAGATAAACCAGCCCATAAATCAGACCCAGATGCCAGAACACCATATTGCCCAAGCTGAGCTTGAACACCAGCCAGCGCTCAGTGCGTGGCAAGGCCAAGCTTTCATTTCGGATCAGTGCATAAAGTGCGATTGACAGCGCTCCCAACAAAAAAGTCCAGGCCCTGAAGCTTGACGGCGGGTAATTCGTAACCACGAATTTCATCACCGGGTAATTCATTCCCCATGACACGGTAACGAGCAAGATCAACAACAAATCGATACCCGTCACCCTCGGTGCGGTGTTGTGATTTTCGGTCATCGGCTCATCGACTAACGTTGCATGGCGTCAGGCGGGCGACAGAATATGGATCACGCGCGAGGCGATGAGTTCCTTGGTTTTGGCGCCGTAACTGACCATGTGCAGCGCCGCAGCGTGGGCTTTGAGGGCGTCCATGCTTTCCCATTTTTCAATGACGATAAAAGTATCTGGGCCACAAGCGGTCTGGAACGCCAAGGCGTTCACTGCATCAATGGTTGCGCCATATTCAATGCAGCCCTGCTCGGAGCGCACCGCCGGTACGTTGGCGTGAAAATGGGTGAGAAGGGTCTCGCGCAGACCGGGCTTGGCCGTGATGACGGCTAGGACATGAATCATGGGGTGTGCTCTGGTTACTTGGAAGTTTTTTTGTCAGGCAGGGCCATGTCTACCACGGCACCGGTAGCCTTGACGCCGGTGCTCACGACAGTTGCGACGGTGGTGACTGCCAGATCGGCCACGGCCACCACGGCGCATCCGGACAAGCCCACGGCCGTGACCAAGCCAAGCAATAGGTTTTTTTGTTGTGATGACATGAAAATTAAGAGGCTAACAATTGGAGGCTTGGCTTCTTGCCGGTCTATTCAGCCTTCACACCGGCCGCAGCAATCACCTTGGCCCACTTGACGATTTCGTCGTCCAAGAACTTGGCCGACTGCTCCGGGCTGCTACCTGCCCCTGCAATGCCCAGGCTATCAAAACGTGCTTTGAGTTCGGGTGAATTGACGGCTTTGGCGGTCTCTATCGACATGCGGTTGACGATGTCGCGTGGCGTGGCAGCCGGTGCCATGAACAAGACCCAGGTCGAACCTTCAATTAAAGGGCCACCGGATTCTGTAATGGTCGCAACTTCAGGGGCGCCCGGAATCCGGTTCGATGCAAATGCAGCTATTGGTTTAACTTTCCCGCTGCGAACAAAAGGCATCAAGGCACTGGCTGTGTCGGTCAGAATATTCAGACTGCCCCCCATCAAGTCGGCCAGTGCGGGCGCCGTCCCTTTATAGGGCACATGAATCAAATCCAGACCGGCCACCTGCTTGAACAACTCTTGCGTCAAATGTGCCGCAGCACCTACGCCCGAGGAGCCAAACGAGACCTTACCCGGCTGCGCCTTGGCATGGGCAATCAACTCTTTCATGTCCTTGGCTGGAAATTGATTGTTGACCACCATCATCAAGGGCGCAATACCAACCAGAGAAACGGGTGAAAAACTTTTCACCACGTCGTAGGGTAAACGTCCGGCGTAGAGGGTGGCGTTGGCGGCATGAGCGCCGATGACGGTCAAAAAGGTGTAACCGTCAGGGGCTGAGCGGGCAGCCAGGTCGGCGCCCAAAATCGAATTGGCGCCAGGTTTGTTCTCGATCACGATAGCCCAGCCAGTTTGCTCCTGTACCTTCTGGATCACCATCCGTGTCGCGTTGTCGGTAATGCCGCCGGGAGGATAGGGAATGATCCATTTAATAGGCTTGTTGGGCCAGGATTGAGCCAGACTCACACTAGACACAAGCCACAACAGGGCCAAGATGAACAATCGAAACATGGAAGGGGTACGCACCGGTCTCTCCTCATTATTGTTGAAAAGCTGAGCTATAGCCCAGCCAATGCTGGGGTCAGCACCGACCGAGTATCGCACCAGGGGAAAGGAGCCAATTCTTGGGACAACCTGCTGCGTCATCAGCCTTGCCGACTGGCTCCCTGCATATAGCCATAACGCAGATTGGTCCGGCCACCTCCGTGTTCGTCGTATTGGGCCTTGGCCAGGGTGACGCTGTCTCCTGCCAGCGAAACGCGTTGCTGCGCCGTGAAATGATAGAGGCGCGCCGAGTTGTCCCCAAAAATGGCATTCTTCACCGGGCCATCGGCGGCACCCAAAGGTGCAAAACCGTGTTGCCGTTGCATCTCTTGCGGAATTTCGAGGCGCCGCAAAGCCTCGATTTGCCATTGCGGTGCGCCAGTCCAGACCGCGTCTGACCCCCAGACCACGTGATCGGCACCCAGTCCCTTGATCAACTGACCCATCATGGCAGCGCACAATCGCGGTTCAGCGATGGTACTTTGGGCAAAAATTTGACCCAGATCGCCATAGACATTCTTGACGCCATATTTAGCAGGTATCTCAGCCAAGTCGGTGATCCAGTCAATACGTCCGGTTTGCTCGAACTGCTCCCAGCCCGTCTTAAACGCTCCACCCGTGAAGCGAAAACCCGAGTGATAAATGATGAAGTTGAGTTCAGGCCAGTCTTTAGCGGCCTTGGCGACGTCACGCACATCAGCGTATTTCACCAAATCGGGGAATTGCTTGGAGGTCGCAGGTGGAAACAAACCCTTGTGAACGCAGACATTGGCCAAGCTGGGTTGAGATTTGCTGGCCTTCACCAGTTTTTCGTAAAACGGGTACAGCAATTTTTCATCGTCCAGGTGCCAGGGATGCCGCGCCAGATGTTTGTTGGTGTTGTCGCCTACGGTATAGCCCTTAAACGAGTCCGGCTTGAGGGTTTCCAGATCCTGATCGACTTTATCGAGCCAGCCTGGCATGCCAGGCATGAAGATGGCGTGGGAAAACATGCGTTTTGCGCCAGCTTGCTGATTGACGCTGCTTCGAGTCTGTGCCTTCATTTCATTGGTTAAAAACCAGTCCCTAGGCTCCTCCGAGCCTGAGCCTGAAATCAAGGCGACCTTGGTGTCGCTGTCGAGATAAATCTCCTTGAAATAGTTTGCAAATTTCAAATCCTCCAGAGTCTGGGGCTTGTTGACCAAGGTGGGGTTCCAGCCCGATTTTCCTACCGCTTCGCGTGACCTAACAAAGCCTTCAAGTCGGGTGTCATCGCGCAGGAAATGGGTATGCATGTCCATGATGAACTGCCCCTTGAGTGCAGAGGCCCGGGCATTGGCCAATTCCGGCGTTTGCGCTTCGGCACGACTGACCATGTAGAAAGGACCAAAGGTGTCGTTCATGGCGACAAAGGCCGCAGCCATTCCCGCTGCACCCTGGAAAAATCGGCGGCGCGATTGACCTTGCTTTTTGGCCAACTCACTGCCCAGTTGATTCACCCGCAACTCAAATTCACGTTGCTTAGCCGTTTGCGGCGGCGGTATGAACTCGTCACTAGAGATCGACTGAGTCGGAATGGGTGACCTGAAACGGGCTGTTTCAGCAGGTATCAATTTTTCAATTTGTTCGGGTGACAGCATGACATTTCTCCTTTGAAGAACGAACTTGGTCTTTGTGAAATTGATCTGGGAGGGAATAGTTATTCCATGGGCGACTGAGCTGGCGAGGATGCTATCCCTCTCCATCAGACAGTCAATCCAGCATGCCTGTGACTTTCGGCAGCCATAAAACGATTTGCGGGTAATAGATGCACAGAATCAGCCCGATGATTTGCAAGACGACGAAGGGGTACATGCCCTTGTAAACATCGCCCATGGTGATGCCTGGCGGCACCGTCCCCTTCATGTAAAACAAGGTTGCGCCGAACGGTGGAGTCATGAACGAGGTTTGCAGGTTAACCGCGACTAGGGTGCCAAACCAGGGCATTAAATAAGATTTATCCCCCAGGTGATCAGAGAAATCGAGTTTCATCAAGACCGGTGCGAAAACCGGTAAAACGATGAGACAGATTTCAATCCACTCAAATGGGAAACCCAGCAGAAAAACCAAAACCATCAAGAAAATCAGAATCTCCCATTTCGTGTCAATGCCAAATTTGGCCAACGTCGCGATCATCAAATCATCGCCGCCGAGAGAGCGAAACACATAGGAGAAACCGGTCGCCCCCAGGAAAATCAGAAAAACCATGGCATTGGCCCGGCACGCTGAACGGATTGCGTCGTTCGCCATTTTCAAGTTCAGGCGGTTGTTAATGGCCGCCAGAATGAAAGATCCCAACACGCCAACGCCTGCGCTTTCGGTGGCCGTGGCCCAGCCAGTAAAAATCGAACCCAGAACCAGCACCATGAGAAAGGTCATCGGCAACAAGCCGCGGGTCATCACCTTCCAGAATTCGCCTCGGGTTTGGGGACCGAAACTGTCAGGCAGGCGCGGCGCGTATTCGGGCTTGAGAATAGACAAAACGATGATGTAAATCAGGTACAGGCCCGACAGCAATAATCCAGGCATGGTGGCTGCGGCAAACAAGGTGCCGGCCGAGGTATTGAGCATCTCGGCCATCACCACCAGCATGATCGCCGGTGGGATCAGGATGCCCAGAGTCCCGGCTGATGCCACGGTTCCAACAGCCAAATGCTTGTTGTAGCCAGCCTCCATCATTTGCGGCAGGGCAATCAGCGATAACAGCACCACGGCCGCTCCGACCACCCCGATGGGGGCGGCCAAAATGGTTCCCATGACCATCACCGCCACGGCCAAACCACCAGGAACTCTTTTCAGCAAAATTTCGGTGGCCGACAACATGTCCTTGGCTGAACCCGAGCGCTCGAGAATCGCTCCCATGAAAATGAACATGGGAATTGAAACGAGCACGGGGTCGACAGCGACGCCACCCCACATTCGCAGCAGAATATTGGCCATGCTGGCGATAGGAAAGACATCGGCCACCCAGCCCAGGGCACCAAAAACCAGGGCCATACCACCCATCACAAAAGCGACGGGATAGCCACAAAAAATGACGATGAACATGCTGCAAAACATGATCAGGGCCAGGTTGTCTATGAGGAGGTCGAGCATGATGGTCATACCTCCAATTCAGAATGACCGATCTGAAGATCGACTTCTTTTTCAGATCGCCCCCCAAACAAGTAGGCAACCAAGCGCAACATTACGCTGATCACAGCCAGGATGACCATCCACAGGCCGAGCACAAAAACACCTTTGATGAACCAGCGATTGTCCAGGCCGATCGCATTTTCACTGCGCTCATTCTGTAAATATGAAGTCATAAAGAAGTCGATACTGAAGTAGCCCAATAGCAGCATGAATGGAAGCGAGAAAACAAGGCAGCCGATTAACTCGATCCAGGCCTTTTTTCGAAAACCATAAGACTCGGTGTAGCTATCGACCCTGGGATGGGCGTTGATCACATAGTTGTAGCCCATCCAGGTTGAGAAAACAGCGGTGTGCAAATGCCATTCCAATTCCTGGAATTTGGTCAGCGGCACAGGGATTCCCAACTTCCTGCCAAAAATGTCAATGCACGTCACACACATCAGAACCACCAGCAGCCAGCCGGAGCTGAATGCTATTTTTTCGAGCAAGGATTTGATCCCTTGACTCAGCTTCAGCAAAAGATTCATCATCAAACTTTCGAATTCAATTTAAGAAATCGCCCAAACAAAATCCACTAAACTTTTCAGTTTAGTGGACTGTCCACTGATGGTTGGCCAAGCTTGCTTTATTTCAGATAACCCAAGTCCTTCCAGACCGCATAGCCTTGACGGAAGGTGTTGTAGGAATCCCAGGCCTTTTTAAACTCTGGGCTTTTCTTGCCTTCTTCAGCCGCGACTTCCAACCAAGCTTTTTCATAGGCATCCATGAACTCTTTGGGCCAACGCATCAGTTTCACGCCCTTGGACTCAATTTCTTTCATGGCCTTGAACTGGACCGCCTCACCCTCGGCGAACTGCTGCAACATGGTGGCATCACAGCTTGTTTTGATGATGCTTTTTTGAGTGTCGCTGAACTCAGCCCATTTTTTCTTGGAAATAATAAGTTCATTGATGGTCGATTGCTGGTGCCAGCCCGGGAAATAATAGAACTTGGCGACTTGATGGAAGCCCAAGGTCAAGTCCATCACCGGCATGGAAAACTCGGTGGCGTCGATGGTCCCCAACTGCAAGGCCTGGAAAATCTCGCCGGCTTGCAGCAATTGGGTTGACACGCCCATTTTCTGCATCACGTTGGCACCCAAGCCGAAAAAGCGCATTTTCAAACCTTTGAGATCATCCAGTTTCTTGATCTCTTTGCGAAACCAACCCGATGCCTCGGGCGAAATCACGCCGCAAGGAATCACCTCAACGTTGTACTTGGCGTGCAGTTCCTTCATTAACTGCTCACCACCACCGTGCTTCATCCAAGCCAGATACTCACCCACGCCTGGGCCAAACGGAACCGAGGCGTACATGGCGAAAGCAACATCTTTGCCAGTCCAGAATCCGGAGACGGTCCAAGCCATATCCAGGGTGCCGCTTCCTACGGCATCAAGATACTGGTTGGCCGGAACCAAGGCGCCCGGTTCGAAGCCTTTGACATCAATACTGCCACCTGAATTGGTACGCAACATTTCGACCAATCGGGTTTGGGTAGGACCCAACAAACCGGTGGTGCTGGGGAATGCCCAACCCATTTGTGCCCTGACTTTTTTCTCCTGAGCCAGCACAGCCATTTGTGACGTCAAAGCCAACAAAACACCTGCCACGACGAGCCTGAATGCATTCATACCGTCTCCCTTGAGTTGTGAATGAAAACCATCTAACCAGTAGAAGTCGAGGATCTGCAAGCAGTGCCGGCGGACACAGACTTCATCTATCTTTGAACAATCACCAAGGCCTGACAATAGTGAAAACCCTAGGGTGACTCACGTCATACGACTGCGGTCGCGTCGATGGGATTGACTAGAATTTGTAGCTCTACGGCGTCTGCATTGTTGCGGCCACCACACACCCCGGAAGGATTACCCCCATGCTCAGACTTGTCGCCGCCCTACTGTTTGCCACGCTGTTGTCTGCTTGCGCGATGAATCCGACGATGCCGGCACCTTCCAGTGCTGCCATCGCCCAACTCGCACCCACGGGGAAATTACGCGCTGCCATCAACTACGGCAATGTGGTGCTGGCAAAAATCGACGTGGCCAGCGGAGAAGTCAGCGGCGTGTCAGTGGATTTGTCACGAGAGCTGGCCAAACGACTGGGCGTTGAAATCGACCTCATTGCCTTCAATGCGGCCAACAAATCGGTTGAGGCGATCAAGAACAAGCAAGCCGACATTGCCTTTTTTGCCATCGACCCACTACGCGGTGCCGATACCGACTACACCGCTGCTTACGTGATGATTGAGGGCACCTATGTCGTGCGTCAGAATTCACCGATCAAGACCAACGCTGATGTTGACAAGCCCGGCGTTCGCATCGCTGTGGCAGCTAAAAGTGCCTACGACCTGTTCCTATCACGCGAAGTCAAGCAAGCCAAACTCGAACGCACCGTCACCTCGGCTGGGGTGGTGGACATGTTCATGGCGCAAAATCTTGACGTCGCTGCAGGCGTGAAGCAAGGTTTGGAAAACGACATCAAGCGCATTCCCGGCCTGCGTATGCTTGAAGGCCGTTTCATGGAAATCAACCAAGCGATGGGCACTTCCAAGGGCCGAGACGAGGGCATCAAGTACATGCGCGCCTTTGTCGAAGAAATGAAAGCCTCGGGCTTTGTCGCCAATGCCTTGGAACGCCACAAAATCGAAGGTGTCACCGTAGCACCTGCTGTACGCTGATCCACCCCCACCCCGTGCTCAGCCTGGGTGGGTACAACAGGCGTAAAAAAAGCACTTCCCGATTTCTCGCAAGTGCTTTTTCGTTCTTGTAGTGGCTCCTCGACCTGGGCTCGAACCAGGGACCTACGGATTAACAGTAAAGAAATCCGTTGACAGTCATTGCCAAGCCCTTATTTTATAAGGCTTGTAGCCGAGTTCACAAAATACCACTAAACTTACCACTAAAGTAAGTATGGTATTTACCGTGAAAAAAACAAGCAAATCCAACTCGTTAGCAGGAACTGCGAATCCGTTGACCAACACGGTCCAGACGGTTCCCGGCATGCCCACTAAGTTAAAAATTTTCAAAATTGCTAGTTCACGATTTTGGTGGGTCCGAATCTTTTTGAGTGGACGCTATCGTATGAGTACGCTCAAAACTGAAAAGCTCCGCGAGGCTCAGGAAGCAGCCAAGAAGTTCTTTTATCAAGCCCTGTTAGATGCTGAGTTAGGCATTGATCGATCCAAAGGGCGAAGCATCTCACGCAGCTTCGTTTCGGTAGGCTCAAAGTTCATTGAGTCACAGAACGTACCGGACAAGCTTCGACGTTACAACGATGACCGGATCCGATTCAATAAAGAGCTGCTTCCGTATTTCGCTGAAAAAGACGTGGGTGAGATTACCAATGCCGACATTGGTGCATTGGCTAAACAGATGCAACAGGAAGGCAAGTCACCTGCCACAGTGAACCAGTACTTAATTGTTCTTCGAAAAATTCTTAAGTACGCCGCCGACAACCGATTGATGCAAAGTGTCCCGAATTTCCCAAAAATCAAGGGTAAGAATGGCGTGACCAAGCGTGATTATTTTGAGCAGAATGAATACGAAATCCTGGTCAGGACCATTGACGACATGGCGGCGGATGGTGTCAAGGTGCGGGGTGTTCTGGTCACACCGGCATTTAAGTACCTCGTACAGTTCATGGTCAACTCGTTCATCCGTCCGAGTGATCTAAGGGTGTTACGTCACGCCCATGTGAACGTCAAAACAAACCCCGAAGCGAAGAAAGCTGGGAACAGAAAATTCCTGCTGCTCAAGCACCCTGCTACCAAGACCACCGATCAAGAAGTGGTGACTATGCCGGCTGCATACGGCATTTACCAAAATCTCAAGGGTATGCAGGAGATGCGGGGGAACGGCTACGACAAGGATTTTGTATTCTTTCCCGAATACGAAAACCGAAACACCATGATTGCCGTGGCAGGACGAATCTTTAGTGCAGCTGTCAAACGTGCGGGGTTACTGAGGGAAGGTGAAAAACACACCCTTTATAGCTTGCGACATACGGCGATCATGTACCGCCTACTGCTGGGGAACGTCAGCACCCTGGAGCTTGCTAGGAACGCGAGAACGTCCCAAGCCATGATCGACAAACACTATGCCTCTAGACTGACACCGCTTATGGCGGTAGATTCGATCCACAGCTTCAAAGCTGTTCCTGCGCCAACCAAGAAAACTGCGAAATCCAAGGTTCACGAAAAATAATTTACAACGCCACCACCACCGTCACCAGTCTAGAGTTCGGGGACTGCGAATACGTGAACTGTTTGTCGGGCGACTTTCGAATCGCCTCCAGCAACTTGTCCTTGCTGATTGACGTACCTGCCTTCTCCGTGAGTTTGATTGCTTCCTGGCTCATCTTTGTTTTCCTTTTTCTTTCGTTTTTTGGCATTCAGCCACTCAATGAAACTTAACATCAAAACATCTCGTCACGGACGCGCTTGAAGTTTTCGGGTTTGTTGAAGTGCTCGTTGAAAAAACGCTTCAAGCAATACCGAATCACCTCTGAGCGGTTGTAGCCGAGGCGATCACACAACCCGTCAAATTTGTTGATAAAGTCATGGGTGGTACGTATGCCCAGAATCTGATTTCTTTCAGCCTTGTTGTTCACGCAAAACTCCTTTTTTCGTGGTTTTATTATTTAGGTTATTTTTTACGCAGGTAAATCTTTGATAAATAAAGTCAAGAGCGACGGATATGAAAACCAAAGACCAAATCAAGCACCTAAAAGCGGACTCCAAGGCAGTGATGAAAGCCTTGTTGGATGAGTCACTCAAGTCAAGATTTTTAATCGGGTCACACAACGCAATCAAGTTGAAAAAATCACTGGCAACTGTAGGTCGAATGGACCTGGCAGAACGAACGTTGCTAACACCTTCCGTTCACAAATCTCACGCTGAACGCTTGAGCAAACGCTTTCTGACACGCTGGAGAAATATTAGAGAAAAAGCCAGATGCGACTGGTCAAAGTTGCCCCGTTCGACAAAGGCGTTAACGGTCATACCCACCGATCACGAAACAGCGGCGAACCAGATTAGATTTCTCACGCTGATCCACGCTGTGAGTGCCGTTGACGCTAATGCTGCTCTTCATGAGGCAATCAAGCTTAAACAAAAACTCATTACTACAGCCCAGGCGTGCTCTGGAATCACATGTCTAGGCGCAATTGAAATTGAAGTAGTTTCAATGTCATTGATGCGGGAGTTCCGCAGGTTGGATCAAACAACTGATTCTGAGTGGCGTAAATTGGACGTATGTGAGACGCTAGCTCAAGGGTTGAAGGGAACCCTGTTCAGTGATGAAGCGTCTCTTTTTTTGATTCATTTTCATGGCGTAATCAATGCCAAAAACAACAACCAATTTGAAGCCTTTAGCAAGATGATGAAAACGGAAAAACGCTGGAATTTAGCGCCGCGTCAGATCGAACTGAAAAAACTCAGCACCCAGTTTGGCGGAAAAGCAAAGAGCGTTGACCAGAACCTACGCCACATCGCCTCATACATTACGAAAGGCGGAAACGATTGGATGGCTAACAAAGCCTACCTACGATACAAAATTGGATTTGAAAATGACGACGAGCTGGTCAATGATGAAGCTTCATGGACTGCTAAAAACTGGCGTCGAAATCAACTTCTGAAACAGGAGCACGCTGAAGATGGCATCACCGATGTACTATCCCTGACGGTTCAAGAGATCATTCAACTAACGTTGGCAGTTGATGGACTGATGCGGCTCAATGGAGCGCGAACAGGTTATCTTGTTTCAGTTCGTTAAACGCGGGTTGAGGACCTACTTTCCGGCTATTTTTAGGTGTTCCAAATGGAACATCTAAACCACGTTGTAGCGAACTTTACGCGCCGCAATCATTGCGTTCCAAATGTTTACTTTAATTCGATCTTGAGCGAAGATTCCTGCTTCTGTCAAGGAGTTTTTGAATGAATGTTTACGGCTACGTCAGGGTCTCTACCGTTACCCAAGCCCGTGAGGGCGAATCGCTGGAAGCCCAGCGACGGCAGGTCACTAGTTACGCCATTTCCAAAGGGTTCAGTCTTCCCGAAGAGAACGTTTTTGTCGAAGCGGGCATCAGTGGGAGTACCGAATTCCAGGAACGTCCAGAGGGCAGCAAGCTGTACTCAGCCGTCCAGTCAGGCGATCTGCTGATCTTTCCGAAATTGGATCGCGCCTTTAGGAACACTCGCAATGCCTTGAACGTCCTGCACGAATTGAAGGGGCGTGGCGTTTCTGTTCACTTCATTGATCTTGGTGGTGACGTGACTGGCAACGGTGTCGGCGCAATCGTGTTCACTATTCTGTCAGCGTTCGCCACCTTCGAACGGGAGCGGATCGCTGCCCGTATTCGCGAGGTGAAACAACTGAAAAAGGAGCAAGGTAAATTCACGGGTGGCAAGCGAGCGTTCGGCTATAACGTGATCGACGGAATCAAGGTGCCCCGTGAAGATGAGCAAGCTGTCATCAGTCAGATGCGTGTGATGCGTGAAGCTGGCGCAGGTTACCGTGAAATAGCAGGTTGGATGCGTGAAACCCAGGAGCGTAAGATGACGTTCATGGGTGTGAAAAGGACGCTTCTGGTGTTATGTCCATGTGGATAAAAATTGACTTGATGATTTTGCTCCAAACAAATTTCTGCTGGCTGAAACGTGCTCTGGTATTTGGGCTACTGTCCACTGGCGTATTCAGCATTGTGGGCTGCAAGGATCGATACCAGGAGGGATACGACCTCGGTTATGCCGAAGGGTTTTCGCAGGCAAAGATCGGTGTTGAAAAGCGCTGCGAGGAACGGCTTGATGAAGAGAAAAAATCTTGCCGTGATAGAAGCTACTCATCCGCCTATTCAAGCGGATACTCGACCGAAGTTTGTGGCGGGGCTGGCGTCACTGCAAATGGCAAACACTATGATGGTGGTAAGACAGGATGCGTTCGTGTCTACAGTGATGGTCGTGTTGTAAGGTACTAATCCCTCGAAAATGCAAAGTACTAACCCCAACCTCATTTACTACTTGCCGGGCAGGGGCGGGCTACTTCACACGGGGTTGGGTGAAGGGCTGATGAGCCGCGGCTTCGATGTCACGGGACGAGAGACCCGCGATGCATTCAAAGAGCTACCGTTCCAGCAGCAAATCGAGACAATCGCGAGTGACCTGCAGGACCACTTCTGGCGTGAAGACGCGCATGTCGTGGTCAATTCATTTGGCGGCTACTTATTCCTACATGCGCAAGCCCTGATGGAGCCATTCCCTGGCAACCTGCTCCTTTTGTCGCCTGTAATTGGTGACTTCCGAGATGAAAAAACGGAACTGGGATTTGTTCCTCCGCGCCCCACGTTCCTAATGGAACAGGCACTTGCGGGACGGTTTCCACGGCTTAATAAGGCTTCGGCTCATGTCGGTTCAGAGGATTGGCAAAGCAACCCAGCGAACGTTCAGGCATTCGGGCATGCAGTCGGGATTCATGTGACGGTTGTGCCTGGTGGTGAGCACATGCTTGGAAGAGAGTATGTTGGCGGCGTACTTGATAGATGGCTAGAGAATCGATCGTTTTCGTAGTTTTGCCTCTGTGATTGCAGCCTCGGGACTATTCCCTCGAATGATTCGTCTTCTGAGAGACTCGGGATTTATGCCGTGTGCTTCTGCTGCCTTTGCGATTGATTTGTAGGTTGTTCCATAGGCGGTTAACTCTAGCCCAGTCGCTTTTACGGTGTCTGGTGGTGAGGCAAGATCTAGCGCTTGCTCTAATGCCCAGCCTTTTTCCGAGAATCGATCGTAAACCTTGCGAAAGTCTTTCCCGAGAGAGATTGCTGCTTGGCGGATGCTGGGATATTTGACCCCTTCTACTACCACTTCGACCTCTTTGCCTTTCCAGCTTCGTTCCTCTAAACCAGCCGCCTCCTCCGGGGTCCATTTGAGCCGCGTAATTCGCATGTTGAAAACGCTTACATCTATTTCATAGTGCTGAGCAGCCTGGGAGCGACTCGCGAATCGTTTCCCATCAATCGTTATGGGTTTGGTAATGCCAACAGCACCGCCAACGGCACTGTTGTAGCCGTTCTTCAGGGTTCCTCTATTTGCGATTTCGTTGATTTCCTGCTCTTGAAGCTCTTCGTAAGTGCGAGCATCGGTGCGAATGAGTGAAATCGTAAATGCGTTTTCGCCATACTTGCGTATGGCATTAGGGAGTGGCGCTTTTCGCCCTTTTCGTGCTGAAGCGAAATGCTGCTTTAACCTGTCATGCAAAGTGCCGATGGTCAGCCCCACGTATTGCTTCCCGTTATTTACGTTCGTGATTAAGTAGATCTTGTAACCTTCGGCATCAGGTACAGGCTCCACACCTGCAATCGACTGGCGGGTGTTTTTCCATTTTGTGTCTCTTGCATGTCCTTCATGATTTCGGAACCTAGGGGGCTCAGGATCAACGCCAAGCGCTTGGCGCAAGCTCCAGCCACGGCTTAGGCGTTTGGAAACGATGGACCAGTCTGTGCCGTGGGCTTTGGCAAGGCTATCTCTCGATGGGTATGTATTCCCTTCGAATTCGATTTTTTTAGCAACGGCACTTACACGGGGATTCATTTTTCCAGAAGCTGCATCCTCTAATGAATACCCTCTGGAGAGTCTTGCTCTGAACGTTTTTCCATCGATACCGAGCTCTTCTGCAAGGGCTTTCAGATGAGGGAACTGCTTGCCTTGGTAGGTTACCGAGATACCGTGACCTTTTCGCTTAGATTTGGGAGTAACGCCAACTGCTTCCTCAGGAATCCAGCCATCTCGGAGACGCCGTGCAACAGTTGATTGATGGATTCCGAATTGTTGGGCGAGTGCCAATACACTGTTGTACTCGATGCCCAAACAGGTGATTTTTTTAGGGCTAACCATGCCCAACTCTATCCGTTTTACGGTTCAAATTTAGCACCGTCGAGGGCGCTGAAAACCACTAAACTTTCGACTTTAGTGGTTTGACAAAGAAAAAGGGGCTACGTTTTCACGTAACCCCTTGATTTAATTATGTTTTTTGGCTCCTCGACCTGGGCTCGAACCAGGGACCTACGGATTAACAGTCCGGCGCTCTACCAACTGAGCTATCGAGGAACAAGCCTCAGATTATAGCGTCATTTTTTCGCCGTTTCCCCGCTCCCTGAGCCTGCATTCATCAATCGTTGGCCAATGGCGACTGATCAAAGGGAAGGAGTGGACAGCAAGCCCGATCGACTAGAAAAGTTCACTTTGGCATCCAACTTTTCAATCTGAATCCGAACCGACCTGTTGCCATAAACCTCGGTCTTGAGCCAAGCATATTCGAGTTGCAAGGCAGCTTCGTCCGGCAGTCGGGTGTGCCAGACCCGCTGTTCCGGATTCCAGCGGTAGCCCCGGGCTTTGAGTAAATCTTTGGCTTCGAAGGGTGCAGCCACAGCTTGTAGCCGGTAACACGGGGCCTGTGACGCACTGAGAATATGAGAAAAACCGGTTCGGCCCGATACGCTCTGGGACAACACGGCCAGCAAGGCGTGGCAATCTATTTCTGCGCGATGTGCCTCATAAAAAAGCCCGAAGTCATGCGCTAGGTTTTCCAGCTTGGCCGAGCCATGACCTAGCGACTTCCAATCTATCGCGGCAAATGAACAGCCCCAGGCCAGAGATTTGAATTGAGGTAAGCGCTCCTCGACAAAAGGGCGGTCAAATGCAGCGTTATGGGCAATTACCAAATCAACGCCGGCGAGCAGGTCATTGATCTGTTTCTGGTCTAAACGTTGCCCCTTGACCATTTCATCATTAATCCCGGTAATCGCTTCGATTTCCTTGGTGATTGGCTGGCCCGGGTCTTCCAGTCCGTCATAGACCTGCACGTCACCACAAGGCAGACCACTGAGTTCATCCACCGTGACCAGCAACATGGCCAGCTCGATGATTTTGTCGCGATCTGAATTCAGCCCCGTAGTTTCGGTGTCCAATACGATTACACGTTTGGTTTCACCTTGCGCTGCACGGTCAAAGTGCAGGCTGGGCACCAAACGTCTGAGCACCCGGTAGTCGGGGTGCTGCTCCAAACTACGTGCTTGTTCCTCCAGTGTGGGCATGACCCCGCTGGAATCAGGTTGAGTTGATTTCTTGGGCTGGCGGGTCTTAGCCGTGACCGTCGCCACCGTGGGATCGGGCTCTGACCCAAACCCCAAACTGAATTGTTGTTCGCTCACAATTTGACGTACTCGTAGTTCAGTGGATGGGCATTGATGCCGCGCTCAGGCGGCGCAAGCCAGGCCGCCATTTTCCCGGGTTCGAAAACACCGCGCATCAAACTTTTGACAAAGTGGGTATCGGCCACGCTGGGCAGCCATTGGACTTGTTGATGGTCGAAATCCGCCTGGCTCAGGGGCTGACCTTGAGGCGTAGTCGGCACACCAGACCAGACCCCAACGCTTCGATTAAAACGTGATGAAGGCAAGGCCAATTCAAACTTGAAGCCGGCACGCTGAATAGTCCGATTCCAGCGCAACACGCCGACATCGCAATCCTTGATGTATTCCAGACGGGTGATCTCGTTCATGCCGTTGCGTACCGCAATAGTTTCGCTGCGCACGCCGCCCTGAGCGTCACTCACCTCGATCTGCATCTGGGTGTCGTGCTCAAGGTGGTCGCTGAATTTGGCCTCATCGGGCCGCCCTTTGATTCCGTTGGAAAAATAATTGGCGGCGTTGCTGGAGGACTCAGAACCGAAAAGATCCAGCGATGATGCAAACCAGAAATTCATGAATCTCTGAATAGTGGGTAAATCAATCACCCCCGCGTTCCGCAAGGTGTTGACGTCATCGGTGGCCAATTCTTGCATCACTTCAAGCGTTCGACGAATCACCCGAGTGACGCCAGTTTCTCCGACGAACATGTGGTGCGCTTCTTCGGTCAGCATAAATCGGCAAGTCCGCGCCAGCGGATCAAACGCGCTCTCTGCAAAACTCTTGAGCTGGAACTTTCCGTCCCGATCGGTGAAATAGGTGAACATGAAAAAGCTCAACCAGTTGTCCATCGGCTCATTGAAAGTGCTCAGTATGCGCGGCTTGTCTTGGTCGCCGCTATGGCGCACCAATAATTCCTCAGCCTCTTCCCTGCCATCCCGACCGAAATGCGCGTGCAACAGATAGACCATGGCCCACAGATGTCGGCCCTCCTCCACATTGATCTGAAACAAATTGCGCAGGTCGTAGAGCGAAGGCGCGCTGTGTCCAAGCATGCGTTGCTGCTCAACCGAGGCTGGCTCTGTATCGCCTTGGGTGACGATCAAGCGCCGAAATGTGCTGCGAAACTCACCCGGAACACTCTGCCAGACGTCCTGGCCCATCAGGTCGCCGAAACCGATTTTCCGATTTTCCTGCCGATCAGCCAAAAAAATTCCCCACCGGTAGTCGGGCATCGGTGTATAGCCATAGCTGGCCCATCCGGCAGCGTCGACCCCAACGGCTGTGCGCAGATAGACCTCTTTGGCCTTGAAATCACTGGGACCCATTTCATCCCACCAATTTAAAAAAGCAGGCTGCCAGTGTTCGAGTGCGCGTTGCAGCTGACGGTTCCCGCCGAGGTCAACGTTGTTCGGTATCAAAGCTTGTAAATCGATGCTGCTCATACCCGTTTCCAGTCAAATTTGGCCTTCTTACCGGTTCCAAACAATTTGAGTGCGCCCTCCTCGCCGGTAGCGTTGGGGCGCGTAAAAATCCAGTTTTGCCAAGCACTTAGGCGTCCGAAAATACGGGTTGGCATGGTCTCTTGCAAAGGGAAACGCAGTGAGGCTTCCATGCCGGTCAATGCGTCTGGTGATAAAGACGCACGCTCCTCCAACATAATCCGAATCTCGTCGTCCCAATCAATATCGTCGGGCGTCAGTGTGACCAGTCCCAAGGCCATGGCCTGTTCTGCCAGCAAGGGGGAATCGACCAGGGTGGCTAGCGGTTGCAGGCTGGCTTGGTCCTGGGCAAATCGTGTTTGCAGACGCGTCATACCATTGACTGCCGGATAGCAACCAAAATTGGCCGAACTCAATTGCAGGGTCGGCCCAGCGTTTTGCTCTTCGGGCAAGGCCAACATATAAATTCTGTCGCAGGCCAGGGCGAGTTCGTAAAAACTGCCAGTGAAACAAGAACCGGTGTCCACCAGTGCAAGCAAGGATCGACTAGTCACATCTAATCGGGCCAGCGTTCTTCGCAGCGCGCCTGTCGTTTCTTTCACCAACCAATGCGTTTTTAGTTGTTCTAAAACCCGGTCCATTTGCAAAACCAGGCTGGCATCACCCCGGGTCTTGATGACCCAGCAGCCGATCTCCAGCTCGTTGCTGCGCAGGCACAAAATCGCATCATCCAGCTCTCTCTGCAAGCGTAGCGGATACCACTGAGCGCCTTGCTGCTGGATTTGCTGTGGGCTATCGGCCACCAACTCGGTTGGGCCCTGAATGGTCAGCGTAGCCAAGCGGCGAGCGCGGTCAATCTCAACGTTAACTGTGCTGTAGTGGTAACCCGCTTCATCGATCACCCGCTTGAGCGGTGTGAGAACGATCCCTTGCGCTGGCACGGTGCGGCCTGACTGCGCTTTGAGCGCCTCAATTTCGGCATCGACCAAAACCTTGAACTGTTGCGGTTTGGCACAGTCGTCAATCAAACGCCATTGCTTGGCTCGATCAGCACGAACCCCTTCACTGGTGGTGCAAAAAATATCAGCCAAGTCACGCCTAACACGGCGCTTGTCTGTAATTCGGGTCAGCCCACCCGTACCGGGCAAGACCCCGAGCAAGGGCAGCTCGGGCAAACTAACCGTGCTGCTGCGGTCATCGACCATCACGATGCGATCACAAGCCAAAGCCAGCTCATAGCCACCGCCAGCACAGGCACCTGTCACGGCAGCCAGGGTTTTCAGTCCGTCATGCCGGGACGAATCCTCCATCGAGTTACGGGTTTCGTTGGTGAACTTGCAGAAATTGACTTTCCAGCTGTGGGTGGCCTGGCTCAGCATGTAGATGTTGGCGCCTGAGCACCATATTCTGTCTTTTGCACTCTCCAACACCAGTACTTTCACGTTGGGGTGTTCAAAACGAATCCGATTGAGCGCATCGTGTAGCTCAATGTCCACACCCAGGTCGTAGCTATTGAGTTTCAGTTTGTAGCCGGGCTGAATGCCACCGTCTTCATTGATGTCCAGAACCAAACGTGCCACATCGTCGGAAACGTTCAGCTTCCAATGTTGATAATGACGTGGTTCAGTTAAGAAATTAACCAGTTCACGTTCGCCTTGTCTGTGCAACAACGCTAGGGTTTTCATGGTTTGACAAACGCTGGTGTTGGCATAGATTTCATGTTTTGTTATTGGATGAACAGTTTAGTGCAAATGAAACTCAAGATTCTCGTGGGAACCATGACCAGTACCGCTGACTATGTAGCACAGGCCATCACCATGGAATGCGCCGATCAAATCGCCGAGATGGAGATCCACCCCATGGATGGCCTGGACATTCACATTTTTGACGAAGAAGCCCTGTACCTGATCTGCAGCTCAACCTATGGCTCGGGCGATGTCCCCGATAACGCCCGTAATTTTTATGACTCGCTTGAGAGCCAAGCCAAGTTCCTAGGCCATGTCCGCTACGGCGTCATCGCGCTGGGAGACCGCACCTATTTGCCAACCTTTTGTCACGGCGGCTTAAAGCTCGATGAACGGTTGCAGGGTTTGGGTGCCCAGAGGTTGGGGGATGTGTGGTGTCACGATGCCAGCAGCGGTACTTTGGCTGAATCTGAGGCCACTCTCTGGTGCCGCGATTGGCTGTCCCATGCCCTGTCCTGTTGCAACAACCCAGCCTGATTTCTTTGCGAAAGCCCTCATGTCCCAGCGCCCTGAATTGACTCAAGCTACCAGCCTGCCCCTAAGCCGCCACTACAACGCTGCGCAAGACTTGCTGGGACGCCACGCGCAACGCTTGGACAAAACTGCCTATATCGATGGCCTGACTTCACAACACTTGAGTTTCGGTCAACTTCAGACTCAGTCACACCAATTTGCCCATGCCTTGCGTCAAGCCGGGTTTGGCCCGGAGAGCAGAATCCTGCTTTGCATGTTCGACAGCTTGGAGTGGCCCGTCGTTTTTCTGGGTTGCATTCTGGCTGGTGTGATTCCGATTGCCAGTAATACACTGTTGACCGCCAAAGATTTTGATTACATGCTGCGCGACTCGAGAGCGCAAGGCCTGATAGTTTCGGAGACACTTTGGCCTATTTTCGAGCCCCTGGTGGGTCAGCTCCCCTTGCTGCGCAGCGTGATCCTGGCGGGCACCCCGCAAGAATCACCCCAATTGAGCGTGGCGCAAATGATCGCTGCGCAGACCAGTGAACTCTTGACCTCGCAAGTGGCAGAAACGTGCAGCGATGACATTTGTTTCTGGCTTTATTCCAGTGGCTCAACCGGTGCACCCAAAGGAACGGTTCACTTGCACAGCCATTTGATTCAGACGGCGCAACTCTACGGCACCGCCATCTTGGGTCTGCGCGAGGATGACGTGGTGTTTTCCGCTGCCAAGCTGTTTTTTGCTTACGGCCTGGGCAATGCGTTAACCTTCCCCTTGGCCGTGGGCGCCACCACCGTCTTGCTGTCGTCCCGCCCTAGCCCTGAGTTGGTCTTTGCAATTCTCAAGCAATTCCAACCCAGCATTTTCTATGGCGTTCCGACGCTGTTCGCCGCACTGTTGGCGCATGGCCAGCGTCCCGCCAAAAACGAACTCCATCTCAGGCTGTGCACCAGTGCGGGCGAAGCCCTGCCGGCAGAGATTGGGCGCAAATGGTCAGCCGAGTTTGGTTGCGATCTGCTCGATGGCATTGGCTCGACGGAAATGCTGCATATTTTCCTGAGCAACCGCCCAGGTCAAGTCCGCTATGGCAGCACCGGACAGGAAGTTCCGGGCTACCAGCTGCGCATCGTGGGCGATGACGGCCAACTCTGTGCCGATGGTGAAATCGGCGAACTACACATCAAGGGCCCTAGCGCAGCACTGATGTACTGGAATAACAGGGCCCAAACCAAAGCAACTTTTGCCGGCGAATGGACGCGAAGCGGTGATAAATACACCCGGGATCTCGACGGTTTCTATACCTACTGTGGCCGCAGCGACGACATGCTCAAGGTCGGCGGCATTTACGTCTCACCGTTTGAGGTTGAAGCCTCTTTGATGACCCACCCTGCGGTACTCGAAGCTGCGGTTATTGGAGCCCCCGATCAAGATGAATTGATCAAACCCCTCGCTTTTGTGGTTCTTAAGCCGGGGCATGTTGCCGAGCAAGAAGAGCTCAAAATCCATGTCAAACAGCAACTCGCTGCTTACAAATACCCACGCCGGATTGAATTTGTCAGCGATTTACCCAAAACTGCGACCGGGAAAATTCAGAGATTCCGCCTGCGCGAGCGTCAACTCAAGCTTTGAGCCCCGAGACCACACTGGGGTTATTCAGTAGGGGCAAACTGTCAAATCGACGTTAGGATGGGGTTTTATCAGGAGATGTACCTCATGACTACCCGCCGTCTCGTTCTCAGTCGAAGTGCTGCTTTAGTCGGTGCTGCCACCAGCGGTCTATGGTTACCCAATTCAGCCCTGGCCCAAAGCGCCAAGGTTCGTGTTGGTTTGATGCTGCCCTATACCGGCACCTTTGCGCAGCTCGGCGTTGCCATTGAAAACGGATTTCGCTTGGCTCTGGACGAACAAGGCGGCAAGCTGGGTGGGCGTGAGATTGAATTCTTCAAAGTCGATGACGAATCAGACCCCTCCAAAGGCGTTGAAAACGCCAGCAAACTGGTACAACGCGACAAAGTCGATGTACTGATAGGAACGGTTCACTCTGGCGTGCAAATGGGCATTCACAAAGTAGCGCGTGAATCTGGCGTGCTCAACCTCATTCCCAACGCGGGCGTTCACGTAGCGACCCGCGCGCTGTGCGCCCCCAATGTGTTTCGAACCAGCTTCTCAAATTCACAAACCACCCGCGCCTTGGGTCAGGCCATGGTGGCAAGAGGTCATAAAAAAGCGATCTGGATCACCTGGAAATACGCTGCAGGCGACGAAGCATTCGAAGGCTTCAAAGAAGGATTTTTGGCTGCCGGTGGAACCATTGTGAAAGAGCTTGGACTTCCTTTTCCCAATGTTGAGTTCCAGGCTTTTCTGACGGAAATTGCTGCCCTCAAGCCCGATGCAGTAGCCTGTTTCTTTGCGGGTGGCGGTGCTGCCAAATTCATGCGCGATTACGCCGCTGCCGGACTCAAGGGGAAAATCCCCTTGTACGGCTCAGGTTTCCTGACCGAAGGGGTGCTCGATGCCGCTGGTCCTGCCGCCGAAGGTGTGGTCACCACCTTGCATTACAGCGATTCACTCGATACGGCGCGCAACAAACAATTCCGGCTGAACTACGCCAAAACCTTCAAACTGCAACCTGACGTGTACGCGGTCCAGGGTTACGATACCGGTTTGTTGCTGGCCCAAGGCATGAAGACCGTCAACGGGGATGTGAATAACAAAAAAGTCCTCTACGCCGCTCTGGAGAATGCTTCGATAGACAGCCCGCGTGGCAAATGGAGCATGAGCAAATCGCATAATCCGGTACAGGACTTTTATTTGCGGATAGTTGAAAAGAAAGAAAACAAAGTGATCGGTGTGGCAGGCAAAGCGCTGACTGACTCTGGCGCTGGCTGCAAGATGGGCTAATACCGCCTGCGGTCTTGGCCCAACGGCGGCAACCCCGCCGTTTTTTTATGCTTCCTATGGATCTCACGACTTTCCTCATCCAATTGCTCAACAGCCTGCAATATGGCTTGCTGCTGTTTATGCTGGCCGCCGGCCTAACGCTGATCTTTGGCATCATGGGCGTGGTCAACTTGGCGCATGGTAGCTTCTACATGCTAGGTGCCTATATGGCATGGTCGCTGGCCAGTTTGCTCGGCAGTTTCACACTGGCTATCGTGGTCGGTGTTGTGCTATCGGCTCTGCTCGGACTAGCCCTTGAGCTTGTCTTATTTCGTCATTTCTACCGGCGTGATCACCTCGATCAGGTGCTGTTGACCTTCGGCCTGATCTACATCGTTGAGGAACTACGCTCGATTATCTGGGGTGACGATGTCCATGGACTGGCCGTCCCCGAGATGCTGAGCGCTTCTATCAGCTTGACCGACAACCAGTCCTATCCGGTTTACCGCTTGTTCATGGCTGCTGTCTGTCTAATTTTGGCGCTCGGCCTGTATCTGCTCATTTCCCGAACCAAGCTGGGAATGAAAATTCGTGCCGGGGCCTCTAATCCGGATATGGCGCAAGCATTGGGCGTCAATATCAAATTGATACACACCACGGTTTTTGCCTTAGGGGTCAGTTTGGCCACAGTGGCTGGAATGATTGCCGCCCCGATCTCCAGCCTTTACCCCAATATGGGATCGTCGGTCCTGATCATGTGTTTTGTCGTGGTGGTGATTGGCGGCATTGGCTCAGTACGCGGCGCCTTGGTAGCGGCCTTGCTCGTGGGGCTGGTGGATACGTTTGGCAAGGTATTGCTACCTCAAGTCGCCAGCATGTTGGTCTACATGTTGATGGCTGTGGTTTTGCTCTACAAACCTCAGGGTTTGTTCAAACAATGAATCCCGCTCAAGCGAATGTGGAGATCCTGCCGCGCAGCCTGCGTTTAGTCCTGGCACTGGGACTGTTGGCCTTGCTCGTTTTTCCTTGGGTTGGCAGTGATTTTTACATTCAGATGCTGACCCGCATGATGATTCTGGCCATTTTTGCCATGAGTCTGGATCTGCTGCAAGGCGTCACGGGACTGGTCTCACTGGGTCATGCTGCCTACTTCGGCCTTGCGGCCTACGCACTGGCTTTTCTGACTCCTGCCGCTGAGCCCATCAGTTTGTGGTGGTCGCTTCCACTGGCTGTTTTGGGGTCTGGCCTTGCCGCTTTATTGATCGGTTTTTTTGTGGTCCGGACCCAAGGGATTTACTTCATCATGGTCACCATGGCTTTTGCCCAAATGGTGTTCTATCTTTTCTATGGCAACCGCGAGCTCGGTGGCTCCGATGGGATCTACATCAATTTCAGACCGCAAGCCGAGGTGCTGGGATGGTCGGTGTTCGATCTGGACCATAAAACCACATTTTTTTACCTCACGCTGGCTCTGCTACTGGGGGTTTACGCTTTTCTGCGGCGTGTTCTCTGGAGCCCAATGGGACGGGTTCTTGCTGGAATTCGCAGCAACGAACAACGCATGCGGGCCATGGGCTTTGCCACTTTTGGCTACAAACTCTGGACCTTCGCCATGGCTGGTGCACTGGCAGGTCTGGCTGGTTTCCTCTGGGGTGCTCAAACCGGATTCGTTAATCCTGAACTCATGGGTTTTCACACGAGCGCCCACGCGGTGATGATGGTGGTGCTCGGCGGCATGGGCAATTTTGCCGGTGCCATCGTGGGGGCTTTTACCTTTGAGCTAATTTTGCATGGGTTCAAAGATTTGCCTGTGCTTGGAAACTTCCACTGGGGTAAACACTGGCAATTGTGGATGGGTCTTTTTATTGTGCTGGTCGTGCTTTGGGCGCCGCGAGGCTTGCTCGGACTTGCAGCGCAGCTTAGTCAATCTGTCAAGCAGTGGGTTCAACGTAGGAAGGCGGGACTGCATGACTGAAATCCTGCTGTCGACACATCTTCTTTGCAAGCAGTTTGGTGGACTCGATGCCGTCAAAGATGTCTCCATAGATTTGTGTCGCAACCAAATCCATGCCGTGATCGGTCCCAATGGTGCGGGCAAATCCACCCTGGCCCACTTGCTTTCTGGCGAGCATCAACCTAGCTCAGGCAGCATGGTGCTACTTGGGCGTGACATCACAGGCTGGAGCCCGGACAAAATTTCACACCAAGGTTTGAGTCGCAGTTACCAGACCAGCAATATTTTTCCAACGTTCACAGTCTGGGAGAACATTAGGTTGGCCTCCCAATCCCGTGCCAAGCAGCCACCCTGGCATGCCCGAACCTGGCTTCAAACCGCGGCCAAAGCAAGCGCGATCAATGAGCGGGCCAATCGGGCGCTTGAGCAATGTGGTCTGCAATTCAGGAAAAATAGCATCGCCGGCACCATCAGTCACGGCGAGCAGCGCCAGCTTGAAGTGGCCATGACACTGGCGACTGAACCCCAGGTCTTGATTCTGGACGAACCTCTGGCCGGCATGGGGGTGGCTGAAGCGCAGACCATGGTGAGCCTGTTGCTCAAACTCAAGCAAGGCCATGCCCTGCTGTTGGTAGAGCACGACATGGATGCCGTTTTTACCTTGGCTGATCATCTGACCGTGATGGTCAATGGACAAGTGGTTGCCAGTGACAAACCACTTGTCGTACGCAGCGACGCACGAGTTCAAGCCGCTTATCTCGGTGAGGCCATGGCATGACAGAACTGCTGATCGAGGTGCGTGATTTGCACACGTTTTATGGCACCAGCCATATCTTGCATGGCATTAATTTTTCAGTGGCGCGTGGCGAATCTATTGGACTCATGGGGCGCAATGGGATGGGTAAAAGCACCCTGCTCAAAAGCATCATGGGACTGGTCAAACCCAGCTCAGGCAGCGTGACGATACGAGGCCAGCGCATGACGGGGAGAAGCCCCTATGAGATTGCGCGACTGGGCTTGGCTTATGTACCCGAAGGTCGCGGAATTTTTGGCAATCTCAGTGTCAAGGAGAACCTGGTGATGGCGCAACGCCCTGGTGTTCGGGGCCAACGCGACTGGACGCTACAACGCGTGCTCGACACTTTCCCCCGCCTAGCGGAGCGACTGCAACACGGCGGACAGCAACTCAGTGGCGGTGAGCAGCAAATGCTGACCATTGGCCGTGCGCTCATGACCAACCCCGATCTGCTGATTCTGGATGAAGCTACCGAGGGTCTGGCACCACTGATAGCGCGGGAAATCTGGCACATCTGCCAACTGATTAAGGACACGGGCATCAGTACCGTGATCGTTGACAAGAACTGGAAACATGTCACTCAAGTCACCGACCGCAACCTGGTCTTGCTCAAAGGTGAGTTGGCCTTTGCTGGCAGCTCGATGCAGTTGCAAGCCCAACCTGAGCGTTTGGAGCAGTTGCTCGGTTTATGAGGGCGGGCTTGCCGGATAATTCCGGCATGACGCAGAGAAATCAAACCCTTAGAACCCAGGTCGCCATCATCGGTGCCGGCCCCTCGGGCTTATTGCTCGGCCAGTTACTGCATCGGGCCGGAATTGATGCGATTATTCTTGAGCGACAGAGCGCCGACTATGTGCTCGGCCGCATCCGTGCTGGCGTGCTCGAGCAGGTCTGCATCGATTTAATGGACGAAATCGGTGTCGGTCAGCGCATGCACCGTGAAGGCTTGGTACACGGTGGGTTCGAGATACTGTTCAATGGCCAGCGACACCGGGTTGACCTGAACCGACTGACAGGTGGGAAAAATGTGATGGTCTATGGCCAGACCGAACTCACCCGTGATTTGATGCAAGCCCGGGCAAGCGCAAACTTGCCCACTGTCTATGAGGCCAGCAACGTGGCGATTCACGACTTTGACAGCAGCAAGCCGCGCGTCACTTACCAAAAAAATGGTCAAACCCATGCAATTGCCTGTGACTTTATTGCCGGTTGCGATGGCTTTCACGGTGTCTGTCGCGCCAGCGTGCCACCAGGCGCCATCACTGAGTTTGAAAAAGTCTATCCATTCGGGTGGCTCGGCCTGTTGTCAGACACGCCCCCGGTCAGCGATGAATTGATTTACGTCAACAGCCCACGTGGTTTCGCACTGTGTTCGCAGCGCAGCAAAATTCGCAGCCGCTATTACCTGCAAGTGCCCTTGACCGACACCTTGGAACAATGGAGTGACGATGCGTTCTGGCAGGAGCTGCGCTTGCGGCTGGATCCGCAAGGGCGCGACCGTTTGGTGACTGGCCCCTCACTAGAGAAAAGCATTGCCCCGCTGCGCAGTTTCGTTTCCGAGCCGCTGCGTTTTGGACGTTTGTTTCTGGCTGGTGATGCCGGCCATATCGTTCCACCGACTGGCGCCAAAGGCCTCAACTTGGCCGCCACCGACGTCAAATACCTCTCCAGCGCCTTCATTGATTATTACCAGGATAAAACTGAAACAGGCATTGACAGTTACTCCGAACGTTGCCTCCGGCGCATCTGGAAAGCCGAGCGTTTTTCCTGGTGGTTCACTGGCCTGATGCACAACTTTCCCGAGAATGGGGCGATCGGCGCCAAGTTCCAGCAAGCCGAGTTGGACTATCTGCTGCACTCCGAAGCCGGCTCACGCTCGCTGGCGGAAAACTACGTTGGCTTGCCGCTTTAAAGTGCTTTAACGCGCTTTACGTGTGACTTTGCGCTGCGGCGCTGGACTGCCTGTCTCGCGCGGTGGCAGACCTGTATGTTGGGTCAGAATCCGTCCAGGTGCGGCCTTGACCGTGGTCGAATTTTTGCGTCTGGCGCTGGTGTAGCTACCATCACCCAGCGGCTGGTAAGTCGGTATCAAATGCTGTTTGCCGTTACCGATCAAATCGGAGCGTCCCATGGCCTTGAGCGCCTCGCGCAACAGCGGCCAGTTGTTCGCATCGTGGTAGCGCAAAAACGCTTTGTGCAGTCGGCGCCGTTTATCCCCACGAACAATGTCAACACTCTCTGAATCGCGGCTGATTTTGCGCAAGGGGTTTTTATTGCTGTGGTACATGGCCGTTGCAGTGGCCATGGGTGATGGGTAAAAGGTTTGCACCTGGTCGGCCCGAAAGCCATTTTTCTTGAGCCACAGCGCCAGGTTCATCATGTCGGCGTCGCTGGTGCCGGGGTGCGCGGCAATGAAATAGGGAATCAGGTATTGTTTCTTGCCGGCTTCAGCACTGAACTTCTCAAACAGGGTTTTGAATTTGTCGTAACTACCGATACCCGGCTTCATCATTTTGCCCAAAGGGCCCGCCTCGGTGTGTTCGGGTGCAATTTTCAGGTAGCCGCCCACATGGTGCTGCACCAATTCTTTCACGTACTCCGGGCTTTGCACCGCCAGGTCGTAGCGTAGACCCGAGCCGATCAAGATTTTCTTGATGCCTTTGAGGGCGCGACCGCGCCGGTACATCTTGATCAGCGGATCGTGGTTGGTTCCCAAATTCGAGCAGATGCCGGGATAAACACAGGACGGTTTGCGACAAGCGGCCTCGATCTCGGGGCTTTTGCAGCCGAGACGGTACATATTGGCCGTTGGGCCACCCAGGTCGGAGATGGTGCCGGTGAAGCCTTTGACTTTGTCACGGATATCTTCAATTTCCTGAATCACGGAGTCTTCGGATCGGCTCTGAATGATGCGCCCCTCATGCTCGGTGATCGAGCAGAAGGTGCATCCTCCAAAACAGCCGCGCATGATATTGACGCTGAAACGGATCATTTCCCAGGCCGGGATTTTGGTCGCCCCGTCGTGGCTACCTGTCGCATCGGCGTAGTCCGGGTGCGGGCTGCGCGCATAAGGCAGTCCGAACACATGGTCCATCTCGGCCGTGGTCAGGGGAATCGGCGGTGGATTAATCCAGACGTCGCGCGCTGTCCCGCCCTCGCCATGGGCCTGCACCAAGGCCCGGGCGTTGCCGGGGTTGGTTTCCAAGTGCAGCACCCGGTTGGCATGGGCGTACAACACGGTATCGGCCTTGACCTGCTCGTAACTGGGCAAACGGATCACCGAACGATCGCGCGGCGCCACTTTGACACTGCCCTTGCCGTAAAGCGCCGGGTTGGGAACAAAACTCAAGGGTTGAATCGCTGGATTGACCTGGGCTGCGCCAGCATTGCCATCTTCTTTGGAGCAACTTTGCCCCTGGGCTTGGGCTTGTTCGGCCGTGGTTTGGTAAGGGTTGATATGGGTCTCAACCCGACCCGGTTCGTCCACACTGCTGGAATCTATTTCGAACCAGCCCTGCGCGGTTTCATCGTCGCAGCGACGCACAAAAGCCGTTCCACGCACATCAGTGATGTGTTGCACGGGTTCTTTAGCGGCGATGCGGTGGGCAATTTCAACGATGGCACGTTCAGCATTGCCGTAGAGCAGCAAATCGCATTTGGCGTCGACCACCACCGAGCGCCGCACTTTGTCAGACCAGTAGTCATAGTGGGCGATGCGTCGCAAACTGCCCTCTATCCCGCCCAGAATTATGGGAACGTCGTTGTAGGCTTCGCGACAACGTTGGCTGTAAACAATGGCCGCGCGATCGGGTCGTTTGCCACCAACATCGCCTGGGGTATAGGCATCGTCGCTGCGGATTTTGCGATCCGCCGTATAGCGGTTGATCATCGAATCCATGTTGCCCGAGGTCACGCCCCAGAACAAATTGGGTTTGCCCAAGCCCTTGAACGCATCGGCACTGTGCCAATCGGGCTGGGCGATGATGCCGACTCGAAAGCCCTGGTCTTGCAACATGCGCCCGATCACTGCCATGCCAAAGCTGGGGTGATCGACATAGGCGTCGCCGGTGACCAGGACGATGTCGCAGCTGTCCCAGCCCAGAACGTTCATTTCCTTGCGGCTCATGGGCAGGAAGCCAGGCACGCCAAAGCGCGCGGCCCAGTATTTTCGGTAACTGGTTAGCGGTTTGGCAGCACGCGCAAAAAAGGAAACGTCGATCGGAGCGTTCATGAAATCTGGATGGGGTTAGCTCTGCATTTTACGGTTTTACCCTTGCCAGCACAGGTTTCAAGGGCAATTGAGCGCGAATCTGCCGAGATAGGGATAATGCGCCCATGCCAAAATTGAAGCGCAACGCACAAGATCGGTTGCCATTGCCCGATCGACCCCAGCCCTCCTCGAAAACCGACCTGTTCTGGTCCTTCACTTGGCTGGCTTTGCAGGGCTTTGGCGGTGTCTTGCCTGTAGTCCAACGCGAATTGGTCGATCGCAAACAATGGCTCAGTCGAGAAGAATTTATCGAAGAATGGGCCGTGGCCCAGGTGTTACCGGGACCCAATGTGGTGAATTTCGCCCTGGTCTTTGGCGACCGCTACTTTGGTCTGGCCGGCGGCATGGCGGCACTGGCCGGGTTGATGCTGTTCCCTTTGATGCTGGCGCTGACCTTGGCCGCCCTGTTTGCCAGCATCGCCGACATACCCGCAGCCCAGGGCGCATTGCGCGGCATGGGCGCAGTCACTGCCGGTTTGATTACCGCTGCTGGACTGAAGCTGATACCCAGTCTGAAAAAAAATGTCATGGGCCAGCCGGCCTGCATTTCAATTGCTGTGCTGACTTTTTGCGCCATCGCCCTGCTGCGCATTCCGCTGGCCACCGTGTTGCTCACGCTCGGGATTCTGAGTGGGTTCTGGGCTTATCGCCAACTCGGCCAACTCGGTGCCGTGCGCCTGGCCAAGGAGGATCAGCCATGAGCCTTGAGTTGTCCTGGAGCGACTGGCTGGCGCTGCTCACCCATTTCATGACCTTGTCGATGCTGGCTGTTGGAGGCGCCATCAGCACCACACCCGATATGCACCGATTCCTAGTGAATGAGAAGCTGTGGTTGAGTGAAGGCCAGTTCACATCCTCAGTCGCCATCGCCCAGGCTGCGCCCGGCCCCAATGTCATGTTTGTGGCGCTGCTGGGTTACAGCGTGGGTCTGAATGCCGGTAGTTACGGCTATGCCGCTCTCGGCGTATTGATCTCCATAGTCGGCATCATGTTGCCAAGCTCTACGTTGGCTTATGTGGCGGCGCGCTGGGGTCAGCGCAACCGTGAGCTGCGTTCGGTGCGCGCTTTCAAACAAGGTATGGCACCGATGGTCGTGGCTTTGCTGGTGGCTACTGGCTGGGTGCTGAGCTCAGGCCATACCGACCCCCGGCGTGATTGGCCGGTATGGTTGCTGACCGGGGTTTCAACCCTGCTGGTCTGGCGCACCCGGTTGCACCTGCTCTGGCTGCTGGCTGCTGGGGGACTGCTGGGTGCCGTCGGTTGGCTCTGAGCAATAAATAAGAATTTGCATGAAGGAGCCTGCCCACCTAAGATCGACTTGACACCAAAGATTAAAGCCAAGGAAAGTCCGCATGGAATCAACTGCAGAGCACCCTAACCAAAGGCCCAGCATCCTGATCGTTGACGATCTACCTGACAATTTGTTGCTATTGTCGAATTTATTGAAAGACAACTACCACGTCAAAGTCGCTAACAGCGGCGCCAAGGCGCTGGAATCGGCCCGCTCCGCCAACAAGCCCGATCTGATTTTGCTCGACATCATGATGCCCCAGATGTCGGGTTATGAGGTGATCGCCCAACTCAAAACCGATGAAAGCACCCGTCATATACCGGTGCTGTTTATCACGGCCCTGGGCAGCGAAAAGGAACAGGCCAAGGGTCTGGAACTCGGCGCCCAAGACTACATCAGCAAACCTTTCTCGCCACCGATTCTGCTGGCGCGGGTCAAAACCCATCTCAATATCAAGGCGTTCGAAGACCTGTTACGCGACCAAAAAGCCTTTCTCGAAGCCGAAGTCGCAAAACGCACCCTAGAGCTGACGGCGATTCAGGATGTCACTATTTTGGTAATGGCCTCGATGGCGGAAACCCGAGACGTCGAAACCGGCAACCACATTCTGCGGACCCAGCATTACGTCAAATTATTGGCCCAGCATCTCAGAAACCATCCTCGATTTGCTTATTTTCTTGACGATAAAACCATTGAGATGCTGTTCAAATCAGCCCCTTTACATGACATTGGCAAGGTCGGCATTCCTGACCACATTTTGCTCAAACCGGGACGCTACACGCCCGAAGAATTTGCCGTCATGAAAGAGCACCCCAGGCTGGGGCGTGAGGCGATTGAGCGGGCTGAGACCATGTTGGGCATGCAGGTCGAATTCCTGCGCTTTGCCAAGGAAATCTCTTACTCGCACCAGGAAAAATGGGATGGCACGGGTTATCCCCAGGGACTGTCCGGTGACGACATCCCAATTTCAGCCCGCTTAATGGCTTTGGCCGACGTTTACGACGCTTTGATCAGCCGGCGTGTTTATAAAGAACCGATGCCTCACGAGAAAGCCCGCGCCATCATCGTGGCCGGCAAGAATCAGCACTTTGACCCGGATGTGGTTACTGCTTTTTTGGCCCTGGAAACCGAGTTTCAAGCCATTGCTGCGCGCTATACCGACAGTTCAGAAACCATTGCAGCCAAAATGGGGCAGCTGGGCTTAGAACAACATCCTGTGATCTGATCGCTCACCCACCTCGTTGACTTCAAGCGCCAGATCATGAAAATCGCCAGCGCCAACAGGGTCACGATTGCCCTGATCCTTGTCACTTCCCTCATCAGCGTAGTCAGCCTGGTGCAGACCAAGCTGGCCGAAAACAATAAATACCAGTCCCTGCTTGCACTGAATCAGGCTCAGGATCATCTCGATCATTTCTCCGAAGGCCGCGAAATCCTGACCGAAGCCATGCGGGGTTTTGCCACCACCGGCAAGTCACGCTTTTCGGATCGCTACCAAAAAGAACTCGTCACTGATCGCCACATCGAACAAGCCGTACTGAACTTGAGACAATTGACCAAGGTTGATGATGCCTTGGGCTTGATTGCCCAGGCACACCAGGTGTCTGACGCCATGATTCAGATAGAGCGCTATATCCTGGAAGAAGCCCGGCCAGGTGACTACCGTCTGAGTACCGCCATGGCATTTGATGAGAGTTATCACGAGCTCAAAGTGCTGTTTCTGGACTTGCTGAGACAGGCAAGGCTAGAAATCACCCATCGCCATCAGGCCGACTTGCAACGCAGCACGCAACAACTGCAGTTTTATGATGTGTTGAGCCTGCTGGCCGTCACCGTTAATTTTCTAGTCGTGATCTTGGTCTTGTTTTATTTTTACCAGCGCCGCTTGGTAGCACCACTGGAGAATTTAACCCGAGCAGCCAGTTCTTTGCTTTCTAACGAAACCCGTGTGAATTTATTGATACCCGAGGCGGGGTCGGAGATCAAGGCATTAATCCAGGTACTGGCCAACTATCAGCAATCCGTTCTCCAAATCAAACACGCACAAACCGAATTATTGGCCAAAGAGGCTCAGCTGAACCAGAGCAACCTCAACCTGTCGCAAACTAACCAGGCGCTGGAGCAGCTGATGCGGCTTAAAAGCGACTTCCTGGCCAACATGAGCCACGAAATCCGAACCCCGATGAACGCCATCATCGGCATGACCTATTTGGCCCAACAAGGCCAACCCGATGCCAAGCTGAGCAACTACCTCAACAAAATCGCCCAAGCCTCCAAGCAACTGCTCTCCATCATCAACGACATTCTCGATACCAGCAAAATCGAAGCCGGCAAGCTCGAGATCGAGGCCGTTGAGTTCAGCCTGGAAACCGTGTTCGAGCAG
>JBAQTC010000031.1:0-1661 GCA_049296795.1 Burkholderiaceae bacterium
GATGGAGCGCGACATCTTAAAAAAAGCGACGGCGTACTTTGCGCGGGAATTCGTGTGAAGTACGCCTGGATTGGGCGGCATAAAAATCATTGGCCGATCAACTTACAATGTGAGGTTCTGAATGTCAGCGCCAGCGGCTACTTCGAACATCAACGTCGCCAGGATTCTGACCTGTCAGCGAAGTCTGACAAGCGGGTCAATGATGATGCTCTACTGGTTTACATCAAGGCTGCCCATGCCGGCAGCAAAGGCGAGTATGGCTGGCCGCGCATCTGGCAATAGCTGCGTGCTAATGGCGTGCCGGTTGGCAAAGAACGAATTCGACGGATCATGAAGCTGCACGGCATCAAAGCCCGTGGGAAGCGCAAATATGTGGTGACCACCGACAGTCGGCATAACCTGCCAATTGCGCCAAACTTGCTCAATCGTAATTTCCAGCCTGCGCAACCCAATACGGTGTGGACTGGCGACATCACCTATATCCAGACGGATGAAGGCTGGCTGTACCTGGCGGCAGTGATTGATTTGTTCAGTCGTCAGGTGGTGGGCTGGAGCATGCAATCGCATATGCAGACCAGTTTGGTGGATGATGCGCTGCGGATGGCGTGGTTCAGAAGAAGGCCGGGGGCAGGACTGATATTTCATTCGGATCGGGGGAGCCAGTATTGCAGCCACGCGTTTCAGCAAACACTGACTGACTGCGGAATGCAAAGCTCGATGAGCCGCAAAGGAAACTGCTGGGATAACGCCCCGACGGAAAGCGTGTGGGGATCGCTGAAGGTAGGACGGTTGTATGGTATGCGCTTTGCGACGAGGCGGCAGGCGATGGACGAGGTGATTGACTGGCTGATGTATTACAACCACAGCCGGCGTCACTCAACACTGGGCTACATCAGCCCGATGCAGTTCGAGCAAAACTGGTTTGTGGCACAGTTGAAGGATGCCGCATAATGGACGTGTTAAGAGATACGAAATGTAGGGGCAAGGTCACTTTCGTTGGCTCAACGTAAACATAGATTTTCAATCATAGCACTAAGTGATATGATTGAAAATAAAAGGACATGGCGTGGCAATCTATCAAACAAAATGGTTTGACCGTTGGGCACAAAAACAAGGATTGAGCGCAGCCGCTCTCTGCGAGGCCGTGCAGGAAATGGGCGAGGGTCTATTTGATGCAGATTTGGGCGGGGGATTATTGAAGAAGCGAATCGCACGTCCTGGCGAGGGGAAGCGAGGCGGATTTCGGACGCTGGTGGCAACCAACAAAGGAGGTCGTTGGATTTTTGTATTTGGGTTTCCGAAAAATGAGAGGAGCAACATCGACAAGGATGAGCAGGAAGCCCTGAAGAAACTATCCACATACCTACTATCGCTAACTTTACCAGCGTTGGCTAAGGCTCAAAGTGATGGAGAACTACTGGAGGTAAATTGCAATGCGCAAGACTAAATCAGCAATTTTGGAAGCCGTACACGAAACGGCAAAAGGACTACACCAAGCTGGCGTGATGGATCAGGTGACGCTGCGCGAGTTTGACCGCCTGTGCCTACCTCCGGTTGAGCCGCTGTGCCCGGAGGAAATAAAACACATTCGCGAAGCCTCACGCGTCAGCCAAGCCGTCTTTGCTGCCCTTTTGAATACCAGCGTATCCACAGTACAAAAG
>JBAQTC010000032.1:0-17305 GCA_049296795.1 Burkholderiaceae bacterium
CTGCGGCACTTAACCCGCCTCGTGCCGCGTCGCTGCCCTCCAGCCCTAGCGTGCTCAGGATGGACTCGCGCACCGCGCGCGCGCGTTCGTGGAGCTGGTCCCAGTACACCCACAGCAGCACGATGGACGCAATGACGGCGGCGATGGCCAGGGGGATGCCGAGGAACGCAAGCGAGATCGCGCCGACTGCCGCCGCCGCCGTGGACACACCCGCCGCCATGAGCCCAAAGCCCGCGGTGACCGATGGCAGGATCGCCGCCACCAGCACGAGCCCGCCGGTCACCATCCCGAGCACCGTGACGATCTGCTGCCCCTCCGGAGGGACCCCGAGCCACAACTGTCGTAGCGCGGTGAACACGCTGCTGACGGGTCCACCGATGACCGCCGCGTTCTCCTTCGAGGCCGCTTCCATGAACCGGATGGAGTTCGTCGCGGAATCGGCAGTGCGCGCGATGTCACCCTGCATCACCGCCGTCTGTTCGAGGATGATCGCGTACCGCGACTGGACCTTCTCCTGCTCGGTGAGCGCGCGCTTACCGTCCGTTAGCCCGAGCTCCATCGCCTTCGCGTCCACCGCTGCAGCGCTCAGAAGCACGCCCACGGTCCTCAGCGGCTCCGTCTCCCCGACGAGGCCGGCGCGGATCTTCTCCAGCGCGTCCGCAATCGGGATGTCGGTAAACGAAGCCATGTCGGCCGCGAGCTTCACCAGGTCCACGGCCATCGCCGCCGACTGGTCCTGCGCCAACCCGCCAGCCTGCAGAATCAGCCCGAGTGTGCCCGCGTACGAGAACGCGTCGCCCTTGGCAACAGCGAAGGTGCTCGCGGACGTCTTCGCGAACTCCGCGACGATGGCGTTGTGCTCACCGAAGACCACCGCCGACTTGTTCATGGCCTCTTCGAGGGCCCCGGCAGCGGACGCGCTGGACGTCAGTCGCTCGCTGAACCCGGCACCGAGATTCTGCAGCATCCCGCTCGCGGCGATGCCAGAAGCCACCTTCTGCGTGCCACTCAGCTTCGATTCGATGGTGCCAAATCGCTGTCCGAGCTTGCTCATCTCGGCGATGGCAGCCGAGGCGTCGCCCACGAACTTCATGACGAAGGTGCGCTCGCCCCTAGCCATTGAACACCTCGTCCATCGCGTCGCTCATGCCGGCGTCGTACATCGCCTGGATGGTCGCCGTGCCGCTCTTCACGACCGCAAACGCGAAATGGTCCGGCGCCACGCGCGACGGGAACTGCGCGTATCGCGCCGAACCGAAGTTCTGCCCCATCATGTAGGGAATCCGGGCGCCGCCGAACATCGCGCGGTCCGTGACAGCCCGGAAAGAGCCGCTGGCGCGCCCTGATCGCCGCTGATACAGGTTGTTGTAGCGCCGCTGCATCGCCTCGGACGCCCAATCCGCCGCGACGGCGCTCGCGTCCTTCAGTTGCCCCTTGAGCGCGCGCTGCGCCGCGGTGAGCTCGCGGCGGAACTGCTGCGGGGTCGGCGTCAGCGAGACTTTCATCGTGACTGCCGCTCCCGTCGCTTCGCGTCCGCGTTCAACTCATCGATGATGGCCAGCGCGTCGTGTACCTCGTCCGATTCCCACCCCAGAACGTTCTCGGGGTCCACTCCTGGGAACGACAGCGCGATTGCGAAGTGCGCCCACTCAATCGGCCAGCCTCCGCTACTGTTGCGGAGCGACTGCCGCAGCTGCTGCTTCAACTGCTGCCGCTGCTCTTTTCGTCCGGCTACGGCCAGCGTAGTAAGCGTCGATCTGCTCGATCATCCAGTCGCCGAGCTCCGGATCGAAGTCAGCGTGGACGAATCCCCCGCGGTCTGGCGGAATCGATGACCCGTTCTCGTCCGTGAGCGACCACCGGACCACCGCCGCTTCCAACTTCGCGATGCCCTGCTCGAGCATGTCCATCTTGCCGATAACCTGGCCGGAACCGTCACCCTCCCACCGCAACGCCTGCTGGTCGATCCGCTTCACGTCCGCCCACGACCGCTTCTCGCGGATCTCCACCCAGCCTCCCCCGAACTCGTCGGGGATCTCGATACGATGCGTCATGGCGGCCAGCCTCTCTCGAACTACGGCTGAGCGGACAGCCCGTTGATCACGGTGCAGATGAACGCGTTGGTGAACGTGGAGTCGTACTCGAACGCCGACTTCAACGTCACGATCTCGATGCCGTCTTCCTGACTGAACTCCGGATCGTCGGTGTAGACCACCGACATGTCGAAGGTGATCGCCTTGTTCGCGCCCGCGGCAGCGCCGTTGTCGGCCTTGAGCCTCACCAGTCGCCCGGTGCCGGCGCGCCAGGCGGCGATCTCGGTGGCAGCGTTGGCGTTGTGCTCCAGCGTCAGCTCGAGCTCGCCCGTCATCATCTGCGTCTGGATGCCGGTGTGGTCCAGGTCCGCGCGGCCATCGAGGGTGTAGTCCGGCTTGGCGCCGGTCACCACCTTGATGTTGGCTCCGCGCAGCGTCGCGGTCTTCGCCGTGGTGCCGATGGTGCCGCCGGCAGCGTCGATCCAGAGCGCGAACAGGTTGCTAGGCACCACCGTGCGCCCCGTGATGGGGGCCAGCGAGCCCGTGACGGTCGAAGACTGCTCGGCCCGCCCCTCGGCGGTCCACTTCAGCTTCGCCACGTCGTTCGCCTGGATGTCCACTTCGAACTCGGTGGTCAGGAAGTAGCCGGCTTCGCGCTCGTAGTGCTTCGTGGAGGCGTCATCGACCACGAACTCTGCCGTCATTGTCTTGAGCGACGCCTGGCCGGTGAGCACCGGGGTAAAGTCCCACGTGTATGGACCGGCCCCGGTGGGGGCGGCGTCGTTCACGATGCCCGAGAGCATCGGGTACAGGATCTCCTCGTAGGTCAGGTTCCCATCGTGCTCGATGGTCGAGCCGCGCTGCTTCGCAAAGCCTCCACCCGTGACCATCGCGCGGACGCCGCGCGGGTACTCCTCGAACTCTCGTTCGATCATCGGGGTGTACGTGGAGTCACCAACGAGCTTCTTGGTCGCGGCGACGAGCGTGCCGGCAGTGCTCTCAAAGCCGAGTTGCAGCAGCCTGAGCGTGTACAGTCCAGCAGCCATCGGTTACTCCTGCTCCGGCGTCTCCGCCGCTTCCGCCGCGTCACCCTGTCGCGGCGCCGTGTCGTCCTCGTAGAGCACACTCTCGGCGGCCGCCGGGTAGAGCGCGACTTCCTCGTCGCTCAGATCGCGCGCCGGTACACCTGGAATCCAGTCCGTCGCGCGATCTGTGCCGATGTAACGCAATCCCATCACATCACCCCGCAAACGTATCGGCTGCCGACACCCGGAAGCCCTCGAACGCGACTTCGAAGCCCCACGCGCCGTCTTCGTCGAACAGCGTCAGGGGTCCACACGACTGCTCGCCCACGTAGTCGCAGGCACCCTCGAGCGTCAGTGTCTCGTCAAACGCATTGATCGCCGCAAGCACCCATGCATCGTAAATCTTCGTCACGGCTGCCATGTCGGTGAACTCCGAGATCACGATGCGAATGCGCACCTCCTCGGGTTCAATCGAGCGCCACGCTCCGGGCCAGCGGCGCACGATCTGCCGCGTCGGCACGACGTAGCCATGTGGGAACTTGTTCTGGCGGCTCGCTGGCGGGTACTCGGTGCAGACGAGCGTCTGCAGGTCGTGACCATCCGGAGTCGCGGTGAGGCCGTTCATGGCTGTCGCCAGTGCCGCGCGTGCGAGTGCCCAGGTCCCGGCCATATCAGATGCTCACCGTCGTCGCGAAGAGCCGCCGGCCGTAAAGCTGCTTGACCGAGTACCAGATTCCCCGGACCTCCTTTGGCGCGTCAGGGAGCCTGATCAGGTCATCGATGGCCGGGATCACCTGAGCGCCGCCGCCGAGGTGAGAGTCGAGCATGAGCCGCGTCAGCCGGATCGTGAGGTGCTTCACCACGTCTGGAACCGCCGCGTGACCCCATGTCCCGTTGATCTTTACCGAGCGAGGCGCCACCGGCCATACCGTGACGGTCGCCGAGGCCCAAGACATCAGCCTCAGCTGCGTGAATGGCTTCGATGCGGTGTTCTCGGGCTGACCGATCAGGAACGCATCCGCCAGATCGAGGGCGAACCCGTCATAGGTGCCATCGAGCTCGGAATCGATGCCGCAGCCGTTCGCGGCGATCGTCTGCAGGAAGTACGTGTACCCGTCGGTGTCCTCGAGGTTGAGAATGGCACCACCATTCGCCCCGAAGTAGTGCGTGCCCGTGTAGGAGTTGAACGCTCCTTCCTGCAGGCTCAGGTCGCGCTCGAGTAGCCGCGATGTGCCCGTGAGCAGGTTCGAGATCGTCGTGTCCGCACCACTCTGACCGTCGCGATTAGCCGCCCGGTACTCGGCGAGGGTGGCATAGGCGTCCGCTCGTGCCACGAATCACCGCCTTCTCACGATGAGACCGGCCCGCTGATCACGCGACAGAATCGCAAGAGCCGTGCTGGTGTTCAGGCTCACGCGAAACTCTCCATCAATTCCGAGGAAGAGGGCGCGGCCGACGCGGATGCGGGGCGGGCACCCGCATCCGCGGGCGCGCCGCTCTCCCCGGGGCGCTGGTAAATGCCGTAGTCCTTGGTCGTCACGAGCGAGCGCGCCATAACGGCGCTCCAATCCTCGTGCCGGTGGTGCTGCGGTGTGTCGTGGTCGTCGAATCCCGACTCTGTGACGAAGAGCCCGTCCGGCACCATGAGATCGAGGAGCCGCTCGAGCGTCACCTCGGGATTCGGCAGGTGCTCGAAGACGTGCCAGCACGTCACCACGTCGTAGGTACCGTCGCCGCGGGGGGCGTCGGACAGAATCTCGATGCCGAGACCGTACTTCAACGCGCGCCACGTCATGAACTCTCTCATGACGGGATTCGGCTCGAATGCCGTTACACGCGCACCGCGCTGCGCCGCCAGGAGCGCGAACGTGCCGATGCCGGCGCCGTAGTCAAGAAGTCGCTTCCCCTCGATGCCATCGAGCGCCGCCAGCGTCGGCAGGTGCCCGCGCAGGTGCCAGTTCGCCAGGTCGCCGACATAGGCCATGCCCACGTCCTCGCGCTGGTACCACTCGCGCTCGGTCTGATGCTGCGGCTTCGTCTTCCAGAGGAACCCCGAGAGCTCCTGTGCCACCTCGATCATGCGCCGCGTGTCGCCGAAGTCCTCTTCGGCCCACTCGGCGATATCCGCGGTCAGGTTGTCGAGCAGATCAAGTCCGAACGGCGTGGGCGCAGTGTGCGCCTCCGTCCATTCGATACCGCGCGAGGGGAACGCGTGGCCGGGGTTATTCAGGTCGGCCACCGTGTACGGATAGAGCCCCATGTGCTGCAGGATGATCGACTCATCCATCCAGACTTTGAATCCGAGCTGTCGGGCGCGGTTGCAGTAGGCCCAATCCTCGCTGAGGTAGTGCCGGCGTCCGTCTTCCTCGCGTACCTGGAAGGGCGAGAAGAACGGCACAAACGGCCGATCGGCACCAAGCTGGCACTCCTCAAGCCTGTGTGTCCCATCGGCGTCCTGGAACTCCGCGCCGATCATCGACTCCATCAGATCGCGATGGATGGCGAAGAATCCCGTCGCCAGGTACTGGATCTCGATCGGCCGACGTACGGGCCCGGCCTCGAACCGCACGGTGGTATTCGGAAAGACTCGCGAAGTCAGGTGCGGCTCTGTGGAGCGCGTGACGTACGCGCCGCCGTAGATGGACCGCGTCGCGCGAGCACCCTCGACGATCTTCCAGAAGTCCGCCACCTCGAAGATGATGTCGTCGTCGATGATGATCATCACATCGGCGTCGGTCTTCAAGAACTCCGTGCACATGATCGACCGGGACCGCCCGATGAGCGCGTCATTCCAGAGCGGCGCCCAGATCACCTTCTCGACGTAGGGCGCCGAGTTCATGGCGACCATCATCCGCGTGGCGGTCAGCACGTTGATCTCGCGCCAGATGCTCGGTCCGACGAACACGGTCATGCCTTCGACCTCCCCCTTCGCGATGAGCCAGCTCCGCCCTCAGTAGGGGGCAGAACTGGCTCGGTCGGCTGAGGGTGATCAACCGGCACGAGCCAGTCATGAGACGCGCCGACTTCCTCGGGCAGGTCATATACCTGCTCAGGGAAGAGCGCCCGATCGCTTGGCTCCCCCGGAACGCGGACATCACCCTGTCGCGTGGCCCGGAAGCGCATCAGTAGATGACGTGCGAAGCGCCGATGACCGCCACATTGGCATCCGTCACGAGGACCATGCGTACCTGATTCACGCGGCCCTCGGCGGCGTCGTACGAAAGCTCCCACGTCGTGTTTGCGTTCGTCTTCACCGTCAGACCAGCATTCGAGTACGTGGTCGTGTTGACGTTCGTCCAGTTGGCGTTCGCCGCGTCGTCCGGGTTGTCGCCCGTTTGCAGATAGCCGAGGTAGTTCGCAGCGCCCGTGAGTGCGCCGACGTTGATCTGGAAGTACGCGCCTCGCGACCCGCGCAGGTCGATTGCCGACCCGTTTGCGGTGTTCGTCGATGCGCCGTTGCGCGAGACCGGAGGCAGCGACTGCGCAGCAGTCAGTGCCGCCTGCGGCGAGTGCACGGGGGCCATTCGTCCGGCCATCGAGGGATCTCCTTCCCGAGTGATACGAGGGACGGGGCGACTCGGGCGCCCCGCGACCCTCAATGGCTGCTTACGAAGCGGCGGCCTTCAGGATCCGGAAGGCGTTCGCCAGCGAGTAGAACGAGTCGTATCGCTTGCGTGCCTTGAAGTAGACCTGGTCGCTCGCGAAGCCCAGCGAGTCGTCGCGACGGACGATCACGCCGAGGCGGTCCATGAAGATGTAGTTCTGGAAGTTGCCGAACGCGCCGAGCTCTTCGTTCGCCGCGATGGTGTTCGCATTGTCCCAGCCCGTGCCGTCGAACATGACCACAGGGGACCCGAGGATGTTGAGCATGGGGCGGCCGGACGCATCCGGAATGATCCACTGCTGGCCGCCCGTCGCCGAGATCGCGGCGATACGCGCCATGAAGCTCGAAGTCGTGTACCAGGTTGCGCCGGCCCGGAACTGTGCCGGGAGCTCGAACCAGGCGCTCACCACTTCCGTCAGCGTCGGAGCCGCAAGCGTGAAGAGGTCCGTCACGTCGCTGATGGCACCACCGTTCGCAGCCGGGCCAGTCGTGCGCAGACCAAGCGGCTCCGTGGCGCCGTCGCCTTCGATGCCCTGCTGGTCCTCGTACTCGCCAGACTCCTCGTCGACGATGCGCCCGATGAAGGCCGGCAGGTTGATGGCGGAGTCAGCGAGGAGCTCCTCGGACAGGAGCATGTTCGCGCCCGACTTGCGGATCGTGAACTGCACCTGATTGAAGGCCGGATCCGAGACTGCGGGTGTCGCCTCTTCAGCGATGGTGCCCCATGTGATGGTCGTGCCGGTCGGGATAGTGCCACCGTCGCGCGAGGTCTGCAGCACCCGCGAAATCCGGCGGAGCTGCCCGCCGGCGTTCCCCGGATCGTGGATGACCTCGACACGCTGGTCAATCGGGACGAGGTAACCACCCTCGCTGTCTGTGCCCTCCTGGAGCGCATTCAGCGCGCGGCGCAGATTGGCATCCTCGAAGTCACGGGCCCGATCACCCTTGCGCATGTAGATGGCGAACGCCTTGCGTTCGAGCTCTGCCTGCGCGAGCAGGTCCGGACCATACCGCGCCATGATGCTCGGCATCTGGACGGCCAGGGGCGAGTTCCGAATGAACCCCTCGGTGTCCTTGCTGGCATATGGGACGATCCTGCCAGGGCCGATCTCTCGGTAGCCTTCGGGCGCCGCGTTCGCGACGCGCCGGTCGACGTTCGGAATGTCGTCGGCATCGCCAGGGTTCCGCAGATCGGAAACGGCCGGCCGGTCATCGTCGAAGAGCCGCGAGCTCTCCTCGACCTTCTGCGCGCTCTGGTAGGCGCCGAGCTTCGTCTCGTACTCAGCCCATGCGGCGTTGAATGCCGCCACGTTCCCGCCGTCACCGGCGAGGGCTCGCGCTGCCTCGAGCGCCTTGCGCGCGTCATTCTTCAGCGCAGTCAACGTTGCCATCACGCAACCTCCAAATCGGCGGTCGCGAGTGCGAACCGCGCTGCTAGCTTCCAATCGGGCTCGGACGGAAGAGCATCCTCCGCACGCGTGGCGGCAGGGGGGGGCGCGTCTACGCGCGGAGGATGCCGGAACATCGATAGATCGAACGCGTTCTTCGCGGCCTCGACGCCGAGCACCTCATCGGCGAGACCAGCGTCGACCGCCTCCTGGTCGCTGAACCACGTCTCCGCGGCCATTCGCGTCAGCCAGATGGCGGAATCCGTACCAGAGCGCTCCGCGTACATCTCGGCGATCTCGTTGGTGAGCCGCTCGAGCATGTCCGCGGCTTTCCGCATGTCCGCGGCGGGCCCCATCGCGAAGCCCCATGCCTCATGGACCATCATCATCGAGTGCCGGGACATCTTGACGGTGTCTCCGGCCATCGCGACGAACGACGCCGCGGACGCGGCGATGCCATCCACGACAACGTCGATAGCGGCGGGGTGTTGCTTGAGAAGGTTGTGGATCGCGATGCCGTCGAAGACATCGCCGCCGGGAGAGTTCAGACGGAGCGTGATCCGCTCGACGTCCAACGCCCGGATCTCATTGCGGAAGTCAGCGGCGGTCGTGCCCCAGAAGCCGATCTCGTCGAAGATCGCCACTTCGGCCGTCGAGCCCTTGCGGGTGACGTTCCAGAACTTGCCAGACTCGGGCGGCGCCTGCCGCCTCCGAGCAAGATATCGATCTCCGAAATAGGTCGAAAACAAGGCACGGACCTCGCGTCGGCCGGGACGCAAAGTCCGTATGGGGGGGCGCGAAGCCCGTTACGCCGAGGTGTCAGCGCTCATTATAGAGCGCCGTATGTGACTTCCGTCAACGCGCTACCTGAGCGCCGAACCTGAGCCCGCAAGCGCGGCAGTATCCACGCTGCACGAGCGTTCCCACGGGAACGGTGACGAGATAGTGGCGACACCGCAGGTTTGGGCAACGCAAGTCCACCCAGGTAATCGGCGTTGGCGCGTCCACGATGCCGATCGCCCTCACATGCCCCAGGGCCACGTCATACCCCCATCACCAGCAGCTCGAGCAATTCCTCGTCGGCCGTGTAGTCGATGCGCGCCTCGGCCTCCGCCGCGGAGACGATCATCCGTGCCTGCATCAGCACGTCACCCGGCACGATCAATCTCCCATCGCAACGCAGCTCCGACCGCATCATAGCCGCTCGCTGGATCTCAGCCGCCACGATGATGATCGCAGAGGACGTGAGCGCCGTCGCCCCTGTGAGATTCACAGCACCCGCACGCACCGTCCGCGGGCGCGGGTCCGGTGGTAGCTCCTCTTCCCGGCGGCGGCTCCGAGGCGGCCGATGCACGCTGGCGCCGCGGGCCGCCTCGACCGCGGGCGTCGTAACGATGGGATCAGCCGCGAGCGCACCGGCGCCGGCCATGTCCGTCGCAGCCATGATCACGGCGACGATGGGCACGCTCGAGAGCGCCCCGATAGCCTCCTCTGCGGTGGGATCCGCAATGGCAACAACGAGCGCGTCCGCGGCCAAGGCGCCCACGCCAGCAGCTGCTGTCGCGGCCGCAAACACGAGCACTTGCGTCGACGCGCTGAGAGCGCCCGCACCAGCAAGGTCCGTTGCCGACATCACGACAATGACGGCGGTGATGGCCGAGAGTGCCCCTGTCCCATCAAGGCCTGTTGCCGCCATCGGCACGACGACAGTCGGACTCGCGGAAAACGCTCCAACGCCCGTGGCCGTCGTTGTCGCCATCGGCACGACCACGATCGAGGAAGCAGTCAGTGCACCCGTCGCGGCGGCACCAGTCGCGGCGGCGATCACGATGACGATCGGGCTCGCGGTGAGCGCGCCAACGCCGGCGAGCGTTGTTGGTGCCATCGTGACGGTCGCGGCGCCGCCAGAACTCAGCGTTAGGGGCGGATCAGGATCGTGCGCCGTCTCGGTGGGCTGATACTGCCACAGATGGGGCGGTATCGAAGGATCGCCCAGCAGCGACCGTCCGTACCAACCGTAGGGGGCGAGATTGAGAGGCATCGCGCGACTACTCCGCGCAGAGCTGCAGCGCGCCCCACCAGTTCGTCGCGGTGGTGGCGCCCTTGGTGAGCTCCATCAGCGCAAGGCATGCGTTGTCGTAGATCGTGTCCAGCGCGAGCGCCGAGTTAATCCCATCGATGATGACCGGAACGTTCGCAGTCGGCATCGGCACAAGCAGCAAGGGGTGTCCGATGAACCAGCTCACGACACCCGACGCCATCGCGGCGGAGAGGTTGACCGCGTTCGCCGAGTTGCCAAGCGACCGAAGTCCGGTATCGGTGGATGCGAGCGGGTAGAACCAATTCGGAGCCGTAAACGGTACCGTGTTCACCGCAGCAGCCGATGCGATCGTGGAAAGCGCCGAGCCTGTCACGGCGTTTCCGTCCTGGTCCACGTAATCGAATGTGATCGTTGGCGTCGCAGCAGGCAGCACGGTCGTGACGAGCCCCGAGAGGAAATTGCCCGGCGCCAGCGCAGCTGTCTGGTAGCGCGCCGGGGGGTTCGCCGCGTCACAAGAACGCGGGTCCACCGTCATAGTGTGCGTCATGTCCCAGAGGTGGTCGTAGATCAGGAGCATCTGCGTCCCGACCGATCCCTGAAACGTCCCCCCGATGACATGCAACGTGTCGGCCGATGCTGGGTTCGTCTGAGTGAGTGCGCCCGTCGAGGTCCGCGTGCGCGCCGCCCCAGTGCCGGTGGTACCGCCGGTTCCCCCAGCAGCTGGCCACGCCCCCACGTTCCAGAGGGAATTGGAACGCCCGGCGGTGCCGGCAGTTCCTGCCTTCGTGAACATGAGCGTCTGCCGCTTGCCACCTGAAGCAGCCGTAATAAGCGCCGAGAATGACGCGAACGCCCCTCCCGCCATCCGCGGAACGACCCGGCCACCCATCGCGTAGGCCACATCGGCACGATGAGTCGAGGCGCGGATTCGGCGCTGCAGGTCCTCGTCGCCATCGACGGGAAGCAATCCGCCTTTGTAGACGCGAGCGCCCGCCAGCGCCACGGGAATTGGTGCGTAGAAATCCTGGGTGGCGGCGTAGATCATGTCGAGCATGGCATCGCCACCGACACGCTCTGCCACCGCCGCCTCGTTCGGCTGGCGGTGAATGATGCCGGTCACGCCAGGCTGACCGTCAGCGCCGCATCCGGGATCTGGTACGTATCGCCGGAGTTCGTCGTCTTCGACGTCGTGTCGCCCCACCAGAGGAGGTTGCCCGCACTCACCGCATCCCAGATGCCGATGCCGGTGATGGTCGCCGCTGGCATGCCGGTAAAGTTGATCACGCCGTTGTTCGTCATCGTGCCGCCGGGTGAAGCCGCAGCGTTCCATGCGATGGCCTGCCGAGCATACGAGCCGCCCGCCGCCTCCGACGCCCCGGTGTCGCCCGGGCTCGCGGTATGCAGGCTCGCGTATACCGTCGCTGGCGGCGTGAAGGCCTGATTCCTCAGCATGTGGTCGAGGATCTTCTGCTCGAAGTAGTCAGAGACGCCGGACGCCATCTAGCTGACTCCCTCCGTGATCGGCCGCTCGATGATCGAGACGATACGCCCGTCGGCGTCGCGGTCGATGCGCTTGACGATCGCTTTCGGGAAGGCCGGCGCAGGCGCCGGGGGCGGCGGCGTCAACTTCGCCGAGCCCTCGAGCGGATTGTCGGCGTTCGGCGTCTGCCTGACCGGCGTCGGGGGCGGGTCGGCGTAGTCCAGCGAGCCGTCCTCGTTCCGATGGACCTCGATCTGATTGAGGTTGCGCAGGTAGAAGTCGCCGTCAGGGATGCCGGGCAGGCCGACTTGCTCGAGCGCCTCGTTCTTCGTGAACACGCCGGTGAGCACGAGCCGCGTCACCTCGCGCAGCTTGAGGCTCCGGTCCTCCTGCAGCGCGCGCACGACCGAGTAATCGAAGCTCACCTCGGCGTTCTCGTCCTCGCTGGTCCCGAAGTGCGGCAGCAGCCCGCTCCGGTACGCCTGCGCGATGCGCTCCCCTAGCGGCATCATCGTCTCGGACCAGAACGCGAACTGCGCATCGGCCTGGGTGTTGAGGCCAGTCGTCGCGAACATCGCGGCGCGCGCGTTCACAAGGCGCGGCGGCACCCCGAAGACGGCACAGATGCGCGTCTCGACGTGGAACCGCGTCCCGTCCATCTCCATCTGACTCTGGGGAATACCCAGCTGGTCATACTTCGCCACGTCGGCGTTCACCACAAACAGGCTGAACCATCGCTTCACGCCGTTGTACGCGTCCTTGAAGCGAGACTTCACCTCCTCGCCCTGCTCCCTAGTGAAGGAACCCTTCACCGAGAGGATGCCGGCGGGGATGCCCGCATTCTGGAAGAACGCGTACTCGAAGTCCGACATCGACAGGTCAATGTTGCCCTCGCGCACGAGGAGCGCGATGGGTGACAGCCCGTAGAAGTCGTTCGTCGGATGCGGCGTCTTGATATGGATGATGGCGGAGCGCGGAATCTGCGCCCGCACCCGCCCCTCAACGGTCACCACGAACACGTCATCGGCGCGCCGCTGCCCAGGCTTCACGGTCACGTAGTCCGGGCGGAGCAGCTGGAGCTCTTGCACCGGGAACCCGCGGAACTGGCGCCGGCGCGCCGGGTCCTCACTGCGATCCACCTTGAGGACGTAGGCATTGCCCGCCGTGTCTAGGTGCGTGGACATGAGCTCGTGGAACTCGGCGCGGCTCTGGAACCCGTTCGGGTTGTCCAGGAGCTGGACCATCGGATGGCCCTTGACCTCGTTCAACGAGTCGTCTGGCCCGGGGCGTAGGAGCCGCACACGAAGAGGCGCGAGTGCGGTCGCCTTCTCCCGCACGCACGCGAAGATGAGGCTGTTCTTCGCGTAGCCTTCCTCGACGAAGTTCTTTACGTCCTGCGGGTTCGGCTGCTCCTGGCCCACCTGCCAAGAAGGCACCACCTCACCGGCGAGCGCCTTTGCCCGCAGTTGCGGACTCCGCATCAGCTTCTCGAAGTAGGTAAGCTCGGTCATCAGCACAACCCCGACGTGAAGCAGAACACGCGCACGCCTAACCCTAGCACGGCGAACGTTCCGAACAACGCCGCGGCCACCAGCGCGGCCTGGATGACGGCACGGACGCGGTTCACACTCCAGCTGCCATCCGTCGGACCTGGCGCCGTTCGCGCGCAGCCTGCGCGATGAGGTACCCACGAACGGCCTCTTCCATCAGCCGCTCGTCCCGCTTGCCCGGGTTCCAGAATCGCGAGGCATACGCGATCGCCTCGTCCATCAGATCCTCGTCTACCACAACGTCCACCAATCCCCCCATTCAGATCATCAATCGGTACTCGTACTTTGCATGGCTGCTGCGCCGCGGATCGTGCCGGTAGAGTTCGCGCTGCTGAAGCAGTCCGCGAGCGCGAAGCGTACCGACAATCGATGAATGTCTCTCGAGCAGGCGGCCCTCGACGTCACTCGCGAGAAACCAGGACCCATCAGGGGCCACCCGCTGAAGCGCAGCGAGCAAGTGCTCTGCGTTCATGGTGACTTGCTCTCGAATCGCCCGAGGACGCACGCCACGGCGAGAAATAACAGAATGGTCGCGACCATCCCTACGCTACGCGGCATCTCGACGATCACGGCCACCAACAGCGTCCCAGCCAACAGCCATGCCCCTGCGAGCATCAGGATGCGAATGACCTCGATCACAGCAGCACCCAATCGGGCCCCGGCACCGCGTGCAGCGCCTCGGACAGCGCCATGATTAGCGCCACCACGCCGTCGATGCGCTCGGTGCTCTTTGCCTTCGATGGCTTGATGTTGCCGGCCGGGTCCTGCTCCACCGCGACGTTACCGACCATCCACCGCATCACGGGATTGCCGTCGTGCTTGATCTTCTCCCCGAGCAGCAGCTTCTCGAGCTCACGCGTCGGCGCCGACATCGAGGCGTAGCCCTGGCCCACCGGCACCACGTCGAGCCCATCGCCGCCCAGCTGCGTGATGAGCTGCGTGGCGTTCCAGCGGTCATAGCAGAGCTTCTTGATGGTGAAGCCGTGGTCATCCGCCAGCATGCGGATCTGCTCCCGGATGACGTCGTAATCGATGATGTTGCCCTCGGTCGCAGTCAGATGGTGCTGCTCCGCCCAGAGCGGGTATGGCACCCGGTCGCGCTCCGCCCGTCGGCGCATGTTGTCGGATGGCACCCAGAAGAATTGGGTCGTGTAGAACTCGCCCTCCTCGAGCGGGAACACGAGACTGAGCGCCGCCACGTCGGTCGTAGTCGCCAAGTCGAGGCCGGCGTAGCAATCGAGACCGCGAAGCTCCGCGAGCGGCCGGGAAGCCTCGGCAGCATCCCAGGTCTCCATCGAGAGCCACCGATCTACCTGCTCCGTGATCATGTTGAGCCGCAATCTCCGGAACGCGTTCTGGCGCCCTGGCACCTCGACGGCACGATCGCGTTCCTGAATGAGCTCATCGAGTTGGACGGTCACGCCGAGACCCGGGTTCGCCTTGATGTAATTGGCGGGGTCGGTCCAATCGTCGTCCGGATCGAGGCTCGCGATGTACGCGAACCATTGATCGTCGTCGACGAGGCCCTCGACGACGCGCGTCGCGTAATCGTGCGTCTCCATGTAAATCGACGTACCTGCGACGCCCGCCGTCGTGATGTAGAAGAAGAGCGGTTGCGTCCGCGCCCCGAGCGCCGTCTCGAGCACGTCAACCAACTTACGGTCCCGATGCGCGTGGAGCTCGTCGATGATGGCGCCATGCGGGTTGAGTCCGTCAGTCGTGTCGGAGTCCGCCCCGAGCGCCTCAAACTTCGAGGCTGTCTCAATCACGTGCAGGTTCGCACGCGACGGGATATCGCGGATACGCTTCGCGAGCGTCGGCGTGCGCGCCACCATTGAGGCGGCCTCGGTCCAGCAAATCTTCGCCTGGTCGCGCTTGGTAGCCGCGGCGTATACCTCGGCGCCGGGCTCGTCGTCGAAGTCGAGCAGGTACAGCCCAACGCCGGCACCGATGGTGGTGTTGTGTGTTGGGACCATCGACTCGCCGGCTAGGTACAGGTGGCTCGGCGAATCCACCTGGATACAGCGCACCGGGACACTCTCGACCCGCTCACATCCAACAATCTGCCGCGTCTGAGATCGAACCCTACGCGTGGGAGCATCTCTCAACCGAACCCGCTTTCTGGCAATCCCGAAGACAGGTCGATCAGTGAACGACTGAAACCTCACCCGATACCGCGGCCCGATGTCTCGCCCGCTCAGCGTGGCACGGTCTTCAGACCATTGCGGCTTGAATCCTAGTCCCCGCATCAATTCCAGCGCATCAATGGATAGCCGCTTGTTCGTCAGCGTCAGTTCACATTGCCCAACGCGCGACACGTACCCGTCCGTGTCCATAAGCCCCCGCAACAACGCCATCCTCTGCGCCACCGACGCACGCTGATAGACACGAGGGATGTGCTTGTCTCCGAGCACGCCTAACGCGCGCAACCGCCCCTGAACCGTCCCTTGCGACAGGGAAGGATCACCCCTCCGCACGCCATCGCTGAGAATGAGTGAACGGGCACGGTGGGCATTGTCACGAACTCGTACCGGAACGCCCTCGGCCCGCAGCGCCGCTTCTACTTCAGCATCAACCGATGTGATGATTGCGGCAGCAGCCGAACCATCCCCGAGCCACGCCCCGAGCACATACGGAGCTACGGGCAACTCGGCCACCGCCCCTAACAGGGGCGCAGCTACCGGGATGCTGTGATTCCACTCCACACGCCGGGCGTCCAGGTGGAGAGTGGCCGCAATCTCGGCGGTCGTGCGTACGTCGTCGCTCGACTGGCGCCGTCTGCCCTGTCGCCCATTGCCCTTGCGACGCGCCTGCGTCCGCCAAAGATGCTCCGCGTCGGCGACGATGTTGGTGCCGTCCGAGAACGTCACTCGGTAGCACTCTCGGCCTTCCATCACGGGAGTGGCAAACACCACGCGGCACGGCATCCCCGCCTCGTCATAGACGAGATCCCCCTCACTCAAGTCCCCCATCGCTGTCCATCCGTCGGGAGTGGGAATCGGAGTGTCGAGAGCTAACGCCTTCCCGTTCTTCCTAGCAATTTCGACCAGCGAATATCGGAAGCGGCGGACCCACCGTCCGAATGGCTCCGACCACCGCTGCCATCCAAACGTGCTTCCGATACAGAACGCCTGCCACGACTGCAGCACCAGCGGCTCGTTCGCCCAGCGTCCCTTCGACTGGCGCAAGTAGCCAAAGAACTCGATGGCGCGGTCTGCCTCGGCCTGATTCCACCGTAGCCCGCGCGCCACGCCACCCTCGAGGTCACGCATATGCCGCTCGCACGATTGGCGCACCAGCGCACCCGCCACGATCTCACCCGAAATCACAGCCTCGGCATACGCAGCAACACGGCATCGGACGGCGGTTACCACCTGGGTTACGCCACTCCGTGCGCATCCAGCGTCATCGGACGGAGCTCCGAATCCTCGAGCACGCACTCCAGCACGTCTAGCGCCTCGTCATGCCGCACAACGCGATACGTCGCATCCCCATTGTCGACTGTTATCAGGACCAGGACGCACCCGTCGACGTCCGTCACCAGCCGCATGCGGTTCGGGTCGACGACCCGCATGTCGGCAACGATGTCGGTGCGATAGGGCCATCGCTCCACCTCGACGCGCCCCTGGCGCGTAAACGCGATAATCGGTTCCGGCTGACGCTCAGCCATTGCGCTCTCTCTTCCTCAGCGCCTCGAGCGGATCAATTTCCCGTTCCGCCTCGACCTTGAGCTTGCTCCGGTACGCGGGGTTCATTCCGAAGCGATCCGTTAGCTTCACGAAATTGGCGAAGGCCGCGTTCGCGATGTGCACGGCAGGATGCGGCATCCGGATAACGCCGGTCTTCGTGACCGCCTGGTAAACGCGGCCCTCCTTTGCGAGCACGCGCTGCATCTCGGCGTACGTCGCGAGTTCCTGCGCCATCGCTGCCGCCGCGTCCATGTCTGCCTCGGTCAACACCTTGAGCGATTGCAGGTATGGGACCACCCGGCGCCAGTGACGCCGCGCACCGGCCGGCAGCCAGGTCGGCGGACGCAACGGACCGTCGAGTGGTGCTGCCTTCGGCTCATCGGTGTTGATGGCGCGCTTGCCCGGATTGCCCCGGAGCACACGGAGCGCCGTGGGCTGGGGTGGGGGCCCGCTCAAGGCACCAACCCCGTTCCGGCAACCTGCGGCCGCACACAC
>JBAQTC010000033.1:0-4246 GCA_049296795.1 Burkholderiaceae bacterium
CAAGGAGGCCAGATAAAACCAGAGATTGAGTACACTTATCCACAGTTGCTGGGTCAAAACTCAGCAACCCGCCCTGGCTCAGTATTGGATCGGCAGGGTGGCTCAATATTCAATCGGCGCCAAGACCGCATGCGGCATCGAGCAACCCTGGGGATATTGAACCCTTTGTGGCGCAGTTGACTGGCGCGCTGACACAAGCACCTGAACGCATTGAGTTCTGGGGTGGTGAACCCTTGGTGTATTGGAAAACACTCAAGCCACTGGCCGAGCGCCTACGCGTCCTGTACCCCCAGGCCCAGTTCAGCATCATCACCAATGGGTCGCTGCTCAATACTGAGATCAACGACTGGCTGGATTCCTTGGGATTCAGTGTCGGCATCTCGCACGATGGCCCAGGCCAGTCTGTGCGTGGCCCTGATCCACTGGGCGATGTTGAGCAACGAGCTGGGATCATGGATTTGTATGGCAGGCTCAAGCCGCAGGGACGCATCAGCATCAATACCATGATGCACAAGGGCAATAAAAGCCGTGCTGCTGTCCAGACCTGGATGCGTGAACGCTTCGGGGACGATGTGGTGATTGGGGAAGGGGCGTTCATTGACCCCTACGACGAGGGCGGCATGGCGGCAACCCTGGGCAGCACTGCCGAGCAGATGGACTACCGGGAAACCGCTTTCCATGAAATTCGCACCGCCCAGGTGACGAGCTTTGACATTGTGCACACCAAGCTCAAGGCGTTTGTGAGTTCGGTGCGCTTTGCCCGACCCGCGACCTCTATCGGTCAGAAGTGCAGCATGGACAGGTCAGACAACCTGGCGGTGGACTTGCATGGCAACGTGCTGACTTGTCAGAATGTAAGTGCAGCCTCTATTGGCCCCAACGGGCAAAGCCACTTGATCGGAAAACTTGACGATCTACCCCATGTGCTCATGAAAACCGCAACCCATTGGAGTCAACGCAACGAATGTAATAACTGCCCGGTACTTCAAATATGCCAAGGCTCTTGTATGTTCCTGCACGGTCCATTGTGGGACGCTGGTTGTGATGCCAGTTATTCGGACAACATCCCCTTTTTTGTGGCTGGGCTGGAGTACATGACGGGATGTAAGCCTTATTACATCGAGGGCGATTTACGTGAGAGTCGTAAAGACATTTTTGGTCTGGTCCATGGCATTCCTAAGGAGCCGGTCAGGCGCGTCATTCACATTCACGCTGCCTAGCAGCTGATATCGGTCTAAGCCACACCCAACAAACCGTTTCATCCATCGCCCGCCTGACGCACTTCTTGTGTTTGTCAGTGCGGGCTTTTTTACTTTGGAGATGCCCATGACAGAAGAATCAACCCACGCCCGAGCAGCCGACATCTTGAACCTGCGCCCGGAGGACCTCGATGAACTATTGACGCGGGCAGCCGAACGGGGCGCTGAACGCGCTCTGGCCTGTCTTGGTTTGGAAAACGGCCGAGCTGCAGGCGACATTCGTGACCTGCGCAGTCTGATCGATGCGTGGCGGGAAGCGCGCAGAACGGCCTGGCAGACGACGGTGAAGGTGCTGACCACTGGGGTGCTGGCGGCGATTCTGGTTGGCATCGCGATCAAGTTGCGACTGGTTGGCCAGCAATGATCGAAACGCTGCTGGGTGGTTTGCTGGGCGGCGCCTTCCGCCTGGCGCCGGAAATTCTCAAATGGGTTGACCGTCGAGGTGAGCGTGGTCACGAACTGGCGATGCAGGACAAGGCGCTGGAGTTTGAGAAACTGCGGGGCGCGCAGCGGATGGCTGAGATCGGCGCGTCGGCGGATGCGGCGTGGAACAGCGGGGCGATCGAGGCTTTCAAGGAAGCAGTTGCTGGTCAGGGCAGGCCATCGGGTGTGAAGTGGGCCGATGCGCTGTCGACATCGGTGCGTCCGGTGATCACTTATTTGCTGGTTGCGATGTACTGCACGGTCAAGATCACCGCTTTCGTTGGATCGGTGCAAAGCGGCACTGGTTTTAACGCAGCACTCGTTGCGGCGTGGACCGAAGCCGATCAGGCCTTGCTGTCTGGAATATTGAACTTCTGGTTCATCTCGAGGGTATGGGAGCGCCGTGATGCACGCCCATAAAGGTCGCCAACCGCGTCCGCTGCTCGATCGGTTTTGGGAAAAAGTCGAAGTTCGCAGTCAAGACGAATGTTGGACGTGGACGGGGTCACTTGATACCAGAGGATATGGCACGATCGGAGCCGACGGGGGAAGACCATTGATGCGAGCGCACCGGGTGTCCTACGAATTCGCTCACGGCTCGATACCCTGTGGCTTGGTTGTGTGCCATGCATGCGACAAGAGAGATTGTGTCAACCCCAATCACCTTTTTGCAGCAACACAGCTCGAAAACGTCCGTGACATGGTTCGCAAAGGACGGCGGCACTCATCCGCCGGCGATCTAAACCCCAGTGCAAAGCTAAGATCAGACCAGGTGATCGCGATTCGCCGGGACCGACGATGTACACGGGAAATACTTACGGAATACGAAATCTCCAGTTCAACCCTTTGGGCAATCCGGCACCGCCAAACCTGGGCGCACCTGCCATGATCGACGTGCCCCAGGCCGCCATCGATCTGGCCAAGCGCTTCGAGGGGTTCCACCGGGTGCCGAAGGCTGATCCTGGTCGAGCGCATCCATACATCTGTCCGGCAGGTTTTTGGACCATCGGTTTCGGACATCTGTGCAATGCCACGCATCTGCCGATCACGGAAGCGGAAGCCGAGGCCTATCTGGCTCACGACCTGCAGACGGCGCTCGCTGCCACGCTGCGCTACTGTCCGGTGCTGGCCACCGAACCCGAAGAGAGGCTTGCGGCCATCGTGGACTTCACGTTCAACCTAGGGGCCGGGCGGTTGCAGACGTCGACGCTGCGGCGACGGGTTAACCAGTGTGATTGGTCGGGTGCTGCGAAGGAACTTCGCCGCTGGGTTTATGGAGGCGGGGTTGTTTTTCCGGGGTTGGTGATCAGGCGGGAGGCGGAGGTTACGTTGCTGCTTCACGATATGCACAACAGTGTCTCTCAGTGATCCCGTTTCGTCAGTCGGAAGGCATCCCGTGACTGAGGTCCCAAAATGTTTCCCGCCAATTCGAGATGCGCCCCTCGGTGCCGCAAGCAGGGCAGTGCCAGACAACCGCATCGTCGTCAGTCATGCCGGTTTCCACGCGGCGGTCGTCGCGCTTGCGGCACTTAAAGCACACTGGGGCAGGCGCGTTCTCAATCCGGTCGAAATCAGACGCGTGGGCGATCACCGTAGTAATGAAGTTGGCCATCTTGCGGGCAGGGCCCTTCTCGGGTCCGATGTTGCCTTTCTCGTCGAGGTAATGTCGGGCGTCTATCACGTACACGGTGTTTCTTCTCCTATTCCAGCTGAAATTGCTCAAGTCACGTGAGTGATCGTGCATGTATCCAGTCGGTGGCCTTCAGTGCGGAGCCCCATCTACTTTGGATCCTCCCAGGTGGGTGCTGGATCTTTTTTGGCCAACTGGATTATTAGTTCCCCGCCTCGATCCGCGTCGAATAGATCTTGAACGAGGCGGTACACCCTGTTGGTTACATCTAACATTAGTGCCTTCATTTCGTCATCATTGAAACGCGAAATCTCCTTCCAGGGAATTTCGCCATAGGGGGTTTTGACGACCACATCCGAGAAGTCGCCGGTCTGCGAATCGGGGACTTTCCCAGCGTGAAGATCCTCAAGCAGCGAATTGCGAAAGCACCTCAATGCGATGTGCTTGGCAAGGCGCTGCTGTATCTGGGGATTGTTTATGAAGGCTTTGATGGCTCCGTCGGTGGTGGTCATGATTTCAAGGCAGGGATCCATTGCCGATGCTTGGTTTGCAGTTAATGTAGGTGGATCAGATTCAAAGGTCAATGACAGACTTGATTCATTGCCTGCGGACATCGACGTTGCGGCGGCAGGTTAATCAGCGGGTGGGTGCAGCTACGGAATTGCGGCGGTGGGTTTATGGCGGCGGGGTTGTGTTGCCGGGGTTGGTGATCAGGCGGGAGGCGCAGGTGGTTTTGCTGTCGGGATCCGGTCAATCAATCAGCATATTGGAATTCGTAACCCGTGTGGTTACAATGTCGGGATGATTAAGTCGTTTTCGCACAAGGGATTGGAGCTGTTTTACAAGACAGGCAAGAAAACCGGAATTCAGACTGTGCATGCCAGACGCCTGCAAATCATGTTGACCATGCTCAACGTAGCCAAGAACGCTCAGA
>JBAQTC010000034.1:0-8612 GCA_049296795.1 Burkholderiaceae bacterium
CGGCAACGACATCAAGATCACCGTGACGGCCATCAATGGCAACCAGGTCCGCATCGGCATCTCCGCCCCGAAGGAAGTGAAAGTGCTGAGGCAGGAGCTGGTGGGGCGCGATAAGGAAGCCAGTGGAAATGTATTGTGAACCCATCCAAGCCGCGCTCGCCTGGCGAATCCTCGGGGGGCCGTGAATGAAAGCACGCCGCAAACCCCGCCAGACCGAGCACAGCAGTGCGCCGTCATCCAGGCCTGCCGGTACCTGGAACGCGAGTACCCAGAGGTCAAATACCTGTTTGCAACCCCCAATGGTGGCCACAGGCATATAGCTGTGGCCGCCAAGCTCAAGGCAGAAGGCGTCCGGCGAGGTGTCCCCGACCTATTCCTACCCCTGCCCATCCCGGGGCGCTCTGCGGGGCTCTGGCGGAAGACAGAATTATGAACCCGCACTCGGTTTTTATGGCAATCTGTGCCCAGCAGTGGCCTGGGCTGGAACAGGAGTATGTCTTCGCGCCACCGCGAAAATGGCGCTTCGATTTGGCGTGGCCCAAGGACCGCGTGGCCTGCGAGATTGAGGGCGGCGCGTGGGTCGCTGGACGGCATACGCGAGGCCCAGGATTTGAGTCCGATTGTGAGAAATATTCCACTGCCGCCATACTGGGCTGGCGCGTTATCCGCGTAACGCCGGGGATGATTAAAATCGGGAAGGCTATTAAATTACTGGAGTTAGCGTTTCAAAAAAAATGAAAACAGGAAAACAAAATCCAGCATATCGTCACGGCATGACGAACACTAAAACGTACAGAACATGGGGGAGCATGATGGCTCGTTGTTACATTAAAAGCGCAACCGGATACAAAAATTACGGCGCAAGGAATATTCGTGTATGCGAATCATGGCACGATTTCTCTCGTTTCTATGCAGACATGGGGGCCGCACCGGAAGATAAATCGCTCGAAAGAATAAATAACGCCGGAAATTATGAACCGCATAATTGCAAATGGGCCACAAGAACAGAACAAAATAATAACAGTCGCCACAATCTAACGATTAATATTGATGGGGAAATAAAAACCGTCAAACAATGGGCTATTATCAAGAAGATACCATATCCAACGCTTCTTTACAGAGTAAACAAAGGCTGGCCGACTCAGAATTTATTCGATAAACCATCGTTTCGTGGCCGTGCGGTTGCGAGCGAGAGGCGCCGGTCGGTTATGGTCGCCATGAAACATGATCCGGTGTTAGGATAGGCCGTGCCTATGGGACAAGAAAAATACACTCACATAGACGACGATCTTGAGCGGTGGGCGCGGTGGCGCTACGTTCGCAGTTACGGTCTAGGCTACCCCAAGGATTCCACCGGCAAACTCATGGACGGGATGCGCTCGACCACCTGCCCGGATTGTCGTGGCGAGGGCCGTATACCAGGGCACCGCGTTGGATCCGCGCTTGCCTTTATCGATCCCTGCCCACAATGCCATGGTCAAGGGAAGGTGGCCGGTGATTTCACCGCCGACGAGTCCAGTCGAACGGTAAAATGCAAGGAGTGCAAGGGTCGCGGTGAAGTGAACGGCACCACCTGTCCGCCATGCCGTGGAACTGGAAAGCACACGAATATCCGCCACTACCGCATCAACCCGGCCGGCATCAAATCCACTCGCCAGCCAGGCGCCGACGACGATCCGCTCAGCCACCGCATTGATTGGCTGGTCTGCACGGTCCTGAGCGAGGATGAGAGAACAGTAATCATGCACGAATACTGTTGGAGCCGGACCAGGCAGCAGGCGCTTAAACGATTGCGGGTTGACCACCAGACGTTTCTGGTGTGGCTGGATAGTGCCAAGGGGAAGATAGCGGAGGTCATCAATCTGCCATAAAAATCCTTGACAAATCAGGTGCTGGTGCTAGTTTAGCTAAACTGGGTGATAGGTATTGTTAATGTTTAAGCACGCCGCCACCAATTTCTCGTATCAGTACTCCCTCAGATCAGAATGTGCGACGCCTGACTGCGATAAGAAAAGGCTGAAGGGACGACGTTTCTGCTTTAAGTGTGCTCTTGAGGAAGAAACAAGCGATGACCGTAAGGTGTGGTTGTACTTCATGGCTTTCGCTGAAGAACACAGCGCCGTGAAAATAGGGCACACGCTAGATCTCACAAACAGATTAAGCAGTTTGCAGGTCGGTGCTCCAAAAAAGCTAGTTTACTTGTCAGTTGTGCGTGTCAACAGAGGTTTAGAAGAGTTGCTACACCGAACTCTCGGTGACTACAGAATCAGGGGCGAATGGTACCGGAATACCGGTAAAATCGCTTGTCTGCTAGAAGCCGCTAGGGACAGAAACATAGACGGATTTATTTCCATAGCTGAAAGCTAGCCCAATCAGCATTACTTTTCACCCAATCATGCTCTTGTGGCCCTGTGGGTCACTCGTTTCAGACCGCTCAGGCGGTCTTTTTTTTTGCCGCCCCCGGCCACCACACACACGCTCCAAACCTATCGAGCAAGAACGGCGTCAGGTGGGCGGCGACCAAACAGGAGTCATCATGAAAACTATAGAGATCATGAGGTTGGCAACGTAGCCAAAGACAGTCATGGCAAGAGGCGGATCAAAACCAGGAGAACGGCGCGGCGGACGCAAGAAGGGCGCGGCCAACAAGCGCACGCGCGAGATTGCCGACAAGGCTGTCGCAGAAGGCATCACACCACTTGAATATCTCCTGTCTGTCGTCCGCGACGAGGGCGAGGAGCGTGCGGTACGCATCGACGCTGCCAAAGCGGCGGCGCCTTTTATCCACCCACGCCTGGCCACCGAAACCGTGAAGCACGAGGGTAGCGTTGAGATCACCACTATCAGGCGCGAAATCGTTCGGGCATGAATCGCCGTGACGGCTCAATACTGCGGATACCGACCGCGAAAATATTCGAGCCGTTACTGCAACCATCTCGGTACAAAGGCGCGCACGGTGGCCGTGGATCGGCCAAGAGCCACTTCTTCTCGGAGTTAGCGGTAGAGCGATGTGTGCAGCATCCAGGCACTCGTATCGTCTGTGTGCGCGAGGTGCAGCGATCCCTCAAGGAATCGGTCAAACGGACGATTGAAGACAAGATCAGGGAATTCGATCTGGGCTCGATGTTCGGTGTGCAGAACGACCAGATACTCACCCCGGGGGGTGGGGTGATTGTATTTCAGGGCATGCAGGACCACACAGCCGAATCGATCAAATCGTTGGAGGGGTTCGACGTTGCCTACGTTGAGGAAGCGCAGACCCTGACCGGGCGGTCACTGGAAATGCTCCGACCTACAATACGCAGGCCAGGATCTGAGCTGTGGTTCGGGTGGAATCCGAGAAACGCCACCGACCCAGTGGATGAGTTGCTACGTGGCCATGCGATCCCCAAGGACGCCATCGTCGTGAAGACGAGCTACCGCGACAATCCGTGGTTTCCGCCGGAACTTGAGATAGAACGACAGCACGACTACAAGCACAATTCCCAGCGGTACGCGCATATCTGGGAGGGTGAGTACGAGCCGCAGGCCATTGGCGCCATCTGGGATCGCGCGACGATCAACCGCAACCGGAGGGATCGAGCACCGGAAATGACCCGGGTGCTGATCGGTGTTGACCCTTCCATCTCCAGTAAGCCAGGATCCGATGAATGCGGAATCGTCGCCGGAGGTCTCGGCACGGATAAGCGCGGATATGTCCTCGGGGACTATTCGATGAGCGGTACGCCGATGGAATGGGCCAGCCGCGCGATAGACGCCTACGATCTACACGAGGCCGATGCAATCGTTGCGGAGGTAAACCAGGGCGGCGAAATGGTGGCGAACACCATACGTTCCGTGAGACCTGGCATACGGATAATCGAGGTCAGAGCCACCCGCGGGAAACATGTTCGGGCCGAACCGATCTCCGCTCTGTACGGTCTTGATCGCATCAGTCATGTCGGGTCATTCCCGGAGTTGGAGGCCCAGATGTGCGTTGAAGAAGGAACACTGATTGAGACAGCACGGGGACAGATTCCAGTAGAGCAAGTGACTGTGAATGATCTCGTGATGACAAGGGAAGGTTTTGCGTCACTAAGCTGGAGTGGGTATACTGGCATGGCTTCTAATTTAATTGAAATAAAAACAGCCAACTCGATATTACGGACAACCAGATGCCACCCAATTTATTTACCGGAGACAAACGAATTTGTGAATGCACAGAATGTCTCGCCTTCTCATTGCCTGCTCGAAAGCCCCAAATGGGAAAGTATGGCAATCCGGTCGCGTGGCGTGGAAGATGGTGGGGCAGGATGGTTAGCGGGCATTACCGAAACAATAAAGTTGGATTACTTCACCGAAAGATTTATGAGGCCCATGTTGGCTTATTATCGTCAGGCGTTGAAATACATCATCGCGACGAAGACCCAACTAACAATGAACTGGCAAATCTTGTCCCGCTTACCCGTGCCGAACACCACGCTTTACACGCCCGAATTGGGTTCGATGTCTTTGATGGAACCATCACTATTGGCGAATGCGTTATCTGCGGAAATAAAACAGAGACAGTTCGCCTCCAACCCAACGTATTTTGTTCCGGTAGATGCCGTCAAAGAATGCACCGTAGACGCAAAGCGGGTTTACAATCTCAGCGTTTCCGAAGGGTATCTACCTGAATATTTCGCTAACGGTATTCTGACGCATAATTGTCTCATTACAGCCGAGGGTTACGACGGTGAAGGATCGCCAGATCGATGCCTGGCGGCTGGGACCATCGTCGAGACAGAGAGCGGTGGAGTGCCGATAGAGGCCGTGTCCGTTGGCGACAACGTGCTGACGAGAGCCGGCTATCGGCGCGTTCTGGCAGCAGAGAAAACCGGAAGGGATGTTCCGGTATTGCGCCTCGATATGTCGAATGGACGCGCATTAATCGGTACTGGCAATCATCCTGTATTCGTGTCCGGATATGGCTTTATGCGTTTGGACACTCTGGCGCGGGATGATATGCTTTCCGCATGCGAAGAGAGGTTGTCAAATTCCAGGGCAGGGAATATATCCGCTACCCGGATTCGCCGCATCGGTCAGGTCGCGTTTATTTCTATCACGCGATTGATGGCCGTCGCCGCAATGGCAGCCGAGCGCTTCATCGGGATATTTGGGAGCATCACAACGGGCCAATCCCGCCAGGCCACCTCATCCACCACAAGGACGATAATCCGCTCAACAATAGTCCAGACAACCTTGAATGTGTCACGTGCGAGGAACACGCTGGACGCCACCCGCAGATGCTTGAATCTCTCAGGGACCGGATGGCTCACGCCCGCATTTATGCGAGCGCTTGGCACGGCAGCGACGAGGGCTTGGAATTTCATCGAAAGCTTGGTGCCGCGAGTTGGGCCAATCGTCAACCCATCATTCGTGCCTGCGATGAATGTGGCTGTGAATATGAAACACTTTCCCGCAAGGGAGACGAGCGATTCTGTTCATTACCGTGTCGTTACCGTTGGTGGGAGAAAAACAGAACCGATTACGAGAAACGCATCTGTGGCGGGTGCGGAGAGCCGTTTATGGCCAAGCGGTCAACGAACCAGCGCGCATGTTCCCGTAAGTGTGGTTGGGTTGTCAGACGCCGGAAGGGCTGATGTTCACAACCTAACCGTCGAAGGCGAGAACGAGTACTACGCGAACGGCATTCTCGTTCATAATTGCGATGCACTGGTCTGGGTGTTCACCGAATTGTTCCCGCGAATGACGAGACGCGAGCGACCGGCGAATCGTCCGATGCCGGCGCGCGCCAATAACCACTACAACCCACACCGGATGGGCCGGTGAAGACTGAGCGCACCACGGTAACCCCAGAGGAATCGAAAAACGGCTGGGATGACGCCAGCCTGAGAAAGTACCTCGAAAGCCGCAATGAGGTACAGGCGCAAAAGATTGACCCGCGTCAACGCCGTGTCCGTCCGAACGAGCAGAACCATCGTTATAAGCCGCACAGGTGGAGAGAATGAGAATCGGAGATGTAATCGAATCATCCATGTGGATAACCGGCGACGAGCCGCAGCCACTGCGCCGGCAGTACGAGCGTGATGTCAACAATGCCATCGCCTCCCTGTGCGAGGAAAACGGCTTCGAGCATGGCCCCGTGAAATTCATCGAGAAGCGTCCTGACGATGATCGGGTTCCTGACGTGCCGGAGCATGTTCAGGGCTCCCGTGTCCGCCTGTTGGTGGCGGAGGCTGAAATCGTCGGCAAAAGACCTTTGTCCAGCGCCGGGTCGTTCGTTGCCAACCTGGAGAAGAAAGACCTCGATCGGTTGCGCGCCATCACCCGCCGGAAGTGGGCTGAGCGCCACCAGCACGCCTTGACTGATCAACAGTGCGACGAGTGCATCGAGGAATTGGGACCGGAAGCCGCGCTGGATACGTTGCGGAGCCTGCATTGATTCGGTACGCTCGTGAAACACTGGAGTCATGGGATGAGGCATGGCCGCTGGTCGAATCTCATTACCACGAGATCGCACACTTTCAGGATTTGGCGCTGAAGCCGAACCGGGATGGTTATCTCCAGTGCGAAGCCGCCGGCGGGATACGGGTCTATACCGTGCGCGATGACGGCCGGCTGGTGGGGTATCAGGTGTTCCTGGTCTCCATGAATCTTCATTACAGCGAGTCGTTACAGGCAATTCAGGACGTGTTATACCTGGCCCCTGAACTCCGCGGGCGACTGATCGGTTATCGATTCATCCGTTGGTGTGACGAGCAGCTACGGGCTGATGGGGTGGAGGTGGTGATGCAGCACGTCAAGGTAAAACACGATTTCGGGCCGATGTTGACACGCATGGGGTACGAGCTGATGGAAAATGTTTACGTCAAGAGGCTAAGCTGATGGGCGGGACAGCAGCGATTATTGCGACGGTTGCCGGCGCTAAATCCGCCAGTGATTCCAGGCAGGACGCCAAACAGGCGACGGCGCGCATGGACGAGGATCAACGAAAACTCCTCGCGGATCGGGAGACCGCCAAGATGGATGCCGAAAAAGCCAAGAAGAACAAGCTTCTTGAAGAGATCGGCCGCAAGGGCAGGCGCGCGTCCATTCTCACCTCGTCGTCAGGAACTGCGGATCAACTCGGTTCCGTGGCCAGGCCACAAGCACAAGCCCTTACCGAGACGCTTGGATGAGCGAAATAGACGACCTCATTGGGCGCTGGCGCCGGCTGAACGGCGAAAAGTCGGTACGGCACCCCCATTGGGAAGACCTGGCGCGCGTCATGTTACCTCGCCGGATGGGGTTTATATCGACTTCAATACAAGGCGAACGCCGGACAGATGGTATTTTCGACGGTACACCGATGCAGGCCGCGCGTGGCTTGGCTAATGCCGTTGGTGGGTTCATGCGCCCCAACGGGCTGCCAAACTTCGATGTCGTTGCAGACGACGACGATCTGAACAATCTGGAGGAAGTCAAAGCCTGGCTGGCGGACAGCAAGACACGATTGATGGACGCCTTCAACAGCCCCAAGGCGCGATACAGACAGGTCAGCGCCGAGATCGACCAGGATCTGGTGGTATTCGGTACTGCCGTGGAATTCGTCGGTGAATCCATTCAGCGATCACATCTGCTGTTTCAATCCCTGCACCTCAAGGATGTAACCCCAATTTTTGACGAGGACGGGCGCACGGAGGGGCTATTTCACAAACGCAACATGTCGCTTCGGCAGTTGGCGGGACGGTTTGGCGAGGAAAGTCTGAGCGAATCCAGCAAGCGGGCGATAAAGGACACGCCCGATAAAAAGATCGAAGGCCTGCATTGCGTGGTCCCGCGGAAGGAGTACAAGCATGGGGCGATGCTGGCGAAACACATGCCGATAGCAGACATGTGGATTGAAATCGACGCAAAACATAAGCTAGCCGAATCAGGGTTCCACGAGTTTCCGTTCATCGTCCCGCGGTGGGAAACGTCGTCCGGTGAGGACTTCGGGCGGTCACCCGGAATGATTGCTTTGCCGGACGCCGATACGCTTCAGGCCATGGGAGAGACGATCCTGATCGCCGGCCAGCGTGCCGCCGATCCACCGCTGTTCGCGCCCAACGACGGGGCGTTCGACGCCCTGAACACGTTCCCCGGCGGGATTAGTTATTACGACGTGGAAAGCGCCAAAGCCATGGGCGGAAACCCGTTCTTCCCATTGGAATCCGGCGTCAACCTGCCTTTGTCCCGCGACATGCAGCAGGACACGCGGCAGCAGATATTCTCGGCCTTTTTCCGTAATGTCTTGAACCTGCCGGTTGAAGGCCCGAAAATGACCGCCACGGAAGTCCTCCAGCGCAAGGAGGAATTCATGCGCGAGATCGGCCCGATGTTCGGCCGCTACGAAGCCGAGAAGACCGCCCCGGAAGTTGAGCGCGCTTTCATGCTGATGCTGCGTGCCGGGTCGTTGGCGCCGATACCGGAAGCGTTACAGGGCGGGAATATAGGCTTTGAGTACGACTCACCCGTAAAACGTGCACGCCAACAGGTCGAGGCGGCGGCGGCTAAAATGTGGGCCATGGAAATGATTGAGATCGGACAGGTCAAGCCGGAAGCCATCGATTTGGTCAATATCGATGCCCTGGGACGTTTATCCGCCGAGG
>JBAQTC010000035.1:0-19127 GCA_049296795.1 Burkholderiaceae bacterium
CGGCTTTGGCCACTGCCGACATTGGCATTGCGATTGGATCGGGATCTGATGTGGCGAAAGAAAGTGGCGGCATCATTCTGGTGCGAAGTGACGTGCGTGATGTGGTGGCGGCCATTATTTTGTCGCGCGCCACCATGCGAACCATCAAGCAAAACTTGTTCTGGGCTTTTATTTACAACGGCATAGGCGTGCCGATTGCAGCGCTGGGTCTACTCAATCCCATGATTGCGGACGCAGCCATGGCCTTGTCTTCCTTGTCCGTGATCGTGAATTCGGCCCGGCTCAAAAAAATAAAATTGGATTCAGGACGAGGCTAAGCTTTGGGCGGTGTTTCTAGTTGCTTGGTGACACGAACCGAGCCCCGCATGCCCGCCTCAAAATGACCCGGTTCAAAACAAGCAAAACTGTAATCCCCTCGCTCTTTGAAAGTCCAAACCAACGCCTTCTTTTCCCCTGGCTTAAGCGACACCGCATTGCCATGCGGGTGAAGATGGTCTCGGGATTTTTTCATCTCCTGAGCATGGGCTAAAAGTTCGGCTGTGCTACCGATCACCAATTCATGGACCAACTGTCCCCGGTTGGAGACGATCAAACGAATGGATTCACCTGGCAGGGCCGAAAATTGATCTGGAACAAATCGCATCGCATCGTTCATTTCAATCTGAATTTCACGCGATGCAGAGGTCTTGGCCTGGACTGTGCTGACTGGTTCGTGGTTATGATTGAAAGAGTTGTTTGACGCATCTTGAAAAATATCCCAAGCCATAAGAGAACCAACAATCACCAGGCTTCCAACGGCCAGACCATAGGGAGCCAATCGAGTCCACCTCAAGTGTTGCCGACCCTCAGACAGGTAAAGAGCCAGCAAACTCATCGCAAAACCCAGGGGAACCACCCAGGCACTTCTGGCCGGCGAGTCAGGAAAGTGTTGCAGGCCTCCGGTGAAAAATCCCAGTCCAATCGAGGCCACGATACCGAGGCCCAACAAGTTTCCCCAGTTGTGTTCCTGGGTCGGATGGGCACGAACCTCTAACAGCCCTCCGATCAGGAACAAGGCAACGCCAATTCCAGCAGTCCAGAAAGAACGAGCCTCACTGAAAAAACCGTGGTTAACAGCGCCGGCAATGAAGCTGATGCCGGCATATTTGAACAGCGTGGCCAGGTGAAGGAGTTGGAAGTTCATGTCGTTCGCATTGTTTTGGAGGGATCATAAAACAGTGGATCTGCAAGCTTTTGATTTGGATCAATGTTTTCCAATGGCCGATGCGTAAGCTTAGCCTTCATGAACTCCGAACGAAAGAAAATTCCAGGCACACTTTTGTTTGATGGGGAGCAAGCCCGTAAAGGCTATGCATTGAACAAGATGTGTTTTTCTTTCAATTCGGCGCAAAACCGGCAGGACTTCAAGTCTGACGAGGAGGGCTATATGGCTCGCTTTGGACTTGATGAAAAACAGGCTCAAGCTATTCGAACCCGCAATGTTTTGGCCCTGCTCGATGCCGGCGGCAACGTGTATTACCTGGCCAAGTTTGCCGGTATTTTGGGCATGGATGTGCAGGACTTAGGGGCGGCGCAGACAGGTTTGAGCAAGGAAGCGTTCAAAGCCCGTCTGCTCGCAGCTGGCCAGTAACTCGACAGTGGGACGGCAGGTGGCCGCTCCAGAAATGATTGGATCAAAATGGCAAAAATCATTGGCGGCTTGGCCTCTTCACATATTCCCGCTATCGGTGGCGCGATAGCCAAGGGGATTCAAAATGAGCCTTACTGGCGTCCATTTTTTGAAGGATTTCCCCCGATTCACGCCTGGTTGTCGCGGGTCAAGCCGGACGTGGCGGTGGTGTTTTATAACGACCACGGTTTGAATTTTTTCCTCGACAAAATGCCTACTTTTGCCGTGGGTGCAGCGCCCCTGTATTGCAACGCCGATGAGGGCTGGGGTATTCCGACCTTGCCGTCGTTTCAAGGCCATCCGGAGCTGTCCTGGCACATCATCACTCGTTTGATGGAGCAAGAATTCGACATCGTCAGTTGTCAGGAAATGCTGGTCGATCATGCATTCACCATGCCGCTCAAATTGTTCTGGCCCGATGCCCATTGCCCGGTACGCACCGTGCCGATTTGCATCAATACCGTGCAATTCCCTTTGCCCAGTGCCAAACGAGTGTACGCATTGGGGCGAGCGGTTGGGGCGGCGATTGCTAGTTGGGACAGTTCGCAGAAAGTAGTGGTCATCGGCTCCGGTGGCCTGAGTCACCAACTCGATGGCGAACGCGCTGGATTCATCAACAAAGAATTCGATTTGAAATTCATGGAGAGTATGTTGAGCAACCCCGAATGGGCCACTCAGTTCAATACCGAGCAATTGGTGGAAAAAGCGGGCACCCAGGGCGTGGAATTGTTGATGTGGTTGGCCATGCGCGCGGCGTTGACTGCTGGAGAGGGTTTTGGTGTGAACAAAGTGCATAGCAATTACCACATCCCCATCTCCAATACAGCCACCGGCGTGTTGGCGCTAGAGGCCTGGACCTGAATGAGGTAGCGGGAATGCGATGAAAAGGGAGTGGTCTTGATGTAGATCAACCGTTTTCCAAAAGATCGGCCTAAGCTCAAACCATCGCTTGTCCTATCGACATATGGAGCATGAATCATGGATTCCCAGACTTCGAAAAAAGCCCTTGCCACCTTGATCGTCAGTACCTTGGCTTTCACGGTTTGTTTCGCCGTCTGGATGATGTTTGGTGTGATTGGGATTCCGATTAAAAAAACCCTGGGACTTAATGCCACCGAATTTGGTTTGTTGGCGGCCACCCCCGTCCTGACGGGTTCCTTGATACGGGTTCCCCTGGGTTTGTGGACTGATCGGTATGGCGGTCGCTTGGTGTTTTTTGTTTTGATGTTGAGCTGTGTGGTACCCATTTGGTTGATTAGCTACGCCACGGCGTACTGGCATTTCTTGGTTCTGGGATTGTTTGTGGGTTTGGCTGGTGGCTCATTTTCTGTAGGTACCCCTTATGTGGCACGTTGGTACCCTAAAAATCAACAAGGTTTTGCGATGGGGGTGTTCGGTGCCGGCAATTCTGGGGCGGCTGTCAATAAGTTTGTTGCGCCATTGATCGTTGTGGGTGTGGGCTGGCAGTTCGTGCCCCAGGTCTATGCGGTTGCCATGCTGCTCACTGCATTGTTTTTTTGGTTTTTCAGTTACCAGGATCCCAACCATCGGGTGTCTTCTGCCGTCACGCTACGGCAACAACTCGCTACGTTAAAAGATCCGAAAGTATGGAAGTACTGTCAGTATTACTCCATCGTTTTCGGTGGCTATGTGGCGCTGTCCTTGTGGATGGTTCAGTATTACGTGGGCGAATATGGCATGGATATCCGTCTCGCCGCTTTGCTGGCTGTTTGTTTTTCTTTGCCCGGCGGGGTGTTGCGGGCGATGGGGGGCTGGTTATCCGACAAGCACGGCGCCCACAGCGTCACCTGGTGGGTGATGTGGGTGAGCTGGATTTGTTTGTTCATTCTTTCTTATCCACAGACTGAATTCACTGTCAAAGGCATTCACGGACCTCAAACTTTTTTCATCGGTCTGAACGTCTGGACCTTCACGGGTCTGATGTTCATCATGGGTGTGGCCTGGGCTTTTGGTAAAGCATCGGTATTCAAGTACATCGCCGATGACTACCCAGACAACATCGGCGCGATCTCGGGCATTGTGGGACTGGCAGGCGGTCTCGGGGGCTTTGTTTTGCCCATCATGTTTGGTCTATTGCAGGACTTTACCGGCATACGCTCTTCCGCCTTCATGTTGATGTACGGCATCGTCTGGGTCTCACTGATCTGGATGTACTGGACCGAGGTTCGTCGCACTGAGCTGATGGGCAGCAAATCAACTATTTTTAGTCTCAAAGGTTGACCTCTTTTTTTCAAGGACCACCATGAACCCCAACACCCAGGATTCGCAGGCCACCCTCAGCGACTGGCGGCCCGAGGATGAGCAGTTCTGGAATAGCGTGGGCAAGCCGATCGCCTACCGTAATCTCTGGATTTCAATTCCCGCTTTGTTGTGTGGTTTCGCCGTCTGGGGCATGTGGGGAATCATCACCGTTCAGATGCTCAATCTGGGATTTCCATTCAGCCAGGCTGAGCTGTTCACGCTCACCGCCATCGCCGGCATCTCCGGGGCGACCATGCGTATCCCGGCTTCCTTTCTGATTCGGATGGCCGGTGGCCGCAACACCATTTTCTTGACCACCGCCATGTTGCTGGCGCCAGCTATTGGCACCGGCATGGCGTTGCAGCACCCCGAATGGCCGTTGTGGGCCTTCCAACTGATGGCCTTGTGGTCCGGCGTGGGCGGCGGTAATTTTGCTTCTTCCATGTCCAACATCAGCACTTTTTTTCCCAAGCGCCTGCAAGGTACAGCCTTGGGATTGAACGCGGGCCTGGGGAATTTTGGCGTGACCACCATGCAGGTCGTGATCCCCTTGGTGATGACGGTCAGCATCTTCGGCACATTCGGCGGGGAGGCCAAGACGCTGATCAAGGACAGTGGCTGGATTTTTGGCAAGATCTTGGCTGGAACACCCACCTACATCCAAAACGCCGGTTTCGCTTGGCTGCTGTCGTTGATCCCGCTGTCCGTCCTGTGTTGGTTCGGCATGAATAACCTGAAAACGGTGACGCCGGCATCGGGTTCGACGCTCACGGCCTTTCTGAAAATCACCTATCTGTACTCACTGGCTTTTGTGCCTTCGGTGCTGATGCTCTACCTGTATTTGCCGGCGCCGACTGGTCTCGGTCTGCTCAATATGTGGGTGGCGATTCCGCTGGACATCATGGCCGCTCTGTTGGTGATGAAACTCGCAGCGTTTGGCACCATGAAAGAAAACGTAACCAAACAATTCGAAATATTTCGCAACAAGCACACCTGGTCCATGACGGCGCTGTATGTCGTGACCTTCGGGAGTTTTATCGGTTTTTCAATGGCGCTGCCGCTGGCCATCACGGTGATTTTTGGATTTATTCATGTGCCTGACGCTGCTGGCCTGCTGACACACAACATCAAAAACCCGAATGCCCCCTCGGCCCTGACCTATGCCTGGATCGGTCCCTTTGTCGGTGCTGCCGTGCGCCCGATCGGTGGTTGGATCTCGGACAAAGTGGGTGGCTCCATCGTCACGCAAATCATCTCAGCCATCATGGTGGTCGCTTCGGCCGCCGTGGGCTACGTGATGATGCAGGCCTACAGCTCAGCCACGCCCGAGCAATATTTTCCACTGTTCATGGGCCTGTTCATCTTGCTTTTCGCCGCCAGCGGTGTGGGCAATGGTTCGACTTTCCGCAGCGTGGGTTTTATTTTTGATCGGCAGCAGGCCGGCCCCGTACTGGGCTGGACTTCGGCTGTGGCGGCCTACGGCGCTTTCATAGCCCCGGTGTTGATCGGCCAGCAAATCAAGGCAGCAACACCGGAAAACGCCATGTACGGGTTTTCTATTTTCTACACCCTGTGCTTGATTTTGAACTGGTGGTTTTATTTGAGAGCCGGAGCTGAGATCAAAAACCCTTGAGATCGGATAACCCCCCCTTTGTTATTGGAGAAGTGGATGAGCCATTTTCTGGATCGACTGAATTACTTTTCAAACCCGAAAGAGAGCTTCTCTGATGGTCATGGCGTCACCACGGGGGAGGATCGTTCCTGGGAAGATGCTTACCGCGATCGCTGGTCCCATGACAAGATCGTGCGCTCAACCCATGGCGTGAACTGCACGGGATCGTGCTCCTGGAAGATCTACGTCAAAGGGGGCATCGTCACCTGGGAAACTCAACAGACTGATTACCCGCGCACCCGTTGGGACATGCCCAATCATGAGCCGCGCGGCTGCGCGCGCGGCGCGAGCTACAGCTGGTATCTCTACTCGGCCAACCGCGTCAAGTACCCGCTGGTGCGTGGGCGCTTGCTCAAGCTCTGGCGTGAAGCCCGCTTGACGCACCAACCGGTCGAGGCTTGGACCTCGATCGCTCAGGACGACGCCAAGCGTAAGCTTTACCAAAGCCTGCGTGGCTTGGGTGGTTTCGTGCGTTCGAGCTGGGACGAGGTCAACGAGATGATCGCCGCGGCCAATATTTACACCATCAAAAAACACGGCCCCGACCGAGTGATTGGTTTTTCCCCGATTCCCGCCATGTCCATGGTTTCTTACGCCGCTGGCAGCCGCTACCTAAGCCTGCTGGGCGGCGTCTGTATGAGCTTCTACGACTGGTATTGCGACCTGCCCCCTGCCAGTCCGCAGATCTGGGGTGAGCAGACCGATGTGCCCGAATCAGCGGACTGGTACAACTCCAGTTACATCATCGCCTGGGGTTCCAACGTGCCGCAGACGCGTACGCCCGACGCGCACTTCTTCACTGAAGTACGCTACAAGGGCGCCAAGACGGTGGCGGTGACGCCCGATTACGCTGAAATTTCCAAGCTGGCCGATATCTGGATGCACCCCAAGCAGGGCACCGATGCAGCGATGGCGATGGCCATGGGCCACGTCATCATGAAGGAATTTTATTTCGACCGACGTTCCAGTTATTTCGACGACTATGCGCGTCGCTACACCGACCTACCCATGCTGGTCATGCTCAAAGAGCAGCAGGCGCCCAACGGCGAAACGATTCTGGTGCCGGATCGTTATCTGCGTGCCAGTGATTTCAACGGCCAGCTCGGCCAGGCCAATAACCCCGAGTGGAAGACTTTGGCCTTCAACGAAAATGGGAAAGTGGTTTGTCCCAAAGGGGCTATCGGATTTCGCTGGGGTCCCGACGGCCGGGCTGACGCCGGCCAGTGGAACCTGGAAACCAAGGAGGCCCGTCACGACAACGATGTGAAACTCAAACTCTCCGCACTCGAGGGCGGCGACCAAACCGAAACCGCGAAGATCGGTTTCCCTTACTTCGGCGGCATAGCGCACGAGCACTTCCCCAACAACACCCACGGGGCGGCCGCCAGCAACGTGCTGGTACGCAGCGTACCGGTCACGCGCATTGCCCTGGGCAAGGAAGGCGAGAAACGAGAGGCCCTGGTGGCGACCGTGTTTGATTTGCAGGCCGCTAATTTTGGCATCGCCCGAGGTCTCGACGCTGAACTGGCGGCCAAGAGCTTTGACGACGATACGCCCTATACCCCGGCCTGGCAGGAAAGAATCACCGGTGTGCCGCGCCAGCAGCTCATCACCGTGGCGCGCCAGTTCGCCGATAACGCCGACAAGACCAAAGGCAAGTCCATGGTGATTATTGGCGCGGCGATGAACCACTGGTACCACAGTGACATGAACTACCGCGGCATCATCAATATGTTGATGCTGTGCGGCTGCATCGGCCAAAGCGGTGGGGGCTGGGCGCATTATGTGGGCCAAGAAAAATTGCGACCACAGACCGGATGGCTCCCTTTGGCCTTTGCGCTGGACTGGATTCGCCCGCCGCGCCAGATGAATTCCACCAGTTTTTTCTACGCCCACACCGACCAGTGGCGCTACGAGAAGCTGACCATGGGCGAAGTGCTCTCGCCGCTGGCCGACAAAAAAGCTTTCGGTGGCAGCATGATCGACTACAACGTTCGTGCCGAACGCATGGGCTGGCTGCCCAGCGCCCCCCAACTGCAGACTCATCCGATGCAAGTGGTCAAGGACGCGACGGCTGCCGGGATGGATCCCAAGGATTACACCGTCCAGGGTCTGAAGGACGGCACACTGAAGATGAGCTGCGAGGATCCGGACCACCCGGCCAACTGGCCGCGAAACATGTTCGTTTGGCGCTCGAATTTGCTGGGTTCTTCCGGCAAGGGCCACGAATACTTCCTCAAACACCTGCTGGGCACCAGCCACGGGGTGCAGGGCAAGGACCTCGGCCAGGAGGACTCGAAACCAACCGAAGTCGTGTGGCACGAGCAGGCGCCTGAAGGAAAGCTTGACTTGCTGGTCACATTGGACTTTCGCATGAGTACCACGTGTCTGTATTCGGACATTGTGCTGCCCACGGCTACCTGGTACGAGAAAAACGACCTCAACACCAGCGACATGCACCCTTTCATTCACCCATTGTCCACCGCGGTGGATCCGGCCTGGCAAAGCCAGAGCGACTGGGACATTTACAAGGGTTTCGCCAAAAAATTCAGTGAATTGTGCGTCGGCCACTTGGGTGTTGAGCACGAGATGGTTCTCAGCCCGCTGATGCACGACAGTCCGGCCGAGCTGGCTCAGCCTCTCGGTGTGAAGGAATGGAAGAAGGGCGAGTGCGAGCTGATCCCAGGCAAGACGGCGCCCAATATGACCGTGGTGGAACGCGACTACCCCAACCTGTACCAGCGCTTCACCGCCTTAGGTCCTTTGATGGCCAAGGTGGGCAATGGCGGCAAAGGGATAGCCTGGAACACCCAGGACGAAGTGCAGCAACTCGGTGAGCTCAACGGCCTGATCAAGGCTGAAGGGGTGACTTGCGGCATGCCGAAGATCGAGACTGACATCGACGCCTGCGAGGTGGTTCTGCAACTGGCCCCGGAGACCAATGGCCACGTGGCCGTGAAAGCCTGGGCTGCGCTGAGCAAGCAGACCGGGCGTGATCACACGCACCTGGCCCTGCATCGGATGGACGAAAAAATTCGCTTCCGCGACATCCAGGCCCAGCCACGAAAAATCATTTCTAGCCCGACTTGGAGCGGGATCGAGAGCGAAAAAGTCTCCTACAACGCCGGTTACACCAATGTGCACGAGTTGATCCCCTGGCGCACCCTGACCGGTCGCCAGCAGTTTTATTTGGACCATCCGTGGATCACGGCTTTCGGCGAAAACCTCTCTAGCTACAAGCCACCTGTCGATCTCAAGACCACGGCCGGTATTCACGGCGTCAAGCCCAATGGCAACACCGAGATCCTGCTGAATTTCATCACGCCACATCAGAAGTGGGGCATCCACAGTACCTACAGCGACAACCTGATGATGCTTACGCTCAATCGCGGCGGACCGGTGATCTGGCTCAGCGAGGACGATGCCAAATCAGCCGGCATTGTTGACAACGATTGGGTTGAGCTGTTCAACATCAACGGGGCCATCGCTGCGCGTGCGGTCGTTAGTCAGCGGGTGAACAACGGCATGGTCATGATGTACCACGCCCAGGAAAAGATCATCAACACCCCGGGTTCAGAAATCACCGGCGCACGCGGGGGCATCCACAACTCGGTGACGCGCATCGTGCTCAAACCCACGCACATGATCGGCGGCTACGCCCAGTTCAGCTATGGGTTTAACTACTACGGGACCATCGGCACCAACCGTGACGAATTCGTCGTAGTGCGAAAAATGAACCGGGTTGACTGGCTCGATAGTCCGGCCGACAGCAGCAGAAGCGTGCAAGCACAAGGAGCATGACCATGAAAATCCGAGCTCAAATCGGCATGGTGTTGAATTTGGACAAGTGCATCGGCTGCCACACCTGTTCCGTCACCTGCAAGAACGTTTGGACCAGCCGCAAAGGCATGGAGTACGCCTGGTTCAACAACGTCGAGACCAAACCCGGCATCGGCTACCCGAAGGAATGGGAAAACCAGGACAAGTGGAACGGCGGCTGGGTCCGCAAGGCCAACGGCAGCATTGAGCCACGCCAGGGTGCCAAGTGGAAGCTGCTGATGAAGATCTTCGCCAACCCCAACCTGCCGCAGATCGACGATTACTACGAACCTTTCACTTTCGATTTCGATCATCTGCAGTCGGCGCCAGAAATGAAGACCGCACCCACGGCGCGCCCGCGCAGCCTGATCACGGGCCAGCGCATGGAGAAGATCGAATGGGGACCGAACTGGGAAGAGATCCTGGGCGGTGAATTCAGCAAGCGTTCGAAGGACAAGAACTTCGACGACGTGCAGAAGGACATCTACGGCCAGTTCGAAAACACTTTCATGATGTACTTGCCGCGCCTGTGCGAGCACTGTCTGAATCCGGCCTGCGTCGCATCCTGTCCCTCAGGCTCAATTTACAAGCGCGAGGAAGACGGCATCGTGCTGATAGACCAGGACAAGTGCCGCGGCTGGCGCATGTGCGTGTCTGGTTGTCCGTATAAGAAAATCTATTACAACTGGGAATCGGGCAAGGCTGAGAAGTGTATTTTTTGCTATCCAAGAATTGAAGCCGGCCAACCTACCGTGTGCAGTGAAACATGTGTCGGTCGTATTCGCTACCTCGGCGTGTTGCTGTATGACGCCGACCGCATCGAGCAGGCCGCCAGTGTCGAACATGACCGGGATCTGTACCAGGCCCAACTTGACATCTTTCTGGACCCGAACGACCCCCAGGTGATCGCACAGGCCCGTATCGACGGCATCCCCGATGCCTGGATGGACGCCGCACGCAACAGCCCGGTGTACAAAATGGCCGTGCAGTGGAAAGTGGCTCTGCCCCTGCACCCCGAGTACCGCACCCTGCCCATGGTCTGGTATGTGCCGCCACTGTCACCCATCACGGCGGCAGCGAACGCCGGCGAGATTGGCATCAACGGCGAGATTCCGGACGTCAAGCAACTGCGCATCCCGGTCAAGTACCTGGCCAATTTGCTGACTGCTGGAGACACTGTGCCGGTAGAGCGTGCGCTGGAGCGCATGCTCGCCATGCGCGCCTACCAGCGCGAGAAGCACGTGGAAGGACGCATCAACCCCACGGCTTTGCAGCAGGTTCGGATGAGCCAGGACGAGGTGGAAGAGATGTACCACGTGATGGCGATTGCCAACTACGAGGACCGCTTCGTCATCCCGAGCTCGCACCGTGAGTACGCCGAGAACACTTTCGACATGCGCGGGGGCTGCGGTTTCTCGTTTGGCAACGGCTGTACCGACGGCGAGAGCGAAGCCAGCCTGTTCGGCAGCGGAAAACGCCGCACCATCCCCATCAAGGCAGGAGTCTGATCATGCCCAACAACGCTACTTTGACCCTGCGCGTGTTGGCCCGCCTGCTGGGCTACCCGGACACCGAACTGCGCAGCCACCTGGACGATCTGAGCGCCGCGCTGCACCATGAACAGGCCCTTAGCATCAATCGCCTAGGCGAGCTGGATGTGCTGCTTAAGTCCCTGCGCACGCGCGACCCCCTCGACATGGAAGCCGACTATGTGCAACTGTTCGACCGCGGCCGCGCCACCTCGCTGCATCTGTTCGAGCACGTGCACGGCGACAGTCGCGACCGGGGACCTGCCATGATCGACCTGGCCCAGACTTACGAGAAGGCCGGCCTCTACCTGGCCGAGGGCGAGCTGCCCGATTACTTGCCCGTGGTGCTGGAGTTCGTCTCCACGCAGCCGGATCGGCAAGCCCGCGCTTTTCTTGGCGAGATCGCTCACATCCTCAACGCTATCTTCAGCGCCTTGGTGAAACGCGAAAGCTCCTATGCCAGCGTGCTGGGCGCCCTGCTGGAGCTCGCCGGCGAGCGTGCCCAGGCCGTGAAGGTGGTGGAAGACGAGCCGTTGGACCAGACCTGGGAGGAGCCCATAGTCTTTGACGGCTGCTCGACGCAAGGCCAGGCTAAGCCGAGCCAGCCCCGGCCGATCCACATCGTCAGGAATGTTGCGCAAAGCGCTGTGCCAGGAGCAGGAGCATGAACTACCTCAACCAGTTCGTCTTCGGGATCTATCCCTACATCTGCCTTACGGTTTTCCTGCTGGGCAGCCTGATCCGCTTCGATCGCGACCAGTACACTTGGAAAAGCGATTCCTCGCAGTTGCTCAAAGCCGGTCAGCTGCGCTGGGGCAGCAACCTGTTCCACGTCGGCATCCTGTTCCTGTTCTTCGGCCACAGCGTGGGCATGCTGATGCCGCACTTCCTCTACGAGCCCTTCATGAGCGCTGGCGCTAAGCAGCTGATGGCCATGATCTCCGGCAGCGCGTTCGGGGTACTTGGCCTGCTGGGCTTGACGTTGCTGCTGCACCGCCGCTTGTTCGAGCCGCGCATCCGCGCCACCAGCAAGACCAGCGACATCTTGCTGCTGCTCCTGCTGTGGCTGCAGTTTGCCCTGGGCTTGGCCACCATCCCGCTGTCGGCCCAGCACCTGGACGGCGGCATGATGATGAAGCTGGCCGAGTGGGCGCAGCGCATCATGACCTTGCGCGGTGGTGCCGTGGAACTGCTGGCTGAGGCCAGCTGGGTCTTTAAGGCCCATATGTTCCTGGGCATGAGCATCTTCTTCATTTTCCCCTTCACGCGCCTGGTCCATGTCTGGAGCGGCTTTGCCTCGGTGAGCTACCTGGTGCGGCCCTACCAGGTGGTACGCAGCCGCCGGCTCAATCTTCCCGCTGGCCACAACCTGCCGCGCCAGCCGGGAGCACGTGTATGAAAGAAACCTGCTCCCCCAGCTGCAGCTGTGCCAGTGCTGAGGCCGATACGACCCTTGCCATCCCAGTCTCCACCGCAGTGGCCCGTGTCAACGGCCAAGCCTTGCAGCGCGCAGATGAATCGCTGAGTGACAACGAGCTGCGCCAGCGTGCCTGCACCGAACTGCTGCGCCAGGCCGCGCAGCAAGCCGGCTTATTGTCGTGGGACGATGTGTCAGCTGCCGACGGTGTGCCCGGCGAGGCGGCGGTCGGTGCCATCGAGCAGCTGCTGGAACAAAGCCTGAAGATCCCCGAACCGTCGTACGAAGCCTGCCGCCGCCACCACGCCGCCCATGCTGCGCGTTACCGCGTCGGCGAGCGCGCCCACGTGCGCCACATCCTGTTCGCAGTGACTGCGGGTGTCGACGTCGTGGCCTTGCGCAAACGGGCCGAAGCTACCCTGCTGGACGTGCGCAGCCACGACGGTAAGGGGGACCCCTTTGAGCAAGCCGCGCACACGCTCTCCAACTGCCCCAGCGGCGCCTGGGGTGGTGAGCTAGGCTGGCTGACGCTGCAGGACTGTGCGCCCGAGTTGGCGCGCGAGATCTTCGGTCAGAGCGAAGTGGGCGTGTTGCCGCGACTGGTGCACAGCCGCTTTGGCCTGCACGTGGTGGACGTGCGCCAGCGTGAGGCCGGGGTCGACCAGCCTTTCGAATCCGTGCGTGGCTCCGTAGCCATGACGCTGCGCCAGCAGTCCTACGTGACTGCGCTGCGCCAGTATCTGGCGCTGCTGGCCGGGCAGGCCGAGCTGCAGGGCGTGGAGCTGGACGCCGCCGGTACACCTTTCGTGCAATAAGCAAAAAGCACACCGATGGCCGACGAATTGCTGGAGCGACTACGTCGATTCCATTCGGATTACTTCCCGCTTCATCAGCAACGATTTCAAGACCTGGTGGCGCAAGGACAGCATCCGACAACTTTTTTTATCGGCTGCTCAGATTCACGAGTGGTGCCCTACCTCTTGACGGGGGCAGGCCCGGGTGAGCTCTTCATTGTTCGCAATGTAGGGGCTTTCATTCCCCCCTATGACCCAGCTTCTGGCTGGCACGGCACCACGGCAGCAATTGAATTCGCGGTGCTGACCCTGCAAGTCAAACGTATCGTTGTATGCGGCCATAGCCACTGTGGTGCGATCAGAGCCGCTTATGAAGGTGTACCGGCGCAGGCCCAAGCCCTTGGTGAATGGCTGAAGCTGGCCGAAGAAGCGCTGCTGCCAGTGCAGATCAGTCCTGAGGCCTTGCGCCGTAGCGAACAACGTTCGGTCGTAGTGCAACTCGAACGCCTGATGGATTACCCGATGGTTCGACGACAAGTTGAAGCGGGACAGCTCACCTTGCACGGCTGGTATTACGTCATAGAGGCTGGCGAAATCCAGGTCTTTGATGCAGGGAAAGCCTGTTTTATTCCCGCTTCGGATGCCTCCAATAGCGGAACCGGACCTTACCAACCCTATGTGGAACACGATGGACAAATTATCAGTGCCTGAACAGCCCATCAGCATCGATGTGTTGCAGGAAAAATATCTCAAATCGAGTGAGCGCTGTGCCGATGACGTCTTTGTCCGGGTCGCGCGCGCTTTGGCCAGTGTCGAATCGCAGGCAGAGCGCGCCCGATACGAGGTCTTATTTTTGGAAAACCTGCGCCGGGGCGCGATCGGCGCTGGCCGCATCATGAGTTCTGCCGGAACCGCTATTCAAGCGACTTTGATCAACTGCTTTGTGCAACCGGTAGGGGATTGCATTCAAGGTGTCGATGAGGGTGGATTTCCAGGAATTTATGAGGCACTGCGTGAAGCGGCCGAAACCATGCGCCGGGGAGGGGGCGTGGGATACGATTTTTCTCGGATTCGTCCGCGCGGCGCAGCCGTCAAAGCGACATCTTCCTTGGCGTCAGGCCCGGCCAGCTATATCAATGTATTTGATCAGTCCTGTGCCACCGTCGAGAGTGCGGGAGCGCGGCGTGGCGCTCAAATGGGGGTGCTGAGAATTGATCATCCCGATGTGCTGGAATTCATCACCGCCAAACGCACCGTAGGGCGCTGGAATAACTTCAATGTCTCACTCGCAGTGACCGATGCCTTCATGCAAGCCCTTGAGCAAGACCAGTCTTGGGAGTTGCTGCACCAGGCCAAACCGGGGTTCGCCCAACTCGAGGCAGGTGCCTACCAGCGCGCTGACGGACGATGGGTTTACCAGGTGCTGCCGGCACGTCAATTGTGGCAAACCGTCATGCAATCGGCCTACGACTTTGCCGAACCGGGTGTGCTTTTTTTGGATCGAATGAATTCGGACAACAACTTGGGTTATTGCGAAACGATTGCTGCAACCAACCCCTGCGGCGAGCAACCATTGCCACCCTACGGTTGTTGTGATCTCGGCCCCATTATTTTGCCGCGTTTTGTCCAGCATTCTTTCGGCATTTCAGGACAGCCGAGATTTGACTTTGAAGCTTTTGAAGAAGCTGTCGCCTTGCAAGTTCGCGCACTGGACAATGTATTGGATTTGACGTTTTGGCCGCTTCCCGAACAACAAGAGGAAGCGAAATCAAAACGAAGAATTGGTGTGGGATTTACCGGTCTTGGCAATGCCTTGACCCTGTTGTGCTTGCGTTACAACTCGGCCCAGGGACGTGAATTTGCCAGCCTGATCGCACAGCGTATGCGTGATGCGGCTTATGCAGCCTCGGTAGGACTGGCCCGAGAAAAAGGAGCATTTCCAAAATTTCAGGCCAATGATTACCTGAGGGAGGGCAATTTTGCCAGCCGCTTGCCCTCTGGGCTCCAAAATGACATTCGAGTTCATGGCATTCGGAACAGCCATTTGCTATCCATTGCACCCACAGGAACGGTCAGCTTGGCCTTTGCTGACAATGCCTCCAATGGCATCGAACCTTCGTTCTCGTGGCTCTACCAACGCAAGAAACGTGAGGCCGATGGCAGTACGACACAGTACACAGTGCAAGACCATGCATGGCGGCTTTACCAACAACTCGGCGGTGACATCGAGCATTTGCCCGAGTATTTTGTATCGGCTTTGGAGATGTCCGCCGAAGACCATATCGCCATGATGCAGGCAGTCCAGCCTTACATCGACACGGCCATTTCAAAAACCGTCAATGTTCCAGCTGACTACTCGTTCGAGGATTTCACGAGCTTGTATCTTCGCGCATGGCAAGCCGGGCTTAAGGGGCTGGCCACGTACCGACCGAACAGCATTTTGGGTTCAGTATTGGAACTCGGACCCTTGGCGAATGAATCCGAGTCCAACCCAGTGGCACTGGCCGTGGATCCGATGCGTTCTGTGATTGAAAGTCGACCAAAAGGTGGCTTGTCAGCAGTCGCGGAAAAAATCGAGTACTGGACCCAGGAAGGACATAAAACCCTGTATTTGGTCGTTTCTTTTTTGCCAATACCTGCATCGGAGAGCTCAGGAGCGGCAGAACGGGCCATAGAATTTTTCATGCCCGTGGGTCAAAGCGGTGAATCACAGCAGTGGATCACCGCCAGCATGCGCTTGCTGTCGTTGGCCGCTCGCGGAGGTTTTTTGCCGCGGGCTCTCAGCGATATGCGTAAAGTGGCTTGGGACCGTGGGCCGGTGCGTTACGGAACGTTTGATAAAGCCGATGGCTCGCACGTGCCTTTGTGGCACGACTCCGAGGTGGCGGCGATTGCCTACGCTATCCAAAATATCATCGCCCAGCGCTCGGGATCAGTTTTGCTAACTTCAACCACGCAGCCGGCCTCAATCGAGATCAATCACGCGTCGATGCGGATGGCGGGGAAAAAATGCAGTGACTGTGGGGCCATGGCCGTGATACGCAAAGACGGCTGTGACTACTGCACCCAGTGTGGTCTGCTGGGCAGTTGCGGTTAGTCGGCCAGACCAATCGGGGCCGGTGTTTTCATGACAATGCGAGTGAACAATTGGTCATAAATCGGATCGTCGGGATATTTGCCGGTCAAAGGATCCTGGTTGTCAGAAAAAGCCTGGTCTAACAAGTCCCAATCTTTCGGGCGTAGCACTTTAAGTGCAGCCGGGATGATCACTAATTCTTCCTGTCGCATGTGTTCTAGGTAAAAATTCAGGTAAGGGTGGAAGCTGTGCTCAAAAGCCTGACGCCGGCTATCCCCCAACAATTCCCAAGCCAGGAGCAGGTGTTGCAATTTTCGAACTTCGGCCTCGCCTTCGACATGGTCTTGTTCCAGACGCTCTATGAGTTCACGGGTTGAGGGGGCGCGTAAAGCCACCATGGGGAATAAGAGTTCAGATTCCTTGGGGTGGTGTAGACGTTGCGGGAATTCGTCGATGTAGAACAGCATGGCACGCATGGAATCAAAAAATGTACCTGGCTGATCCCGCGGCCCACGTCTGAGCAACATGGCCATCGATGCCAGCAGGGCTGACAAAGCAGCATGCTCTTCATGAATCATGCGAATGCTTTTGTAGTCCACGATAACTCGTCAAAGATGATGAGGTTGCAGGATGACACGTCCTGTCATGCTTGGTTTTGATCTAAATCAAGGATTGGAAAGTTGCTGATTTCGATAATGTTTTCCATGGATTTCGAACATTCAGAGTTAGCCAAAAAGCTGCAGAGCCAGCTCGACGCGTTCATGACGCGCTATGTCCTTCCCTATAACGCGGCTTGGCATCAATCAGTTCAATCGGGTGTTTACCCCCCTGTGTTTTTAGAGGACTTGAAAGCCCTGGCGCGCGAGGAGGGACTCTGGAATTTGTTTTTGCCAGCGTTGCAAGCGCATGAGCCAGGTACCCGTGTAAACCACGTGGACTATGCAAGTTTGGCTGAAATCATGGGGCGTGTGCCTTGGGCGTCAGAAGTTTTTAACTGCAACGCACCCGATACCGGCAATATCGATTTGTTACATCGTTTCGCAACACCCGATCAAAAAAAGTGCTGGCTCGAGCCCTTGCTCGAGGGTCGTATCCGATCAGCTTTTGCGATGTCGGAGCCGGATGTGGCATCTTCGGATCCCTCAAATTTACAAACAACGGTGCGGCGTGAAAATGATCAACTGGTCTTGAACGGACGAAAGTGGTTCATTACCGGCGCAGCCCATCCCCACTGCAAGCTTTTGATCGTGATGTGTCGCCAGAACGGTGACGACGCGCAAGGCGCCCATGCGCAACACAGTCTGGTGCTGGTTCCTATGAATACGCCGGGGGTTGAATTGGTCAGAAATATTCCCGTTTTGCAACATCGTTCGCCGCAAGGGCATTGTGAGATTTTGTTGCGCAACGTTCGAGTCTCGCCAGACCACCTTTTGGGTGTCTGGGGTCAGGGCTTTTCGATGGCTCAGACCCGACTGGGGCCCGGACGGGTGCATCACTGTATGCGCACCATTGGCCAGTGCGAGCTGGCCCTTGAACTGGCGCGTGAAAGAGTGCTTGAAAGACAAGTCTTTGGACGCTACTTGTCAGATTTTTCCAACGTGCAAGACTGGCTAGCTGAATCTCGGATTGAGATTGACCAAGCCCGTTTGCTGGTGTTGCGAGCGGCCTGGGTGCTGGATCAAGCTTATGCCAATCCACAGCATCAAAGGGCCTTGATTGCCGCGATCAAAGTGGTGGCCGCACGCTTGCAGAGTCGGGTAGTCGATCGTGCGATCCAGATCTTTGGCGCCATGGGTCTTTCACCTGATACGCCATTGGCTGATTTTTGGTCGTGGGGGCGCGCCCTGCATTTTATGGATGGCCCTGACGAAGTGCATTTGCGCACCGTGGCGCGTTACGAATTGGAGCAAGCCAGGTTACATCGAGGGGCCACCGCGGCTTACTTCACGACGCCTGAACAATTACGCAGCACGCCCAGAATCATTTAAGTCCGACATGAAAATTTCTTTCAGTGGCATTGACCACCCGAATCCAATTCCAGATTTGAATTTGAAATTTGAATCAAGACACACGGCCAATTGCACAGCTGACGAATGATTTGACGGTCGCCAAACCCGCATTCAATCCGCTCAATGAATCCTTCTCGGGATAGCCCATTGCGCTCAGTTTATTAACGACCGAATCTCGGACCGACGTATCCCCGGTAAAACCAACCCGATTGTGTTCGATGTCGACACTCACATTACTGACGCCTGCGATGCTGGCCAAGCCTTTGAGGATGGACTTTTCACAGCCACCACACTTCAGGTTGTCGATTTCAACTAGCATTTCTGTCGTCATTTCCAGACCTTTCAGGTTTTCCCCGCTTGGACTCAATCCTTGCGGTAGAAGTGAATCATGCGCTTCCTGGTTTTTTATTTGTTTGATCTTAATCATAAGATTGGAGGATCGATCTGAGCCTGTCGCAATGCAGCGCTGACCCAGCGCGCCAAGTCAGGCGCCGACAATGCCCCAGATAGGCGACAAATGGAAGATGTACTGCTCCCTGGCCTTTTGCCGCTCTCTCCATTTGAGCTACCAGTCAGACCCAGAGCGTTGGAACCCGATTTGGTGATGCTTGACAAATCGACTGGCCGTCTGGTTGCAGACTAGGCGGTTTGAAATCTGCACAATTGTTTGATTTATCTCAAAGTGGTCACTATATTTTCGGCTCAGACTGTAGTAGCAAAAAAAGGGAGCCTCATGACAAACATTCGGAATGTCCTGATCGGGATTTGTGTAGCGGGGACCTCACTGGGTGCCATGGCGCAAACAACCGACGAGCACAAAGAACATCACCCTCCAGGCGGTACCAAGCCAACGGCCACCCAGAAAGATCCTTTCGGGCGC
>JBAQTC010000036.1:0-89021 GCA_049296795.1 Burkholderiaceae bacterium
GTCAAATTGTCGGCGCCGTAGGCCATCTGGTTGATGACTGCACCGAAGGAAGCACGCTGGGTGTTGACCAGGCCAAGAGCGGTATCTACTTGTGTGATAGCCGCACTGGCCCCCGCCGAGGTGGCAAGAGTTGCAGCTGAACCAAACAGGACTGCACTGGTCATGGCTGTAGTTAATTCGGCTGTAACTGTCTGCGATGCATTGGCTCCGGCCTGGAAAGTAAATGACGCTGCTGCGGCCAACAGGCTTGTACCGTTCCATTTGGTTTCAGTACCAATTCGGGTAATCTGTGCACCCAGCGCAGCAAACTCGACCTGCAAATATTCGCGCTGGGTCGAGGAGTAAGTTCCGTTGGTCGATTGCACCGCAAGCTCTCGCATGCGCTGCAGCATGTTGGAGACTTCCACCATGGCACCTTCAGCGGTTTGCAGCATGTTGATGCCGTCGTTGATGTTGCGCACGGCTTGGTTTAAACCCCGCACCTGGGCGGTCATGTTTTGACTAATCGCCAAACCGGCGGCATCGTCATTGGCGGCGTTGATGCGCAAGCCGGTGGAGAGCTGCTCCATTGCGGTATCCATGGCGCGCGCATTGGTTTTCATCGAATTTTGCGCATAAAGGGCACTGACATTGGTGTTGATGACTGGCATGTTATTTCTCCAAAAAACGAAGGGTTGCTATAAATAAAGTTGAGAGAACAAATAATCGGTTGACTCTCTAAGCATCGGGTCCAAGGGGTAAAGCTTTAGAAATATCTTTGATTGCACTCGAAATAATTGAAAATCGGTTAAGCAATTTGGTTGTACAAGATACCTTTGAGGTCATCAATCTTGTGCGCCATGCGCAGCACATCTTCGGTGGGGATCTGGCGCACGACTGCGCCGGTGTTGATGTCGGTGACTTTGATCACTGCCATGCTCTTGGAATCGTCAAATGAAAACCCCAGCCCCCGGTGGGTTGAAACCATTTGCTGATTGAGCAGACTGATCGCCGCTTTCAGGTTTTCATTGGCCTGCTTCCTGTCGAATTGAATGGCGACTGGCTTGGGCTGGGTCACTTTAGGTGCGTTGCTGGGCGGGACTGCATGCGCCACGGGTTTTTGCACCGGTAGGGGGCGTGCGTCGCCTCCGGGCGTGATTTCTAATGTCATATTCTCTATCCCTCCTTAGAGTGAGCGTTTGAGCAACGCCAGACAACGGCCTGGCGACTGTCGGCCTGTCTCGAGTGCTACTTCAGTACGAATCGGACGGACGACGCCAAACTTGAGGATGGGTGGAAAAAATGCGGAAAAGCGGAGTGCTGCCCATGGCCCGACCTCGACGCTTTAGGCCAGGGGCGAATTCACACCTCACACCTGGACAGCTGGTACTTAGTTGTTGGTGTACATCGCCATCAGGCCGGCAAAACTGCTGGTCAGTCCGGTCTGTGTGCTCTTGGTCTGGCCCACGATGCTGTCCATCGCGGCAAACTGCTTGGTATAGCGCGCCAGCAACCGACTCATGCGGTCTTCCAGCGCCGTGAGGTCATCTCGGTACTTGGTGATGCGGGTGGTGGCGTTAGCACTTTCGGTGCTGAGTGTGCCACTGCTGCCCAACAAAGTGGTGAGCGCCTTGCTGGCGTCACCCGCCAGGCCCGAGGCACTGGGGTCGTAGCTGCTTTGATTTTCCTGGTTACCCGAGAGCAGCATCACCGTATTGCTGAAGTTGGAGGTTAGCGCCAGGTCGAGCGTCACGTTGTTGGTGATGAGTTTGCCGGTTTTATCGACTTCAATACCTATGTCGCGCAGTGCGCTCAGGGTGCCCGACGACGCCTTGGTTGATGAATCGCCCTGCACCATGGCACGGATCTGGTCACGGATGGTGCGAACACTGGAGTTGCCCACCAAGGTGGCGCCATAGGTTTCCAGGGTGGATTTGGAGTTGGTGACCTCATCGAGCAAGCTATTGGCATCGTTGTAGGCGCTCACCAATGCCAGCACTTTGGTCTTGGCGCCATTGGTGTCGTTGGCCAGATTGAGCGTCGCTGGACTTGCGGCATTGGTTGCCAGCAGATTCAAGGTCACTCCGGTGATGGCCTGCGACACCGTGTTACTGCTGCTGGTAATGGCGATGCCATCGACTGTGAGCGCGGCATTCGCTGCGGATTGCAGAGAAGTTGAAAAATTCAGGCCGGTGGCAGCGTCGTCAGGCGTGGCCGCATTGCTGGTGATCGTGAAGGCGTTGCTGGCACCGGAGGCGCCGGTCACGACGATCTTGTAGCCGCTACCGGTGTTGACCAATTGCGCACTCAAGCCCTTGCCCGCATTGTTGATCGCGGCCACCACTCCGGTTGGCGTTGCGGTGTTGATGGCAATGGTTTGTGCAGCGCCACTCACATTTGGAAAACCTGTACCCCCCAGGGTGAGCGTTGTCAGACTCGCAATCGCCGTGTCCGCCGTGGCGTAAGTCGGGGTTCCAGTGGTGCGTTGCGCGGCTGCCAGTTGGCTAATGAGCACGGTGTGGCTGCCGGTCTCGGCGCTGCTGCTGGCGCTTGCCGTGAAGCTGCTGGTCTGGCTGTTGTTGATTGAAATGCTCTTGAAATCGCTCTTGTCTTTCAGGTTGTTAAATGCAGTCTGCAGGTTGCTCAGCGCATACTTGACTGCCGAAAAGCCAGAGACCACGCCTTGGTTTTTGCTGATGTTCTTGTTGATCGCCGCCTCACGCGGTGCTTTTTCCGCTGCAACCAGGCTGCTGGCCAGCGATTGGGTGTCAATGCCCGAGCCCGCACCGAGCTTGGTGACGACGGATGACTTGGCCTTTGCCGGGTCGGTGGCAGTGGTGCTGGCGGTGGTTGAGACGGACGTGACCATAGATCGGCTTTAAGGGGAGCTTAAGACAGGGTATCGAACCATCTGCTAATAACTTGAATCCGGCTTATCGGATATAGCTAAACAGATTGAGCTGCGACACCTTGGCAAAACTACTCTGGGCCGCTTCCAAGGACAAAATCTGCTTTTGCAGCTGTGTGATGGCCGTGGCCATGTCGAGGTCTTCTAAATTGGAAAGCGCAGTTTTCAGGGTAATCCTGGTGTCATCGATCACCGCGCCTTGTTGCTCGATGACCTTCATGTCGGTCCCCGCCTTGGCCTGAGCCAGCACAATACCCTGGTGCAGTGCATCGATTTCGGTCAGGCCGCGTTGCATGACGCTGCTGTTGGAGCTGTTCACGCCGGCAATCAGGTCATCGATGGCCTGAAAGAAACCGGTGCCGGTGGTTTCGCCATTGCTGGTGCGCACCACCCGGACAAATGCCGTGCTGCCCGGGCGATTGAGGGGCAGGGTGCGTTGGTCACCCACGGCCACCTGCATTTGGGTTTGGTCGCCTTGGTAACTGACAGCACCAGCCTGATCCGCGGCAAAAGCCGGGGTCTTGACCTTGCTGCCAGAAAACAGGTAACTGCCGGTGGTGTCGGTGCTGTTGGCCAAACTCAAGAGCTGGTCGCGCAGACCTTTCATCTCGGTGGCAATCGCCGCCCGGCTGGTTTGACCCTGGGTTGCGTTGCTGGCTTGGATGGTCAGTTCTTTGATCCGGATCAGCACGTCACTGGCGCTTGACAGGGTGGTGCTTTCGGAGTCCAAACGGGCCTGGAGGGTGCTCAGGATCTTGCTGTAGTTGTCGTTTCGGTCGATGATCGACTTCAGCCGGCTGATCGTTGCCGCCTGATCGGGCGCGTCGCTCGGGTTGAGCACCTGCTTTTGGGTGGCAATTTGGGCTTGCGACTTGGCTGTGTCGTTTTGCAACTGGCGCAGCTGGGCGCTGGCGCGGTCAAACAGGAGGCTGGTCGATATTTGCATGGCGGAACCTCGGGCTTAATGGATTTGCAGCACGCTATCGAACAGCTGGCTGGCGACTTGCAGTGTCTTGGCGGCGGCCTGGTAGGCCTGCTGGTAACGGATCAGGTCGGCGGCTTCCTGGTCCAGGCTGACGCCTGAGGTTTCATCGCGCGCCTTGACGGCCTGGTCGTGCACCACGGTGAGCGCTGTCTGGGCAATACTGGCTTGGCGCGCAATATTACCAATTTCGTTGACCTGGTCGATGTAGGCGTTGGTCAGGGTTTTGTTGCCCACTACCGTTTTGCTCTCGAGCGCGGCCATGGCCCGCATGTTGTCGTTGTTGCCCACGCCGTCCTGGTTGCCGTCGAGGCTAAAGACATCACCGGTCTGGGCTGGGCTGGTGAGGCTCAGGCGCAGCCCCTGGAAGCTGATGGCAGGGTCGAGCTTGGTGGCGTCGAAGTCGCGTTCGGCCAGCACGGTGTTGGTGTTGGTGTCGGTGATTTTGTAGCGGGTGGCGCTGGTGAATTCGACCTTCATCGGCTGGCTGCGCAGGGATTGTTTGGCATCGACCGCTTGGCCGGCGTAGCTGGCCGAGACACTGGCCAGGCCGGTACCGGTGACGAACACCAACAGATCGTCTTTAACCGCTCCATTGATGGTGGCCGCCGTGCGAAAGCCCAGTTTGGCCAAGTCCGACGGTGTCCCGGAGGCTCCAAAACCGAGCTGGAGCGGGGTGCGTACGTCAGCGCCGTTGCTGGCTTTCAAGGCCTGGGTCAGGCTGAGCTGGCCACGGTAAATGCCCGAGTTCAGGCCCAGGGCATTGAGGGTGCTGGAGCCTGCGATATTGGTCGCCGCAATGCTGATGTCCAACCCCTCGCTGCCGCTGCTGTTGCTCAGAATCAGCTCGCCATCGACCGTGCTGCGGGCCTGAACATTGGCACCTAGCGTGGCGTTGATGGCGGCGACCAACCCGTTCAGGTGCGTCACGCTGGCGGTGTCAACGCTGACCCCGTTGAGGACCAGGGGCATGCCGAACTTGAGCTCACTTTGGGTGATTCGAATTTCGTTGGAGGCGGTGGCGCTGACCCCGGTTTGGGTGTTTTTGGCATTGATCCAGGCCGCTACGGCTTGGGCTTGCAAGGTGGTTCCCGCCGCTGGGGCGGCCAGGGCGCCCAGGGCGATGCCGTTCAAGACCAGGGCGTCGGCTGCGATGCCGCTATTGCTGGCTTGCAGCCGGCCGCCAAGGAGCAGGGCCGGAAAAGCTTTAGTGCCTGAAATTTGGTCTTTGCTGTTGTAAATGGGTTGCAGCTGGACTGGGGCTTGAGCGCCATAGAACACGCTCATGTCTTTGTAGGCTTCGCTGCCCGAGCTATTGAGGTAGCTGGCGCTGTAACTGGCACCGGCAGCAAAACCGTTGTCGGTCGTCAGCAGCTGGCCCAGCAAGGCCGTGTTGCCGACCATCGATTGACCGATCAACTGCCGACCATCGCGGGTCAGCACCTGTAATTGCTGGCCTGGTTGCAGATTGTTCAGGACGATGCTGACGTCTTGCAGGCCGTTGGCAATGGTGGCGACCCCGCTCAGCGGCACCGAGCTAGAGACATTGATGCCACGGGCGGCACTGGGGTGGTCGTTGTTGACCAGGGCGCTGGCCAGCGGGGCCGGGCCGGGCACGTTCGCTGGTGGGGCACTGTAGCTGATGCTGGCGCTGCTACCGCCAGCGTTGTTGGCGTCGGCGATGACCCGAAACTGGGCGGCGGTCGCGACCCGCAACGGGTCTTCAAAAGCCACTCGGACCGCGCTGGCGCTGTTGGCGGCAGCAGGATCGAGCTTGAACAAAGCTTGGCCGACCTGGCCATAGGCGTCGATACCTTCTTGTTGAATCGCGTTGCTTTCTTTGACAAAGACCTGGGCCAAAAAGTTCAGAGCGCTGCGGGTGCTGCCCAACACTTGCTCGCGAAACGTCATCAGGCCGGCCAGGGTGCCGCTGGTGATGCCGGTCAGCGAGGAGGGGTTGCCGTAGGGATCCAGCATCAACGCGGCTTTTTCCGGCGAAGCGGAATTGAAATTGGTGGCAATGCGCAGGGCGTTGTTGCCTTCGACCACCACATCCTGGCTGATGGTCGGGCCCAGGCTGACGGTCACGGTGCCGTTGGCACTGAAGCGGGTGTTGACGTGGACAAAGCCCGACAACTGTTTGAGCAAGAGGTCGCGCTGATCGAGCAGGTCGGGCGGTTGGGCCTGCTCGCTCTTTTGCTTGGTTAACTGGCTGTTGACCAGAGCCAGTTGCTCGGTCAAGGTGTTGATTTGGCCGACCGCACTGTCGAGCAGGTTCTGGGTTTCGTCCTGCACCAAGTCAAGCTGGGCCGAGAGTTGCGCAAAGCGGTCGGCAACACCCTGGGCATCGCGCACAAAACTGCTGCGCAAAACGGTCGATGAGGTGTCGGCCGAGAGTACTCGGGCCGATGAAAAAAACTGGTCAAAAGCGGTGTTCAGTCCCATGGTCTGACCGCCCATGATGTCAACCACTCGGTTGCTGTAGTTGACCATCGGCTCTTGGCTGGCCAAATCGCTGGTGCTGTTGCGCAGATTGGATTCAATGAACGCGTTGTACTGGCGCATGATGCGGTCAACCGCCACGCCCGAACCCAAAAATACCGAACCGGATGGGGTGACGGGCAGGGCGATCAGCGCAACGTCCTGGCGTGAATAGCCGTCGGTTCCGACGTTGGCAATGTTGTTGCTGACGGTGGTCAGCGCCTTTTGGTAGGCGGTGACGGCGTTGGAGGCGATGCCGGCGATATCACTCATGACGCAAGCCCTTGAGTGACATGGGGCCGGTGCTGCGCGGCAGTGGCATGGCCATCGGGTTGACAGACTGGAGTGATCGGGCGCTGGCCGGTGCTGCTTGCAGCGCCATCGCAGCGCGCGCTTGCAGCAAGTCGGCCGTGGCTGGAACACCCGCTGCGTTGCTGCCTGGGGCTGCGGCTTCGGGCATGTGTTTGACCAGCAGGTCGGCCAGGCCCAAGGTGTTGCGCTTGGCCATGGCGAGGGAGACTTCCTTGTCGAACATGGCTTCGAACGTGTCTTTGCCAGAGGATTCGATCAGATCGCTTTTGATGCTGGCATCGCGCATGGACTTGAGCATCATTTGCAGGAACAAGGCTTCAAACTGTTGCGCCGCTTCACGGGTGGCGGATTTTGCATCGGTGCGGGCTTGGCCTTTGAGTTTGCCCAGGCCGGCAAAATCCAGGTAACTGGCGCTCGTGGATGCCGCTGCGGCAGCCGGGGGCAAGGTGTTAGACAGGGAGTCCATGCTGATAGCTAAAGGCTTAAATCACCAGCAATTCGGCGCGTAGGCTGCCGGAGCTTTTGAGGGCTTCGAGAATCGCGATCAGGGCTGAGGTGGTGGCGCCCACCTGGTTCACGGCATCGACGATTTGGCGTAAATCCACCCCCGGCTGGAACAAGAACATGGGTTTATTGGGCTCGCTGACCTTGATCTCGGCGTTTTGCACAGCAGTCGTCGTCCCCCCCGAGAGCATGCCGGGTTGGGACACCTCATTGGTCACAGCCACCGAAACGGTGATGCTGCCGTGGGTGACGGCTGCCGCGGAGACTCGGACGTTGCGGCTGATGACGACCGTGCCAGTGCGGGCATTGATCACGACCCGTGCTGCGGGTTCGCCGGGTTGGACGTCGATGTTTTCGATCAGACTGATGAAGCTGACACGTTGGCTGGGGTCCATCGGCGCACGCACCACGATCGACACCCCGTCGAGGGCGCTGGCCACTTGGTCACCAAATTTGGCGTTGATGGCCTGGATGATGCTGGTGGCGGTGGTGAAGTCGTTTTCACGCAAATTGAGCAGCACGTTGTCGGATTTGTCAAAAGAGTTCTCGACGAGTTTCTCCACCGTGGCGCCGCCGGGAATGCGCGAAGAGGTGGTGACGCCGGTGGAGACGCTGGAGCCCGCCGCCCCGGCACTGACACTGGTGGAGGTCAAAGCGCCCTGGGCCAGGGCGTAAATTTCACCATCCACCCCACGCAAACTGGTCAGCAATAAATTCCCGCCGCGCAAGCTGCTGGCTTTGCCAATGGCCGAGACATTGATGTCGATGCGTTGGCCGGGTTTGGACATGCCGGGCAGGTCGGCAGTGATCATCACCGCTGCAACGTTTTTCAGGTCTATTTTGGCGGCACTGCTGGCGGCCTCGAAATCGGTCAACGGGTTTTCGGGGTTCACGCCCATGCGGTTGAGCAGGGTCTTCATGCTTTGGGTGGTGAACGAGAGATCGGTGCCATCGCCCGTGCCTTGCAAACCCACCACCAAGCCATAACCGATCAGCTGGTTGCTGCGGTTGGCGGCGATGCTGGCCAGGTCTTTGATGCGGTCGGCCTGGGCGTTGGCGGACACCAGCAAGAGCAGCAGGGCCAGGGTTTTGAGGTAGTGGGTCATGGCGGGTGCGCGGGTGTGGGCTTAGAACGGCCAGATTTTGAGCAGGGCACTGGTGCCCCAACCGGTGCGGGTAGCAGCGGCCATATCGCCGGTGCCGCGGTAAGTGATTTGGGCATTGGCCAAACGCCGCGACTGGACGGTGTTGTTGGGCGCGATGTCGTCGGGCCGCACAATGCCGCCGACCTGGATGATCTCTGAGCCTTCGGTCAAGGCCAGTTGTTTCTCGCCGCGCAACACCAGGTTGCCGTTACTCATCACCTCAATCACCGAGACCGCGATCGAGCCGGTCAAACTGGCGGTTTGGTCGGCCGTTCCCACCCCTTCGTTCTTGATGGTGCTGCCCAGCATTTTGGCGTCACCTTGGAGCAGCCCACCTTTGAGGAAATTGGTCGAAAGCGCGGGAATATCGTTGCTGGCGGTTCGGCTGACTTTGCCGTTTTGAGTGCGGGCGGCCTGGGTTGATTCGTTGAGCAAGACGGTGATCACATCGCCAATTTGAAAACTCTGGCCGCGGCCAAAAAAACGCTCGCTTTGACGGCCGTTGTAGATCGCACCGGTGGCCTCTCGGGGAGCGGCCAGTTCGACGGGGAAAACTGGCGTAAAGCCTTTGGAATGCGCCAATGGCTCGGGCGGCATCAACGTGCACGCGCTGCACGCCGCGGTCAACAAGGGGATCAGGAGGAGCTTCATGAAACGAACTCCTTACATGTTCTGGTTCATGTATTTCAGCATGCCGTCGACCGCAGAAATGGCTTTGGAGTTGATCTCGTAAGCACGCTGGGTTTCGATCATGTTGACCATTTCTTCGACCACGTTGACGTTGGACGCTTCCAGCGTGCCTTGCATCAAGGTACCGGCTCCATTGAGGCCGGGTTGCAGCACCTGGGCTACACCGCTGGCAGGTGTTTCTTTCATCAAGTTTTGCCCCAGTGATTGCAAACCAGCCGGGTTTAAAAAGCGTGCCAGCTGGATTCGCCCCAGTACTTGCTGACCGCCGGTTGACAATTCCACCGAGACCGTCCCGTCGCGCCCGAAGGTGACGCTGGAGGCTGTGGGCGGAATGGTGATCGCGGGCTGCAGTGGGGCGCCGGCGGCGGTGACCAGTTGACCGGTGGCCGATACCTTGAAATTGCCATCACGGGTGTAGGCCAGCGTACCGTTAGCTTGCAGGATCTGGAAATGACCATCACCCGATATGGCCAGATCCAGGGGATTTTGGCTGTTCACCATATTGCCTTGAATCTGGAGTTTCTCAGTCGCAACGACCCGCACCCCGGTACCCAGCATCAAACCGGTCGGGGCCTGGGTGGTTGTTCCCGTCTGGCCGCCGGCTTGGCGTATGTTTTGGTACAACAGGTCTTCGAAGACGGCGCGGTCGCGCTTGAAACCCGTGGTGTTGACGTTGGCCAGGTTGTTCGAAATCACGTTCATGCGGGTCTGTTGCGCATCGAGGCCGGTTTTCGCGACCCACATTGAGGCATCCATAGTCAGCTCCTTTTAAATTTCAATTCAAGGCAAGGCGCGCTGGCGCTCAGCTGGACTTCATCATGGTTTCACCAGATTCGTCACAAGTCTTGCTTTCTTTAATCATGTTGATCTGCTGCTCAAAGGAGCGGCTTTGGTCCATCAGCTTGACCATCACTTCCAATGCGTTGACGTTGCTGCCCTCGAGAGCGCCAGCAGTTAATCCAGGCAGATGGGGCCCGGGCGCAATATCCTGACCGGCTGCTTCGCCTACCACTTGGTAGAGCCCGTCTTCACGGCGCTGCAGTTTGATTTGGCTGGCATCGCGCAACAGCAAATTACCCAACAGTACAGCTGGAACGACTCCGACCTGGGCCGGGTCGTCGCCATAAACCGAGCCATCGGACTGGATGCTGATGCTGAGCCCGGGCGGGGCAGTGATGACGGCGCCACCTTGGCCACGCACCGGGTGACCGCTGCCATTTTCCAGTGTGCCGGTGGCGTTCAGCCTTAAATCGCCGCGCCGGGTAAAAGCCAGCTGACCATCGGGCGCACTCACACCCAGCACGGTGCTGCCACTCAGAGCGATGTCGAGCTTGTTGCCGGTGGCCATCAGGCTGCCGGCTTTCATCGAGATGTAGTCCTGGGTGAAGGATTGCGGTTGCTGGCGGGTGGGCATGCCCGAGCCTTCAACGCTGATGGCTCGCACTGCTGCCTCAAAACTGCGTTTGAATCCAATGGTCGAGACATTGGCCAACTCATTGGTGGTCATTTGCCGCGCCACCCGCTGCTCGTTGATCGCAGCGACCGCATTAAAGGCTAGCCGATCCATGGTTCAAACTTCCTTATGAACGCAGGTTGATGATGGCTGAGGTCATGGTCGAGCTGGTCTCGATCGCTTTCGCGTTGGCCTGGAAATTCCGTTGGGCGGTGATCAGGTCCACCAGTTCTTGGGTCAAGTCAACGTTGGCGCGTTCGGTGGCACCTGCGCGCAAGGTGCCAAAGCCGGCGCTACCGGCGGTACCAAGCAAGGGTTTCCCTGAAGCAGCCGAGGCCAAGAAGCTGGAGTCACCAATCTGGCGCAGACCGGCCGGGCTGGAGAAGTTGGTGAGCAAAATCTTGGCCAGCGATTTTTGCGTGCCGTTGGAGAAAGAAGCGCTGACCAGACCATCGTTACCAATCGTGACACCGACCAAGGAACCTTCAGGCGCGCCGTCTTGCGATTGCGACAGCACGGCGAAAGGCGAGGTGTACTGGGTCGAAGCGGCGTAGTCCACGTTAATCGTCAAAGCACCTTTACCACCCGCCAGATAAACGGTTTCGAGCTGGGTGCCCTGGAGCGGGGAAAACAACTTACCCGCCGTGTTAAAGGTCAACTCGCCTTTGTCCAGGTAAATCGGTGACCAGGCCGGTAAGCCGGTGTAGCCGTCGCCATTGGTGGTCTCTTTGCCGTCTTTGTCAATGTACTTGGGTTGCAAAGCGCCACTGACAAGGTCTTTGTGCTGGGCCGGTTTGATCCAGCTCGAGGTCGTGCCGCGACCGGCCTCGACCTGGTCCAGGCCCCAGTTGCTGCTGCCCGAGATTTTGATGAAGGAATCGGAACCGGTGGTACCGGTGGTGAACTTGAAGTTGTTGTTGGCGTAGTCGAAGCTCACTTTCACCCCGTTGATGGTCGAGGGGGCATCACCGTCTTCGCTGGCCAAGGCGTTGATGCCTTTTTGCAACTCGCGCATGAAAGACTCGAGCGAATAGGTTGGGCTCGGCGGAATCACCACGGTACCCTTGATGCCGTCCACCGTCACCACAAAGGCGTTGTTGGTGGAGTCGACGGCAAAGTTATTGGCCACGTTGACGGTGGGCGGTTTGCCAATCGCCACGGCTGGGCCAGAGGAAATACCACGGGTCGCGACACTGGACTTGGCCACACTGGCAGCTGTCAAACCCATCAGGGAAATGCCGGACGCTGAAACAGCGGAGATCGAGATCGCTGAACCGTCACCGGTGCTGCCCGAGTTGACCGTGAAGGATTTGCTGACCGCGTCGTACTTGACCTGTATGCCGTAACGTTGATCGGTAATCGAGCGCAGTGGGTTCTTGTTGTTGGGCAGCATTTTGACGCCCGACAGGCCGTCGGTTCCCAGCGTCACAGGAATGGTGGTTAAGCCCAGAATGGCATTGGGTGAGCTGCCCGAGGCCAGGGTGATGGTGTTGGCGCCAGCATTGGTGCTGTCGGTGATCTTGAAACTCTGGCTGTTGTAGTCGTAAGTCACCGTCATGGGCGAGCTGGCCAGACCGGCACTCAGTACGCTGCTGGCACCGGTGGTGATGCCGTTCACCGTAGCGGAGGCCACCAGGGTGGGCGAGACTCCGGCACTGGTGCCGGTAATCAGGCCCGCATTGATGTCGTTGAGCACCACACCGGCTGCGGCAGCGACGCCACCGGTGAGTGTGGGCGTGTATGACGACCGGGTTGCTGCAGCCTGGTTGAAGACCAGGATCAGCTTGGTATTGTCAGTGGGATCAATTTGAATATCAGCAATGCCAGCGGTGACGGCTGCCGCGCCGGCCAAGACGGCCACTTTATTTTGTACGATCAAGGTGGCGGTCTGAGCGGGTGTGTTGCCGGCGGCAGAACCCGTGACGGCCACACCCATGAAGCTGCTTGCCGCGGTGGCGGTACCCGACAGTGCCACCCTATGCTTGGGGAATTGATGATAGGTCAGGATCACTGAAGTACCGTCAGAGCCGAGCGTGATGTCTTCGAGACCCGTCGGGGGAGTGGCCGCTGCACTGGCCGTAATGAAAGCGGCTTTGTCAGCCACAATGCGCGCTGCAGTGACGGCGGCTGTGTCGCCGGTGGCAGATGAAGCAATGCCGCGACTTAGGAAGCTCGCCGGACCTGCTGACGTGACTGTGCCGGAGATGGTCACCGATTGGCGCGCATGACCGCCCAACACCGAGTTGTTGACCTGGGTCTGCAGAATTTTGGTCAGCTCTTCGACCGTGACGTTGCTCTCATCGGCAAAACCCGAGAGGGTGATTTCGGTCTTGATCGGGGCCCCATTTTGAATCCGTGAATCTGTCAGGGTAAAGACCTTGTCGGGATTGGTGCCGGAGGCTGACGACGTGAAGTTGAAAGTCGATTCGTCACCAAATTTGCGATTCAAGAATTTAGTCACTTCGTTGGCCAGGGCAGAGCCGGTCAGCACCGTAGTGGAGTTTTTCAGGTGGCTCAGGTCAACTGTCACGGGGGCCGTCGAGCCGTCAATGTTGACTGTGAAAAGATTGCTCAGGTCGATCGGTGTCGGCAGGCTTTTCAGACCATTGAAGGTATTTGCACCACCCGATAAATCCACGGTTGAACCCAGTCCGGTGATGCCGGCGGGGATCGAGGTGCGCTTGTCGGTCAACTCGTCGAGCGAAATCAGCTGGGTCTTGGCCGTGGTGAGCTCGTCTTTAACTTCTTTGTAGGATTTGATCTGACCGTACTGGTTGACGTATTGCAAATCGCCATTGATGTCGGTGGACTGGGCCAGGGCGGCCGAAACCTGGTCTTCGCCCACGAACACATGGGTTTGCCACTTGTTGTAAGGACTGGTCTGGTTGGCGTTTTGGGTTTTGACGTAGTAAATGGTGGCCAGGTAACCGTTGCCCCCATTGTCATACACGGTAAACGCGGTAGATTTGTTGAAGCTCGCCGGGTTGGTTCGGCTAAAGGTCTCCGTGATGACCGTGGCGTCGGCCGGGAAGTTCAGGCCGAGTGAGACTTCAGACGTTTGCTTGGCCTCGCCCGAGGTTTTTTGCGGAATAGTTAAGACCACTCGGTCGTTCACGTTGGCGCTGCCGGTCGAGTCCACGGTCGCAGCCATCAAGCGCTGACCGGCTGAGTTGACCACGTTGAACTGCTCGTTCAGAACAAAAGAGCCATTGCGGGTGTAGGTATCGGTCAAACCGTCGGCTGAACGCAGTGGGAAGAAGCCGTCACCGGTAATGGCCAAGTCCAGGGCGTTCGACGAGAAAGAAATATTGCCTTGACTGAACTCTTGGCTCACCTGTTTGAGTGAGACGCCCTGGCCAACGGTACTGGAGGCTTTTTGCAGGGGCGAGGTGGCAAAAATGTCGCCGAAGTCAGCCCTTGAACGCTTGAAACCGGTGGTGCCGACGTTGGAGATATTGTTGGCGGTAACGCCCAGCATGGCGGTGGCGGCATTCAGTCCAGTGAGCGAGGTATAGAAAGACATGGTTGGATACTCCGGGTGTTGCTAGGGGGGCGATTGGGTTAAAGATGGCGAAAGGATGACGGGTTGGCGCTGGGCTTAGCCGTCGATTCGGTTGACTTCGGATAACTTGACGGTCTTGCCGCCTTGAATTTGCAGCAGCATGGATTTGTCAGCTTGTTGGCTAACGCCAATGACTGAGGCCATGGTGCTGACTTTGGGGTTGCTGGTTTTTCCTTGAATCACGGCGGTAGCCACAAACCGGTAGCTGCCATCGGGCAGGGGGGCGCCGGCGTCGTTGACGCCGTCCCAGGCCCAGGTCATGTCACCGGCAGTTTGGGCCCCCAGGATTTGGGTGTTGACCAACATACCTTTGTCGTCGAACACCTGGAACTGGATGCCCTGGGCACCGATGGGCAGGCTGACAATGCCTTGAATCGGCTGGCCGCCAACGAGTTGAGCCGGCGCATCAGCGACCGACACTTTTTTGCCGATTAAGTTGGCACTGGCGGTGATTTGGTTGCTCGACATGCTGGCCACAAAATCGGTCAGCGTGCTCGACATATTGGTGGTGGCCTCTAACTGAGAGAACTGGGCCAGCTGCGCCACAAAGGCTTCGTTTTTGACCGGGTCAAGCGGGTCCTGATTTTTCAGCTGGGTGGTGAACAGGGTCAAAAAGTCTTTCTGACCCATCCCGCTTTTCGCATTCGCCGTCAGTGCCGCTTCGGCCGCACCAGCGGTCGTCTTGATGCTGGAGGGAACGGCCGAAGCCCAGGCGCTGTCGGTCTGACTATTGGAGGACAGGAGGTTGATGTTGGGCATGGGGATCCTTACGCTTTAGCGTTTAGCTTTTGATGATGTCCAACGTACGCATCATCAGTTGGCGCGCGGTGTTGACGACTTCAACATTGTTTTGGTAGGAGCGCGCGGCGGCCATCATTTCAACCATCTCGGTCATTTCATTGACGTTGGCCAAATAGACGTAACCGTCTTGGTCGGCCGAGGGATTGCCGGGGTCTGACATGCGGGCAATCGGTTTGGGGTCGTCGCTGATGCCGCTGATCCGAACGCCGCCCTGGTTGCTCAAGCTGTTCTTGCCGACCTGTTGATCCATGATGGTTTTGAATGTCATGCGCTTGGCCCGGAAAGCATCTTTTTCCGTGCTAGCGACCGCCCCGGCGTTGGCCAGGTTGGAGGCGGTGGCATTCATCCTGGCGGTTTGCGCATTGAGCGCCGAACCAGCGATGCCGAACAGGTTGTCGAGTGCCATGGTTTAGTCTCCCCGCAGCGCTTTGCGGATACCGCTGATGCGGTTTTCCAAAATACTCAAGGTGGTTTGGTATTCGGCGGCATATTGACCAAACTTGGCCTGCTCGACCGGCAATTCAACAGTATTGCCGTCAAAGGCCACGTTAAAGGGGACACGGTATTTCAGCCCGCTGGCGCCGTTCTCGTCACCTTGGGCAATGTGCAAGCCATGGGTGGTCTGGATAGCATGGTCCTGGGTGTTCTTGAGCACTTGCTTGAAATCAATATCCTGGGCTTTGAAGTTCGGCGTGTCGGCATTGGCAATGTTGCGCGACAGGATCTCCATCCGCTGACTGCGGACGCCCAGTGCTTTTTCGTGCACGCTGAATGCTTTATCGATCATGTTCATGCCAATGACTCCAATGCGCTCAAGTTATCTGCCGATATGCCGACACTGTGAGGTGTGACCCACGGTCCTTTTTCTAAGTTGTGCAAATTGCGTGCCAAGCAAAATTGCCGCTTTGAAATTGCATTTCCCCCATGGGCGGGCGTTTGCATGGCAATGGCCGGCGGACTGCGCCGCGCCAAGCGGCAAAGAATTGCCGCTTGGTCATGTCGCTTTCCCGTGTCATCGAGGTGTTGGGTTCTCGCCATGGTGTTGCGCCGTTTGCAGTGAGGGCCGCAAGACCGCAGGCAACCAAGAGGCCAAACGGTCGGTGGCGTTTTGCAGCAGACCTTGGCGAATCGAGGCACGGGTGATGGGGGCGTCGGTGTTGCTGTCGGTATGGAGTAGTCGAGCCTGTTTGCCCTGGATGTTCAGCGGTGTCGTGCTCCGTGCTTCACTGCGCGAGGCCGGGTTGAGCACGGACAGGTAGAGATCTTCTAGGCCGGCAGGGCCCTGGTTTTTCAAGCCAACGTCGGCAAAGTACTTATCTACCAAGTTGAGTTGCTGGTGCACACTCAAATCCAGAATGGCGCGTGGGTTGGCGCTGTAACCGGCGGAGGCCGCGCCGCGAGCCGGACCGTCGCAAAACTGGATGATGCCGTGACAGCGCTGGTTGCTCGCGCGTGGATTCATGCCATCGCTTTCCATCAAAGTCATACGGGCAAAGTCATCGGGCGCAAAGCCGTGACTCTTGGCCATTTGTAAAATTTTGGTGTAGACCGGAACTTTCTCGGCGGGCGGAATAAAGCCTTTGGCAACGGCGCGCTCCAGGGTTTTCTCCAAGACCGGGTTGGCACTGCCGAGAAGCGGGGCTGTCAGTGAGGCCCTGGGCAAGTTGGCAGCCATCAGGGCAGAGCGCTGGACCAAGGACAGGGCGGCGGGAACCGCGCTGCTTTGAAGCGAAGGCCATTCGCGCTGTAACGACGAGACATCAATGTGTTGCCCGGTATGGATCAAGTCGGGATTGCTGATCTGGTTGGCGCTGGCCAGTTGTTGGGCCAGTCGCAGCTCCTGGGGATTGCTTAATTTGAGGCCTTGGGCCTGGGCTTGGTTGCGCACAATGCCAATCAAGGTATCGCCATGGGCAATTTTCAGCGTGGCGCTGGCTGCGGGCTGGAGTTGGCGCAAAGCTTGGGAGAAATCGGGATGGGCCCCAGCCGCGCTGGAACGCAGTCGTTGGGTCGTCGCTCGGAGTGCGGCGGTCGGCGCGCTGTTCAGCGTCTCGGGGATCAGCATGGTCGCTCCAGTTCAAAAATAAGTGGCACTGTTCTTGCGCGTATCTGCTTGGTCTGTGGTTTTGGTGTCATTTTTTCAACACTTCTGCGCCTGTTTATGCAATTGCTGTGCCACTTGGTTGGTGTTTGGTGTCGGTCTGGTCTGGGATCTCGCAGCGCCGGACTGCTCCTGCCTGGCGTGCTGACGGGGTCGCTGATGCTTGGGCTGCCGGCCCAGGCGCAAGCTCAGCCCGGTCAGACCAAGTTGTTGAACGAAGTCAGTCTCTGGGTCCAACAGACTCAGCAGCTCAAACCTGAACAGTTCAGTTTTGCCCCGATGGACAGCCGTGTGCAATTGCAAAGTTGTGACCGGGCTTTGCTGATGGATCTGCCCTTTGCATCACGCGAAACAGTGCGAGTCCGTTGTTTGGGGCCCGCCAGTTGGCAGCTCTATTTGCGGCTGGTGTACAGCCCAGGTTTCAACCCGGTCCTTCATTCGGGACTCGCGCCCGTGACCACCAGTCCGGGCACCAGTTCTGCCCAGAGCACGGCCCAAAGCGTGCGCAAAGTGGTGGTGGGAAAGTTCTTGTTGCGGGCGGGAACGATGCTGAGTCCCGATCTGTTGACGGAAGTTGAACATTCGGTTCAAGGTCTTGATAGCCAGGCCGTGAGCTCGGTGAAGGATCTGGACCATGGCGAAATGGTGCGTGACGTGCCCGCTGGCGTTCCCTTGCGCAGCCATGATGTGCGCCGTGCGGTGCTGGTCAAGCACGGACAGACGGTTCTGTTGAGCGTGGGCGAAGCGGGTGGTTATGCCATCACCGCTCGGGTTGAGGCTCTGCAAGATGGCAGAATGGGCGAACAGGTGCGCTTAAAAAATCCGGAATCGGGTCGATTCCTGAGTGGTATCGTGACCGGACCGAACGCGGCGCGTGGCTTGTGAAAATAGTTTTAAAAAAACCTCAAGTTTGTTGCCCTAGTGTCGATTTATCTCAGGACGAACCCCAATTGCTATCCAAGTTAATAAAGTGAGCCCACCATGACCGACGCTATTTCCAACACGTCTCGACTGGGACAGATTGATTCCCCCTCCCGTAAACTTTCGGAAAAGGGGGCTAAACCCGATGCCGTGGTGTCGGCCACCGGATCTGAGTCTGAAATTGCCGCTCGCAAAGCAGATGCTGCCCAAGACAGCGCAAGTGTTGGTTTTCTTGAGGTGCAACAGCGCCTGAAACAAGAACCTGAATTTGATCGGGCCAAGGTTGACGCGATCAAGCAGGCGATCCAAAACGGGCAATACCCCTTGAACCCACGACGCATCGCTGAAAGCTTTGTTGCGCTGGAACAATTAATCAGCGATTGAGCAGCCCTTGAGCGATATTGTTCTTCAGGCCCGGGAACTCGCCAGCCAACTCTCCAACATGCTGGAGTTGGAGTTCCAAGCTTTGCGCAGCCAAGATCTTGACCAGTTTGAACAACTGCAGCCCGTTAAAAACGAGCTGCTCAGCGAAATCAAGCGCGTGGCCCTGGTTACCGAAGAAATGCAAACGGGAAGCGAATGGCAAGATTTTCGAGAGACGATGGGACTCTGCCGAGATTTCCATCGGCGCAATGTCCTGCTGATGGACCGCAAGCTGGAGTCCATTCGCGGCACCTTGCAAAGTCTTAGGATGCCCGAGATGGCCAGCTCGGTCGAAGTTTATAACCGCCTGGGCCACATTGCCCGCTTCTCACGCAACACGGCTTACAGTGATGCCTGAGCGTCTGGGGTCGGTTGTTGGGGGTTCAGTTTTTCATCGCCTGGGCGCATATTTTTCAACCAATAAACCCACGACAAAATAACCGAGACTGTGCGGTAGAGCTCGGGCGGGATTTCTTGATCAATTTGAAGGCGGCTCAGCAAGGCCAGTAATTGGGGGTCTTCCGTGATGAAAACACCATGCCGACGCGCTTGCGCAATCATTTCAAGCGCCACTTCATCTTCACCCTTGGCGCTCACAATCGGGGTGGTGTTTTGACCGTATTCCAGGGCCAGGGCTTGGCGGCGTGTGCTCATACTCTGAGATCCAACACCACGCCAGGTTCGGCACTGACCTGGGTGTTGAGTGGGGGTGCGGGGCGGACACCCTGGTGGGCGTGGAACGAACGCATCAGTAAACCGGCATCGTGCAGTTGTTGCTTCAGTTCAGCGACCCCACCCTGGGCTTGGGCCACCACCCAATCCTGCGCAGCCCACATAATCAGATCGATTTGGTTGGCTGCATCGAGTTCGGCCTTGAGCCACAATTCCCCGTAATCCGCACTGTTGGCGTGAACGCTGACGCTGAGAACGGCTGGCTGTTCGCTGGTGGCCGCTTTTCGCTCAAATACCAGTTCAACCGGTTCCTCGTTGGCCAGGGGTAACTGCACGGTGATCGCCATTTCTCCAGCGCGTTGGGCTTGAAGCGCGCTGAGTTGGGCTGAATCCAGGTCGGCAATGGCGCGTTTGACCTGCTGCAGTTCAGTGTAATTTTCGTCTGCGTTCTCACCCAAAGCGGCCAACAGCTGGTGCAGCAGTTGTTTGGGGTCGTTCGATGCGGGCTTGCTGGCGCGTGCAATGCTGGTCTCTGACCCCATAACGGCCATCACGGCCAGTCGAATCAGCTCCGGGCTGAGCTGGCCTGGTAGCAAGCGCATGGCTTGCCACTGATGTTGCAGACCGTTGGGTTGGACCACCCTGGCCAGCAGGGCATCAAGACCGCCCGGGGCCAACAGTTGTTGCAGGTCGGGTTGGCCGGGTTGTCGGTAGAGCAAGCTGGCTAAGCGAGAGAAGCTGCCTTCGGCCCCCGGCAGTGTGAATGGCGTTGCGCCAGCCAGGCCAGCCGCGCTGGGCATAGTCATCAGGGCCGCGGCCGGGGGCGGGCCGGTCAAGGGGTGCAAGATGACACTGCCGTCGGCCAGGACTTGCGCTTGAAAACTCAGGCGTTGACCGATTTCCCAATCGGGCTGCTTGCTCACACCGACCAGCCGTCCTTGCAACAGCAGGGTGAGCTGATCCCCTTGCGATTGAACCAGGGCTTGTACCACTTGGCCGTCTTTGAGGCTGAGGCTGCGTGCCGTATTGGCCTCGACCAAGGGTGGTGAAACGGAACCTTGGGGGAAGAGCGGACTGAAGCGGACTGGCGCTGCGCTCTCCGTGACGGAAATCACGGGTATTGCACCCAGCGTCGGCGCTCCTCGCTGCTCGAACTGGGGGCAGGTTGTTGGGCTGCGCTCACGCTGGGCTTGGGCGGCGCGTATTTTTGCAGCAGTTGTTCGGGATCGGGCACGCTCAGGACCACGCCTTTGCGCAGCTGAGGCATTTTTCCCGGAAGGAAGGCGCTCGGGTTTTGTTCAACGTAGGCTTGGCGCAGCAATTCGATTTTGAGCGGACTGTCGGCCAGGGTGTTGGCAATGACGCGGTCAAGTGACTCGCCGGCCTTGGGCGTGTAGTGGCGAGCCGCTGGGGCCGCAGCACCAGGGGTCGCCGGGTTGAGGGCAGGTGCCGGGAGGGGTTGAGCCTGTACCGTCAACCAGCACGAAAGGACGGCAAGCCCGATGAGGAGGGCGGGGACGTACGGGCGTTGACGGGACTTCATGGCAATTTTCCGGTGGGGTCGGTCAATGGGATTCTTCTGCGGCCCAGGCAGCCCAGTTGCGTTGCACCTTGCCGGCGGTTCCGGCCTGCACTTGGAGCTGGGCGTGGTACTGGTCCACGTATTGAACTTTGGCTAACACCGTGTGGGTAGCGACGTCAGCTTCAAGCAGGCGTTGCGGTATTTTTTGACCGTCAGCAAGCAGCCATTGATCGCCGATGCGAACGCCGGCTGCCGTGCCGGCATTGATCCGAAGCCCCGATTTCGTGGCCTGGGTCACTTGCGCCATGACGGGCAAACAAGACAAAACACTTTGAATGTCTTGGGCCCAAATGGACGCCTGTTGCAATACCTTTTGCCGGGACAGTAGATCCAATCGAGCCGGATCCCAGTTGCTGCGCTGGGCCTGCAGTTCCATCAGGGTGCTGAACTGGAGTAGCGGCAGGTTTTGCTGGCGAGCGCTCAGTGTCATCTGCAACTGCAACTTTAACGGTGGTTCAGCTAACGCGGCCGCCGGGGCGTTGACCTCGGCAGCGCTTGGCACGGTGTTGCCCTCAACGATAGGCGCGGGTTGGTGGATCTGTTGCACCGATAGATTTATTTTCCAGGGAATGTCGTCGGCACCCGATGCCAGTAATGCCTGGTCGTAGCTGGAGCGGTAGGCCTGGGCCCGGGGTTCAGCCAAACGCCACAGCGCTGTGTTCGTACTGCGGCGCTCCCAGTCTGAACTCAACAGCGCCTTGAAGTCCAGCAGCAGGGGCAAATCGTCGACACTCCAGCGTGATCCCAGGTTCCAGCTTAAGTCCACGACATGGTGCAGCTGAGTCGATCCCGTGCGTTTGCAGTTGGGGGGATTTTGACCGGCACTGACCTGCGCCATGGTCGCGGCGGCATCGTGCGGGACGGGTGTTTGCCACTCCAGCTTGGCGCTGGTCTCACCTTGGGCCTCCTGTAAATAAGACAGGACGCGCACCCCACGGATCTTCATGCCATTGCGAAAGCTGTTGCTTTCTCTGAGCGCACCCTGGCTATCGACCCACTGGGTCACTTGGACCTGGGTTGGGGTCTCCAAAGCGGCTTGCACCAATTCGTGCCGAATGGCGGCGAGCTTTTTCTCGGGTGAAATGACTTGTGCCATTGCGCTCGTTGAGAAAACCCAAGCGCACAGACCGAGCAGCGCGGCAATTCCGGTCGCGGTCCGAGTTTTGTGGCTAGCGATCATGGGCGCAGTCCGAGTCAAAAGAGGGGCAATGGAGGGCAATTATTTGCTCTTGGAAACCAGCTGGCCCAAGTAAAGCACGCGCAGATCCTGCACCACATCTTTGTCAAGCGACAACGTGGTTTCATAAGTGTCCTCCCCCGAGGGGGTGATGCTGACTAAAGTCGCGCCGTAAATGACGCCCTCGACCCGACTGCGAAACGTGTCGTTTTGGACCACCATGTCGGCCACCGTAGCGGTGGCGTCTAACTTCAGGCCGTACACCTGTTCGGTCAGTGAGCGGTAAGCATCGAGCTTGGCGGCGCGAATCGCCAGCAAGCGCTGCTGGGCCGCTGTGCGGTGATTTTGAACACTGATAACGGCATAACCAGTGGCCGTGAGGGTTTCACGTTTCTCGACCAAGGGCAGTGCGCTGAGTATTTTTTGTTCAGGCCGTGTCGCTAACAGGGAACTGGGTTCAGCTTCGCTTCGATTCAAGGGCACGTTCTGGCACGCAGTGAGCAGGACAAGCGTCAGGCCAAGACAGAGGGTGGATAGGGGCTTCATCGCGGATCCTTTGGTTAATCCTCAGAGGAATCGGCAGCAAACGCCTAATCTTGAATCAAACCATGGCGACGGATTCTGTGACTTCGTCGGCCAAGGCCAACAACGGGGCTTGTCCGGCCGCCGCACGGTAGTACTGCAAGGCCAGCGCATAATTTTGGTCTGTGCCTTGGGCATTGGCATGCATGTAACCCAAATTGAATTGAGCCCCATGGTCGCCCAAGGCGGCCGCCTGTTGGTAGTAGTTCAAGGCGAGCGCCGGATCAGGGGTCAGCGAGTCGCCTAGAAAATGCATGCGACCCAAGGCATACAGAGCCGCTGGCTCGCCTTGTTGCGCAGCCAGTCTGAACTGATGCAGGGCTTGGTCGGTATCGGGCTCCCCACTTTGGCCTGCGGCCAACAGCCAGCCGAGGTTGTACTGGGCTCGACCATGACCCCCATCGCTCGCTTGTTGATAGTACTGATGTGCTTGCGCCAGGTCCTTGGGCACAGCACGTCCTTGGCTGTACAGCAGGCCTAAGCCAAACAGGGCATCGGGCAGATCCTGGGCCGCGGCTGCTTGGTACCAATGCAAGATTTGGCTTTCGTCAGGACAAGGGACTTGCCGATTTGCCAGCATTGCGCCCAGGTTGTATTGCGCTGTGGCCAGCCCAGCACTAGCGGCTTGCTGGTACCAATGGGCGGCCAGCGCCGGGTCGCTCACGCTTGTCAGGCCCCTTTCATACATCAAGGCCAAGTTAAATTGGGCGCTCGGATCGTCTTGGTGGGCAGCCAGGCGGTAGGCGCTCAGTAGTTCAGAAAAATCAGGCTCAACATCGGGGTTGCGTGTGGGCGAAAGCAGGACTTGGAGTTTTGCCTCAGGATGACCTTGTGCCGCAGCCAATTCAAACAACTGATGTGAGCGAAGCTCATCGACCTCTAGGTCTTGGCCTTCACGCAACATCATGGCCAAGGCAAACTGGGCTGCTGCACAACCTTGTTCTGCCGCTGAATGGTAGTAATAAGCGGCGTGCTGCATGTCCTGAGGAACGCCTTGGCCCAGGGCGTACGTCACGCCCAGGTTGTGCATGGCCGTAGCGTCGCCCAGATCGGCACTGGCCTGGTAGAGCTGGTGTGCTTGGTACAACGCATTGCTTCGATCGAGGCTTGGCTCAGAATTGGGGTCGCTCTGTTGAGCGGCATCTTCGGATTTCATCAATGCCAAGTTGAACAGCGCTTCACGCAAGCCCTGGTCAGCTGCGGCTTGAAACCAATGGCGGGCCAGTTCTCGATCTGGTTCCAGTCCTCGACCCAGGCTAAAGCCCAACGCCAAATTAAATTGTGCCTGTGCCAATCCTTGTTGGGCTGATTTTTCAAACCAGGCCATGGCTTGGCTCGGATCGGCTTCATGGCCATGACCGGCGAGCAGCATCAAACCGAGATTGAATTGAGCCAGCGCATCACCGAGTTCGGCAGCCTGTTGGTAACACTGGCAGGCCAGAGAATCGCTTTGCGCAAGACCCAGGCCGCTGCTGTAGAGCTGCCCTAAATTGCAAAGCGCCTGGGGATGCTGCTGTTGCGCAGCCAGTTGTAACCATTGGCTGGCTTGTTCAGGATTGACGGTGACACCTTGGCCAGTTTGGTACAAAGTGGCGAGTTGGAATTGAGCAGCCGCCAGACCTTGATCGGCGGCCATCTGGTACCACTGCAAAGCCTGGTCCTGGTCCTGGGCCACGCCCTGACCATTGGCAAACAGGATTCCCAGGTTGAACTGGGCTGGGCCATGGTTCAGTGCAGCAGCGCAGCGGTAATGTTCATGCGCTTTGATGAAGTCGGGCTCGGTGCTGTCGCTGCGCCCCAGGCCTTGGGAACACATGACAGCCAGGTTGTAGTGTGAATCAATGTGGCCTTGTTCTGCCGCCAAGCTGTAGTATTTGTAAGCTTGAATCTGGTCGAGGGCCACTCCCTGACCCTGTGTGTACATCAGCGCCAAATTGTATTGGGCCGGCACATCGCCTTGGTCTGCCGCCAGTTGGTACCATTGGCAGGCGAGGGCGAAGTCTTGCGGCACGCCACGTCCGTGGGCCAGCATCAGACCTAAACTAAATTGGGCGTAGCTGTGGCCTTGGTTGGCGGCAGATTCAAACCATTTGCGTGCCGTGTTGGCATCCGGGGCCAACCCTTCCCCATCCAAATACATGCAGGCTAAATTGAATTGTGCGGTCGCGTCGCCTTGCACCGCTGCTCGTTCAAACCAGGCTGCAGCTTGGGTCAGGTCTTGCTCCACGCCCTGGCCGTTGCTGTACATAAAAGCCAAATTGGTCTGGACATCGGACAAGCCTTGCTCCGCTGCGCGTAAGTACCACTGCAGGGCTTCTCCATCATCCTGTGCTACGCCTTGACCGTTGTAGTACATGAAGCCCAAGTTGTACTGGGCTGGTGCGTAATCTTGGGCCGCTGACAGTTGGTACCATTTCAAGGCTTCGGCGTAGTCTTGCACCACCCCTTGCCCATTGGCATACATAAAACCCAGATTGTTTTGGGCTGCAGCGAAGTCCAAGGATGCCAGCGGCCTTGAGATCCGCAGTGCATTGGCGAAGTCGCCCCGGCCGTAAGCAGCGTCAGCATCAGCCAGCAAGCTTTTCACGGCAGGCTCCTGGCAGGGCGTCGATCAAAGTTGGATTGCGTCATGCTTGGGGGGCCTCGATTTGAGGCAGTTCAAGGTGCTGCACCGGGTGGGCTTGATGGCTCAGGATGTAGAGTTTTTGTCCTTGGGGTAGGTGGACTTGTTGCGACACGATGAAGTTGCTGATGGTTTGATGGCTTTGGTACGGGCCACGCGGCTGGTGCGCAGCAGCCTCCATGTGCTGGACTTTGGCGGGATGGTGCGTGGCATTGCTCATGGGGTTCCTTGTGTAGTTTCAGTCAGCGTGTTGGTGCCATCACTGTCTGTTTTCTGACGACCCTGGCTACTTTCGCCATACCAAGCAAAGTTTATGCCGGGCTGTTTTCAGCGGCTAACAGCATGGAGAGTTGTGCCCTTGAAAGGCTTGCAACCTCAAAGTGCTGATGTTCGGCCACCAAGGGGATGAACCATTGCTGAGAAAAGGCACTGAACAACTCGGTGTCCCATGGCAGTTGGCGCAGTCCGCTCAGTGTGGCCCAGTTCCACTGGGTTTCGTAGGCGAGGACCACGGGCTTGCTCCACGGCAACTGTGGGTTGGCGCTGAGTTGCTCCCAATCCCATCGTTGGGCGTATTGCGCCAGCAGTGTTTCGCTCCAAGGCAGTTGGGCATTGCAACTCAGGCCAACCCAGTCCCACTCGTTTTGGAACTGGCTGAGCAAACTATCGCTCCAAGGTAAGCCGGTGTTCCAACTCAGGCGATCCCAATCCCAGCGCCCATGGTAGTGCTGCAACAGCGCGATCGACCAATTGAGCGTCGGATTCTCGCTCAACGCTGCCCAGTCCCATTGATCAGCTTGGCTGGCTATCAATTGTTCGTTCCAGGGCAGGGCTGGATTTTTACTCAGTGCCGTCCAGTTCCAACGCGAATGCCAGCGGTTCAAAATATTGTCTTGCCAGGGCAAGCTGGGGTTGGCGCTGAGTGCGGACCAATCCCAACGCTCACGGTATTGGTCGATCAGCGCTTCACTCCAAGCTATTTCGGTTTGAGAACTGAGAATCTTCCAATCCCACTGGCTTGTATACCTTTCAAGCAAGTCGGGGCTCCATTGCAGGCCCACGTTGTTACTCAAAGCACTCCAGTTCCAATAGCGTGAGAATTCGTCGAATACGGCCTGATCGCTGGGAATAGCTCGATTGGCACTGAGTCCGGACCAGTCCCACTGAGCGACATGACGCTGCAACAGCGCCTGGGTAAAGGGGATGCCGATGTTCCAGCTCAGACCCGTCCAATCCCAGCGGTGCGCATTGGCCTCAATGAAGCTGGCGCTCCAAGCCAAGTCTGGGTTGCGGCTAAGGATCACCCAGTTCCATCGGTGTGCGTTGGCCTGGATCAATTCACTGCTCCAGGGTAGACCCGGATTGGCACTCAACAGTTGCCAATTCCAGCGTGCACAGAACCGCTCGATCAAGTCGGTTGACCAAGGCAAAGCTGGGTTTTTGCTTAACGCGTTCCAATCCACCTCATTGGCATGCTGCTCGATCAAATCGCTCGACCAGGGCAGGCTCGAGCTGCTGCTCAGAGTCCGCCAGTCCCATTGCAAGCTGGACTGGTTCAACAAATCAGGCGGCAATGGGTAATGACGCTGCAAACAGTGTTTGAGCAGCACGGGGAATTTTTTAAAAAATGCCACGGTACGTCCGCTATTCAGATCGGCCAAGGACTGTGCGACCAGATCCAAGCGTTGCAGCGTGATGCTGCTCGGTGGGTGGCTCGGTGAGAATGTCAGCGAGGTGCTCATGGAGGCGGCTGAACAGCGACTTCCAACGCTTGGCTATAACGTTGCATTTCAGCCTGCAAATAGCTGGCCTGTTGGGAAAACCACAAGCCCCAGTTACTTTGGGTATTCAAAGTGCGCCAAGTTGGATTTTGCAAAATTAGCTGGCGGGCCAAATACTGGCGGGCCAGCCGTTCTTGCAAATCATTCAATCGTTGCGCTAAGCCTTCAGTTGAACCGGTGGTGGTGCTGTGACCGCTCGCTTTGAGTTTCTGCAACTGCTGTTCCAGCTTTTTCAGGGCTGAAAAATCAGAGTTTCGGTAACTGCTTTGTAAGCGTTGGAAAAGATCTTGAGACTGCTGTTTGTTGTGTTCTTGAACCCGGTCAGGGTGGCACAACATGGCCAGCTTGCGGTACAGCGATTTGATTTCTTCTTGCTGTTGTGGTTGCAGCGGTTCAACACAGAAGAGCTGAGCTTGGCTGCTCTCTCGGTTCTGGAACTGCTCGTAATCAGTCTGCGCCGCCTGGGCTTGGGCCTGTTCTTGTTCGCCCCCCAACTGGTGGTAGCGCTGGGTTAGGTAGCGTTGCTTCAAATCCAGAAATTTCCGCAAAATATCCCCAATGTCATGGTCTTGCTGGCGGTCAAAAGCATTGATTTTCCGGTGCATGTCGGCGATCTCCGCATCCAAGGCCATCACATGCTCAGCCAATAAATCAAGTTGCCAGGGTGCAAGCTGTGTTGCTGGATTCGACCTGAGAATCAGCTGGTGTGACAGGGGGCTGGGGTCGCCCGGTACAGCTAATGGCTGATGAACAGCGCCGGTTCTGGTTTGCAACAATTCGTTTAACCCTTGCCAACAGGCGTCAACCGTCTGGGGACGATGTTGAATCACGATGCCTGAAAAATTCGTCGCAGCAACGGACCTCAGATCGCCAAAGCTTCCGCTGATGACAATGCTTTGGTCGATCACGCAGGCTGACGTCAAGATCCGAGCGCGATCGGTTTCAAGCCAGATCAATTGGCCCCCCATGGCGGTGAGTCTTTCCCAGGCCAGGCCGGAATTGAGGTTCAGCTCAATGGCAGGAACGATCAACGTGACCTCGAGTCCCCGCCTGCGGCATGCCAGCATCAACTTGAACCAGGCAGGCGGGCAGGCAGCATCGACACAACTGATGACTTGGCACTGCGCTTGGGTCAGGCGCGATGCCAGGGTTTCAAATGCATTGGAAAACCAAGCTTGCGTGAAGCTGTCTTCTGGCATGGGACTGTCGGAAGATGCGGACATAGTGCACTGGGCGATTTGTTCGAATCGGATCAGTCAAACCCTTGGTAGTTATTTTGTTGACAGCTGCGGGCCAACTCTTGGGCCTGTGCGATTTGAGATGGAACCATCTGCGCGGCTACAAATTCACGTCCGCTGCAGGCGTTGACATCAGCACTGACTGCGCCCAAATTGAACCACATATGTGCCCGCACGAAGTCCTGCAACACAGCTTGACCTTTGGCATACATCCAAGCCAAAGCGACCTGGGCATCCACCTGACCTTGGCGCGCGGCTTGGCGGAAGCAGTTCAGTGCCAGTTCGTGGTTGGGCTCCGAGTCGCCACCTGCTTGGTACATGAGGCCTAGGTTGTAAAGTGCCCGAGCTTCTCCTTGCTCCGCTGCTAACTTCAACCACTGCATTGCGTCACGGTCATTGGCGACTGTCCCCTGACCCTTGGCGATCATCACGCCCAGGTGACATTGCGCCAGGGCATCACCTTGTTGCGCAGCGAGTTGGTACCATGCCAAGGCTGCAACGTGGTCTTGCTCAATATCGAGCCCGTTGGCATACATCAGCCCCAAGTTGTATTGGGCCGCTGCATCACCCTGATGGGCGGCAGCAAGGTAGTACTGAAGTGCTTTTTCCGAGTCTTTGGCCACGCCTTGGGCGGTACTGAACATGACCCCCAGGTTGTACTGGGCTGCTGCTTCGCCTTGAGAAGCTGCTTGTTCGTACCAATGGATCGCTTTGGGGTAATCAAGCGGAAGGTCATGGCCGTTGGAGTAGATAAATCCCAAGTTGAATTGCGCTTGGGGGTGATCGCGTTCGGCCGCCAAGGTGTACCAGTGGCAGGCCATTTGGACATCGCGCGCAAGTCCGTGCCCATTGGCGTACATCACACCCAGGCCGTACTGGGCTGCTGGCTCACCGATCTCGGCGCCCAACTGGTAACACGCCAGTGCTTTGTCGTAGTCTTGGGCCACACCCTGGCCGTTGGCGTACATCACGCCAAGGTTGAGCTGGGCGGTGACATCCCCTTGGTCAGCTGCTGCCTGGTACCACTTCAGCGCTTCTTGGTAATCAGAGGCCACGCCTTGTCCATTGGCGTACATCGTGGCTAGGTTGCATTGCGCATAGGCCAATCCTTGGAGCGCTGCAGCTCGATACCATTGATGGGCTTGTTGATGGTCTTGGCTTAGGCCCTGACCCTGGGCGTACATGACTGCCAAATTGGATTGAGCCTGAACCGCGCCCTGCTCAGCTGCGAGTTGGTAGCATTTGACCGCTTCTGCGAAATCCTGGGCAACACCCTGACCTTTGGCGTACATCAGGCCAAGGTTATTGAGTGCAGCTAGTTGCGGGTCAACGACGTTCTCTGTCACGGAGTAGGGGTACCTTATTGGGGCAATGATCATGTTCTCGTTAAATATTATGCAATGCAATGACTGTTATCATTCTTACAGTAATTTTTATTTTTCCATAGGTGTTTGACGCCACTGTTTACCATGTCCAGGAACTCGCTTAAATTTGTTGGTGAAAGTGATGCTATTCGAGCGATTCGGAATTTGCTTCCGGTGGTCGCGGCATCAAGCTCGACGGTATTGATTACCGGGGAGAGCGGAACCGGCAAAGAAATAGTAGCCCGTTCGCTCCACGATTTATCGCCTCGCTGCGGCGGAAATTTTGTTCCGATTAACTGCGCAGCCATTCCCAAAGATTTAATAGAAAGCGAACTGTTCGGTTACTGCAAAGGTGCTTTCACAGGGGCGATGACCGATCGCAAAGGGCGCTTTGAATTAGCCCATAACGGCTCCATTTTCCTGGATGAAATTGGCGATCTGCCGTTGGAACTGCAAGTCAAGTTGTTAAGAGTTTTGCAAGAGCGCACCATCGATCCCCTGGGCGCGTCTAAATCGGTAGCTGTCGATGTGCGCGTGATTGCGGCAACTCACCGCGATTTGGAAGAAGAAATTGCTGCGGGGCGATTTCGGGAAGATTTGTATTACCGACTCAATGTGCTGCCCTTGAGTACGCCCCCCTTGCGCGAGCGAGTGGCCGACGTGCCTTTATTGCTGGAATTTTTTGCTAAAAATTTCGCCATGGAGGATCAAAAACCCATCAGTTTTTACCCTGATTTTGCTTATGCGCTGCAGGCCTACCATTGGCCCGGTAACGTACGAGAACTGTCCAATTTGGTGGACCGCTTCAGCACCCTTTTCCCGGGGCATCGTCTGGAATTGAAATCTTTTTCGGAGTCGCTGTTACCCAAAGGTTTGGCCAAATTCAAAGCCTTGTCTCAAGCCGGTGAGCTGCCTCCGCTGGCTTCGACTTTGAGTCAATCGACTGTCTTTGCCTTGCGTGATGACATCGATGTCTTACCCATTTCAGGTGGGATTTTTGACAGTAAGTCGTCCGCCACATCGGATACGGTGATGCCCAATGCGGCAGAACAAATTTCTTTTTTGTCCGAAGCCTTGCCCGTATTGCCGCCTGAAGGGTTGTCACTCAAACACAGATTGGCTGAAATTGAGCGTGACTTGATCGCCCAAGCGCTGAGCCGGACCAAAGGCAACGTCTCCCAGACAGCTCGAATTTTGAACGTGCAAAGAACGACGTTGATCGAAAAAATTCAAAAGTTTGGTCTGCGTACAGCGTCCTAGAGCATGGCGGATTTTTAAAGTTTTTCAGTTCCCCGTGTTCTGCACCCGTGGGTACTGGACCAAGCGTTCAACAGGTTTGACGGCTGCGGGGCTGGCTACTGGGGCGGGACTCGCGACGGGCGCTGCAGTCGAGGTGACCGGGCTAGCCGCTTTACTTTGCTGTCGCAGCAAGGCGGCTTCTACTTCGCGCCGAACCAAGACCGGATCGGGGCTTGCTGCCGGTTTGGGTCGCAGTTGAGCCGACAAGCTTTTCAGGGTATTGGAATTATTTTGAATCTGTAAATCCATGGCTTGCAGCAGCTTGCTGATGTCCTGATTCTTGTTGTCTTTGCTCGGATTGCTTGCTGCATGATGTGTCGCTCGCAGAACTTCATCTAATCGCCCATCCAACTTGTTTTGTTGGCTGCTGATCACATTTTGGTTGCTTGAAATATCGCGCAACATCTCCCCGGCATTTTTAATTTGCTCCAGCGATTCATTCATGGTGACAACCCGTTTACCGACAGCCAACAGCATGGCGTCGGCCTGTGCAATGCGCTGCTGAAGCCGCGAAGACATGAAAACGAATAAAACCATGGCAACAACCATCAGGGTGCCGCAACTGGCCAGAACAAGCACGCCCTGTTTGCGTTGCGATGCGTGAGTGTTGATCAGGTCCTGGCGGACCTGTTGGAAATCGGCTCCGGCCTTGAGGGCTTGACTTGCCGCTTGGTTGGCGAGCACGGCGGAGTCCAGCAGAGTGGATTTCACATCTTTGACTTCGGGGTCGTCTTCCATAGCTTGCAATTCGACCGAAACAGCGGGCTCACTCGATGGATCGATGGGTTCGGCAAGCTGCTGAGCAGGCACAGATGATTCGAGTTCCGGCGTTGAACTGTCGGCCCTAGGGTGGGTCTGCACTTCAGTCGATTCTAAAGTTGATGGTTCAGGGTTGGGGTTACCGGCAGTTGTTTCAGTCATAAGTAGTACCCGTTAAAAAGAGGTGGGATGGTTAATCTTTGTTTGGCGTTGATGATTCGCGTCGTTTGAGCTCTGCTCGAATATGGTTATTCTCATTTTTCAAATGGTTGAGACGCTCTGAAAAATCAGACTGCGCGTGGTGTTCATGTGGGGCGGTCGTCTGTTTATGGCCGGTTAGGTTGAATGCCACCGCTACGGGGACCGAAGTGGGAAAGCTGCTGTCAGGTCGAGGGCCAGCACTGACATCCGGTGGGAATATCACCGTGGATGCACTGCTGGGCGTAGTGCCCGAAGGACTGAATGAATCGGGTTTGCGTTCGGGCGCAGGGTTGCTAAGGACCAGTTCAGCTGTGTCGTTAACAGTGTGCTGTACCTCGGTGGTCTGGTGCGTAGTTTTGCTTCGCGCGTCGTGACTGCCTTCGGCCATTTCCACGACATGAGGCGCGCTGCTGTGAATGAATTGGGGCTCATTCATTGTTTTCTCTCCGGTTGGGGTGAGATTAGGTTCTTGGACTCTGAGGGAAATTGTTCTTTGATGAATTGTGCAGAATGGACTGACGCGTCCCTGGGCATGCCAGGGCCGTCGGCGAAACCGCGGGCTTCAGTGCTTGACGTGAAGGGCGCTGAAATGACTGAAAATTGCAGACCAGCCTGATTCGGTAAGTTGTGGGCAACAATCTGTGCGAGTTTGAGTTTGGGCTGGTTTTGTAGCCAAAGACTGGCTTCTTGATGGCTTGACGCGGTGCTGTGAATCACCACAAAAGTAGTGGCTGCCATTTTCAAGAGCCACGACTGTCCGGCTTGAGCTTGTGCCGGTGTGACTATTATTTCCTCGATGTCCTTGGCGACATCTTGCGCTTGCTGGCTTGCGATTTCAGGTGGTGGCGCGATGGCGGATTGATTGTCAGCGAGAACTGGCTTGTTCATGGCTGGCGCAGCAGCGAGCAGGGGAATGGAGAAGCCCGAGTACCAAAGTCCAACGGATACGCCACAGGCGATTAACAGTAGAAGGCTACTTGCAATCCAGGTTATTTTCCTGCCTTGGCCGATGCCGAATTTTTTGGATTTCAGCAGCGGTTTGTCTTGTGCCTTGCTAGGGGTTTGGGCGGCGAGGGGAGCGCTAACAGAAACAGGCGCTGGTGTGAGTTGCATTAACAGCGCGCTGACCAGGTTTTCACGGCCTTGCTCTCGCGCTTGCTCCAACAGCGCAGCGCGTTGCTCTGAATTGGGAGCTTCGATCTCCCAGTTCAAAATACGCCGACCAAACATGCTCAGCAACAGCTGCTTCTGACTGGCTTGGGTCATGAGCATGATGACGCGAATATTGGCGCCCGGGAAATTCTGCACCAGTCGCGCCAACAACTGTATTTCGTTGTCGGGCAGGGCGGAAGCGTCATGCACCATCCAGATTTTGGGCGGCGCGCTTGGGACTTGGGTGTCCATGGCCTCCTGTATCGAATACGTTTTCAATACATCATTAAAGCGTGAAATCAAGGCCTCGGCATTGGCAGGGAAACACACTTCGATCTCAATTTGCGGTGCGACTTCGCGTAAACGAGCGACTAGCAACTTGCCATAATGATCGAGAATCACATCATGGTCGCTGACCATGGACAGGCTCATGCCATTTTGAGTCAGTGCGGCAACATAGCCTTCGAGCCGGAGTCGGTCAGTGGCTCGAAAAAACAGGGGCTGGTCGCCGGCAACAGAATCCTCAGCCTGGTAGGTATATACGCTCATGGGGAGACTTTCTCGGGCTCAAGCGGTTTGCCTGCTGGATCAAACTGCATGGATTTCGGAATCTTGGGCTGGGGTCTGGCCATCGGTTCCACGCCTGGTTGAACATTTGACAAGCTAAATACATAGGCAATCACCTGGGCGACAGCGAAGTAAAGAGTTTCTGGAATAGGTTGATCGAGCTCAGTGGTGAAGTACAGCGCACGTGCAAGTTGAGGTGCTTCAAAAATTTCTATACTGTGTGTTTTGGCTTCCTTTCGAATCAGTGCGGCCATAAAGTCCGCTCCTTTAGCCAACAAAATGGGGGCGCCATCAGAGCTTGGGTCATAGCATAAGGCGACGGCAAAGTGTTCGGGGTTGGTGATGATGACATCGGCGTCTTTGACTTTTTGCATCATGCGAGCACTGGCTATTTCACGCTGACGGCGTCGCAACTGGGCTTTGATTTCCGGTCGCCCTTCCATGTCCTTGAGTTCGTCACGAATTTCTTGTTTGGTCATCCGCATACGCTTCATGAATGTGTGGCGTTGGTAGGGGACGTCAACCAAGGCGATCAGGACCAAGCTCAGCGTTAACCAGGACAGTGATTCAAAAATCAAAGTTCCAGTCAATGACAAAGCGGATTCCAGGTCCATCGAGCCCATGGAAATCAATTCAGCGAAATGCAGGTTGAGCAGGGCTAAAAGTACGCCGGCGATCAAGCTAAATTTGAGTATGGATTTGACCAGTTCCATCACAGCATGGGTTCCCAGCATTCTTTTTAAACCCGCCAAAGGGCTGAGTTTGGAAAATTTGGGTAACACGGCCTTGGGTGAGAATAAAAATCCACCGGTAACGCCGCTGGCCAATATCGCCAAAAACAAAGTAACTAACATCATGGGCAGCAACAGCAAGAAAGCATCACTCATCTGACTCGAGAAAGCCAGTGGTAGCAAGGATGGCGTCTCGAGCACCTTGCGATCGAAACGAAATCCAGCGGCGAAGTAATTCGACAATTGGCGAAACCAGACCGCCCCCATCAGCATCAGCATCAACACGGCACCAAACATAACGGCTGCAGCCGACAATTCGACCGAGCGCGCGACCTGGCCTTCTTCACGCGAACGTTTGAGCTTGCGTGCTGTGGGTTGTTCGGTGCGTTGTGCGCTGTCTTCTGACATGATTTCAGGCCTAGTTCAAACCGATTTGAGCGCGGACTTCGAGAAATCCTTGCAGCCACAACCACTCTATGCGTGCTCCGATACTGGGCAGGGCCAACATCAGAACGCCAAAACCAGCAACGATCATGGCGGGTAAGCCGACTTGAAAAATATTCAGACTGGGTGCGGCACGGGTTGCCACCCCCAGGCCGATGTTGATGAACAGCAAAGTCACCATCACGGGCAAAGCGAGTAACACCGCGCCTAAAAAAATCATTGAACTCCAACTCACGAAGTGAGCCCAAGACTTGGCAGTGAGCAGCTCTTGGCCAATGGGTAAACTGGTAAAACTGTCAACGACCAAACTCAGCAACATGGCATGCCCGCCAAGTCCCAAAAATATCAAGGTTGACAGTATCAAGAGGAATTGGGCAATCACCGGCACATTGCCCAGGTTGGGATCCATCATGCTGGCGATCGATAAGCCCATCGCATTGGAGACCGACTGTCCCGCCAGCAAAATCGCGGCCGTGATGATTTGCAAGCTCAAGCCCATCAGTAATCCGATGGCGACCTGGTTGAATACTTCTAGCAGCCCAGCGGCTGACATCGGATCAAGACGAGGCCAGGTGTAAAGCGGATAAACCATCCAAGTCAGGGCCAAGGCCAACAAAATCCGCAGGCGCAGATTGAGCGCTCGCAAGGAAAAAACGGGCGCCGACAACAGCAGCGCTGAGATTCTCAGCATCGGCCATAAGAACCCATAAAAACGATCTACGATGTCATTGGCCAGTAAGTTCATGTTGAATGCCGTACGGCCTGATTTGTTTCAGGTGAATAGATGCGGAATACGTTGGAACATGCTGCGGGTGTAGTCCACCAGCGTGCTCAGCTGCCAGCCACCAACGATTGCCAAGGTGATGGCCAAGGCTGCGACCTTGGGGATGAAGCTCAAAGTGGACTCGTTGATGGAGGTAGCCGCTTGAATAATCCCGATCAGCAGACCGACGGCGAGCGCCATCCCGAGCAGAGGTGCAGAAATCAAAACGGTCATCCAAAGCGCCAAGTGTCCAATATCAATGACAGCTGCGATATCCATGATTGAAATCCTGATAAGTTGAAGTTGAGATTCGTGACCAAGCTACGCCGACATCAAGTTACAAAACTCGCAGCCAGAGAACCCATGATCAAACCCCAGCCGTCCACCAAAACAAACAACATCAGCTTGAACGGCATCGAAATCATCATGGGCGACAACATCATCATTCCTAGCGACATCAGCACGCTGGCGACGATCAGGTCAATGACGACAAAGGGAACATAAATCAGGAAACCGATGGTGAAAGCGCTTTTGAGTTCAGAGGTGATAAAGGCCGGTACCAGGGTGGTAAAGGGCACGGCTTCGGCACCGGCGACTTCAGGCTTTCGGGCCATTTGCATGAATAAACCGATGTCATCTTCACGGGTTTGCTTCACCATGAAATCCCGAATGGGGACTTCAGCGGCTGCGATCGCTTTATCAAAATTTAGCGAGTGGCTCATATAAGGGCTGACTGCTTTTTGATACACATCGTTCAATACCGGCGACATGATGAAAAAAGTGAGAAAAAGTGAGATACCTACCAATACATTGTTGGGCGGGGTTTGACCGGTTCCCAGCGCTTGGCGCAAGATAGACATGACGATGATGATTCGCACAAAAGAGGTCATCATCAGCAGCAGTGATGGCAGCAGTGTGAGTGTTGTCATCAAGGCCAGCAATTGCAAAGACAGGCTGTACTGCGTGTCTTTGCCTGAACCGCTGACGTTCACCATGGGTATTCCTTGCGCCCAAGAAAGCGCAGGAATCAGTAAGAACAGGGCAATACCGAGTACCCACAGTTTAGATTTCAAGATCGTTTCCTTTTGGTGCGACTGGAGCTTCCCAACTGCCTAGCGCGGTGAATTGAGTGGCGCTCATACCGATCAATACCTGATGGTTGGCGACCTGCAATAAGGCAATTTTTTGTCGGGGGCCGACGCTGATGGTTTCGATGACGTGGAGCTTGCGTTCGCCACCTTGGCTACTTTGCAGGGTCTTCATGCGGCGCAGTGTCCATAGCAGGGCGGCGAGGAGCAGTAAGACTAAAACGATGCTACCGGCTACGCGTAGCCAATCAATTGCGCTAACGCCGGTCGATCCCATGGTCAACCCTGTTACAGATTTTTCATCCGCTCGGACGCGGGGACGACGCGGGTCAGGCGAATGCCATAGCGTTCGCCGACCAGAACGACTTCTCCCTGCGCCACAACGGTGTTGTTAATCAACAAATCAAGTGGTTCGCCCGCAATACGATCGAGTTCTACCACGCTGCCCTGCGTCAGTCGCATCAAATCCTTGATTTTGATCATGGCTCGACCGACTTCAATGCTGAGCGTGACGCTGATGTTTTGGAGGACATCCGGGTTGATTTGATGGTCCATCACTGGACTGTCGGTTTGGACGTTGGATTCGAGGGTTTCGGTCATGATTTTCCTGAAAATATTAGTTGTTGCCAGGAGCCACTGCGCGCTCGATTTGGACTGCGGTTTGGGCGCCTAAGCTTCCAACATGGACATCGAATGCGGGAATCCCGTTGGTCTGAAGACACGCCAATTCGGGTTTTTTAAAATAAAAAATGTCACCCACTTTCATTGACTCAACCGCTTTGAGTGTGGCGTTGATGTTTCCCAAAATCACCGAGCCTTGTAAGCAAGAGCCACCGACCGCAGCCTCGAGTTCATCGTGCCACTGACGATCTGACTCTTCATTGCCATCACCGGTCTGGACTCGGCTGCGCAACAATTCACGAACCGGTTTGAGTGAGGCGTAGGGGTGGACGATGTCGATAAAACCGAGATTTTTGGTTGCGGTTTCAGTTTCGAAGCGACTCACAATGACCAGGTCGTTTTCATCGGATATTTGAGCGAACTGGGGGTTGATCTCTGCGCTGACGAACTCAAAATCCAAGGCCATCAGGGGGGCCCAGGCTTCTTTCAGGTTGCGAAATGTGACATCTAAAATCATGCTGATGATGCGCATTTCCATCGGTGTGAACATCCGTCCAGGCGATAACTGCCCCACCGTACCTTGGCCAAATCCACCAAAAAAACTGTCCAGCGAGCTAAAAACAATGGTGGGATCAATCACCACGATGGAGTAGCCGCGCAGTGGATTCATTCGCACCACATTGACCGACAGGGGTGCTTTCAAGTCTTTGATGTATTGGCCAAATTTGATAATTTGCACTTTGGTCGGATTGACGCGTGGGCTGGTACGCAGTACGTCCATCAAGCTTGGTCGAAATAGACGGATAAATCGCTCGTTGATCATGTCAATCGAGCTGATGTTCACGCCGAGGCTGCTGTCTTCGCTGGCCAAGTCGTGTTTTTTGACCTGTGCTGTGGTGTTAAACCCCGTATCTACGGGGATTGAGCCATCATTCACGCCCTCGGCGAGGGCTGCAAATTCGTCGGCGGAAAGCAGGTTATCAGCCATGGTTCAAGTTGTGGGCTCGGGTTTGAAGCGAATTACTGAACAATGAACGTGGTGAAGTAGACGTCCTCGATGCCGCCGAAATCTTCGTATTTTTCAATCAGGGAATTCATAGCGTCGCGGATCCTGATGGCCAAGTTTTTGCGGAAATCGGGTTTGCTTAAATCTGCTTCGGAGGTCTGTCGCATCACATCCATCACGACCGAGCGAAGCGCAAATTCATGTTTTTTAACGTTCTCGACTACCCGGTCGTCGTAACGCGTCATGATCGCGATTTGCACCGACATCACTTTGCGCGAACCTACTAAGTTGACCAAAAATTCGCGAACTAACTGGTGGTAGGTGTATTCAAAACGTGGACTATCGGGTGATTTTTTATTGAGTTTCGGCATTTCTGCCGTAACTTTGCCGCCATGTCCGGCTTCCGGCTTTTTACCTCCGTGCGTATCAGCCGCAGGCTTGTCGTGACCGGTTTCTTCGACCATCGCCTGGTCTGGGTTGGGTGGGGGTTTGGAGAAGAATCCTGCAATGAAGAGTGTCCCTACCATGGTTCCTGCAATCAGAAGCACCAGTCCAACCAGCGCCAAAATGATCTTGACGATGGGTTTTTTGGGTTTGACTTCAACGTCCTCTGCACTTGCTGCTGGTTTGGCCATAGGGCACCTTTGGGTAGTGGTTCAGTTTCAATGTCTAAGCGGCTAGGGTTGTTAGGCCCATATATTCAATCCATCCGTTACAGCGGCCCCACCCTTCTCGGATGCCACGACCTCTTCAACGCTATCGGGTTTCCCCGTTGCTACGCTAGCAGTGGCGTTAAAGCTATTCCAGGGTGTCGAATTTCCGCCAGATTGACGATTTTGATCGCCATTCACCCATACCGAAGCAACTGCCATGCCAGCCTGTGTCAGACTATCTTTTAATTTTCCGGAACCCTGGGTAATGAGCTCTCTGGTAAGTGGATTTTCAGCACTGAACAGCGCATCCAGACCACCGGCATGCAGTTTGAGCTCCACATCAATTTGACCCAGATTTTCGGGTTGCAAGCGCATTTGAATTTTCCATTGCCCGCGCTCCATTTGTCCGACCAAGCGTTGGGCCAGTGCCTGTGCGAGTTTGTCTGCCAGTTGTTGTTGCTGGATGAAACGCTGTTCCACTTGAGCTGGCAAATTGGTGGGCTCGCTTTTGGCGTGGTGGCTCGCGCTTGGAGAAGCAATGGCCATGGCTTCTCCCAAACGGGGGCTGCTGGCGCTGTTGTCAAACGAATCGCTGACTGGGGGTTCCTGGGGTCTATCCAGCAGGGTCAGTAACAAGTCATCGGGTATGTCAAGCTGCAAAGTTTCCCATTCCTTAACAGTTGCCAGTGTTGAAGCTGGGATGGTATTGCCGGCCAATAAGGTGGTCCAGGTGTTGGGTTCGGAATTTCCGGACATTTGAGCCAAGCGTTTCGTGACAACCTGGTTGGGCGGAATAATCGTTAGACGCACCGCATCTTGAATAGCCACCTCGGAACTCGCTGCGTTGGTGTCTGCCACTGTGCTGGCATCTACCCATGTGCTGGCTTTCAGTGGCATCCAAGAAGCAAAGTTGCTGTTGGCGATGATGGGAGGTGCAGCGCCAAGAGCCACCAGATCTTGCGCTGCAGTTGAAGTTGAAGTTGAAGTTGGGGTTGGGGTTGGGGTTGGGGTTGCTGCCAGGGGTGACATTAGACGTACCAGATGGCCTGGGTTGAGCGCGGGGGCAAACTGCAATAAGGGTAGATCCTTGATCGACTTGTCGACTTGGCCGCTGGATACCGAGATGGGGCTGGAGAGCTTTTCGCTGCGAGGAGGGAGCCCGTTGACTTGGCCGGTACTGCCTGGTACTTGGCGCACCAGTAGGGTTGGACTGCCAGGACTGAACTCGGTGGCAGACTGCAATAAGGCGAGCCCTGATTTCGGCTTGTCAGGTTGGGAACTGGAGCTGGAGGGCGTTTCGCTGCGAGGTGGGAGCCCGTTGACCTGGCCGGTGCTGCCTGGTACATGGGGCACAAGCAACTCTAGGTTGGCAGGAATGAGCTCGGCAGTTTGGGTCAGCAGCTTTCCTGGTCGATTCGGGCTTGGTTCCTGAATGGTTGGGGGCGGTTGTTCAGGAAACCAAGACCCAGGGGTAAACCCTGAGAAGTTGCTGAGACCCAATTGAAATTTGGTCGGTGGGGGCGAAACCAGGAGGTTGGCCGGGACGGTGTTCTCGCCAAACAAGGATTGAACTGCTGCTTCGTCTAGACCTTGGGTTCGGGCGAACGCAGCCAAACTGGCCATATCGGGCACGGGGCCATCGCTGGTAATCAGCTTGATTTTGCTGCCCAGAGGAAGGACTTGCAATCCAGTTCCATCCAATGCTTGTGCGGCAAATAGTTGCCGCTCGGCTTTGAGCATTTGGCCGGTTAGCAGTGCCGAAAACTCTCCTCCGATCGCTGGCGTGGGAGATTGAGGAGCAATGCTGGCACCATCGAGCACACTGGGCAAGATGGGACTAGCGGGTAGAAAATTGAGTTGGGTATCCATGGAGCCATTCATCCTAAAAGAGACACGGGAGCGTGTGGATGAAAACTACGATGCAAGAAATGTGACTGGAAACAAATTGCCGCTCTAAAAACCCCTCAGCGCAGCGAGTGTCGAAAATACATGGCACGGAGATTGCCTCAGCTTGATCCCATGAAGCCAAACCCGTCTCCTGCCTGACCCAAAGCCATGTTTTTCTCCAGAATTTCACTATGAGTTCGCTGGCCCTGTCGACGTTCCGACAAAACCTGTCCAAATTCAATTTCAATGACCTGAGCATTCCGGCGTTGGTGTTGTTGCTCCTGGGCATGTTGGTCATTCCCATGCATCCGGTTTTGTTGGATGTGTTGTTTACCTTCAACATCGCATCCAGCCTGCTGATCATCATGATCGCAATCAAAGTCCGCAAGCCGCTGGAATTCTCTGCATTCCCGACCATTTTGCTGTTTGCGACGATGCTGCGGTTGGCTTTGAACGTGGCATCAACCCGTGTGATTTTGGTGGATGGCCATACAGGTCACGAGGCGGCAGGCAAGGTGATCGCGGCTTTTGGAGAGTTTGTCATTGGTGGCAACTATGTCGTGGGATTCATTATTTTCTCCATCTTGATGATCATTAACTTCATCGTCGTGACCAAGGGTGCGGGCAGGGTATCGGAGGTGAATGCCCGATTTACGCTGGATGCCATGCCGGGCAAGCAAATGGCGATTGATGCCGACCTCAATGCAGGGGTGATTGACCAGGAAACTGCAAAAAACCGTCGCTCTGAGCTAGCGCAAGAATCGGACTTTTTCGGTTCCATGGATGGCGCATCCAAATTTGTCAGCGGCGACGCCATTGCGGGCTTGCTGATCTTGATCATCGCCCTGGTGGGGGGCTTGGCCATCGGTATTGGCCAACATGGACTTTCTTTTAGTGATGCAGGCCGTATTTACACGCTGTTGACCATAGGCGATGGCTTGGTTGCACAAATTCCTTCTTTGCTACTTTCTCTGGCAACGGCCATCGTAGTGACACGGGTGACAACGACGGAGTCGATCACCGAGCAAGTGGGATCTCAGCTGGGGAACCCGAGCGCATTGTTCGTGACGTCCTGCATCATGGCGATTTTGGGTCTTGTTCCTGGAATGCCGCATCTGGTATTTATCACCCTGTCGGCAACCTGTGCTGTGCTGGGGGTGATGCTGTTGCGGCGCCAGCTCGCTTCGGATTCGCCCGAGCCTATGGCGGCTGCGCTTGCAGGTCCTGATCCGCTCAAAGAGTTGGGTTGGGAGGATCTCGATCAGGTTGACCTGGTGGGCTTGGAAATTGGATATGGTCTGATTCCCCTGGTTAATGTCGAAACCGGTGGCCAGCTGATGACTCGCGTTAAAGGAGTGCGTAAAAAACTTTCTGCCGAATTGGGTTTCCTGATCCAACCAGTTCGCATTCGCGATGCTTTGAGCATCGATCCCGACAGCTACCACATCGTCTTAAAAGGGGTGATCCGTGGTCGCGGCAAGGTGAAAGTGGGCAGTGAGATGGCGATAAATCCAGGCCAGGTTTACGGTTCTTTGGAAGGGGTTCCGACCCAAGAGCCCGCTTTCGGGCTGCAAGCCGTTTGGATCGAGCCTTCCCAGCGAGATCACGCACGTGCCCTGGGATACACCGTGGTCGATGCCGCAACAGCCATAGCTACCCACTTGAACAAAGTCCTGCGTGAGAATGCAGCTGATTTGCTCAGCCATGATGAAGTGCAGCAATTGCTGGATAAGCTGACGGTCAAATCCCCCAAATTGGTGGAAGATTTGATTCCCACCAAACTCTCATTGGGCGTATTGACGCGGACTTTGCAGAGTTTGCTTAATGATGCGGTATCGATTCGGGATATGCGCACGATCGTCGAAACGCTCTCCGAGGTCAGCGCCCGAACCCAAGACCCTGAACACTTGACTGCCTTGGTGCGCCCGCGCTTGGGTCGCCTGATTGTGCAAGGGATGGTTGACGACAAGGAAATACTTTCGGTGATGACGCTGGATCCAGGGCTAGAACAACTCTTGCACAATGTCCTGCAGCAACAAGATCATGGACAAGGCGTGGTTATCGAGCCGGGCTTGGCCGAGCGTCTATTTGTTGCGCTGCGCGAGGGTGCGAAAGAAGTTGAAAATCAGGGACACGGCGCTGTGTTGGTGGTTTCTCCCGCGATCCGTCCTTGGCTTGCCAAGTCGGTTCGGCACCGTGTCAATGAGTTGGTCATTCTGTCCTACGGCGAGATTCCAGATGACCAAGCGGTCAAAGTGATTCACACCGTCCACGCTGAAACGCCCAATACGGATAGCAAGCGCGAAGCAGCGCGCTGATTTACCCCCTTGTACTAGGCCAATACCATGGAACTCAAACGTATCCTTGCCAATGACACTAAAAGCGCTACCGATCTTGCAATGAAGTTGTACGGACGGGACGTGTTGGTGATCTCCAATCACACGGTGGGGGGGCAAACGGAACTGGTGGTGGCGCTCGATATCGATGAAAAAACCCTTGAAACCAGTGATCAACAAAGTAACAGTCCGAGTGAGCAGGCTGAACCCACCGCTAACTTTTTGAGCCAGTTGGTGTTGGCTCAAACCAAATCACATCCTGTTGTTGGATCAGTAGCTTTGCAAACCCAGAATACTGAAATTTCTCAGGCTGCCCAAGAATTCGACTACCTGAAAAATCGTGAAATCATGGGGCAGATTCGTGATGAATTAGCAGCTTTGCGGCGTGAATTCAGTTTGAATCAAAAGACGTCTGGCTGGCAGAACGGCTTGAAACTGTCGCCGGAAGTTGATGAATTGTTGCTTTCATTTACCCAGGCTGGAATGCCAACGGGGCTGCGCACACTTTTGCTCGATACGGTCAAAGACATGCGTGGTGAACAGGAAGCCCTGTTGCTTATTCGTCAGCAGTTGGAACAGGTAGTGCATTTACCCAATCTGGCTTTGCCGCAAAACGGGACGCACTTGATTGCTGGTCCCAGCGGGGTCGGCAAGACCTCAATGGCGATTCGATTGGCCAGTCACGCTGCAGAACAAAATGGCAGCATCAAAGTTGCTCTGGTGAGTTACCGCGACAGCAGGGCAGGTGCCTGGGGTCACACCCAGGCGCTTGCAAGTCAATCGGGCGTAGAGTGTTTCCGAGCCGACAGCAGTGCAGAGCTCACTACCGTACTGCGGGCATTGGGGAATTACAAACTGATCTTGATTGATACCGCATCATCGCAATTGGCAGAACGAATCGCAGAAATTGAGTCTGTCTGCCCCTCCTGCGGCAAGCATGCCCTGGTAGCGGCCGATTCATCATCAGCGACCTTAAGGCGTATCTTGCGCGCATCGGGGATTCATTGGGACAGCTTAATGATCAGCAAGCTCGATGAATCTATTCAACCGTGGCCCTTGGTTGAATTTCTCTGCGATAATTTTCTGGCTATAAGTGCAGCCAGCGACGGTGCCCAACGAACTGCTTTAAAACTCAATTTGACGGCGAACTCCTTGGTTGAAATGGCTTTGGCGCAATTGTCGAGGTTGCCCGAGCCGAAGGTCCCTGTTGCACGATCGAATCAATTGGCGAAACCGCCGGTGTTTAAGCTGCCTGCACTGGCGCCGCGGTTCTTGACGCCATTGAGTCCTCGGGGAGTGCGCGGCCCCTTTAATTGAGAAACAGGTAAACAGAGAATGAAAAAAATGGACCGGACAGAAGTCATTGGAATTGCCAGCGGTAAAGGCGGCGTAGGCAAAACAACCGTGGCGGTTAACTTGGCAATAGCGCTGCAGCAGTCAGGCAACAGGGTCATGATGTTCGATGCTGACTTGGGTTTGGCAAATTCTCAAATTGCCATGGGCTGTACCTGTCCTTTTAATTTGAGCCACTTCATGAGTGGTCAAAAGACGTTGGAAGAAATTATCGTCACGACTCGCCAAGGGATTAAGTTGATTCCTGGCGCCTCCGGGGTGAGCGAATTGGCGGCCCTAAACCGCAACCAAGCCTCACGTGTTGTCCAGTCTTTCAGTGCACTGGAAGATGAAATAGATTATTTGATTGTGGACATGGCTGCGGGCATTTCCCCTTCTGTGCTGGCGTTCATGGAGGCCTGTCAACGGCGCTTCATCATTGTGCGGGATGACCCCTCATCAATTGCGGACGCTTACGGCATGATCAAGGTGCTGATTCAAGAATACGACCTGAATGAAATCTACATCATTCCTAACGCGGTTAAAAATCAGACCGACGGTCAAAACCTATTTCGCCGTATCAACCAAGTTTGTGCCCAGTTTTTAAACTACACCACGAACTACATTGGTTCGATTGAAGATGACAAGTTGATCTTGGAGGGTCATCGTAAATTCGAACCTATTCTGAACTACGCTCCGAGCTCCCTTAGCGCTCGCAGTTTCATTCGACTGGCTAAGTCAGTCACTCAAATTCCTCGGATCAACAATATTTCTGGTGGAATGCAGTTTTTTGTCGAACGGCTGGTTCGATCACAGATCTGAGCGTCCTATGGTGGCATCGACCCGTCTCTATGAGGAAGTTCGTAACAACAGCGAAGCGCTGGTGTTGGCACACTTGGGCATGGTGAAACGGGTTGCATTGCATCTCAAGGTTCGGATTCCGCCCTTTATGGAGCTCGACGAGTTGATTCAGGTTGGAATGATCGGCTTGCTAGAGGCGGCGCGTGCCTTTATTCCAGCCAAGGGCATTGATTTCGAGAATTTTGCTTTGAGCCGCGTGCGCGGAGCCATGCTCGATGAAGTTCGCCAGTTGTCTTATTTGCCGCGTTCTGCCGTGGCATTCAATAAGTTAGAAACCAAGGCAACCAACGTCCTGGCAAGTGAACTTGGACGTACCCCAACCCAAGCTGAATTGGCGGAATACGCCGGGGAGGAGCTCGATGAGTTTCAAAAAAAACGGGGCAATGCCAAACGGTTTGAAACGCTGTCGATGGAGGTGATCACGGACGAAGTCATGGGAATCGCTGACGAAAGATCGCGTCAGCCCGATGCAATCATTGAGCGCAAGGACTTTATGCGCGCCGTTACAGAAGCCATTGCAGCGTTGGCTGAACGCGATCAATTGTTGATGTCACTTTACTATGTGGAAGAACTCAATCTCAAAGAAATTGGCGAAACACTGGGCGTGACGGAATCCCGGGTGAGCCAATTGCTCACTGCAATTGTTAAAAAACTAAGACTAACTTTGAAGATCGAGGAACTGGGTAAAACGGGGCACCCAAGGCTGACCTAGCTTTGAAGCCGATTGAATCTCAAGTTTTTATTTTTGGCGTCGATACCAACTGTGTACGAAAACCCAGTGGGAGATGCAGTGATGCGAGTGAATTTCAAAGCCATGGAGTCTTATGGTGTGGACAATTTGGCGTCCCAGGCTTCAGTCGCCAGCAACACGGCGCTGATCCAGATGCTGTTTGACGGATTGGTTGACAGTCTGGTGGAAGCCCAAGGACATTTGAAATACGGAGCTATTCAGGAAAAAGGTAAAAGTATGGTGCGTGCAAGCCGTATTGTGCTGGGCTTGCAAGGAGCGCTCGATTTTCAGAAAGGCGGGGAGTTGGCGCAAAACCTGGATGAGTTGTACAACTATGTCACTCGTCGTTTGATTTTTGCCAATGCCTACAACGACTTGTCTGTATTGGAAGAATTGCAGGGGTTGATGACTGAACTGCGTGATGCTTGGCGGGATGTTCCTGCGCTGATTCAGAGCAAAGGGGTTTCTCGCGTTCACTGAGCAATGGGTAGGGTGTTACCGGGTGGATGATCTAAGGCGCTGCTATTCAACTTTCTTTTTGGGATTTTTATGTTTGGCATCTTTGGCATTATTTTTCTGTTGATCAGCGTTTTTGCCAGCTTTGTGGTTGGCGGGGGAAGCTTGGCTCCCTTTATTCATGCGGCACCGATCGAGGGGTGGTGTATCTTGGGCGCAGGCATTGGCGGCATGTTGATTGGCAATAGTCCCGATGTCGTCAAAGCGGTGTTTGCCGGGATAGGTCGCACTTTTAAGGGTGCGAAATACCATAAACAGGACTATCTCAACACCATTTTCTGTGTCTCGAAAGTCATGAAAACCCTTAAGAGCGAAGGTGCTGTTGCACTCGAGGCCCACATTGAAACACCAGAATCTAGCGCCATCTTTAGCGAATACCCCAATATTCTCAAAGACCATGCGTTGCTGCACTTGATCACGGACACGGTGCGCTTGATGGTGGTTTCGCAGGGAACGCTCAGCCCCATGGCGGTTGAGGAAGTGATGGACACGGCAATCAAGACTCACCATCATGACGAGCTCAAGGGTTCGGACGCGATTGCCACGTTGGCCGGTGCATTGCCTGCGCTGGGTATTGTTTCCTGCGTCATGGGCGTGGTGAAGACCATGGAACAAATTGATCAGCCTCCAGCGATTTTAGGTGGTTTGGTGGGCGCGGCGCTGGTCGGTACCTTCATCGGCGTATTTTTAGCCTATGGTTTTTTTGAGCCTTTTGCCAAGCGGTTGGCTCAAATCATCGAAGATGAAGCCTGTATGTACCATGTGGTCAAGCAGATCATCATTGGCACCATGCATGGCCATCCCATGCCTTTGATCCTGGAGGCCGCGCGCGTGGCCATCAGTCACCACAACCAGCCTAGCTTTGCCGATGTATTTGATGGCTTGCGGGGTAAATAGCAATGGCGACCGAAGCCACGGTTAAAGTCGAGCCGGAGACCGAAGCAGCGCCAACGTTGACTCTGGTACCGACGACGGTGGAAGTGGCGGAGCCTGTTGCGGCAGCGCTGGCCCCAGTTATTGTTATCAAAAAGATAATGCCGGGTCATGGCGGAGCACATGGTGGCGCCTGGAAAATTGCGCTAGCAGACATGATGACGGCGATGATGGCGTTTTTTTTGTTGATGTGGATTTTGGGCGCCACTCAAGAAACGCAACGCAAAAGCGTGGCCGACTTCTTTACGCCTGTGACTTCACATAGTCAAATTAACATGGGCGCTACAGCCGGCTCCAATGGAATTTTGGGTGGTCGTTCCATCATCGACCCTGAAGGCTTTCCCTATACGGCCAAGCAAACCGCCGCTTTGGAACGGTTGACACCGCGTTCTGAAGGTGGACCTACGGAGAACGACCCTTCCCCCAATAGTGAAAATGCGCGTGACAATGATGCGCAAACCAAAGCTGAGAAAAAGCAAGCCAATGAAGATAGCGACAAATCCAACTTTGAGAAGATGGAGAAAGAGATCAAAGAAAAACTCGCTGAAAACGTCAATTTGAAACTAATGCAAAACCAAGTCCAATTTGTACGCGAGAAAGAAGGTTTGCGCATTGAGATCATCGACAAGGCAGACTTCTCTATGTTTCCACTGGGTACCACACGACTACAGCCGAAAGCTCAGGTTCTGTTGACTGAAATTGCCAACTCATTGGCTTCTTTGCCGAATAAAATCAGTGTGCGTGGACATACTGACAGCGTGGCATTCTCCAATAAGGAGGGGCGTAATAACTGGTCTTTGTCGGCTGAGCGAGCGGAGACTACGCGTGCAGTTTTAGAAAATAAAGGCATTAACCCCGGTCGTTTTACGCAAATCGAAGGGGTGGCGGATACCGATCATTACAACCCGAATGACCCCAAGGATCCGCGCAATCGACGCATCAGTATCACGGTCAAATTCAAGGATGGTTAATCCTTTTCACAATCTTTGAATCCGCGCTGGATGCAGGTTTGAGCCAGACGGTTGGCTACTGCAATTTGCGTTGGGTTTAATTCAGCTGAAACCTTATTCAGCGCTTTTTGGGCTTCCGGATGGGCTGACTCGGAAGCGAGAACAAACCACATGGCGGCGCGAACATTGTCGCGCTTAACACCTTGTCCGTTGACATGCATGGAACCTAATTTGAACAGTGCTTTGGGCTCGCCTTGCTCTGCTGCAAGATGAAGCCAGATCAGGGCTTGGGGATAATTTTGGGGAACGCCTTGGCCAAAAAAATGCATTAAACCCAATAGTGACTGGGCTTGCGCGTTCCCGCTATCGGCCACGGTTTGCCATTTCGCTACCGCAGCGGCGTAGTCTTTGCGCCGGTAGGCTTCATAGCCATCTTCCCATGGACCCGCATGGGACAAACCAGTTCCCAAGAGAGCCGCTGTTAGATACAAATGGAGAAATTTCATGCGTTAACCCATCCCTGCTTCGGCTAGTCGCAAGTCGCTCCATGGCTTGAGCCTGTTGGCGCCGATTGAATTTGAACCACCTGTGCTGATTGGATTTTGACCAGGGGCTTTTGCTGGTTTGATCCCTGCCAGCAGTCGATTACTATAGCGGGTTTTTCAGGGGGCATGGGTTTGACGCAGCAATTTAGATTCGATCCGATTGCTCGGTCGAGCCAGTGATGTAGAGACCGAAGGTATCGAGCATGCAGCGACACGCCAGGTGAATCGCTTCAGGTGAAAGGTAGGGAAATTCGATGCGCTCAATGAACTCAACAAGGGTCTGAGTGAGGCTTTTCTGTTCGGATATGGTGCTTCTCAAACGGTTGCGATTGGGGTGGCGGGCGAGCCGATGGCGCCGGGCAGACGCAAGGGTGGGGCGGTTAGCAAAAAACGCGATCGTCCGTGGGCTCTAAGCCACTGAGCCAAGGGGGAGAGATGCCAAATTTCTCCCAAGTGAACCCCCAGTTTGAACAGACAATGCTCATGCAGCGGCAGTGCGGCACATGCGCCGGCACTGGGTGAGGCCGGGTGAGCTTCAACGGCGTAGTTGTCGGCAATTAGCGCAGCCAGTCCGCTGTTCGTGATCCATTGCAGCAAACGGGGGTCACGCCCTTCCAAGACAGCGCAACTGTTGTCGAGCAACTTGCCGTCGGGTTCGCGGTTCATTTCCAGCAGCATTTCAGCAAAACCGGTGTGCAGACACACCATGTCACCGGATTCGACGCTGACGCCATCTTGCTTCATGATGTCCATCAGCATCTGGTAATCGATGTTGACCCGGGAGCGGCCCACATGAGCGTGCAAGTCGATCATCACGGCTCGGCCTTGAACGCAGCGTTCGGACATTTTTTCTATGCCCAAGGCTTTGGCTTGCGAAGTCGATTCGCGCGGGATTTTGACGAAGTCGAAAATGCCAGCACCTTCGGCCTGGGTCGGCCCGAGCACGTCAACACCGGCCCTGAATCCGTTGTAATAGAGCGGCTCGGGCGTGCCATCGCCATCGGCGTCGAACATCGAGCCGACATGAGCCAAGCTGTCCCACTGGCTGCTGTATTGCAGGTGCATGATGACCAGGTCATCGCTCACCACATCGGTGCAACTGGGATCGTCGCAGCGCAACTGGTAATTTAGATTGGGCTTGCCATTGCGCAGCGTGGGGCGCAGTACCGGCGGCAAGCGGCGTGGATTGAGCACGTTGCCGCCGGGAAAATCCAAGGGCAGACTCAAATTAAAAGCCAGACCTTCTCTAACCTCGGCCATGCCTTGCAAGACTTTCTCGGGCGTGAGCAGGTTCATGCGGCCGTATTGATCATCGGCTCCAAAATCGCCCCAAGTCGAACCTTCAGGGCGAAATTTCCAGCGTGTCGAAGTTGTCATGTCGATTTCTCGTATGAATTTAAGGAAGGGAGTCGGACACGATGTTAATTAGCGATATGCTGCGAAGCAACGGTTAAAACCCTAATCAATTCCAAACTTCGTGCACCTGAACTGCAAGGATGTGAGCTATGAACTTGAGTCTGAATCTTCGCCTGAATCGAATGTTGATTCTGCTACTGGTCTGTGTCCCTGTGCTCGCCCCGGTGCAAGCTGCCGACATTTACCCTAGTCGAGCCATCAAGCTGATCATCCCGTTTCCTCCGGGTGGTAGCAACGATGTAGTCGGTCGTGTCATTGCCGCGCAACTGGCCGAGCGCTTGGGTCAGCCGGTGGTGGTGGACAACAAGGGTGGCGCCGGTGGCTTAATCGGTTCGGAGCAAGCGGCCAAAGCTGAGCCCGATGGCTACACCTTGCTTTTTGTTTCCTCGGCCTTCGCCGCCAACGCGTCGCTCTACAAACTACCCTATGACCAAGCCAAGGCCTTTGTTCCAGTGGCCATGATCGCTGCCGGGCCCAATGTACTGGTCGTCACGCCCAGTTTGCCGGTGAACTCGGTGAAAGAATTGATTGCCCTGGCCAAGTCCAAACCCGGTTCACTGAACTACGCATCGGCTGGTATTGGCAGCTTCCAGCATCTGGGCAGCGCCTTGTTCACCAATATGGCCAAGGTCGATATCGTGAACGTGCCGTTCAAAGGCGGCGGCCCCGCCATGATGGATGTGATGGCGGGCAATACCCAGATCATGCTCAGTTCCTTGGTGCAGACCCTGCCCAGCATCAAATCGGGCAAGCTCAAGGCTTTGGCTGTCGGCGGTACCAAGCGCTCACCTACATTGCCCGATGTGCCCACCATGGCCGAGGCTGGTGTCCCTGGTTATGAGGCGGTGAACTGGTGGGGTGTCATGGCACCGACCGGAACCCCCAAACCAGCTTTGGATCGACTGTACAAAGAGTTAACAGCCATCCAAAAATTGCCCGAGATTGTTAAACGATTTGAGGCTGAAGCGGTCGAAGCTGTTCCGATGACGCCGGTCGAATTTGGTCGGTATATCGAGCAAGACACAGCCAAGTGGGCACGGGTGGTCAAAGAGGCTGGCATCAAACCGCAATAAGGGGACTGCAATGAATACCTCTCTTTTCTCGCTTGTGCTGGCCGGTTTGTTGGGCGCTGCCAGCGTGCAGGCCCAAGGAACATCCGATTACCCCAGCAAAGCCATACGGATCATCGTTCCGGTGGCTGCTGGCGGTAATGTGGACATCGTTGCGCGAACCGTGGCACTGGAGTTGGCCAAGAGTCTGGGCCAGCCGGTCTTGGTTGAGAACCGGCCTAGCGCAGCGTCTCTGGTGGGAACCCAGCTGGTGGCCAAAGCTGCCCCTGACGGCTACACCTTGTTAGCCCATTCGAGCACTTTTTTTTCGGCGCCCTCCATCGTTCCCCATCCGGGTTATGACCCGATCAAGGATTTCGTTCCCATTACCCTGACGTGCCGGGTGCCGATGTTCCTAGAGATCCACCCAGGATCGACGGTGCGCAATCTGGCCGATTTGGTCGCGCTGGCCAAAACCAAGCCCGGTGAACTCTCGAGCGCGAGTTCGGGCAATGGTTCAACCGGTCACATCGCGGTTGAGTCTTTTTCAAGTCGCGCTGGCATCAAGCTGCTCAATGTGTTTTACAAAGGCAATTCACAGGCCATTGTCGACGTCATCAGTGGTCAGACCCTGATGATGTTTGATCAGATCAGCACTTCGGGCGTGCATGTGAAAAGCGGAAAATTGCGACCGCTGGCCATTACCAGCCTGCAGCGCTCGCCTCTGTTTCCTGACATCCCGACCCTGGACGAGTCGGGTTACCCGGGCTATGAGGACGTCACGCTCAATTTCTTGTTGGCTCCAGCCGGAACACCGAAGGAAATTGTCGCCAAGCTCCACGCCGAAGTTCAAAAAGCTTTTCAGCAGCCCGAGCTGATCAAGCGGTTTGCCGAGCGCAGCATCGAACTGGTGGCCAGCCCTTCACCGGCGGCTTTTGCTGAGCATGTCAAGTCAGAGGTGAGCCGCTTATCCAAAGTCGTGCGCGACGCCAATATCAAGGCGGAATAAGCCGTTCAGCTTGTTCCCTGCGCTGCTTAGGCCGGCTGCGCAGCGGCGGTTTCGGTAAAAAATTTCACCCCGCTATGGAAGCGATTGGGTTTCATGAAGATTGACAAAATGATCGCACCGCGCGGTGCTGTGGCAATGTGAATATTGCCCCCCGGGCGCCAGACGAAACCGCCAGCATGGACTTCACCTTCATCATCCTCCAAACTGCCTTCGAGCACATAGGTTTGTTCCACCGCAGTGTGTTCATGCAAGGGAACGACGGCGCCCGCTGCCAGCTTGAAAAGGATGGTCGATAACCCGGCGCTTGGATCCGAATAAAGAATCTTCATCTCTATTCCTGGAAACTGAGAGGCCGACCAAGGCAAGGACTGAGCCTCAATCAGGTGCGACTTGAGGTGCGTCGGCCGAGCTTTAGGGTCGAAATTTTGCAGCGGGTCTATCGGTGACATGGTCATCTCCAGGTTGGAAAAGTATTTTTTCGGATGTCGAAAATCAAACTGATTCATCGAGTTCGGGTTCAGGCAATCGCGCGGCGGCAGACTCTGCGTTGATACTGGAGCCCAGCCCAAGCGCTTGGTTGATTCTTGGCATGACTTGCTGGGCCATCAACTCCATCGAGCGGCGTCCGAGCAATGGGTCGACCAAGTCCATCCCGGCATAAACAATTTCACCAAAATCACCAACCTGTTCATTCAAGGCCAACACCTTGTCGACCACCTCGTTGACGGTACCGGTGATGACCAATTCGTCGAGTAACCGCTCCAAAGTGACATGACTGTCATCTTCATCCCGGTGTTTTTTGAAAATAACATGACGCTTGGAGAGCATCATCTTGGTCAACATTTGCCGATAGTAGTAGCGATACGGGCTATTGGTGTCTTGTGTGCCGTAGCGTTTGGCGGTATGGGCATCGTCACTGACAAAGATGGTGCGCGCTATGCGCCAATCGCGAGCTTGAGCCTGCTGGCCGACCAAGGCTTTGCCCTTTGCATAATTTTCCCAGTGACTAGGAAGCCAGTGGTTCATCAGGAAATTAGCTGACATGGGGTGAAAGTCGCGTTGCCCCATGGCAATGACACCTTTGGAATGCGGAGCCACCACCGTTCCCACGATTTCAGGGTAAGGGCGTTGGTAGGGTTTCATTAAGACACCGCGCCCGATTTCAGGCACGCTGGTTTGGCGGGTGCTGACCTTGAAGCGGTTATTGGGCAATGCAATGTCGTAGGGCGGATCGCCCTGCCAAATAGCGAGGATGACATCGATGGCCTCGGCAAACATTTGGTTGCGATCTTGATCCAAAATGCCAAGAGCTTCAGCGTCAGAAGCCAAGGCGCCGGGGCTGATTCCGAAGATGAAACGGCCTTTGGCCAAATGATCGAACATCGCCGCATGCGATGCCAGCAAGGTGGGGTGCGAATGTGACAGGTTGGAAGTGCCTGATCCCAGTTTGATAGTTCGGGTCTCTGAAATCAATGTCGCCAAAAAGAGCAGGCTATTGGTGACGTTCTCAGCTTGATCGGTCAGGTGCTCGCCAACAAAAGCATCGTAAAACCCCAACTGATCGGCCAGAATGATCGTGGCACGGTCTTCTTGAAGCGTATCAGTGTGATTGCGCTCCAGGGGGTGGAGCGGCATCGTGAAGTAGCCCAAACGCATTCTTGTTTCCTCTAAGTTGTGGGGGGCAGGGTTCTCACTTTCGACCCGGGCTGGCCATGACTGAGGTGTTTATTCGGGCTGGATGCCGGCATCCCGAATAACTTGAGTCCAACGGGTGATTTCGGTGCCGATGAATTTGTTGTACTCCGGACGTGTCAGTTTCGAAGGTTCGAGCCCAAGCTGATTGAGACGAGATTGAAAGGCTTCATCTTTGAGTGCGGACGTCATCCAGCCTTCGAGTTTTTTCATGGCTTCTGGCGTGGTGCCGGTCGGCGTGGCCAGTCCCAGGAAAAAACCCAGCTCGTAGCCTGGATAAGTCTCAGCGATTGCAGGAACTTGCGGCCAAGCTTTGTAGCGGACCGGTGCTGTGACGCCGAGCGGGGTGACCTTGCCGCCTTCAATTTGAGCCAGAGCCGGCAAGTACTCAACAAAAAGCACTTGCAGTTGTTTCCCGTAAAAATCTTGCAGCGCTGAGCTGATGGCTTTGTAAGGAACCCCTGTCATGGGCGCTCCAGTTTTCAGTCGGAAAAGTTCAGCAGTCATTTGGGATGCCGAGTTGTAGTGACCGTAAAACACTTTGCCTGGGTTGGCCTTGGCATAACTCACCAGGTCGGCGATGGAATTGATGCCCGAGCCTTTGAGTACCAGGGCGACCGATGCTGCCGTACCGAACATGCCAATATGGTCGAAATCTTTCTGGGGGTCGTAAGGTACTTTTTTGTATAGGCTTAAATTCGCGGCCAGGGTCGTGTTGGTGGTCAGCAGCAGAGTGTGGCCATCAGCCTGTGCATTTTTCACGAAATCCGTTCCCAAGATTCCATTCGCTCCAGCCTTGTTTTCGATCACGACGGGTTGCTTGGAAATCGATTCCAGATACTGACCGAATGCACGCCCGGTAATGTCTCCCGCACCCCCTGGTCCGAAGGGGACCACCAGCTTGATCGGTTTAACTGGGGTTGTTTGTGCCAATACTGAACAGGCAGCCAATGTGCCGAAGAGCAACATAAAAAGGTTGAGAGTTTGACAAACACCACGTAGCTTGGACATGCAATCTCCTTGAGGTTAACTTGTGCATCCATTCTAGAAGTAAGCCGCTCTACAGGGGAAAACCCTAGCATCAGTTACAAGATCCTGAGGGACGGCATACTCCAGTGAAAGTTATTGTCTTAATTGCTAAAAATATTGGAGAGTTACAGATGATCTGTCACAGCGACTTGGTCTTGGGAGCACATCATGCGTGAGGAGAATTCCATACACGATCCGGCCATACCACTGCGGCCTCATGAGCGACTTCCTTTTTCGGCCATTGTGGATCGACCTGTTCTGAGTTTGCCCGACGGTGCACGGATGGTGGTGTGGCCGGTCGTCAATATTGAAGAATGGGATATTTCCAGGCCGATGCCGCGGATGGTATCGCCGCCGCCTGGAGGTATCGCTCCGGTCCCCGATGTGCCGAATTGGACCTGGCATGAATACGGCATGCGGGTTGGCGTATGGCGCCTGATTGAGTCATTTAAAAAGGCAGGTATCAAGCCAACGCTGTCGATCAATGCCCGGGTGTGTGAAACCCGACCCCGCGTGGCTCAGGCGGCACTTGATGAGGGTTGGGAATTCATGGCGCATTGCTATGAACAAATTCCAATTCAGAAAATAGCCGATGAGCGTGCGATGATGGAGCAGACCTTGGACGTCTTGACACGATTTACCGGGGAAAAACCCAGGGGCTGGCTCGGGCCGGGGCGAAGCCAGACTTTCATGACGCCGGATTTGATTAAAGAACTAGGGCTCAGTTGGTTCGGCGATTGGGTGCTGGATGATCAACCTCAGTACGTGAAGACCCGCCACGGACCATTGGTGTCGCTGCCTTATTCGATCGAACTGAACGATATCAACATCATGTTGACAGCCCATCAAAGTGCCGATGCTATGTTAGCGCGGACCAAAGATGCATTTGAGCGTCTGTACCAAGAATCAGAGCATGGTGCTCGGGTCATGGCATTCGGAGTCCATCCCTATATTTCGGGCGCCACCCACCGGATCAAGTATTTCGAAATGCTGCTGGACTTCCTGGGCAGTCACAAGGACGTGGTGTTCATGAATGGCTCACAGATCTGTGACTGGTTTAAAACAGCCCGAGCTATGCCGGCGGAAATAACGACCTGACAAGCGGTAATGGATACCAACCCCGCGGCATATTCCATTGTTAAGGCCAGCGCAGAGATTCGTGTGGGTAGATTGACTCCACTGGCCTTAGTACAGGATTGCCTCGATCAAATTAAAAAAAATGACAGTGAACTCCATGCTTTTCTGACCCTGACTTCAGAGCAAGCATTGGCTGAAGCAAATCGGGCCACTCGTGAAATTCGGTCCGGCCAGTGGCGTGGCCCAATGCATGGTATTCCAATCGCGCATAAAGATGTCTTGATGACCGAAGGCGTGCGGACTACTGCGCATTCAAGAACGCTGGAGAATTGGATTCCCAATAGGGATGCGGGCGTGGTTCGTTTGCTCAAAACCACAGGTGCTATCAGCTTGGGGAAGACGGCTTGTCATGAGTTTGCATTCGGCTCCCCCGCGCCTGAGGATTATTTTCCTGCGGCACGAAACCCTTGGAATGCGGCGCACATGCCTGGAAGCTCAAGCAGCGGTTCCGCCGCAGCAGTCGCGGCAGGTTTTTGTCTGGCCGCCACAGGGACCGACACCGGTGGTTCGGTTCGCCACCCAGCTGCCGCTTGTGGCTTGGTGGGCCTCAAGCCGACGCGCGGTATTCTATCCACGGCAGGTGTGATTGCGCTGGCGCCGAGCATGGACCATGTTGGATTACTGACCCGAACGGTTGGCGACAGCGCTTTGGTATTTCGGGCGTTGGTTCCTGTGGCGGCCTCGGAGTCGATCGGTGAAAAGATGCATCGACCTGTTTCAGGCTTACGTATCGGTGTTGCACGCAGCCAACTCACTGTGCAAGGCCATGATGTCGAAGTATGGTCCGCCTTTGAAAATTCGCTTTTGGTACTTCAATCACTGGGCGTCAAAGTTGTAGACCTTGAATTGCCTGCTAGCGAGCAAGTCGTAACTGACGCCAATACCGTGATCGGATTTGAGGCCCATTTGCAATTGCAGAAAATCTGGCGAGAACAAGCTTGGAAACTGGGTGAGGGTTTGCGACGTCGGCTTGAAACTGTCTCCAAAATTTCATTGGGTGATTATCAGCAGGCTCGTTCCAGAAGCACGCTTCTGCGGCAAAACATTGACATTTTTTTTGAAACCGCGGTCGATGCTATTGTTTTGCCTGGTCGGGAAAGCGCACCTGAAACGATGGCGACTTTAATGAGCAATTTGACGGGTCAACGCAGTGCTTGCAATCGTCTTTTTAGCTTGACAGGCCACCCTGCACTGACGCTGCCAATGGGCTTGAACAGCCAAGGTCTTCCGCTGGCTTTGCAAATTGCAACGGCACAGAACCATGAGTCACGTTTATTCCAGATCGCAGCGGCCTTTGAAGATGCTTTGGATTGGCATAGTTCGAAAATCACCAAGCCTTGGCAACGTGATTTCAGCCCCAATTCCGTACGACCTGTGGGATTCCCAGCACGTGGGTGCTAGACTGAAGCGGTTATAGCGGTTTGGAATTTTCGCCCCGATCAACTTACCTTTTAATTTTTTGTGAACTTGATTTCCTGGAAAGATTTTTCATGAGCAAAGTCATCATTACCTGTGCTGTGACTGGCGCGATTCATACGCCGTCGATGTCGCCCTATTTGCCAGTGACGCCGGAAGAAATTATTGAAGCTTCGGTTCAGGCGGCCGAAGCCGGGGCCGCGATCATTCATCTTCATGCCCGCGATCCTGTAACCGGCAAGCCCGATCAAAGTCCCGAGGCGTTCGGAAAATTTCTGCCACAAATCAAGCACAGAACTGATGCAGTGCTGAATCTGACCAGTGGTGGTTCACCCTTCATGACGATTGATGAGCGGATTCAGCCGGCGATGCGGTTTTCCCCTGAAGTCGCTTCCTTGAACATGGGTTCTTTCAACTTCGCCCTGTTCCCTATGTTGGAGCGCTTTACCGAGTTCAAACATGAGTGGGAGCGGCAGCATCTTGAAAACAGCCGGGATCTGATTTTTCGGAACACTTTCAAGGACATTGAATATGCCTTGGCTGCTTGCTCGGCCAACCAGACCCGGTTCGAGCTGGAGTGTTACGACATCGGACATCTCTACAACTTGGCGCATTTTGCTGACCGTGGCTTGATCAAACCGCCGTTTTTTGTGCAATCGGTGTTTGGCATTCTGGGCGGTATCGGGACCCACCATGAAGATGTGTTGCACATGCGTCGCACGGCCGACCGTTTATTCGGCAAGGATTACCAGTGGTCGGTGTTGGGTGCAGGACGGCACCAACTTCGCATTGCTGCGATCTCAGCAGGGCTGGGCGGTAACGTCAGGGTGGGTCTGGAAGACAGTCTCTGGTTGGGCAAGGGAACACTGGCACAAAGCAACGCGCAACAAGTGCGCCAAGTGCGTCAGATCATCGAAGGCCTGGGGCTGGAAATTGCCAGTCCGGCCGAGGCCAGAAAGATGTTGCAGCTTAAGGGCGCAGAAAACGTGAGGTTTTAGGCCAACGGCCAAAGTTGAATAAAGGGACAATAGGAGGATGAGTGACACGCTATCCCCAACCCTGCCGGTTTCCAAACCGGCCCCCAAAGTCGGTTTTGTCAGCCTGGGTTGTCCCAAAGCCCTGACTGATTCCGAATTGATCCTGACGCAGCTCAGCGCTGAAGGCTATCAAACTTCCAAAACATTCCAGGGTGCCGATCTGGTGATCGTCAACACCTGCGGTTTCATTGACGATGCCGTGCGCGAAAGCCTAGACACTATTGGCGAGGCGCTGGCGGAAAACGGCAAAGTGATCGTGACCGGTTGTCTGGGCGCCAAAGCCGGGGCCGATGGCACGAATCTGGTCAAACAAATGCATCCCAGCGTGCTGGCCGTCACCGGGCCGCACGCCACCCAGGAAGTGATGGATGCGGTGCATTCCAATCTGCCCAAACCGCACGATCCTTTCGTCGATTTGGTTCCCAATGCGTTTGGGGTGGCTGGCATCAAACTCACGCCGCGGCATTACGCCTACCTCAAGATCAGTGAAGGTTGTAACCATCGCTGCACTTTCTGCATCATCCCTTCAATGCGCGGGGACCTGGTTTCGCGCCCGATTGGCGATGTGTTGAACGAAGCCCGCGCCTTGTTCGAAGGCGGGGTCAAAGAATTACTGGTCATCAGCCAGGACACTTCGGCCTACGGGGTTGATGTCAAATACCGCACCGGTTTTTGGGATGGGAAGCCAGTCAAGACCCGCATGCTCGACTTGGTGCAGGCGCTCGGAGCCATGGCTGAACCTTATGGTGCTTGGGTCCGTCTGCATTATGTCTACCCCTATCCCAGTGTGGATAGCGTGATTCCTTTGATGGCAACTGGTTTGGTCTTGCCTTACCTGGATGTGCCCTTGCAGCACAGTCACCCCGATGTACTCAAGCGCATGAAACGTCCGGCCAGCGGCGAGAAAAATCTGGAGCGGATCCAGCACTGGCGCGAACTTTGCCCTCAAATTGTGGTGCGCAGCACGTTCATTGCGGGCTTTCCCGGCGAGACTGAAGCCGAATTTGAGCACTTGCTCGATTTCATGCGTGAAGCACGAATTGATCGTGCCGGTTGTTTTGCTTACAGCCCGGTGGCCGGTGCTGCGGCCAATGACATTCCCGGAATGCTCCCGTCTGAATTACGTGAGGAGCGACGAGCCCGTTTCATGGCCGTGGCTGAAGCGGTTTCTGCGGGCAAGCTGCAGCAGCGTATTGGCTCCACCATGCAGATTCTGGTTGATTCAGCGCCAGCCATGGGTCGGCGTGGGGGTGTCGGCAGAAGCTATGCCGATGCACCGGAGATCGATGGTCTGGTCAAGTTGCTCGCACCTGAGAAAATAAGCAAAACGCTTAAAGTCGGAGAGTTCACTCAGGCACGCATTGTTGCGACCCAGGGTCATGACTTGATTGCTGTGCCGGTTTAAATCGTACGCTCGGTGAAAATAAAAAAGGCCGCTGAAGAATCAACGGCCTTTTTTTGAAAACCTTCACGGTTTTACTTTATATTGGTGCCCAGAAGAGGACTCGAACCTCCACACCTTGCGGCGCATGGACCTGAACCATGTGCGTCTACCAATTCCGCCATCTGGGCATTCAGGAAAGAAGGAGATTGTATCAAAAATATTGGTCAAACCAGCGCGTCGCTGGACGAAATCAGTGGAGTCATTCAAGGACACCGCGATGGTCATGGGTTCTTTCTGCGTGATGATGGAGAGGCTGACATCTATCTGCCGCCCAATGAGATGCGGGCCGTTCTGCACAATGACCGAGTCAAAGTACGGGTGGTTCGAAGTGACCGCAAAGGCCGTCCTGAAGGCCGGGTGCTTGAGATTGTTGAACGTCCGCCGCAGCCGATCATTGGCCGCTTGTTGCATGAGAGTGGGGTTTGGCTGGTCGCACCTGAAGATAAACGCTTTGGCCAAGATGTCCTGATTCCCAAGGGAGCGACTGGCATGGCCAAGGCCGGGCAAGTGGTGGTCGTGGAGTTGGTGGAGCCACCGGCGCTGTTCGGGCAACCCGTGGGCCGGGTTAAGGAGGTTTTGGGCGAAGTCGATGACCCGGGCATGGAAATCGAAATTGCAGTACGTAAATATAGCGTTCCGCATGAATTTTCGGATGCCTGTGTGGCTCAGGCCCGGAGCTTGCCCGATCAGGTCCGTGAACAGGATAAGATCCAGCGCATCGACTTGACCGATATCGCTTTGGTCACCATTGATGGTGAAGATGCGCGTGACTTTGACGATGCCGTTTACTGTGAGCCGGCCACGCAAGGGCGGGGCAAGTCGGCTGTGAAAGGGTGGCGTTTGCTGGTGGCCATTGCTGACGTCAGCCATTATGTGGAGACAGGTTCGGCTATTGATATCGACGCCTATGACCGGGCGACCAGTGTTTATTTTCCGCGTCGGGTAATTCCCATGCTGCCGGAAAAACTCTCCAACGGTCTGTGTTCACTCAACCCGGAAGTTGAACGTTTGTGCATGGTTTGCGACATGTTCGTCAGTAGCGAGGGCGAAGTTCAGGCCTATCAGTTCTACCCGGCAGTGATGTGGAGTCATGCCCGGTTCACCTATACCGAGGTGGCTGCGATACTGGCCAACACCCGTGGACCAGAAGCAGCACGGCGGAAAAAACTGGTGCCGGATCTGCTTAATTTGTCGGATGTGTACCACGCTTTGCTGCAGGCGCGCAACAAGCGCGGCGCGGTTGATTTCGAGACTACCGAGACGCAAATCGTTTGCGATGACAACGGACGAATCGAAAAAATTGTTCCGCGCACGCGCAACGAGGCCCATCGCTTGATTGAGGAGGCCATGCTGGCGGCCAATGTCTGTAGCGCCGATTTCATCGCGCAAAGCAAGCACCCCGGTCTGTACCGGGTGCATGAAGGCCCGACGCCCGAGAAAATTGAAACCTTGCGCAATTTCCTCAAGGCCAGTGGCTTGTCCATGAGCGTCAGTGATGACCCGGTGCCGGCTGAGTTTCAGGCTATTGCAGCGGCCACCAAAGAGCGACCCGATGCCCAGCAGATTCATTCCATGCTGCTACGCTCCATGCAACAGGCGATCTACACCCCGATCAACAGTGGTCATTTTGGCTTGGCCTTTGAGGCTTACACCCATTTCACCAGCCCGATTCGGCGCTATCCCGATTTGTTGGTGCACCGGGTGATCAAAGCGACGCTGGGGCGTTCCCGCTACCAGTTGCCTACCTTGCCGACTCCGGGCGAAGCGCATGCCAAGTTGTCGCGCCGTTTGGAAAAAACCTTGGCTGCACGGGTCAAGGATCCCGGCGAAAAACCGAAGAAAATCAGTGCCGATAACCTGGCTTGGCAGGCAGCAGGACTGCACTGCAGTGCCAACGAACGCCGTGCTGATGAGGCCAGTCGCGACGTTGAGGCCTGGCTCAAATGCAAGTACATGCGAGAGCATTTGGGCGAGGAATATTCGGGGGTAGTGAGCTCGGCCACCAATTTCGGAATTTTTGTGACCCTCGACGCCATGTTTGTAGAAGGGCTGGTTCACATCACTGAATTGGGCGGGGAATATTTCCGTTTTGACGAAGCACGACAAGAACTTCGAGGTGAACGCACTGGGACGCGTTATGCCATCGGCTCACGCGTACGGGTCCAGGTCAGTCGGGTTGACTTGGATGGCCGAAGGATCGATTTCAGGTTGGTGCGCGAAGGCGAAGAGCTGTTGGCGCGGGCCATGAAAGACAAGGGTGTGCAACGTGAAGGGCTGGGCCGCGCAACGGCGAACGCAACAGCTCTAAAATCGGGCGGCAAACGCGCATCAAGGAAAATTGACTCCCCTTCGGTGCACAGCAGCAAACCCGCGGCAACAGCCGGCAAGAAGGTAGCCCATAAATCCACCAAAGGCCGCAAATCCAGGCATCGCGGCTGAGAACTGAATTGATTTATAAAACCAACAGGAGATTTAAGAAATGACTTCGAATAGCAAAATAGCCATCGTCACCGGAGCCGGAACCGGAGTGGGTAAAGCCGCAGCCCTGGCTTTGCTCAAGGATGGCTACAGCGTGGTCCTGGCAGGGCGACGTCTGGAGCCGCTGCAAGCCGTGATTGCCGAGTCGGGTGCCGGATCGCGCGGCTTGGCCGTGACCACCGACGTGGCTCAGCCCGAATCGGTCAAAGCCTTGTTCGACACCACGGTGAAGACCTTTGGTCGACTCGATGTTCTGTTCAACAACGCTGGTGTGAACGCACCAGGGATTCCCCTGGAAGATCTCACGATCGAACAATGGCGTTACGTGGTTGATGTGAATCTGAGCGGCATGTTTTATTGCATCCAGCAAGCTTTCCATGTGATGAAGGCGCAATCGCCGCGCGGTGGCCGCATCATCAACAACGGATCGATTTCTGCCCATACCCCACGCCCCAATTCGATCGCTTACACATCGACCAAGCATGGTGTGATGGGTTTAACCAAGACCGCTTCGCTGGATGGACGAAAGTACGATATTGCGGTCGGTCAAATTGACATTGGTAACGCGGCTACCGAGATGGCAGCACGGATGGCAACGGGTGTGCAGCAGGCCAATGGCGAAATTGCGATCGAGCCATTGATGGATGTCGCTGTTGTAGGTCAATCGGTGTTGTACATGGCCAATCTCCCCTTGTCGGCCAATGTCATGTTCCACACGGTGATGGCCACCAAAATGCCTTTCGCCGGACGCGGCTAAGGTTCAGGGTCGCAGCGAACGCGCCAACAAACTGGCGCTAAAAGCCTGTTGCTGCGGCCACTGGTCAGCGCTCAGGCCGTGTTGGTATACCGCCTCACACGCCGCCTGAAAAGCGCTCTGACCGGCTGCCAGCCGGGCCCCTATCAAACCTGCCAGAACGTCACCAGTTCCTGCCGTGGCCAGCAAGGCGCACCCGCTGGGGTTGATGGCGGGCAACTGGTTAGGCGAAGCCACCACGCTACCCGAACCTTTGAGCACTACGACGCAGTCAAAACGATCAGCCAATTCCTGAGCTGCGGCCAGCCGATCAGCTTGAATCTGAGGAGTCGTCAAGCCCAGCAAGCGCCCAGCCTCAAGCGGGTGGGGGCTGAGTACCGTTGGACGTTGGCGCTTCGCTCGGGAGCGCAATTGACGTTGCAACTGGCTGTCCTGGGCCAGCATATTGAGTCCATCGGCATCGAGCACAAGCCGCGCTGCAGTCGACAGTATCTGAGGCAGCGAACTTTGGATGGCGGTTCCTCCGCCACAGCCAGCGACTACGGTCATGGCGTCCAGCCGCAGGGAGTCGATGGAGCGAAACATCAGCTCGGGTTGGACTGGGTCGGCAACCATGTCTGCATCGAGCAGGCCTACAAAAACACGTCCGGCACCTGCGTAAAGCGCCGCTGTCGCTGCGAGCAAAGCCGCGCCCGTCATGCCACTGGCTCCGCCGATCACGGCTACATCACCGTAGCTTCCTTTGTGGGAGTGGTGGTTGCGCCGAATGATTTGAGGTGCGCCGATCAACTTGGCTGTGGCGCTGGCCTGTCTGGCTTCGGTTGAGGCTCCCAGGGGGTCAAACCAGAGCGCGCCTGTGCAGTCGCGCCCCTGGGCTGTGAACAGGCCGGGTTTGAGTGACAGCAGGCACAAGGTATGTTGCGCTCGAATTACCCAGTCGGGTGCGTCTCCGGTGTCAGGATCAAGCCCTGACGGCAAGTCAACAGCGAGTACGGGCGCAGTCGATGCGTTGACCAAAGCCAGGTACTGAGCCAGTTGCCCGGTTGGTGGCCGAACCGGCCCGATGCCCAGTAAGGCGTCTATACAGAGATCAAAGGACGGCGGCGGCGTTTCGCTGAACACTACGCCGGCTTCCTTAGCGCGCTTGCAGGACAGGACCGCATCGGCCGGAGCGCTGTCGGGGTGTCCAAGCCAGCTGACGACGGCTTGCTTGCCCCATTGTTTTAAATGGACAGCGGCCTGGATACCGTCGCCGCCGTTGTTGCCGGGCCCGCAAGCCAGCCAAATGGTTTTGGCGTGAGGCGCCAGCGCCAGTGCCAATCGGGCCAATGCCAGGCCGGCGCTTTGCATCAGGCTGTGGGGCGGCAGAGTGTTTGCCAAGTTGTGTTCCAGCAGTCGGCTGGCGGCAGCACTGTGCAGGGGTTCGGGCGTTGAATACTCGAATTGTTTCATCGGTAACTTCATCATGCCACGCTTAACTGGTTAGCCGCTCAATTCCGAAACCAGTGAGGTCGATGGCTGGTTTATTCTGGGTGATCAGATCTGCCACGGCGCGGGCCGAGCCGCAACTCAAGGCCCAGCCGCTGGAGCCGTGGCCACAATTAAGCCAAAGACCGGGAATGCCACTGGCTCCCAGTAGCGGTGGACCGTCGGGCAGCATGGGTCGGGCGCCTTTCCAGATTTGGATCCCATTGCTGTGCTGGGCGGCACCTGGAAACCAATCGTTAAGAACTTTGTAGAGGGTTTTGATGGCGTTATCAGGCTTGTGATGTTGTGAGCCGCCAATTTCGGCACTGCCAGCCACCCTAATCCGATTTCCCAACCTTGAAATAGCCACTTTGTAGCGCTCGTCCATCACGGCGCTACGCGGTGCGTTCAGGGGTTCACGCACCGAGGCGCTGACCGAATAACCGTAGACCGCTGCCATGGGGATTTTTAAACCCAAAGGTTTGAGCAGTTGGGCAGAAGCCAAACCAGCACACACCACCACCGCATCAAAAGCTAGGGTTGCGCTGGAATTTTGTATCTGCAGCTGCAGGGCTGGCGTCATATCGATCCGAGTCACGGAACTGTTGAAGACAAAATTCACGCCCTTGGCTTGGGCTTCGTTTTTGAGAAGCAGTGCGAATTCACGGCAGTTACCGACTTCGTCGCCCAGCACGTTAATGGCGCTGTGAAATTTCATTGCGGGGTTCAGTGCCGGCTCGATTTTTCGAGCGATTTCCATGCTGAGTTCTTGCCAAGCGATTCCGGCTTCGGTCAGGACTTGCAAACTCGACTGCAGCTGCTTTCGGTCCTGCTCAGCGCGCAACAAAATCAGGTAACCCTCACTGCGGTCGTAATCCAGCTTCAGATCACGGGTTAATTGATGCAGGCGTTCGCGGCTGAAGCAGGCCAGGGTGTGCATCCGGGCGCGACTCGCCAAATAGGTCTCGAGCTTGCAGGCGCGATAAAACTTCCATAGCCAGGCCAGTTCGGTCAGAGATAGTGGCCAGCGTAATTTGACAGGTGACGAACGGCCGAACAGTTGTGACAAAACTTTCAAGGGCAGGCCCGGGGTCGCCCAGGGCGTGACATAGCCCGGTGCGACGATGCCGGCATTGGCAAAACTTGCCTCTTCAGCGGCGGTTCCGCGCCGCTCGAAAACCGTGACTTCGTGGCCATCGGAGGCCAGTTCATAAGCCGTGGTGACGCCCACTATTCCGGCGCCAATGACTGCAATTTTCATAAGGCTTGCGTCGTCGTTTCAAGCTGCTTCTCAATCAGCAAAGCCAGGTTCAAAATCCGATCGTCATGCAGTGCGCCATGCCAAAGCATCAGGCCCACGGGGAGTTCATCCGGAGCTTGGCAGGGGATCGAGATAGCACAGCCGTCAAGCATGTTCACAGGACTGGTGTTGCGCAGCAGTTGGGCATTGATTGCAAAGAACGCTTGATCGCGCTCGGGGCCGGGTGCCAGGTCGGCAATCGGAGACGCAACCAAAGGAACGGTGGGCGACAGTACCGCGTCATAAGGCTTGAGTGATAGTCCCATCTGGCTGATCCAGTGCGAACGGGCTTGTGTCAATTCAATATATTCATAAGCGGTCATGCTGGCGCCGCGCTGAATGCGGGCCAGTACCCGGGGGTCGTATTGCTTGGATTTTGTTTCCAGCAGACGGCGGTGCCAGCTGTAACTCTCAGCCGCAGAAAACCCGCCACTGGCCTGGATTGCGCCGAGTTCGTTGATGGTCTCGAGCTTGATTTCATCGATTTGAGCACCGGCTTGGCGCAAAGTAGTCAAGCTACGCTGGTAGGCACGGCTGACTGTGGGGTCTAAGCCATCGTGCATCAACGTGGTCAAAACGGCAAGTCGATAGGAGGACAAGGGAGCCGCACTGCGTGCCACGCTGTACTGGGCGAGGATTTCATGGCTCAGAATTGCGTCCCGCACTGAACGCGTCAGAGCGCAGGCCGTGTCCATGGTGGTCGATAAGGGGACGGCGCCTGTCGTGGGTACGAATCGGGCTGTATTCTTGAAGCCGACGATGCCGTTGAGGGCGGCTGGAATCCGGATCGAGCCACCGGTGTCCGATCCCAGGCCGATGAAAGCTGCGCCAGAGGCAACCGACACCGCCGCCCCGGAGGAAGATCCGCCGGGAATGCGGGGAATATCGGTCGCCGCGGCATTGGCGGGAGTGCCGAAATGGGGATTGATGCCAACTCCGGAAAAAGCAAATTCGACCATGTTGCTGCGGCCTATCAGCGCAGCACCGGCAGACTTCAGGCGTGCCACCGCTGGACAATCTTGTGCGGCCGGCATGGCATCAGACAAGGCTGTTGAACCGGCAGTGCTGACCTGGCCCTGAATATCAAAAAGGTCTTTGACTGAAACCGCCAGTCCAGCCAGAGGCAGGGCGGCTTGGGTCGGATCGGCAGCGCTGGCGCGTGCTTGGTCAAACAGGGTTTGAAGGAAAACGTGCTCACAAGTTTTGGATCGAGCCACATCAATGCAGCGCTCGAGTTCGGCGACAGCGCTGGTTTGCCCCAGTCGCAGGCGTTCTCGCGTGCTGTGGAGGTCTGGCAAGAGGCGGGAAGTGTGTTTCATATGTTACAATTGACCGGTTTAGCCGAGGGGTCTTAGGACTGCAAGGCGGACAAATCGCAAACCAGTTCATCTAAGGTGTTGTGATTTGAAGGCGGGCTTGAAAGTCGTCATGCAAATCACAAGAATTGAATTGGATTTTAGACCCAACCTTTGGAGTTATTTATGTCAGCAACCATGCGTCAAATGCTGGAAGCCGGTGTCCATTTTGGTCACCAAACCCGCTTCTGGAATCCCAAGATGGCCCCGTTTATTTTCGGCCATCGCAACAAAATTCACATCATCAACCTGGAAAAATCGTTGCCGATGCTCCAGGAGGCGACCAAGTTCGTGCGCCAGATTTCTGCCAAGCGTGGAACCATTCTGATGGTGGGTACCAAGCGTCAGGCGCGTGAAATCGTTGCCACTGAAGCGCAACGCGCCGGTGTCCCATTCGTTGACCAGCGTTGGCTGGGCGGTATGCTGACCAATTTCAAAACCGTCAAAACGTCGATCAAGCGTCTCAAAGAGATGAAGGTTCAGCAAGAAGCGGGCCTCGATAGCATGAGCAAGAAAGAGCAACTGATGTTCGCTCGTGAATTGGCCAAGCTGGAAAAAGACATTGGTGGCATTCAGGACATGGCGTCCGTGCCAGATGCTATTTTCGTGATCGATGTGGGTTACCACAAGATTGCGATTGCCGAGGCTAAAAAACTAGGTATTCCATTGATCGCTGTGGTTGACTCCAACCACTCGCCAGAAGGCATTGACTACATTATTCCTGGCAACGATGACTCGTCCAAAGCCGTGACTTTGTATGCACGTGAAATTGCTGACGCCATCATTGAGGGTCGCTCCAATGTGGTTGACGATTTGGTCAAGGCTGTTGCCGCTGAGAGTGGTGATGAGTTCGTTGAAGTGAATGAGGCTGCTTCCTGAGTAGCGCCTGACTCGAAGAAAGGGGCTTGGATGCCCCTTTTTTTTAGCTAATGAGCCCCGAGGCTGGGGTGGGGCAGAATGACTGTGCAATTCTGGTTCCATCCTGCAAATGAATATATGTTGAACTGATGATGGAGAATGAAAATGGCTGCAATTACCGCAAGCATGGTGGCTGAACTGCGTGGCAAGACCGATGCCCCCATGATGGAATGCAAAAGAGCGCTGACTGAAGCTGAAGGCGATATGGCCAAGGCTGAGGAGTTGTTGCGCGTCAAGCTCGGCAGCAAGGCCGGCAAAGCTGCGTCACGCGTCACGGCTGAAGGCGTAGTCTCGAGCTACATGAACGGAACGGTTGGTGCTTTATTGGAAGTCAACTGCGAGACTGATTTTGTTACCAAAAATGACAGTTTTCTGGCGCTGGCGTCTGCAGCGGCCGAGTTGATTGCCAAAAACAAGCCCGCTGATGTGGCTGCACTTTCTGCTTTGCCTTACAGTCAAGACGGTTTTGGGCCGACCTTGGAAGACGTTCGCAAGGGCTTGATTGGCAAGATTGGTGAAAACATGAGTTTCCGTCGGTTTAAATGCTTTGACTCGGGTTCTTCATTGGCGACCTATTTGCACGGAACCCGTATTGGTGTCGTGGTTGAGTTCTCGGGTGATGAAGTTGCCGCCAAAGATGTTGCCATGCATGTGGCCGCCATGAAACCGGTGGCCTTGTCCAGTGCCGATGTGCCCGCTGAACTGGTTGCCAAAGAGCGTTCAGTCGCTGCTGCCAAAGCGGCTGAAGATGCCGTTAAGGCGCAGGCTGAAGGCAAGCCGGTTCAGTCGGCTGAGATCGTCACCAAACGAATCGAAGGTGGTGTGCAAAAATTCCTGAAGGAAGTCTCTTTGTTCAATCAGTCTTTTGTCAAAAATGACAAGCAAACTGTTGAGCAGATGCTCAAAGCCGCCGCAACCACTGTTAAGTCGTTCACGCTGTACGTGGTTGGAGAAGGCATTGAGAAAAAAGCAGATGACTTTGCTGCGGAAGTGGCGGCCCAAGTCGCTGCAGCCCAGCAGGGCAGCTGATAGCAACGCAACCCAAACCGATAGACTGAACAATTCCCAGCAATTCAAGGAGAAGCCCCGATGCCCCAAGCCAAACCAGTCTACAAGCGAATCTTGTTGAAACTGTCAGGCGAGGCTTTGATGGGGGATGACGCTTTTGGCATCAACCAAGCCACTATTCTTAGGATGGTGGAGGAGGTGGCTGAGGTGTCACGCCTGGGGGTTCAGGTGGCGGTTGTGATTGGTGGGGGAAATATTTTCCGCGGTGTCGCTGGTGGGGCGGTGGGGATGGACCGTGCCACTGCCGACTATATGGGCATGTTGGCAACGGTAATGAATGCCCTGGCTTTGGCCGACACCATGAACAAAACGGGTCTGATTGCTCGCGTCATGTCTGCGATCGCCATTGAGCAGGTGGTCGAACCCTATATCCGGCCTAAAGCCTTGCAGTATTTGGAAGAAGGCAAAGTCGTTATTTTTGCCGCTGGAACCGGCAACCCGTTTTTCACGACCGATACAGCAGCCGCTTTGCGCGGTGCTGAAATTGGGGCTGAGGTGGTGCTTAAAGCGACCAAGGTGGACGGGGTGTACTCGGCTGATCCCAAGCTGAATCCAACAGCGACCCGCTACAGCCAGATTTCCTTTGATGAAGCCATTTCTCAGCAATTGGGCATCATGGATGCCACGGCGTTTGCCTTGTGCCGAGACCAAAAATTACCGATCAAAGTTTTTTCAATTTTCAAGCCTGGCGCATTCAAGCGAGTGGTTCTGGGGCAAGATGAGGGTACCTTGGTCTACGCCTGAGTCCGCTCGAACAGTGCAAACCAGCGTCTAAAATTTTAAAAAATAAGTCAGAGGATAAGCAGCATGCCGATAAACGACATTAGAAAAACAGTCGAGATGAAAATGGATCAGTCCATTGCAGCTTTCAAAAGCAATCTCACCAAAATTCGGACCGGACGTGCCAATCCTGCCCTTTTGGACGCGGTTCAAGTTGACTACTACGGCTCCATGCTGCCGATTTCGCAAGTGGCCAATGTTTCATTGCTTGACGCCAGGACCATCAGTGTCCAGCCTTGGGAAAAAGGCATGGGTGCCAAAATTGAAAAAGCTATTCGGGACAGTGATCTGGGGCTCAACCCCTCGAGCATGGGGGACTTGATCCGTGTGCCCATGCCTGCCATGAGTGAAGAGCGGCGCAAGGAATTGAGCAAGTTGGTCAAGCATGAAGGCGAAAGTGCCAAAATTGCAGTTCGCAATTTGCGTCGCGATGCCAATGAAGCGGTCAAGAAACTGGTGAAAGACAAGCTGGCATCGGAAGATGATCAAAAACGCAGCGAGACCGACATTCAAAAAGTCACTGATCGCCACATCATCGAAATTGATCATCTGGTTGCTGCTAAAGAACAAGACTTGATGGCGGTTTGAGGTAGCGGCGCCATGAGTCACATACCGCACCATATTGCCATCATCATGGATGGCAATGGCCGTTGGGCTGGCAAGCGGTTCCTGCCGCGGTTGGCGGGTCACAAGCAAGGTATTACCGCACTTGAGCGCTGTATCGAAGGCTGTGTGTCGCGCGGAGTTGAAGTTCTGACCGTGTTTGCGTTCTCTTCCGAGAATTGGAATCGACCCATAGAAGAAGTGTCGGGTCTGATGGAGCTGATGCTGCTGGCGCTGGGACGCGAAGTTCCCAAGCTCAAAGCCGAAGGCGTGCAAATTCACTTTGTGGGTGAAACTGCGGGCATGTCGGACAAGGTTATTCAGGGCATGCTGACGGCTCAACAAGAGACAGCGGCGAACTCGCGCTTGATCCTCAATGTTTGCTTCAACTATGGGGGTCGTTGGGACATGACCCAGGCGGTAGCTCGCTTGGTTGCAACTGGTCAAGCTGTGACGGAGCAGGCTTTGGCCGACTCGCTGGCCTTGGCCCATGTCAGGGATCCTGATCTCTTGATTCGAACTGGAGGTGAGATGCGCCTGAGTAATTTTCTGCTGTGGCAGGCCGCTTATTCTGAGCTGTATTTCAGTGACAAGTTGTGGCCTGAATTTGACGACCAAGAGTTGGATCGCGCCATCACTGCGTTCAATCAGCGCGAGCGGCGCTACGGCAAGACCTCGGCCCAACTCCAGGCTTGACGCCTAGAGTTGGCAGAACCATTACCTCGGGCACCCCATGTTGAAGCAAAGAATCATCACTGCCATCGTGTTGTTGCTGATTTTGCTACCCGCGCTGTTTTATTCTGATCCCACTCTGTTTTTTGCCATCACTCTGGTGTTGCTGGCGGGCGGCGCTTGGGAGTGGGGTCGACTCAACGGCTTAGGCCCGGTTTCTTCTGTTTTGTTGGGTGCTTTGTCAATGCTGCTTTGTGCCGCAGCTTGGGGTTTGGGTTGGCATAAGCAAACCCTGCCTGTGCTGTGGCAGCTCAGTGCTGCTTTCTGGGTGCTCGCAGCAGCCTGGTTGTTGCGCGGTGGGGCTGTCGCTTGGGCCCAACTTCCGCCTAGTTTGAGACTGGTTTCGGGCGTGTTCGTACTCTGGTTGTCCTGGCTGGCCTTGGCACAGGCCAGGCTTGTGGGAGTCAATTTCCTGTTGTCAATCATGACACTGGTGTGGGTGGCTGATATCTCGGCTTACTTCGCTGGGAAACGTTGGGGTGGCCGTTTCTTTTCTCGTAAATTAGCACCCGCCATCAGTCCGGGGAAAAGTTGGGAAGGGGTGGCTGGTGGCCTGGTCGGGGTATTGATTTTGGCAGTGACTTGGCACCTGCTAGACGGTTTTGCCAGTGTGCCTAGTTTTTACACCCTGCTGATTACACGGGGCTGGTGGTTCTTTCTGCTGGCCGTGACTTTCATGCTGGCCATGAGTGTGGTGGGGGACCTGGTGGAGTCACTGATCAAGCGCAGTGCCGGTGTCAAGGACAGCAGCCAATTGCTACCGGGTCATGGCGGGGTGTTGGACCGGGTTGATGCTTTGTTGCCCACCTTGCCTTTGGCCATGATGCTACACAGCATGACAACATGGTGAAGCAACGTTTGGCCATTTTGGGCTCCACGGGCTCTATCGGTGCGAACACGCTGGAAGTGGTGGCCCTTCACCCTGAACAGTTTGAGGTGTTTGCACTGACCGCATCCACCAGTGTTGATCTGATGCTGCGCCAGTGTGTGCAGTTCAAGCCCAGTTTCGTTGCCATGGCCAGTGAGCCACACGGCCGCGAACTCGCAACGCAATTGAAGCAGCTGGGTTTGACGACCGAAGTCCTGAGCGGCCATGATGCGCTTATCGAGTTGTCCTCGCATGAACAGGTAGATATCGTGATGGCGGCGATTGTCGGCGCTGCGGGATTGGCCCCATGCCTGGCTGCAGCGCGTAGCGGAAAACGTTTGTTGTTGGCCAATAAGGAAGCCCTGGTGGTCGGTGCCGAAGTTTTTTTGCAAGCGGTGGCACAGGGTGGTGCGACCTTGTTGCCAATAGACAGTGAACATTCGGCAATTTTTCAATCGCTACCGGCCAACTCAGGGACTTGGGCCGAGCAGGTCGACAAGATTATTCTGACCGCCTCGGGTGGTCCATTCAGAACCCGTGATCCAAGGACCTTGAACCAGGTGACCCCGGAGCAAGCTTGCGCTCATCCGAATTGGGTCATGGGTCGAAAAATCTCGGTGGATTCGGCAACCATGATGAATAAGGCCTTGGAAGTGATTGAGGCGCACTACCTGTTTGGCATGCCACCGGATCGGCTGGAGGTTGTGATCCATCCCCAGAGCATCATTCACTCCATGGTTCAGTACAAAGATCATTCAGTCGTGGCGCAACTCGGAACCCCTGACATGCGGGTGCCGATTGCCTACGGCCTGTCCTGGCCTAGTCGCATGGTGTCGGGTGCCCAGGCCCTGGATTTCCGCAGCTTGGCCAATATGAGTTTCGAGGCTTTGGATTGCGCAGCTCACCTGGAGCGGTTTCCCGGTTTGTCTCTGGCCTGGGAAGTGTTACGTGGCCCTGCGGGAAGCACAGCCGTTCTCAATGCGGCCAATGAAGTGGCGGTAGCTGCTTTCCTAGATCGAAAGATCAGGTTCGACCAGATTCACCATGTGAATACCGAAACACTTTCGACGTTGTTGCCTTCAGCCCCCCATTCGCTGGAAGACTTGCTTGCGCTCGACGACCAAGCCCGTTCGCTGGCGTATGAGGTGGTTGGGAGAGTCGGGGCCTGACCCCCTTCACCATGACGACGCTTCTTGCCTTTGTTGTGGCCTTGGCGGTGTTGATTGCTGTCCACGAATATGGCCACTACCGGATGGCACGGGCCTGTGGGGTCAAGGTGCTGCGATTTTCGATCGGTTTTGGCAAAGTTTTGTTGCGCTGGCGGTGCCAAGGCAATTCCACTGAATTTGTTCTGGCTGCATTCCCCTTGGGGGGGTACGTGAAGATGCTGGATGAACGGGAAGCGCCAGTGGCCCAAGAGGAGCGCCATCTGGCGTTTAATCAACAGCGCCTGCGTTCCCGAGTTGCCATCGTTGCGGCCGGCCCTTTTGCCAATCTGGCTTTGGCCGCGGTGTTGTATACCCTGGTGAACTGGGGCGGGGTGGATGTACCCAAAGCCGTGTTGGCCAGTCCGCTAGCGGGTTCGGTCGCTCAGCAGGCTGGCCTTCGGGGTGGCGAGTGGGTCAAGCAAGGGGGCTTGCAAGGACAGGACTTGCGCGATATTGATTCTTTCGAGGACTTGCGTTGGTTGCTAACCCAGGGGGCGTTACAGGCTGAGAGCGTGCGTCTCGTTTTCGAGCGCTCCGCGAACGACTTGGGCGAAGTGTCACTCAAGCTCGATTCACTGAAAGCGGTTGAGGCCGATAGCCAGCTGTTTCGGAAAATCGGACTGCTTGCCCCTTTTTCTCCTGCGGTGATGGGGGAGATCATGGCGGGTGGTGCCGCTGATCTGGCTGGGCTGCGTGCTGGTGATCGTGTGTTCAAGGTGGACACCTTGGACATACTCGATGCGGCACAATTGCGCGAATTGATCCGCAATTCGGTTCAGCAGGTCACTCCAGTCCCCCAGATTTGGGGAATTCAGCGCGGCACACAGCGGTTGACCATCGAGGTCAAACCAATAGCTCAACTCGAAGGTGAAGCCCGTATCGGAAGGATTCATGCATTCGTTGGTGCTGCCCCAGAACTCGTGACGGTGCGCTATGGATTGGGCCAGGGCTTGTGGCTTGGGCTGGTACGGACCTGGGATGTGTCAACCCTTACGCTGCGCATGATGGGCAAAATGCTCATGGGTCAAGCATCCTTGAAGAATCTCAGCGGCCCCCTGACCATTGCTGACTATGCGGGAAAATCGGCCAGTCAGGGTTGGAGCCAGTACCTGTTATTTTTGGCCTTGATCAGTGTCAGTCTGGGGGTGTTGAATCTGTTGCCGCTGCCCGTACTCGATGGCGGACACCTGATGTATTATCTTTGGGAGGCGCTGACTGGCAAGAGCGTGTCAGAGGTTTGGATGGAGCGCTTGCAGCGGGTGGGCGTGGCGTTACTGCTGTTGCTGATGTCCATCGCGCTTTTCAATGATTTAACCCGATGGTTGGCTTAGGGTGACTTTTGAACAAGCTTACTTTTTTGAATAATTAAAAAATGCAATTTAATCGATTTATTCTGCGCATTGCAACCGTCCTGGCTGTTTTGATCTTCACAGTCCACGCGGCATGGGCGGTCGAACCGTTCACGGTGCGCGATATTCGCGTTGAAGGCTTGCAGCGGGTCGAGCCCGGCACCATCTTTGCTTCGATTGCAGTTCGGGTGGGTGACACCTATAGCGATGAAAAAGGTGCTGCGGCAATTCGCTCTTTGTTCGGCCTAGGGCTATTCAAAGATGTGCGACTGGAAGTCTTAGCAGACGTGTTGGTCGTGATCGTTGAGGAGCGTCCGACAGTGGCCGATGTGGAGTTTGTCGGGACCAAGGAATTTGACAAAGATGTTCTGAAAAAAGCTTTGCGTGATGTCGGCTTGAGCGATGGCCGTCCTTTTGACAAAGCCTTAGTCGACCGGGCTGAGCAGGAACTCAAACGCCAGTACATCAACCGCAGTCTTTATGCGGCAGAAATCGTCACCACCATCACACCTATGGAGCGCAATCGTGTGAACCTGACGTTCACCGTGGCAGAAGGCGAAGTGGCGAAAATCAGTGAAATTCGGATTGTGGGCAACAAGGTGTTTGAAGAATCCACCCTGCGCAAGCTGTTTGATCTGGACACGGGGGGCGGCTGGCTGAGTTGGTATACCAAATCGGATCGCTACTCGCGAACCAAACTCAATGCTGATTTGGAGACCTTGCGTTCCCACTACCTGACGCGTGGCTATCTTGAATTCAGGATTGAATCGACCCAGGTCGCGATTTCTCCGAACAAAAAAGACATGAGCATCGCCATCAATATTTTCGAGGGTGAACGCTATGTGGTAACGGATGTCAAACTCGAAGGAAATTACCTGGGGCGCGAGGAAGAGTTCAAGTCGATGGTGGCGATTTTGCCTGGACAACCGTATAACGCTGACCAGGTCACCACCACCACCAAAGCTTTTACCGATTATTTTGGCAAGTTCGGTTTTGCTTTTGCCCGGGTTGAAGCGCGACCTGCTATTGATCGGGTGACCAATCGGGTGTCCTTGGTTTTGCAAGCGGATCCCTCGCGTCGGGTCTATGTGCGTCGAATCGATATCGCAGGCAATAACCGAACCCGGGACGAAGTCGTGCGCCGTGAGTTTCGTCAGTTGGAGTCATCCTGGTATGACGGCGACAAAATCAAACTGTCGCGCGATCGGGTAGATCGGCTGGCTTATTTCACTGACGTGAATTTCGAAACCCTGGATGTTTCTGGTGCACCCGATCAAGTGGACTTGAAACTTAACGTGGTTGAAAAACCCACAGGCAGCGTGAGCATCGGTGCGGGTTATTCCAGTGCCGACGGCCTGGGACTGATGTTTGGTTTCAGTCAGGCGAATGCCTTTGGATCAGGCAATTCGCTTGGTTTGCAAGTCAACACCAGCAAAATCAACCGGGTGGTGGTTCTCAGCACCACCGACCCTTATTTCACCGCTGACGGCGTGTCGCGTTCGCTGAATGTTTATCAGCGTACGTCTAATCCCTATTTGGATATCGAAAGCTATAAGTTGGTGACCTCCGGCGCCAGCATTAATTTTGGTATTCCGCTGACCGAGAGGGACACTGTCTACGTCGGCGCGGGTGTTGAGGGTACTGAGATTGTTCCTGGGAATAATTTGCCGCCGGCATATCAGAACTACGCTAATCAATTTGGCTATAACAGTGCGACGGTTCCTCTGACCGCCGGTTGGTCCAGAGATAACCGCGACAGCGCTCTGGTCCCTACCCGAGGCGTGTTCCAGCGTGCCACGGCTGAGTGGGGGGTCGGTGGCGATGTGCGTTATGTGCGTGCTGGCTACCAGTACCAGCAGTATTACCCGATCAACAAGCAATTTACCGGGGCGTTCAATGGTGATATTGGAGTCGGCAAGGGATTGAATGGCCTAGCTTACCCGTTGTTTAAAAATTACTATGGTGGGGGATTGGGCTCTGTTCGAGGTTTCGAGCAAGCTAGCTTGGGTCCGCGCAGCTGTCGTGTGGCTGGGGTGACTTCCTGCGATTTGACGGATATTGCACAATCATTGACGGTTGGCGGCACCAAAAAAATCAATTTGAATTTTGAGTTGCAAGCACCGTTCCCCGGGGCTGGCAATGACAAAACCCTGCGCATGTACGGTTTTGTTGACATGGGCAATGTGTACGGCGCTGATGAGGCAATCGATTTCAATAAATTCCGGATTTCGAGCGGTGTTGGCATCAGTTGGATCTCGCCCATGGGCCCGTTGCGCCTAGCTTTTGCCAAGCCAATTCGTAAATTTGAAGGCGATAGAATACAGAATATGCAATTTCAAATCGGAACCTCTTTCTAATGAAGTACCTGGTATCTAAGTCCTTTGCTGCACTTTGTTTGGGCATGCTGGCGCTGGCGTTGCCGGCCCAGGCGCAGGAGTTCCGTATCGGTTTCGTCAATATTGACCGAATCCTGAAAGAACCGAACCCTGCCAAATCAGCCCAAAGCAAATTAGAGCTTGAGTTCGGCAAGCGGGAGAAGGAACTCGCGGAGTTAGGCGCGACCCTTAAAGCCAATGCCGATAGGTTTGAGCGCGATGCGCCCACCCTGTCTGAATCGCAACGGAACACCCGTCAGAAACAACTGGTCGAGCAGGACCGAGAGCTTCAGCGCAAGCGCCGCGAGTTCCAAGAAGACCTCAACGCCCGCAAGAGCGAGGAATTGCAACAAGTGCTGGAACGTGCCAATAAAGTGATCAAGCAGGTTGCCGAGTCCGAAAAATACGACCTCGTTCTTCAAGAAGCGGTCTATATCAGTCCCAAGCACGACATCACTGACAAAGTGATCAAGCTGCTCAATGCCGCCGGCAACAACAAGTAACAGCAGGCCTGGACCATGGGGGGCGGCGTGGCACTGCGTCTAGGCGCGATTGTCCAGGCCCTGGGGGGGCAGTTGCATGGCAGCCCTGAACTGCTGATTCACTCCCTGGCACCGCTAAAATCTGCTACGGCCCAACAGCTTAGTTTTCTCAGCCACCCCAAGTATTTGAAGCAGCTTGCGAGTTCGCAAGCGGGCTGTGTCATTGTGAGCCCACAAGTCCAAGAAGCTGCCCTTGCCCGCGGCGCCTGCATTGTGGTGGACCAGCCTTATTTCTATTACGCACGCTTGACCCAGTTCTGGAAGCAACACATCAGTGTGCCCGTCACGGTGAACATTCATCCCAGTGCGGTGGTGGACGCAGCAGCCTGGGTTCATCCAGAGGCTTGCATCGGTCCTTTGTGTGTGGTCGAACGTGGCGCACGAATTGGGGCCCATACAGTCCTCAAGTCGCGGGTGACCGTGGGCGAGAATTGTGTGGTGGGTGAGCGTTGCATCTTGCACGCCGGGGTGGTGATCGGGGCCGACGGTTTCGGTTTTGCACCCCGAGATTCCCATGGTGGTTGGGAAAAAATTGAACAGCTCGGTGCCGTCCTGATTGGTGACGATGTGGAGATCGGCGCCAACAGTTGCATCGACCGGGGCGCCTTGCAGGACACGGTGATTGAAGACGGTGTCAAACTCGATAATTTGGTGCAAATTGGTCACAACGTCAGAGTGGGCAAGCACAGTGCCATGGCGGGATGCGCTGGTGTGGCCGGCAGTGCGGTGATCGGCGCGCATTGCACCGTCGGCGGTGGTGCGGTAATTTTGGGCCATTTAAGCCTAGCCGACCATGTCCATATTTCAGCGGCGTCGGTGGTCACGCGCTCGATTGCCAAGTCGGGGCACTACACCGGACTGTTTCCCATCGACGACAATGCAGTCTGGGAAAAAAATGCTGCAACCCTGAAGCATCTTCATGCCTTGCGTGAACGAGTCCGGGGGTTGGAAAAAATAATGAAAGCAGAGAAAAAATCATGATGAACATTCACGAAATCCTAAAAAAACTGCCGCACCGTTATCCCTTTTTGCTGGTCGATCGGGTCCTCAACGTTGAGCCTGGAAAACGCATCACGGCTTTGAAAAATGTCACGATCAACGAACCTTTTTTCGTGGGTCATTTCCCGCATCGACCGGTAATGCCTGGCGTCCTGATGATTGAGGCCTTGGCGCAAACCGCAGCCCTGCTGGCTTTCGAAACCCTGGGCGTGGTGCCCGACGACAAGACGGTTTACTACTTTGCCGGAATTGACGGTGCGCGCTTCAAGCGTCCGGTTGAGCCGGGTGACCAGCTGACGATGGAAGTGGAACTGCTTCGCATGAAAGCGGGGATTTTCAAGTTCAAGGCCCGCAGCCTAGTCGGTACGGAATTGGCCGTGGAAGCCGAATTGATGTGCACCATGCGCAGCATTGCTTGACTACAGAGCGCCGTCTCAGATGAACAGGATACATCGCACTGCACTGGTTGATCCATTGGCTGAATTGGACACTTCGGTCAGCGTGGGTCCATACACTGTCATCGGCCCACATGTCAAAGTGGGCGCCAATACCACGATTGGTCCGCATTGCGTGATCGAGGGCCATACCACGATTGGACAGGACAACCAGATATTTCAGTTTAATTCGCTCGGGGCCATTCCTCAGGATAAGAAATACGCCGGCGAGCCCTGTGAGTTGGTGATCGGCGACCGTAACACCATCCGTGAGTTCTGTACTTTCAATATTGGCTCACCTGGAGATACGGGTGTCACACGCATAGGCAACGACAACTGGATCATGGCTTATGTCCACTTGGCGCATGACTGCGTGGTGGGCAACCACACAATTTTCGCCAACAACAGCCAGCTTGCGGGTCATGTGATCGTAGGGGACTGGGTCATCTTGGGCGGCTTTACGGTGGTCCACCAGTTTGTCAGGCTGGGCGACCACAGTATGAGTGCCATGTGTTCCTTGTTGTTTGCGGATTTGCCTCCGTTTGTGATGTGCCAGGGCCAGCCGGCCAAGGCGCGAACAATGAATTTTGAAGGTTTACGGCGCCGGGGCTTTTCGCCAGAGCGGATCGCAGGCGTCAAAGCCATGCACAAAACCTTGTACCGTGACAACCTGACCCTGGCACAAGCTGGCGAGCAAATCAAAGGCTTGAGTCAGAGTTTGCCCGAGGCAGAACCCGATGTGGCCTTGATGCTCGAATTCCTGGGAAATTGCTCGGCGCAACGTGGCATCGTTCGATGAGGCCATGAGCCTCGCAAGTCCTCCATCCTCTGGGTCTAGCAGCGCCAGACCCCGTGTTGCCATGGTGGCGGGAGAAGCGTCAGGCGACCTGCTGGCTGGACTAATGCTCGACGGTCTGCAAGCTCGTTGGCCGGGTCTGCAGGCCATGGGAATTGGCGGTGTCGAGATGGCAAAGCGTGGTTTTCAAGCTTGGTGGCCTAGCGAAAAATTGTCGGTACGGGGTTATGTCGAGGTGCTTAGGCATTACCGTGAGATCGTTGGAATACGCCAACAACTTCAGCAACGACTGTTGGAGCGACCACCAGAACTTTTCATTGGGGTGGACGCGCCCGATTTCAACCTTGAGCTGGAATACCAACTGAAGTCACGCGCGATCAAGACGGTACATTTCGTCAGCCCATCGATCTGGGCCTGGCGCGCTGAGCGGATCGAAAAAATACGGCGCAGTGTGGACCATGTCTTGTGCATTTTCCCGTTCGAATCTGCATTGCTGGAAGAGCATGGAATTTCTGCCAGCTATGTGGGCCACCCGCTGGCCAATGTGATCCCGCTGGAGCCCGATCAGGCTGCGGCTCGCCAAGCACTGGGGCTGGGTTTGCAAGACCAAGTCGTGGCTTTGTTGCCAGGCAGCCGCCAGTCTGAGATCAGCTACTTAGCTGAGCGCTTCTTTGCTGCAGCAGTACGCTTGAAAAAACAACGGCCTGAGATCAAATTGATTGTTCCGGCCGTACCTTGGCTGCGAAATCAGATTGAACAAGCGGCATTCAAGTCCGGGGCGAGCCCAATGCTGCAGATCGTGACGGGACAGTCCCATCAGGTGTTGGCAGCGTGTGATGTGTGTCTGATCGCCAGCGGAACGGCCACGCTGGAGGCCGCCCTGTTCAAGCGACCGATGGTGATTGCCTACAACATGAATTGGTTGTCATGGCAGATCATGCGACGCAAAAAACTTCAGCCCTGGGTTGGCTTGCCCAATATCTTGTGCCAAGATTTTGTCGTTCCCGAGCTGCTGCAGCAAGCTGCCAGTCCTCAGGCCTTGAGCCAGGCCGTGTTGGACTGGTTCGAATCACCTGAGAAAATGACGGCTTTGCAGAAAAGATTTGCGTCCCTGCACCTCGAACTCAAGCGCGATACCGCGCAACTGTCCTGTCATGCCATCGAAAAATTACTTCAAGCTTGAACAAGCGCCTCTGGCCTGGGACAGCCCGGGCCTCATCGCCGGGGTAGACGAGGCCGGCCGCGGGCCCTTGGCCGGCCCGGTGGTTGCGGCAGCTGTGATTTTGGACGACAGTCAACCGATCAACGGGCTGGCCGACTCCAAAGTACTCACCGCGTTGAAGAGAGAGAGGCTATTTGAAGAAATTCGTGCCAAGGCCCTGTGTTTTTCCATAGCGCAGGCGTCGGTGCAAGAAGTCGATCAGCTCAATATATTGCAGGCCACTTTGCTGGCGATGCGCCGTGCGGTTGAGGGTTTGCGGCTCAAACCCGTCAAGGTATTGGTTGACGGCAATCGGTTGCCGGTCTTGGAGATGTTGGCCGAAGCGATCATCAAGGGCGACAGCAAAATTCCATCGATTAGTGCGGCTTCGATTTTGGCCAAAGTGCACCGAGACCGCTGGTGTGCCGCAATGGATAAGAACTATCCGCAGTATGGCTTTGCTGCCCACAAGGGATACGGAACGGCCGAGCACCTGTTGGCCTTGCGTACCCACGGCGCATGTCCTGAGCACAGAAAAACCTTTAGCCCGGTGGCGCAGGTGCTTGGATGAGTCCTGAGTTCCAGCCCGGATTAAACCGGATCACCTCACGCGACAACCCTTTGCTCAAGGAGCTGCGCCGTCTATCGCAGGACAGTTCAGCCTACCGCAAGCAGGGTCGTTTCTGGGTCGAAGGCGAACACCTGTGTCAAGCTGCTTTGGATCGTGGTTGGTCGCCGGCACTGGCAGTCCTGTCCGAGTCCTTGGATATACCGAGTATGAAGCGCTGGGCCGCCGGGGCATTGAAAACCATTGTTATGGCGGACGATCTTTTTGCCGGTCTCAGTGCGCTGGAGTCCCCAGCGCGCATGGCTTTTGTGTTTGAGCTGCCCTCGACGACAAAAGTTGAACCGGCGGTAGCCACGGTCATACTGGACCGCTTGCAAGACGCCGGTAATGTGGGCTCGATTCTGCGTAGCGCTTCGGCTTTTGGATTTCGCCAAGTCTTGGCTCTCAAAGGTGGTGCAGCGCTGTGGAGCCCTAAAGTGTTGCGTGCCGGAATGGGCGCTCATTTTGCACTGCATTTGCTCGAAGGGCTTGAACTTGAAGATCTCGATGTGCTGACCGTCCCACTGGTGGTGACCAGCTCGCACCAAGGCGTATTGCTCCAAAAGCAGAGTTTGCCCATGCCCTGTGCCTGGATTTTTGGCCATGAAGGGCAGGGTGCTCGTCGCGAGCTGCTTGAACTCTCCAGCTTGCGACTGCGTATTGGCCAGCCCGGAGGTGAAGAGTCACTGAACGTGGCTGCTGCAGCGGCGATTTGTCTGCACGCCAGTTCGCTCAACGCCCATCCATGATGGTCGGCCTCGACTATAATTGCACGCTACCCAGAAAAGCTTAGCCCAAGCGCATTTCAAGCCAAATCCATTTCCAAAAGCAGCAGCCAGGAGTCATTTCTTGTGAGTGCTTGGGCCTACCCGTAACCTATCCGGAGAACCCCTTTGCTTTTGTCTCTCAAGGGAAATTCCCCCCTCGCCATCCTGGCACTCGCAGACGGCACGGTCTATGTTGGTAACTCCATTGGAGCTCCAGGTTCCACAGTCGGTGAAGTGGTGTTCAACACCGCCATGACGGGCTACCAGGAAATCCTGACAGACCCCAGTTATTGCCAGCAGATCGTCACGCTGACCTATCCCCATATCGGCAACTACGGTGTCAACCTGCAGGACGTCGAGGCCAAAAAAGTTCATGCCGCTGGCCTGATCATTAAAGACCTTCCTTTGTTGGCATCGAATTTCCGGCAAAACATGAGTTTGAGCCAGTATTTGGTTCAAGAAGGTACGGTGGCGATAGCCAATATCGACACCCGTAAATTAACGCGTCAATTGCGCAACCAGGGAGCGCAAAACGGCTGCATTCTGGCACTCGCTGCTGGCGCCAAAGTGAGCCCAGAATCCATTGCCCAAGCAGTCTCGGCTGCGCGTGGCGCGCCCAGCATGACCGGCCTCGATCTGGCCAAAGTGGTGACGGTGGACACCGCTTATGAATGGCGTCAAACGGAATGGAAGCTGTTCAACCAGGACGGATTGCCCGGTTATGGCATTCAGAGCGAGCCGCGCTTCAATGTGGTGGCTTACGATTTTGGCGTCAAGAAGAACATCTTGCGCATGCTGGCCAGCCGGGGTTGCAAAGTCACGGTGGTTCCAGCGACCACGCCGGCTTCTGAAGTCTTGAAATTGAATCCCGATGGAGTTTTCCTCTCCAACGGCCCGGGCGATCCGGCACCCTGTGATTACGCAGTAGCCGCGGCCCGCGAATTGATGGACAGCGGGAAACCTGTTTTCGGAATCTGTCTGGGCCACCAAATTATGGCGTTGGCAGCGGGCGCCCAAACCTTCAAAATGAAGTTCGGTCACCATGGCGCCAACCATCCAGTGAAAAATCTTGTCACCGGACAGGTCAGCATCACCAGCCAGAATCACGGCTTTGCGGTTGACGAGAAAACCCTGCCAGCCAACGTGCGAGCCACGCATGTGAGTTTGTTCGACGGAACTTTGCAAGGGCTCGAGCGTACCGACAGGCCGGCCTTCAGTTTTCAGGGGCACCCTGAAGCTTCACCCGGCCCACATGACATCGATTATTTGTTTGACCGCTTTACCGCGTTGATGGAGAAAAAATCTTGAGCCTCCAGTTTCTTGGCCCCGCCGCTTGCGTTAACTCGGCGAGGGGCGTTGCGCCCTTGATGCCGTTCTGCCGGAGCCAATATGCCTAAACGTACCGACCTTAAATCCATCCTCATCATCGGGGCCGGCCCGATCATCATTGGCCAAGCCTGTGAATTCGATTATTCGGGCGTTCAGGCCTGCAAGGCTTTGCGCGAAGAGGGCTACAAAGTCATTTTGATCAACAGCAACCCGGCGACGATCATGACCGATCCGGCGACCGCTGACGTTACCTACATCGAGCCCATCACCTGGCAAACAGTCGAGAAAATCATTGCCAAGGAAAGGCCGGACGCGATTCTTCCGACCATGGGCGGCCAGACTGCACTGAACTGCGCGCTTGACCTCTGGCACAACGGTGTTTTGGATAAATACAAAGTCGAGCTGATTGGTGCCACGCCTGAAGCGATCGACAAGGCTGAAGACCGTCTCAAGTTCAAGGACGCCATGACCAAAATCGGTTTGGGTTCTGCCCGCTCCGGTATTGCTCACAGCATGGAAGAGGCCTGGGCTGTGCAGAAAGGTCTGGGTTTTCCGACCGTGATTCGGCCCAGCTTCACGCTGGGCGGCACGGGCGGCGGTATTGCTTACAACCCCGAAGAGTTCGAAGTCATTTGCAAACGCGGTCTGGAAGCCTCTCCCACCACCGAACTGCTGATTGAAGAATCGCTGCTCGGTTGGAAAGAGTACGAAATGGAAGTGGTGCGGGACAAGGCCGACAACTGCATCATCGTCTGCTCGATTGAAAATCTGGACCCGATGGGCGTGCACACCGGTGACTCCATCACGGTGGCGCCGGCCCAAACCCTGAGCGACAAGGAATACCAGATCATGCGCAACGCCTCGCTGGCTGTTTTGCGTGAAATCGGGGTTGATACGGGTGGCTCCAATGTCCAGTTCTCGATCAACCCGGATGATGGCCGGATGGTCGTGATCGAGATGAATCCCCGGGTCAGCCGCTCTTCCGCCCTGGCATCCAAAGCCACGGGCTTTCCGATTGCCAAAGTCGCTGCCAAGTTGGCGGTTGGCTACACACTCGATGAGCTGCGCAATGACATCACGGGTGGTGCTACGCCAGCGAGTTTTGAGCCCAGCATCGACTATGTGGTCACCAAGATTCCGCGTTTTGCATTTGAAAAATTCCCGACAGCTGACAGCCGTCTCACGACCCAGATGAAATCGGTCGGCGAAGTGATGGCCATGGGCCGGACTTTCCAGGAATCGTTCCAAAAAGCCTTGCGTGGCCTGGAAGTTGGGGTCGATGGGCTGAACGAAAAAACCCAAGACCGTGAAGTGCTGGTGAAGGAGCTCGGTGAGCCCGGTCCCGATCGGATTTGGTATGTGGGCGATGCTTTCGCCATGGGCTTGAGCCTCGAAGAGGTGTTCGATCTGACCAAAATTGACCGCTGGTTCCTGGTCCAGATTCAGGAGATCGTCAAGATCGAACTGGAGCTCGAAACCACGAATCTGGCTGCACTCGATGAAGACACTTTGCGACAGCTGAAGAAAAAAGGCTTCTCGGATCGACGCCTAGCTAAGCAACTCAAGACCACAGAAAAAGCCGTGCGTGACAAGCGACACGCTTTGGGCGTGCGACCGGTCTTCAAGCGGGTGGACACCTGCGCGGCTGAGTTCTCCACCAACACGGCCTATATGTACTCCAGCTACGAGGATGAGTGCGAGGCGCTTCCCACCAACAATAAAAAGATCATGGTGCTCGGTGGAGGGCCCAACCGGATTGGTCAGGGCATTGAATTTGATTACTGCTGCGTGCACGCAGCACTGGCCATGCGTGAAGATGGCTATGAGACCATTATGGTTAACTGCAATCCCGAGACCGTTTCAACCGACTACGACACCAGTGACCGCTTGTACTTTGAGCCCGTGACGCTGGAAGACGTGCTGGAGATCGTTGACAAGGAAAAACCGCTGGGAGTGATCGTGCAGTATGGCGGCCAAACCCCGCTCAAACTGGCCCTGGATCTGGAAGCCAATGGGGTTCCCATCATAGGCACCAGCCCTGACATGATCGATGCGGCGGAAGACCGTGAACGATTTCAGAAACTGCTGCATCAACTCAAGCTGCGTCAGCCGCCCAATGCGACGGCCCGAACCGAACCCGAAGCGTTGGAAAAAGCTGCGGCATTGGGCTATCCACTGGTCGTGCGTCCGAGCTACGTGCTCGGTGGCCGAGCCATGGAAATCGTGCACGAGCAACGCGACCTGGAGCGCTATATGCGTGAAGCGGTCAAGGTCTCGCATGACTCACCGGTTTTGCTGGACCGCTTTTTGAACGACGCCATAGAGTGCGATGTAGATTGTTTGCGCGACGCTGGCAGCCCCGGTGTGCCGGGTCGTACGTTCATTGGCGGCGTGATGGAACATATCGAGCAGGCGGGTGTGCACAGTGGCGACTCGGCCTGTTCCTTGCCGCCCTACAGCCTCAGCCCCCAGACGGTGGTTGAAATCAAGCGTCAGACTTCTGCCATGGCCGAGGCCTTGAACGTCGTGGGTTTGATGAATGTGCAGTTTGCCATTCAACATATCGACGGCCAGGACGTGATTTACGTGCTCGAGGTCAATCCCCGCGCTTCGCGGACCGTCCCCTTTGTCAGCAAGGCAACCGGAATTCAACTGGCCAAGGTGGCTGCGCGCTGCATGGTGGGGCAGTCGCTTGCCTCGCAAGGCATCAAAAACGAAGTGAATCCGCCGTATTTCAGCGTCAAGGAAGCGGTTTTCCCATTCGTCAAATTCCCAGGTGTCGACACCATTCTCGGGCCGGAGATGAAGTCCACGGGAGAAGTGATGGGCGTGGGGCCAACTTTCGGCGAGGCTTTCGTCAAGTCGCAAATAGGGGCGGGTACCAAGTTGCCGCGCCCCCCTCAAACCAGCGGAGAAGCCACAGGCAAGGTGTTCATCTCGGTCAAAAACAGTGACAAAGCCCGCGCCATTGAAGTCGCGCGTGGGCTGTCAGCCATGCAATTTGAGATCGTGGCCACTAAAGGAACGGCCGCCGCCATCACGGCAGCGGGCATCAACTGTGGCGTTGTCAACAAGGTCGCCGAAGGGCGACCGCATATTGTTGATAGCCTGAAGAACAATGAAATTGCCCTGGTGATTAACACGGTGGAGGAACGCCGCAACGCGATTGCCGATTCCCGTGCGATCAGGACCTCGGCATTGCTGGCCCGGGTAACTACTTTCACCACGATTGCCGGCGCTGAGGCGGCGGTCGAGGGCATGAAACACATGGATCAACTCGACGTCTATTCGTTGCAAGAGTTGCATTCGCAACTCATCGCATAATCGAAACCTGAGTCAGGGACGGCCGTGGCGCGAATCGCCATCACCGTCCCTGTCATTTTTTGGAAGCAAGAACTTCGTGCGGCGGATCATCCGCTTGCTTTGAACCTGTTTGATTTATTTGATATGACCACGATTCCCATTACCAAGCGCGGCGCTGAAAAACTCAAGATCGAATTACACCAGCTTAAAACAGTTGACCGGCCATGGGTCATTAACGCGATCGCTGAAGCCAGGGCCCAAGGTGACCTGAGCGAGAACGCTGAATACGATGCGGCCAAGGACCGCCAAGGCTTTATCGAAGGTCGGATCCAAGAAGTCGAAGGTAAATTGTCAGCTGCGCAAGTGATTGACCCGACTCAAATCGATGCGGGTGGAAAAGTGGTTTTTGGTGCCACCGTTGAGCTTGAAGACGAAGCCTCCGGGGCAGTTGTCAAGTACCAGATCGTGGGTGAAGATGAAGCCGACTTGAAGCTCGGTTTGATCAATATTGGCAGCCCGATTGCACGGGCCTTGATTGGCAAGGAGCAGGGCGACAGTGCTGAAGTTCAAGCACCAGGAGGAATCCGGCACTTCGAGATCATCGCGATCAGTTACGTTTGACTGCGGCGCTTGATGCTGATGGGGCGGGGTTTTCTGGCGCGCTTGACCTGGCCTCCGGGCGTCAGTCGTTGGTTGCCTAGAACCCTCAGGGTTTTGACTTCAGGGCGTTGACCGCCTCGACCACTGTTGACCATAACGCGGACATCACGCGGACCAGGTCGGCGATTTTCATCCTCAGGCCGCTGCTTGATAGGCATGGGGCGCCACAGGATCAAAAGTTTTCCAATGTGCTGAATTGGTGCAGCATTGAGTTCTTCACACAGGGTCTGCAGCATAACTTCACGTGCGCTGCGGTCGTCCGAGAAAACACGGATTTTGATCAGGCCATGGGCATTCAGCGCTGCATCGGCTTCTTTTTTGACGGCAGGGGTCAGTCCATCGCCACCGACCATCACGACCGGATCGAGATGGTGAGCGTTGGAGCGTTGTTCTTTGCGCTGGGCAGGAGTCAGATGAATCAGGGGCATGGCGCTATTATCGGTTAAATGAAAGTCAAAACCCAAAGTAAAAAGGTCAATAAGGCCTGGTTGAATGATCACATCAACGACACCTACGTCAAGCTCGCGAAAAAAGAGGGTTTTCGTGCCCGAGCGGCCTATAAGCTCAAAGAAATTGACGAAACCTTCGGGCTGGTCAAACCCGGGCAGCTGGTGGTGGATCTGGGGAGTACCCCGGGCGCTTGGAGTCAATACCTGAGGCGCAAGCTGACGCACAAGAGCGGCGTAACCCGTGCGGAGATGAACGGTGGCGTGATTGCGCTCGATATGCTGCCGATGGAGTCGATTGATGGGGTGACCTTCCTCCAGGGTGATTTTCGTGAGCCCACGGTTTTGCAACAGCTCGCCGAGGCCATGCAGTCGCGCCAAGCCGATTTGGTGGTGTCGGACATGGCGCCCAATCTTTCCGGGATCGCTTCAACCGATGCAGCCCGCATCATTGAGCTGATCGAGTTGGCGGTCGAATTCAGTCAAACCCATATGAAGCCGCAGGGGGCGCTGGTGGTCAAAGTTTTCCACGGCATGGCGTATGACGAGATCGTCAAGCTGTTCCGGCAAACCTTCCAGATTGTCAAACCGATCAAGCCCAAGGCCTCGCGCGACAAGTCCTCAGAGACCTTTATCGTCGGCATAGGCCTGAAAAGTCGCTAAATCACCTTGGGAAACGCTGATTTAACAGCTTTGAATGTCAGCCGCCCACGACTTTGAGTCATCATATAGCTACAGCCACCCGACAAGAATCAACATGCAACAACTCAGCTTTGCCACTGCCGAACACCAAAGCAA
>JBAQTC010000037.1:0-129167 GCA_049296795.1 Burkholderiaceae bacterium
AAACGTTCGAAACACCGCACTGTTGAACACGGCTTCGTTGTCGGTTCTGATGGCATCGGGTTTACCATGGTGCCCAATGGCCAGACACAAATGCCCGATCAGCGTCCAGCTTCGCTTGTTCAAAACGCAAACCAACTGAGTGCACAAACGAGACCCATGGTCAACGGCACCCAGAACGGTTCGCTGACTACCGGTTTGATCCCGCACAAAAGTCAAATCAATCCCCCAGATTCCATTGACCGGAACAGCCCGAGGGCGGGAGTCACGCAATTGGCGAGAAATCTTCATCAACAGGTAGCGATGGTTTTTGATGCTATCGCTGACAAAGGATTTTCCAACGCTGTTTGGGGCATGCAACCGGTTGAAAGTGTCAGCCACTTTGCGGCAACCAGCGTTTTTACCCATCAAGGTTTTGAGGCGTAGAACTTCGAGCATCACCCATTCTGGTTTTTTGCGGGACAGAGGTATCGGCAAAGTTGGCGCCGTCGTGGCATCAGTTGGCTGGCGTGCAAATCCTTGGCGGTTTTGTCGATTTCTGAGCCAGCCAAAATTGGAGAACAACAAAAGCATCAGGATGACGAAAACGAAAACGAAAACGAAAACTGCCATCACTGTGTACCCAATTTGCATGGTCCGCAGTGTAGGCCGGTTCGTTGAGCGAAAACTTCACGCATTTCGCTGAAACCCTCCTACTATCGCCTCGCCCGAGTACTGACAAACGCAGTGACTTCGATCACTATCTGAGCATGGTGCCGGATGTGGTAGCGCAAAAAGGCGACAAGCGGGTGTGACCATTGGCTTTAGGTGTAGACATGATTTTTGCCCCAGGTGCCGAGATTTCATTGACCCAACCGAGCATCGGTCAAATGCTTGCTGCGGGCGGCCCTAGCAAAAATCGTGGTGAGTCAGGCCAAAGTCGACAGCTGGGTCAAAACTGTGTTGGCAGGGACAGCTTCTGGCAGTCAGGCGGTGGGAGCGGGTGATTGGTCAGATCACCGATACACTCAACAGGCTGGGAGAAAAACTGGCAGTTGTGTTACAGTAGAGCACACCTGATAAGTCATCAAACATGGCAACACGACCGAAAGAAGCATTGCTCGAGCAAGAGCGACATGAGCTCAAGCAGAAATCAGGCGGGGGCGTGTTGCGGTACGAGGTCTGGGGCTATCCGGAAAAGAATCAGACGATAGTGACGCGATACAACATTGCATACATCAACCATTCAATATGCCGTAAGGACAATGGGCGAGTTCTGGGATTTGACAATGCTCACGGGTATCACCACCGTCACTACATGGGCGCGGTGGAATCGGTTGAGTTCGAAAGTTACGAGGCCACGGTCGAGCGCTTTCAAAAGGAATGGCCAGAAATCGTGAAATCATTGCAGGAGAAAAAGTCATGACCAAAATTGTGGTTCGTTCGGATGATATAAACGGTTTCTTTGCAAGGGCCAGGGGCGCGGCTCGACGTGCCGACCGAGCAGAGCGGTTTGACCGCTGCGTGACTTTCTCGTTTGAAGATCCGCAGCGCATGTTTTCGGTTTTGTCGGATGCTCGGCGTAGCCTGATGCTGGAGGTGATGACCGAGCCCAAGACAATCAGCCAATTGACGCAGCGCTTACATCGCAACCGTTCAGCGATCACGAAAGACGTAGGTATGCTGGAGAAGCTGGGATTGATTATTTCCAATCGTCAAGCCAATCCGGGTCACGGTATTCAAAAGGTCGTTCGATCTATCGCGCCCAAAATAGAAATGGTCGCAACGCTTGGCTGAAGTAATTCCAACGCGCGTAAGAACGAGAAGCATGCCTCTGTCCACTAAGTGGACTTGACCCATCAACTTCAAAGCTGAGAGGTCAATTTCACAATGCGACATGGACAATAGCCCGAAATCTTCCTCATTGACCCGTTTTAGTACTCAGGAGTTGATATAACGAGTTTTGTTTCGGGGTGCGACTGCTCCACCATTTTTCGACTTCATTCCATCTCAGGAACCCTCAGAACCCGCACGTTCCCCAGCGTAGCGGGTTTTTTGTTATCTCAAGCAGGCTCAAGGGGTACGCCTTGCCTGAGCGTTTGCGGGAGGCCGGATAGCAGCCCAAACCGAGTCCGGGTTTGAAGCCGGCAGTCAGACCTGCCGGTTAATTTGGCGGCTATTCTTGCTTGGATTCGGACTTGAGCCGGGCAGTTTTATTAAACAGCCAAAGGATAATCAAGAAATTCAACAGGTTCCAGGCGATACCATTGACAAAGGCTGCGTAGTAGCTGCCGGTTAAATCGAAAATCAGACCCGATACCCAACCACCAAAAGCCATCCCGATCAAGGTGCCAAAAATAACGCTGCCGAGCCGAGCGCCAGCCTCTTTGTGAGAGAAATGTTCTCGGATAACAATGGCATAAGCGGGAACAATTCCACCTTGAGAAAGACCAAACAGGGCGGCAATCACATACAGAGAGACCAAACCGTCGAAGGGTAAAAACAGGGTCAAGGCCAGGCCCTGCAAAACTGAAGCCAGCAGCAGGGTTTTGAGCCCGCCGATGTGATCTGAAATCCAGCCGAAAGTCAGACGGCTGACAATCCCACAAGCCAGCATCAGCGACAGCATCTCCGCCCCCCGGGCAGCGCCAAATCCGAGGTCAATGCAGTAGGTCAAGATGTGAACCTGGGGCATGGACATGGCCACGCAACAGCCGATGGCAGCGATGAACAGGCTCAGCTGCGCCATCTTGGGTGTCAGTCCAAAAGGCCTATCGGTGGTCGGACCAACGCTTGCTGGCGCAGGGGTGGTGGCTTGAACCAAGGGCGGACGCTGGTGAATTTTCAGACTTAGCACAGCCATGGCGAGGGCAGTCACAGCCCCAAGGCCAAGGTAGGTGTCGCGCCAGCCTAGATGCTGGACCCCGTATTGGATGATGGGCGGCCAGACGGTTCCAGCCATATAGTTGCCGCTGGCACAGATTCCGACAGCAATCCCCCGTCGCTTGGACCACCACAGGGAGGTGTCGGCCATGAGAGGAACAAAGGAGCTGCCAACCCCAAGCAAGCCGATCAGCAAGCCATGGGCCAGACCAAATACAAAGACGTTGTTGGTACTTGCTGCAAGTGCATAGCCGGCAAAGACGCCCAGAGCACCGATTTGAATCACCCGGCTGATGCCGAATTGGTCTGCCCAGCGGCCGCAGAGGATGCCGCCAAGCCCGAAGCCCAGCATCGTCAGCGTATAGGGCAAAGAAGCATCGGCGCGATTGATGCCGAACTCGGTTTGAATCTCCGGTAGGACCACGGAGAGTACATACATGCCGCTGTTACCCATGGTGGCGATGAGCAGGACAACGAACAGTCGGTAAGCGGCGTAGCGCGAATCAATCAGACTGGGATCGGCGGCATGGGTGCTGGGGGACATGGTGGGTATGGATTGAACCAAGGGTTGGCGTCAGGCAAAGGTCTTGGGTTTTCCCCGGACTGGCTTTAGCGATGCGAAAAACTCGCTTTACGCTTGTTGACGAAGGCGTCCATGCCTTCCTTCTGGTCGGCCGTGGCGAACAAGGCGTGGAACATTCGGCGTTCGAACATGACACCATCGCTCAAGCTACTTTCAAAAGCCCGGTTAACTGACTCCTTGGCTGCCATCACAGCCAAACGGCCGTAGTCGCTGATCATTAACGCGGCAGCCAGAGCTTCTTCCATCAGTTTGTCCAATGCCACTACCCGGCTGACCAAGCCCGCGCGTTCGGCCTCCACTGCATCCATCATGCGGCCGGTCAGTGCCAAGTCCATGGCTTTGGCTTTGCCAACGGCGCGGGGCAGGCGTTGGGTGCCACCGGCGCCGGGAATGATGCCGAGTTTGATTTCGGGTTGACCGAATTTTGCGTTGTCTGCCGCAATGATGAAGTCACACATCATCGCCAGTTCACAGCCACCGCCCAGGGCAAAACCACTGACGGCAGCGATCACGGGTTTGCGGATTGAACGAATGGTTTCCCAGTTGCTGGTGATGTAGTCGTTTTGATAGACATCAGCAAAGGAATAGCCGGCCATGGCGCCAATGTCAGCTCCAGCGGCGAAAGCTTTTTCGCTGCCAGTGATGATCATGCAGCCTATGGCTGGATCGGCATCAAAGGCTTTCAAGGCTTGGCCTAATTCGATCATCAACTCAGCGTTCAGCGCATTGAGTTGTTTGGGGCGATTCAGCGTGATCAGGCCGACTTTTCCGGCTTCGGTACGCACTTCAATCAATTCGTAATTCATCAATAACTCCTGAGGGTTTGTTAAGTCGGGGCTAAGTGAGTGCGAGCCGATTTAGGGCGAGGGGGCCAACCACAGTTGCAGCTTCGTCATGTCTTGTTGCGTCAGGCGCCAGGTAGTCTGGTTGTCGGGCAAAGCCAAGCTGAGCGTCAGCAGACGCTTGTCGCGTGCCACCAAGACCTTGACATTTTTGGCGCTGCCGATGTGCAGAAGCAGATCGTCGAGGTGCGTCAGTCGCCAGCCGTTGTTGGCACGGCCAGTACCCGAATGCACGGCCAGCCATTCGTCGCCCGCGGCAAAACCGGCTTGCTCGGCCGCACCACCACGCAGCACGGTTTTTATCAGGATGCCGTTACTCTCACTGACTCGCAGGCCGAGCTGTTGAGCAATTTGGGACGGATCTTCCAGCACGCTAACGCCATGTCGGCTTAACAGGTCTTTGAGCGGCAGCTCGTTGGTGCTGTGAACCCAGGTATTGATCTCGCGCGCCAGCGAACGGCCAGCCAGTTCGCGCAACACGGTCAGTAAATCGTCTTGTTCCATGGGGCCGCCTTGGCAGCGTCGCCACAGCGCGCGCATCACCTGGTCTAGGTTGGTCTTGCCCTCAGCGCGTAAAGTCAAATCCAGGCACAAGGCCACCAGCGAGCCTTTGGTGTAGTAACTGACCGTGGTATTGGCCGTGTTTTCGTCAGGTCGGTAGAACTTGACCCAGGCGTCAAAGCTGGCCTGGGCCACCGATTGCACCTGGCGCCCAGGGGTTTGCATCACTTGGTTGATACTTTTGTTGAGCAGTCGCAAATAAGTTGCATCATCGATCAGGCCACAGCGTCGCAGCAACAAGTCGTCGTAGTAGCTGGTGAAACCCTCAAAAAACCACAACAGTTCGGTGTAGTTTTCTTTTCCATAGTCGTAGCTTGAAAACTCTGAGGGACGCAGACGTTTGACGTTCCAAGTATGGAAATATTCATGGCTGATCAGACCCAGCAAGGTGGTGTAGCCCTCGGGCTGTTTGGCGTTATCCGGGATCAGGCCGGTTCCACTTTGGCGCGGTAAGTCCTTGCGTTGGCAGATCAGTGCGGTGGAGTTGCGGTGCTCCAGTCCACCGTAAGCTTCATCCACTGCATTGAGCATGAACAGGTAGTTGGCATAGGGTGGTTTCTGATTGAATCGGCTCTGCCCATGGCTGGCGTGCCAGAAACGAATCGCAGTTTCGCAAATTTTCTGACTGTCGCTCAGCAGCTTTTCGCCATCAAATGAGGCGCCGGCACCGGCCACCACAAATCGGTGCGTAACGCCACAGGCCATAAAAGCACCACTCCAAAAATCGCCTAGCTCCACCGGACAATCGACCAGGGCATCGTAATTCTCTGCGCAATAAGAGCCAAAGCCCGTGCTCTTGATTTTTTGGGGCTGTAAGCCCGTAGCAACTTGCCAATGACCGACAGCCGGGTTGGCCACGATCTCGACTTCATGCGCAAGGTGCTGCTGCCCCTGGACTTGAAGAAACAGGCTCGTCCCGTTAAAAAACCCCCGTTGACTGTCCAGCCAGGCAGTTCGAACCGAGTTGTCAAAAGCATAAACCTGGTAACGCAGCGTGAGTGGGCTACTGGGTTGGCAGTCGATTTCCCAACTGCTTTTGTTGAGCTGCTGCACGGCCAGCTTGCGACCAAGTTGTCGGGCCTGCAGGTTTTGCAGATTTTTCGAAAATTCGCGCACCAAGTAGCTGCCCGGTATCCAAACCGGTAACGCCACTTGTTGTTTCGCAGCCGGCTGGTTGATGGTCAATGTGACCTCGAACAGGTGGGCGTGCAAATTTTCCATACTCACCCGGTAGTGCACCGGTGAGACAGACGCTGTGCCTTGGCTTGGTTTGCGGTGCGGCTTACTTGATGTCGCTGAGGTATTTTTCAATTTGCTGCGTATTGATAGCGCCGGGCACCCGTGTTCCATCGGCAAAAAATAGAGTTGGTGTACCGGAAATTTTGTGTTTTCGACCGAACTCTGAATTGCGGGTAATGGCTGAAGTATCGCAACTCAGGGTCGGTGGTGCTTGTTGGCGCAGCATCCAATCGGACCAGGTTTTGGCTCGGTCCTTCGCACACCAAATATTCTTTGATTTTTCGACCGAATCAGGCCCCAGTACAGGGTAGAGAAAAGTGTGGACCGTGATGTTGTTAATTGCTTCCAAATCTTTCTCAAAGCGTTTGCAATAACCGCAATTCGGGTCTTCGAAAACCACCAATTTACGTTTGCCGTTGCCGCGAACGACCGTGAAAGCATCTTTCAGGGGCAGGCTGTCAAAGTTCACCGCCATCAATTTTTCTACCCGCTCTTCGGTCAGGTTGCGCTTTAGTTTCGTGTCAATCAGGCTGCCTTGAATCAGAAAGTTGGCTTCGCTGTCGGTGTAGAAAATCTCGTTGCCGTTGACCCTGATTTCATACAGGCCAGGCATTGCGCTTTTGTTGATTTCATCGATTTTCTGAAGTTGGGGAATCCGATCCATCAGATTTTTTCGGATGACGGCTTCTTGCGCCAAGCTACTCAAGCTGAGCGTGAGCAAGACAGCGAGCCATAAGGTTTTGAGAAAAATGCGGATCATTGCTGGCTTTCTTGGCACTGAACTGGGTGACGACGCTGTCAGATACCCAGTGCTTGTCGCACCATCCATTGTTTGATTGCGGGGCTGTGTTCGACCCCTTTCATGCCCAAGTTTCGCATGCTTTCCCAGCCGCTACCTTCTTTGGAAAATAACAGTTGCAAACCATCGGTCACGATTTGCATGGCGGCGACATCGGTTTTTCGTGTGCGCTCATAGCGCCGCAGCAGCTTTTCGTCAGCCACGCTGCGCCAGTAATCACGCTGTGCTATCAACTTGGCTAGTTCGGCGACGTCAGCCAGCCCCAGATTCAAACCCTGCCCAGCCAAGGGGTGCAAGTTGTGGGCTGCATCGCCGGCCAGTACCCACGCTGCGCCCTCTTGTTTGCCGCTCCAGCGGTTGGCGCTGGCTTTTTGCAGCGGCCAAGCCACGCGTTCACTGTCCAGCTTGAGCTGCCCCAGGCGGTGATGGCTGGCAAGCTCAAGCGCGTGGCAAAAATCTGTTGGGGAGCTGTTGAGTAATTGCGCGACTCGTTCGGTTTGGACCGACCAGACCACAGCAACGCTGTTGCCAGGTGGACCACCCAGGGGCAGAAACGCGAGGATCTCGTTCTGGCTGAACCACTGGTGCGCAGTTTGAGCGTGGGGATATTGACAACGCAGGCGCGTTGCAATGGCCTGCTGCGGGTAGGGCGTGACCGCAAAGTCCGCTCCAAATTCAGCACGCGTGCTGCTGGCCCTGCCTTCACACACCACGGTCAGTTCGGCCGCTGGCGCATCTTCAAATAATTCGATTTGAGGCTGGTAGCGCAAGGCCTCATCGAGCTGGGCCAGCAGAGCGGGAACGTCAACAATCCAGGTCAGGGACGGGTTGTGCAGCGAGTCGGCTTTGAAATTGAGTTCGCCACCCTGGTCGCCCATGACTTGCATCTGCGTTACAGCCGTGGCCTGTTCGGGTTCCGGCCAGCAGCGCAAGGACTCGAGCAGGGTTTTGGATTTTTGATTCAGTGCGTAGGCTCGCACATCCGGCACTGTGGGGTGTGCCGGCGGTGGCGCTACCAGGGCCACCTGCAGCCGTTCACGTGCCAACAGCAAGGCCAGAGCCCGGCCCACCACGCCATGGCCACGGATACAAACATCAAACCTACGAGTCATGGGAGGATTGTAGAAGGCGATGCAAAATAGCGCACTGTCAATATGTACAAAGGATCAGGTGTGAACGAGTCAAGCCCAGCCCAGCGCCATGTGAGCGCCATTGTTTCACGTCTGTTTGTTTACCCGGTGAAGTCTTGCGCCGGGGTCGAAGTGCGCGAAGCGCAGCTGACGCTTTCCGGTCTGGATCTGGATCGGGCCTGGATGGTGGTCGATGCGCAAGGAAAATTCGTGACGCAACGAGAACATCCACGCCTAGCCCTGGTCAAGCCCCAGCTTAAAACCAATGACATTATTTTGCGGGCACCCGGCATGATGGGCCTGCACTTGGCGATTGACCGGGTCGAGCAAGCCGTTCAGGTGCGGGTCTGGGACGATGAAGTCAACGCTTTCGACATGGGTGATGTGGCGGCCCAGTGGTTCACTGATTTCTTGTCATTGTCGGATGCCGGTTTGCCGACGCCGGGCGCTGATAAATACCGGCTGGTCCGGTTTGATCCGGAATTTCAGCGTTTATCTAATTTGCAATGGACTTCGGGCGTAGCGGCGGAAAACCAGTTCAGCGATGGTTTCCCATTGCTGGTCTTGAGTGAAGCCTCGTTGCAGGGCTTGAACAGCCGCTTGCAAGCAGCCGGACTGGAGGCGGTCGGCATCGAGCGCTTTCGCCCTAATATTGTTTTTACGGGTTTGCAAGCGCACGATGAAGATCGGCTCGGTACATTGCACATCAGCACGACAGAGGGCGTCGCCCAGCTCAAACCCGTCAAGCCCTGCCCGCGCTGCCCGATTCCCAATATTGATCCGGCCACGGCGCTGAGCAGCCCGGAAGTGGGTGATACCCTGCAAAGTTACCGCCGCGATGCGCGGCTGGACGGCAAGATCACTTTTGGCATGAACGCGATTGTGCTCGATGGGGTGGACACCGTGTTGCGGGTCGGTCAAGCGATCAGCGCTGACTTTAATTTCGGATGAAGGTTGCGCAGTCCAAATGAGTGCACAGGAGTGAGGCGACTACAATTCCCGCCTCCCCCCTGAAGGAATCCCCATGAGTTTGAAGTGCGGCATCGTCGGCCTGCCCAATGTCGGTAAATCCACCCTGTTCAATGCCCTGACCAAGGCCGGTATTGCAGCAGAAAACTATCCTTTTTGCACCATTGAGCCCAATGTGGGCGTGGTCGAGGTGCCCGATCACCGAATGCAAGCGTTGTCCGTTATCGTCAAGCCCGAGCGCATCGTTCCGGCGATTGTCGAATTTGTCGATATCGCGGGCTTGGTGGCGGGTGCTAGCACGGGTGAGGGGCTGGGCAATAAATTCTTGGCCCATATTCGGGAAACCGATGCCACCATCAATGTGGTGCGTTGCTTTGAAGACGACAACGTGATTCATGTGGCGGGCAAGGTCGATCCGATCTCCGACATCGAAGTGATCCAGACCGAGTTGTGTTTGGCTGACCTGTCAGCGGTTGAAAAAGCCCTGCACCGCGTCACCAAGACGGCGCGCTCGGGCGACAAGGAATCGATCAAACTGGTGGCGATTTTGGAAAAATGCCAAACCGCTTTGAATCAGGCCAAGCCAGTGCGCACGCTGGACTTCAGCAAGGAGGAGTTGCCGCTGCTCAAGCAATTCTTCCTGATCACGGCCAAACCAGCGATGTTTGTGGCCAATGTGGCCGAAGATGGTTTTGAGAACAATCCCCTGCTGGACCGACTGATCGCTTTCGCCAAGGCGCAAAACGCACCGGTGGTCGCCATCAGTGCCAAGCTAGAAGCCGAGATGTCGGAAATGAGTGACGAGGACAGGCAGATGTTCCTAGAAGAGCTCGGGCAGACCGAACCCGGTCTGAACCGCTTGATCCGGGCCGCTTATACCTTGCTGGGCTTGCAAACTTATTTCACTGCTGGCGTCAAGGAAGTACGAGCTTGGACCATCCATGTCGGTGACACCGGTCCGCAGGCCGCGGGGGTGATTCACACCGATTTTGAGAAGGGCTATATCCGAGCCCAAACTATCGCTTTTGATGATTTCATTGCCTTCAAGGGCGAACAAGGTGCCAAAGACGCAGGCAAGATGCGGGCTGAGGGCAAGGATTACGTCGTCAAGGATGGTGATGTGATGAATTTCTTGTTCAGTTCCTGAGGCAGGTGACCCGCAGCGACTTGTTCAGCCATTCAAACCACCGGGAAATACCCAGAGCAAAGCGGCAGTCATGGTCAGATAGCGTGCAAATTTGCCAATCGCCATGTACAAAGTACAGGGCCAAAACGGCAGTTTGAGCCAGCCCGCCACCGCACACAGCGGGTCTCCGACCAAGGGCAGCCAGCTCAGTAAACAGGCTTTTGGACCGATGCGTTCTAGCCAAACCAGCGCCCGCAAGTGATGCTCGGAATGGTGAAACTTGTCAACCACCCGGTGCGATGCCAAGCCCATGGCCCAACTGACGGCGCCGCCCAGGGTATTGCCGATGGTGGCGACGAAAATAGCCGACCAAAATAGATCGGGGTTGAGTTTGAGCAGGCCAAACAAGGCAGGCTCCGAGCCCATGGGCAACAATGTGGCCGAAACAAACGACACCAGGAACAAGGTGCTCAAGCCAAATTTTGGCAGTGCCAACAGGTTGAGCAGTTGATCGATCCAGACTTCCATAGTGCAGCCCAGTATAGGCTGAGCGGTTTGAAATTTAATGCTGAAATTTTGAGCATTTGGATTAGAATACCCAGCCCCGATTCCCTTTGATTTTCAGCCCATCGCGTTTCACCGCACCAGATCCGTTTCCCCGATGAAGATTGGTCATATACCCCTAACGAACGCCTTGTTCATCGCTCCGATGGCGGGCGTCACCGACCGGCCTTTTCGTCAATTGTGTAAGACTCTGGGCGCAGGTTACGCGGTTAGCGAAATGGTGACCTCAAGGCGAGATCTGTGGACCAGTTTGAAGACTTCGCGACGCACCAACCACGAGGGAGAAACTGGACCGATTGCGGTGCAAATTGCTGGCACTGATGCGGCCATGATGGCCGAGGCTGCGGCCTACAACATTGAGCGTGGCGCCCAGATCATTGACATCAATATGGGTTGTCCGGCTAAGAAAGTGTGCAACAAATGGGCCGGATCGGCCTTGATGCAGGACGAAACCCTGGCGCTGTCGATTATTGAAGCGGTGGTGGCTGCTTGCGAACCGCACCGGGTGCCGGTGACGCTGAAAATGCGTACCGGTTGGTGCCAGTCGAACAAAAATGCTGTGAGCATAGCGCGTGCTGCGCAAAACGCTGGCGTGCAGATGGTCACGGTTCATGGACGAAGCCGCGAACAAGGCTATGGCGGCCAGGCTGAATACGACACGATTGCTCAGGTGAAGGCCGCCTTGACGATTCCGGTCGTGGCCAATGGCGATATCAATAGCCCGCAACAAGCGCAAGCGGTATTGGCTCTGACCGGCGCGGATGCGCTGATGATCGGTCGAGCTGCGCAGGGCAAGCCCTGGATTTTTCGTGAAATCGCCCATTTTTTGGCCACCGGAACCGAGTTGGCACCACCGCTGGTGGCTGAGGTCAAACGACTGTTGCTCGGTCATTTGCAAGACCACTACGCCTTGTATGGTGAATTCAGTGGCGTGAGAACTGCACGTAAACACATCGCTTGGTATGTCAAAGCGTTGCCCGACAGCGATAGGTTTCGCGCCCGACTGAACTTGATTGAAGACAGCACGCAGCAAGTGGCGGCCGTCTCCGATTATTTTGATCAACTCGGAGCGGTCATGGATCGCTTGCCGGTTGCAGACGCATCACCCCAAAAAGAAATCATGGAGACACAACTATGAGCAAGAACAATATTGAAGAGTGCGTGCGCCAAAGCTTGGCCTCGTACTTCAAAGATTTAGGGGGTGAAGAGCCCCATGGCCTGTACGACATGATGTTGCAGGTGGTGGAAAAACCATTGCTCGAAGTAGTGATGCAGCAGGCTCAACAAAACCAGTCGCGCGCCGCTCAGTGGCTGGGCCTGAACCGCAATACCTTACGTAAAAAACTCACCGAACATAAATTAACCACATGAACGCACTGCTCTCTGTCTCTGATAAAACCGGAATTGTTGAATTTGCCCGAGCCTTGCAGGCGCTGGGCGTTGGTTTGATTTCCACCGGTGGGACAGCCAAGTTGCTGGCCGAGCAAGGCCTGGCTGTAACCGAAGTGGCCGAAGTCACGGGTTTTCCCGAGATGCTCGATGGCCGAGTTAAAACCCTGCATCCGAAAGTGCATGGCGGTCTGTTGGCTCGACGTGACGTGCCTGAGCACATGGCCGCGCTCAAAGCCCACGGCATTGACACCATTGATCTGCTGGTGGTCAACCTTTATCCGTTTGAGGCCACCGTCGCCAAGCCGGGCTGTACGCTGGAAGATGCGATCGAAAACATCGACATCGGTGGCCCAGCCATGGTGCGCAGTGCCGCCAAGAACTGGAAGGATGTGGGCGTACTGACCGACGCTTCGCAATACGCGGTCGTGCTGGACGAGCTCAAATCAATGGGCAAGCTCAGCGACAAGACGCGCTTTGCACTGAGCGTGGCCGCGTTCAATCGCATCAGTCAGTACGACGGCGCGATCAGCGACTACCTGTCTTGCCTGAACTTTGACGAAACCCAGGACGGACCCGGCTACGTGCCGCAGGCTCAGCTTTTCCCCGGTCAGTCCAACGGTCGTTTTGTCAAACTTCAGGATCTGCGCTACGGCGAAAATCCACACCAACAAGCCGCTTTTTACCGCGACTTGTACCCGGCACCCGGTTCACTGGTGACGGCGACTCAACTCCAGGGCAAAGAGCTGAGCTACAACAACATTGCCGACGCCGACGCGGCCTGGGAATGCGTGAAAAGCTTTGACACGAGTATCGACGGCGCAGCTTGCGTCATCGTTAAACACGCCAACCCCTGCGGTGTGGCCATGGCCGCTGATGCGCTGTCGGCTTATGGCAAAGCGTTCCAGACCGACCCAACCTCGGCTTTTGGCGGCATCATCGCTTTCAACTGCACGCTCGATGGCGTTGCGGCCCAGGCGGTTAGCAAGCAGTTTGTTGAAGTGTTGATAGCGCCGGGGTACACGGCCGAAGCACTGGCGGTTTTTCAATCCAAGGTCAATGTTCGGATACTGCAAATCGCATTGCCCGCCGCTGCCGCTGCAGGAGCGACCGCCTGGCAGCGTGGTCGCAACGCGGTCGACGTGAAGCGGGTCGGCTCCGGCCTGTTAATGCAAACGGCCGACAACCACGAGCTCAGTTTGTTGGATTTGAAAGTGGTGACCAAGGTCCAGCCCACGCCGCAACAATTGCAAGACCTGTTGTTTGCCTGGAAAGTCGCCAAGTACGTGAAATCCAACGCCATCGTGTTCTGCAAAGACGGCATGACCGTGGGCGTCGGCGCCGGGCAAATGAGTCGTCTCGACTCCGCTCGCATCGCCAGCATCAAGGCCCAACACGCTGGCTTGTCCTTGCAGGCAACAGCCGTGGCGAGCGATGCTTTCTTCCCGTTCCGTGACGGTCTTGATGTGGTGGTAGATGCGGGCGCGACTTGCATCATCCAGCCCGGCGGCTCGATGCGTGACGCGGAAGTGATTGCCGCTGCCGATGAGCGCGGTGTCGCCATGGTGTTCAGCGGCGTGCGACATTTCCGGCACTGAGTATTACTTCTGGCCTTTCTCACGTTGAGGGGTGGGCAGGACAAAGTGTGGGGGAAGACGGGTCAACTGCATAACAAGGTGGCAGCGTGAAATTTTAGAGAGAAGAAAGACCCTTAGGCCGGACGCAACAGCTTAAACGATTCGCTGGCCGCTGCCACCGTTTCAGCTATATCCGCTTCACTGTGCGCCGCACTGACAAACCCTGCTTCGTACAGCGCCGGTGCGATGTAGATGCCGCGCTTCAGTAGTCCGTGGAACAGGGTGTTGAATTGGGCGTTGTCGGTCTTCATGACGGTGGCGTAGTTTTGCGGTAGCTCGGGCATCAGGAAGAAGCCGAACATGCCGCCTTGGCAGTCGGCGCTAAAGGGCACGCCTGAAGCTGATGCGGCGGCCTTGAGACCATCGACGAGGGATTGCGTCTTGCGCGAAAGGGCGTCAAAGAAGCCAGCTTGTTTGATCTCGCGCAGGGTGGCCAAGCCGCAAGCCGTGGCCACCGGGTTGCCGGACAAGGTGCCGGCCTGATAAACCGGACCGAGCGGGGCCATCAATTCCATGATCGCGCGCGGTCCACCAAAGGCCGCTAGCGGCATGCCGCCACCAATGACTTTGCCCAACACGGTCAGATCGGTTTTGAAGCCGGGGATGGCTTGAGCGTAGAAGCTTTGGGCGCCGCCCAACGCAACGCGAAAACCCGTCATCACTTCGTCGAACACCAAGAGTGCGCCGTATTGCGTGCAAAGTTCGCGGCAGCGCTGCATGAAGGGCACGCTGGCACGAACGAAATTCATATTGCCGGCAATCGGTTCGATCATCAGGCAAGCGGTTTCAGATCCGTGCAGGGCGAAGGCCTCTTCAAGCTGCTGGAGGTTGTTGTACTCCAGAACCAAGGTGTGCTGCACCACTTCAGCCGGCACGCCGGCGCTGGTGGGGTTGCCAAAAGTGGCCAGGCCGGAGCCGGCCTTGACCAGCAAAGAGTCGGCATGACCGTGGTAGCAGCCTTCAAATTTGATGATCTTGCTGCGGCCGGTGGCACCACGGGCCAGGCGGATGGCGCTCATGCCGGCTTCGGTACCCGAACTCACCAAGCGCAGCATCTCCATCGAGGGCATGAGGGACAGGATTTCTTCGGCCAGCTCAACCTCGCGCTCGGTCGGCGCACCAAAAGAAAAACCTTCCAGCACCGCGCGCTGCACCGCCTCAACCACCGCCGGGTGACCGTGGCCCAGGATCATCGGCCCCCAGGAGCCGATGTAGTCGATGAAGCGCTGATCCTGGGCATCCCAGAAGTAAGCGCCTTGGGCGCGCTGGACGAAACGCGGCGTGCCGCCGACAGCCTTAAAGGCCCGCACCGGTGAATTGACGCCCCCGGGAATGACTTTTTTGGCGCGTTGAAACAGGGCTTCGTTGAGGTCAGTGCTTGGTGTCATTGGGGGGGAAATCGAATGGGGTGGGGCTCTCGTCGCTGGTCTCGTCTTCATCGGACTGGGCCCAGAACAGGCGGTCGGGCAGGATGTTGCCCATGCCGGGGCGAAAGCCCGCATCCAGGCAACGATCCAGATAACTCAAGGCTTCGGTGAAGGACTCGGTCAAATCTCCATCGCTGGCCAACAGGGCAGCCAAGGCGGCCGACAGTGTGTCCCCCGCACCAGAAAAAACCGCCTCAAACAGCTCAAATTTTTCGCTGGCAAGGACGCTTTGCGGTGAGGCCAGCACGTTGTCAATGAACTGGTCAGGCAACACCATGCCCGTGACCAAGGTGTAAGGAACACCGAATTCAGCTGCCGCTTTGGCAATGTCGCGGGCGCTGGGACTACGTTCAGAGCTCCAATCGGGCAGCAGCCAGCGCCACAAAGTGCTGTGGTTGCCGACCAGAACCGTGGTTTGGGGCAGTAGCAATTCCCTGAATGCATCGAGGTAGAGGTCAATCTGGACCTCGTTCCACCACGATAAATTGGGCATGTAGGCGATTAAGGGGACGTCAGGGTAGTCGGTGGCGATTTCGGCAATGGCACTGATGTTTTCCGGCGAGCCAACAAAGCCGACTTTGAAAACTTGGACCGGTACATCTTCCAGAATCGTGCGTGCCTGCTCCGTAACCGCGTCTTCATCGAAGGGGTAGTGATCAAAGACTTCGGCCGTGTCGCGTGCATAGGCGCCAGTGACAATGGGCAGGGCGTGGGCGCCGACGGAGGCGATTGTGCTCACGTCAGCGGCTAGGCCAGCGGCTCCACTGGGGTCGCTGGCGTTGAAAACCATCACGCAAGCGGGATGGGTGGGCTCTTCTTCAGCGCGGGTCATGCAAGTTGGCCATGGTGTCTCGATACAATGGCGAATTCTATTCGAAGGCCTGTTATTGTGAGCGAAACCAAAACTTGGATGTGTTTGATTTGCGGTTGGATTTATGACGAATCCACCGGATCCCCGGAGCACGGAATTCCGGCCGGCACTTTATGGAGCGCAGTACCGATGAACTGGACTTGTCCGGAGTGCGGTGCGCGCAAAGACGATTTTGAAATGGTTGAAATCTGAAAATCCAGGGCATGACAATTGTTTCATCCGCGATCAACCTGACGAATCATTTCTTGATCGCCATGCCCGGTTTGGAAGACGGGATCTTTAGCAAAAGCGTGGTGTTCATGTGCGAACACAGCAGCCAAGGCGCCCTGGGGCTGGTGATTAACAAGCCCAGTGACATCAATCTGAAGCATTTGTTTGACAAGGTTGATTTACCTTTGAACCGGGAAGACTTGGTGCTGGCCTCGGTGTACCAGGGTGGGCCGGTTCAAACCGAACGTGGTTTCGTTCTGCACGAGTCGATGACCTCACAGCCCGAAGTGGCCGAGCCAGTTTATGCCTCCACCATGAAAATCCCAGGTGGCTTGGAGATGACCACATCCAAAGATGTGCTGGAAGCTTTGTCCCAAGGGGCGGGGCCGCGTCATGTGTTTGTTTCATTGGGCTATTCGGCCTGGGGTGAGGGTCAGCTCGAAGCAGAAATCGCCGACAACAACTGGTTGACGGTCGAAGCCGACAGGACGGTCATTTTTGACACGCCGTTTGATCAGCGCTATGCCCGGGCCATGTCGTTGTTGGGTTTGCAAGCCTGGATGATCTCGTCCGAGGTCGGCCACGCATGAGTCCGCTGGCCCAGCCTGCTGTGCCGGTTGTTCCGCCTTCCCTGCAAACTTTTTTGGCGCTGGATTTCGGCTTGAAGCGAACTGGCGTGGCCGTTGGCAACCGTTTGCTTAAAAGTGCCCAGCCGCAAACCACCATTGCAGCCCAGGGCGATGCCCGGTTTGAGAAGCTGGCCCAGAGGCTGCAAGAGTGGAAGCCCGATGCGCTGGTGATCGGTGTGCCGTTTCACCCTGATGGCGCTGAGCATGAAAATACGCATCGTGCCCGGCGTTTTGCGCGTCAATTACGCGGACGTTTTGGTCTGCCGGTGTTCGAAGTCGATGAGCGTTACAGTACGACCGAAGCTTTGGCCTCGGGTGCAAAAGACGCGGATGCTGCTTCAGCCTGCATCATTTTGGAACAATTTTTGAGGAGTCTGCCATGAGCACGCTGGTGTTGGATGCACAGGCGCTGTACAGCGAATTGCTGCGGGGCGTTCGATCCTTATGTCAAGCCAACTCCCGTTTGGTGGGTGTGACATCAGGCGGAGCTTGGCTGGCCGAGCGGCTGCAAATGGACTTGAAATTGGACGCTCAACCGGGCGTTATTTCCTCTGCCATGCACCGGGATGATTTTGGTCAGCGCGGGTTGGCCGCAAACGCAGGGCAGACCAGTCTGCCATTTGATGTGAACGGCGCCGACATCCTTCTGCTCGATGATGTTCTGTATACCGGACGAACCATACGGGCTGTCATTAATGAATTATTCGACTATGGACGACCCAATAGCGTGAAGCTGGTGGTTCTGGTGGACCGGGGTGGACGTGAGTTGCCAATTCAGGCAGACTTCGCTGCGGCTCGGGTGACGTTGCCTGCTACGCAATCCCTGGCCCTGCGCCGTGATGCTAACGGGGCATTCAGTTTTAACGTGGAGGCGGTCTGACCTATGCTTTACAAGCGTAACCCCCAACTCAACAGCAACGGCGAACTGATTCATCTTTTGTCGATCGAGGGCTTGCCGCAAAGTATTCTGACGCACATCCTGGACACGGCGGCTAACTTTGCCAGCGTCAACGACCGTGAAGTTAAGAAAGTCCCGCTGTTGCGCGGCAAGAGTGTTTTCAACCTCTTTTTTGAAAATTCCACCCGGACCCGCACAACTTTCGAGATTGCGGCCAAGCGTCTGAGCGCCGATGTGATCAACCTGGACATTGCGCGTTCGTCCGCTTCCAAGGGCGAGTCACTGCTGGACACCGTCGCCAACCTCAGCGCCATGGCGGCGGATTTATTTGTGGTGCGTCATGGTGAATCAGGCGCCCCTTACCTTATCGCGCAGCATGTCGCACCCCATGTCCATGTGATCAATGCGGGAGATGGTCGGCACGCGCACCCGACCCAAGGCTTGTTGGATATGTACACGATCCGACATTTCAAGAAAGACTTCTCTAATCTGACAGTCGCCATCGTGGGCGATGTACTGCATTCGCGGGTAGCGCGTTCCGATATTCACGCGCTGACCACGCTGGGCTGCGCCGAGGTTCGGGTCGTGGGGCCTAAAACCCTGGTGCCCAGTGACATGGCGCAAATGGGGGTGCGGGTTTGTCATACCTTGGAGGAGGGGATCCGTGGCTGTGATGTTGTCATCATGCTGCGATTGCAAAATGAGCGCATGAGCGGTGCCTTGTTGCCCTCATCCCAAGAGTATTTCAAAAGCTTTGGCTTAACTCCGGAAAAATTGCAACTGGCCAAGTCCGATGCCATCGTGATGCACCCGGGTCCCATCAACCGGGGCGTTGAAATTGATTCGGCGGTGGTTGACGGTGGGCAAAGTGTGATCTTGCCGCAGGTTACTTTTGGCATCGCGGTCCGAATGGCGGTGATGAGTATCGTTGCGGGAAACTAAAATGAAAATTCTGATCAAGAACGGCCGAGTAATTAATCCAGCCAGCGGGTTGGACCAGGTCGGCGATGTCGCCATTGCTGCGGGTCGAATTCTCGCCATACACGACATACCGGCTGATTTCCATCCCAATAAAGAGATTGATGCCCAGTCCTGCATCGTCATGCCGGGGCTGGTCGATCTGGCGGTTCGTTTGCGTGAACCTGGTCATGAGCATGAGGGCATGCTCGAATCTGAAATCGCAGCAGCAGTAGCCGGTGGCGTGACCAGCTTAGTTTGTCTGCCCGATACCGACCCGGTGCTCGACGAGCCAGGCTTGGTAGAGATGTTGAAATTCCGGGCTGAAAAATTGCACCAGTCTCGGGTTTATCCGCTGGGCGCCCTGACGCGCAATCTGGCCGGCCAAGAACTGACGGAAATGCTGGAACTCAGCGAAGCTGGCTGCGTGGCTTTCAGTCAGGCCGAAGTGCCACTGGTCAATACCCAGGTCTTGCAACGCGCTTTGCAATACGCCAGCACTTTTGATTTTTGTGTTTGGCTGCGGCCCCAGGATTTTTATCTGGGCCAGGGCGTTGCGGCGAGCGGTCCCTTGGCCACTCGGCTGGGGCTTTCCGGCGTTCCGGTGGTGGCCGAGACCATTGCCATGCACACCATCTTCGAGTTGATGCGAGTGACCGGGGCCCGGGTTCACTTGTGTCGTATCAGCAGCGCAGCCGGCTTGGCACTGGTGCGCCAAGCCAAGGCCGAAGGTCTCAAAGTGAGCTGTGACATCAGCATCAACTCGCTGCACCTGATAGATACCGATTTGGGTTATTTTGACAGCCGAATGCGACTCAACCCACCGTTGCGTCAACAGCGCGACCGTGATGCGCTGCGTCAGGGCTTGGCCGATGGGACGATCGACGCCTTGGTGTCGGATCACACGCCCGTGGCTAAAGATGCCAAAGAAATTCCGTTTGCCGAAAGCGAGGCGGGTGCCACGGGCTTGGAGCTGCTCCTGAGTCTGGCGCTTAAATGGAGTGCGGACAGCGCAGTCAGCCTGAACCGGGCGCTGGCGGTCCTGAGCTGTGATGCGGCACGAATCCTGGGAAGTTCGCTGGGCAACTTGCAGTCAAGCACCGGTCAACTGGTGATCGGGGGTGTGGCCGATGTCTGCGTGTTCGATCCGGCAGCCGAGTGGACGGTCGAGCCAGTCGCCCTGCACAGTCAGGGAAAACACACGCCGTTCTCTGGCTATTCCTTGCCGGGCAAGATTCGCTACACCCTAGTGGCCGGACAAATTGCCTTCCAGGCGGCATAAGCCAGCCCCCCTAAAGGGTGTGCGAGCCGCTTGGCGCTTACTGCGCGCCTTGGGTCATTTGCTCAGAGGCATGTTGACCATCGTCATTCGGTTTCCTCGGTTGGGTCCGCAGCAGCGTCAACAATGCGTTCAAGTCTGGTCGCTTCAGATGCTGTCATGCTTGGGGATTCGATTGCAAGTCAGAGGCCAGCCGGCGTTGCCCGGACCGCTGCTGCTGGCCTCCAACCACATCTCTTGGCTCGACATCACTGCTTTGCACGCAGCGCGTTTTTGTCGCTTTGTTTCCAAAGCAGATATCAAGCGTTGGCCGTTAATCGGATTTCTGGCGGCAGGCAACGGCACCTTGTTCATTGAGCGCGAATCCAGACGGGATGCTAAACGCATGGTGTTGCAAATGGCCCAAAGTCTGCGGGAAGGTGATGTGCTGGCGGTGTTCCCTGAAGGGACAACGGGCGACGGGTGCAAGCTGTTGCCATTTCATGCCAACTTATTACAAGCCGCGATTGAGGCCGAGGCGCCAATTCAACCGGTGGCACTGCGTTTTGAAGATCTACGAACCGGAGAAATCAGTTCGGCACCGCTCTATATCGGCAATGAATCCTTGCTGTCTTCGGTTTGGAGAACCCTGTGTGCGCCGACCATTGTGGTGGTGGTTTGTTTTGGTGAAGTTCAGTTCGCTGACGGGCGAGATCGGCGCGCCTGGTCGGCTGATTTGCGTCACATCATTGACGCGCTCCGGCAAGCCCAGCCGAGTCCCTAAGCGTCAAGCACGCTCAAACGTCACGACGTGATCGACTTGGACCCGAATCCCTATCCATTCACCGATTTTGTGGTTGTGGTGGCTGGGTACGTGGGCCAGTACCGTCTCTCCGCTCTTGAGTCTTAAGGTGTAGAGAAATTCAGAGCCACGAAAAGCTTTGCGAATGATTTCGGCTTTGGTCTGAGCTTCGTCATCGTGCACGATATCGTCGGCACGCAGCAGCACATCGCATTCACCGGATTCAAAGGCACTGGGCAAGGGGCATTCGGTGACATCGCTCAGATCGCCCAACGCGGTCTGGACCACAGTTTGTTGATCGACTTGACGGATGATTGCCGGCGTGAAAACGCCATGTCCGATGAAGTCGGCGACGAAACGAGTGGCGGGACGGTGGTACAGGGTATAGGCATCGTCCCATTGATGCAGCTGACCTTGGTGCATGACGCCGATCACGTCGCCGATGGCAAAAGCTTCGAGCTGATCGTGCGTAACAAACAAGGCCGTGGCCTGCGCTGCCTTCAGAATGGCCCGGACTTCTTGGGCTAACCGTTCGCGTAAATCCACATCAAGATTGGAAAAAGGCTCATCGAGCAGCAGCAGACTGGGGCGTGGTGCCAGCGCACGCGCCAGCGCGACCCGTTGTTGCTGGCCGCCCGAGAGTTCGTGCGGAAAGTGATTGGCGCTGCCCGTCAAACCGACCAGTTCGAGGACTTCGGCCACACGCTGAGAACTTTCAACACGCGTGAGGTGATGCAGTCCAAAGCCAACGTTTTGCGCGACATTGAAATGGGGAAATAGGGCGTAGTCCTGAAACACCATACCAATTCGGCGCAACTCCGCAGCGACATGGGTCTGGCTGCTGCTGACCACCTGGCCATTGAGTTTGATCTCGCCGCCCGATACCGGCTCGAGCCCAGCCACGGCGCGTAACAGCGTGGTTTTACCGCAGCCTGAGGGGCCGATCAGAACACCGATTTCACCGGCGTGTAAGCCAAATGAAACCCCGGCTACCGCTGCCTGGTCACGACGGACATAGTTGACTTGAAGTTGTGAGATCTCTAAGAACATGAATTCATTGTAGATGCTTACAATTCTCATTTACATCGCCATCCCAATCCACTATTTTTGCTATGGCCAGTCGCCGGCTACTCCATCTCCTGCTCTTGCTGCTCGTGGCGGCAATGCTGCTGCCCGTGCTCGCTGTGTTGGCTTCTTGGTTGCCCTGGGACGAATCGGGCAGCCAAGCCATGGCTATTCTGGGCGAGATGGGCGCTAGCGTGTTACCCGATTACATATGGACCACGGTGCGGCTTTGCTTGGCTGTGACCTTGGGCGTGGTGTTGCTGGGTTTGTCAACGGCAGCGGCTGTGACTTTGTTTGATTTCCCGGGTCGTAAGTTGTTCGAGTGGGCGCTGTTGCTGCCGCTGGCCGTGCCAGCCTATGTGGTGGCTTACGCCTATACCGATTTCTTGCAGTACAGCGGGCCATTGCAAACTCAATTGCGTAGCCTGACTGGTTGGGAAGGGCGGGTCTTCCCGGAAATTCGCAGCATCGCAGGGGCTGCTTGGGTCTTTAGCTTTGCCCTTTACCCCTATGTCTATTTGTTAGCTCGAACCGCCCTGGCTGAGCGGGCCACGCATTTGATGGAAGCGGCCCGTTTGCTCGGCGCACCCCTGTCGCGCCGGATCCTTGAAATCGCTTTGCCTTTGGCCCGACCTGCTGTTGCTGCTGGCGTGGCATTAGCCTTGATGGAGACACTGGCCGATTTTGGGGTGTCGAGTTATTTTGGCATTCAGACCTTCACTGCCGGCATTTACAAAGCCTGGTTGGCGATGGACAACCGCATAGCAGCGGCGCAACTCGCGACCCTGTTGCTGGGGATAGTGGCCCTGTTGTTGTGGCTCGAGCAGCGGGCCCAGCAGCGCATGCGGTTTGTGACCAACCGACGCAGTGGTGGTTTCGAAGCGCAGAGCTTGCGTTTACGCGGGAAAAATGTTTGGCTGGCATGGTCCATTTGCTCGATCCCGGTGCTGATGGGGTTTGTGCTGCCGCTGCTGTTCATGTTGCGCCCTCTGGCGGATGATTGGGCGAACTTACCTTGGGAGAAGTTCTTGAGCTGGTCGGCCAACAGCATCAGGCTTGGCGTTATCACCGCTGTGCTGGCCGTGGGCCTGGCCCTGCTGCTTGCCTTTAGCCTGCGTCGAATGCCCAATCGGGTGACCCGGATTTCTGTGCAGTTGGCGGGTTTGGGCTATGCCGTTCCCGGCGCAGTGATCGTGGTCGGTTTGCTGTTGCCCGTGGGCTGGCTGCAAGCTAGCCTGCCGGGCAGCAGTGTGGGTTATTGGGTGACTGCGACTTCGGTCGGCCTGGTGTGGGCTTATTTGGTTCGTTTTTGTGCGGTCGGTCTGCAGACTTTACAAAGCGGTTACTCGCGAATTCCTGTGAGTTTTGATGATTCAGCCCGCATGCTGGGCAAGACTGACCTGGCGTTGTTGGGTCAGATCCACTGGCCGCTGCTCAAGCGCTCATGTGCCGCCGCGGCGCTGCTGGTGCTGGTCGACGTGATGAAAGAGTTGCCCGCCACCCTGGTGTTGCGCCCGTTCAATAGCGACACCCTGGCGGTGGTGGCTTACCAGTTGGCGCGGGATGAACGGCTGGGGGAAGCGGCCCTGCCCTCGTTAGCCCTGGTCCTGGTCGGCCTGCTGCCGGTGCTGCTGCTGAACCGAACTCTGCGCGTTAAAGCGCAGTGAACAGCAGGACCAAGCCGGTTGTAGGCCTGGCGACCCCTGGGGGCTTTATTCCTTGACGGCCCCGGTCATGGCGCTGACGTAGTGCTCAACGAAAAAAGCGTACAGGATCACCAGCGGCAACGAGCCGACCAAAGCGCCTGCCATGAGCGAGCCCCAACGGTATTGGTCGCCATCGGTGAAGGACGACAAAATCGCTACCGGAACGGTTTTCTTCTCGGTGCTGTTGATGAAAGTCAGGGCGTAAATAAATTCATTCCAGCACAGGGTCAAACAAAAAATCGACGCTGAAATCAGGCCCGGGATCGCCAGCGGCAACACAATTTTGGTCAGGATTTGCCAGCGCGTAGCACCGTCGATCAAGGCGCATTCTTCGAGTTCGTAAGGAATGGTTTTGAAGTAACCCATCAGCAGCCAAGTCGAGAATGGAATCAGGATGGTCGGGTAGGTCAGGATCAGCGCAAACGGCGTGTCAAACAAACCGTATTGAAATACCACGGTGGACAGCGGGATGAACAAAATGGATGGGGGAACCAAATAAGCCAGAAAAATGGCACCACCAACCCACTGCGCTCCTTTGAAGCGAATGCGGGTGATGGCGTAAGCGGCAAACACGCTGGCAATCAGCGACAAGATGGTGGCACTGACCGCGATCGACATGGTGTTCCACAGCCATTGTGGGTAGTCGGTTTTGAACAGCAGGTCGTTGATGTGCTCGAAGGTCGGGTTCCAGACCCAAAACGGGTTGTGCTTGTCCAAGTCCAACAGCTGATCCTTGGGCTTGATCGACGTCATCGTCATCCAGTAAAAAGGAAACAGCAGGACGAAGACAATCAGTGACAGTGGCAGATAGACCCGAACCAAGCGCTGCGGCAAGGTTGACAGATAACTCATGCCGTCCGAATGGTCGGCTTGGGTCAACGTATTGCTATTACTCATTATTTTCTCCCTGCTGCCACTTACGGCGTTGCAACCCGAACCAAGACACCATGATGGCAGCGAGCAAGAACGGCACCATGGCCGTAGAAACGGCAGCGCCTTCGCCGATGCGTCCGCCCATGATGGCGGTGTTGTAGGACATGGTGGCCATCAATTCGGTGGCGCCGGCCGGGCCGCCATTGGTCAGGACCTTGATCAACTGAAAGTCGGTGAAAGTGAACAGCACCGAGAAAGTCATCACCACCGCAATGATGGGCGTGAGCAGAGGGTAGGTAATACGGTAAAACATTTGCCAGGGGCTCGCGCCATCGAGGGTGGCCGCTTCATACAACGATGCCGGAACGGTCTGCAAACCCGCCAGCAGGGAAATCGCAATAAAAGGAACACCACGCCAGACATTGGCGAAGATCACGCTCCAGCGTGAGTTCCAGGTGTCACCCAGAAAATTAATATTGCCGTCAATCCAGCCCCAGTGTCGCAAAGACCAGGAAATGACCGAAAACTGGGGGTCAAAAATCCACCAAAAAGCGATGGCTGACAACACGGTCGGGACGATGAAAGGAATCAGAACGATGGCCCGAATCAAGGCTTTGAAAGGAAGGTGGTGGTTCAGCAGAATCGCCAGGTACAAGCCGAGAGCGAACTTGATGGCGCTGGCGATGGCGGTGTAGAAAATAGTGAAGAAAACTGCGGTCTGAAACTTCGGGTCACCGATGATCCACTCGTAGTTTTCCAGCCCAACGAATTGACCCGTAGTACCAATTTTGGTGTCGGTAAACGACAGCCAAATACCCAGGGCCAAGGGATAAACCAGAAACAACAATAAAAACGCCGCCGTCGGCACCATGAAGAGCCAACCCAATAGATTGCGGTTGCTAGAGATTCTTTGCCACAGACCGGGTTGTGGATTCCCGGTGCTGTTTGCGGCGGCGTTTCCTTGCATTGTTTTCCTTGTTAACGGTAAATACGCTTGGCTTGGCGCTCGGCCACGGCCACGGCTTCCTTGATGGTGGCGCGACCGGTGCAGACCGATGCCACCATGTCGAGCAGCACGAAATCAGCCAGCGCCGATGCGGCTTTCTCGCCCACCGAACCCAGTCCACCAGCGGTCAGGGTGCGTCGGCCAGCGTCTTTGAGCATCGACAACTTCTTGTCTGAGGTCCAGACATTGTTGGCATCGTAAGCATTCAAGGGGTGGGTCAGGTAGGCCACACCGCTTTCGAGCCATTTGTTGTAGTTTTCTGCTTCCATGGTGAAGGCCATGAAGGCCTTGCAAGCATTGGGAAACTTGGTGTATTTCATGGCCATCATCGGGTAGGCAATGTGGAATTCGGTGGGTTTTCCCACCGGACCGATAGGCCAAAGCGAATGGTTCATGTCGTCCATGATGTCCTTCATCTTGGCATCGCCCTTGGCCGCGCCGGCCTTGGCTGCGGCATAAATCGACACACCGTTGTTGGTGAGCGAAACCTGGCTTTCCAAAAACGCTTTGTTGTTGAACGAGTCGTTCCAGGACGCCGTGCCGGAGACAAAAGTTTCTGACAAGGCCTTCATGTATTCCAGGCCCTTGACGGTCTCTGGCGAATTGATGGTGACTTTGTCGTTTTTGTCGACCAGGTTGGAGCCGTGCGACCACAAGCCCCAGTGCACCCAGGCGTTGCCGTCGCCCGAGGCGCGACCCAGGGCAAAACCGCCTGCCACTGATTTTTCTTTCAGGCCTTTCATCAGATCCAGAAAACCAGCGGTGTCTTTGGGAATTTCCTTGAAACCGGCTTTCTCGATCATGCTTTGGCGGTAATTGATCACGTTGCCGTTGTAGGCCACGGGAATGTCAATCCATTTGCCGCCGGACATGCCATAGGTTTGGGCCGAGGCAGCCCAGCCGCCATATTTTTTACCCAAGTAGTTGGCGACATCGGAAACGTCGATGCACTTGCTGGGAAACAGATGGGGCAGCGAATACAGGCCCCAGAACAAATCAGGTCCTTGGCCGGTATTGGCCGCCACGCTGGCCTTGGGCTGCACATCGTCGAGTGACTCGTTGAGTATTTTGACTTCGACGCCGGTGGCTTTCTGGAAAGCATCAACCAGGGCCATGAAGCCGTCTTCTTCACTCTGGACAAAACGCTTCCAGCGCAGCAGTTGCAGCTTGGCGCCTTTCTCGGGCTTCCAGCTGGTGTTTTGGGCCCAGGCCTGGGCGAACAGCCCCAGGTTGCCAAGAGCGCCGACGCCAGCGACAGCTGCACCGGTTTTAAGCGCTTGCCGACGATTGAAATTACTTGGGTTCATCGCTATCTCCTCTGGTTAAAAATAAAAGGTCATCGAAAACCGAAAACATCAACTGCTTCAGAGCCGCAAGCCGCTGACGGGATCAAACAAGTGCACGCATTCACTGCGTGGACGCAAGTGAATTTTTTGGCCTGGAACGAACTCGTGACGCTCGCGAAAAACGGCCACCAGTTCTTTTTCACCTAAACGGGCAAACACCAGGGTCTCCGAGCCGGTGGGCTCAACCACGACGACCTCGGCTTCAAAACCATCATCGGCAATGTCCAGGTGCTCAGGGCGAATGCCGTAAGTTACGGCCTGTCCGTCATGCAAGTTGCTCCCGGTTGCGGGTAGCGGCAGTCGCGCCTGATTGCCCGACTCCACATGCGCTTGGCTGCCTGAGCGGTAAATGCCAGAAACGAAATTCATAGAGGGCGAGCCAATGAAACCGGCGACGAATTGGTTGGCAGGTCGGTCATATAGATCAAGTGGACTGCCGATTTGCTCGATTCGACCGTCATGCATGACGACAATCTGGTCGGCCATGGTCATGGCTTCGATTTGGTCGTGGGTCACATAAATCGAGGTCGTTTTCAAGCGCTGGTGCAAGGCCTTGATTTCGGTTCGCATGGCCACACGCAGTTTGGCATCGAGGTTGGACAGGGGTTCATCAAACAAAAACACTTGAGGATCACGCACAATGGCGCGACCCATGGCCACGCGTTGGCGTTGGCCGCCTGAGAGCTGGCGCGGGAAGCGATCAAGCAGGGTTTGCAAACCCAGAATGTCGGCCGCTTGATTGACGCGCTGGCTTGTGATTTGCTTGTCGACTTTGGCCAAGGACAAAGAGAACGCCATGTTGTCGCGTACCGTCATATGGGGGTAGAGCGCGTAGTTCTGGAACACCATGGCAATGTCGCGCTCTTTGGGCGGCACCAGATTGACCACGCGATCGCCGATGCGGATATCGCCAGAAGAAATGTTTTCCAGTCCGGCAATCATGCGCAACAAGGTGGACTTGCCGCAACCCGAGGGGCCAACCAACACCGTGAACGAGCCGTCTGGGATATCGATATCCACGCCATGAAGAATTTGAGTTTCGCCGAACTGTTTCTTCACCGCCGATATATTCACACTTGCCATTCAATACTCCGCCCCGAGTGTCGTGCAACAATTGCAAAACTGGACAGACCATACTGGCAAAACTGTAACCGGTCTATCAGGGTTTCCCCCTTGCGGGGCAAAAGCTCAGGTCGATGTGGCGCTGCGATCAGCGACTGGCTGCAGGGGCAGGAACTGGTTATATTCAGCACCATGTGAAAGTGAAGTGATCGGCTGGCACTGGCGTGCTGGACGACCCTTCCAGGCAAAGGGGAGACAAAATGGAAAATAAAAGCAAATGGGGCTGGGCCTTGGTCTTGAGTCTCCTGTCCTTGGGCGCTGCGGCCAATGACTTGGCCGTGCGCAGCATGGCGGCAGCTTGTGCCAACTGTCATGGCACCAATGGCGTGGCGCAACCAGGTACTTCGCTGGTGAGCTTGGCTGGCCAGCCCAAGTCGGTGTTGCTGAGTAATTTATTGGACTTCAAAACAGGCAAACGGCAGGCCACCATCATGCATCAGCTGGCCAAGGGCTATTCCGATGAACAGCTCGATCAGTTGGCCACTTATTTTGCCGCGCAGAAAAAATAAATGACTAGGAGATGCACATCATGAAGCGTCGTCAATTCGTACAAGCGGTGGCTGCTGGTTCGGCCGCAACAAGTCTGTTGGCCGGCTGCGCCAGCGTAACGACTTCCAGCGGTCCTCGTGTGGTGGTGGTCGGTGGCGGCTATGGTGGCGCCACCGCTGCCAAATATGTCCGCATGTGGTCCGACTACGGCATCCAGGTCACGCTGGTCGAACCCAATCCTGCTTTTGTTTCCTGCCCGATATCCAATCTGGTGATTGGGGGCAGCAAGACCCTGGCCGATATCACGACACCGTACGACAATCTGGTCAAACGCCACGGCGTCAAATTGTTGCGTGACAGTGTGAGCGCAATCGACCCCGACAAGCGCCGGGTTTTGCTCGCTGGTGGTGGTGAATTGCCGTATGACCGGCTGATCCTGTCGCCGGGCGTGGACTTCATGTGGGACAGCCTGCCTGGAATGGCCAAGACAGGTGCCCAGGACAAAGTGCTTCACGCCTGGAAAGCTGGGTCCCAAACCCTGGCCCTGCGCCAGCAGCTCCAGGCCATGGCCGATGGCGGCGTTTACGCGATCACGATTCCATTGGCACCGTACCGCTGCCCACCCGGCCCCTATGAGCGGGCCTGTCAGGTGGCGCATTATTTCAGCCAAGCCAAACCCAAGAGCAAGGTGCTGATACTCGACGCCAACGATGACGTGACTTCCAAAGCGGGGCTGTTCAAGAAAGCCTGGGCCGAGCGTTACAAAGGCATCATCGAGTACCGGCCTAAACACACGCTGGTCGACGTCGATGCCGCCAGCAACACTTTGAAATTCGAGTTCAATGACGATCTCAAAGCTCAGGTGCTCAACGTGATTCCCGCCATGCGTGCTGGGGACATTGCAGTCAAGAGTGGTCTGGCCACGGCCAACAAGCGTTGGTGCGAAGTGGATTTTCAAACCTTTGAATCCAAGGCAGCGAAGAATATTCACGTGCTGGGGGACGCTATTCAAATCGCCCCGGCCATGCCCAAATCAGGTCACATGGCGAATCAGCATGGCAAAACCTGTGCGGCTGCAGTGGTGGCATTGTTGACGGGTCAAGTGCCCAACCCTGTGCCGATTTACAACAACACCTGTTATAGCTTCGTCAGTGACAAAGAGGTGGTGCATGTGGCCAGCGTACACCGCTACGACGCCGAGAAAAAGACCATGCTGACAGTGACCGGTTCGGGTGGTGTGTCGGCTGCTGCCAGCGAATTGGAGGGCCATTACGCCATGGCCTGGGCCCACAATATCTGGGCTGATACCTTGGCCTAAATTCAGGTTGCGGCCATGACAGGATCCCGCGGGTTGGTGTGGTCGCTTGCTTGGCTGCTGGCTGCTGGATGGGGGGCTGCAAGCGAGGCGCAGGTTGGCCCGGCTATGGTGGCAAAGCAGGTGTCGGCCTCGGTCTGGTACGTCCAGGGACTGTCTGAGTCGGGGACGCCGGCCAACCAGAATTTCATTTCGAACGCCGGTTTTGTGCTGACACCGCAAGGCGTGGTGGTCATTGATGCCCTGGGTTCGCCCGAGTTGGCGCGGCGCATGCTTCAAGTGATTCGTGACATCACGCCCTTGCCCGTGACGCACTTGATCGTGACCCATTACCACGCTGACCATATTTACGGCTTGCAAGTGTTCAAAGCAGCGGGCGCCCGGATTCTGGCGCACCGGGCCGCGCTCGACTATTTGGCTTCAGACAATGCCCGGACCCGATTGCAAGCGTCGCGCCAGGAGTTAGCGCCTTGGATTGACGACCGCACTCAGTTGGTTGCAGCTGACGAGTGGCTCGATGGACCGCACAGTCTGAACCTGGGAGGAATGCAAATCGACATCAGGCCGCTGGGCCCAGCCCACACGGCCGAGGATCTGGTGATTCATTTGCCGCAGGAGAAGGTGCTGTTCGCTGGTGATTTGATGTTCCAGGGGCGTTTGCCTTTTGTCGGACAAGCCGACAGCGGGAAATGGATCAGCGCCTTGGACCAATTGTTGGCGTTTCAGGCGCAGACCCTTGTTCCCGGACATGGCGCGGTGTCCAGCGCGCCAGCTCAAGACCTGGAGTTGACTCGTTCCTATCTGCTGCACTTGCGAGCTGCGATGCGCCATGCTGCTCACCATCTGGAGCCGTTCGAGGCGGCTTACCAAGCGGCAGACTGGTCGAAGTTTGAACACTTGCCCACGTTTGCTGCCATCAACCGGGCCAATGCCTACAACACCTATTTGCTGCTGGAACGCTCTCCCTGAGGACCTAGCCGGTCAGGCGCCTAGGAGTCTGTCGGACTTGGGAATCGTCGGCTGCAAATTGACCGCAGCGGTCCATTTTTCACCGCCTTTTTGACCCATAGCGGGGCTATGGGCCTGCAAAATCGGCAAAAACTGTTCTCGCTGGGGCCAATTTTCGCTTTCGACGCCCCAAGTCCGACAGGCTCCTTGTGGGGGCTTTGCGCAGGGTGGAAGGCGCTTTCTGGCTGATTTCGGTAAAATAAAGCCCTGGGTCGGGTGGCTGCGAGTGCATCGTCTGCCCCAGCTGGCCCCAAGTTGAGGCCCCCATCAAGCAAGGAATCAAGCAAATGCAAACTCGTCGCGAGACACTTCAGCACAGCGCCGCCCTGGTCGGCTTGTTGGCTGGCACCGGACTTTTCCCGCACTACGCCCATGCTTTCAATGCCTCGGCTTTTGAAGCCAAGTCGCTGGCCGAGGTGCTCAAAGCACTGGGCGCCAGCGCTCCGCAGCTGAGTAAAGACGTCAGTATCGTGGCGCCTGACATCGCAGAAAACGGCGCGGTGGTGCCAATGGGCGCTTCCACCACCCTGAGTGGCGTCAAGCAATTGTTGATCCTGGTTGAAAAAAATCCTGCCGTCCTGGTCGCTGTGTTCAATGTCAACCCGGCGGTGGAGGCCAATGTATCCACTCGGGCCAAGATGGGTCAATCGTCCGATGTCTACGCTGTGGCCCTGATGAACGACGGCAAGGCCTTGTTCGCTAAAAAAGAAGTGAAAGTCACCCTGGGTGGCTGCGGCGGTTAGCCCGCCTTGTTCCCAACTGATTAGGAGTTAATAAAATGGCAGATCCAATGCGCATTCGCGCTCAAGCAGCCGGTGGCAACGCGACCGTTCGGGTATTGATGGCCCACGAAATGGAAACCGGTCAGCGCAAAGACGCCGCCGGTCGCGTGATACCAGCTTGGCACATCGTTGATGTGATGGCCACGCACAATGGCAAATCGGTGTTGACCGCAGAATGGGGCCCGGCCGTGGCGAAGAATCCTTTCCTCCAGTTCATTGTCAAAGGCGCTAAAGCTGGCGACAAAATTGCAGTGAGCTGGAAAGACAATCGGGGCGAAACCCGCACCGATGAAGCGACGGTTTCTTAATCATGAAAAAGCTGCTCGTTAGCGCGCTGCTGTGCGTTGCCTGCGTCACGGGCGCCTGGGCCCAGCAGTCAGCGGCCGATGGCATCGCCCAATACCGCGCCATGCTGGCTGACGGCAATCCAGCTGAATTGTTTGAGGCCAAGGGCGAAGCCTTGTGGCAGCAAAAACGCGGCCCCAAAAATGTTTCGCTTGAGCAGTGTGATCTGGGCAAGGGTCCCGGAGTTTTTAAGGGCGTTTTCGTTGAATTGCCGCGTTTCTTTGCCGACACCAAGCGGGTGCAGGATCTGGAATCACGCTTGCTAAGTTGCATGGAAACACTGCAGGGGTTTGATGCGGCGGCCATTGTCAAGACGCCATTTGGCCGAGGCGAACAAACAAACATCACAGCGTTGGCGACCTGGATTGCATCGGAGTCCAAGGGACTGAAATTCAACCTGCCCCAGAGTCACGCAGAAGAAAAAATAATGTACGAAGTCGGCAAGCGGATTTTTTTCGCCCGCGGCGGTTCGCATGACTTTGCCTGCGCTTCGTGTCATGCCGAAGACGGCAAGCGGATCCGGTTGCAGGATTTACCCAACCTGACCAAGAGCCCGGGTGCCGGACTGGGTTTTGGCGCCTGGCCGGCCTACCGTGTCTCCAACGGCCAGATGTGGGGCATGCAACTGCGACTCAACGATTGTTATCGTCAGCAACGCTTTCCCTATCCGCTCTTTGGTAGCGATGTGACAGTCGCCCTGGGTGTCTATCTGGGTGTCAATGGCAAGGGTGGCGAGACGATTGCACCGGCCATCAAGCGCTAAGGAAACATGACAATGAAAAAAATAAGTTGGGCTTCTTTGGCGCTTGTACTGATTGCCGGCTGTTCTGCACTGCCTTCAAGTCTGGAGCTCGACAAGCTCACCACTGAAATCACCCGGGCTTCGTTTCGCGATGAAAGCTGGGTCAAGGTCGATCGTTTGATTCAAGACGATGCCAACCGTGAGTGCAGTGCGGCTGACGTGGCGGGCAAGCCGATTGATCCGAAATTAGCGCAGGCCATTGAAGCGGCCAATCTAAAAACCATCCAATGGCCTTCCGACGGGAAATTTATTGGCGACTGGAAAGAGGGCGAAAAAATTGCCCAAAGCGGTCGCGGCATGACCTGGACTGATGGTGCCAAATCAGTCAACGGCGGCAACTGTTACAACTGCCACCAGATCGATAAAAAAGAGATCTCTTTCGGCACCATTGGCCCGAGCCTGTACAACTACGGCAAACTGCGCGGTGTTAGCAATCCGGCCGATCCGGCTGCCAAGGCTGTTGTTGAGTACACCTGGGGCAAGGTCTGGAACTCCAAGGCCTACAACGCCTGCTCCAACATGCCGCGTGCCGGCCATGCCGGCATCTTGACTGAGGCCCAGGTACGCGATGTCGTGGGCTTGTTGCTCGACCCCAAATCGCCAGTCAACCAATAGTCTTTTTGTGAACCTCAGCAAACGCGAGCTGCTCCAGGTGCTCGGTGCCGCCAGCATGGCGGGCCTGGGTCTGGGGCGCTACGCGCAGGCCGATGCGGCCACGGCCGAAGCCGGTTTGTATGACATTCCCCGTTTTGGTCAGGTGTCTTTCCTGCATTTGACCGATTGCCACGCCCAGCTCAAGCCGATTTACTTTCGCGAACCGAGCGTCAATCTCGGGGTCGCCGGTATGCGCGGCAATTTGCCGCATCTGGTGGGTGAGCACTTGCTCAAAACGGCCAAAGTTCGACCCGGTTCAGCCCAGGCCCACGCCCTGAGCCACCTCGACTTTGAGCAGGCGGCGCGGCGCTATGGCAAAGTGGGTGGTTTCGCCCATCTGGCCACGCTGGTCAAGCGACTCAAAGCCAGTCGACCCGGTGCGCTCTTGCTTGACGGCGGCGATACTTGGCAGGGTTCGGCCACGGCACTGTGGACGAATGGTCAAGATATGGTCGAGGCCAGCAAGCTGCTGGGGGTGAACCTGATGACGGGGCATTGGGATTTCACGCTGGGCATGGAGCGCGTCAAGCAAATTATTGAAAAAGATTTTGCCGGAAAAATTGAGTTCATTGCGCAAAACGTCAAGACCAATGATTTTGGTGACCCGGTGTTCAAGCCCTATGTGCTGCGCGAGGTCAACGGGGTTCCCTGCGCCATCATTGGCCAGGCTTTTCCCTACACGCCAATTGCCAACCCGCGTTATCTGGTGGCCGACTGGAGCTTTGGCATCCAGGAAGAAACCATGCAGGCCACGGTTGATGAAGTGCGCGCTAAAGGGGCCCAGCTGGTGCTGCTGTTGTCGCACAACGGAATGGACGTGGACTTGAAGATGGCGGGTCGGGTGAGCGGGATTGACGCCATCATGGGCGGTCACACCCATGACGGTATGCCGGTGGCCAGCATCGTGAGCAACCGTTCTGGCAAAACGATCGTCACCAACTCGGGCTCCAACAGCAAGTTTTTGGGCGTGCTGGACTTCGAGGTCAAAGACCGCAAAGTGGTGGATTTTCGCTACAAGCTGTTGCCGGTGTTTGCCAATATGCTGCCAGCTGATCCGGCGATGGACGCGCTCATCAACCGGGTGCGCGCGCCTTATGAAACCAAGCTCAATGAAACCCTGGCGATTAACGACGGATTTCTGTACCGCCGGGGTAATTTCAATGGCACGGGCGATCAATTGCTGCTCGACGCGCTGATGGATGTGCAAGGCGCTGAAATCGCTTTTTCTCCCGGTTTTCGTTGGGGCACCAGCCTGCTGCCGGGTCAAGCCATCACGCGCGAGTGGCTGATGGACATGACGGCCATCACTTACCCCTACACCACCTTGAACGACATGAGTGGCGCCACCATCAAGACCATTCTGGAAGACGTGGCCGACAACCTATTCAACCCTGATCCCTATTACCAGCAAGGTGGCGACATGGTGCGGGTTGGGGGCTTGAGTTACAGCTGCAGTCCCACGGCTGCCATGGGCCAACGCATTGATAACCTGCGCCTCAATGGCAAGCCTTTGCAGGCGGATCGGAAATACAAAGTGGCGGGTTGGGCCCCGGTATCAGAAGATGCCCGCAACGCCGGTGGCAAGCCGATTTGGGATCTGGTCGAACCCTGGCTCAAGTCCAAAGGCCGGATAGCGCAGCGCCAGCTCAACACCCCTGAACTCAAGGGTGTTCTGCCCAATCCAGGTTACGCAGGCTGATTGACCTTCAAGCCGCTGGCAGTTGCTTGTTGCCCAGGCAGCGCGCCAGACCCAGACCGAGCGCCGCTCCCAGGCCCTGTGACAACATAAAGCCCAAGGCATCGGCCGGGTCTATGCCGGCAAAGCTGTCGCTCAACATTCGACCCACTACGGCAGCCGGGTTGGCAAACGAGGTGCTGGCGGTGAACCAATATGCAGCGCCGATGTAACAGGCCACCAGGGCAGCGGTTTTGCCCACAGGGGCACGCAAAATCACCAGCATCAGCCCCGCCGTGGCCACCACCTCGGCCAGCCATTGGCCCCAGCCGGTTCGCACTTTGCTGCTGGTTTGCAAGATGTCCAGATCGAACATGGCGTGGGCCAGCCAAGCGCCCGCCACCGCGCCGAGCAATTGAACCATGATGTAAAACAAGGCCATCCGCTTAGGGTGGTCGGTCGTCAGCGCGCGCTGACTGAACATCACCAGGGTCACCGCTGGGTTGAAATGCGCGCCACTGACCGGGCCTAAGACCTCGATCAAGACATACAAAGCAAACACGGTGGCCAGGGTATTGGCCAGCAAAGCCAGTCCGTCATTGCCTTCGCTCAGGTTCTCGGCCATGATGCCCGACCCAATCACGGTGCACAGCAGTGCAGCGGTGCCGAGAAACTCGGCCAACAGCACCGAGCAAATTCGAGGGGCTAGTGGCTTCATGCTTGCTCCAGTCGGCGGACACTGGCCTGCAGCTCCGATCCAGCCAGGTTGGTCTCCGGCAAACCAGTCAGCAGCTCAATCCGATGCCGAATCGCCAGCAGGGTGGCGCGGAAAGCGGCATGGATTTTTTCTGCGGAACCGGTGCTTTCTGAAGGGTCGGAAAAACCCCAGTGGGCGCTGGCGGGCCCACCTGGCCAATAGGGACAGACTTCGTTGGCAGCGTTGTCGCACACCGTGATCACCAGGTCCATGGGCTGGGCGCTTGGCTGGCCGAATTCATCCCAGCTTTTGCTGCGCAGTTGGTTAGTGGCAATACCGGCTTCTTGTAGCACCCGTAGCGCCATGGGATGGGGTTGCTGATTTTCACGTGGGCTGCTGCCAGCCGAATAAGCCAGAAAGCGGCCGGCGCCGATGTGATTGAGCAAGCCTTCAGCCAGAATGCTGCGCGCTGAGTTGTGGGTGCAAAGAAACAGTACGTTGATGGGACGGTGGGTTGTCATGTCAAGCAAATCAAGAGTCAAGAATTTCAGTATAAAGAATCAATAAGTCAGCTTGGTGAAGGGCGTTGACACCTAGAGTCGAAAAGCCAGACAATGCAGCTTTGTGGCAGGTGTTGGTTTGACATGGTGTAGTTGTGAGGGGATTCACTTTGAAACGTTTGTTGCTGTTGTTGATTTTCGCAGGATGGACGGTCGCTCCTGCGTGGGCAGTGGATACGAACTGGGGCGTCGTGCCGGTGGAGTCTGGACAATCCTACACGTTTGCGAGCTACGACACCAAAGGTAATTTTGCCGACCAGTATTCATTCACCGTGGCCGGCACGCAGGATATGTATGCAACGTTTTCGCTGACCGTGAGCTACGATGTCTGCAATAACGGATGCGGTAACCCCGAAACTTCCTACGGTATTTACCAGGCGAATGGCGGCCTGGTGACTATGGTCAGTGGCACTGGTGAAACTGTGTTGGCAGCTGGCGATTACGTATTCAAGGCGGCCGGCACCGGCATGGGCGGGGGCAATACGACGAGTTACGGTGGCTCGTTAACTGTCGCTCCCGTTCCCGAGCCCTCCGAGTGGGCGTTGATGGCAGTCGGTTCGACCTTTTTGCTGTGGGCCGTGCGGCGCCGACGTGCGCGTATGGCGTGGCCTGCTCTCGCTGTGTGAAGTCTACGGTGCATTTTCATCGCGGTGTTGGCACAGTCGTATGCCGTGCGCTCGTTTTGGCGCTGGCACTGGCTGTTTTGGGCTGCGGCCAAGCGCCTTCACTGGATCGTTCACAGGTCGTGGCGCGGGTCAGCGGTGATGACATCTCAGTGCATCAGCTTCAATTCGCGCTGTCGCTATCTCGTTCTGTGGTCGTTGCCGAGATTGACCGGCCTGCCATGATTGAAAAATTGATCGACCGGCAGTTGGCCGTGCAAAAAGCCAAGGCCTTGGGGCTGGAGCGTCAACCCGAAGTGATGATCCGCTTGGAAGAGGCCAGGCGGGACGTTCTTGCTGCGGCTTATGCCTACACGGTCAGCTCGGCGCAGACGGCGCCCAGCGAGGAAGAAGTTTCAAGTTACTATGCACAAAACCCGGCCCTTTTCGAAGCGCGCAAGCTCTATCTGGTGCGGGAAGTGGTTGTTCCCCATGGCAATCCGGGATTGGCTGCCATGCAGCAACGCCTGGACCGCAAGGAAGGGCTGGGCGATGCGTTGACCGTGTTGCGCATGCAAGGCGGCAGCTTTAGTGATCAAGTGGTCCACCGCGCGGCCGAGCAGTTGCCGCTCAACGTACTGGAGCAGCTGTCGCGCCTGAAGCTGGGCGATACCATTGCGTTCAGCTTTCCCAGGGGGCTGGTGGCCTACCAATTGCAACAGGTGCATGCTGCCCCCAAGTCACTGAAGACGACCCGGCCTGAGATTTTGGAGCATTTGAAGCGGGCCCGAGACGATCAGGCCGTGCGGCAAGCGGTCAGTGAACTGCGTCAAACTGCTCGGATAGAACGGCCCACCGCCACCCCGTGATCGGTCTGCCCACCAGTTCCTTGCTTCGGCAGATCTGCATCGACCGTTCTTGGGCCGGGCCAAACGGGCGGCTCACTCTGTTGGCGATCGCTTGGTTGGTTCTGCTGTGGCCGACCACCCAGCGCCTGGCCGGCGGCTTATGGAGCCATCCCGACCATGCCTATGCGCCCTGGTTGTCCGCTGTGGCCTTGCTGCTGTTTATCCTGCGCCTGCGGGTTGTGCACTGGCAGGCCGATCTTGCACCGCGAGTTTGGGCTTGGATCCTGTTGCTGGTCGCTGGCGCAGCTTACATCTTGGGCCGCTCTCAGCATCTGGAGCAGTTGGAGTTGCTCGCCTGTGTCGGCCTCGCCGCGGCTGCCATCGGTCTGGCCGGGGGACGGTCGGCGTTGCGCAGCATGCGATTTCCGCTGCTTTTTTGGGCTTTTACCCTGCCTTTTCCGGCGTGGCTCACGGATCAAATGACTGCGCCGCTGCGACTGGTGCTGTCGGCGGGCGCCGAAGAGTTGCTTTACCTCTGGGGCTATCCGGTGGCCCGCAGCGGCGTCATCATTTTGCTCGGGCCCTACCGCCTCTTGGTTGAAGATGCCTGTTCGGGTCTGAATTCCCTGATCTTTCTGGCGGCACTGGGGCTGCTTTATATCTATCTGACAGGGCCCCGTCATGGTTGGCACCGCTGGATGCTGGTGGCTTCATTGCTGCCCTTGGCCCTGTTGGCCAATTTCGTCCGGATTCTGCTGCTCCTGCTGACTACTTACCACCTTGGTGACGCGGTCGCGCAGGGCCTGTGGCACGACCTCGCCGGCCTGATGCTATTTGTCACGGGTTTCGCGGCGCTTTATGGACTCGACAGTATCCTGACCAGACTGGATCGCCGGGCCCCTGAGTTCCGTTCTATCAGGCTTGAAACCCAGCAGGGCTCTTTCATGGCCATGGCGAGCGCATTGAGTATGAAGCGCACGATGGGTATTGCGGCCCTGTGGCTGGTTTTTGGTATCGGGGCGGCGTTGCTGGCACCCCAGCACCGATTGGCTGAAGTCGACCCGATGCCGAAACTCGAGCAGTTGGTCCCGCGGCAGCTGGGCGACTGGCGCCATGACGCCGAAGCCGACTCACGCTATATCCCGGTGGAGATGACCGCCAACAACGACGGGCCCTACCAGCAGACGCTGGCCCGCACCTACACCAATGGGCAGGGCCAATCCGTTATGTTGGTGATCGCCTACGGGAGCCAGCAGCTAGGTGCTACGGTACAGGCACATCGACCTGAGGCCTGTTACAAGGCCGAAGGCTTTGTCTTGTTGCAAGCGCAAGATGCATCAATCAGGGTCGGTGAGCAGGTGCTGCCTGTGCGACAAATGCTGGCGCAAAAGCATAGCCGTCACGAAGCCGTTACCTATTGGATGACAATTGCCGGTGAGCCGACGCTCGCCGGACTACCACGCAAGCTGGTACAGCTGCGCCATGGTCTGCAGGGCAATGTTCCCGATGGGGCATTGGTTCGAATTTCGAGTCTGAGACTTGAGGGGGTAGCGGCGTTCGAGCTGCACAAGTCTTTCGTCCAGGCGCTGCGCCAGGCTGTGCCGGATCGTTTGGGATTTCAAACGGGCTCGAAGACGGGAACAGTCCCCGGCGTGTGAGTAGAGCCCTGGCGCCCCCGACGGGAATCGAACCCATATCTAGCGCTTAGGAGGCGCTCGTTCTATCCATTGAACTACGGCGGCAGAGCTGGCTATTCTATTTGCTCAGTAAGCGCATGGCCTGTTCCATGCTGTTTCAGGCTCTCACCTCGTTGGAAAAATATGGCATGAGCGAGAAATCCCTACTCGTGATATGCTGAAATTCTTCAAAAACCCAAACTAAAACAAGAAATTTGGCTCTATGCGGTATAGCCAGGTAGTGGGAAGACAACAGGTCGAAGCGCGCGCGAGTTGGTCATTTATTGACCGTGTTCGCTATTGCGTCGATGTTGGAGAAGTGCATGCTTTTTGATCGCTGCGCTGAGTGCCGCTCATGCTGCCATATCGATGAAGGGTATCCTGTTTTAGAGGTGACACTAACTGCTGCCGAGAAAAAAATCTATGGCAGTCTGTGTATCCAGACAAGTTGTCAGCATCTGGGCAATTCAGGCTGCACCTTGGGCGATGCCAAGCCGTTTAGTTGCCAGTTGTACCCGCTCTCGTTCAACCCGAAGACGAGTGCCTTTCTCTTCGACACCGATTGCCCTTTGATGCCCGAATATCAGTGGCAGTTACAGGACGAGAATAGCGAAGCGTCTGCGCATCTCGCACGGATGTCGGTAGAACTGCGGCGGTTGACCCAGGAAGACCCTGGTTTTCTGATCAAAAATTTCAAAATTGACTTGGGATATTTTGACCTGCAGCCACTCAAACCCAAGGCTTTAACTTAAGACCAAGCGCCATGAGAACCAACTTTCGTTTAATCGAAGGATTTTTTAACGAGGCTGCTGCCCCGCTGATGGACATGGGGATCCAGTCGTTGGCATATCAAAGCTGGACCGCTGACAACCTCTGCGTTGAGAGTTTTCATGAAGAGACCCAGTACTTCACCAGCCGCTGGGATGCGCTGTGCCCCTATATCGATGTCACACCCGAAATGCTGGCTCTCGCGCAAAAACCCTTTATCGTCTATGCTTTGCCCCCTGAAGGCAATTTCGGTGTACCTATCAGTGATAACTATGGACTAGTCAACGCCGCAGACGAAGGTTTTTGGAGTGATCCTTGGCGGGCGCGAAAGTTCCGTGAACTGGACAAACAATTCAGGCTTTTCCATCAGTCTGAGAAAGTCGTCCCGGGCAAGGACATTAGCATTGAATACATTTTTGAAATTGGCGCCGAACATTTCAACGCTTATGATATCCATGCCAAGGAAATTGAGGGCTTCGTCGATTACATCCAAAAACTCGACGTCCTGATCTTGCAGGTTCATTCCGACAACGAGGATCTGGTACTTACCGATGTCTCGATCCTTCTTCCCGAGCGCAACCAAGTCTACGGCAGTTTTTGCCAATGGAACACCGCTTACAAAAACCGATCACCTGGCATCTATGCCTGCCTCATGGCAGCACGTTGGACGGCAAAGAATGGCTATAAATATTACAATTTAGGCCCGGTCGGTGACTATGGCTACAAGTCATTGCTGGTGACCGACCTAGAGCCGATTTACGGCATCGCATTGACTGACCCAAGCCATCCGCTGGCGCTGGATCTAACTTCCCCACTTCATACCGACTTTAACCCGTTGGAGTGGAACCAGATTTACCGCGTTCCAGTCAAATGATGTTGTTGCATTATTCGAAAATATGGGTGGCGCCGAAATTCACGTCGTAATCCATCATCAGTTCTTCGCCGGACTTGATCGCCCGCAAGGTGATCAACTGGCCGTTTTTTTGGTATTGAACGTTTGGGGTTTTTGAGTGATTCAAATAGACCGCCATATTCATCGAATTGAGTCCGATCGAAGGAATCAGTACGGCATCGTCGTCATAATAGCAAAAAATCTCTATCTCCTTTCGCACACTGCGCGGCAATGTCTTGATCTCCCCGGGAGAAAAGCGAACCTCTTCAAACTTCAGTCGAGACTTCATCGGGTTGAGGCCTTTCGCAATGGCTCGGATCGCAAACACGCCAATGCCATGAACCGGCGACACCCCCAGATGACAATAAACATCTTGACTTAAGTGTTCTAATATTTTTTTCTTGGAATTAGACATGGGGCTTGAGAATTTTGAGAGCTGTATTGGCTAGGCAGTGGCAAAACTGATTTTTATGCAAGTGGCGACATATTACAGCCATCATCCCTGTCATCCGCCGGATCGACTGCGACCCTCTGATCGAGGGATCCTCAAGCCCTCTACGTGTTGAGCGACAGGAGAAAGGCTGGCAAGGTGTCGTCTTGTCTCGGCCAAAGAAATCGATCTAGCGAATTGGTCGCTTGGTCTAATCCCGCCAGAATTGGCGAATGTTTAGGGGAGCGAATCCATGAAAAAATTGTTCACTAATGATTATTTCGTCAAAAAGGGGTTCCTCGGCACCGATCTTTGCGAGCGATGGGAAAAAAAAATCGTCGGTAATCTGGAGATATTTGGACCTGATGTCGAGCCGCAATATGGTCAGATGGCTGCCTATTACGGCATGATCGAATCCGGCCTGAATGAAAGCTACTATCGTTTTGCTGAACAGCACAACAAATATTTGCTGAAAGAATTTCCTGAAGTTAAGGGAATAATCAAGACTCTCGGCGAACTCATTCTGGAGCGTTCCGGGCTCCAACCAGATGCACTGCCGGTGGTACCTCGCGACAAGAAATATTTTTTGATGGCCGGCTTCAATCTGCAGCTAAAAACCTGGACTTTATACAATATCCACACCGATACTGAAGGGTTGCTTCAATATCCGGAAGCCATCTTCAACAAGGACACTCGGGCTTATTCTTGCGTGATCTCGATTAAACGCACCGCCCAATATGTTAAAGAGCGTGGCGGTGATCTCGACATTTGGCAGGAGCGCTATCTTGCACATGAGCTTGACGATTTCTACAAGTCAGACGGCTACGCAGCAAAATCACTTAAGAACCGCAAGAAGATTCCCTATGATGCTGGAAATCTGGTGGTTTTTGACAGCTTCATGCCGCATGTAGTCATCCCTTTCGACATCAATAAAAAGTCTGATCAGCGTATTTCCTTCGTGATTCATTTCAACTATCGTAAGCACACCGAGCGCAACCCCTTTCCTCACTTGGAATATTGGTATTGATGGCCCCGTAGCGCCTGTTGCTTGAGAAGAGATAACAGACTGGAATGCCGAGTAGACTGGAAATCGAAAGCAAGGCGTCCCACCTGGTGAATTGTTATAGATCAGCTCTAGCAGTGGCGGGAGGTTGCAGATCCTTAAGATTGGACAAAAAAGGCTCTTCATGCTGAACTACCTTAACTCATTTTTCCCCGTTCGCTACTTGGTACTCATCTTGTGCGGCATTGGTCTTTTGCTGAGTATTCTGGCTTTACTTGTTTTAGGTTTGGGCTTGGGTTGGTTCCTGGTATTCATCGTGTTAGTGGGCGTGGGTATTTATGACTTGCGTCAGTACAAACATTCAGTTTTACGCAACTATCCCGTCATTGGCCACTTGCGATTCGCAATGGAATTCATCCGGCCTGAAATCCGGCAATACTTCGTTGAAAGCGATGGCGAAGCCGCTCCGTTTTCGCGAGCGCAGCGCTCGTTGGTGTACCAGCGTGCCAAGGGCGAATCCGACAAGCGTCCGTTTGGCACCCAGCTTGGAGTCTACGAAGAGGGCTATGAGTGGGCGAATCACTCGATCTCACCTACACACCTGACGTCGCATGACTTTCGTATCACCATTGGAGCCGATGCCGCTTACCCTTATGAGGCCAGCGTATTTAATATTTCGGCCATGAGTTTTGGCGCCTTGAGTGCTAACGCGATCATGGCACTCAACGCGGGTGCCAAACGTGGAGGCTTCGCGCATGACACGGGAGAAGGGTCTATTTCAACTCACCATCGCATCCACGGCGGCGACTTAATCTGGGAGATTGGCTCGGGCTATTTTGGCTGTCGCAACGAAGACGGAAGTTTTAATGCCGATAAATTTTCCGCCAACGCCCATGACCCTCAGGTCAAGTTGATTGAAATCAAATTGAGCCAGGGAGCCAAACCTGGTCATGGTGGTGTGCTGCCTGGGCCCAAGGTAACACAGGAAATTGCCGATGCGCGCGGTGTACCGTTGGGCGTGGACTGCATCTCACCAGCCTTGCACAGTGCCTTCAGCACTCCCAAGGAAATGATGTTATTCATTGGTCGTTTACGAGCACTAGCCGGTGGTAAGCCCACCGGATTCAAACTCTGCATCGGCCACCCTTGGGAATGGTTTTCCATCGTCAAGGCAATGAAAGATACCGGCATCACGCCCGATTTCATCGTGGTGGACGGCGCCGAAGGTGGAACAGGAGCAGCACCGCTGGAATTCTCCGACCATGTGGGCTCGCCGTTGCAAGAAGGACTGCTGCTGGTACACAACACCCTGCGGGGTGTGGGCTTGCGCTCCAAAATTAAGGTGGGCTGTGCTGGCAAGATAGTCAGCGCCTTCGACATTGCTCGACTGATGGCTTTGGGTGCCGATTGGTGTAACAGTGCCCGCGGCTTCATGTTTGCTTTGGGCTGCGTCCAGGCTCAGCAGTGCCATACCGGCCAGTGCCCAACAGGCGTAACCACGCAAGACCCGCGGCGCCAACAGTCGCTGGTGGTGCCAGACAAGGCAGAGCGGGTGTATAACTTTCATCAGCAGACGCTGCATGCGCTCAAGGAAATAGTGCAGGCCATCGGCGTGGAACATCCACAGGACATCACAGCCCACCACATCGTGCAGCGCACCGCCGACCGCAAGGTTCAGTCGTTGGCCCAGTTGCTTATCACGCAACTTCCGGATGGCGCCTTGCTGAAAACTGACCTGAGCGATCTGCCAATGATCTACCGCCATGGCTGGCCTCTGGCCAGCCCTCACAGCTTCCGACTACAAGGCGAGTGAGGGTCAAGAGATGGGCGAGTTTGGCTGGGGCAGAATAAAGGAGCCGGTGCGTGCCGCTGAGTCGCCGTGAAAAATTAAAGAGTGAAATTCCCCATTGAACTACGGCGGCAGAGCTGGCTATTCTATTTGCTCAGTAAGCGCATGCCCTGTTCCAGGCCGGTGATGGTTAGCGGATACATGCGCTGGCTGACGAGTTGCTGGATCACGGCGATGCTCTGGCGGTATTGCCAGACGCCTTGCGGTTCGGGATTGATCCAGACGAACTTGGGGAAAGCGTGGGTCAGCCGTTGCAGCCACTGGGCGCCGGCTTCTTCATTGTTGTACTCAACGCTGCCACCGGGCTGCAAAATCTCGTAAGGACTCATGGTGGCGTCGCCGACAAAAATCAGTTTGTAGTCCTTGTTGTACTTGCGAATAATGTCCCAGGTGGCAAACTTTTCGCTGTAACGGCGTTTGTTGTTCTTCCACATGAAGTCGTAGACGCAATTGTGGAAGTAATAAAACTCGAGGTGTTTGAACTCGGTTTTGGCAGCGGAAAAAATCTCTTCGACCCTGGCAATGTGCTCGTCCATGGTGCCACCCACGTCCATCAGCAACAGCACTTTGACATTGTTATGGCGCTCGGGAATCATTTTGATGTCAAGATAGCCCGCGTTGGCCGCCGTGCTGTGGATGGTGCTGTCGAGGTCGAGTTCTTCCTCGTGACCTTCGCGCGCGAACTTGCGCAGCCGTCGTAGTGCAATCTTGATGTTGCGGGTGCCGATTTCCTGGCTGTCGTCGTAATCTTTGTACGCGCGCTGGTCCCAGACTTTCACTGCGCTTTTGTTTCGGCTTTTCTCCTGGCCGATACGGATGCCTTGCGGGTTATAGCCGTTGGCACCAAAAGGCGAGGTACCGCCGGTGCCTATCCATTTGCTGCCGCCTTCGTGTCGTTCTTTTTGTTCTTCAAAACGCTTTTTCAGCGTTTCCATCAACTCGTCCCAGCCCATTTTTTCGATCTTGGCCCTTTCCTCAGGACTCAGCAGCAACTCCAGGTTCTTGCGCAGCCAATCCATTGGAATTTCTTTGCTGAAATCAGCAACCAGCTCAACCCCTTTGAAATAAGCAGCGAAAGCGCGGTCGAATTTGTCGTAGTGTTTCTCGTCCTTGACCAAGGTGGCTCGGCTCAAATAATAAAAGTCGTCGATTTTGTAGCCACCGTCCGTGCTGTACGGGCCGACCACGCCCTCTTTCAAAGCTTCGAGCAGGGTCAGGAATTCCTTGACCGAAACCGGCAACTTGGCCGAACGCAGGGCGTAAAAAAAATCGATCAGCATGGCCGGTGAGTATTCACGGAGCTATTCGGTTCGGTTTCATCAGCGGTACCCCAAGCGGGTGCGGACTTGGGTAAGCCCAGGCGTTTGGGGCGGGCAGCTCCGCGGCTGTCCCCCGACCTTTGGTCTCCTCCTTAATGCCGCTGCGCCGTCCACCCCAAACGCCTGAGCATCGAACAGGGTTGGTATGCGGCAGTGGAACACCCGCCAAGTTGACAGGAGCAGGGCGGTGGTGCACTCAGCGAAGCGGCATGAAGGAGGAATTGTCGGCCGCAGGCCGACAAGGGGGACAGCCGCGCAGCTGAGTGCGCCGCCACCGTGCTCCGGTGCTAACCACGCCAAGGTCAATATGAAAAGAATATTGCTTGTCATCAATTGAGGAAACTTCAATTGGCACGTGGCTTGGCCAACTGGTGCTGCAAATGCGCTTTCACGGTGGGCCATTCGCTGGCGACGATGCTGTAGACACAGGTGTCGCGCAAAGTCCCGTTGCCAGCGATCTGGTGCGAACGCAGTACGCCGTCGAGCTTGGCGCCCAGCCGTTCAATGCCTTTGCGGCTTTGTTGGTTGAAGAAGTGGGTGCGAAATTCCACTGCAATACAGTTCAAAGCCTCGAAGGCGTGGCCTAACAACAGCAGTTTGCATTCGGTGTTGAGCGCGCTGCGCTGGGCGCTTTTTCTATACCAGGTGGAACCGATTTCGAGCCGGCGGTTGGGCTGGTCGATGTTCATATAGGTAGTCATGCCGGCAAAGCGTCCGGGCTGGCCATCGCTTTGCATTTGTCGGATCGCAAAAGGCAGCATCAGTCCCTGGGCCTGCAAAGTCAGCCGGCGTTCGATCTCGGTCTGCATAGTCTGGGGCGAGGGGATGGCCGTGTACCAAAGTTCCCATAAACGACCGTCTTGCACCGCTTCGCTGGCTTGTGCCAGATGGTCCAAGCGCAAAGGTTCGAGCAGGGCGTGCTGGCCTTGCAGCGTGATACTTTGGCTGAAACTGGCGCTCATGGCGTGGGGTCTTTGCCTAGCGGTTGCGGCTTTGCATGAACACCAGTTTTTCAAATAGTGTCACGTCCTGCTCGTTTTTCAGCAAGGCACCGACCAAGGGCGGTACCGCCACTTTGTCGTCCGAGCTGTGCAGAGCGTGGTGCGGGATGTCCTCGGCCAGCAGCAGCTTGAGCCAGTCCAGCAGCTCGCTGGTGGAGGGCTTCTTTTTCAGTCCCGGCAGATTGCGCACGTCGTAAAAAGTTTTCATGGCGGCGCTCAGCAACTCAGCCTTGAGTCCGGGGAAATGCACATCGACGATGCTTTGCATGGTGGGTGCATCGGGGAACTTGATGTAGTGAAAGAAGCAGCGGCGCAGAAAAGCGTCGGGCAGTTCTTTTTCGTTGTTGGAGGTGATGAACACCAGCGGCCGGTTCTTGGCCTTGATCAGCTGGCGGGTTTCATAACAATAAAACTCCATACGGTCGATTTCGCGCAACAAGTCGTTGGGAAATTCAATGTCGGCTTTGTCGATTTCGTCAATCAACAGTGCCACTGGCTGCTCGGCTGTGAATGCCTGCCACAACACGCCTTTGATGATGTAGTTGTGAATGTCCTTGACCCGCTCGCTACCTTCGACATCGGCCAGCTGGGAATCGCGCAGTCGACTGACTGCATCGTATTCGTACAGTCCTTGCTGGGCCTTGGTGGTGGATTTGATGTGCCACTGCAACAGCGGCATGTTCAGCGCCTGCGCCACTTCCTCCGCCAGCATGGTTTTGCCGGTTCCGGGCTCGCCCTTAACCAACAGCGGGCGCTTAAGGGTGATGGCGGCGTTGACCGACAGCATCAGGTCCTGGGTTGCGATGTAGTTTTTGCTTCCGTTGAATTTCATCTTGGGCTCAAGGCTCTCAGTGCGTAAAGTACGGTCGATATAATGCGGGGTAGATTTATTCCCAGCAATGGCTGATTGTCCTCGCAAAATGAACAAACTAATCCTGTCGATTTCCAGTCTGCTTGTCGCCTCGGTGACGCTTATTACAGCTCACGCCCAAGACATCAAAGGCGATGCCAAAGCCGGAGAGAAAAAAATCGCGATGTGCATTGGCTGCCACGGGATTGTGGGTTACCAGGCCAGCTTTCCCGAAATTCACAAAGTCCCCAAGATTTCCGGGCAAAGTGGCAAGTTCATCGTGGCTTCACTCACGGCCTATAAAAAAGGCGAACGCAAGCACCCCACCATGCGCGGTATTGCGGACTCATTGAGTGAGCAGGATATGGCGGATTTGGCGGCGTATTACGAAAATCACGGCAAGGTTGAGGGTGCAACAGCGCCGGCCAAAGCGCCTGATGCCAGTGGCAAAGTCGCTGAATTGTTGAAAAAAGGTGCTTGCGTGAGCTGCCACGGCGACAACTTCAGCAAACCGCTAGACCCCAGCTACCCCAAGATCGCGGGTCAGTATGCGGACTATTTGTTCGTGGCCTTGAAGTCCTACAAGGCTGAAAACAATCCCAAGGTGGGTCGCTCCAACGCCATCATGGGCGGCATTGCTAAGCAATTCTCCAACGACGAACTGAAAGAGCTGGCTAGTTATGTCAGTGCTTTGCCCGGTGAACTGAAAGTGGTTCCCGAGAGTCGCTTCCGCTGAACTTGACGTTGACTGCAAAAAAGCCGCTGATTCAGCGGCTTTTTTATTGTCAGTCCCGCGTCGCGTGGCGCTGGACGCAGTCGATGTAGGCTTCGCCATCGGGCGGACGGCCGGCGCGCTGACTTTCCCACACCATCTGGCCCAGACACTCCATGGCTTCGTGGTGCGCCTGGTGCAGAGAATTGCGTTTGGCGCTGAGCAACTCAATCGCTTGGCGAATGCCGCGTGGTTGGTCGATGCTGCATTGTTCGCTGATCGACAGGTGCATCGACAGGTGCAAAAACGGGTTGGTTTGACCTGATTCGACGTCGTACATCTTGCTTAGCGCAGCTGCTTCATCGGCGAAATCGGCATCGTACTCGGGGTGCTCGGCCAGCCATTGGCTTGCTATTGTTTCAATAGCTTCAAGCGCAGAACCCGATTTGGTTTTGGCATAAACCGAGCAGAAAAACCGGCGGACATCGGCTTGTGAAGGTTGCATCAACATGGGGTGAGCATAAGCCAGCGACAAAAGGGCGCTTAAAAATCAGAATAAACTCAGCGTCGAAGATTCTCGGACGCATGAATGATTAACAAACAAGCAGACTCGGTGGCCCAAGCCTTGGCCTCTATCCAGGACGGCTCAACCGTCATGATTGGCGGCTTTGGCACCGCCGGTATTCCCAATGAACTGATTGATGGCCTGATAGCCCAGGGCGCGCGCGACTTGGTGGTGGTCAACAACAACGCCGGCAACGCCGAGCAGGGCCTGGCAGCTTTGCTCAAAACCGGTCGGGTGCGCAAAATCATTTGCAGCTTTCCGCGCCAGACCGACAGCTATATCTTCGATGGCCTCTACCGCAGCGGCAAACTGGAGTTGGAGTTGGTGGCCCAGGGCAATTTGTCGGAACGCATTCGCGCCGCTGGCGCTGGCATTGGCGCTTTCTTCACGCCAACGGGCGCTGGCACCGATTTGGCCAAGGGCAAAGAAGAGCGCATTATCAATGGCCGCGCCTATGTATTGGAATACCCCATTCATGGCGACGTGGCCTTAATCAAGGCCGAACGGGGCGACCGTTGGGGCAACCTGACCTACCGCATGTCGGCGCGAAATTTCGGTCCGGTTATGGCCGCGGCCTGCGAGAAAACCATTGCCACCGTGCATGAGATTGTCGAACTGGGCGAACTCGACCCCGAATTGGTGGTGACCCCGGGCATTTATGTCCACAGCATCATTAAAGTTCCACGTCAGGCCACCCAAGCCGGCGGTTTCAAGAAGGCCGCTTAACATGAGCTACCAAAGAAGAAGCAAAGACCAACTGGCAGCTCGGGTGGCGCAAGACATTGCCGAGGGTTCGGTGGTGAATTTGGGCATCGGCATGCCGACGCTGGTGGCCAATCACATCCCAGCCAATCGCGAAGTCCTGCTGCACAGTGAGAACGGCATCCTGGGCATGGGGCCTGCGCCCGCGTCGGGCGAAGAGGACTACGACTTGATCAATGCCGGCAAACAGCCAGTCACGCTGCTCAAAGGCGGCTCCTACTTTCACCACAACGACAGTTTTGCCATGATGCGTGGCGGCCATCTTGACATCTGTGTATTGGGGGCGTTTCAGGTTTCGGCCACAGGCGATCTGGCCAACTGGCATACCGGAGAAGCCGATGCGATTCCCGCCGTCGGTGGTGCCATGGATTTGGCCGTGGGCGCCAAGCAGGCCTGGGTGATGATGGACTTGTTGACCAAAAAAGGCGAGAGCAAGGTGGTGAGTGCCTGCTCTTATCCTTTGACCGGCAAGGCCTGTGTCAAGCGGATTTATTCTGATCTCGCGACCTTGGCGTGCACGCCCGACGGTTTGCGACTGATCGACAAAGTTGACGGCTTGTCGCATGCCGAACTCGAACAACTCGTTGGTCTGCCCATCGCTGTGTGATCTATTTTTCAATTCAGGAACCCTATGAACCAAGCTTTTATTTTTGATGCCATCCGCACGCCTTTCGGCCGTTACGGCGGTGCTTTGAGCAGCGTTCGCACCGATGATTTGGCCGCTGTTCCGATTAAAGCCTTGATGGCGCGCAACCCGCAAGTCGACTGGACATCCATCAGCGACGTGCTTTATGGTTGCGTCAATCAGGCCGGTGAAGACAACCGCAACGTAGCGCGCATGGCGTCTTTGTTGGCGGGTTTGCCCCAGGAGTTGTCAGCCGCCACCATCAACCGTTTGTGCGGCTCGGGCTTGGACGCGGTGGGCACGGCAGCGCGTGCCATCAAGGCCGGCGAGGCTTCTCTGATGATTGCTGGTGGGGTGGAAAGCATGAGCCGGGCACCGTTTGTGATGGCCAAGGCCGAATCGGCTTTCAGCCGCCAGGCCCAGATTTTCGACACCACGATCGGTTGGCGTTTTGTCAACAAGCTGATGAAAGAAAAATACGGTGTTGATGCCATGCCCGAGACGGCGGAGAACGTGGCCGCCGACTACAACATCAGTCGGCTCGATCAGGACAAAATGGCGCTGGCCTCGCAACTCAAGGCCATTGCCGCGCAGCAAGCCGGTTTTTTTGACGCCGAGATCACTCCGGTAACGATTGCTCAGAAAAAGGGTGATCCGCTGGTCGTGAGCAAAGATGAGCATCCGCGCGAGACTTCGATGGAAGCGTTGGCCAAACTCAAGGGTGCAGTGCGACCCGACGGCAGCGTGACTGCCGGCAACGCTTCGGGGGTCAATGATGGCGCTTGTGCGCTCTTGATTGGCAATGAAGCCGTCGCCAAAAGTAATGGCTTGACGCCCAAAGCCCGCATCGTGGGCATGGCCACAGCTGGCGTGCCGCCGCGCGTCATGGGCATCGGCCCAGCGCCCGCGACTGAAAAAGTGATGGCGCTGACTGGCCTGAGTCTGGCCCAAATGGACGTGATTGAGCTCAATGAAGCGTTCGCTGCGCAGGGCTTGGCGGTACTGCGTTTGTTGGGCTTGCGCGACGACGATCCGCGTGTCAATCCCAATGGCGGCGCTATTGCGCTGGGTCATCCGCTGGGAGCCTCCGGTGCGCGTTTGGTCACCACGGCGGTCAATCAATTGCACAGAACCGGTGGCCGCTACGCTTTGTGCACCATGTGCATTGGCGTCGGACAAGGCATCGCTTTGGTGTTGGAGCGGGTTTAGGCGATCACTCTAAGGGTATGTGCTAGTCGCTCACGCGTCCGTAGCACCACTGCATCGTTTAGCATCATTCAATTGATTAGGAGATCCCATGCGTTTCTTAAAACTTGCAACCGCAGCGGCCTTGGCCTTGACTGCCGTCGTGGCAACGGCAGCGTTTCCTGACAAGCCGATCAAGATCGTTGTGGCTTTCGCGCCGGGCAGCTCGACTGACATCGTCGCCCGTTCCATTGGTGTTCAGCTTTCGCTGGCTTTGGGCCAGCCCGTGGTGATCGAGAACAAACCCGGTGCCGGCGGCAATATCGCCACGGTGCAGGTGGCTCGGGCCCCGGCCGATGGCTATACCTTGCTGATGCACAGCGTGGCGTATTCGGTTAATCCCTCGCTGTATTCCAAAGCGGGTTACGACGCCAACAAAGACCTGTCGCCCGTGGCCATGGGTGCGATTTCGCCCAATATTCTTTATGTGCACCCCGATGTCAAAGCGCAGGACTTCAAGGAGTTTGTGGCGCTGGTGAAGAAAGAAAAACTGAGCTATGCCTCGTCGGGCAATGGAACCACCACCCACCTGGGTGCTGAAATGCTGTTTCGCAACCTGCTCAAAGTCGATGTGCAGCACATTCCTTACCAGCCAGCTGCGGCGGCCAATGCCGTGGTGAGCTCGCAGGTGCCGATTGGATCGACCTCGATCCCCCCGGTGGTGCAACTGGCTAAGGCTGGCAAAGTCAGGCCGATTGCCGTGACCAGTCGCAAGCGCAGTCCGGCTTTGCCCGATGTGCCAACCGTCGAAGAATTGGGTTACCCCGGCTTCGAAGCCAACACCTGGTTTGCCATGCTGGCACCGGCTGGAACCCCGAGCGATGTGCTTGATTTGCTAAACCGGGAAGTGAACAAGGCCTTGCAGGTCAAGAGTCTGACCGAGAGTTTTGCGGCCCAGTCGCTCGACATTGCCCGGTTGGATCGACCCGCTTTGGCGCAGTACATCGCGGGCGAAGTCAGCAAGTGGGGCGCCGTGGTGCAGCAGACTGGGGCTCGGGTGGACTGAGATTTTGTGGGACAGACCGCAGCTACGCGCAGCGAGCCAGCTCTGTCCCCAACAGTTTAGAAATTTGTGGGACAGTCCGCAGTGACGCTTAGCGCACAAGCTCTGTCCTCAACCTTTCGAGATTCTTGCGGGACAGACCAAGATTCGCGGAGAAAATTTGCTCTGTCCCCAACTGATTAGTGGGAAATGGAAATGGAAATGGTAAAAAAAATTGGATGGATTGGTTTGGGCCGTATGGGCGAGGCGATGGTCAAGCGGCTGCTTAAAGCGGGCAACAGCGTCAGCGTTTGGAACCGAACAGCGGCCAAAGCGGCCCCCCTGGTCGAGTACGGCGCCACGGTGGTGGGCAGTAAGCTCGAACTGGCGGCTTGTGAGGTGGTCTTCACCATGGTCTCGACCACCGATGACTTGAAAGAAGTCTTGTTCGGCCCAGGCGGCTTGGTCAGCACCGCAACCAAGCCCAAAGTGGTGGTGGACAGTTCTTCCATTTCGCAAGAAGGCTCGGCCGACATCCGGGCCCAGCTCGAAGCCATGGGTGTGGCCTATTTGTGCACACCGGTGTCGGGCAATGCCAAAGTGGCCAAGGCCGGCAAGCTGCTCACGGTGTCTTCCGGCCCCAAGGCCTTGTACGACCAGGTAGAGCCCTTGTTGCAAGCCATGGCGCGCAAAGTGATGTGGGTCGGCGAGGGCGAGTTGGCTCGAATTTGGAAAATTGCGCACAACACCATGTTTGGCGTGGTGATTCAAAACCTGTGCGAGATCACGGTGTTGGCTGAGAAAGCCGGCATCCCACGTCATGTGTTTCTGGAAAGCATCAACGACTCGGTCTTGGGCTCGATGTACACCCGCTACAAAACGCCGGTGTTGACCAACCTGAGCTTCGAGAACGTGACTTTCACGCCCAAGCTTTTGCTCAAGGACATGGATCTGGGCATGGCGGCTGCCAAGTCACTCGGTGTGGCTATGCCAGCGGCAGCGGCAACCCGTGAATCGGTGGCTCGAATGGTGGGTCGTGGTTATGAAGACATTGATTTCTCGGTGCTGCTGGTCGAAACAGCCAACGATGCCGGCATGCAACTCAAGCCCGAAGACGTCAAAATCAGCGACGGATTGGAAGCCTGAGCATGGCACAAGCGCCAGCAAGAACCCTGATCCGTGGAGCGACCATCATCACGATGGACGCTCAGGGTGATCTGGCGCAGGGCGATATTCTGGTGAGCGGTGACACCCTGAGCCAGATAGCGCCCAGGATTGAGGCCGATGGCGTAACTGTCGTTGATGCGAGCGGCTACATCGTCATTCCGGGCTTGATCAACGCCCATATGCACACTTGGCAAACCGCTTTGCGCGGAGTGGCTGCGAACTGGACCTTGCTGGAGTATTTCCAGAAAATGCACGCCGGTCTGGCGACGGTGTTTGAGCCGCAAGACCTCTACATTGCCACCCTGGTTGGCGCGTTGAACCAGCTCAACAACGGCACAACGACCTTGGCCGACTGGTGCCACAACAATCCGACGCCGCAGCACAACGATGCGGCGATCCAAGGCTTGCTGGAATCGGGCATCCGGGCCGCTTTTTTCCAGGGAACGCCCAAGCCAGAGCCGAAACCCGGGCAGACCCCGTTTTGGGAAATGCCCCATCCCCGCAGCGAGACTGAGCGTCTGCTCAAGGCCCATCAGGGCGAGTCGCTGCTGAGCGTGCATGCCGCGATTTTGGGTCCCCATTATTCGACGCTGGACGTGGCACTGCATGATTTCCGGATGGCCCAAGAGCTCGGCATTATTGCCTCGATGCACCAAGGCGGTGGGCCCGCGCGCAGCCCCGATGGTTGGGAAAAATTGGAAGCTGCCGGTTTGTTGGGGTCCGGCGTCAATATCGTTCATGGCCATGCCTTGAGCGATGCGCAGTTGCAGCGGTTTTGTGATTTGGGAATGAGTTTTTCTGCCGCCGCCGAGAGTGAAATGAGTCAAGGCCACGGCCACCCGATCACCGGCCGGCTGCGCACCATCGGCAAAGCACCTTCGCTCGGGGTTGATCTGGAAAGTGTGCTCAGCGGTGACATGCTGACCCAGGCCCGCGTCGCCCTGGGCATGCAGCGCAGCCTGGACAACTTTGATTACCGCCAAGCCCATGGAAGTATTCCGCCGACTTCAACCGTCACCACCCGTGAAGCCCTGTCCTGGGTCACGCTCGAAGGCGCAAAAATGCTGGGCCAGGCGCACCGCATTGGTTCTCTAGCTGCCGGTAAGCAGGCCGACCTGGTGCTGATTCGCGCCACCGATCTGAATATGCAGCCGGTACACGATCCGGTCAGCAGCGTGGTGTTTCAAGCCTCGCTGGCCAATATCGACAGCGTCATGGTGGCGGGTCAGTGGAAGAAGCGCCACGGACAATTGCTGGGGGTGGATCTGCCACCCAAGTTGGCTCAGTTGCAGGCCTCGGGCGAAAAAATCGTCAAGTCCATGGGACTGAGTTGAAGTGAAGGTTGAGGGTTGGGGTTGACTACATATATCTAGGAGATCAAGCATGAAACGCATTATTCTTAGCATCGCCAGTTGCCTGGCCATGGTCAGCGCCTTGGCGCAGGGTTATCCGGCCAAGCCGATCAAGTTTGTCGTTCCTTTCAGCGCTGGCAGTGCGACCGACATCATTGCCCGCACCGTGGCTGATGGCATGAGCAAAAGCATGGGCCAGGTCATCCTGATTGAAAACAAGGTGGGCGCTGGCGGCACGATTGCTGCCGCGCTGGTGGCCAAGGGCGAAGCCGATGGTTACACCTTGCTGGTTCATTCTTCGGCCCATGCCTTGAACCCGGCGATTTACAACACGGTGGGCTACGACACCTTGAAGGATCTGACCGGGATCACGACCCTGGCGGCTCTGCCCAATGTGTTAGTGGTGAACCCGGCCAAAGGCTGGAAAACCCAGGCGGACCTGATCGCTGCGGCTAAAGTCAAGCCTGGTGCGCTCAATTACGCAACGGCAGGCGTCGGCAGTGGCACCCACCTCAATGCCGAGATATTCCGCTTGCAAACCGGTCTGGAGGCTTTGCATGTGCCGTACAAAGGAACGCCTGAGGCCATGACCGGTGTGATCGGCGGCAGCAACGACTGGTTTTTCGCACCCTTGGCCGCTGCCCTGCCCCTGATCCGCGACGGCCGCTTGCAAGCCCTATCGGTCAGTACCAAGAGCCGGTCCCCCGCTTTGCCTAATGTGCCGACCTCAATCGAGGCGGGACTGGCGGCTTCGGACTACACCTTGTGGATCGGCATGATTGCCCCGAGCGCCACGCCGGCTGCGGTAGTGAAGAAATTGCACGAAGAAGCGCTCAAGGCGCTGGCCAGTGCCGATGTGAAAGAACGCTTGACCAAATTGGGCGCCGATGCTTTCCCGCAAAGTCCTGAAAATTTCAACGCCTTTATCAAGTTGGAAGTCGAAGCGGCGGCCCGAATCGCCAAAGCAGCGAACCTGAAAGTCCAATAAACGTGAAATTGCACTTCATCGGCATCGGCAAGATGGGTTTGCCGATGGCGGGCCATTTGGCCGCTGCGGGGCATGCTGTGAGCGTCAGTGACCCCAGCCCAGTGCAGCTTGAGCTGGCGCAGGCCCGGGGTTTGCTTCCCGCGCTCGATTTGAATTCGGCCTTGGCGCAGGCCGACGTGGTTTTTTCCTCTTTACCCAACGATGCGGCGCTGTGCTCAGTAGCCCAGACCGTTGCGGCGGCGGCACGTCGTGGGACGGTCTATGTCGATACCAGTACGGTCTCACTGGCGGCTTCTGGCCAAGCTGCGCTGGGGTTGGCCGCAGCGGGTGTGCCCTATGTGCGTAGCACGGTATCGGGCAATAACAAAATGGCCGAGGCCGCCCAGCTCACCGTGATGGCCTCGGGTCCCCGAGTCGCTTACGACCAGGTGTTGCCACTTCTGCAATGCCTGGGCCCCAACCATTTTTATTTGGGGGAGCAGGAGCAGGCCCGCCTGATGAAGCTGGTGGTTAACCTGATGATTGCACAGACCAGTGCCATGCTGTCCGAAGCGCTGAGCCTGGGCCGTAAGGGTGGCTTGGATTGGTCTGCTATGTGGCAGGTGCTGACGGCCAGCGCGGTGGGTTCGCCCATCGTCAAGGCCAAGTCAGTGGCTTTAGGTCAACGTGATTTCACACCCACGTTCACGGTGCACCAGATGATCAAGGATCTGGATCTGATTTTGGGCCAGGCCAAGGACAGTCATGTGCCGTTGCCGCAAACTTCGCTGACGCAGCAGCTGATGCACGCGGCAGTGGCTCAGGGCGACGGCGTGCATGACTATGCGGCCATTATTAAAGCGGTCGAACGCAGTGCAGGTTTATCGGATTCTTTGGAGTAAGTCGTGAAATCTTTTGTTTACAACGGTCAGCCGGGTCGGGTGGTATTTGGTGCGGGTGCCATCGCCCATCTGAGCCGGGAAATTGATGCCTTGGGTGCGAGCAAGGCGCTGGTGTTGTGCACGCCCGAGCAACGTGACTCGGCCCGGATGGTGGCCGATCTACTGGGGACCCGCGCTGTTGCCGTGTTTGACCGCGCCGTGATGCATGTGCCGATCGAGACGGCGCGCGAAGCACGTGAGCTGGCACGGCGACTGGGCGCCGATTGCGCGGTTGCGATTGGCGGAGGTTCGACCACGGGACTGGGCAAAGCCATTGCGCTGGATTCGGGTTTGCCGATTCTGGCCATTCCCACCACCTATGCGGGTTCGGAGATGACGCCGATTTATGGCATCACTGAAGCGGGCATGAAAAAAACTGGCAAAGACAACCGGGTGTTGCCGCGCACCGTGATTTATGACCCTGAGCTTACCCTCAGCTTGCCCGTGGCCATGAGTGTGACCAGTGGCATCAATGCCATCGCCCATGCGGCTGAAGGCCTGTACGCCTCGGATAACAACCCGATCATGGACTTGATGGCGTGCGAAGGCATTGCTGCGCTGGGCCGGGCCTTGCCCGTCATCACCACCAAAGCCGATGATGGCCAGGCCCGAGCCGATGCGCTGTATGGTGCTTGGCTCTGTGGCACGGTCTTGGGCAATGTGGGGATGGCGTTGCACCACAAGTTGTGCCATACCCTGGGCGGCAGTTTCAACCTGCCGCACGCCGAGACCCACACCATCGTGTTGCCGCAGGCGCTGGCCTACAACGCCCAAGCCGTGCCCGAAGCCATGAACAAAGTCGCCCATGCCCTGGGTCGAACCGGCCAGGCCAGTGGTGCGCAAGCTGTTTTTGACCTTGCACGCGACAACGGCGCAAGCGTTGCCCTGCGTGATCTGGGACTCAAAGCCACCGATCTGGATAAAGCCTGCGACATCGCTTTGCAAAACCAGTACGCCAACCCCAGACCCCTGGAGCGAGTGGCCTTGCGCCAGCTGCTGCAAAACGCATTTGAGGGTGTGCGGCCTGATTGAGGATTTCAACATTCACGACAGGTTTCGACTTGACGCAGGACGTTGAGTTCGACCGCCTTAATCGCGGCTGCTTTTGGACGCTGCTGCGACCGGGGTAAATGGCTCCGTGAATGTCCTCCGGCCTACGGCCTCCCCCTTGATTTCACTGTGCCATTCACCCCAGTCCCATCAGCAGGAAATGTCTCTGGCTTGCTGACCTGATGTTAGGACTAAGCTACGCTTCAGCCTGGCCAAGCCAGCACTTGATTCAGGACCTGACGGGCTTGATCGGCATCAAAGCCGCGCCAAGCGACAATTTGATCGGGGCGGATCAACACCAGGGGCGCTGCGTACAGTTCGCGCAATGAAACTGAATCCAGGGTCAGCAGTTTCAAGTCCAGCCCTAACTTGGCAGCGCACTCAAGAAAAGGCGTGGCATCGGGCGCATGAGGACCGAGGGCCAACAGGGTCCATTCGAAGTTGAAGCTGTCAAAAAGTGAAGTTCCGTCGGCAAGCCAGGCGTGCGGTGGTCGGCCACCGGGGCAGGCGGTGGCTTCATAGCTGTTGGGCTGATCCACGGGCGGGGTGCTGCCGTCAGGCACGATGATGGGTGAGTCGTCGTAGCGGCCACCGAAAGTGATGCCGGGGATGTTGAACTCGCGCCGCACGTGGCCGTTGAGATAGTCCGTTGCCAGGGCCCGGGCTTGCGCACCCTGGTCGTTCAGTTCTTCGAGTTCCGGCGCGGCGTCAAACAAGCCAATGGAGTCGGCCAATTGCCGTGCGTAGTTGGTGTTGCGCTGGGCCAGTGGTTTTCTCTCCAGTGCGTAACTCTCCAGCAGGTGGGCAGGCGCCTGGCCCTTGAGCACAGCAGCCAGTTTCCAGCCCAGGTTGACCGCATCTTCCACCGCCGTGTTGTAGCCCAGGCCACCCGTCGGGGTGAATAAATGTGCGGCGTCTCCACCCAGGAAGATCCGTCCTTTTTGAAACGATTGCGCGACCAGGGCGTGGCCCGCGGTCCAGGTCGCCATGGACAGAATCTCGATTTCCAAACCCTGGCCGTAAGACTGGGCGAACAAGCGCCTCGCATCCTCCTCGGTGAGCGCTTCGGTTTCAGCGTCACTGGCCATTTGGATGTGGAAGGCAAATTCGCTCTGACCATCGATCGACATGATGAAGCCGCGCAACTGCGGGTTGACCATCACATACATCCAGGCCCGGTCGTTGGGATTGTGGGCGTAGAAATCGGGGCAACGCAAATAAACCGCCAGCATTTTCCCGCCCATGAAGTTGCGCTTGAAACCGGTCGCCCCTTGCCAGCCAATGCCGAACTGACTGCGTACCAAACTGCGCGCACCGTCAGCGCCGATTAAGTAGTCGGCTTTCACTGTGCAGGCTTGCTCTGCGCCGATCGCTTGCGCCAGCGCCTCGATCCCGTTGCCGGTGTCGGTAAAGGAAGTCAGTTGCCAACCGTAGCGCAAATCGATGCTGGGTAGCTGCTGGGCCTGTTGGCGCAGGATCACTTCGACATATTTTTGAGAGACCCGGTGCGGCAACTCAGCCGCACTCCAGGAGCCCGATAAGTTCTTGATCAGTTGGGGCGCGGCTGCTGCCGTCGGTAAGCGCAAACGCGCCAACTCCTGGCCAGCAAAACGGGTCAGGTAAGCGATGTCGGTGGGGTGGTCGCTCGGCAGACCTTGGGCCCGGATTTCATGGGCAAAGCCGAGCCGGCGGAAATGCTCCATGGTGCGGGCCTGGGTGGCGTTGGCCTGCGGGTTGAAAGCCGTTCCCGGTTTCTGGTCCAGTACCAGGCACGCAATGCCGCGGCGCCCCAATTCATTGGCCAACATCAGGCCGCAAGGGCCGCCACCGCTAATCAGGACTTGGGTTGTGATCTGTGTCGTCATGCCTTGATTATCGAAGCATGACGGTGCTTCAGCCCAGCGCTTGCTTGACGCGCTCGGCACTGAAAGGCAGATCGCGCAAACGCCTTCCGGTTGCTTGAGCCAGGGCATTGGCAATCGCCGCTACCGCTGGACCTTGCGAGCCTTCGCCCACGCCCAGCGGCCGTTCATCGGGGCGGTTGATCAGTTCCACTTGCAGCGTCGGGATTTGTGGGAAACGAAGAATGGGGTAGTCGGTCCAGTTGTGGGTCAAACGGCGCTGGCTGTCATAGGCCACTGATTCGAGCAAAGTCCAGCTGGCGGATTGGACGATGCCACCTTCAATCTGATTGATCAGTCCATCGGGGTTGATCACCAACCCGGCATCGACTGTGGACCAGGCTTTCTCGACCCGGATTGCGCCAGAACGGGTGTCGACTGCGACGTCAACGATCACGGCGCAATAACAAGCCAGATTTTTGTATTTTGAAAACCCCAGTCCCCGGCCTTTGACGACAGCGCCGATGGCCGCTGTCGATTTCGTCGCAGGGGAGGGCTTCCACTGAGCCATGTTGGCGGTGCGCTCGATCACGGCCCGGGCCCGTGGGTCGCTCAGGTGCTTGAGGCGAAACTCCACCGGATCGGTTCCTGCCGCAGCCGCCAGCTCGTCCATGAACGATTCAAGCGCAAACACATTGGCATACGCGCCCAGTGTGCGCAAGGCCGAGGTGCGTATCGGGAAGTCGAGCAACAGATGGTTGACCACCTTTTGCTGAGGAAAGACGTACAGGGGAATGGCGTTGCGGTCACTGCCACCCGAGGGCTGCGGGATGTTGCGCGCTGGGCCCGCGGGCAGCGGGTTCTCGATCTGCCAGGCGGCAATCAAGTTGGTTCCTTCAGGATCATAGGGCCGGGTGCTGTGGGCATAGCTCCACAGTTCGTGGTTCCAGTCCACCACCTTGCCACTGGCATCGAGCGAAGCTTTCAGCTTCATGACCATGGGAGAACCCAGCGGCTCCCAGGCAAACTCATCTTCGCGCATCCATTGCAGTTTGACCGGGATGCCGGGCAAGGCGCGGGCCAGTAAAGCGGCATCCATGGCCACATCATCAGCCCCGTTGTGGCCGTAGCAACCCGACCCTTCGCGATGCATCACCGTGATGTGGTCAACCGGAATGCGCAGTGTTTTCGCAATGTCGCCGCGCAGGGGGAAAACGCCCTGAGTGTGGCTCCAGACGCGCAGTTTTCCGTCGTCCCACTGGGCCACCGCACAGGATGGTCCAATCGAACCATGGGCCTGGTAGGGCTTGGTGTATTCAACCTCCAACGTGTGGCTGGCAGTGGCTGCAGCTTCGGCGTTGGTTTTAACCCCCACCACACTGTCGCGCACTTTTTGTTTCTTCATGAAGGCAAACAGGGCAGCTCCGGTAGGTGGCAAGTCACTCGGTTCGTCCCATCGGCTGTTGGCGCGCAAGGCCCGGGCAGCGGCAATGGCTTGTTCTTCACGCTGGGCTGCCACCGCCAAAAAATTACCATCGCGCAAGACCTTGATGACACCAGGCATGCGCAGCACCGCGGCGGTATCGAGTGCGATCAGGCGGGCCCGGTGCGAGCTGGGACGAACAACCCGGCCAAAAACCATATCAGGCAAACGCATGTCCTGGACATAGGACTCACCGCCTGTGAACTTGGGCGGCAGATCAGTTCGAGGCAGACTCTGGCCGATCAAACGGTGTTGGTTGCTGGGCTTGGGCGTGGTTTTGGCTGTGGCCTCGCGTTGCAGCAGGGCATCGCTCGTGAGCTCCCAATAGCTGCTGCGGGCTGCGCCGGGGGACTTGGTTTGTGTGATGCTGCCGTCAGTCACGCTCAATTCATTCTCAGTCACGCCCAGTTTGGCGGCAGCCGCCGCCAGCAGCAAGCCGCGTGCCTCGGCACAGGCAAAGCGCAAGGCCGTTCCACTGTCCTGAATCGACAGACTGCCAGCGGTCATTCCTTCATTGGGGGTGAGTGAGGTGTGGCCCGAAATGACGCTTAGTCGCTTCAGATCGACATCGAGTTCGTCAACCACGATTTGTGACAAGGCAGTCAGGATGCCCTGCCCGAGTTCGACCTTGCCGGTGTAAAAAGTCACGCTGCCACTGGGCAGAATCCGCAACCAAGCGTCCAGCCTTCGGTTGTTGTTGAGTCCTCCAGGCAGGGTGGCACGGGCCGGGGCTTGCGCTCCCACCCACGGTGACAGGCTAAAAGCCACGGTCAATGCACCGGCTTGGAGGAAACTGCGCCGGCTGGGCTGGCTTACTGATGACGTGTTCATGCCAGCTCCTTAGCAGCGCGCTGGATGGCACGCACGATGCGGGTGTGGGTTCCGCAGCGACACAGATTTCCCGCCATGGCTTCGCGAATTTCGACCTCTTCCGGTTGCCGTACCCGATCCAGCAAGGCCTTGGCCGACATGATCATGCCCGAGCTGCAATAGCCGCATTGGGCCGCCTGTTCTGCGATGAAAGCTTTTTGCAAGGCATGCAGTTTGTCGGCTGAACCCAGACCCTCAAGCGTGGTAATCTGGCCCTGGGAAGCAGCTGATGAGGGATAAACACAGGAGCGGATCGCCTGACCGTCGAGCAGCACGGTGCAAGCACCGCACTGGGCTACGCCACAGCCGTATTTGGCGCTGTTGAGCCCTAAGTCGTTGCGCAGCACATAAAGCAGTGGCGTATCAGGCGCAGCTGGGCTGCTGTGCCGCAGGCCGTTCACAGTCAATGAAACAGACATTCAAAATCTCCTAGTCAGTGCGGAACTGTGCTGGCACGGCGTGCTGTTGTGGGTTCCGTAAGTTCATAAATAGATGGTAATGTCGCCGCAGGCTAGCCTGCCAATGCGCTGACGTCAATTAGGGAAGTTATGGATGGATCGACTTTGGGCGTGGGAAAGAAGCGGCCCCGTTCCGGCCTAAACTAGCACCTTTTGAAACGTGGTGAGCCATGATTTACACCTTCATCCTGATCGACAAACCCCAGAGCGCTGAATTGCGCCAGCGGGTGCGGCCCGAACACAAAGCCTATTTGGCCGGTGTGGCGAACAGCATGGCGTTTGCCGGGCCTTTTACCGCCGACGATGGCGTGAGCATGATTGGCAGCTTGCTGGCGATTGATTTCCCCAGTCGAGATGCAGCACACGCTTGGCTGGCCAACGAGCCTTTTAATCGTTCGGGCTTGTACGCCAGTACCAGCATTCATGCTTTTGTTAATTTGTGGCCGCAGAAAGCGGGTTTCCCACCTGCGGCTTAAAACGAGGAATTGAGATGACAGAAGATTTGAATGCGCAGCTGTTGATTCGGCAAATGGTCGAGCGTTGGGCGGTCTGGCGCGATGCCGGCGACTGGGAGCGATTTGCCACGGTCTGGCACCCCGATGGCGTGATGATGGCGACCTGGTTTCAGGGGCCGTTTGCCGACTTTATTCGGGTCACGCAAGAGGGTTGGGCCAAAGGTGTGAGCATTCTTCATTTCCTCGGCGGCTCGGCTGTCGAAGTGGCAGGGGATCGAGCCATTGCCCAGACCAAAATGACCATCTCGCAACGCGGTATGGTGGAGGGCGAGGGCGGCCCGGTGCTGTGTGATGTGGTGTGCACCGGGCGCTTTTATGATTTCGTGACCCAGCACGAGGGTCGGTGGAAACTGCTGCATCGGCAACCGATTTATGAGAAAGACCGAATCGATCCGGTGGACTCAAGCGCTACGCTCAGGCTGGACCAGCACGCTTTGGCGGCTTTCCCTGAAGGTTACCGCCATCTGGCTTATATCCAGACCCGAATTGGTTACCAGGTCAAACTCGACATGCCGATGCTTAAGGGCCCGGTGGTGGAGGAGTTGTACCGTCGCGGAGCACGCTGGTTGGCCGGTGGAGTGTTAGAGCGATAAGGCCTTTGATCCATCAAGACGGAGGAAAACACCATGCGCAATTGTGTTCGAATTTTTGGCGTGCTGCTGCTGTGCGCTACTGTATTGAGTCAAACGGTTGGGGCTCAAACTGGTTATCCCTCCAAGCCGCTTAAAGTGGTGGTGCCGCAACCGCCGGGCGGGGGTTTTGATTTTGTAGGCAGGCTGTTAGCGGACCGCTTGGGCAAGCAAATGGGCCAAGCCGTAGTGGTGGAAAACCGCCCCGGCTCTGGCACCCTGATTGGTACCGATGCCGTGGCCAAAGCAGCGCCCGATGGCTATACCTTGCTGACCGGGTCGGTCTCCAATTTGGCCTTGAACATGGGTCTGTACCCCAAGCTGCCCTACGACAGTCTGCGCGACTTTGAACCAGTGGGCCTGGCTGTCAGCTACAGCTACACCTTGATGGCGCGCAAGGACTTGCCGTTTTCATCCCTGAAGGAACTGGTGGCTTACGCCAAAACCAATCCGGGTAAATTGAGTTATGCCTCAGCTGGCAATGGCTCTGGCCAACATGTGTTGGCCGCTGCTTTGTGGCATCTGGCCGGCGTGCAGCTGGTCCATATACCTTACCGGGGTGCGCAGGCCGCTTACCAGGACTTGCTCGGTGGTCGGGTCGATGTCTTTTTTGATCTGTCGCCCACGGCCCGGGTTCAGGTGGATGCCGGCAATGTCAAGGCCCTTGCGGTCTCGGGCGCTGCGCGTAACCCAATGCACCCCGAGGTTCCCACTATCACCGAGTCGGGGGTAGCCGCGCTTGAGTTGGAGTCCTGGTTCGGTCTTTTTGCCCCGAGCAAAACTCCAGCCGATTTGCTCGATCGTTTGCGCACCGACTTGTCCCGCGTGATTGCCGCGCCCGATGTGATGGACGCGTTTCGCAAGGCCGGCGGACGACCTCTGAGCTTGAACCTGAACGAGGCGCGCGCCTTGGTTCAGGGCGACGTGCAGCGCTGGACCCGCCTGATCCGTGAGGCCGATATTCGGCTTGAATAATGCGGCCATAATCGCTTTTTCTCTATCCTCGCAACTGACACCTATGAAAATCTCTCAAGACGCACTCGACCAACTTTTTTTCAAAGCCCGCACCGCCAACGGTTTCCTCGATAAGCCGGTGGCTGACTCACTGCTGCGCGAGGTGTACGAGATTGCCGCCATGGGCGCTACCTCAATGAACACCCAGCCCGCACGGTATGTGTTTCTCAACAGCACCGAGTCGCGTGCCCGTTTGATTCCAGCCTTGTCACCAGGCAATGTGGACAAGACCAAGCTGGCGCCAGTCACCGTCATTGTGGCCACCGACACCCAGTTTTTTGAACACATGCCCTCGGTCTGGCACAGGCCCGGCGCCAAGGAAATGTTCGAAGGCAATGCCGCCCTGGCACAGGGAACGGCCAGTCGCAACAGCACGCTGGGCGGTGCTTATTTCATGGTTGCAGCGCGTGCGGTCGGACTCGATTGCGGCCCCATGAGTGGGGTTGACTTGGCCAAGGTCAATGCCGAGTTCTTCCCTGATGGTCGCTTTCAGGCCAATTTCCTGATCAATCTGGGTTATGGCGATGACAGTCTGCTGTTCAATCGCAACCCGCGTTTGAGTTTCGAGCAGGCCTGCACGGTCCTGTAATCAACCCGGCGGTTGCAGGCATAGCGAAACTGCCACGCCCTCGCGAGTCTGACACGCAAGAAAATTAAAGGAGTTCAACATGGCACAAGTCGAAGCGCAAGAGTTAGCCCAGGCCGTGATTGGCCGTATGGCTGATTGCAAGGAGCCCCGCCTCAAAGAGGTGATGAGTTCTTTGGTCAAGCATGTTCACGCCTTTGTGCAGGACGTCCAGCTCAAACCCGATGAGTGGATGGCAGCCATTGAGTTCCTGACGGCGACTGGGCATATGTGCGATGCAAAACGCCAAGAGTTCATTTTGCTGTCGGACACGCTGGGTATTTCGATGCTGGTGGTCGCCATTGAGCAGGCTAAGGCTGCTGCTGCATTCAAGCCCGAGGCGGGCGCTGAACGACCGACTGAGGCTACCGTGCTGGGCCCCTTCTTTTGGGAGGGCGCGCCCGAATTGGCTTTGGGTGCCGATATTGGCGCGGGTAATTCCGGCGAACCCGCTTATTACTCGGGCCGCGTGACCGACACCGTTGGCAATCCGATTCCCAATTGCACGCTCGACGTCTGGTCGGGTGACGGCGATGGGTTTTATGATTTGCAAAAAGGCCCGGACGCACCGATGGCGCTGCGGGCCCAATTTCACACTGACGCTGACGGTTACTACCGTTTCTGGTCAATCCGGCCCACTTTTTACCCGGTGCCCGATGATGGCCCGGTGGGCAAGATGTTGCGCAGCATGGGGCGCCACCCGAACCGCCCCGGGCACATGCACACCATGCTCAGGTCCCCGAAGCATGAGACATTGATTACCCATTTATTCGTATCCGACAGCCCGTTCATCGAGTCCGATGTGGTGTTTGGTGTTCGCGACAGCCTGATTGTTGACTTCGCCAAGCACCCGCCCGGCGTAGCGCCCGATGGTCGAGTGATGGACAAGACTTACCACAGCTGCCATTACGATTTCAAGCTGGTTCCCAAAGTATGAAGATGAAGGAGCAAGCGGTGACTTCAGCGGGCTCCGTGCAGCGAGTCATCAGTTGGGGTGCTTCCATCAGGCTGGTCGTGATTTGCTTGCTCGCCTTGTCTGGCCTGAGCACAGTCAGCAGTCTGGCGCAGGACTATCCTTCGCGAGCCATCAAGTTGATTGTCCCTTTTGGTCCGGGTACGACGACCGACTTGGTTGCGCGGGTCTATGCTGAAGCGCTGAGCAAACCCTTGGGCCAAGCGGTGGTGGTGGAGAACCGCTCTGGTGCTGGGGGCTCCATTGGTTCTGATCTGGTGGCCAAGTCAGCCGCTGACGGTTACACCATCCTCATGGGGACAGTAGGGACGCACGCGATCAACGCCACCCTGTTCAAAAAGCTAGCTTACGACCCTCTCAACGATTTTTCGCCCATCGCATTTGCGGGTTACACCCCAACGCTCTTGGTGGTGGCGGCCAATTCGCCTTTTAAGTCTTTAAAGGACTTGCTTGAGCAGGCTCGCAAACCCGGAGGTGTGAGCTTCGCTTCGGCCGGCAACGGGACATCCGGTCACTTGGCCGGGGAACTGCTCAAAGCCAGGGCTGGCGGTGAGATGGTCCATGTGCCTTACAAGGATGGGGGCTTAGCCCTGTCGGATGTGATGGGTGGGCAAGTTCAGTTCATGTTCTATCACCCAGCGGCTGTCATGCCGCAGATCCGGGCTGGCAAGTTGCGTGCCCTGGGCGTGTCAAGTCTCAAGCGCAGTGCTGCTGCACCCGAGGTGCCTGCTCTGGCCGAGCTAGGCATGGGCGACTTCGATTTGGTGGCCTGGTTCATGTTGTACGCGCCGACCAGCAAGACTGGGCCGGCATTGGCGCGGCTACGCGATGCCGCCAATCAAGCCTTGACCCAAGCTGAAGTGTTGAGCAAGTTGACGGCACTGGGTCTGGAATTGCGCAGCATGAAATCCGATGAGCTGCCGGGTTTTGGCCGAAGCGAAATTTTAAAATGGGCTGAGTTGGTCAAACGCTCTGGCGCTCAGATTGATTGAGGCTCAAGTTTTAAATACCACCCTAACCCATAACAGGAGACAAGCCATGAAGTATTTCAATCGAGTTTTATCGGTTCTCGCTCTCGCCGCAGGCGTTTCGAGTGGCTTTACCACAACGGCCTGGGCCCAAGCCCCTGTGCGCATTGGTAGCACCTTGGCCTTGACCGGACCACTGTCGGCCACGGCCATGACCCACAAACTGGTGGGCGAGATCTATGTCGAGCAACTCAATGCCAAAGGCGGAATCTTGGGACGCAAAGTCGAGTGGCTGGTGAAAGACGACCAATCCAAACCCGATTTGGCGCGCACTATGTACGAGCAGTTGGTGACTTCGGATAAGGTCGATTTGCTGATGGGGCCCTATGCCACCGGTGCCATTCTGTCGGCCATGGGGGTGGCTCAGCGCTATAACAAAGTGCTAGTGCATCATACTTTCGGTATCCCCGCGCTGTCCAAATATGACATGGCATTTCCAGCTTGGTCGCTCGGTGCTAACCCCGGTACCACGGTACCGAACTCGGTGTTTGACCTGTTGGCCACCGCGTCCAAGCCGCCCAAGACCGTGGCTTTTGTCACCAGCAAGTTTCCATCGATTCATTTCATGAGCCTGGGCGCACGTGAAATAGCTAAGAAGCGCGGCCTGCAGGAAGTGCTGTTCCTTGAGTGGGATTTTGGTAACCGCGATTTCGGCCCGATTGCCGCTCGCATCAAGGATGCCAAGCCCGACATGATCTGGATTGGCGACATCGCGTTGGAGGGCAATATGTTGCTCGATGCCATGAAAAAGATTGATTACGTGCCACCGGTTCATTTCCACACCTACCCGGCTCCGGGACCTATGACCAAATCAGCCGATGGTAATCACGCGCTGTCCCTCACGATTTTCGAAGAGCACGCGCCATTCACCAGCAACCCGATAGCCGCCGCATTTGTCAAAGTGTTCAACGAGCGTGCCGCTAAGGCGGGACTGCCCGACACCAGCGTTGAAGTGCAGGCCGCAGCTTCCTACTCGGCTTGGCAGATTTTGGAAGCCGGTATCCGCGGCTCAAATAGTTTTGACGACAAGGCTATTGCTCAATATTTGCGCGCAAACCGAGTTGACACCATCCAGGGCAAGCTGCGATTTGATGGCCCCGGTAATTATGGTGACGACCTGATGCGGGTCAAACAGGTGCAAGGTGGAAAGTGGAATGTGATTTGGCCCACGCAGTTCGCAGCGCCTGGCGCCAAGCTCCAATCGCGGTGAGTTTTCCCAGCTTTAACCTGCTGGCCCAGTCCATCCTGTCGGGTATTTTTATTGGTGCTCTGTACGGACTGATTGGACTGGGGTTGGGCTTGACTTGGGGTTTGTTGCGCCAAATCAACTTGGCCCATTTTGGTTTGGTTTTTGTGGCGGCCTACATGAGTTACCACATGGCTGGCGTGTGGGGGGTTGATCCTCTACTTGCGTTGCTGATTTTGCCGCCCCTGTTTTTTATTTTTGGCGCGGCCATGCAGTGGGTACTGTCACGCTTTGAAATCTCAGCTTTCAACTCGCTGCTGGTGACTTTTGGTATTACCGTGATGATGGAAAGCGCGATCCAAGCGATCTGGACAGCAGATTTTCGCCGCATGGAGACCCACTACAACGATCTGAAATTTACCATCGGCGCGCTTTACCTACCCGTGCCAGAGTTACTGACGCTGTTGCTGGCGGTCTTCATTTCGGGAATGATCTGGGCCGCCATGCGGTTTACAGATTTGGGCAAAGCCTTGCGGGCCATGGCCGAGGACGGGCCGATTGCGGCGGCTTTTGGGATCAACCAAAAAGGCCTGTCCTTGATTCTGGCGGGACTCTGTGCCGCACTGGCAGCAGTGGCTGGCATCTGCTTGGCTTTGACATTCACCCTGACACCATCGCAAATTTTTGCCTGGGTCGGTGTTGTGTTCGCCGCCGTCATGCTCGGTGGCCTGGGAAGCGCGCTCGGCCCCTTGGTGGCCGGCATCATCATCGGGGTAAGTGAGGCCATCACCATGGCGGTGGCCGCCCCGTCCTGGGCCCCGATTGTTTCATTCTCCCTGCTGATCGTGATGCTCTTGTTTCGTCCCGGAAAAATATGACGATTGACAAAACCAGCAGCGTCATTCTGGCCGCGGGGGTTCTCTTAGCCAGCGTGCCTTGGCTTGGTTTGCCTGCTTTTTATGAATCTTTTCTTTATCTGATCTGCCACTGGATGATCTTGGCACTCTCCTGGAACATCTTGTCAGGTTTTTCGGGCTACTTTTCATTTGGTCATGGTGCTTTTTTTGGCATTGGGATGTACACCACGGCTGGCCTAGCCGGCAAGCTGGACTGGCCATTTCTCTGGACACTGCCGGCGGCGGCCGCCGCCGCCGCTTTGTTCGGGGTGGCCCTGGGTGCAGTGGTGTTTCGAGTGCGGTCGGTACGTGGTGAATTGTTTGCGCTGTTGACCTTGGCTGTCACATTTGTGGTCGGTACCATTGTGCTCAACACCCGGATTGATGGCGGGCCCGGAATTTTTCTCAATGCAGTCGAAATTCCCAAATTCGGACCTAGCGCATCTTCCTCACTTTATTTGATGGTTCTGATCGGCGCAGTTGCCACACTGTTGATCTCTTATCAGATCCAGGTCTCCCGTCTTGGACTTGGTTTATTCGCGATTCATGACGATGAAGATGTGGCTGAAGTGATGGGGATACCCACTTTTCGCTACAAGCTGCTGGCATTCGGAATTTCCTGCGCGCTGGCCGGATTGGCTGGCGGTATCCATGCGCTGTTTGTTTCCTACGTTACAGCAGGCGAAACTTTTACCATCGTGGTGCCACTGACGGTGGTGCTGATGAGCGTGCTGGGCGGCACTCGCCATTGGGCCGGCCCCGCCGTGGGTGCCATTTTTATCACCTGTTTGTTGTATTTCTTTACCGCAGGTAACAACCCCATCGTGGGCAAAGCGGCCGTGGGCCTGATTTTGGTGCTGGTGATTTTGTTTATGCCTACGGGCGTCCTGGGTTATTTCCTCAAACGCAGGGCGCACCAACGCGCCATGCCTACGCCACCTCAAGCTGACTTGACAGAGGCCAGCCCGGTGCGGGGGGGCGACCGTTTGCCAAGCGCTTCGAGCGGAAAGATATTGCTTGAAGTGAGAAACCTCTCTAAGGCGTTCAAGGGTGTGCAAGCGCTCGATTCGGTGAGCCTGCAAGTCCATCAAGGAGAAATCCTCGGACTGTTGGGACCCAATGGTTCGGGAAAATCGACTTTCATCAATGTGGTGAGCGGGCACTTTCCCAGCAGCGGTGGGCAGATCATGTTTGAAGACCAGGACCTTACGGGCTTGGCGGCACACCGTATAGCCCGCAGCGGTATCGCCAGGACCTATCAAATTCCACGACCATTTGCGCACCTCAGCGTATTGCAAAACGTTTCCCTGGTGGCCATGTTTGGTGGCGCAGCCCTCAATCAACAGCAGGCCACGCTTGAGGCTTGGAAGTGGCTGGAGTTCACAGGATTGGAGGACAAGGCGGGCGCTTTGCCCGACGAGCTGAATCTGCACCAGCGCAAGTTCTTGGAACTCGCCCGAGCCCTGGCCGCGCGCCCGCGCCTGGTGTTGCTCGACGAAGTACTTTCTGGACTGACACCGGGCGAAATCAATGAAGCCATTGCGCTGATTCGAAAAATCAGAGAGCGTGGCGCCACCATTGTGTTTGTCGAGCATGTGATGCATGCGGTGATGGCCCTGGCCGATCGGGTGGCGGTGCTGAATTACGGAAAATTGATTGCGGTGGGACCACCCCAGGAAGTCATGAAAAACAGTGAAGTGATGACAGCCTACCTGGGGACGGCCCATGCTTGAAGTCAGAAACATTCATGTCAACTATGGTGCGGCCCCTGCGCTTTTGGGTGTTAGTTTAGAAGTGGGAACAGGCGAACTGGTGTGTGTGGTGGGTCCCAACGGCGCAGGGAAAACCACGCTGATCAACGCGATTGCCGGTTTGCATTGCGCGAGCGCAGGTAGCCTGCATTTCAATGGTACAGACATCACCCAGCTTGCTAGCCATCGTTTCTGTGAATCAGGCATCGCCATCGTGCCTGAAGGTCGGCGTTTATTCAGCCAAATGAGCGTGTTGGATAACTTGGAACTGGGCAGTTTTATTGCCAAGGCCAAGTTGCAGCGTAAAGAGACCCTGAGGCGGGTGCTTGCGTTGTTTCCGGTTCTCAAGACTAAATTGCACAACCCTGCGGGCTCCCTGTCGGGGGGGCAGCAACAAATGGTGGCGATTGGTCGTGCCCTGATGGCTCGGCCCAATCTGTTGTTGCTCGACGAGCCTTCCCTGGGCTTGGCGCCGGCTATTGTGCTGGATATGTTCCGGGTCATTCGGGAAATCAACCAAGAAGGAACTTCAGTGCTGCTGGTTGAGCAAAATGTGGCGATGGCCATGGCCTTGGCCAACCGAGCCTATGTGATGGAAGAAGGGCGCATGGTGGCCCAAGGTCTGGCCAGCGAATTGCTGACGCGGCCCGAAATCCGACAAGCCTATCTCGGCCTATGAACTTTACGATCATCACCGATCCGTTTTTTTACGCGGTCGCGGTACCGGCGGTGTTGCTGATGGGAATTAGCAAAAGTGGCTTCGGTGCCGGCTTTGGTTCGATGGCCGTGCCTTTGTTGGCGCTGGCTGTGACCGTTCCGCAGGCCGCAGCGATTCTGATGCCGGTGTTGCTGTTGGTTGATCTGATGGGTTTGGCGGTGTTTCGAAAGCAGTTTGACCGCGCGTTGCTCAAATTCTTGTTGCCCTATGGCCTGCTAGGCACCTTGATTGGCGCGCTGTCCTTCAAGTTTCTGGACTCGCACATCGTCGCCGGCATCGTGGGCTTTTGTACCCTGTTGTTTCTGGCACAGCGACTGGTTTTCCCTCCCCGCGCCGACAGCTATAACCCACCACGTTGGCTCGGCATGGTATTGACGACCACTTCGGGCTTTACCAGTTTTGTGGCTCATGCCGGCGCTCCCCCGCTGAGTGCTTATGTGATTCCGATGCGTTTGGCGCCGGTTACTTTTGCCGCCAGCATGTCGATCTATTTTTTCTCGATCAATCTGGCGAAATGGGTGCCCTATGCCTGGCTGGGTTTGTTTGCTGGTCCCACGCTGTGGACTTCATTGGTGTTATTGCCCATAGCGCCATTTGGGGTTTGGCTTGGCTTGCGCCTGACCAAGCGCATGAGCCCGGCACTGTTCTATCGGCTGGTCTATCTGGGAATGTTCGTCACCGGCTCCAAGCTGCTGTGGGATGCGCTGGGCTGAGGCTTAATTCACGTTTTCCAGAACATAGTTGGCCATCTGTTCTCGGGTGCAGATCCAGACGTCGGGCGTGGCTTTGACGGTGGCCATGATCTCGTCGTAAACCCAGGCGCCAGAAGCGCGCCCCATGACGTGGGTATGGGCCGTCACATCGAGCATCAGCGGGACTTGTTCACGCTCACGCATGGCCGCAAAAGTGTCTTGAAAAGTTTCCAGCATGTGGCGTGGTCCTTGGCCGTAGCGCACCAAGGTTGGCAGGTCGTTGACGTCCATGGTCAAAGGAATCCCGACGATACGCTTGCCCCCAAAATCCATCACATAGGGACGGTCATCGTCATTGACATCGCCATGGTGGCTGTAGCCAGCTTCGGCCAGTAAACGCGAGCTGATGGCGCTGCCGGTGCCGCGCGGGCTGATCCAGCCGGTGGGCGTGACGCCGGTCGTTGCCTGCAGCAGCGTGTGATTGCGCTGCAGGTTGGCACGTTCGGCAGCTTCGTCAAAATAGACCGGGATCACATCCATGCCCCAAGAGTGGTTCACAATTTCGTGACCCAACTCGGCAATCCGCTTGACCGTGGCGGGATCACGCTCGCAGATCACACCATTGACCATAACGCTGGTTTTCACGCCATATTTTTCGGCAATAGCAAGCAATCGGTGGATGCCGCGCACCAAGCCAAAGCTGGCCCAAGAATGCGCATTGCTGTCGAAAAACCCGGGCTTCAATACATTGCCCATGGGGCCGATGCCAGGAGCTTGGCCATCCGACCAAGCTTCATAAGCAATGTTGAAAATGACGGCGACCCGTTTGCCACCGGGCCAGCGGAAATCGTCGCCCAGGCGGGTGATGGCAGCTTGCATCGCGCCGTGCCCGCTCAAACCTCGTCGGCGATGGTGTTGCCCAGGATGCCCATACCTTCGATTTCGATTTCGATACGGTCGCCGGGCTGCATCCAGACTGGGGGAGTGCGGGCATAACCAACACCGGCCGGCGTGCCCATGATGATCACGTCACCAGGTTCCAGCGTCATGGCTTCAGTGATCAGGCACAGAGTTTCAGCTACCGGAAACAACATATTGGCCGTATTGCTGCTTTGCATGACTTTGCCGTTGAGACGCGACTCGATTTTCAGGCCCACAGCGCCCGCTGGCAGATCGGCGGCAGGGACAAACCAGGGGCCGAAAGCGCCTGTGCCATCAAAATTTTTGCCTATGGTCCACTGGTTGGTTTTTCTTTGGTAATCGCGCAGTGAGCCGTCATTGAAGCAAGCGTAGCCAGCCACTGCGTCCAGGGCATTGTCAGCCGTGAGGTGACGACAGGTCTGACCAATGATCACAGCCACTTCAGCTTCAAAGTCGAGCTTGGTTGAAGCTTTGGGGCGAATCAATGGCGCGTCGTGAGCGATCAACGAGCTGGCGCCGCGCATGAAAAAACTGGGATATTCAGGGCGGGCATGACCACCTTCAGCAGCGTGATCAGCGTAGTTCAGTCCAAGGCAGACAATTTTCGAGGGACGCATGATGGGTGGTAGCAAGCGCACGGCGCTTAAGGCCAGTCCGCTGCCTTCAGGCGCAGCGGCTGCAATCGCTGTGGCTTGTTTCAGGCCTGCGTTGTTGTCGGCAAACAGGGCGCTGAGTTCGCGTGGCAGGGTGGGCGCTGCGTCGGTCAAGTCGATGACGTGCTGGCCGCGTACCACGCCCAGACGAGGAGAGGCATCACCGGCTTTGAGGAATTGAATGAAATTGGACATGAAGAATGTTTGTGTAGAGTCGGTTTAGAGGGGGGAACGGGGAACATTATGGCTTAGGGATTACAGTGTCGGTATGAGAATATTTCAAACCCTGCAAGAATTGACGTCCTGTGTCGGACAAGATATCGCCAGCAGCGACTGGTTGACCATCAGCCAGGAACAAATCAACCAGTTTGCTCAAGCCACTGGCGATCACCAGTGGATTCATGTGGATGTAGAGCGGGCGCAGGGCGGGCCATTTGGGGCACCAATTGCCCATGGTTTCCTGACGCTGTCGCTGTTACCCCGTTTCTTCGATGCGGCACTGACCATCGTGGAATCCCGTCTGGGCGTGAATTACGGGCTGAACAAAGTGCGTTTTACTTCACCGGTGCCGGTCGGCAGCCGATTACGCGCACACCTGAAGCTGCTGGCCAGCCAGCCCCTGGATCAGCAGGGCGTGCAACTGACTTGGGAAATCAAGATGGAGCGCGAGGGGGCCAGCAAACCGGCGTGCGTGGCCGAATTCATAGTCAGGCGCTACCCCTGAGCCAAAAAAATCCCGCGATGAGGCGGGATATTTCTAGGGGAGGTAGTTAATCGCCAATGTAAATAGGGGGCAAAGTTCCTTCTTCTTTGGCCTTTAGATATTCTTGGATGACCTGGTCACGGGTCAAGCCACCAGCCGCAGTGGCGGGGAGGTTCTCGACATCAAATTCCCAAGCCGCAACCTCGGGCGTTGAATAAGAAACGCCCCCATCGCTGTAGGAAGGAATTTTCCCTAATTTTTTCGCCAACTCGAACTCCCGAAGGACTTGCTCCCGACTCACCATGCTTGGCGCAGATGCTGGCGCATTAATGTTCTCTCCTTCGAGGAAGATGGGAAGCGTCCCTGCTTTTTTGGCCTCGAGATACTCGTGGATGACCTGGTCCCGCGTCATTCCCATATTGCTTTGAGCCAAGGCACTGACGGCAATCAGGCTGCTGGCAACAACCAAGACTGTTTTCAAAAGTTTATGTTTCATGATGACCCCCTTAAAAATTAAAAAACCGCCAACACTGGAACGGGGGTAAGTGCCACCATCGCCCAGACTTGGCAGGCACTTCATTTGGATTCGTGACACCAAGTCACTAGACTGTAGGCGGCGCATCGTTCAACAGGAAGTACTTGATTGGCAATGCATCATTCCAGTAATTGCAATAATGATCAGCAAGAAGTGGCTCCATGAATCAGCTCGATTCCATGAAGATCTTTCAGCAGGTGGTGGACCTAGGTAGCTTTGCTGCCGCTGGCCGTGCGCTCAATATGTCGCCGGCCAATGTGACACGCAAACTGGCAGCTTTAGAAAATCACTTGGGTGTACGCCTGCTGCAACGCAGCAGCCGAAAGCAGGCCTTGACGGAAGCAGGTGACGCTTATTTATTGCGGGTGCGCAGCATTTTGCGAGAGATTGAAGAGGCGGAGACTGAAGCCAGTAAACAGACCCAAGAGCTCAGGGGCGTCATTCATGTCATCGCCACGCCCTTGCTGGCCAGCACTTTTTTATCACCCCTGATCGCCCCATGGCAAGCGCGCCACCCTAAAGTGATGTTTGATCTGGTGGTCGATCCTTTCCCGCACCATAGGATCGAAGAATTTGACTTGTCCTTGTTGGCGTTCGATGAGGGTTTCAACGGCAGTTTGGTGGCCCGCCCACTGGCGACGACGGAATGGGTTGCATGTGCTTCGCCAGCTTATTTGAAGTCTGCTGGCACGCCGCAAACACCTGACCAGTTGCATCAGCATGCACACTTAAAATTTCAATGGCCGCAAGGCTCGAGTCATTTTGGTGCAAGAATCAAGTTGCACCCACTGCACGGGGGTGTTCCGGTTGAAGTTGAGTTGCTTCCCGCCTTTGAGACAACCAGCTTTGAAGTGCTGCTCAGCGCGGCCCTGGCGGGTGCCGGGGTGGCTTTTTTGTCGAGACTGCAACTCGACCTGCACTTGCAACGGGGTGCCCTAGTGCAGATTTTGCCGGACTGGATTTTGGGTCGATTCACCGTGTATGCTGCCCTGCCTTCGAGCAAGTACATACCGTCACGGACCCGGGTTTTTCTTGATTTTTTAACCGAATTCTCCGCGCAGTTGCCAACGCGCCACTAAACCGGTCCGAGGGCAAAGCCGTTTTGTCGCCAAGCCTCAAACACGGTTATTGCCACGGCATTGGACAAGTTTAAGCTGCGCTGGCCGCTTCGCATGGGTAAATTCAGGGTGTGGTCCTGGCCGATGGATTCACGCAGAGATGGCGGTAGGCCCTTGGTCTCGGAGCCGAACACCAGCCAATCGCCGGGCTGGAATTGAACTTCATGGACTCGGCGTGTGCCGCGTGTGCTCAGGGCAAACAGGCGGTCAAGTCTAGGCTGTTCAGCAGACAAGAATTCGGCCCAATTGGCATGTCTTCGGACTTCGGTGTACTCGTGGTAATCCAGGCCGGCCCGGCGCATGTGCTTGTCAGACATGGAGAAACCCAGGGGTTCGATCAGGTGCAGGATGCAGCCGGTATTGGCCGCCAACCGGATGACGTTGCCGGTGTTGGGCGGGATTTCGGGTTCGACTAAAACAATATGAAACATGGGTTGATTGTCGTGTGCTGCAAGCTGCATGGGGCAAAGGCCTGTGGGACTGAGCAGGCCAAGTCTCATGGTAAACACCAATAGCCACTACTCATATAAAGGTTAATATTTTCCTCAGAGGGTACTTTCTTGAGGCTCATTGAGCCCAAGTTGCTGCATGTCATTCCCTCAGCAACGTTGGAACTTGGAGTAACTGCCGGTATGACTATTGCTATTGTGTTGGTGTTGCTGGTCCTTGGCTCTCTCGTCTTCCACTATTTCAGTCCCTGGTATTTCACCCCCATCGCTTCCAACTGGAAGGGCATGGATGACACGATTCAACTCACTTTCTGGATTACCGGCCTGGCTTTCGTGGCCGTTAATTTGTTTGTGGCTTATTGCATCGTACGTTTTCGGAATAAACCTGGCGTACGGGCTGCTTACCAGCCTGAAAATAAGAAGCTTGAGTGGTGGTTGATCGGCATCACAACGGTGGGTGTGGCAGCCATGTTGGCCCCGGGCCTGATTATTTGGGGAAATTTTGTCACCGTACCTTCCGATGCTGCCGTGGTCGAAGCGGTGGGACAGCAATGGCATTGGCAATATCGGCTGCCCGGAAAAGACGGCAAACTCGGCATCGTCAACGCCAAGAACATCAATGACGGCAACCCCTTTGGCATGAGTCAGGACGACCCCAATGGGCGTGACGATATTTTGGTCTCAAGCCAGGAGCTTCATCTGCAGCTAGGCAAGCCAGTCAAGATCTTGCTGCGCTCGATTGACGTCCTGCATAACTTTGCCGTACCCCAGTTTCGGGCCAAGATGGACTTGGTGCCGGGCATGATGACCTATGTCTGGATAACCCCGACCCGAACTGGCACATTTGACTTGCTGTGCAATGAGTTGTGCGGCGTCGGTCATTTCGCGATGCGCGGGAAAATCGTGGTTGAAGAAGAGGCCGCTTACCGGGTGTGGTTGGCCAAACAGAAAACCTTTGCCGATCACTTGGCCAAAGCCAGTGGTGATGTGGTTCTTGGGAAATCCATGTATGCCGCTTGCGCCGCTTGTCACGGGGCTCAGGCCGAGGGCAATGCCTTGCTCAAGGCACCCAAATTGACTGGTTTGGGCGACTGGTATTTGCAGCGGCAGCTCAATTATTTCAAGCAAGGTGTCCGCGGTGCCAATGACAAAGATGTTGCAGGCAAAGTCATGGCTCCAATGGCCTCCATGCTGGTGGATGATGCAGCTATCGCACATGTCAGCGCCTACATCATGTCTTTGCCGGATGCGGCCGCGCCAACTACAGTCAAGGGCAACGCCAGTCAAGGCAAGTCTTTGTTCGATTCCACCTGCTCGGTCTGCCACGGACCCTCCGGACAAGGCGTGCGACTGATGCATGCGCCAAGGCTCAAGGGAATGAGCGACTGGTATCTGGCGACTCAGCTAAAGAATTTCAAACAAGGTTTCCGCGGCGCCCATGCTAAAGACGAATATGGGCCGCAAATGGCTTTGATGGCTTCAATTTTGAGAGACGATCAAGCGATCAATGACTTGGTGGCCTACATCAATTTACTGCCCTGAATGGGCGGTGACAAGACAGTACGACGAATCTAAGAAAGGGACAGCCTGATGGAATACGTGGCACACGACGAATCCTCTGTTGTCGGACCGGCTGAAGTCGGGGAGATGGAGCTCTATCATCCAAAAACTTTTCTTGGAAAGTACATTTGGAGCCAAGATGCCAAGGTCATCGCCATCCAATACGCGATCACCGCGATTTCTATTGGATTGGTAGCCCTGGCGTTGTCGTGGATGATGCGACTGCAGCTGGCTTACCCCAACACGTTCTCTTTTATCGATCCCAGCAACTACCTGCAGGCCGTCACCATGCACGGCATGATCATGGTGGTGTATTTGCTGACCGCTTTGTTTCTCGGTGGATTTGGAAATTACTTGATCCCCTTGATGGTGGGGGCGCGAGACATGGTCTTTCCCTACCTCAATATGTTGAGTTTCTGGATTTATCTGCTCGCTGTTTTGCTGTTGGTGGCCAGCTTTTTTGTTCCGGGCGGACCCACCGGGTCGGGCTGGACTTTGTATCCGCCGCAGGCGATTCTGCAGGGAACGCCGGGGGCGACTTGGGGCATTATTTTGATGCTGGTGTCGCTGGCCTGTTTCATCATCGGTTTCACCATGGGTGGCCTGAATTATGTGGTCACGATTTTGCAAGCGCGTACCCGCGGCATGACCTTGATGCGCATGCCCTTGACCATCTGGGGCATTTTTACCGCAACGATACTGGCACTGCTGGCCTTCCCGGCGCTGTTCGTCAGTGCAGTGATGATGCTGTTTGATCTGCTGCTGGGCACCAGCTTCTTCATGCCTGCGTTGGTGTCTATGGGTCAACAAACCAGTTACACCGGCGGCAGTCCCTTATTGTTCCAGCATTTATTCTGGTTTTTTGGGCACCCGGAAGTCTATATCGTGGCCTTGCCGGCGTTCGGTATCGTCTCGGACCTGCTCAGTGTCCACGCCAGAAAAAATATCTTTGGTTATCGCATGATGGTCTGGGCCATCGTTGCCATTGGCGTCCTGAGTTTCTTCGTTTGGGCCCACCACATGTATGTCAGTGGCATGAATCCTTACTTCGGATTCTTCTTCGCCACCACCACACTGATCATCGCGATTCCCACGGCTTTGAAAGTCTATAACTGGGTTTTGACACTGTGGCAGGGCAATATTCACCTCACGGTTCCCATGCTGTTTTCCATTGGCTTTATTTTTGCCTTTCTGCACGGCGGCTTGACCGGCTTGTTCTTGGGTAATGTTAGCGTCAGCGTGCCACTTTCGGACACCATGTTTGTGGCGGCTCATTTCCACATGGTGATGGCGGTGGCGCCTGTCATGGTGGTGTTTGGCGCGATTTACCACTGGTACCCCAAAATCACCGGCCGGATGTTGCATGAGGGCATGGGTCAGCTCCATTTTTGGACTACTTTTCTGGGGACTTATGCGATTTATCTGCCCATGCATTACTTGGGATTCTTGGGTGTGCCAAGACGTTATTTCTCGGTCGAAGGGACGGATTTCATTCCCGCTTCAGCACAGAGTCTGAACATAGGAATAACCCTGGCGGCTTTGTTTGTGGGGGCCTTCCAGTTGCTCTTTTTGTTTAATTTGGTGTGGAGTTATTTCAAAGGCAAGCCCGCCGGCCCGAACCCCTGGAATGCGACTACGCTGGAATGGCAAACAGCCGAAACGCCGCCTCAGCACGGGAATTTCGGAGCGGAATTGCCCTTGGTTTATCGGTGGGCCTATGATTTCAGTGTCCCTGGGGTTGAAGCTGACTTCATACCGCAAAACATGTCACCGCATGAAGTCAAGCGCAGTTGATTGAGGCTGAGCCATGAACATCATCCATCAATTGACGATCAAGCCCTGGGAAGCCATGGCCGAGTTGCCGCTGCCGTTGCAAAAATCCAAGCAGCAAGATAAGAGGACTGCGCTCAAGGTTTTCCTGGGTGTCGTGACCGTCCTTTTCCTGTTATTGGTCGTGGCTTACGCCGGACGCATGACTTACGAGGATTGGCGACCTGCACCGCAAATCAAGTTGATGTGGGCCAATACCCTGGTCCTTTTGCTTGGAAGCCTAGCTCTGGAGTTGGCCCAGTACGCTGCCCGACGTGAAAACCAGAAACTGTTGCATCGAAGTCTGTTGGGCGCGGGATTCTGCACCTTGCTATTTCTGTTGGGCCAGGCTCAAGCTTGGCGCGAACTCGGCTCCTTGGTCTATTTTCAAGTGACCAACCCCGCGATTGCTTTCTTCTATTTGATCACGGGTTTGCATGGGCTGCATTTGATCGGTGGCTTGGTGGTCTGGGGCCGAACAGTGGCCAGGGTATGGGGTGGTTTTGAGCTTGAAAAAGTTCGGCACAGCGTTGAACTGTGCGCCCTGTATTGGCACTTTTTATTTTTGGTTTGGTTGGTGCTTTTTGGCTTGTTGTTCACGGGAAACAACCTGGATGTTTTGTTAACCATCTGTGGAATAAGGTAAGGACCTGTTATGACACACCCTGTTGCTACGGTAGCGATTCACTCCCCTGTCCTGGAACCCGGTATGAAGGGGTTCGTCCAGGACTGGTCGGCTGACCAGCAATCGTTCAAAAAGGTCCCATGGGGCAAAGCCATGATGTGGATTTTTTTGGTCAGTGATACCTTTATTTTCAGTATCTTTTTGATTTCATACATGACGGTGCGTATGTCCAGCACCGATCCCTGGCCCAATTCGAGTGAGGTTTTCGCCTTGACGCTCTGGGGTAAGGAAATCCCGCTGATCTTGATTGCGCTGATGACCTTCATCCTCATCACCAGCAGCGGGACCATGGCCATGGCCGTGAATTATGGCTACCGAAAAGACCGACGTACCACTTTTGTCCTGCTGATGATCACAGCCGTGCTGGGCGCATCTTTTGTTGGCATGCAGGCATTTGAGTGGACCAAGTTGATTACGGAGGAGGGGGTACGGCCCTGGGCCAATCCCATGGGCGCAGCCCAGTTCGGCTCGGTATTTTTCATGGTGACTGGATTCCACGGCACCCATGTCTCCATTGGTGTCATCTTGCTGGTCATCGTTGCGATCAAGGTGTTGCGCGGCGATTTAGACCACGAGCGACCTGGTTTCCTGACCGGAAGGAAGGGCAACTACGAAATGGTCGAAATTGTCGGTTTGTACTGGCACTTCGTCGATTTGGTTTGGGTTTTCATTTTTGCGTTTTTCTATCTTTGGTAGGAGAAGAATATGTCTCACGCAGGCAACCAACAGCACCCGATTGGCATTTATCTCAAAATTTGGCTGCTGCTTTTCGTACTGAGCACGGCTTCATACTTGGTTGATTATTTCCATGTGCAAGGCTATTTGCGCTGGTCCTTGATCATTGTCTTTATGTTGCTGAAGGCCGGCTTGATCGTCGCTGTCTTCATGCACATGATGTGGGAGCGTTTGGCCTTGATTTATGCCATTTTGCTGCCCCCTCTGTTGATCCTGACTTTTATCGGTATTGGGGCGCTAGAGGCGGACTACACCTTTCTAACGCGCGGGGTGTTTTTCCTCAAGAGTTTGTTGTAAGCACAGCGCATCCATGAGAGCCAGACCATAGTCCGTTGACTTGCAAAATTTGGAGAAACACGTATGGCCCAAAAAAACTACACGGCCCACATCACGGTCATTTCGGGATTCTTTATTGGCATAGCGCTCTTTGCCTATCTGCTGGTAGATCATCATCTGGGAATGCCCAACCAAGTCAGGCAGGTACAAGCAGGATTGCTGAGTAATGGGCAAAGTGTTCAGGACCGAATCAAACCGATAGGAAAAGTAGGGCTGGAGCCGCCCGAGACGAATCCAGTCCCTGCGGTTACGGTGACCGCCGCAGTGCCGATGCGGGATGGTGCTCAGGTTTTTATTCAAAGTTGCGCCGCTTGTCATAGCGCCGGCATTGCTGGCGCGCCTAAGCTGGGCGATCAGGCGCAATGGAAAAGCCGGCTGATCAAAGGGGTTAATAGCCTCTACCTCAATGCACTGAACGGTGTCCAGAGTCCCGCTGGGGTGATGCCAGCCAAGGGGGGTAATGCTACCTTGACGGAGACTGAAGTGAAGGTCGCCGTCGACTACATGTTGGCCAAGTTGAAGTGAGGCCGGGGGTTCTTTTTCAATCGAATCCGTGCTAAGCTGAATTCGCCTAGTGCGGGTGTCTGAATCAACTTAACGGGGGGTGTCTTATGAAGATGCAGAGACGTTATTTTATTGGCAGCAGTCTGGACGACTTGGAGCTTTTTGAAGAGCAGCTTGAGGCTGCTGGGATCTCCGTGCCGCAGATTCACGTGTTGAGCGGAGATGACACTGAGGTGGCGAATCACCAGCACTTGCATGAAGTTCAATCTTTCATGAAGCGCGATGTGGTTCATGCCACGATGCAAGGGGCCATGGTGGGTATCGGCTTGTCGGTCCTGCTGTTTTTGTTGGCTTATGGTTTTGAACTGACGAATACGGCTGCGGGATGGATGCCTTTTGTTTTCCTCTCGGTCGTGATGCTCGGTTTTTGCACATGGGAGGGGGGCTTCATTGGAATCCAGAAACCCAACTACAAGTTTGTCCGCTTCGAGAAGGTGCTGGCTGAAGGTCGGCATGTTTTTTTCGTTGATCTGGAGCCCGGGCAGCAGGACATTTTGGAAAATACCTTGAGGCTGCACCCCAATTTGGAACTGGCTGGATCGGAAGATTCTTCTCCCCACTGGCTCGTCAGCTTGCAGCGAAAAATAGGAATGGTTCGCCACTCCTGAGTTAAGGGGGGCCGAAATCGGTCCGAGCCACCACCAAGGCGGTGATGTGTGCAACGCCCGCTTGCCGCAGTGTCTTGGCTGCTGAAAACAATGAAGCGCCACTGGTCATCACGTCATCGACCAAAACGACACGTTTGTTTTCCAGCTGAGCTCTGGCCAACGGATCAACAGCGAATGCGTCGGCAACGTTGCGACTCCGTTCCGAGCGTTTGAGTTGACTTTGGGCTGGTGTGTCTCTGATCCGCAACAACAGCTGAGACGCTGTTTTGTTGGCCGCCAACTGACGGGCCAGAACCAAGGCTTGGTTGAAACCGCGTTGTTGCAAGCGTTGCTTGGCAAGGGGCATAGGAATCAGCAAGTCCGCACGTTCCAAGGCGGGTTCGACCCAAGGCGTGCTGCGCAGCAGCTGGGCGAAAAGAGCTGCAAAACCGGGACGACTTTGAAATTTGAAATCGATCATCAGGCCGGACCAGGGGAAGCCATAGGAAACGGCAGCCAAGCATCGATCCAGCGGTGGCGGAGATTTCAAACAAGCGCCACACTGAGGCTGGCCTGGTGGCGTCAGTGCCGCACAGCTCAGGCAACGTTGACTGGGCTGAGCAAATCGGTGGACACAGGATTCGCAGACCACGTCGGTTGGCCAGGCATGGCAGACCTCACATCGGCTGGGCAGCGGGTCTGATAGTCGCTGCAACAAGGCGCGGAACATAGGTTCAATATACTCCTTGGCCTGAGCAACCTCATCATGTCCACCGAGCTTCCCCCCACCATTGACCCTGTAGCGGCCCAGCGCTGGAGCTCTCTGACAGCGCCCAGCTCTCCTTGGTTGCATGAGGAAGTGGCGCGCCGAATGGAGCAGCGCCTGCAATGGATCAGGCTCCAGCCTGAGACTTGGATCCATTGGGAACCTCTGCGTGGCGGAGTTCAAGCACACGGCTTGCTGCAAAAGCGTTACCCCCGCGCTACAGCGCTGGTGATTGAGCCGACAGCGGTGCGCACCAGGGCCGCAATCAAGGCATTGAGTCTGCCCTGGTGGCGCCCAGCCCGCTGGCGCGCCGGCCCTACCCGTTTTGAACTCGATCCAGCCGCCAACGCCCAGATGCTGTGGGCCAATATGGCCCTGCATATGGCGGCCGATCCACAGGGATTGATGGCGCAGTGGCACCGAGCTTTGGCCGTTGACGGTTTCATCATGTTCTCTTGTTTCGGGCCTGACACTTTGGTTGGTTTGCGCCAACTTTATTCGACGCTGGGCTGGCCGGCAGCGTCGCATGAATTTACCGATATGCACGATTGGGGCGACATGCTGGTCAAAGCCGGCTTTGCCGAGCCGGTCATGGACATGGAGCGGATCCGTCTGAGTTTTGAATCGCCTCAGCGCTTATTGCAGGAGATGCGCGGTCTGGGTCGGAATCTAAATCCTCAGCGCCATGCCGGATTGCGGGGGAAAAACTGGCTCGCCGCACTGCACCAGGCCTTGGTCGACCAACTGAAAGGCCCTGAGGGCGACCTGGTTCTGGAGTTCGAAATCATTTATGGCCATGCATTCAAGCCGGCCCCACGCTTGAAAATTGCAGCTGAAAGTACGGTCAGCCTAGAGCAAATGCGTTCCGCCTTACAACAAAGCAAGAGCGAGGGCCGCTGAATGGGCGGCACCAAGGGCAATCTTGGAGTTTGAACGGTCGGCTACAATTCGAAGTTGACTTTTAACGGATCAAGCTCTGATGGTTGGCCTGCCCTCTGCGCGGGCGGAGCGAGCTTAGCACCTTCGAAATGATGGTTAAATTTTAGGTATAGAAAAGTAAAATGATGCACAACATCTCCACCCGATTGACCTCTTTGCTTCTCCTGGCAAGCGCTTGGTTTGGGACGGCGGCCTATGCCGTCAATGATCTTCCGGGCGGCCCGGCAGTCAATCAGCTCAATTTGCACCCGGCAGTCACCAAAATTGCCCAGGAACAGGCTTGGCTGCACTGGTTCATGATGATCCTGTGCACCGTGATTTTTGTCGCCGTTTTTGCTGTGATGTTTTATTCGATCTGGAAGCATCGCAAATCGGTCGGGCACAAAGCGGCCAATTTCCATGAGTCGGTAACGGTTGAAATCATTTGGACCATTGTTCCTTTTATCATTGTGATCCTGATGGCTTTGCCCGCCACCAAGGTGTTGGTTGCCTCCAAAGACACGACGAACGCCGATGTCACCATCAAGGCCACCGGCTACCAATGGAAATGGGGTTACGACTATATCAACGGTGAGGGCGAGGGGATTGCTTTCCTCTCGACGCTGGATGCCTCACACCGCGAAATGTCCAATCAAGGTGCCAAGGGCGTTATGCCGGATGACTACCTGCTCAAAGTGGACAACCCGCTGGTGGTCCCTGTCGGTAAAAAAATCCGCATCATTACCACGGCCAATGACGTGATTCACGCTTTTGCCGTCCCCTCGTTTGGTATCAAGCAAGACGCGATTCCCGGTTTTGTGCGTGACACCTGGTTCCGTGCTGAGAAGACCGGTGATTTCTATGGCCAGTGCCAAGAGCTGTGCGGCAAAGAGCATGCCTATATGCCGATTCATGTGAAAGTGGTTTCGGCTGAGGACTACGCCAAATGGGTTGAAGGCAAGAAAAAAGAGACCGCAGCCAAGCTTGACGATCCAAGCAAGGTCTGGACGCTGGATGACATCGTCAAGCGCGGCGAAAAAGTCTATGCAGCTAACTGTGCCGCTTGTCACCAGGCCAGCGGTAAAGGCGCAGGCCCGATCAAACCACTCGATGGTTCTGCATTGGTGCTCGATAGCGACAAGATCAAACAAATCAATGTGGTGCTCAATGGGCAAAACAACGGCGCCATGCCGGCTTGGAAGCAGCTCAGTGATACCGATCTGGCTGCTGTGATCAGCTACACCAAAAACAATTGGTCCAACAAGACTGGTCAGCTGGTTCAGCCGGCTGAAATTCAGGCTGCTCGCAAGTAAGCAGTCGACCAACGAATACAAGTATTGAGAAGGAAACCAGGATGAGTGCCGTTCTAGACCATCACGATCATGCGCATGACGATCACCACGACCATGCCCCTACGGGTTGGCGTCGTTGGGTGTTTGCGACCAACCACAAAGACATCGGAACCCTGTATCTGCTGTTCGCATTCACCATGCTGATGCTCGGTGGCGTGTTGGCTTTGCTGATTCGGGCCGAATTGTTCCAGCCCGGGCTGCAACTGGTCAATCCCGAGTTGTTCAACCAGCTCACCACCATGCATGGCGTGATCATGGTGTTTGGCGCCATCATGCCCGCTTTTGTCGGTTTTGCGAACTGGATGATTCCGTTGCAAATTGGTGCGGCTGACATGGCGTTTGCCCGTATGAATAACTTCAGTTTCTGGCTGTTGATTCCAGCGGGTATTCTGGTGGTGGGCTCCTTCTTCATGCCTGGTGGCGCACCTGCTGCAGGCTGGACTTTTTATGCGCCCCTGACCCTGCAAATGGGTCCCAGCATGGATGCCGGTATTTTTGCTTTGCACATCATGGGTGCGAGCTCGATCATGGGTTCGATCAACATCATCGTCACCATCCTGAATATGCGCGCGCCTGGCATGACCTTGATGAAAATGCCGATGTTTTGCTGGACCTGGTTGATCACTGCTTACCTGCTGATCGCTGTGATGCCGGTGCTCGCTGGCGCCATCACCATGACGCTGACCGACAGGCATTTCGGAACCAGCTTCTTTAACCCCGCCGGTGGCGGTGACCCGGTGATGTTTCAGCATATTTTCTGGTTCTTCGGCCACCCCGAGGTGTACATCATGATTTTGCCGGCTTTCGGCATCGTCAGCCAGATCGTTCCGGCGTTTGCTCGGAAAAAGCTGTTCGGATATGCCTCGATGGTGTATGCCACGTCGTCGATCGCAATTTTGTCGTTCATCGTTTGGGCGCATCACATGTTCACCACCGGCATGCCGGTGACCGGACAGTTGTTCTTCATGTACGCCACCATGCTGATTGCGGTGCCGACTGCCGTGAAGATCTTCAACTGGATTGCCACCATGTGGCAGGGCTCCATGACTTTTGAGACCCCCATGTTGTTTGCGGTTGGTTTTATCTTTGTCTTCACGATGGGTGGTTTCACCGGGCTGATTTTGGCAATGGCACCGATCGACATTCAGTTGCAGGACACCTACTACGTAGTGGCACATTTTCATTACGTTTTGGTAGCGGGCTCGCTTTACGCCATGTTTGCCGGTTATTACTACTGGGCGCCGAAGTGGACCGGTGTGATGTACAGCGAATGCCGTGGAAAAATTCATTTCTGGTGGTCGCTGATCGCGTTTAACGTCACGTTCTTCCCCATGCATTTCCTCGGCTTGGCCGGTATGCCGCGTCGTTACGCTGATTACCCGATGCAGTTTGCCGATTTCAATGCAGTTGCTACCGTGGGTGCTTTCGCTTTCGGTTTGGCTCAGGTTTATTTCTTCCTGTTCATCGTGTTGCCCAACATGATGGGCAAAGGCGAAAAAGCACCGCAGCAGCCTTGGGAGGGTGCTGAAGGTTTGGAGTGGGAAGTGCCCTCGCCAGCGCCTTTCCATACTTTCGAAACACCGCCCAAGCTCAATGCGGCAGCCAATAAAGTGATTGGCTAAATCCAACATGACACCCGACGAGAAAAAAACCAAGAATCTGAAAACTGCGCTGATTTTGGCATCGGTGGCCTTGGTGTTCTTTGTCGGATTTATGGCGAAAATGATTTTCTTGAGTAGATAAGTCATGAACTTGCGGCGTGAAAATGTGAGGATGGTTGCCAAGCTGGCCTTGGTCGCCTCGGGTATGTTTGCTTTTGGCTATGCCTTGGTCCCCATTTACAAAACGCTGTGTGAAATGACGGGCATCAATATCCTGGCCCTGGGCGAACGCGATTTGCCAGGCGTCAAGTCCAAGCTGCCGGCTAATTCGCAAGTCGATACCAGTCGCAGCATCACGGTCGAGTTCGACGCCAATGCCCGTGGGCCTTGGAGTTTTGCGCCGGCCCAACGCTCAGTGCAGGTCCATCCCGGCGAGCTCATGACCGTGATGTATGAATTTCAAAATACCCAGAGTCGACGTATGTCAGCTCAGGCTATTCCGAGTTATGCACCGCACCAGGCTTCTATGCATTTCAACAAGTTGGAATGTTTTTGTTTTAAGCAGTACACGCTGGAGCCGGGCGAGAAGAAAAGTTGGCCGGTGGCTTTCGTGATTGACCCGAAGCTCTCCAAGGACGTGACTACCATCACCTTGTCCTATACTTTTTTTGAAGTGGGAAGCAAGACGCCACCAGCCCCCGTGACGCCCACAGCTGACGCCGGTTTGGCGCTGGCTTTGAGGATTGGCGCATGAAAAGCCAAAGTGCATTTTTACGCAGTCTGAAAGCTGTGGCTTGGTCTTTTGTCGGTATCCGTAAACACAGTGAATACCAACAAGATCTGGCCAAAGTTAATCCACTGCACATCATAGGGGTGGCTATCGTCGGTGCGCTGCTTTTCGTAATGGGCTTGATCGTTTTGGTGAACTGGGTCGTGGCCGGATGAGCTTGGCCCTTGGGCTAATAAAAGACAGATTTGAATTGGAAGGAATGGAGCGGAAATGAGTTCTACAACACCGGGGTCAACCCCTTACTATTTTGTCCCTAGTCCGTCGCGGCACCCTGCTTTGGCGTCGTTGGGTCTGTTTTTCGTGTTCCTGGGTGCATCCCAATGGATCAATGGTTCGGATTGGGGCAAGTACGCCTTGGCACTGGGCCTGATTTGGTTCCTTGGCGTGTTGTTCCAGTGGTTTAGCCAAGCCATTTCTGAAAGCCAAGGCGGATCCTATGGGCACAAGATTGACATCTCCTACCGTTGGAGCATGAGCTGGTTTATCTTTTCTGAAGTCATGTTTTTCGGCGCTTTCTTCACAGCACTGTGGTGGATGCGGGTTCATTCGGTCCCTGCGCTGGGAAGTCTGGAAAATTCTCTGCTCTGGCCCGAATTCAAAGCGGTCTGGCCCAGCGTGGCGGCGGGTGTAACCGCCTCACCTGCGAACATCGTTGAGCCGTTCACAACCATGACGCCGTTCTGGTTGCCAACCATCAACACCGCTTTGCTGTTGTCATCCGGTGTCACCTTGACCATCGCCCACCACGCCTTGATTGCTGGCAACCGCAGTAAAACCATTGGCTTCATGTGGCTGACGGTCTTGTTGGGGGTGACCTTCCTTGGGGTGCAAGGCTATGAGTACTACCACGGCTACCAAGAGCTCAATTTGAAGCTCTCCTCAGGGGCCTATGGTTCGACTTTCTACATGCTCACCGGGTTTCATGGTTTCCACGTGTTTGTAGGGATGTTGATGCTGCTGTTCATCACTCTGCGTTTGCAAAAAGGCCATTTCAGCGCCGACAAGCATTTCGGCTTCGAAGGTGCAGCTTGGTACTGGCACTTTGTTGACGTGGTGTGGTTGGGGCTGTACATTTTGGTTTACTGGCTGTAGCAGGAGCTCAGCCGGACGCAGGCCCAGGGACTGCACCGGCGGGCTTTGGCCTCCTTGCGGGATAAAAATCCATGAGCCGCTGTCTGCGGCTTTTGTTTTGAGGCCGACCCTTTAGCGTCCAACCGGGATACCGGTGGGTTGGATCAAGCCAAATTTCCACGCGATCAGGATGCACATGAACAGCAGGATGGACAGGCCGACCCTGAAAGCCAGTGACCTGGCCATTTGCCGGGTTTTGCTTTGCCCATCCTGACCACCTTTCATCATGAAATACAGGGCGCTGCACAAACTGACAAGGATGGCAATGAATGCGATGATGACGAAATACTTCATGCTAGGGATTATCCAGTGAAGCTGTCGTTGCGTTTTTGTGTGCTGACGTTGCTGGCTGGGCTGGCCATCGGTCTGACGACGGCGCTGGGCTATTGGCAGCTATCGCGTGCCGATGAAAAACTGGCCTTGGCGGCGGCGCAGCAGCAACTCGGACAACTGCCAGCGCTGAGTAATGCGGCCTTGCAAGGCATGTCTGATCCCGCGCAGCAGGCCATGCACCGAACCATTGTTTTGCGCGGTCAATGGATCGCCGACAGCACGGTATTTCTGGATAACCGACAAATGCAAGGAAAGCCAGGTTTTTATGTGATCACCCCCTTGCAACCCGAAGGAGGCGGGCCCGCCGTGCTGGTGCAGCGGGGCTGGGTTCAGCGCAACTTTGTCGATCGTTCCCGTGTGCCGAGTATTGCAACCCCGACGGGGATGATCGAGGTGGTGGGGCGGATTTCGGCGTTGCCTTCCAAACTGTACGACATGGGACAACCGGGCGCGGGTTTGATCCGGCAAAATCTGGACTTTGCGCAATTCAGCGACGAGACTCGCTTGAGCTTGATGCGAATATCTATTCAGCAAAGTGGTGGATCCGAAGTTGGTTTGCTACGGGACTGGCCGAAATCTGGGTTGGGCTTTGAAAAAAATCAGGGCTATGCCTTGCAATGGTTTGGTATATCGGCCTTGATTGCGGTCCTTTATTTTTGGTTTCAAATTGTTAGACGATTCTTCCCCATCCACCGTGACTGAAACTAACGCCACTGAAGCAAATCTGCAAAACGATCAACCTTTGGGTTTGACGGTTCACGCCATGCCGCCCCTGGATCAAGTTTTGAGCGCAGACAGCGGCAGAACACTGCGCGGGCGCTGGAAAATGCTGGTGGTGATGCTGGTCTGTGCCGCTCCGGTGATCGCGTCTTACCTGACCTATTACCTGGTACGGCCCGAGGGCCGACGTAATTTTGGTGAACTCATTGTTCCTCAGCGCGCCTTGCCCGATCTGCTGGTGTTGAACCTCGAGGGTCAAAGCAGACCACTGCAATTGATCAAAGGTCAGTGGTTGCTGGTGAGTGTGGCCCCAGGCGTTTGTGATGCACGCTGTCTGAAGAATTTGTACTGGCAGCGTCAACTTCGAGAAAGTTTAGGACGAGAAAAAGACCGGTTGGACTGGGTCTGGTTGGTTAACGATGAAGCGCCCGTATCTGAAGCCATGCGACCGGGTTTAAGCGATGCGACGGTGCTGCGCATGACGACCCAAGCCATTGCCTCCTGGTTGCAGCCGGCCGACGGTCATGGACTGAGCGAGCATTTGTACTTGATCGATCCGCAGGGCAACTGGATGATGCGGTTTCCAGCGGAGTTGGACTTGGCTGGCGCTGCCAAAGTCAAACGCGATTTAGAGCGACTGTTGCGTGCCTCGGCATCCTGGGATAAAGCCGGGCGTTAGGATCGGCTGCATGACAAAACAATCGCTCTACGATATGTCACCCGTGGCCTGGATGCTGCTGATCGGTCTGCTGATAGCCCTGTTGCCACTGCTTTGGGTCTGGCGTCGCCATCAAGGCTCAACCCCGGCCAGGCGGTTGCAGGCCTTGACCTTGATGACGCTGTTCCTGACTTTTGATTTGGTCTTGTTTGGCGCTTTCACCCGCTTGAGTGATTCTGGTTTGGGTTGCCCGGACTGGCCCGGCTGCTACGGCAGTTCGAGTCCTTGGGGTGCCCAACAAGCCATCGCCTCAGCCGAAAGCGCCATGCCCACGGGCCCAGTGACCCAGAGCAAGGCTTGGGTTGAGATGGTTCATCGTTACCTGGCTTCGGGCGTGGGATTTTTGATCCTTCTCTTGGCCGTGGCGAGTTGGTGCCCGAAGTGGGCGAAATTAGAGTCTTCGATACGCAAGCCGTGGTGGGCCAGCTTCACCTTGTTCTGGGTTTGTTTGCAAGGGGCTTTTGGTGCGTTGACGGTCACCATGAAGTTGTTTCCCGCCATCGTTACCCTGCACTTGTTGGGCGGGATGGTGCTGCTGGCGTTGTTGTGCGCGCAATGGGTGTGGCAAAGCCAGAGATTAAATCGAGTCTCACCCACGCAGCTGAATCCGAATTTACGCCATCTGTTGTGGCTTGGATTGGCTGTGCTGGTGATTCAAATCGCTTTAGGTGCCTGGGTCAGTTCCAACTATGCCGTGTTGGCCTGCAATGAATTTCCCAAGTGCCAAAACAGTTGGTGGCCGTTGATGAATTTTCAGCATGGGTTTGAGCTTTGGCGTGAACTGGGCCATACCCAGGCTGGAGCTGTCATCGGGTTTGAGTCGCTAACCGCGATTCACTATGTTCATCGCATGATGGCAGGCTTGGTGTCGCTATTATTGTTGACGCTGGCTTGGCGCCTGAGCCCTATTGCCGGCTTGCGAGGCGCCGCGCGCTGGCTGGCTGGCTTGATCGGCTTGCAGTTTGTCACGGGCTTGAGCAACGTGGTGCTGGACTGGCCCTTGGTCGCTGCCTTGCTGCATACTGGCGGTGCGGCTGCTTTGGTGCTTGTGATGACGTGGACGCTGTGCTTCAGTCAAGCCGAAAAGTCAGTTCAACATGCAGCACAATCAACAGCCTAACTTTTAGCCCATGTCCGTAGCTTCTTCCTCTCATAGCATCACTGTCTTTCGGCAGTTTTATGCGCTAACCAAGCCCAGGGTGGTGCAACTCATTGTTTTTTGCGCCCTGATTGGCATGGTGCTGGCCGTGCCTGGCCTGCCATCATCAAGCGAAATTCAGCGCGCGCTGCTGGCCTGTGTTGGCATCTGGTTGGTTGCAGGCGCGGCAGCGGCCTTCAATTGCCTGGTTGAAAAGGGGATCGACGCCAAAATGAAACGAACCGCTTGGCGACCTACGGCCAAAGGTGAGTTAGGTGACGTTCAGACCCTGCTGTTTTCAGTTGCACTCTGTGTGGCCGGTTCAATTGTTCTTTATGTGTGGGTCAACCCCTTGACCATGTGGCTGACTTTTGCCACTTTTGTGGGTTATGCGGTGATCTACACCGTGATTCTCAAACCGCTGACACCGCAAAACATTGTGATCGGGGGTGCATCTGGCGCCATGCCCCCAGTGCTGGGTTGGGCCGCCATGACGGGGCAAGTCGAGCCAGAAGCCCTAATTCTTTTCCTCATCATATTTCTGTGGACACCACCCCACTTCTGGGCCTTGGCCCTGTACCGGGTGGAGGAATACCGAAAGTCAGGTTTGCCCATGTTGCCGGTGACCCATGGCAATGAATTTACCCGCCTCCAAATCCTGCTCTACACCATCATTTTGTTGGCTGCGTGTTTGATGCCTTTCATTTATGGCATGAGTTCCTGGCTTTATCTGGTGTTCGCGTTGGGCTTGAGTCTGGGATTTTGCGGCTATGGTTTTATGCTTTGGCGTGCTTATTCGGACGAACTGGCGCGTCAGACTTTCAGGTTTTCGCTGATCCATTTGAGTCTGTTGTTCACGGCTTTGTTGCTGGACCATTATTGGCTTTGACACCATGCAAAAAAGTGTCATTTTCAAAATAATCCTCAGCCTGCTGCTGGCCATTCTGGTTGCCGGTTGCTTTGAGCAAAAGCCCAGTTTTTCTGCGGTCGACGTCTCGGGGGTCGGCTATGCGAAGGATTTTTCCTTGACTGACCACCATGGTCAGCCCAGACAGCTGGCGGATTTCAGGGGGAAAGTGGTTGTCATGTTCTTTGGCTACACCCAGTGCCCCGATGTGTGCCCGACGACCATGCTCGAACTCGCTGAGGTCAAAAAACAACTGGGTGGCCAGGCTGACAAGCTGCAGGCCTTGTTTGTGAGCTTGGATCCAGAGCGCGACACGCCCGAGGTGTTAAAGGCCTATATGGAGAATTTTGACCCCAGCTTCTTGGCGCTGTACACCACGCCTGACAAGCTCGTTGCGCTGAGCAAAGATTACAAAATTTATTACAAGAAGGCTGAAGGGAAAACAGCGGGCAGCTACACCCTGGATCATTCGGCCGGCAGTTATGTGTACGACCCCCAGGGGCGGTTACGCCTATACACCCGCTACGGCAGCGGAGCCCAGTCATTGGTGGCGGATATCAAGCTGTTGTTGGCCAGCAAGTCGTAGTTTGCATAACTTCGCTTAGCGAGGTTATGCAAACGCCAATAGCTCAGGCGTAACTGGCGAGCGCCGATTTCATTTTCTTCATGGCAGCGACCTCGATTTGGCGAATGCGCTCGGCGCTGACGCCGAACTCGGCGGCCAGATCGTGCAGCGTCATACCGCCCGAATTGTCGTCGTTGACCTTGAGCCAGCGTTCCTCGACAATGCGCCGGCTGCGCTGATCCAGAACGCTCAGTGCTGTGACCAGGCCATCGCTGGCCATCACATCACGTTGTCTGGATTCCAGCATGGCAGACGGTTCATGGGCCGCGTCCGACAGGTAGGAAATCGGACCAAATACCTGATCGCCGTCGTCGGCTGGACCGGGGTCGAGCAGCACGTCCCGGCCTGCAAGTCGGGCTTCCATCTCGATCACTTCTTCGGGTTTGACCTTAAGTGTTTTAGCCATCAGTTCAATCTCGGAGCGGCTCAAGCTGTCGCGCTGGCTGGGTTCGTTGTTGGCTGCTGCATCGGCCTGAAAACCCTGTTTCATGGAGCGCAAATTGAAAAAGAGTTTGCGCTGGGCTTTGGTGGTCGCCACTTTGACCATGCGCCAGTTCTTCAATACGTAATCATGGATTTCCGCCTTAATCCAGTGCAAGGCGTAACTCACCAGGCGAACCCCCTGGTCCGGATCAAATCGTTTGACGGCCTTCATCAAGCCGATATTGCCTTCTTGGATCAGGTCGGCATGTGGCAGGCCATAACCCAGGTATTGACGTGAAACCGATACCACCAAGCGCAGATGGGACAGCACCAGCTTGCTGGCTGATTCGAGGTCGTTGTTTTGTTTCAGTTTGCGCGCGAATTCCTGCTCCTGCTCCAAGCTGAGCAGGGGGAAACGATTGACGGCCGAAATGTAAGCATCCAGGTTGCCCAACGAAGGAACAACAGCCCAGGGGTTGGATACTGTTAACGCCGAACCAGAAACACCCATTGGAAAAGTCATGCCAGATCTCCTTGTGACACAGGGAGAATTTTAGCACTCTAAAGCCTAGAGTGCTAATTTCCAGATGGAAGTTATGGGTTAATTGTCCAGGTCGATGTTGCGAGCCCGGGCCAGTTTGGTCCAGCGGCTGATATCGGCGCGTATGTAATTGCCAAATTGTTCGGGTGTCATGGGCAGGGGTTCGACCGCTTCCACAGAGAGCTTTTCGCGCAAATCAGCTGCCTTCAGAACTTGATTCAGCGTTTCATTGAGCTGTTTGACGATGGCTGGCGGCATGCCGGCAGGACCGACCACGCCGTACCACTGCATGGCATCAAAACCCTTGAAACCGGATTCATCCAGGGTTGGCAAGTCCTTGAACTGGGGGTGACGGACCAGGCCGGTGACAGCCAGGGGGCGAACCCGGCCGGAACGGATATGGGGCACGGCAGCAGCCAGACCGGGGAACATGGCCTGGGTTTGGCCACCGATCAAGTCGGTGAATGCGGGCGCAATGCCACGGTAGGGAATATGAACCAAAAAGGAATTGAGTTGCTGCTTGAACAACTCCATGGTCAAGTGCGTCAGCGATCCGGCGCCAGCCGAGCCGTAGCTCAAGCGCCCCGGATTCTTGCGCACATAGTCAACGAATTCCTTGAGATTGTTCACGGGCAACGCTGCATTGACCACCAGCACATTGGGCGTGCCACCAATCATGCCGATTGGGGTGAAGTCACGCACCGCATCGTAGGGCAGTTTGCGGGTGGCCGGGCTGGTGCCGTGGGTGGCCACATAGCCTTGCATCAGGGTGTAGCCGTCGGGCGCGGCTTTGGCCGTGTTCTGGCTGGCGATCACGCCGCCGCCGCCGCCTTGGTTGTCCACCACGATGGTTTGATTTAACAGTTTGCCCCAGCGCTCGGTCACGGTTCGCCCGACCATGTCGCTGCCACCACCAGCCGATACCGGAACGATGTAACGAATCGGTTTGGAAGGATAGGCCGGCTGAGACCAAGCCAGCTCGGGCAGGGCCAGCAGGGTGGCGGTGAGGAGGGTGCGGCGTTTCATGGCTTCATTTTAAAGCCTGGACCAGTCCCATCAACGGGTCAAATGGCGCCGTATCCAATAACTGCACAAATCGACCAGGACAACCAAGGCCATCATGGCGAGCAGAACCGTGGCCGTTTTTTGCATCTGGAATAAACCCATGTGAAAAGCCAGCATTTGACCGAGTCCGCCAGCACCGACCACGCCCAGCACGGCGGCAGCGCGGATATTATTTTCCCAGCGGTACAAGGTATAGGACAGCAGTTGGGGCAGGAGTTGCGGCAAAGTGGCGTAGAGGAAAATTTGGGTGTTTCCGAGCCCTTGGCTGCGTAGTGCAAAGCCGGGTTCGGGCGGCGCGTTTTCAATCGCTTCGGCAAACAGTCGGCCGAGTACGCCACTGGTGTGCAAAGCCAGTGCCAACGTACCGGCAAATGGACCCAGACCGGCCGAAATCAGCAACAGTGCGGCCCACACCAGCTCCGGAATCGAGCGCAAGGCATTGAGCAGAATTCGGGTTGGGTTGCGCGCCAGTGCCGGATCATCGGCATGGCTGCGACTGGCGGGCAGGGCCAGACCTAAACCAACGGCAACTGCCAGCAAGGTTCCGAGCAGGGACATGGCCAGGGTTTCGAGAGTGGCCATCCCCACTTGGATTAAAAAGGCTTGGGACAGATGGGGTGGGAAAAACTCCGTTAAGAACCGTGCCATGCGGGTGGTGGACTCGGTCGAAAATAAACCAGCCCACTGCAAGTCCAAGCTAAGAAAACTGCACACCACCAATAGCAAGATCCCAGCCACCAACCAGCAGGCCCGGCAACGGGCATCCCACAGCGGCGGGGGCAGGCGGTACACCTCGTTGGCTGCTTTGGCCGAGGGGAGGGCGTGCTTCATGTTTTTAGCCCAGGTACTGGCGCAGACGACTGCTGACATGGTCAGCCAGTGCGACCAGCAGAATAAAAACCAGAAGCAGGGTCGCCACCTCGGCCCCGGCAAACATCTTCATCGAGTTATCCATCTGCTGACCCAATCCGCCAGCACCAACGAAACCAAAAACCACAGAAGATCGAATAGCGCACTCCCAACGGTAGACGGTGTAAGAGCACAGCTCTGCTGCATTTTGTGGCAGCAAAGCATAGAAAAAGGTTTGCGCTCGTGAGGCACCATTGCGCAGCAAAGCGGTGCTGGCCTGAGTCTCGCCGCTTTCGAGGATTTCAGCATAGACCTTGCCCAACATACCGGCGTAAGTCAGACCAATGGCCAGCACGCCGGCCGTTGGCCCCAGCCCCACGACGCGCACAAACACCAGAGCCCAAACCAGTTCTGGAACACTGCGCAGCACAATCAATACGGTGCGCAAGCCCGTCCGGATGAAGAATGGCCAAGCCGCCATGCGGCCCGACAAGCGCGAGACCGACAGGGCGCTGGTGGACAACAAGGTCAGAGGCAGGGCCAGCAACAAGGCCAACACCATACCGGCCGTTGCCATGGCGACGGTGCGCCAAGTCTCGCGTGCCACCAGCCACAAAAAATCCGGGTCGCTGGCTGGGGGAACAAACGCTGTGAGGAAGCGCCAGCTGGCATCGCGGCTGGCACTGTCCCACAGCGTCCAAGGTTTGAACTCGGTCAGCACCAGCAAGGGCCAGAGCAGTACAACAGCGGTCAGCCCATAAAAAGACCGCCGCAACCAAGCCGGGTCGTGCAGGGCTGGACTTATGCCTTGGGCACGCGGGTCCATGCTAGGGGGTGCGCATCGAAGCAGCCCAACCCGATGGGGACGCTTCGGGATTTTCAGGGCCGGCTGCCAGCTCATCTTCATGCTTGGCGTAGAGCTGGGTTAGCAGGGCGTGGCTGACTTGCTGGGTTGGAAGATCGAACAGAATTTCCCCCTCGCGTAGCCCCACAATGCGGTCGAAACGTGCTAACGCTACTTCAACTTGATGCAGGCTGACCACCAGTGTGCAGCGTCGCTCGTGGGCCTGTTGCAACAAGCTGTCCATGGCTTGGCGGGCACGGGTGGGATCCAGGGCTGAGAGCGGTTCATCCACCAGCCACAGCTGGCTGGGCGACAGCAATATCCTGGCCAATCCCACCCGTTGCCGCTCACCGCCAGAGAGTCGATCGACTCGATCAAAAATCTTGTCGCCCAGATCGAATTGTTCCAGTGCGGCGTGGGCTTTGGCAATGTCAACTGGGTAAATGAGTGAACGCAAGCTGCGCCAAAACCCCATGGCAGGGAGCGCGCCCGCCAGTACCGACGTAATGACCCGCTGGCGCGGTGGAAAAGGTGGAACTTGGGGCGCCAAATAAAGCTGGCCGCGTAATTTTTGCAATTGGGATCGGGGCAGTAACCAGGGGTTCTGACCATCAATTTTCACAGTACCCAGGCTTGGTTGGAGGGCGCAGGCCAGGGTGTGCAACAAGCTGGTCTTGCCCGCGCCAGAAGGCCCGATGATGGCCAACTGTTCGCCTGAGCCAATGCGCAGGGACGCAGCACTCAGCGCTGGTTGGGCGTGAGGTTTGGCTGCCTGGTGCTGGGCGCTGAGCTGATCGAGTTGAATTTGCAATGTTGACCTGCCACTTCAAGCAAGTTTTTTAAGCTAGAGCAAACCCGCGCTCAAGGCAGCGGCTGCAATACCCTTGTAGTTGTCGGCTTTGGAAGGGACGAAACGGCTGGCGCGCTGCAGCTCGAGAATCTCCTTACCTTCGGCTGTATTTTTGTTCAAGGCCAAAAAAGCCTTGCTCAGTTTGTCCTGCAGGGCCGCAGCCATGTCGGCATGAACCGACCAGTTGTAATCGAAATAAGGCGCTGTGGTGTAGAAGGCGCGGACCTTGGCCGGGTCCACTTTCTTGTCGGCAACAAACTTCTCCCAAACCGAGATATTGAGCGCACCGGCCTGGACTTTGCCTGCACTGACGGCAGCAATGGTGGCGTCATGGGCGCCGCTGTATGCCACGCGGCGGAAATCTTTTTCAGGGTTGAGTCCAGCTTGCAACAAAAAACTTCGCGGCATCAGGTGACCACTGGTTGAGCTTTGCGAACCAAAACTCACGTCCTTGCCCTTGAGGTCGGCCAGGGTCTTGATCGCTGGGTTGGATGTGATGAAGACTGACTTGAATTTTTCATCTTCTTCGCGCTGGACCAGGGGGATTATTTTTCCACCTGAGCGGGTGTGGGCCTGCACGAAAGTGAAACCGCCGAACCAAGCCAGATCCACTTTTTTGTTCACCAGCGCTTCGACCGAAGCCGCATAGTCGGTCACCGGGATGTACTCGACTTTCATACCGATTTGTTGTTCCAGGTAGCTCATCAACGGCCCAGCTTTGCGGGCCAATTCGGTCGGCGATTCGTCCGGGATCGCCGTAACACGGAACACCGGTTGTGCTTGGGCTAATGCGCTCAAAGCCAGCATAGAGCCGACAAGCAAACCCGCCAAACGGCGGATGAAAAAATTGGGAACCAAGGGAAATTCCTCGCAGGGGAAAAGAGTGCAAGGCCGATCTTGCATGGGTTGATGGACAGCTGGCAGTTTACCCAGATTAAGGGTAAAGCGTGCACTGCTATATTGTCTGTCATGAGAACTTCCCAAGCCCGTCAGCCTGCGTTCATTCAGTTGCATCATGACAGCCGCGATGCGGTGCGAGGCGAGTTGTTGCAGGGCTTGCAGGCCGAGGCTGCCAGCATTTCACCCAAATTTCTGTATGACGCTTTGGGTTCGCGCCTGTTCGAAGCCATCACAGAGTTGCCCGAGTACTACCCGACCCGAACCGAAGCGTCGATTTTTGCTGCCTACGGCCAGGAAATGGCCGCGCTCACACCCGTGCAGGCCACTTTAGTCGATTTAGGCGCCGGCAATTGTGAGAAAGCGGCTGCCTTATTGGGGGTATTGCGCCCAGCACGCTATGTGGCCGTGGATATTTCGGTTGATTTTTTGCGCGCCACGTTGCTGCGACTCCAACAGCGCCACCCTGAACTCGATGTGCTGGGACTGGGCCTGGATTTTTCCAGCGAATTGAACCTGCCAATCCAGGTCGGTGAAGGCCAGCGACTGCTGTTTTATCCGGGCTCCAGCATTGGCAACTTCACGCCGAGCCAAGCGCTTAAATTCCTGACGCAAGCCCGCACAGCTTGTCAAGGCGGAGGTTTGTTGATTGGTGTTGATTTGCTCAAGCCCGTGCCTATTTTGGAGCCGGCTTACGACGATGCGTTGGGCATCACGGCGGCTTTCAATCGCAATTTGTTGCACCATGTCAATCGTCTGGTAGGTAGTAACTTTGAGGTCGAACACTGGGCGCATCGTGCATTTTTCAATCCCAGCTTGTCACGTATCGAAATGCATTTGCAAGCCCAGCAGGGGGTCACGGTGTCATGGCCTGGTGGCCAGCGCCATTTTGTTGAAGGCCAGAGAATTCACACGGAAAACTCCTACAAGTACCGGCGCGAGGATTTTGCTGATTTGCTGCAGGCAGCGGGGTTTTCCCCGATTCGGGTTTGGCAGGATCAGCAGGCTTGGTTCGCCGTATTTTGGGCCCAGGCCTGAAGCCCCATGCAAGCCAAACCTTGGCTCATCATTGTCAGTCCGGCTTTGGCGGCGGCCAACAACGGCAACTGGCAAACCGCCTGGCGCTGGTCGCGCTTGCTCTCGCCTTACTATCGCTGCCGCATTGTTCAGTCCTGGTCTGCCGCCGATGCAGGGGCTAAAGCAGAGCCGGCACAGCTCATGTTGGCGCTGCACGCCCGACGTTCGGCTGGGTCGATTCAGGCCTGGGCCCAGGCTTATCCCGGAGCCGGTTTGGTCGTGGTTTTGACGGGAACCGATTTGTACCGGGATATCCAGAATAACCGTGAGGCACAAGCCTCGTTGCAATTGGCCCAGCGCCTGGTCGTGCTGCAAGAACAAGGTCCTGATGCCGTGCCGACAGAACTACGCAGCAAATGCCGAGTCATTTTTCAATCAACCAGCGCACGGCAATGCCTGGAAAAAAGCGCCACCCGTTTCCGATCGGTGATGGTCGGCCATTTGCGCGAAGAAAAATCGCCGCAAACCCTGTTCCAGGCCGCAGGTATTTTGCGTCAACGCAGTGATATTTTTCTGGATCACATTGGCGATGCGCTCGATCCCGTGCTCGGTGAACTGGCACAACAGACGACTCTGGCCTGCCCGAACTACCGCTGGCTCGGCGCCAAAGGCCATGAGGCCACGCGACGCCATATCCAGCGCGCCCATGTGCTGGTGCACTGCAGCCAGATGGAAGGGGGTGCCCATGTGTTGATGGAAGCGGTGCGTTGCGGCACGCCGGTGCTAGCCTCTCGCATTGCCGGCAATATCGGTATGTTGGGCGCGGACTACCAAGGATTTTTCGACTGGGGCGACAGTGTGGCATTGGCCCGGGTGCTGCAACGCTGCCGCGACGATCCCAATTTTTACGCGCTGTTACAGGCACAATGTAGTCGCCGCGCCCCACTTTTTTCGCCTTTGCGTGAGCGCAGTGCTCTGCTCGAATTGATCCAAGAACTGACGGAAAAACCATGAACAGCCCTAACCTCTCTTCTTTTGAGCCCCGTCTCACTTCGCTCTCGCATGGCGGCGGCTGCGGTTGCAAAATCGCCCCGGGCGTTTTGTCTGAAATCCTCAAAGGAACCAGCAAAATGCCAGTACCTCCTGAGCTGCTGGTGGGCATTGCTACGGCTGACGATGCTGCGGTCTATCAGCTCAATGACGAGCAAGCGCTGATCGCCACCACCGATTTTTTCATGCCCATCGTTGACGACCCCTTTGACTTCGGTCGAATTGCTGCGACCAACGCCATCTCCGATGTCTATGCCATGGGTGGCAAACCCATCATGGCCTTGGCCCTGGTGGGTATGCCGATCAGTGTGTTATCGACTGACACCATAGGAAAAATTCTGGCCGGCGGCGAGTCGGTCTGCCAGGCCGCTGGAATTCCCATCGCCGGTGGCCACACCATCGATTCAGTTGAGCCGATTTATGGTTTGGTGGCGCTGGGACTGGTTCATCCCAAGCGGGTCAAGCGCAATGCCGATGCGAAAGTTGGCGATCGACTGATTCTGGGCAAACCCTTGGGCGTCGGCGTGATGTCGGCGGCTTTTAAAAAAGGTCAACTCGATGCGGCCGGTTATGCGCGAATGATAGCTGTCACCACCCAGCTCAACACACCAGGCCCCGATTTGGCCGCACTGGATGGGGTTCACGCACTGACCGATGTGACGGGCTTTGGCTTGGCCGGCCACGCTCTGGAACTGGCGCGTGGAGCGGGTTGCAGGGTGGAGATCGACTGGGAACGTGTTCCTCTGTTGCCCGGGGTCAGTGCGCTGGCCGCTGCGGGGGCGCTGACAGGTGCTTCGGCGCGTAACTGGGCAGGTTATGGCGCAGATATCGCTTTGGCCAGTCGCCGCTCAGAAATCGACCAAGCCTTATTGAGTGATCCGCAAACCAGCGGTGGTTTGCTGGTGTCTTGTGCACCCGAAGTAGTCGATGAGGTGTTGGCTATTTTCAAGCGCCACGGATTTGATTCGGCAGTCGAAATTGGCGAAATTACAGCAAGCCAGGGCGACCAACTTTTGCAAGTCAATTAGCCTCTAGTTATCGGGCATACGTCAAATTGGGGTCAGAACCTAATTTCGATCCAGAGCTTTCGCCCCGGAAAATCAGTTGTCCTGAATTGGGGCTTGACCCCCATTTACCAACCCCGCGAGTACCGGCGTCAGTTCAGCCACTACGCTTTCGCGCAAAACCAGCAGGCGTGCCTGTTCAGCTTGATCTCGACACGCTTGTTCCAGCTCCGCGGCAGCAGCTGCCACGCCTTTAGCGCCGATATTGGCGGCCGAACCTTTAAGACTGTGGGCGCAGCGCAGTGCCGCACTCGGGTCGGCAGCTTCAAGTGCGGTGTCAAAGCGCGCACCAAAGTCGCTCTGGGCTTGGCGAAACATCGTTAGCAACTGGGCATAGAGCTCGGTATTGCCGGCGCACACCCGCAAACCCGCCACTTGGTCGATCCCGGACAAATTGGGGGCGGCGTTGGGGTCAGAACCCAATTCCAATTTCCCAGTCCAATGCTCAAGCATCGCGTAGAGCTGGGTTACATCCAGCGGCTTGGTCAGGTAGTCGTTCATGCCGCACGCCAGCACTTTCTCTCGCGTACCTTTCATGGCGTCGGCCGTCAGGGCAATGATGGGCAGCTTGGCCCAAGCCGGATTCTGGCGAATCTGGTGGGTTGCCAGATAACCATCCATCACTGGCATATGGCAGTCCATCAACACCACGGCAAAGGCTGGCCCTTGGGCCAGCAGGGCCAGAGCTTGCTCGCCGTCGTTGGCCATCACCACATCCATCCCGACTTGACGCAACAGCGCATTGACCAGGGTCTGGTTCATCTCGTTGTCTTCGGCCACCAACACCCGCTTGCCGCTCAATTGCAAAGTAACTTGGGCGTTTACAGCAGTGGTTTTAGCTGCGGTTTCAACCGTGGCCTTGTTGTCTGGGTGCATGACCGCTGAGAGTGCGTTGAATAAGCTCGAGGTCGATACCGGTTTGGGAAGGATGGCGGCGACTTGCACCTGGCGTTGCGCCAGTAACTGCTGCAGATTTTCCGCCTTGTAGGCGGTGACCATGACAATGGCTGGCGGCTGGGGCAAGTCCATGTGCTGCAAGCGGTACAGGGTCTCAACGCCGTCCAAGTCCGGCATCACCCAGTCCATCAACACCAAGTCATAGGGTTGGGTGCTGGACGGTTGCGTTGGAGGGGTACCTCTTGTACTCGATCCGGTCTGGCGGGTCGCTTGTAGCAGGTTCAGCGCTTGCTCTCCACTGCTGGCCGTCGCAACGTCTAAGCCAAAGCCTTGGAGCAAGTCGCTGAGCAGGGCCAAGGCGGGCGGGCTGTCGTCGACCAGTAACACGCGCTGGCCGCGCATTTCTTCGGCCATGATTGCGCGCTGCCTGCGCAGTCCGTTGCGGTTGGCGTGGTTGTTGCCATCCTTGAGCCAGACAGTAAAGTAAAAGTTTGAACCTTGGCCGGGCGTGGACTGCGCCCAGATGCGACCGCCCATCAACTCGACCAGGGACTTGGCAATCGACAGACCCAAGCCCGAGCCACCGTATTTTCGGGTGATGGAACTGTCAGCCTGACTAAAGGGCTGGAACAGCCCGTCACACTGCTCGGTCGTCATGCCAATGCCGCTGTCGCTGACTGTGAACTGGATCTCGATGGCCTCACGGGTAGTGGGCTTTTCTGGGGGTTTTTCGACTTTGATTTGAATTGTTCCTTGCGCGGTGAACTTGATGGCGTTGTTGCATAAATTGAGCAGGATCTGGCCCAGTCGCAGCGGGTCACCTAGCAAGTTAAGGGGCAGGTCGGGCGCAATCTGAAACACGAGCTCCAGGCCTTTTTCGTCGGCTTTGACGCTGACGATGTCACTCAGGTGTTCGAGCACCTGCTCTAGGTTCAAGTCGGTCTCTTCAAGCTCGAGCTTGCCGGCTTCGATTTTGGAGCTGTCCAAAATGTCGTTGAGAATGTTCAGCAAGTGTTTGGCTGCGGTTTCAATTTTTTGCACATAGTTCTTTTGCACAGCATCGAGCTCAGTTTTTAAGGCCAGGTAGCTAAAACCAATGATGGCGTTCATGGGGGTGCGAATTTCGTGGCTCATATTCGCCAGGAAATCGGATTTGAAGCGTGAGGTCTGCTTCAGTTGTTGGTTGGTCGTCTCCAGGTCGGCGGCCAATGCTTGTGATTGCTGGAGCAGTGCTGCGCTTTTCTCCTCTAAAGCCTTGCGCTCGGTGATGTTGCGAATGCTAGAAAAATTAAATTCCTGCCCTTCAAACACGACAAAATTAGCGCTGACCTCGATCGGGAAGACTTTGCCTTGCTTGGTTTGGTGTCGGGTTTCCCAGGTGAGGCTGCCCTTTTGTTTGAGTTCTTCGAAATAAACAGGCCAACGCCCCAAGGGGAAATCAGGGTTCAGGGCGTAAACGGTTTGGGCTCGCATTTCATTGTGGCTATACCCACGTTCCTTGCAAGCAGAATCATTCGCATAGAGGATATTTCCCTCCCGGTCGATCCAGAGAATGCTGTCGTTGCTGTGATCAACGCTGAACTGCATTTTTTGCAGTTCCTGGCTGCGTTGGTTGAGGTTTTGGGTGAGTTTTTTGGCGAGTGTTTCAGCGTCGGAATGCCGTCTGAGCAGCAGCAGCCCAATCCAAAAGAGCAGGCTAGTCAAGCTCAAGCCGAGTGCCAGTGCCGTAGTTCTGGGTTGCGAGAGCCAAGGCACTTCCAAAGCGGATTGGCTTATGAACCGGATCGTCCAGTTGCTGTTATAGAGCGAGGTGCTCAGGTTGATGCTGAACTGCGGTGACTTCGATCCACGAGCTTTCGGACTTCGCCGTGCGCGGGAATCGAAAAACAGCGCTGTGCTGGTTTGCGCAGCATCGTCAAAGAGCATGACATCCACGGGCAAATCGGAATCCAACTTGATGGCCTGCATCAGCTCGGTGATGTTGAAAGCTGAAGCGACCAGTCCTTGGAGCGCGTTCCAGCGTGTCTTCTCATTGCTTAGCGCCTGGTTTTTTCGATAGACCGGAACAAACATGGCAAACGTAGCGGGTGGATTTTTTTCTGTTTCATTGGCTCTGACGATCCGGCCCGTTAATGTGCTCAGACCGGTTTCCCCGGCGCGTCGGATGGCTTGGGCCCTGATGGTTTCGGTCATGGGGTCAAAGCCAAGGACCTTCAGGTTAACGGCGTGGGAAGGCTCGATGAAAACCACCGACGAGTAAAGTTTTCGCACGCCGGCTGGATGAACGCTGTACTGTGGAAAGCCTTGATGGCGAACCGCCTGGGTATGGGCTTGCAACTCGGACGGCGCGATGAGCTCGATATATCCAATGCCTCGCCCACTGCTTTCGCTTTCGGTCAACCCCAGGCGCTTGATATAGCGTCCAAATTCTTCCCGGTCAACTTGCTTGCTGGCATCAAACAGAGCGGCAACGCCCAACAAGACCGCTTCGTGGTTTTTCATTTCAATTTCAATGAGCTGGTTGATTTGTTGCACATGGCGTTCAAACCGTTTCTCATTCACACCGACTTCGCGCACATAGTCGAAGTGCAGGACCAACAGCAACAGGCTTAGGCCAAGAAGCAGGACGGTCCACGGTAGCAACAATTGCCGATTAAAAATTTGCTGTAGTTGCTGCTTCATGCTGCCTCCAACCGCTGCACAAGGCTGGGCCAAGTCCGCATTGACCGGAACCACAGGTTCGCATTGCCGCAGGGGCGGGCTTGAGTCGAAGCTTGGGTTAAAGCTTGTTTAAGGGGGCGGTCAGGGGCCATGCTGATTGACCAATGGTCGCCAAATTATGCGACGCCGGCCTCTAAACTGCAAATAATTAGATCCCCTGGCGGGTGCTATCCATCCGGTTCAATTCGGCGCCAGCACCTTTTGCAGAAAACTGCTGATGTCCGAAATTTCTTGTGGATGCACGCTGTGTGGCATCGGGTAGGTTTGCCACTGCACTGGATAACCCAAACCCTCCAGCGCAGCGCGTGATTCTTCTGCTCGTGCCAGCAGCACCACCGGATCAGCCAAGCCGTGCGCCATGAAAATAGGCGTTGGTTGGTTGGCGGGTGTGCGTTCAGATGCCAGGCTGTTGGCCAGCGGCAGATAGCCCGACAATGCCATGATGCCTGCGAGTTTTCTGGCGTGGCGCAAGCCCGTGTGCAGCACCATGGCACAGCCTTGTGAAAAACCAGCCAGCACGATGCGATCAGTGGGGATGCCGCGTTCGACTTCATGTGCAATCAAAGCTTCGATGGCTTGGGCGGAATGACGAATTCCGTCACCGTCTTCACCCTGAATCAAGTTGGCACCCCGAATGTCGTACCAGGCCGGCATGACGTAACCGCCGTTGACGGTCACTGGAATACTGGGTGCGTGGGGAAAAACAAAACGAATCGCCGGGCAACCCGACAAATCAAGCTGGGGAACGATGGCGGCGAAGTCGTTGCCGTCAGCGCCCAGGCCGTGAAGCCAGATCACGGTGGCTGTCGGTTGCGGCGCACTTTCAATTTCAATTCGCTCGAGTAAAGGTTTCATTCGGAGTAGGCTTGGGTCGGGTCAGAATTTAAGACAACAGGGCTTGGGCAAATTCGTCAGCGTGGAAGGTCTGGAGATCTTCGAGCTGTTCTCCAACACCGATGTAATACACGGGGATAGGCCGTTCGCGGGCAATGGCGGCCAGCACGCCACCCTTGGCCGTGCCATCAAGCTTGGTGACGATCAGGCCGGTCAGTTGCAATGCGTCGTCAAATGCTTTGACTTGGGCCAAGGCATTCTGGCCGGTATTGCCGTCGATCACCAACAGCACTTCATGTGGCGCGGCGCTTGATCCTGAGCCTGCGTCAGCCTTGGCGATGATCCGTTTGATTTTTTTGAGCTCTTCCATTAAATGGATTTGGGTTGGCAGGCGTCCGGCGGTGTCGACCAGCACCACGTCCTTGCCCCTGGCCTTGCCGGCGCAGACGGCATCAAAACTCACGGCTGCCGGGTCAGCGCCCTCTTGGCTGATGATCTCTACCGTGTTGCGGTCAGCCCAAACGCCCAGTTGCTCGCGCGCTGCGGCACGAAAGGTGTCTGCCGCTGCCAGCAGCACCGAAGCCCCTTGTCCCGATAGTTGGCATGTGAGTTTTCCGATGGACGTGGTTTTACCAGCGCCATTGACGCCGGTCACCATGATCACGGTGGTTGGATGTTGACCAATCACCAGCGGCTTTTCCAAAGGCAACAACAATTCGGTCAAGGCTTGTCGAAGCAGTTCTTTCACGGCAGCGGGCTCGGTGAGCTTGCTGTCTTTGACGCGGCGCTTGAGGTCGCCCAGCAAATGTTCGGTGGCCTTTACCCCGGTATCAGCCATTAACAGGGCGGATTCGAGATCTTCATACAAGACGTCGTCGATTCGGGTGCCGGTGAAAACGGTCGCAATGCTGGATCCGGTCTTGAGCAGACCCGACTTCAGCTTGCTCAGCCAATGGCTTCGTGTTGCGGGCTGTTCAGGCACGCTGCTTGGGACGGTAGGGGTGGATTTTTTCTTGAAAAAACTGAACATGGAAAGGGTATTTAGAATGACAGCATTCTATGAAAACTTACTTCCTTCTTGGATTGGCACTGCTGAGTTTGACGGTTCAGTCCCAAACTCAGCCGCAAGTTGAGCAATTCACGCTCAGCAACGGAATGACTTTGATCGTGAAGCCCGATCGCCGAGCGCCTACTGCGGTTCACATGCTGTGGGTCCGTGTCGGATCGATGGATGAGGTCGATGGCAGTAGCGGTTTGGCCCATGTTCTGGAGCACATGATGTTCAAGGGAACAAAAAGCCTGAAACCGGGTGAATTTTCACGCAAAGTAGCGGCCCTGGGCGGGCGTGAAAACGCTTTCACCAGTCGCGATTACACCGGCTATTACCAGCAAATTCCAGCGGCAAAGCTGGAAGATGTGATTCAGCTCGAAGCCGATCGCTTTGGCAACAACCAGTGGAGTGACGACGAATTTGTCAAAGAACTCGAAGTGGTCAAGGAAGAGCGCCGTTCGCGCACCGAAGACAACCCTCGGGCCCTGTTGTATGAGTCACTCAACGCCACGGCTTTTTTGGCCGCGCCCTATCGTCGACCGATTGTGGGCTGGATGAGCGACCTCGATGCCATGACCGCCAATGACGCGCGGGTTTTCTACCGGACGTGGTACCACCCGGCCAATGCTGCTGTGGTGGTGGCGGGCGATGTCGATGTGCAGCAAGTCAAGCGACTCGCAGAAAAATATTACAGCGTGATTCCGGCATCCCAGCTGCCGCAGCGCAAGCCTCGCATCGAACCCGTCCAAGTGGGTTTGCGCAGCCTCGATTTCAAAGCGGCCGCCGAGCAGGCTTACGTCAGCCTGGCCTTTAAAGTGCCGGGCTTGCAATCGCTGGAGACGCTGCAACCCAGTGACCATGACGCTTTGGCACTGACGGTGCTGTCAGCTGTGCTCGATGGCTACAGTGGCGCCCGCTTATTACGTGCCCTAACTCAGGGCAATGACCGGGTGGCCGACAGCGTTGATGCCTCCAACGGGTTGATGGGGCGTGGCCCGCAACTTTTCACGCTCGACGGTGTTCCCGCCCCAGGCAAGAGCTCGGAGCAGTTGGCACAGGCTTTGCGTCAACAGGTCAATCTGATTGCGAACGAAGGCGTGTCGGACGCCGAGCTGAATCGGGTCAAGATCCAATGGGTGGCCAGTGAAGTTTACAAACGGGATTCGGTTTTCAACCAAGCGCGTGAACTCGGTAGTTACTGGATCCAGGGCTGGCCCTTGGACGCGCCCGAGCGATTGATTGCTTTGCTGCGTGCGGTCACTGCGCAGCAGGTACAGGCAGTGGCGGCTAAATACTTTGGCGACGATCAATTAACCATGGCTTTTTTGCGGCCCCAGCCTGCAAACAAGAATCAGGAGAAACGCCCAGCACCCACTGCGCGGCGGCATTGAACATGAACAGCATGAAACAATTTCAGGGCCTGGGCCAACGTGTTCTTGCGCTCGGCCTGGTGCTGAGCTCTTTTATCAATGCGGCCTGGGGCGGCATTCCGATCGAACAGTGGACTCAAAGTTCAGGTGTTCAGGTTTACCTGGCTCAAAGTCACACCATTTCCATGGTCGATTTGCAAGTTGATTTCGATGCCGGTAGTCGGCGCGATCCAGCTGCTCAGGCCGGGCTGGCCAGCGTAGTCGCGGGCATGATGTCCAAAGGATTGCGTGCCGACGCTGCCGAGCCTGCCTTGGATGAAAATCAGTTGGGCGAAGCTTGGGCTGATTTGGGGGCTCAATTTGGGGCCTCTGCCGGTGGCGACCGAATGAGTTTTAACTTGCGCTCGCTGACCTATCCTGACCTACTCAAAAAAGCCGTTGAGCTCGCAGCGCGGCAAATGAGCCAGCCGGCTTTTCTTTACGAAGTCTGGCAGCGCGAACGTTCTCGGCTCCAAGCTGCTATCCGGGAGGCTAATACCCGGCCTGCCACCTTGGCCGACCGGGCTTTTTCACAAGCGGTTTATGGTTCTCATCCCTATGGCTACGAGATGACCGAAGCCTCGCTGCAGGCGATCGCGGTGGTCGACATGCAGTCGCTGTATGCCAAGCTGATCCTGCCATGTCGGGCCAAAGTCAGCATCGTTGGCGCCGTGACCCGGGACCAGGCCGATGCGCTGGTGACACAGCTGTTTGCGCGTCTGTCCAAAACCCTGGGTTGCCCGGACTTGACGCCGGTGGCCGAAGTCCAGCCACTACGGCGAGCCGAAGTCAAGACCATTGCTTTTGATTCGGCACAAGCCCATGTGCTGTTGGGTCAGCCTGGTTACAAACGCAATGACCCCGATTTTTTTGCGTTGTTGGTGGGGAACTATATTCTGGGCGGTGGCGGTTTTGTTTCGCGTTTAACCGACGAAGTCAGGGAGAAGCGGGGCTTGAGCTACAGCGTTTACAGCTATTTCTCTCCCGGCCTGCACGCCGGTGCCTTCACCCTGGGTCTGCAAACTCGACCCGATCAAGCGCAGCAAGCGCTACAAGTCGCTCATCAAGTGCTGTCCCAGTTTGTGCGCGAAGGTCCTAGTCCAGCCGAACTGCAAGCTGCCAAATCCAACCTGATAGGCGGTTTTGCTTTGCGAATCGACAGTAACAAAAAATTGCTTGATAACGTGGCCAATATGGCCTGGAATCAATTGCGGCTGGACTACCTTGACCGCTGGACCAGCGAAATTGACAAAATTACGGTTAACGACATCCGCTTGGCTTTTGCCCGCAAACTGCAACCCGAAAAAATGGTGACCGTGGTGCTCGGTGGCGTTAACCGATGAAAAAAATACACGCTGGGGCCGGAGAAATCCGGTTGATTGGCGGGCAGTGGAAGCGCAGCAAATTACCTGTGGTGGATAGGCCGGGTTTGCGCCCCACGCCGGACCGGGTGCGCGAGACTTTATTCAACTGGCTGGGGCAGGACTTGACGGGTTGGCGTTGTTTTGATGCATTCGCTGGAACGGGTGCCCTGGGCTTCGAAGCGGCCTCACGCGGTGCGGCCGCGGTGGTTCTGGTTGAGCAGGACGGTATGCTGCTGGAGCAACTTAAGCGGATTCAGATTCAGTTGCAGGCCAGCAGCGTCCAGGTTCGACGCGGTGACGCTCTGGCCCTGCTGAAGCAGCAAGAGTTGCACAGCCTGGATCTGGTCTTTCTCGATCCCCCGTTTGCTTCTGACTTGTTCGAAGCGTCATTGCGCGCGGCTGCGCGAGCGCTGGCCCCAAGGGGCTTTATCTATCTGGAAGCGCCCGTGGCGTGGAACGCGCTACAACTCGAACCTCTGGGGCTGGTGCTGTACCGGTACCTGAAAGCGGGTGCCGTGCATGCCCACTTGTTGCAACGCATTGCATAATCCTTGGCTTGGACCGGCCAGCTAGTTTGTCCTCTACCGATTAGGAATTGTCATGGCTCAACCAGTGATCGCTGTTTACCCCGGAACTTTTGATCCCATAACGCTAGGCCATGGCGACTTGATACGCCGCTCCACCCAGTTGTTTGGCCGGGTGATTGTGGCCGTGGCGGCCGGACACCACAAGAAAACCATGTTTTCACTGACCGAGCGAATCGAGATGGTGAAAAGCGTCGTTCAAGCTTATCCCCAGGTCAGTGTGGAGAGCTTTGACGGCTTGATGCGTGATTTCGTCGTGCAGCACGGTGCCAAAGTCATGATCCGGGGCGTGCGTGCAGTGACCGACTTTGATTACGAAGTTCAACTCGCGGGAATGAACCGCAGCTTGATGCCAGACGTTGAAACCGTGTTTCTGACCCCGAGCGAGCGCTATCAGTTCATCTCCAGCACCTATGTGCGTGAAATCTCCAGCTTGGGTGGCGCGGTGGATCAGTTTGTTGAGCCAATGGTGGGTCAACGCCTGTTCGATAAGCTTCGCAGCCTGCGCCCAGCCTAAACACTCTCCCAATCCAGACAGACTGGCGCATGCCAGGCATTCGCGCTATGCTTTATTCAAGCGTTGCGCCTACGGATTTCATTAAGGAGATGCTCATGAAGATTTTGCTGCCTTTAGATGGGATGGAGGGCTCGCTGGTTGCCGTCCGTTTTGCCATCCGATTGATCCGCGAAGGCTTGCAGGCCAGCGTCGTCTTGGCCAATGTGCAGGAGCCCGCATCCTTGTATGAGATGTCAGTGGCACCCGACCCCCAGGTCTTGCAAAAAATCAGTTCAGCCGCGGGTGCTCATGCCTTGGAGGGAGGCGAGCAGCTGCTCAAGCTCGCCGGAATGGCCTTCGAATGCGAAGTTGGAAGCGGTGACCCTGCGCACACGATTGTCGATATGGTGGAGCGTTTGGGCTGCGATATGGTGATCATGGGCGCGCGTGGCAAAAGCAGTTTGCGCACGGCCTTGTTGGGTTCGGTTTCGCATGGCGTGGTGCATGGCGCTGCGGTTCCCGTGCTGCTGGTCAAGCCTGAAGAAGCCTAGTTGGTTTTATAAATGAGGTGCCTGACTCGGTTGAAAAGGACGTTCGCATGGTGCAAGGCTCGACCCATGAGGTATCAGGCCAATGGCATTTGCACGATGCCCATGATTTGGCGCGACTGCACGGGGTCGATCCGGCCCACGGCCTGCACTTGGAGGAAGCCAAGCGGCGTGCGCTAAACCACGGCCCCAATGAGATTGCGGGTCAGGCCAGTCGCGGCCCCTTGAATCTGCTGCTCGATCAGTTCAAGGATTTCATGATTGTCGTGCTGCTGCTCGCAGCCGTGGTGTCGGGGGTCATTGGAGACTTGGTCGACAGTTTGACCATTTTGGTGATTGTGATGCTCAACGCCATCATCGGTTTCGTTCAGGCTTGGCGGGCTGATCGGGTCATGGCGGTATTGAAGAAATTGGCGGCGGCCCAAGCCAGTGTGCTGCGGTCTGGCCAAGTGCAGGTGATTGCTGCCAGTGAGTTGGTGCCAGGCGATATTGTGTTGCTCGAGGCTGGCAACCATGTTCCAGCCGACCTGCGACTGATTCAGATTGCACAACTCAAGGTGGATGAATCCGCCCTGACCGGTGAATCGATCACAGTCGAAAAACACACGTTGAAACTGACCGGTGTTGCCCATGCACTGGGGGATCAATTGAACATGGCGTTCAAAGGCACGACGGCGACCCATGGACGTGGCGTGGGTTTGGTGGTGGCGACTGGCATGTCCACGGAATTGGGCAAGGTGGCTCGCTTGCTTGATCGTGACAGTGAGCGAAGCACACCCTTGCAACGACGCTTGACCGCTTTTGGTAAGCGGCTGGCTTTGGTGGTTATCGCCATTTGCGTTGTTATTTTCGTGGCCGGGGTGCTGCGTGGAGAATCTCCGGTGCTGATGGCTTTGACCTCCATCAGTTTGGCCGTGGCGGCGATTCCGGAAGCCTTGCCTGCCGTGGTGACCGTGTTGCTCGCACTCGGGGCCCATCGAATGGTCGGACTCAATGCCTTGATTCGACGCTTGCCATCGGTCGAAACTCTGGGTTCGGTCACTTTCATTTGCTCCGACAAGACGGGGACCTTGACACAAAACCGGATGCACGTTGAATGGCTGGTGGCGGATGGACAGTCCTGCTCGATCGGCAACGCAGAACTACAACCGGTTCATTTGGAGTTGTTGCGTGCTGCAGCTTTGTGCAATGACGCCACGGAGCAAAAAAATGGCGGCTGGCGCGGTGATCCGACTGAAACGGCCATGGCCCGACTGGCTGCGCAATTCGGCCTGAACAAGGCTGAGCTCGAACGGTGTTGCCCCCGGGTGCAGGAGCTGCCGTTTGATGCTGAACGTAAACGCATGACGACGCTGCACCGTGACGAAACTGGTTTTGTCTCCTACACCAAGGGCGCGCCCGAAGCCATTATTCGACTGTGTGATGCACAGTGGCAAATGGGGCAGACAGCGCCATTGCAGCACGAGGCTCTGTTGGCTGTCGCGCAGGACATGGCGATCCAAGGGCTGCGCGTGCTGGCATTGGCGCAGCGCAAATTCGAGCAGCTACCCACATCGGCTGAACTTGTCTGCCTCGAAACGGGTATGGATTTGATCGGCTTAATCGGCCTGATCGACCCACCGCGCCCGCAAGCCGCCGCCGCCGTGGCAGCTTGTCAGTCTGCGGGCATTACGCCCGTGATGATCACAGGGGACCATCCTGCAACGGCGCTGGCCATTGCCAAGCGCCTGGGCATTGTTCAGGATGACAGTTCTGGGGTGTTGACCGGGCCCGAGTTGAGCTTGATCGACGAGGCAGGCCTGCGCGAGAAAGTCACTCAGGTGCGGGTTTATGCCCGGGTTGATCCTTTGCAAAAAATCCGGATTGTTCAAGCCCTGCAAGATCGAGGCGAGTTCGTTGCCATGACGGGCGACGGCGTCAACGATGCACCTGCGCTCAGGCAGGCCGATATCGGGGTGGCGATGGGACGTGGCGGCACTGATGTGGCGCGTGAGGCTGCCAGTTTGGTCCTGCTCGATGACAACTTTGCCACCATTGTGGTGGCCGTGCGTGAAGGTCGGCGCATCTATGACAACATCCGAAAATTTGTCCGTTATGCGATGACCGGAAATTCAGGCGAAATCTGGATCATTTTGTTGGCCCCCTTGATGGGTCTTCCGATTCCATTGCTGCCAATTCAGATTTTATGGGTCAATTTGGTGACCGATGGTCTGCCCGGATTGGCGCTCGCTGCCGAACCCCATGAGCCAGGCGTGATGCTGCGCCCACCGCGGCCACCCCAAGAAAATCTGTTCGCCCATGGTTTGTGGCAGCATGTCCTGTGGGTCGGTTTGCTGATTGCGGGTTTGTGTCTTTGGGTTCAGGCGTGGGCGCTGTCGACTGGTCAGGCCCATTGGCAAACCATGGTGTTTACTGTGTTGACCTTGTCGCAACTGGCCCATGTGATGGCGATTCGTTCGGAGAGCGAGTCGCTGTTCAGGTTGGGTCTGGGTTCCAACCGTGCTTTGCTGGCCACGGTGGTGTTGACCTTTGGCCTGCAACTGGCCACGGTTTACGTTCCAGCCTTGAACCCGATTTTCAAGACCGAAGCCTTGAGTGGATCTGAGCTTTTGTTGTGTATAGCGATGTCGAGCGTGGTGTTCGTCGCGGTTGAATTGGAAAAGCTTTGGCTGCGCCGACAGTGCCCGACGAACGGATAATGAGGTGCATGACAGAACTCATACTCATTCGCCATGGCGAAACTGAATGGAACCGTGAACGCAGGTTCCAAGGACAGGTGGATGTGCCCTTGAACCCGATGGGGCTAGAGCAAGCGCATCGCTTAGGGCAGCGGCTGGCGTTCGAGTCGATCGATCACCTGGTCTCGAGCGACCTGATCCGGGCCCAGCAAACGGCTGATCTGCTAGGCCAGAGTCGGCTGGCGGAGCAGCGTTTGCCAACGCGGCTAGACGCCAATTTGCGGGAGCAAAATTTTGGGGTAGTCGATGGCATGCGTTCAGACGACATCAAAACCCAGCACCCGCAAGCCTGGGAGAACTGGATCAAATTCGAGGCCGATTACGCGTTTGCCCAGGGTGAGAGTCTGCGTCAGCTTCATGCCCGAGTCATGCGAACGATTTACGCACTGGCCACTGCGCATGAGCAACAAACGCTGCTGGTGGTGACGCACGGCGGCGTGCTCGACATGATTTATCGAACCGCGCTAGGTCTGGATTTGTCGGGTCCGCGTCAAACGGATATTCCCAATGCGGGTTTAAATCGTATTCGAATTCAGGATCAGGCCATTGAAATCGTTTGCTGGGCCGACACCCATCATCTGGTGGATCTGCCAGAGCAACCCAGCTACCGGCAAAGTCGGCAGTAGGGGAATTACCCCGAAGGCACTAAGCAAGGATAATTGGGCCATGTCAGACAGCGTGACCCTCAACTCCTATCACTTCATGAGCCAGCCATGGCATTGATCATCACCGATGAGTGCATCAACTGCGATGTGTGTGAGCCCGAGTGCCCGAACGAGGCCATTTTTTTAGGGCCTGAAATTTACGAAATTGATCCTCTGCGCTGCACCGAATGCGTCGGTCATTTTGATGAACCCCAGTGTGTTCAAGTCTGTCCGGTCGCTTGCATCCCGGTCAATCCTAACGTGATGGAGGACCGAGAAACGCTGTGGCAGAAATACCGGCGTTTGCAGGCTAGGGCTTAACCGAGCTGTTTTTGTCCGTCGTCTTTTTCTGAACAGGTTCACGCGCTGTGAAGTACTCCGGCTTTTTGGACGGGGTCAATTTTTTGTCAATAGGTGCTGGCGCGACTTGGGCGGCCGATTTGCTGTTGGCCTTGGCTGCGGCTGCTTCTTGTTTGTGACGTTCTTGCTCTAAGTTGCGCGCTGCTTGGCCTTGGCGGGCTGTGCTGGCATCGGCCTGTGCTTTTTGAGTGGCTTGGCGTCCATCGCGCGGGTCAATCTGCTGCCCACCCGGACACGGCGTCTGGCTATAACTGTCACCACAACGGTAGACAGTTTGCGCCAGTAGCGGCGTGCTCAGCAGGTGGAAAATAAAAATCGGGATGAGCAAGGGCTTGATCATGGTTCAACTCCTTGAGTCTTGTTGCTTTCAGCCAGAGCCACAGGTCGGGGTGGTTTGGGGCGCGGGGCCATACGGGTGTGAATCAACATGGTTGCTTTGTCCATTTCGTCTTTGAGGAAATGGGGCAAGGCTTTGATGGATCGATCAATGCACTGCTCAATGGCGATACGGTGATCCAAGCAAGGTTTTTTCAGAACCCAGTGGCTGACATCGGACTTGACCCCCGGGTGACCGACACCGAGCCGAAGTCGCCAATAGTCGTCTGTTCCGAGCTGGGCGTGAATGTCACGTAAGCCATTATGGCCGGCATGACCGCCGCCAAATTTGAGCTTAACCTGACCCGGGACGATATCGAGCTCGTCGTGCGCGATCAAAATTTCAGCGGGTGCTATCTTGAAAAATCGCGCCAGTGCTGCCACCGACTGCCCCGACTTGTTCATGAAGGTTTGCGGTGCTAACAACCACAGCGTCTGGCCGTTGACACTGGTGCGAGCCACCAGGCCGTGGTAAGACTTGTCCATCGCGAGCGAGACTTTAAGCTCGCTGGCCAGTGCATCGAGCCACCAAAACCCGGCATTGTGGCGGGTTGATTGGTAGTCGGGACCCGGATTGCCCAGCCCCACAAACAGTTTGATCATGTCAAATTCTAGTCCGATTGGGTGGTGACATGGGTTGCACTACAGCGCTCACTAACGAAAACGGCCCACTGCAGAGTGGGCCGTTAGGCGTTAAGCGAAGAAGAAAAAATTACTTCTTTGCTGCGGGCGCTTTAGCCGCCGGAGTTTTTGCCGCTGGCGCTTTCCCATCCGCTGCAGCGGCGGGTTCGGCCACAACTTCTGCGCCCGCGACTTGCACCACGGACACCAGAACGGGATTGACTTTGCCATGGGTCACAACGGTCACGCCCTTGGGCAAGACGATGTCGTTGAGGTGCAGCGACGAACCCTTTTTCAAGCCGCTCAAATCCACTGGAATGAATTCGGGCAGGTCGGACGGCAGACAGAGAACTTCAATCTCAGTAATGACGTGGTTGGCGATGCAGCCATCGGTCTTAACGGCCGGTGAATTTTCGTCACCGCTGTAATGCAATGGCACTTTCATGTGCAGCTTGGTATTGGCATCAACCCGCTGAAAGTCAACGTGCAAGATCAATTGTTTGAACGGGTGCATTTGCACGTTGCGCAGCAAAACTTTATTGGCTTGACCATTGAGTTCCATATCCAGAACGGATGCATGGAAAGCTTCTTTTTTCAAGGCGTGCCACAAAGCGTTATGGTCCAGCTCAATCATGGCGGGCTGGTCGACTCCACCATAAACAATGCCGGGGGTGCGGCCACTAATGCGGAGACGGCGGCTCGCACCCGTACCCTGCAAAGAGCGCTCAAAAGCGACAAATTTCATAATTCACTCCAAAAAGAATCCACCGCGACCAGTGTGACTCCGGTTAAAAAAGTCTGCCTTGCCATCAAGGCACGCAGACTGGCTTTTTGTCTCGACAGGACGTTGATCTCTTGCGCTTAATGCGCAAAAAATTAGAACAAATTTTCCTGATCCGAGAACAAACTCATGACCGACTCACCTTTGGCAATGCGCTGAATCGTTTCGGCGATCAGCGGAGCCACGGTGAGTTGGCGAATTTTTTGACATTGCGAAGCAGCCAGGCTCAGCGGGATGGTGTTGGTCACCACCACTTCATCGAGGGCGGAGCCTTGGGCAATGCGTTCGATGGCTGGACCCGAAAAAATGGGGTGGGTGCAATAGGCGTAAACCTTTTTAGCACCGCGTGCCTTCAGGACTTCAGCCGCTTTCACCAAAGTGCCTGCGGTGTCGATCATGTCGTCCATGATCACGCAATTGCGGCCGTCGATCTCGCCAATCACGTGCATGACTTCGCTGACATTGGCCTTGGGACGACGTTTGTCGATGATGGCCATATCGCAGCCGAGTTGTTTGGCCAGCGCGCGCGCGCGCACCACACCGCCCACGTCCGGTGAGACCACGATCAAGTCTTCATAATTCTTCAGGCGCAGATCGCCTAACAACACGGGGGAGGCATAAATGTTGTCAACCGGGATGTCAAAAAATCCCTGAATTTGATCGGCATGCAAATCCATGGTCAACACTCGGGCCACACCCACGGTCTGCAATAGATCGGCGACCACTTTGGCCGAAATCGGAACCCGTGCCGAACGAGGGCGACGGTCTTGCCGGGCATAACCAAAATAGGGGATAACCGCGCTGATTCGCTCGGCCGAAGCGCGCTTGAGCGCGTCAACCATGATCAGCAATTCCATCAGATTTTCGTTGGTTGGTGCGCAGGTGGACTGCACCACAAACACATCACGGGCCCGCACGTTTTGATTGATTTCGACCGTGACTTCACCATCGGAGAAGCGCCCCACGCTGGCTGCCCCCAGACTGATCCCAACATGGTTGGCAATCTCTGCGGCCAAGCTTGGATTGGCATTGCCAGTGAAAACCATGATGTCAGGGGTGTGAACGGTCTGCATGTGCGTGATTCAAAAAAGTGTAAGTTTGGCAGGGGAGGAAGGATTCGAACCTTCGCATGCTGGAATCAAAATCCAGTGCCTTAACCAACTTGGCGACTCCCCTACACAGGTAAACAGCCATGCTGCCTACCGATAACCTTCATCTCGCCCAACCCAATAAGGGATGAGCATCCAGACTGCTGCACAACCTGACCTGAAACCCGCTGGGCGCGCCCCTAAGATCGATGTTCTGCTCTGTTTGCGCAAATACCGCACTGCCTGAACCTGTCATCCGACCTTCCAGTCCGAGTGATGCAAGCCATTGGAGGGCTTGCGTGACGCCGGGACAAAGCCTTTGGGCAACGGCTTGCAAGTCGTTTCGGCCAAAGCCGATTTCATTTGCAGCAAAGCCTGAGATTATAGCTGTTTCCGTATCTCTTTGGAGGCATGGATCAGAGAAAATGAGAGAAGTCTCCAATCCTTGATCGGGTTTGACGACCACAAAGCGTGCGGGTTTTAAACGGATGGGGCTGATTTTCTCCCCGATGCCTTCAACCCAGGCATGGTGTCCGTTCAGAAAAAATGGGACATCGGCCCCCAGCCGCAAACCAATCCGGCTCAGTTGCTCCAGTGAAAAATTGAGTTTCCAGAGCTGATTCAAGGCCAGCAGTGTTGATGCGGCGTCCGATGAACCGCCCCCCATGCCGGCTTGGCTAGGAATCTGTTTGTCGATAGCAATGTGGACGCCTTGGTTTGAGCCGCTGGCGGTCTGCAGTGCTTGGGCTGCGCGAATGACCAAGTCTTGCGCGGGCAGTTCGGTGCCCAGATCGTGACGGCTGATTTTTCCGTTGCTGCGAAGCTCGAAGTGCAGTGTGTCGCACCAGTCAATCAGCATGAAAACTGATTGCAGCAGGTGGTAGCCATCCGCTCTTCGGCCCGTGATGTGCAAGAAACGATTGAGTTTGGCGGGGGCGGGAATGTCGTAGAGCGACTGCATGACTGAATTATCTCAGCGCTAGCAGCTCAGGGTTGCAGCACCAGGCGCAGCTCGATCAAGGGGGCAGGCTGGGTGCGTTTCACGTTCAGTCGACCGGCCGAGAGTTGCGAGACATCGGCGACCCAGCCGGTGGCGCTGACTGGCTCACCCTTGAGCCAGGAAAACAGGGCTTGTACCGGAATCGTTGTTCCCGTGCTGTGCCGCAACAAGTCATCAAGGGTCTCAAAGCTGCGCAACTCGCCGCCTGTTTTTAGCGTGGCGTTTTGAGGAGTCCAGGTCAGCTCCGCCACGGTGTTGCCCAAAGGCGAGTTCAATAACAGGGTGCCGGCTTGGCTTTGGCCCGAAAGCTCGAAGCCCGCTGAGAAGGATTGGGGCTGGGCAGTGGCAATTTGCAAGGAAAGTCGACCCTGCCAGAAGTTTGTTTCAGCCGTTGCACTCGGGCGCGTGGGGCTGGCGCAACCGGCCAGGAAAACAAGGGCAGTCAGGAGGAGGCTGGCTAAACACCGGTGCAAGGCATTCACAATGGGATGCGCAAACGCTTGAGGGTTTCACGCAAGGTTTCATTCTCGGCGTTGATCTGTACGCCGCTGCGCCAGGTCGCCAGCGCCTGTTCGCGTTGACCCAAACTCCACTGGACTTCTCCAAGGTGGGCTGCAATTTCGGCGTCGGGCTTGGCTTTGAAAGCAGTTTGCAAGATGCGTAAAGCTTCGGCTGGGTTGCCGCTGCGAAACTCAAGCCAACCCAGGCTGTCAGAAATAAAGGGGTCGCCTGGTGCAAATTCAAGTGCTTTGAGTATCAGTTGCCGGGCTTCGGGCAAGCGGATGTTGCGATCGGCAAACGAGTAGCCCAAGGCGTTGTAGGCGTGATGGAATTGTGGTTTGCCCGCCATGATCAGGCGCAGCAGTTTTTCCATTTCGTCCAAGCGGCCGAGTTTCTCGGCCATCATGGCTTGGTCGTACCAAAGATCAAAGTCCTGGCTGTCGCGGGCCGTGGCTTGGGCCAGCAGATCGTAAGCAGCTTGGTATTGCTGGTGATCGCGCAGCAGTTGGATTTCACTGCTGAGGCGCGAGCGAATTTCCTCGGCATTACGCCCCGGTAAGTCCCGGATCAACTGACGTGCTTGATCGATTTTCCCTTGGCGTGCCAAAATTCCGGCGCGCCTGACTTGCACCCGTATCAGATCGTCCTGGTTTTCGATGCGGTTGAGCCAGGCTTCGGCGGCGACCAGATCTTTTCTTTGTTCATGGACTTGGGCCAGCAACAAATAAGCTTGTGACAGGCCCCGGTTTTTTTCGGCCGCCGACTGCCCCTCTGGGTTGGCGCTGACCAGCGCGATGTAATGCAACAGCGTTTTCTCTGCGGCCTGTAATTTGTTGTCTTGTAACTCCAGGCTGCCTTGCACCAGCCAAGCTGGGGCAAAGTCGGGTTTTTCGACGGTAATGAGATGGATTTGGACCCCGGCTTCGGCTTGGCGTTGCGTTTCGAGCAGAGCGCGGGCGTAGTTCATGCGAATTTCAATGCGTCCTTTGCCCTCCAGGTGTTTGCGCACGATGGCCTCAGCGGCTGGTTGTTTGGGGTCGATCAAGCTGAGCGCCAACAGCACCGGATCTTCGGCTTTGGGGTCCAGCGCCAAAGCCCGGCGTACGGCTTGCAGTGCACCCGTGTTATCCCCGGCGTGCTGGCGCAGTGTGCCGATGGTAGTCCAGGCTGCGGCCCCATGAACGGGGTGATTGATGTGATCGGTCAGCGCGCTCTCGACCACCTGCGCACTGAGTTTTTTGTCGCTGGCACGGGCAAACAGTCGCGGCAGGCTGGCAATGGCGTTGGCTCGTTCTTTGGGCTCGGTCAGGGTGATTTCGCGCCTGAGCGGTTCGGTGATTTCTGCAATCCGATTCATGCCAATCAGAATTTGCAGCTCAAACCGATTGGCTTCACGTGATGGGGGCAAAGCCTGCCGCCAAGCGCGAGCGGCTTGTAACGCAGATTCTCCGGAGCGAGCTTTGAGCGCAATTTCCACTGCACGCTGGTACAGCTGGCTGTCTTTGGTTTTGCGCGCCGCATCCAGCAACAAAGAAAAACCGACGCCGGGTTCGGCATCGAGCACATGGAGTTCACCCAGGAGTACCTGGTAGAAGAGCTCGGCATCCAGTGCCGAATTGAGCTGAGTTTCAGGTTGCGATTTGGGCTTTGGTTTGGTCGCAGGGGTCTGGGCCTGGGCGCTCAGGGCGACGAGAAATACAACAAGGGTAAGCCAACTTTTGGAGCGCAACATCGAACCATAATAATCCATGCCAGATATCCATGGAACGTCATGCCTGAATTACCAGAAGTTGAAGTCACGCGGCTGAGTTTTGCCCAGCGGATAGAGGGGGCAACTATTCAAGCCGCACAGCTCGGTCAGCCCCTGCGCTGGCCTTTGGGCTGTTCCCCCAGTTCACTGCGGGGTCGCCAAGTGGTGTCGGTGCGCCGGCGCGGCAAGTACTTGCTGCTTGATTTGGACCGAGGTTTGTTGCTGCTGCACCTGGGCATGTCAGGTAGCCTGGCTTTTGCAAGTCAACAGCCCGCGGCTGGGCGACACGACCATTTTGATCTGGTCACCAGCCAGGGAATCTTGCGTTTGAACGATCCCCGGCGATTCGGCGCCGTGGTTTTTGCCCAGAGCGAAGACGCACAAGTGGCTCGCAAACTGCTGGGCAAGCTCGGAATGGAGCCTTTGTCCGACGATTTTGAACTGGCTCGGTTTCATGCCGGTTTGAAGCGCCGGACTGCGGCGATCAAGCAAGTTTTGCTGGCCGGTGATGTGGTGGTGGGTGTTGGAAATATCTACGCTTCGGAAGCCCTTTTCTTAGCCGGTATTCGGCCTGGCTTGCGGTCCCAGCGCCTGAGCTTGGCGCGGGCCCAGCGTTTGCGCCATGCAATTCAGGACGTCTTGCAGCGTGCGGTCGACAAAGGGGGCAGTACCTTGCGAAATTTCTCCAATGCCAAGGGCGAGTCGGGCTATTTCCAGCTTGAGGCCATGGTGTACGGGCGCGCTGGTTTGCCATGCCGTGTGTGTGGGACCCCGGTGAAATCAATTCGCCAGGGGCAACGTGCGACTTTTTATTGTCCACAATGTCAGAAAAATTGAAGGCACGTTAGATATGAGTGAGCAAAGCCAGGGAATGAACAGCAAGGGACTAGATTTCGCCAGACGTGTGGTGCGTTGGCAAACAAGCCATGGCCGCCATGACTTGCCATGGCAAAACACCCGAGATCCCTACCGGGTCTGGTTGTCCGAGATCATGTTGCAGCAAACTCAGGTCAGCACCGTGCTGGATTACTACGCACGGTTCCTGGCGCGTTTTCCCGATGTGCAAACGCTGGCCCTAGCGCAACCTGACGATGTGCTGGCTTTGTGGAGTGGTTTGGGTTACTACAGTCGGGCCCGTAATCTGCATGCTTGTGCCCAGCAGGTGTTGCATCTGTATGGGGGTGAATTCCCCCGATCTGCCCAAGGCTTGCAGACCTTGCCAGGGATTGGTCGCTCCACAGCAGCAGCTGTTGCGTCATTGTGTTTCTCAGAACGGGTGGCGATTCTTGACGGTAACGTGAAACGGGTAGTGACCCGGTTCCTGGGCTTTGACAAGGACTTGGCGCTTTCGGCCCACGAGCGAACGCTCTGGGATCTGGCCAGCGGCCTGCTACCACAGCATGCGGTGGAACAGTCCATGCCACGCTATACCCAGGGCGTGATGGATCTGGGCGCCACGCTGTGTTTGCGAAAAAAACCGCAGTGTGAGAGCTGTCCTTTGGCCGACGACTGTGTGGCACGACAGCAGGGTGCGGCCCAACGTTACCCCGTTAAATCACGCAAGCTCAAGCGCAGCGCGCAGTCCTTTTGGTTGCTCTGGGCGCAGCGGAGCGATGGTGCGGTCTGGTTAAGCCAGCGGCCCAGCCCCGGGATTTGGGGCGGGCTCTACTGTTTCGCATTGTTTGACAGCCGGGAGGCTTTGCAGGCGGCAGTCCCAGCCCAGCAGCACCAGGCTTTGCAAGATGAACCGGCATTCACCCATGTGTTGACCCACAAAGACTTGCACTTGCATCCGGTCAAGCTCGGCTGGTCGGCCAGGGCTGACGTTGAGGGCTCGGGAGACTGGTTCGGCACCGAGCGCTGGGCGCAGCTGGGACTGCCGGCGCCGGTTCGAAAGCTGTTGCAGGCTTGAGTTGGGATGCGCTTAAGCGGCATCGATCTCGCGGTGGCGCTTGAGCGTGAACCATTGTTGGCTCAAAGCGCTGGCCAACTGCTCGACCAGGTAAACCGATCGATGCTGGCCGCCGGTGCATCCAATGGCCACCGTGACGTAGCTGCGGTTGTCTCGGGCCAAACTGACCATCCAGTACTCTAAAAACTGCTTGATATGAACGAGCATTTGCGCTACTTCGGTTTGTTGCGCTAGGAATTGGGCCACAGCCGGATCGCGGCCAGTCAGCGCTCTCAAATCATCGTCGTAGTGCGGATTGGGCAGCATGCGGACATCAAACATGAAGTCGGCCTCAGCCGGGATACCGCGCTTGAAAGAAAAGGATTCAAAAACCAGGATGAGTTGATCGGCCGGAGCCGAAATCAATGATTTGACATAGCCTTGGAGTTGGGAGGACCGAATCAAGCTGGTGTCGATGAGTTGCGCTTGCTCGCGCAAGTCGGCCAACAAAATTCGCTCTTGTTCGATCGCATCAACCAGGGCGCGCTGTTGATCGAAGTTGATTGCACTGACTCCCTTTTGCGACAAAGGGTGCTTGCGACGTGATTCGGAATAGCGTCTGACCAGCGTGTCGGTGCTGGCGTCCAGAAACAACGATTTGATCATTACGCCTTGCTGGCGCAAAGTCGCGAAATGTTGGGGTACCAGAGGCAAAGACGTGGCGCTGCGGACATCAATGGCGATCGCCAAGCGTCGCGCACCCTGTTCTCGCTGCAGCTCGACCAAGGACAACAACAATTCAGGTGGCAGATTGTCGACGCAGAAATAACCGGCGTCTTCCAAGGCATTGAGCGCCACCGATTTGCCGGAACCCGACATGCCTGTGATCAGAACGATTTCCATGGTTTTGAATTTAATTTCAATTTTTCCCATTGAGCATTTCTGCTGCGTGAGCCACGGTGGTGGCCGACAGGTGTTCTCCGCCCAGCATGCGGGCGATTTCTGCGACGCGTTGTTCGCCTTGCAATGCGCTCACGCTGCTCACAGTGGCTTTTCCTTGAAGCTGTTTGCTCACCCGAAAATGGTGATCGGCGCAGCTGGCCACTTGGGGCAAATGGGTGACCGCCAGCACCTGACGATCAACTCCGAGTTGTTTCATCAAACGCCCCACGGTTTCAGCCACAGCGCCACCAACGCCGGCATCGACTTCGTCAAAAATCAGGGTCTGGGCGCTACCGAGTTGGCTGGTGGTCACCGCGATGGCCAAGGCCATGCGCGATAACTCGCCGCCAGAGGCAATCCGGTTGACTGGCCTTGGACTGCTACCCGCATGACCAGCGACCAAAAAACTCACTTCTTCCAGTCCGCTTTGTTGGGGTTGCGCCAATTTTTGCAGCGCCACTTCAAACCGCCCGCCTTGCATGGCCAGGCCTTGCATGGCTGCGGTGATGGTGCTGGCCAGCTTCGGAGCGGCGCCAGCGCGGGCTTTGGAGACCCGTTTAGCTTCGTTCAAATACAGGCTGTGGGCCTGCTCTTGGGCGGCGCTCAAGCCGTTCAGGTTGGCTGCCGCATCAAGTCCTCGGAGTTCCTCTTGCCAAGAAGCCAGTAGGGCGGCTAATTCTGGTGGCGAGCGTTTGTAGCGCCGCGACAGAGAAATCCATAAGGCCATGCGCTGGTCGAGTTGATCCAGGCGTTGCGGGTCAGGCTCGGTTTTCCTGAGGTAGGCGTGCAGTGAATGGGCTGCGTCTTGGGCCTGGGCCAGGCTGGAGGACAGCACCTCGGCCAAGTCTTTGAATTGGGCCTCGTGCTGTTCTTGCTGTTGCAGCAATTGATGCGCAGTATGTAGTCTCCCCAAAGCGTTGCCGCCCTCGTCTTCCAGTGCAGTCAACGCGCCCTGTGCGGCATCAAGCAGGGCTTGGGCGTGGGACAAGCGGCTGTGTTCGGTGTTGAGCTCTTCCCATTCGTCGATTTGAGGGGCGAGCTTTTCAACTTCGCCAATTTGCCAACTCAAGCGCTCGTGTTCGCGCTGCATTGATTCTTGGGCTGCGAGTGCAGCAGTCAAAGCAGCTTGGGCTAAACGCCACTGCTGCCACAGCACGCCCAAGTTGGCGCAACTGATTTGGGCGTAAGCATCGAGCAGCGCTCGCACTGCTTCGGGCCGGGTCAGGCTTTGCCAAGCGTGTTGACCATGGATGTCGAACAATTGCTCTGCAAGCTCCCGCAATTGGGTGGCAGTGGCCGGGCTGCCATTGATCCAGGCCCGACTTTTGCCCTGGGTATCGACGGTTCGGCGCAGCAGCAGCGTTTCGCCGGCGTCAAAGCCTGCATTCACCAGCCATTGGCTGATGGCCGCGTTGGGGTCGAATTCGGCACTGACTTCGGTCCGTTGCGCACCTTCACGAATCATGCCGGTGTCGGCGCGCTCACCCGTGACCAGTTGCAAAGCATCGATCAAGATCGATTTGCCGGCACCGGTCTCGCCGGTGAGCACCGTGAAGCCGCCGGCCAGATCGAGCTCAAGTTCGCTGACGATGACAAAATCGCGCAGGACGATGCGTTTGAGGCTCACGTTAGGCCACCCCCTCATTCCAGTGCAGTTTTTGCCTCAGCGTATCGAAATAAGTCCAGCCCTTGGGATGGAGGAAGCGCACACGGTGCTGGGAGCGAGTCACCACCACGCGATCTCCCAGTTGCAACGAGGCCAGTGAGTGCATGTCGAAATTAGCACTCACCTCGCGACCGGCCACGATGCAGATCACGATTTCGGACGATTCTGAAATAACCACAGGCCGGTTCGACAGGGTATGGGGTGCGATCGGAACCATCACCAAGCCGGCCACGCTGGGATGAAGCAAAGGCCCGCCGGCTGACAACGCATAAGCCGTCGAACCAGTTGGGGAGGCAATGATCAAGCCATCGGCGCGCTGGTTCGCCACAAAATGACCATCCACTTCAACCCGCAACTCGACCATGCCCGTGGTGGCGCCACGGTTGATGACCACGTCGTTCATGGCCAAGGCATCGAACACACAGTGGTCATGGCGAAAGACTCTGGCTTGCATCAGGCTGCGGTGGTCTGTTTCGAAGTCGCCTTCCAGCATGGGCTTGAGTCTGTCTTGGAAATCATCCAGCGCCAAATCGGTGATGAAGCCTAGTCGCCCTTGGTTGATGCCGATCAAGGGAACGTCAAAAGGGGCGAGCTGGCGCCCAATGCCCAGCATGGTGCCGTCACCGCCGAGCACCAGGCCCAAGTCAGATTCGTTTCCGATAGCGGCAACATCGAGCGCTGGATAGGCCGTGATCCCGCAGTTGATGGCGGTGTCTTTCTCGATCGACACGGTGCAGCCCTGCTGTTCTAGGAAAAGGGCAATACTGTGCAGCCCAGCGCGCGCCGAGGTCAAACTGGCATCAGCCGCACCGGCCTGGTATTTACCAATTAGGGCAACATGGCGAAATTTGGATTTCATCGGCAAATTACATCATTAAAATGAAGTCATGCTCGATGATCGTGCCAAGTTGTTGTTGAAAGCCCTGGTTGAACGCTATATTGCCGACGGCCAGCCGGTGGGGTCGCGTACTTTGTCGCGTGCCTCCGGCTTGGATCTCTCGCCTGCCACTATCCGCAACGTGATGTCTGATTTGGAAGAGCTGGGCTTAATTGCCAGCCCGCACACCTCGGCTGGGCGGATTCCCACAGCCAGGGGGTACCGCTTGTTTGTGGACACCATGCTGACCGTGCAGCACGGGCAATTCACATCGCATAGGCTAGCGGCAGATCAACCCCAAAAAGTTATCGCCAATGCGGCCAACCTGCTGTCAAACTTGTCTCAATTCGTTGGCGTGGTGATTGCGCCGCGTCGCAACTCGGTTTTTCATCACATTGAATTTTTGCGTTTATCAGAAAAACGCGTGTTGGTCATCATTGTCTCGCCCGAGGGTGACGTTCAAAACCGGGTAATTTTTACCGAGTCCGATTACTCGCAGACTCAGCTGGTTGAGGCAGCCAATTACCTCAACGCCAATTACGTGGGTCTGGCCATTGAGCAGGTCCGGGAACGCCTGCAAAACGAGGTCGAATCGCTGCGCTCGGAAATCGCCGCCCTGATGAAGGCCGCGGTCAACGCCAGCTCAGACGCCATGTCCGAAACCCAGGACGAAGTCGTGATTTCGGGTGAACGCAATCTGTTAGCAGTGACCGATTTCTCCAGCGATATGAGTCACTTGCGCCGGGCATTCGAGCTGTTCGAAGAAAAAGCCCAACTGATGCGGCTACTGGACGTGACAGGCCGGGCTGAAGGGGTGCGGATCTACATCGGCGGTGAAAGCCAAGTTGTCCCGTTTGAAGAGCTGTCGGTCGTCAGTGCGCCGTACGAAGTGGACGGGCAGGTGGTGGGAACCCTGGGCGTGATCGGCCCAACCCGGATGCCCTATGACCGCATGATCCAAATCGTAGACATCACCTCCAAGCTGGTCAGCAACGCACTGAGTCACCACAAATAGGCGATGACAACAGGCCGGCCCACGGCGGGTGGTTGCGCACTCTGAGCGCGAACCAGATGACCCTTACAATCTGCGCTGCGTTGGGCCGTTAGCTCAGTTGGTTAGAGCAGAGGACTCATAATCCTTTGGTCCACAGTTCAAGTCTGTGACGGCCCACCAATGTACAAAGCCTAACTCTAGTCGGTTAGGCTTTTTCCTTTCCGTCGCACCAGTGTTGGCGCGGCTTACAGCGAGGTCTGGTGTTTTACCATCGGATCCGCAGTGCATTTTGCTACCCTTT